>NZ_JAVSJB010000017.1:0-117738 GCF_032027545.1 Pseudomonas oryzihabitans | reverse complement strand
CGTAGCGGGCATCAAGAAGTACGCCGAGCGTGCAGGCAGCGGCGGCCAGGTGCTGGTGGCCATCGACTCGGGTGCCAATGTCAACTTCGACCGCCTCAGACACGTCGCCGAGCGTGCCGAACTGGGCGAGCAGCGCGAAGCCATCATCGCCGTGACCATCCCGGAGCGCCCGGGCAGCTTCCGCGCCTTCTGCGAAGCCCTGGGGCGGCGGCAGATCACCGAATTCAACTATCGCTATCACACCGGCCAGGAAGCCCACATCTTCGTCGGCGTGCAGACCCATCCGCAGCGCGATCCGCGCGAGGCCCTGCTGCAGGGGCTGCGCGACCAGGGCTTCCCGGTGCTGGACCTGACCGACAACGAACTGGCCAAGCTGCATATCCGCCATACCGTCGGCGGTCATGCGGCCCGGGTGGATCAGGAGCAGGTATTTCGCTTCGAATTTCCCGAGCGGCCGGGTGCGCTGTTCGACTTCCTCGAGCGTTTGGGCGGACGGTGGAACATCAGCATGTTCCACTACCGCAACCATGGGGCGGCGGATGGCCGGGTGTTCGCGGCGCTGGAGGCCAGCCAGGTGGAGCGGGAAGCGCTCTTGGCGACGCTGGATGCCATCGGCTATCGCTACTGGGACGAGACCGAGAATCCGGCGTATCGGTTGTTCCTCGGCTAGTTCTCGTAGCCTGGACAACGGCGCAGCCTCGTCCGGGTTGCGGATTCGCCAGTGGAAAACGCTGCGCGGTTTTCCACGCTACGGATTGGGGGCCTGGAATCACGGCCCATGGCCGCGATCAAATCTATGAACGACCGTACCGACGGATCGTCATGGACACAAACAGGACGGTACAGCCCCGTACCGAACATGACTCCGGGAGAGGCTGGGGTGAGGGCAGCCACACGCCCAACCTAACCTAGGATTCCAGCGGCTCCACGCGAATATCCGTCAACCCATGCACCTCCGCCTGCCGCAGGATGGCCTCGGCTGGAGCATCGGCAGCAGGCAGCGCCAGACTGTTCTCAGCATCGGCGCGAAGGTGTTCCAGCAAGGCGAGGGCCGCCTCATGGGGGGCGAGACTCGGCTGCGGTTGCTCGAGGTCGAGCTGGCGGGATTCGCCATCCTTGCGGTAGTGGACGCGGAACTGGGGCATGGCGGCGGCCTCGGGTTGGGTCTCTAGACAGACCCGTCCGGGCGCGCCGCCGTTCCGGCTTAGAGCAGCTAACAACACTACTGCGCGTCCGCCAGACGGGGGCGTGCAGTGCTCGGAATCCTCATGTATCACCCATACACTGCGGTTCCTGCGTGCCGCGCGCACCCGCCTGACAGCCGCTCGCTACGTTTTGTTAGCCGCTCTTACTTGAGGATGACCAGCTTGCCCTTGAGGGCGACACCGGCTATGAAGGCGCCGGCGTGGCATTCGTAGCGGCTGGGGTCGCTCCACTCGTTCTTCTTGTAGTAGCTGGTGATGTCGGTGACGGCGTTGGCACCGGCGGCCTTGGCCGCATCCTGCAGGCGGATGAGTGCCGATTGCAGTACCCAGCGGCAGGCTTCTTCGTCGCTCTTGTTGAAGGCGTTGGTCTTCTGGTTGGTGGTGATGCTGGGATTGACCACCGTGGCCTTGCCCGGCACCGGGTTGCCGGCCAGGTAGAACTTGACGCTGCCATCCAGGCGCTTGGCCGCCAGGGCTTCCTGGACGACGTCGGCGAAGGGCAGTTGCAGGGTGGTGTCGCGCGCCTGGGCGGCGGCGGGCAGCAGGGCGGCCAGGCTCAGGGCGAGGGCCAATTTCGGTGCGAAGTTACGCATGATGACTTCCTTGTGGACGGGGGATGATTGTTTAACGCAGAACGCCCGGGCCGTCAGCTAGCGGGCCAGCGTTCTGCGACCTTGCGCAAGGGGCGAGCCCTTCACTCCGCTTCGGCCGTGGGCGCCGGCAGCTGCAATTGCCGGCGGATGTCGGCGTCGAGCTGTTGCACCCAGCGATTGTAGTTGCGATGGATGCGTTCGCCATCGTAGTCGAGGCCAGCGCTGTCACGGTAGCGGATCTGGTAGCCCTTGGTGCTGTAGGGGATGTCGACCCAGGCCTGGTGATGGCCGCGTACCAGGATGCTGGCGACGATCAGGCCGGGGCTCTCGCTGCCCACGGTCCAGCCACGGGTCTCCAGCACCTCGACGATGACGCGGCGGACGTCGGCGGCGTTCTCCACCCGATCGGTAGGGAAGACCTCCTGGGGCGTCACCAGTGGCGCCTGGGTACAGGCGGCGAGCAGCAGCAGGCCGAGGACGAGCGACAGGCGACGCAGCATGGCGGTACCTCTTGGGGTGATCATCAGGACCAGCGCCGGAAGATCAGCGAGGTATTCACCCCGCCGAAGGCGAAATTGTTGTTCATCACGTGGTCGGTACGCAGTGTCCGCGGGCTGCCGCGCAGGTAGTCCAGCTCGCCGCACTGGGGGTCCAGCTCGTCAAGGTTGAGGGTGGGAACGAACAGCTCCTCGTTCATCATGGCGATGCTGAACCAGGATTCCAGGGCGCCACAGGCGCCGAGGGTATGGCCCAGGTAACTCTTCTGCGAGCTGATGGGCATGCCGGAGCCGAACAGCGCCTGGGTGGCGCGGGTCTCGGCGATGTCGCCCTGCTCGGTGGCGGTGCCGTGGCCGTTGACGTAGCCGATGGCGTCCGGGGTCAGTCCGGCATCTTCCAGCGCCAGCTCCATGGCGCGCTGCATGGTGGCCTGCTCGGGACGGGTGGAGTGCTGGCCGTCGGCGTTGCTGCCGAAGCCGACGATCTCGGCGTGGATGTGCGCGCCGCGGGCCAGGGCATGCTCCAGCTCTTCCAGCACCAGGATGCCGGCGCCTTCGCCGATCACCAGGCCGTCGCGCCCCTGGTCGTAGGGCCTCGGCGAGGTGTGGGGCGCGTCGTTGCGCAGGCTGGTGGCATAGAGGGTGTCGAAGACCATGGCCTCGCTGGGACAGAGTTCCTCGGCGCCGCCGGCCAGCATCAGCGGCAGGCGGCCGAACTTGATCGCCTCGTAGGCGTAGCCGATGCCCTGGCTGCCGCTGGTGCAGGCGCTGGAGGTGGGGATCAACCGGCCCTTGAGGCCGAAGAACAGGCTCAGGTTGGCGGCGGCGGTGTGCGGCATCATGCGCACATAGGTGTTGGCGTTGAGGCCCACCGCGGCATCGCTGAGCAGCATGTTGGCCAGCGCCTTGATGTCGTCGGTGCTACCGGTGGAGGAGCCGCAGGCCACGCCCATGCGGCCGTCGGCGATGCTGGCGTCGTCGAGCAAGCCGGCATCGGCCAGGGCGCGCTCGGCGGCGGCCACCGCCAGTTGCGAGACGCGGCCCATGCTGCGCAGCTGCTTGCGGGTCCAGTGGCTGGGCACCTGGAAATCGACGATGGGGCCACCCAGGCGGGTGTTCATCTCGGTGTAGCGATCCCAGGCGTCCATACGGCGGATACCGCTCCGGCCGGCGACGAAGTTGTCGCGGATGGTCGGCCAGTCACTGCCCAGGGCGGTGACGCCGGCCATTCCGGTGATCACGACGCGGCGGCCGTTCATCAGCACAATCCTCCATTGACCGCCAGCACCTGGCGGGTGATGTAGCCGGCCTCGGGGGCGAGCAGGAAGGCGACGGCATGGGCTACCTCCTCGGGAGTACCCATGCGCCCGGCGGGGATCATCTCGAGGATCTTCTCCACCGGTACGTGCTCGTCGAGGATCTCGGTGTCGATCAGCCCCGGGGCCACGCAGTTGACGGTGATCTTGCGCTTGGCCAGCTCCACGGCCAGGGCCTTGGCGGCACCGATCAGGCCGGCCTTGGAGGCGCTGTAGTTGACCTGGCCGCGATTGCCGATCAGCCCGGACACCGAGGTGATGCAGACGATGCGCCCCGGCGCGCGGCGGCGGATCATCGGCATGACCACCGGGTGCAGCACGTTGTAGAAGCCGTCGAGGTTGGTGCGCAGCACCACGTCCCAGTCTTCGCCGGTCAGTGCCGGGAAGGCGCCGTCGCGGGTCAGGCCGGCGTTGCAGACCACTCCGTAGTAGCCGCCGTGGGCCTCGGTGTCGGCCTCGAGGGCGGCGGCGCAGGCGGCGCGGTCGCCGACGTCGAACTGCAGCACCCGGGCGCTGCGGCCCAGGGCCTCGACCTCGGCACGCACGGCCTCGGCTTCGTCGCGGCGGCTGCGGCAGTGCAGCACCAGGTCATGGCCGGCCGCGGCCAGGCGCAGGGCGATGGCGCGGCCCAGGCCGCGACTGGAGCCGGTCACCAGGACCGGGGCGGGGGCGACGCTCATGGCGCGGGCTCCTTCAGGTACAGATCCGCCTGGGGCGGGCGATAGACGTTCAGCCGGGCGCTGGCCTGACAACCAGGGCCCTGCAGCTGGCAGTCGAAGATGGCCATGCCATCCTCGGTTTCCAGCGCCGGCTGGGCGCGGATGCGCAATTCGGTACTGGCGGGAAAGGCCGGCACGTCGCAGGCGAATTGGCGGGTGCCGAGCAGGAAGCCCAGCGGCGGCGGCTCGCCGCGGCGGCGCGCCTGGCAGCCGGCGAAGGCGGCCACGCTCTGGGCCATCAGCTCCACGCCGATCCAGGCCGGCAGGGCGCCGTCGGCGTCGGTGAAGAGTCCGGGGCGCACCACCAGGCAGGTCTCGATGCCGCTGTCGTCGCAGGCGAGGATCTCGTCGATCAGCAGCATGTCGCCGGCGTGGGGCACCAGCTCGGCGAGGGTCCAGGGGATCATGAGGGGGCTCCGAGGATGAGGCTGACGTTGCTGCCACCGAAGGCGAAGCTGTTGCTCATGGCGTGGCGGCGGCCGTCCAGGCGGCTGGCGGGGGAGGTGAGCGTGAGGCGCGGCAGGGCCGGGTCGGGTTGGCCGTCCCAGCGATGCGGTGGCAACTGGCCGGCGGGGTTGAGGGCCGGGTCGAGGGTTAGCCAGGCGAAGGCGGCTTCCAGGGCCCCGGCGGCGCCGAGGGTGTGGCCGGTCAGCGGCTTGGTCGACGAGCAGGGTACCCCATCCGGGAACACGGCCTGGGTCGCCTGGCTTTCCATGGCGTCGTTGTGCGGCGTGGCGGTGCCGTGCAGGTTGAGATAGCCGATGTCGGTCGGCTCCAGGCCACTGGCGCGCAGGGCCGCCTGCATGGCCTGGACGGCGCCACGCCCGCTGGGATCGGGGGCCGAGATGTGGTGGGCATCGGAGCTGGCGCCGCCGCCGAGCAGGGCGATGGCGCCCGGCTCGCGGGTCAGCAGGAACAGCGCCGCGCCCTCGCCGATATTGATCCCGCAGCGATTGACCGAGAAGGGGTTGCACCGCGACTCGCTGATGGCCTCCAGGGCGGCGAAGCCGTTCAGGGTCAGGCCGCAGAGGCTGTCGACGCCGCCGCAGAGCACGGCGTCGCAATGCCCCTGGACCAGCAGCCGACGCGCGCTGAGCAGGGCGCGGGCGCTGCTGGTGCAGGCGGTGGAAAGACCGTAGCAGGGGCCGCTCAGGCCCAGGTAGCGGGCGAGGAAGTCGGCCGGTGCCACCAGTTCCTGCTGGGCATATTGATAGCCCTCGGGCAACTGGCCGCTGCGCTGGTGCACGGCGATGCCCTGGCTGGCTTCGTGGATGCCGGAGGTGCTGGTGCCCAGCACCACGCCGACGCGGCTCGGGCCATGGCGCTCGATGGCCTGGCGCACCTGGGGTTCGATCTCGGTCAGGGCGGCCAGCAGCAGCTGGTTGTTGCGACTGAAGAAGGGCGTCCACGCCAGCGGCCAGGCCGGCAGGGCGGCGGTGACGGTACCCACCGGCGGCTGGCGTTCGGGAATCCAGCCTGGGGCGGGCCGCATGCCGGAGCTGTCGCCGGCGAACAATCCGCGCGCCACCTCGGCCTTGCCCTGGCCCAGGGCGCAGAGCAGGCCCAGGGCATTCAGGTAGGCACTCAAGGCGCGGACTCCGGGAGCAGGGTCAGGCGATAGCTCGGTTGATCCGGTGCCTGCAGTTCCAGGCGGTCGGCGGCGGGATAGCGCACCTGCCAGTCCTTGAGGGTGCGGCTGCCATCGGCGGCCTGCTGCCAGTCGCCGGCGGCATAGGCCCGGGGCAGTTGTTCGGCGGGCGTCAGGGCGAACAGGAGCACGGCGAAGAAGGCCCGCGCCCGGGGATTGGGTGGCAGGAGGCCGTCGGCCTGCCAGGCACCGTCGATGAATTGTTGGCGCGCCTGAGGCACGCCGAGGGGATCGAACAGCGAGAACCTCAGATGGCGACCTTCCGGCTGGATCGCCAGCAGCAGGGCGTCGCTGCCCGTTGGCGTCTGGCGCTCCACCTGGTAGACGCGCGCGCGCTCCAGCGCCGGCGGACTGCTGGGCAGCGGCGGCTGGCTGGCGCAGGCGGCGAGCAGCAGGCCAGCCAGGAGGAGCAGCGGACGGAGCAGGGTCATGCAGGATGGGCCGAATTCAGCTGGCAGAGCTCGACGAGCATACGCAGGCGCCGCTTGGGCTCCTTGACGAAGGGGTTGCGAATGTCCCAGGCGTAGCCGGCGAGGATGGCGCAGATCATGCTGCGGATCTCGGGCTTGGCCTGTTCGAAGTAGATGACGTCCTGGAAGCTGCCATCGTACCAGCCCTCCACATAGGCACGGAACGTATCGACGCCCGCCTTGAGTGGCTGGGCGAATTCGGTTTCCCAGTCCACCGGCTCGCCACGCAACTGGCGATCCACCAGGGGAGCGGCCAGGCTGGCCGAGCGCAGGGCGATGGTGACGCCCGAGGAAAACACCGGATCGAGGAACTCGGCAGCGTTGCCCAGCAGGGCGAAGCCGGGTCCGTGCAGGCGCTTGACGTTGGCCGCATAGCCACCGAGTTCGCGCACCGGGGTATCCCAGACCGCATTGTGCAGCACCCGGGCCAGGCTCGGGGTCTCGGCGACCCAGTCGCGCAGACAGGTGGCGAGATCGGTGGCGCGTCCGGCATAGCGCTCGGCGGCGGCGACCACGCCCAGGGAGGTGCGGCCGTCGCTGAAGGGAATGGTCCAGAACCAGACGTCGCGCAGGGTCGGATGGGTGGTGATGAGGATGCGTTCGCGGTCGAAGCTGGGCTCGTCGATGCGGTCCTCGACGTGGGTGAAGAGGGCACGGCGCATGGGGAAGTTCGACGGTGCCTCCAGGTCCAGCAGGCGCGGCAGGACGCGGCCGTAGCCGCTGGCGTCGAGCAGGAAGTCGGTGCTGAGGCGATAGGCGTGGCCGTCATCGCCGAGGACGTCGACCAGGGTCCTGGCGCCGTCTTCCCCGAGGGTCACGGCGGTCACCCGCTGGCCGTAGCGGATCGCCACGCCCTGACGCGCGGCGTCGTCGGCGAGGAGCTTGTCGAAGGGGCCGCGCTGGACCTGGAAGGTGCTGCGGCCGCCGCTGTAGGTGTCGCGGAAGTCGAAGTCGGTGTAGCGCTCGCCCCAGGCGAAGGCCGCGCCGACCTTGGTCTGGAAACCGGCGGCCGCGACCGCCGGCAGCATCCCGGCTTCCTCGACGAAGTCCAGGCTGTGGGAGAGCAGGCTCTCGCCGATGGAAAAGCGCGGGAAGTGCTGGGCTTCCAGCACCAGCACCGGATGGCCGCGACGCCTGAGCAGGGTGGCGACCACGGCGCCGGCCGGACCGGCACCGATGACGACCAGGGGATGATGTTCAACCATGACGAAGGTCCTTTTCGTGGGAGACGGGAGGCGAAGCCCAGGGCGCCAGCAGGAAGCTGAACACCAGGCCCAGGCTGATGGCCAGGCCGAAGTTGGCGATGGCCGGGGTGCTGCTGAGCATCAGTAGACCGAAGGACAGCCAGCTGCCGACGCCGGACAGCAGGCCGCCGAGCAGACTGACCGCCGCACCGCCGATGGCCTCGTGCATGAGGATGGCGTAGTCCACGCCGATGGCGGTGATGAGCAGCAGGGCGAACAGGCTGAACAGGGTCAGCGGCTGGCCCAGCCAGCCCAGGCAGGCCAGGGCGGCCAGGGCGGCCAGGAGCGGCAGGCAGACGATACGCAGCGCGGCGCGGCGCCCGAAGGCCCAGAGCAACAGCAGGAAGATGGCGCCCGAGGCCAGCAGCTTGAGCTCCACCGCCAGGCGCTGGGTATGGACGAACAGCCCGCGCAATTCGCCGAGGCGATCCACCAGTTGCACACCGGGCAGGCCGTCGGCCACCGTCTGTAGCAGACGGGCATCGACCAGGCCTTGCAGGCTGACCAGGCCGGCCGCGCCGCCATCGGCCGTCCGGCCTAGCCAGAGCGGTCGCCAGGGTTCGCCCAGGGGGCCGGCCAGGGCCTGGTCGAGGCTCACGTCGGGCAGCTGTTGCAGGTGTGCGAGCTCCGCCTGTAGTGCCGCGGCGGGAATGCCCACGGCCAGCAGGGGTTGCAGGCGCTCTTGCCAACTGGCCAGGGCCTGGCGCAGTTCGGCCTGGGCGGCGGCGGGGGCGACCAGGCCGCTGAGGGCACGATAGCCCTGCAGCTTGCCGTCTGCGACCAGGGGGTCGAGGCGTTGGCCCAGGGCGGTCTGGCGTTGCAGCACCTGGTCGGCGTCCGCACCGCGCACCAGGAAGAACTGGCTGGTGGGTTGCAGGCCGGTGAGGCGGGCGATGGCCTGGGCTTCACGGGTCAGCGCCGGGTCCTGGCCGAGCCAGAGGCGCAGGTCGTTCTGGGTGTGCAGCTGCCAGAGGCCGGCTCCGCAGAAGGCCAGCAGCGCCAGGAGCAGCGGCAGGCTGCCGGTGCGGGCCAGCAGTCGCAGGCGCAGGTCCAGCAGGCGCTGCATGAGGCGCAGGGGCGCGGCGGGCGGCGCCAGGTCCAGGCGCTGCCACCAGGCCGGCAACAGGCAGACGGTGGTGAGGTAGGCGCCGATCAGGCCGGCGGCGGAGAACACCGCCACCTGGGTCAGGGCCGGGAAGGGCGTGCAAGCCAGTGCCAGGTAGCCGAGCAGGTTGGTGGCCAGGCTGAGGGACAAACCGGGCAGGGTCTCGCTCAGGATGCCCGTGGCGTTCCAGGGGCCGCCCTTCCAGCTCTTGCTGAGATAGTGCAGTGGATAGTCGGCGGCCACCCCGGTGAGGCTGGCGCCGAGGATCAGGGTGAGGGCGTTGATCTGGCCGAACAGCAGTACGCAGGCGGCACTGCCGGCCAGCAGGGCCACGCCCACCGCCAGCAGGCTGAGCAGCACCCGCCAGCGGCGGAACAGCCCCAGCAGCAGGGCCAGGGTGCCGAGGGTGGCGAGGCCGCCGATCAGCGACATCTCGCGGCTGGCGGTGGCCTGGCCGTTGGCGGCGTATCTCAGGCCACTGGCGGCGAGCAGTTGGCCACCGTCGGCCACCACCTCACGGCGGGCGGTCTGGATCAGGGCTTCCACCTGGGGTGGGGCGTCGAAATCGAAGGCGTCGGCGCGGGTGCGGGCGCGAACCAGCGCCCAGGTCAGGCCGTCGCCCTGGGTCAGCAGCAGGCCGCTGCCGGCATCGAATTGCACCTTGCTTGCCGGCGTGAGCTGGCGCTGCAGCAGCAGGCCGAGGCCGAACCAGTCCTGCTCCAGGGGCAGGGCGCCTGCGCCGGCGAAGGGATCGAAGAGCGCGGCAGCGCGGGCTTGCAGATAGCTGTCGGGCGTCTTGAGCAACTCGTCGCGCGCAGGTCCCGGTGTCAGCGCCAGGCGACTGGCCAGGAGTTGCTGGCGCAGGCCGGGCAGGTCCGGCGTCAGCTGCCATTGCACCTTTTCGAACAGCGGCTCCCGGGACCAGGCCTGGCCCAGGCGCTCGACCAGGGCGGCGACCCGCTCACGCTGGGGATGACCGACCAATAGCAACACCTCGCGATTGAGCGGCTCGGCCATGCGCGCTTCGGCCTGCAGGGTCAGGGCATCGCCGGCGCCCTGGGGCAGCAGCGCCAGCAGATCGGCGGCCACCGGCGGGCCGTGCCGCCACTGCCAGGCGCTGAGCGCCAGCAGGGCGAGCAGGAACAGCAGGAAGGGACGGTGCAGGCGGGTCACTGGAAGGCCGCGTGCTGGTCGGCGGAGAGGGTGTCGCTGGCCTGGCCATGGAGCGTGAGCAGGCTGCGGTCGCCCTGGGTCTCGCGGATTTCCACCTGCTCCACCAGGGCCCCGCCCTGGATGAGGATGCCGTCGAACACCTGCTTGAGCAGGGCGCCGCGCGGGGTCAGGCGCAGCTGCCAGTGACTGGCGTCGCCGCTCAGGGCCAGTTCGAAGTCGCGTTCCAGGCCGCTGCGATCGCCGCCGAGCACGGCCAGGAACAGCGCACTCTGGCGTGCGGCCAGGTCGCTGCCGGGCAGCGGCGTCCAGCCCGCGGGGGTCTGCTTGGCGATGGCACCGGGGGTGATGCGATAGGTCTGCGCCAGGGGCTTTTCCAGCCGCCAGAGCAGGCCCAGGCCACGGGCCAGGATGAAGTGGCCGCTGCTGGTGAGCGGCTGCGGCAGGGCGCGCAGATAGCGCTGCTGGACGAAGCTGCCTTCCACGGCGGCCGGGCGTGCCAGCTGGCTGGCCAGGTCGTCGAGGTCGAAGGCCTGGGCCAGGGGGGCGGCCAGGATGAATAGCAGAGCGATCAGTCGGCGCATGCCAGGGCCCTCTCCACGGCGTCGATGAAGACCTGGGGCGAGGCCAGCTGCATCTCGCGGCTGGCGATGTCCACGGCCACCTGCACGGTGCTGGCGCGGGTCAGGCGCTCGCCGGTGGCGGCATCGCTGATCAGGTAGTTGAGCTTGAGGCGGTGCTCCCACTCCACCAGATCGGCCCGCACGCGGACGCGCTGCTGGAACAGCAGCGGGCGGATGTAGCGAATCTGCAGGTCGATCACCGGCCAGCCGTAGCCGGAGTCGCGCATCCGCAGGTAGTTGTGGTCGAGGCGGTCGAGCAGGGCGCAGCGCGCCACCTCCAGGTACTTGACGTAATGGCCGTGCCAGGCGATTTCCATCATGTCGACGTCGTAGAAGGGGATCTGCATCTCCACCTCGACCTGCAGGACACCGGTCTTACGCATAGAGCCTCCAGTGGCGGGCGCGGATCAGGATCAGGGCCTGGCGCAGCTCGGGCTCCAGGGCGCGGTCCTCGACCAGCGGAAGGAAGGTCTCGCCGAGTTCGGCATGCATGGCGGCCAGCGGCGCGGGCGGCTGCACGCCGTGCTGGCAGCGGAGCCAGACGCCCTGCTGGGCGGCCAGCAGGGTGGCAGCGGCGACCTGCTCGGTGAGTTCCAGCACGCGCAGGGCGTCGCGGGCGGCGATGGTGCCCATGCTGACCTTGTCCTGGTTATGGCACTCGGTGGAGCGGGAGAAGACACTGGCCGGCAGGGTGCCCTTGAGCGCCTCGGCGGTCCAGGCGCTGGCGCCGATCTGCACCGCCTTGAAGCCGTGGTTGAGCATGGCGCGTTCGGCGGGCGCGCCGGAGAGATTGCCCGGCAGGCCATGGTTGTAGCGGGCGTCCACCAGCAGGGCGAGCTGGCGGTCGAGCAGGTCCGCCACATTGGCCACCAGGGTCTTGAGGCTGTCCATGGCGCAGGCGATATGGCCGCCATAGAAGTGGCCGCCGTGCAGCACCCGCTCGTCTTCGGCGTCGATCAGCGGATTGTCGTTGGCGCTGTTGAGTTCGGTCTCGATGAACTGTCGCAACCAGGGCAGGCTGTCGGCCAGCACCCCCAGCACATGGGGCGCGCAGCGCAGCGAATATCTATCCTGTAGGCGGTGCAGCGGCGCGGCCGGACCTTCGGCGGAGAGGTCGGTGCGCAGCCAGGCGGCCACCTGGCCCTGGCCCGGGTGGGGCTTGGCGGCGAACAGGCGCTGGTCGAAATGCTCGGGATTGCCGGCCAGGGCCACCACGTTGAGCGCAGTGATGCGGGTGGCCAAGCGCAGCAGGTACTCGGCGCGGGCGAAGGCCAGGCAGGCCAGGCCAGTCATCACCGCAGTGCCGTTCATCAGCGCCAGGGCTTCCTTGGGGCGGAGCACCAGGGGCGTCCAGCCCAGCTCGGCATGGACGTCCGCCGCTTCCCGTACCTCGCCGCGCCAGAGCACCTGGCGCTCGCCGCAGAGGGCGGCGGCCACGTAGGACAGCGGGGTGAGATCGCCGCTGGCGCCCACCGAGCCTTCTTCGGGGATCAGCGGCAGGAGGTCTTCGCGCAGGAAGGCGGAGAGGCGTTCGAGCAGCTCGACGCGGACCCCGGAGACCCCCTGGCACAGCGACTGCAAGCGCGCCGCCAGCACTGCGCGGGTCGCCGCCGGGTCCAGGTGGCGACCCAGGCCGCAGCCGTGGAAGGTGTAGAGCTGGCGCGGCAGCGCCTCGACCTGGGCCAGGGGCACGGCGACCACGCAGGAATCGCCGTAGCCGGTGGTGATGCCATAGACCGAGCCCTCGCGAGCCAGCAGCGAATCGACGAAAAGTGCGCCGCGGGCGATGCCGTCGCGGAAGGCGTCGTCGTCCTGCAACGCGGCGGTAGCGCGGCCCTCGGCCAGGGCGACGAGCTCTTCGATGGCGAGGGCGGTGCTGCCGAAACGGACCTTAGCGTTCATCGCGATTCCAGAAAGGGTAGAAGTTGAACCACTGCCGCGGGGCTTTCAGGCAGTAGGCGGCGAGGCGCTCGGCATAGGCCTGGGCCAGGCCCTGGATGCCGGCGGCGCGTTCCTGGCGGCGCCAGGCGGGGATGGGGGCGAAGTCTTCCAGGTAGACGTGGTAGCCGTCGTCCTGGCGCAGGCAGAACAGCAGGTTGGTCGGGCAGCGTAGCAGGTGCGCCAGCAGCCAGGGGCCCTGGGGGAAGGGCGCCGGCGCGCCGAGGAAGTCCACCGCCACGGTGCGGCCGCCGTGCAGCGGTACCCGGTCGCCGGCGATGGCCAGCCACTCGCCGCGCTCCAGGCGTTCGCTCAGTTGCAGCATCACCGCCGGGTCCAGCTCGCTGACCTGGACCAGCCGCAGATCGCTGGCGCCGGCCTCTTCCAGCAGGCGATTGAAGGCTTCGGCATGGCGGGTATGCACCAGCACATTGAGGCGCACCCGCCGCCCCAGCTGGGCCAGGGCGCGACAGACCTCCAGATTGCCCAGGTGGGCGGTGACCAGGATCTCGCCGCGGGGGGCGTTCATCCGCGCGTGCACCTGGTCGTCGTCATGCAACTGCACCTGATCCAGGCCGAGCCGGCCGTTCCAGGCGTCGAGCTTGTCCAGCAGGGCTTCGGCGAAGGCCATGAACTGGGCATAGCCGCTGCGCCAGCTGGGGCCCAGCTCGGCGCGGCCGCTCCAGGCGGCCAGGCGCTGCTGGTACTCCTGGATGCCGCGGCGGGCGCGCCCGCCGAACAGGAAGAAGTACAGCACGATCAGCCGCAGCAACGGGGCGATGGCACGCCGGCCCAGATGCCGCGCCAGCCAGGCGGTGAGGCGCATCAGTAACGGGCTGCCGCGCTCGCGCTGCTGCGCCCAGTGGCCGCTCACGGGCGCACCCGGCGCCAGAGCAGGCGCGGCGCGCGCAGCAGCATGCCGAAGAACAGCCGGGTGTGCATGCGCGAGATCAGCACGTTGTCCTGCCAGAGGCGGAAGTGCGAACGGCCATCCAGCGGGTAGTGCACCCGCGTCGGGCGCCAGCGCATGGGCTGCTCGCGCCAGGCCAGGCGCACCAGGATCTCGGGGTCGAAATCCATGCGCTTGCCCAGGCCGCCGGCCTGGATCACCGCCAGGGTCGGCGCCAGCGGATAGACGCGAAAACCGCACATGCTGTCGCGGATCTCGAGCGACAGGCTGTTGATCCAGACCCAGACGTGGGTGAGGTAGCGGGCATAGAGCCGGCCCTTGGGCACCGAGTCGTCGAAGCGCGGATAGCCGCAGATCAGCGCCTCGGGATAGGCCTGGGCCTCGGCGAGAAAGGCTGACACATCAGCCAGGTCGTGCTGGCCGTCGGCGTCCACCTGCAGGGCATGGGTGAAGCCCAGCCGCTGTGCCTCGGCCAGCCCGGCCATCACCGCGCCGCCCTTGCCCTGGTTGAACGGCAGGCGCAGCAGGTGGATGTCGGGCAGGGTCGCCAGCTCGTCCATCACCTGGGCGCAGGCCGGGCTGGAGGCGTCGTCCACCAGCACGCAGGGCAGGGCGCGCTGGCGCAGGGCCTCGACCACCAGCGGCAGGGCGTGTTCGTGATCGAACACCGGGATCACCGCGCAGGCGCGAAAGCTCATGGCTGGCTCCCTTGGAGCAGGATGCGCCCGGAGGAGCAGGCCGCCTCGCCGCGGCGGAAGGCGAAGTGCAGCTTGCGGCGGCTGGCGTCGAAGTGGAAGCTGAGGGTGGTGCGATCACCCGGTCGCAGGAGCTGCTGGAACTTGAGCACCTCCAGGCCGGCGAAGTCCGCGGGCAGCTCCAGGTGCTGGCGGGCCAGGCGCTGCGCCCAGCCGACCTGCACCACGCCCGGTACCACCGGCACCCTGGGGAAATGACCGGAGAAGAAGGCCAGGTCGGGGGCGATCTCCAGCTCCAGGCGCCAGCCGTCTGGGGTCCGCTTGACGCTCAGCGGCTCGATGTCCACCGGCCGGGGCTGGGCCAGCCGCCGCTCCACCTCGGCCTGGGCCAGCTTGCCCTGGGCGCTGTAGGGCAGTGCCAGCAGCAGGCGCCAACGGCGCGGCAGGGCGATGGCTTCGCAGTGGCCGACCAGGTGTTCGCGCAGCTCGGCCACCAGGGCGCGACGCCCGCCGTTGCGCAGGCGGTGCAGGCCACTCTCGCTGAGGGCAACCAGGGCGCCGAGCAGGGCGCGGCCCTGGTGCACCACACCAAGGCGCACATCGGCCACCGCGGGATGGCTCAGTAGCCGTTCTTCCAAGGCCGGCAGGGCGATGCGTTTCTCTTCCAGCTTGACGATGCGATCCAGCCGGCCGAGCAGTTCGAAGCGGCCGTCGCCGAGCAGGCGCACGCCGTCCATGGTCTGCTCGCGCAGGCCCGCGGGCAGGTAGGGCGAGGTCAGCCAGAGGGCGCCGTCGGCGTCCTGGCCCAGCTCGAGGTCAGCGAAGGCCTGCCAGGGCAGGGGACCCTGGCGCCAGGCGATGCCGCCGGTCTCGGAGCTGCCGTAGACCTCGGTGGGGTACTGGCCGAAGCGTGCCTGACAGGCATTGGCCGTCTCTGCCGGCAGTACCCCACCGGAGGAAAATACCCGCACCACCTGGCCGAGAACGGCGTCGTCGAGATTCTCGCCCAGGCGCTTGAGCAGCGCCGGGCTGCTGATCCACACCGTGCGCTGGCCTTGGCGCAGCAAGGCGGCGGTTTCGCGCTGCAATTCCTCGGTGAAGGGCAGCGCCTGGCGGGCGAAGGGGCGACCGGCGCAGAGCGGCCAGAGCACCCGGAACAGCAGGCCGTAGATGTGCTGGGTGGAAACGCTACCGAGGATGGTCGCATCCCCCAGGGACTCGCCCCAGAGGCGCTCCAGGGCGGCGACTTCGTTGGCCAGCTGGAACAGCTGCTTGGCGATGGGCTTGGGTTCGCCACTGGAGCCCGAGGTGCTCAGGGTCAGCAGCGGCGCCTGGAGGTCGAGCCGGGCTGGTGGCAGCGGCGTGTCCGCCATCCAGCCATCGAGGTCGTCCAGCCAGGCGTCGAGGGACGGCGCCAGGCGCGCGCGGGTGGCAGGCTGGGCGTCGGCCGGCAGGATCACCTCGATCCCGGCGCGCCAGGCGCCGAGCAGGGCGCAGGCCAGGTCTTCGGCATCGTCCAGGTGCAGGGCCAGGCGCTTGAGGCCGGCGCTCTGGAAGGCGGCCGCCAACTGCAGGGCGCGCTGTTGGAGGGCGGCGTCCAGGGGGCTCGTGGCGCCGAGCAGCTCGGCCAGGGGGGTGAAACTCATGATTGCCTCCGCACGCGCTGGCGGATCAGCCATTCACCGGCGAACAGCAGGCCCATCAGCAAGTAGGCGATGACGCCGGTGTAGAGGGTCCACCAGGCCAGCGGTGCCCAGAACGCCAGGGCAGCGGCGGTCAGGGCGTTGCACAGGAAGAACAGGCACCAGACCTGGGTCACCCGGCGGGTGTAGCGCACTGCCCGCGGCGGCAACTCGGGTTCGCGCAGCCGCGCCAGGCGCTCGATCACCGGCTGGCCATGGACCAGGCTCAGGCCGAACACCGCCAGCAGGAAGAGGCTGAGCAGCACCGGATACCAGCGCAGCAGCACGGCGGCCTCGCTCAGCGCCAGCAGCAGGCAGAAGCCGAGGGCGACCAGGGCCGTACCGCGCTGCAGGGCGCTGGCACCGGGTTGCAACAGGCGCAGGCACCAGAGCGCACCGAGGGCGGCGGCGAACAGCCGTGGCGACAGGTGCTGCAGGCCGAAGTAGACGGCGAAGGGGTAGGCCAGGCCGAGCAGGAGCAGCAGGGCACCGGCGAGCAGGCCCAGGGGGGAGCGGGAAGGCAGCGCACTCATAAGCGGCGGATCAGGCTTCCGCTTGGCTGATGCGGTGGACGGCCTCGACCACGTCGCCCACGGTGCGCACCTGGCGGAATTGCTCGGCGGCGATCTTGTGGCCGGTCTGGCGGCGCAGGTGGTCGATCAGGTCGACGGCGTCGATGCTGTCGATCTCCAGGTCGTCGTACAGATTGGCTTCCAGGGTCACCCGCTCGGGCTCCAGCTCGAAGAGTTCGACCAGGGCGCTGCGCAGGGTGTCGAAGATGGCTTCACGGCTTTGCATGGCGATCTCCTCAGGCGGCGCGCTGGGCGGCCACGAAGGCGGCCAGGCTGTTGACGTTGGCGAAATGGGTGCGGGTGTCCTTGGCTTCGGCGTCGATGCGGATGCCGTAGCGCTTCTGGATCGCCAGGCCCAGCTCCAGGGCGTCCACCGAATCCAGGCCCAGGCCTTCGCCGAACAGGGTCTGGTCGTCGCCGATGTCGTCGACGGTGACGTCCTCGAGGCCGAGCGCCTCGATGATCAGGCCTTTGAGCTCAAGGTTGAGGTCAGTCATGGTTGCCGGTTTCCTTCAGGTAGAGCTGGTGCAGCTGGTCGTTGAGTTCACGCGACGCCAGCGGCAGCGGCCGCCCGGCGAAGGTGGTGGGGTCTATGTCGGCGCCGACTTCCAATTGGAAATCGAAACGCCGGGACGGAATGCGGTACCAGGGTGTGGCCTTGGTCAGGGTGCTGGGCACCACGCGGATGATCACCGGGGTGATACAGCGGGCGCCGCGCAGGGCGATGGCCGCGGCGCCACGGTGGAAGCGCGGGGCTTCACCAGGGGTGGTGCGGGTGCCTTCGGGGAAGACGATCAGCGTCTGCCCTTCGCGTAGGGAATCGGCGGCGGCATCGAGCATCTCGGCGCTGCCGTCGTTGCTGATGTAGCCGGCGGCCTGGATCTGCCGCTTGAGATAGGGGTTCTGCCAGAGGCCTTGCTTGACCACGCAATTGGCGTCGGGCACCAGGCCGATGAGCACCACCACGTCGATCAGCGAGGGGTGGTTGGCGATGATCAGCTGGCCCGGACGACCCAGGCGCTCGCGGCCCTGGATGCGCAGGTTCATCACCCGGGTCAGCACCATGAAGGCGACGAAGGAACGGAACAGCCAGGCATTGGCCCGGCGGGCGCGCTGACGGCGCCGCAGCCGAGCGCCCGGCAGCGCCAGTAGGACGGGCAGGACCAGCAGCCGGAAGACCAGCGCGCCGCAGCCGAACACCACGAAGTTGAGCCCCGTGGCCAGCAATCGGTAGGTATAGTCCAGCCGGCCGATCAACCGTATGCCTCCGCCTGCCAGTGCCAGGCGCGTCCGGCATAGGCATGGTGCAAGGTGCCGCGGGTTTCGAGCAGACGGAGCAGTTCCAGGGCGTGGGGCCAGGTGCTGGGCGCGGTGTCTGCCGGTGCCGGCTCGCCATTCAGGAAGCAGGTATTGCCTGGGGTGAGCAGCAGGCCGACGGCATAGGGAAAGGGCACGTCGTCGATCTGGGGCGCATAGAGCGTTGGCGGGGCTTCCTCGGCGATCACCACCAGCACCCCAGTGGCGCCTTCGGCGAGCAGGGTGCAGGCTTCCAGCACGGCGTGTTCGAGGCCGTCGCGACCGGTGGCCAGGGCGTTCATCTCGCTGTGGTCGCCCCGCAGGATCGACCACTGGCCGATGATGGCGTTGTGCACCGAGAGGCTGAATTGGGTCGGCGAGAGCGGTTCGCCGCGAGCCAGTTCCTGGAGGATGGCCAGGGTGCGCGGCGTTTCACCGTGGCGCGAGGCGAAGATCAGCGGCAGCGGCGCACCGTGGGCATCGGCCAGCGGCCAGGCCACCTGGAAGGTCATGCGCGCCAGCCGGCTCAGGCGGCGGCGCTGCATGGCCGGCAGGAAGCTGGCGTCGGGTTGGCTGCCATCGTCCGCCGGACTCCAGGGCGCGGCGCACCACTGCCGCCAGGCGTCCTGGTCGATGAGACCAGGCGCCCAGGCGCGCCAATCGCTGATCTGGAATTGCATGTTCACGGCTGAATCTACCCCGGAGCCTACCTGCTTGCCGTTCATCTATCCCTGATGAGCAGGGTACTGCAGCGTTCGCCGCGCATTATCCAAGCGGCTACACACCTAGGCAAACATTTGTCTGAACTTTGCGAAAGGGGTGCAGTCGCCGGCGTTGAGTCTGGGACAGGCTAGCCTGGCTGGGGCATCGGAGCCCCTGGCAAGGGCACGAAACGCCGCTCCGTGCGACGAGCGGCAATCAAGCAAGGATATAGACGGCAATGAGATCGCTCCCAGCTGCCTGTTCTATCGCGGCCATGGCGGTCCGCCGATGCGGCCGCTCCTACAGTCGTGCCTGAACCTGTAGGAGCGGCCCATGGCCGCGAAAGCCATACCTACGGCAGCACCGTAGCGTGGAAAACGGCGCAGCCTTTTCCACGGGGAGTTCGCCGCTAGGGGTTCCCTCACCCCAGCCCTCTCCCGGAGGGAGAGGGGGCGCTTCGAGCGGACATTCGCCTTCGGTGGCTCAGGCGATGAGACAGTCCCTCCTACGGGGTGGGTGCAGCACCGTAGCGTGGAAAACGGCGCAGCCTTTTCCACAGGGAGTTCGCCGCTAGAGTTTCCCTCACCGCAGCCCTCTCCCGGAGGGAGAGGGGGCGCTTCGAGCGGACATTCGTCTTCGGTGGCTCAGGCGATGAGACAGTCGCTCCTACGGGGAGGGTGCAGCACCGTAGCGTGGAAAACGGCGCAGCCTTTTCCACGGGGAGTTCGCCGCTAGAGGTTCCCTCACCCCAGCCCTCTCTCGGAGGGAGAGGGGGCGCTTCGAGCGGACATTCGTCTTCGGTGGCTCAGGCGATGAGACGGTCGCTCCTACGGGGATGGTGCAGAATTGTAGGAGCGGCCGCACCGGCGGACCGCCATGGCCGCGATTGAGAAAACCTCCAGCGGCACCGAGCGTCTTCAGGCCGCCGGCAAGGGCTGCAGCTTCGCCAGGCGCATGGCCACGGCCAGGGCGGCCAGCAACAGGGCGCCGATGAACAGGCCCACGCCGGTCCAGCCGCCCAGGTGCCAGCAGAAACCACCCAGGGTACCGGCCACGCTGGAGCCGGCGTAGTAGCTGAACAGATAGAGCGACGAGGCCTGGCCCCGGGCCTGGCGGGCCCGGCGACCGACCCAACTGCTGGCCACCGAATGGGCGCCGAAGAAGCCGAAGGTGAACAGCAGCATCCCCGGCAGCACCAGCCACAGCGGGGTGAACAGGGTCAGCAGCAGGCCGCACAGCTTGAGCACGATGGCCGCGCTGAATACCCGCCGCCGGCCGAAGCGATCGGCCAGGCTGCCGAACTTGGCCGAACTGTAGATGCCCGCCAGGTAGACCAGCGACAGCACGCCGATCCAGGCCTGGCTCAGGTGATAGGGCTCGGCCAGCAGGCGATAGCCGATGTAGTTGAACAGGGTGACGAAGGCGCCCATCAGCAGGAAGGCCTCCAGGAACAGCCAGGGCAGCCCGGCGTCGCGAAAGTGCAGCGCATAGCCGGCGAGTAGGCTGCGCGGCCGCAAGGGGCGTGGCTGGAAGCGCTTCGAGGCCGGCAGGCTGCGCTTGAACAGCACGGCCGCCACCAATGCCAGCACCCCCAGGGCGCCGAGGGCGATGCGCCAGGAGACGAAATCCACCAGGACCCCGCTGATCACCCGGCCCGACATCCCGCCCAGGGCGTTGCCACTGATATAGAGGCCCATGGCATAGCCCAGGTGCTCGGGATGCACCTCTTCGGCCAGGTAGGTCATGGCCACCGCCGCCACGCCGGCCAGCGACAGCCCGACCAGGGCGCGGGTCACCAGGATACCGTCCCAGGTCGGCATCAAGGCGCTGAGCAGGGTAAAGCCGCCCGCGGCGAACAGCGCATAGACCATCACCGACTTGCGCCCGATGGCATCGGAAATCGGCCCGGTCACCAGCAGGCCGCAAGCCATCAGGCCCGTCGCCAGGGATAGCGACAGACTGCTGGCCGCGGCGGTGAGGCCGAAGGCCTGGGAAAAGATCGGCATCAGCGGCTGCACGCAATAGAGCAGGGCGAAGGTAGCGAAGCCGCCGCAGAACAGCGCCAGGGCGGTGCGCAGGAATTGCGGCGTGCCCTTCTCGATGAAGGCAGCGGGCTCGTGCTGCGCCTCGTTGGCAGCCGGGCGGCTTTCCAGGGCGGGGGCGGGCGGCGTGGCGGACGACCGGGACGTGTTCACGGATACCTCGGTGCTGGGTCGGGTTACGGATCTGACCGCTACACCCTAGGCTGGTAGCTGCCATACATCCAATATATTGTTCGTCTCGATTGATAGGTTTTTCGACTCGATAGAGGCGGCATGGAACTGCGGCATCTGAGGTATTTCGTCGCGGTGGCCGAGGAGCTGCACTTCGGTCGCGCGGCTGAGCGCCTGAACATCTCCCAGCCGCCGCTGAGCCAGCAGATCCAGGCGCTGGAAGCCGAGCTGGATACCCGCCTGCTGGAGCGTACCAACCGGCGCGTCGCCCTCACCGAGGCCGGCCGGCTGTTCCTCGACGAAGCTCGCCAGATCCTCGCGGCCAGCGAGCGCGCCACCGAACGGGTCCGCCGCGCCGGCCGTGGCGAGACCGGGCAGCTGCAGGTGGGCTTCAGCGCCTCCTCGCCCTTCGTCGCCACCATCCCCAAGACCCTGTTCGCCTACCGCCGCGCCTATCCCGAGGTGCGTCTGCAACTACAGGAGATGAGCAGCCGCGAACAGATCGACGCCATGCTCGCTGGCAACCTGCAGATCGGCCTGATCCGCCCCATCGAATTGCCGGATTCCCTGGTGGCGGTCGAACTCTTCCGCGAACCCCTGGTGGTCGCGCTGCGCCACGACCATCCCCTGGCCCGCCAGGGCACAGGGCCCTTGCGCATGGCCGCCCTCGCCGAAGAGCCCTTCGTCTACTTCCCCCGCACCTTCGGCACCGGCCTCTACGAACAACTCCACACCCTCGCCGCCCGCGCCGGCTTCACCCCGCGCATCGTCCAGGAAGCCAGCGAAGTCCTCATCATCCTCGGCCTGGTCGCCGCCGGCCTCGGCGTCACCGTATTGCCCGCTACCTACCAGCGCACCCAGATGGAGGGGCTGGTGTATCGTGAGCTGGATGACCCGGAGGCGACCTCGGCGGTGTGGTTGCTGAGGCGTCGGGATGAGGTTTCGCCGCAGGCGGAGGCGTTTGTGGGGCTTTTAATAGGCGGGCTGGGTAAGTAGGTATGCAAGCACATAGAAAGTACATGCTTGCGCACTGATGGAACTATAAGATCTTGATTGGGGTGAGTGATTGTGATAATGGGGTCAAAAAAAACGAGAGCGCTCTACTATGCGCTCTATGAGCTTCGCCTGTGAGTCTGCTGTCGGTGCTCTTCCCTGCCCCTTAGGGAAATTTAGAACGACAGCCCCATCAAGACGGTTGGGGAAATCCAGCAAAACCGCATGAGCGCTTGGTTCAGCCACATGTCTATGACTCTGCGGCTCGAAGCTGAGGCAAAGCTGGACCATTTCGTCAAGAGCGAGATCTTTTTCTGACGTTTTCATGTCTGCTCCTCAGCTGAGGCCTTCACAGGGCGCTGGATTTTAGGCCTTTAACCACAAGGTCTTCAAGGGTTGAGACTGCCTCTATTGAAATTCGTGCCACTGGTTCCGCTTCCCTAGCAATCATTAGGCCATCTGTCTTGCGCCCACTTGGATGGGCAGAGAAAAATTTTAAATAACGTGATGGCGCGACTCCATCAAAGGGCAGTACACGTACCTTTGTTAGGTCGTTTTCGTTTTCAGTAATGGCATCTTGGTGTAGTTTGGTAGCAAGGCTCTTTCTGTAGGGTTCAAGAAAGATTACTTCTTTGATTCCCGCTGCCACAAGATGTCTTGCGCATGAATGACAAGGATAGGTGGTGACGAAAATTTTTCCTTTCCTTATTCTTGATCCGTGTTTAGATCCCGCATTTAATAGGGCATGCATCTCTGCGTGCACTGCTCTGGAAAACTCTATCAGCCCTTTTAGTTGCGTGTCTTTTCTCAAAACCCTTGTAGCGTTTTCTCTATTTTTTTCCTCTATTAATTTTTCGTCGATTAGTTTGCTTATGATTTGTTCGGAAATGATCTTTTTCTCATGGTCGTTAGAGCAGATTCCTCCTTTTATATTCCAGCATCGACGGTCTTCATCCGAGCTTAGTCCGTCTCCCTCTGTTTGATATAAGCCTCCGAAAGCTTTAGGTACATCGTTCCAGCCCGTAGACAGAATTTCCCCGTCTTCATCAGATATCGCAGCGCCAACTTGGCGCGATAGATAGGCAGAGTTTCTCGCCGCAGAAAACGCAGCATACATTGCCCTCTCGCTGGCGGTAGGGGTTGCAATTACAGTGCCCAGCATTAAGTCTAGAAAGCGCTTTACTCTGCTTTTTCTATGCGAGTCAGTTGTTTTTTCAACTCTTAGGAAAAAGTCTGATTGTGGGAAAGTGTCTTCTACTCTCTGGCCGTAATCGTGCTCCTCACCAGAGTCTCTATTTATCAATTCATGTATTGATACGCCCCCGAGTGAGCTCTCAAGCTGGGAAATCCTCATCTCAATCGGTGAGTAAACTCCGACCACGTACAGCATTTCACCGTAAATTGATCGCAATAAACGTAGTTCATCTATGTGTTTTATGGAGTCAATTATGTGGCACCACTTTAATGTGGCTTTTGGTATTAAGGCGGCGTCGGCTTCGTTTTTGAATAGGTCGGGGTGTTCATTTTTTATATTGTCTTCTAACTTTTGCTGCTCTATAGCTCTTGCTAAGCTTATTTTTCTTACGGCTAGTTTGGCGAGAACTTCGTTTCCATGCAATCTTCTTAGTTCGTTGCCTGCATCGATTAGTTCTTTTATGGATGAGGGTTCAGGAAGCCCTTTTTGTGTCCTTATTTCTTCGCTGAGTCGGATGATTTCTACATGTCTGTATCCGTAGTCTGAGCTTTTTAATAGGTCTTTGAACGTTTTTGCTGTCTCGTGTAGCGGGGTGCCCAAAGGGCCGCATAGTGCAATTACTATCTGCGGCGTTAATGTTTTTTGTATTGCTGTAACATCATCGAAGCGCGAGTTTTCGCCACTGCTTTCAACGACTTTAAGTCTTTCAGGATTAGCCATTACAGTTCCCTCTGTTGATTTTATTTGGCTTTGGTTTGGATGGTTTATTTTATGGCGGCTCTAAGTTTAGTATTTCTAATTTCTCATGTTGGGTTTCTAGGAGGTGCCAAGGCCAGTAAGGCCTCGGTGTCTGCTCTCAGGATGGGTGGTGGCAATGTGAGTCATTCGTATCGTTGATTGTTTTGGCATGTGGAAAGATAGAAATTTAGTCATCCAATAGCCTTTAAATTAAATGCTTTTATCAAGTGGTGGGTTTGCGCTTTATTTCCCTAATCACACCTTAGTCAGGCTCACGCGGCGGGTAAAGTAGTAAGGGGGGAGCAGCAGTTAACTGGGGTAGGTTGGCCGACCGATGGTGGTGGGCAGGTGGCCGGTATCCGGTTCTTTGGGAGGTATGGACGGTGTTCGGCGTTTGGTCTGCCCTCACCCCGGCCCTCTCCCTGGGGGAGAGGGGGCGTTTGGGTGGGATGCGCTGCCTTGGGTTGTTGTGCTGCGGCGGTGGGGCTGTCTCAGCCCAACCAGGCCTGCTCAGTAGTGACTGTGCATCACCGCGATCCCTGCCTCTAGCACGTCCCGCCATTCCTGGCGCAGCGCTGGAGAAAATTCGGCGTCGTGCTGGGCCAGGGTGGCGAGCAGGCAGGCGACCCACAGCTCGTAGAGTTCGGGGCCGATGTCCAGCCGCGCGCGGCTGTGGCTTTCGCCGAGCTGGCGCAGCTTGGTGGCGGGCAGGCCGCGGGCGACCAGCACCAGGTTCATGATGCCCTGGCGCAACAGCAACCGCTGCGCGGCCATGTCGGTGTGGGCGAATTTCTCCCGCACCCGCGGCGAGCTGGCCAGGAAGCACTGGTAGAAGTCATCGAAGAAGGCGGGGCTGGCGCAGCAGCGTCCATAGCTCAGCATCACGTTCTGGGCCGGCAGCATGGGCGGGTCCTTGCGGCAAGAAACGCGACAGGCTGCCCGAGGGGCGCGAAGGGCGTCTTGATGCCGATCAACGGCGGTCACCGCCAGGCGGCACTGAAACATTTTGAACCAAGTTTCGCGACGACTTCTCTACCTTAAGCGCAGCGGTCGTCGTGAAAACCCCAGGGTAGAGAGGGTGGTCGTACCGGTTCGCTCCCATCGCCTTTGGAGACTTCCATGATTCAAACCCCTCTGCTCATCGGCTTCGTCATCATGTCCCTCGCGTCCCTGGCCATCTATGCCAAGGGCGCGCACCACGGCCCGCTACGCGGGCACACCCTGGTCCACGCCGCCGTGCCCTTCATCGCCGCCACGGCCTATCTGGCCATGTACCTGGGCGTCGGCAACCTGCTCAAGCCGGATGGCAGCATCACCTATGTCGCCCGCTACCTGGACTGGACCTTCACCACGCCGCTGCTGCTGGCCGGTGTGGTGAGCTCGGCCTATCTGGGGGCTCGCGAGCAGGAAGGTCAGGCGGGCTTCGTGGCGGCCATCGTCACCCTGGACGTGGTGATGATCGTGACCGGCCTGGTCGCCTCGCTGGCGCCCTATGGGACGGTCAAATGGGTGTTCTTCGCCTGGTCCTGCGCGGCCTTCGCCGGGGTGCTCTATCTGCTGTGGAAGCCGCTGGCGACCCTGGCCGGGCAGACGGCGGCGGTCGGCGCGGCCTATCGCAAGAACGTCGGCTTTCTCAGCGTGCTCTGGCTGATCTATCCGGTAGTCTTCGCCATCGGGCCGGAGGGTGTCTGGACGGTGAGCGATGCCGCCACGGTCTGGGCCTTCCTGATCCTCGATGTGCTGGCCAAGGTGGTCTACGCCTTCACCTCCGAGCGCAATCTGCGCGCGGCCCTGGCACGGACCGGCGTCTAGGGATGCGCGAGGCCGGTCGGGGCTGGCTGGCGCTGCTGCTGACCGCCGGGCTCGCCAGCCTGGCGGGCGGGACAGGGCAACTGGCCTATGCCCTGGCAGTAGGCCTGGGCTTGGGGCTGCTGCATGGTGCCAGCGACCTGTGCCTGGTCGCGCCAGCGCGCCGCCTGGCCTTTCTCGGCGGCTACCTGGCGACGGCCCTGGCTTGCCTGCTGGGCTGGCAACTGGCGGGCAAGGTGGCCCTGCCGCTGTTCCTGCTGCTCTCGATCTGGCATTTCGCCCATGAAGACGAACTCCTCGCCGATCGGTTGAGTTCGCTGGCGCTGGGACTGTTCATCGTGGGTGGTCCGGCAGTGCTACACGAAGCGGCCGTGGCCCGGCTGCTGGCACTGGCCATGGGACCGGATGCCGCTCCGGCCTTGGCGGCTTGGTTGGCCAGGCTGCTTGCCTTGGGTGGGACGCTGGCGTTACCGGTGCTGCTGCTGGCCGCCTGGCAGCGCCGCTGCCCCTGGTTGGCGGCCACGCTGCTGGCGGTGGTGCTGGCACCGCCCCTGGTCGGGTTCGCCTTGGGTTTCTATCTGCTGCACGCCGCGCCCCAGACCGGGGTACGCCAGCGGTTGCTGGGTGCGTCCAGCTTCAAGGCCTACCTGCAACTGACCTGGCCGATCCTGCTGGGTGCGGCCCTTTTCACCCTGGCCGGCGGACTGGTCTTCCTGCTGCAGGAGCGCACCGGCATCCGCGCGCTGTTCGCCGTCCTGGCGGCCTTCGCCGTGCCCCACATGCTGGTGCTGCCGCGCTTCCTCGCACCTGGCGCCGAGGCCGCGCCGCGTTCAGGGGCGCAGGTGATTGAGCGGTAGCTCGGTGCTGGCCAGGATCTGGTTGAGCACGAAGCTCGAGCGCACGCTGGACACGCCTTCGATGCGCGTCAGGGTGCCCAGCAGCAGCTGCTGGTAATGCTCCATGTCGGGCACCACCACCTTGAGCTGGTAGTCCGCATCCATGCCGGTCACCAGGCAGCACTCCAGCACCTCGGGGCACTGGGCGATGACGGCCTGGAAGTTCTCGAAGCGCTCGGGGGTGTGCCTGTCCATGCCGATGAGCACGAAGGCGGTCAGCGACAGGCCGAGCTTCTTGCGATCCAGCAGGGCGACCTGGCGGGTGATGTAGCCACTGTCCTCCAGTTGCTTGACCCGCCGCGAGCAGGGTGAGGGCGACAGGCCGATGCGCTCGGCCAACTCCTGGTTGGAGAGGCGCGCATCACGCTGCAGTTCTGCCAGGATTTTCAGATCGAAGCGATCGAGTTTGTCCATTTTGCCTGCCTTGTACTAGCGGATTGCGCTGAATGCTAGATTCTTAGTCATGGATTGCGCAAGAGGCAGTAAAGAGGGCGTACAACGCAACCCCCTGCCGGCGGCAGCGGCGTAAGCTGAACTCAACTTCGATAGCCCGGTAGAGCTGTCCAACGAAGGTGCCCCAGGAGGGCCTTTCGCATCGCCAACGACGGCATCCCGTCCGCCGCGCCCGGGCCCGCCCAGGTCACCATTCCTGGTCGATCGCAGCCACCGTCACGAGCGGTGCGAGAGGACAACGAATTCAAGGGGAGGCCGCGAGGTCTCCCCTTTTCTTTTGGGCGGGGTTTTTGGAATGGGGTGGGCTATTCCCAATTGGAGAGGGGGGTGGGAGGTTCGGTAGGTTCGGTAGGGGGAAGAGCATCGCGGCCATGGGCCGCTCCTACGGGTAGCTCGTGTCTGTAGGAGCGGCCCATGGCCGCGATCAATCCGCGAAACTCAAGCCTGCCCCGGCGGCTGCTTGTCCACGGTCAGGGGGGCGTCGCTGGCGAGGAATTCCTTGGCTTCCTCCTCGCTGGCCACCGAGGGCGGCGAGCCGCGCAGGGGTTGGCCGGCGGTCTCGCGCACGGTGAGCATGGTCAGGATGCCGATCACCGCCGCGGCCATCAGGTAGTAGGCGGGTACCAGGGGGTCGCCGGTCTTTTCCACCAGCCAGGCAGTGACCAGCGGGGTGGTCCCGCCGAACAGCGACACCGAGATGTTGAAGGCGATGGACAGGGCGCTGTAGCGGATCGGGGTGTAGAACAGCGCGGGAAGGGTAGAGGGCATGGTGCTGGTGAAGCAGGCCAGGGCCATGCCCAGCAGCATCAGGCCGAGGAAGATCAACCCGTCGTGGCCACTGCCGATCAGCTTGAGGCAGGGAATCGCCAGGACCAGGATCGCCAGGCAGGCACCGATGATCATCGGCTTGCGGCCCAGGTGGTCGCTGAAGAAGCCGCCGAGGATGTTGAGCGGCATCATCACCACCATGACGATGAGGATCAGCAGCAGGCCCTTGGTCTCGGCATAGCCCATCGTCACGGCCAGGTAGCTGGGCATGTAGGTCAGCAGCATGTAGTCGGTGACGTTGAACACCAGCACCAGGCCGATGCACTTGAGCAGGGCGATACGATGCAGGGTGAACAGCTCGCGCAGGCTGTGCGCCGGGCTTTCCGCGCCCTTGCCTTCGTTGGCCTCGGTATGGGCCTTAAACGCCGGGGTTTCTTCCAGCTTCAGGCGCATGTAGAGGCCGAGCAGGCCCAAGGGACCGGCGATGAAGAAGGGTACGCGCCAACCCCAGTCGAGCAACTGCTCCTGGGTGAGGGCCGCGGTAAGGGCGGTGACCGTCCCGGCGCCGGCGATGTAACCGGCCAGGGTGCCGAACTCCAGCCAACTGCCCATGCGTCCGCGGGTCTTGTCGGTGGCGTATTCGGCGATGAAGGTCGCCGCCCCCCCGTACTCGCCGCCGGTGGAGAAGCCCTGCACCACCCGCGCCAGCAACAGCAGGGCGGGTGCCCAGATGCCGATGCTCGCGTAGCTGGGGATCAGGCCGATGCTGAAGGTGCCCAGGGCCATCATGATCATGGTCAGAGCGAGCACCTTCTGGCGGCCGTACTTATCGCCCAGGGGCCCGAACACCATGCCGCCGAGCGGGCGGACCAGAAAGGCCACGGTGAAGGTGGCGAAGGTGGCGATCAGCTGGGCCGCGGCATCGCCGTCGGGAAAGAACACCTTGCCCAGGGTGACGGCCAGATAGCCATAGACGCCGAAGTCGAACCACTCCATGGCGTTGCCCAGGGCGGCGGCGCCGACGGCGCGCTTGACCAGGGAGTTGTCGACGATGGTGAGGTCGTCCGGCTTTACCTCATGGCGGCGCTTGAACCAGCCGACGTGATGATGGTGTTTCGACATGTGTTTTCCTCCTTGCGTGGGGCCATAGACCCAAGCGGACCGCCGTAAGTGCGATGACAGAGGGCTATAAACTTGCGGGTGATTCGACGTTGGCCCCTTCACGTCTTCGAAATCGGCGGCGGTGCTGGCGTGCTCTGCCTGCTGCGCGACTCGCTGCGGAATGCCCTCGCTGCGCCGAACCGTGGAGCGGGTGACGGTCGGGTCGTGGGCCGGTCCAAGCCTTGAGGTAAGCTGGGTCATTCCTTCAAGGAGCCGCGCGATGAAAGCGCCTGCCGTCCTCTTCGCTCTCGCCCTGCTGGGTATCGCTTGCGGGAGCGCCGCGCCCGCCTGGGCCGATTCGAACTATCGCCTCGGCGGTGGCTATGTGACGCCGCCCCAGGGTGCGGCGCCGCCACCCGCACCGCCCGGCAATGGTGGTGGCTGGCAGGGTGGCGGCCCGGGTAACGGGAACGGCGCTCCGCCGCCTGGCCGTGGTGAGGGGCCGGGCCGGAGGGATGCGCCGCCGCCGGAGCGCTGGGGGCGTCCCGCTCCAGGACCCCGGCCGGATGTGCAGCCGGCCTTCCAGGATCGTCCCGTGCCCCTGCCGCGGCCCGGCTACATGATGCCGGCGCCCGCGCAGCCCGACTGGAATCCACCAAGGCCGCCCCGTCCCAACCCCGGTTACGATCAAGGCTGGTCAGGCAACCGACCGGGCTGGGGCACCCATCCACAATGGCGACCGGGCTTCGAGGTGCCGGGGATTCCCGCAGGCTTCACCCGCGTCTGGTATCGCGACAGCCAGTACTACTATGCCGACGGCTACTGGTATCGGCCCCAGGGACCACGCTACGTGGTGACGCTGCCGCCGACCGGCGTGCGGGTGAGCGTGCTGCCGGCCTTCGCCGAGACGCTGTGGATGGGCGGAACCACCTATTATTTCGCCGCGGGCAGCTACTACCGCACCGACCCGGGCGGTGGCTTCGTCACGGTGGCCGACCCCACGGTCGCCGCGGTACCGACCACTTCCGCGGCGCCGACCGGGGTGGGCTACGACGCCTACGACGTCACCGCCTATCCGCTGCAGGGGCAGTCGCCCGAGCGCTATGCCACTGATCGATACGACTGCCGCCGCTACGCCGCCGGCGACTCGGGCTTCGATCCCGAGCGCCCCGGTGCGGTCGGCGATCCCTACCTGACCCAGCGCTTCCGCCAGGCCCTGGGGGCTTGCCTGGCAGGGCGCGGCTACCGGGTGGAGTAGGGCTAGGCTAGTCGTTGGTCAGCTGCACCAGGGTGAACAGCCCGAACGGCGGTACGCTGCTACGACTAGCGCGACGCAGGTCTTCCCGGGAGAGGATGGAGTCCATGGCGAAGTCCGGATGCCAGCCCAGCTTGCGCGAGGCCGGGGCCAGGGCCTTTTCCGCCAGCAGGCGCAGGCCTCCCTCGGCCTGGAAGTGGTTGACCAGCAACAGGTGACCGCCGGGTTTCACCACCCGGCGCATCTCCTGCATCAGCTTGCGTGGATTGGGCACCACGGAGGCGACGAACATGGCCACGGCGATATCGAAGGACCCGGTGGGCAGCCCGGTTTCCTCGGCGTTGGCCTCGATCAGCGCCTCCACCGTGGCGATGCCGTCGCGGGCCACCCGCTCCTGGGCCTTGGCCAGCATGTCGGGTGACAGGTCGATACCGGTGACGCGCTTGTCCGGGCCGTAATGGGGCAGGGCCAGGCCGGTGCCCACGCCGACTTCCAGCACCCGGGTGCCCGCCAGGGCATTGACCGCCGCCACCGCGCGCTTGCGACCGGGCGCCGAGACGCCGCCGAATACTCGATCATAGACATTGGCCCAGCGCCGATAGGCAGAAATGATGGCGGCATTATCGAGGGCGGAATGGGGTGCAGAGCTGTGGGTGTCATTCAGCGAATAATCGATTTTCTTCGAGTCGTGCATAGCGGCCTTGTCATTGTCGGTAGATGAAAGCAGAGGCGATACGGAGCTAACTCGGAGCAAGTCCGCTGGTGGCGCACCACCAGCGCAAGACGCGGCATCACCGTCGCCGCGGCGCGCCAGGCGCCGCCTGGCCGGCCATCCTGGCCCCTTAGCAGTCGCGGCTTCAATTCTTTTTAAAGCAATTGCGAGGTATTTGGCTAGTTATGGCGAAAGTTGGTTGGCCAATAACGGGATTTTCTTTTTTTTTGGGGGGGATTAAGTTATTCGAGGATTCAATTAAAAAACTGTCGTTATATTTATTGTTTGTTCAATCAACTCATCATTGCCGATAGCGGCGGCGAAGGTCGGACCCGAAGGGCAGTACGAGGCTGAGACTGCCAGGCCGGGATCGTCTGGCACCCTGGGCGTCTTCGCCCTGCCGTGGCCTGCACGACGGTCTCGGCTCAGGGGATTCCTGAGGTATCCAGAGACATGAGCTTAAGCCGGCAACCCTCCGGCAAGGGGCGAGGGATGGCCTTTTGACGGCCACCTTCGCTTTCATTTGTAATCTGATTGCGTCTAGTGTCGGCTTCCAGATACAGAGCCTCCCAGCTGCCCCGGTCATCCCGCTCTAACGCCCGAATGTCTTGCCATTACTGATTTTCAGCTATGACGGGAGCAGCATGGGCGCATTCTCGAATCGACAAGGCGGATGTGGCGTGAAGAAGGCCGCAGGCTTCACTCTTACCGAATTGCTGATAGTTGTAAGTCTAATTGCCATTCTGGCGACCATCGCCGTCCCTGGTTTCGGCAGTCTCACCCGGGCCAACCAGGTGTCTTCGGCGTCCAGCGAGCTGCTCAATTTGCTGAACTATGCACGCAGTGAGGCTCTGACTCGCGGAGTGAGTACCAAGGTGACCGCACCCAGCGTGAGCAGTTGGACGGGGGCGCTGCAGATCACCACGGTCGGCAGTACCCTCCTGGGTGACGTAGAGACCCTACGCAGCTTCAGCAACACCGGTCTCGGCGCGGCTGGCGTCAACTCCAGCGCCAGCGCCGCCGAAGTGGTCTTCCGGCCCAACGGGACGGTGGCCTCGGCCTTTTCCGTCAAGCTGTGCGCCAGGAACGACCGGGCCACTACCGGCAAGCTCGTGACGGTGAGCCAGGGCGGCCAGGCTTCGCTCACGGATTTCACGCCAGCCTCGGCTAGCAGCACTGGTTGTAGCTGATGAGCCGGCTCGTGCGGGGATTCAGCCTCATCGAGGTGCTGGTAGGGCTGCTGATCATCAGCATTGGTGCCTTGGGCATGGTGGCCCTGCAGGCGCGCAGTCTGGTGCTGTCCCAGGATTCCGTGCAGCGCAACAATGCCATCATGCTCGCTGGCGACCTGCTCGAACTGATGCGCAGCAATCCCGACGGCGCCCTCAGCGATCGGCTGTTCAGTACCAGCAGCAAGTATTACAAGGCGGCGGGTATCGATTTCGCCAGCGTGGCGCTGGATGCCGCCGATGTGTCCTGTGCCAAGCTGCAGCGCGGTGCCGGCGGCGAGACCGTGGCCGGCAAGGATCTGACCTGTTGGTTGCAGCAGGTGCAAGCGCTGCTGCCGGTGAATGCCACCTTGTTGAAGAACAACTTCGCCATCTGCCCGTCGCAGCAACCGCCGCAGGTGGGCAGTACCGCGCCTTACAACGACACCAATGCCTGCGTGACCAACAATGCCTCCATGGTCATGATCGTCATCGCCTGGCAGGATGCTTCCAGCAATGACCAGGGGTGCCATGGCGGTATCTGCTTCTATACCTTGAGGGCCGAGCTGTGAGGTGGCGCCAGCGGGGGCTGTCGATCATCGAACTCATGGTGGCGCTGCTGCTGAGCAGCTTCCTGATCCTGGTGGTCACCCAGCTTTACCTGGACAACAAGCGGCATTACCTCTTCCAACAGGGGCAGGTGGGTAACGGGGACAACGGGCGTACCGCGCTGTTGCTGCTCGACCAGCAACTGGCGCGCGCCGGTTTTCGGGCCAATCCAGTCAACCAGTCGACCCTGGCCGGCGCCTTCGCCAGCCGCGGCGCCGGCGACGGATGCCCCGCGTTCGATCAGGCCCAGACGGTGGTCATGACCACCGACAACAACGGCATCTGCCTGCGTTATCGGGGGGCGACCAACGGCGCCGATCTCGATTGCCTGGGCAATCCAATCGCCGCCGCGGTGAACGGAACGGAGATCGTCACACGGATCAGCTATGTGGCGGATCCCGACCAGGTGCCCGGGCAGGGCTATCTGACCTGCAGCGCCCAGGGCCAGTCGGCCCAGACGATCATCTCGGGGCTGTCGGACTTCGTCTGGTTCCAGCTGCCCACGGCTGCGCAAAATAGTCAGGCGGTCCGCTATGCGGCGCTGTTCTCCAGTCGTGCGTCCCTCACGGACGGGATCGCCAATACCGCCATGGCGGGCAACTGGAAAACGCTCACCGGGCGCGACGTCACCGCAGCCGCCCAGACCCGGGTGCTGCAGATCGTACAGGGCAGCGTCACTTTGAGGAACCTGATGCCATGAGTAGCGCCAAGCGCCAGCAGGGGGCGGTAATGCTGGTGGCCCTGATCATGCTGTTGCTGCTAACGCTGCTGGCGGTGACCAGCATGCGCGAGACGACGGTACAGAATCGCCTGGCCGGTAACGTGTCCGAGCAGCGGCGTGCCTACAACGCGGCGGAGTCGGCCTTGCGCGAGGCTGAGCGGCGCCTGACGGCACTGCGTGGGACCCCGGCCTTCGTCAATGCCAGTTCCGGCTATGACTCCTGCACGGACAGCGTCAACGCCCTGTCGGCAACCAAGGGCAACCTCTGCATCCTCAGCCAGAGCCAGGATCTCAACACCCAGGCCAAGGTCCAGGCCTGGGCCAAGACGGCTCTGGCCACCGTGAGCATCAACCCCGCGGCGACGTCCGTCGGCTACACCGGCTATGACGACAAGGCGCGCTTCACCCTGCCGCCGCGCTGGGTGATCACCGCCATCTCCGGAGCGTCCGACCCTAACCTGGACAGCAGCTACCGGGGTAGTGGTACCTACTACTACCGGGTGACGGCCGTGGCACGCAGCGGCGGCGGTCGCTTTCCGGTGATCCTGCAGAGCATCGTCAAATTGGAGGATCAGTGACATGAGTCCGTGCCGTTATGCCTTGCGTCTCCTCGCCGGATGCCTGTTGGCCGCCGCCGGCAGCGTTAGCGCCAGCACGCTCAACCTCGGCCAGCAGCCGCTGTTCCTGACCACGGGGGTCGATCCCAACATCGTGGTGACGATCGACAACTCCAACAGCATGAAGTGGGGCTTCATCCCCGACTGGCTCGGCTACAGCGCCAATGGCCTGCGGGCGACGCGGCGGGTGAAGTCCTCGGCGTTCAATGCCATGTACTACAACCCTGGCGTCACCTACGCCCTGCCCAAGAAGGTGACCTTCAGCAACGGGACCCTGACCGTGGCCAACTATGCGGTCAGCAGCGGCTTTAGTTTCGATTTCACCAAGGTTTACGTGAACGGGTTTCGTCCCAGCGCGGGCACTATCGACCTGAGCAGCGAATATCGTGTCGCCTGGGAGTACGATACCTCGCGTGGCAAGGATACCGACTACAGCCAGTCCACCACCTATGGCAGCCCGACCGGCACCATCGCCTACCTGGCCGAGAACCCCAATGCCGACTTTGGCACCCGCACGAAGACGGGCGTGCCCGCCTATTACTATGTGTTCAACGCCGCGAACGCGAATTGTAACGGCCTGACGTCCGATGAGGATTGCTACACGCTGGTAAATCCCACCTCGTCCGCCGACCGGCAGAACTTCGCCATCTGGTATGCCTTCTATCGCAACCGGGCGTTGAGCATGCAGTCTTCCGCCAACCTTGCATTCTCGCAATTCTCCCGCACGGTGCGCATTACCTGGCAGGATCTGAGCAACTGCACCACCCTGAACAGCAGCGGGAGCTGCCGTGGCATTTCCTACAGCGGCAGCAACCAGTTGCTGACCTTCGACAACCAAGCGCGCGCCAACTTCTTCAATTGGCTGAGCGATGTCAATTTCAATACCGGGACGCCGTTGCGAGCCGCCATGGACAACGCGGGCAAGTTCCTGCAGACCACCGGCGTGAACGGTCCCTACGCCAAGGTGCCCTGGACCACCCAGAGCCCCGAGTACGCCTGCCGGCCCAGCTACCAGGTGATGATGACCGACGGCAAGTGGAACTCGGACAGCTTCAGCGTCGGCAATCTCGACGGCACGAGCCGTACCCTGCCCGATGGCAAGAGCTATACGGCCATGAGTCCCTTCCAGGACAGCGCCAGCAACACCCTGGCCGACCTGGCCTTCAAGTACTGGTACACCGATGCCCAGCCGAACATCGCCAACAAGCTGGCTCCCTATGTCCGCGAGTCCAGCAGCAATGCCGATACCCAGTACTGGAATCCCAAAAACGACCCGGCGACCTGGCAGCACCTGGTTACCTACACGGTGGGCTTCGGCCTGAGTTCGTCGCTGACCAACCCGGCCTGGGGTGGCAGCACCTACGCCGGCGGCTACAGTTCCAGTATGACCTGGCCGGCGGCCAGTAGCGACAGCGACAACAATGTCTATGACCTTTGGCATGCGGCGCTCAATTCGCGGGGTGAATTCTTCTCCGCCGACGATGCCAACGGCCTGGTCAGTTCACTCAACGAGGTGGTGACGCGTATCGCCCAGGCCAATAGCGCCAGCGCCAGCCAGGCGTCCTCGCCGCTGCTCGACAGCAGCCTGAGCTCCAACTACACCTATGTGCCGACCTTCTCCAGCACCGACTGGAGCGGCGACCTGACCAAATACCTCAGGAGCGCCACCACCACCAGCAAGGTCTGGAGCGCCCAGGCCAAGCTCGATGCCACCTATGGCAGCGGCAACTATGCGCAGCGCAAGGTCTACATGGCATCTGGCGGGGTACTCAAGGACTTCGCCTGGGCCAACCTGAGCGATGCCCAGAAGACCAGCCTCAACCGCAGTCTGACGGCCACCAGTGACAGCTACGGGGCGGACCGGGTGACGTACCTCAAGGGCAATCGCAGCCAGGAGAGTCTCACGGCCAAGCCCGCGTTCCGCATTCGCAACCACCTGCTGGGCGATATCATCGACTCCACGCCGGCCCTGGTCACCACGCCGAGCAGTCCGGTGGCGAAGATGAACGCCCTGGTCGGCACCGCGGGTAGCTATACCGCCTTCCTGCAGACCTGGGCCGAGCGGGCGTCGCGGATCTACGTTGGTGCCAACGACGGCATGCTGCATGCCTTCGACGATGACGGCAACGAGACCTTCGCCTTCATTCCCAGCGCCGTGATCGCCAACCTCTACAAGCTGACCGACACCGGCTACGGCGGCAGCAATCACCAGTTCTACGTCGACGGCTCGCCGGTGGTGCAGGACGTCTATTTCGGCGGCGCCTGGCATACCGTGCTGGTGGGCACCCTGCGCGGCGGTGCCCAGGCGATCTTCGCCCTGGACATCACCGACCCAAGCCAGCCTAAGCTGCTGTGGGAAAAGAGTGCGAGCGACAGCGACTATGCCGAGCTGGGCTTCACCTACAGCAAGCCGGTGATCGCGCGCCTCCATACCGGGGATTGGGGCGTGATCCTGGCCAACGGTTACAACGGCGCCAACGACAAGGCACTGCTCTATGTGCTGAACGTGGCCGACGGCAGCCGCCTCGCCGTGCTCGAGCCAACCCCCAATGACGGTCTGACCAGCGCCAACGGGCTGTCCACTCCCGCGGCCGCCGATGTCGATGGCGATCTGGTCGTCGACTATGTCTATGCCGGGGACCTGCGGGGCAATCTCTGGCGCTTTGACCTGCTCGGCAGCAGCCTGACGGCGACCGCCACGGCCAGCAATTTCAAGGTGGCCTTCGGTGGCGCGCCGCTCTATCGCGCCCGCTCCACCAGCTACACCAGCGGCGGCAGTAATCAGCTGCAGGCGATCATGGCGGCTCCCCTGCTGGTCCGGCATCCATCCGGTACCGGTTATCTGCTGGTATTCGGCACCGGCAAGTACCTGGAAACCGCTGACGCCACGGCGGTCACCAGCAAGGCCATGAGCTTCTACGGCATCTGGGACCGCCAGACCGACGGCTCGGCGGTCTCCAGCACGCCCACACTGACCACGGCCAATCTCCAGCAGCAGACCCTGGGCAGCGACACGACAATCAGCTACACCAGCGCTACCAATGCGGCGGTGAGTACCACGGCCAATACGCTATCGAGCAACGCAGTGAATTGGTACACCTCGACCAACACCGCGGGTCAATACGGCTGGTACCTCAACCTGCCGCTTACGGGCGAGATGAGCATCACCAGGCCGCTCTACCTGGCCGATACACTGTTCGCTGCCACCCTCACCCCCAACGACGATCCCTGCGATTCCGGCGCCGTGACCTATCTCTATGCCCTGGACCCCTTTACCGGCGGTGCCACCGATAGCCTGCAGCTCGGAACTACCATCAATTATTCACGCCTACAGATGGCAGGGTTGCTGTCCGGCTTGTCGGCCTTCATCTATGGCAATGGCACCATCGCCATCGGTGGCACCACCATCACCAGCTCGAACGGCAGCGACACTAGCACGGTCATCAACGAGGGGCAGAGCAAGGGCGTGCTGGCGAAGAGCAGTCGCTTCCGGCAGACCTGGCGCACCGTGACCAATGAGAATCCCGACTGATGAGGTACCCATGAAGGCCCGAGGTTTCACCCTGATCGAGCTAATGATCACCGTGGCGATCATCGGCATCCTGGCAGCCATCGCCTATCCCAGCTATCAGAACTACGTGCTGCGCTCCAATCGCAGCGAAGGCCAGGCGCTGCTGAACGAGGCGGCGGCGCGGATGGAGCGCTTCTATGCGCAGAACAACGCTTATCCGACCGCCGTCAGCAGCCTGAACATCGTCAACAACCGCACGCCGGCCGGCAGTCAGACGGTTACCTCTACCAGCGGTTACTATCAATTGGCCATGACCATCAATGCCGCCGGTAGCGCGGCCTATACGCAGAACGGCCCCTATTTGCTGACGGCCACCCGCAGCGGCACCCAGACCCGGGACACCAACTGCGGCGATCTTACCCTCAATGCGCAGGGGGTCAAGGGCATTGTCAACAACGGCTCCGGCACCGCCGCCGACTGCTGGCGCTAGTCCTCCCGCGGCTGCACCAGGCCCGCATCCCGACACTGTTCCACCCGGCAGCCGCCGAAGCCCAGGGTGATTCTCTGGGTGGCGTCGGCCTTGCCGGCGTCGCGCGCCTCGTGCTCGACCACCAGGCGATTCAGGCGGTTGAGCAACTGCATGGATTCATCGTAGGCGGTGCGGTAGAGGCTCAGGGTCGAGGCCTCGGTTAGGCCGTGGCCGTAGACCACGTGGAAGGTGAAGTCCGGCGCAGTGCGATCCTGCAGGTAACGGCGCTCGAAGCCGGCCAGCAGGTCGCCGGTGAAGTGCGCCAGCAACAGGGCGGCGCCCTCCTGGCCTGCGGAGCCGTGCAGCAGGGAGCGCGGCGTCAGCACCACGCGATCCTCTTCGTCGAGACGGGCATAGCCCTTGCGCAGCCATTCATCCAGCACCGTGCGCGCGCGGACGTCGCTGCCGACGCTGGCTACCAGCGCATCGAAGCTCTGCTCGCCACCGCGGCGCTGGGTCCGCGGCAGGGGCAGCAGATTGCCCTCGGCATCGAGCAGGTCCAGCCGAGAGGTCCAGGCGCTGAGCACCTGCCATTCCAGGCTCGGGGTGCCGCACGGCTGGTCGGGGCTGGCGTCACGCAGGGTGCGGACCTCGCGACGGGGCAGTCCGGTGAGTACCGAGATGCGGCTGTCGGAGTTGGGCTTGTCGCCCAGGGGTTCGAAGTCGCGGGCGACGTCGAAGTAGGTCTGGCGCAACAGGCGGTCGAAGGTCTGGTAGGTCACGCCGGAGGCGATGGCGATCCGCACCAGCCGACCGATGAGACTGCGAAGAAGCAAAGGAATCTTGGTGGAAAGCATGCAGGAGAGGCTCGACGCGGATAACGCCCACCCATCTTCGCGGCAGCCAGGGGCGCCGTCAAACCGGCGGTGTCGTCGGCGGACCTGGCGAGAAGCGCGACGGGCCCGGCCCGCCGCGCCGAGGGGGACTCAGCCGGGCGTGCCCGATTCGGTCTGGCCGGCCACATCCGGATCATCGGGAAACTCCTCCGGCTCCATGTCGGCGTAGGGCAGCTCTTCGGGCGGCGGGGTGTTGCTGGGGTTGTCGTAGGTCTTGCGGTCAGCGTCGCTCATTGGTGGTCTCCCGTGGTCATCGCAGATATCGAACCTGTCTGGCCAGCGCCGTTCCCGAGCGGCTACGGAGGGTTACCTTATGTCGCTGCGGTGGGGCTGGGTCGAACGTACTTAGCGCGATAGCGGTCTACAGTCGGACCGTCTCGCCCGAATGACGGCGCCCGAGGATTTCGTGATGACCACGCCCACCGCTGTCCACCCGCTACCCTTTCAGCCCGCCTTCGAGCAGGTGCCGGACGATGAAGCCGATACCATCCGCGAGATGGTCCAGGCCATGAGAGACATCGCCGAGACCACCTACGCCAACGGCGGCCATGCCATTCGCAGCGTCCACGCCAAGAGCCACGGACTGCTCACCGGCCGGGTGACGGTACTGGGCGGCTTGCCCCCGGCCTATGCCCAGGGCGTCTTCGCCACGCCTGGCAGCCATGCGGCGGTATTGCGGTTCTCCACCAATCCGGGCGACATCCTGCCGGACAGCGTCTCCACCCCGCGCGGTCTCGCACTCAAGCTGATCGACGTGTCCGGTGCGCGCCTGCCCGGCAGCGAAGGGCAGGTGACCCAGGATTTCGTCATGCAGAACGCGCCGGCCTTCACCGCGCCGGACCCCAAGACCTTTCTCAAGACGCTCAAGCTGCTGGCCAAGACCACCGACCGCGGCGAAGGGCTGAAGAAGGTGGCCTCGGCGGTGCTGCGCGGTACCGAGCAGGTGGTGGAAGCCCTGGGTGGCGAGAGCCCGACGCTGAAGAGCCTGGGCGGTCACCCGGAAACCCATATCCTTGGCGAGACCTTCTATACCATGGTGCCCTTTCTCTACGGGCCCTATTTCGCCAAGCTCAGCGTGGTGCCGGTGGCCCCCGAGCTGACCGCCCTGACCGATGCCCCGGTGGAGGTCAACGGCAAGCCCGACGGCCTGCGCGAGGCGGTCAACGTCCATTTCGCCCAACATGGCGGTGTCTGGGAGATCCGCGTGCAGCTGGGCGTCGACATCGAACAGACGCCCATCGAAGACGCCTCGGTGGTCTGGCCGGAAGACCTGACGCCCTATGTCACCGTGGCCCACCTGGAGGTGCCGCCGCAGCCGGCCTGGAACGAGGCCCGCTCGCGCGAGGTGGATGACGGCATGGTGTTCAGCCCCTGGCACGGCCTCGCTGCCCATCGGCCGCTGGGCGGGATCATGAGATCACGGCAGCCGGCGTACGAGATGTCGTCGCAGTTTCGCAGCGAGCGCAACGGCTGCCCACTGCATCATCCGCGCGGACCGGTGGAGCTGTCGTAAAGGATCAGTCGAGCGTAGCGAGCTCGGCATCGTCGAGTTCGCGGGCGCGTATCGCAGCCGCACGGCTTACCAGTCCGGCCACGTAGCGCTCGAAGTGCGGCCGCTGCTCGATGGTGCCGAAGGCCATGCCCCAGGCGAGATGGGAACCCACATAGACGTCGGCGGCGGTGAAGCGGTCGTCGACCAGGTATTCACCGGGCGCCAGGGCGGCGTCCAGGGTATCGAGCACCTCGGAAAGGCTGCCGTAACCCAGGGCGCGGCGCTTTTGCGGATCGTCGGGCAGGGTGAAACCCATGGCCTGGTTGGTGGTGGCGGCTTCCAGGGGGCCAGCGGCGAAGAACAGCCAGCGATAGTAGGCGCCGCGGGCTGGATCGTGCAGCGGTGGCGCCAGCCCCGCGGCGGGGAAGGCATCGGCGAGATAGGCGCAGATGGCCGCGGTTTCGGTCACCACCGCCGCACCGTGCCGCAGCGCCGGCACCTTGCCCATGGGATTGATCGCCCGGTAGGCCGGCGACTTCATCGCCGGACCATAGTCGATGCGCTGCACCTCGTAGGGCTGGCCGAGCTCTTCCAGCAGCCAGCGCACGATGCGTCCGCGCGACATGGGATGGGTATAGAGCACGGGCCGGTCGAACATGGTGGAGCTTCCTTGAGTTGTCGTACCCCTTAGCATAGGTAGGCCCTCCTCCAGCGTCCACGCCCCAGTGCCGCGGTGTCCTTCTGCTAGACTGGCAAACCTTTACGAGCCGTTTCACAGGACTCCCGTGCCCGCATCCTTCGCCTCCCTGCCGCTGGCCGACGCCATGCAGGCCAATCTGGCCGACCTCGGCTACCTGAGCATGACGCCCATCCAGGCGGCCAGCCTGCCCATCATCCTCAAGGGCCAGGACCTCATCGCCCAGGCCAAGACCGGTTCGGGCAAGACGGCCGCCTTCGGCATCGGCCTGTTGACCGGTCTCAATCCGCGCTACTTCGGCTGCCAGGCGCTGGTACTGTGCCCGACCCGCGAGCTCGCCGACCAGGTCGCTCGCGAACTGCGCCGCCTGGCGCGGGCCACGGCCAATCTCAAGATCCTGACCCTCTGCGGCGGCATGCCGCTGGGGCCGCAGATCGCCTCCCTGGAGCATGGCGCCCAGGTGATCGTCGGCACCCCGGGCCGGGTGCAGGAGCACCTGCGCAAGGGCACCCTGGTGCTGGACGGACTCAACGTGGCCGTGCTCGACGAAGCTGACCGCATGCTCGACATGGGCTTCATCGAGGCCATCGCCGACATCCTGCGGCAGACCCCGGCGCGGCGGCAGACGCTACTGTTCTCCGCCACCTATCCGGAGGGCATCGAGCGGCTGGCCCAGGACTATCTGCGCTCGCCCCTGCGCATCAGCGTCGAGAGCCAGCACAGCGAGACCCAGATCCGCCAGCGCTTCTACGAGATCGCCGCCCGGGATCGCCTGGCCGCCGTGGTGCGGTTGCTGCGGCATCATCGTCCGGCCAGCGCCGTGGCCTTCTGCCAGACCCGCCAGCAGTGCCAGGAGGTGGTCGAGGCCCTGCACGCCCAGCGCATCTCCGCCGCCGCCCTGCATGGCGACCTGGAGCAGCGTGAGCGTGACCAGGTGCTGGCGATGTTCGCCAATCGCAGCCTCTGCGTGCTGGTGGCCACCGACGTGGCCGCGCGCGGTATCGACGTGGCCGGCCTGGAAGCCGTGATCAACGTGGAGCTGTCCCGCGATCCGGCGGTGCACGTGCACCGCATCGGCCGTAGCGGCCGGGCCGGCGAGCAGGGCCTGGCGCTGTCGCTGGTGGCGCCGGCCGAGGCCAGCCGCGCCCAGGCCATCGAGGCCCAGCAGGGCAGCCCGCTGGACTGGCAACCCCTCAGTGCCTTGCGCGATACCCCGGAGCCGCTGGTGCCGGTCATGCACACCCTGGCCCTGGCGGCGGGCAAGAAGGACAAGCTGCGTCCCGGCGATATCCTCGGCGCCCTGACCGGCGATGCCGGCCTGCCCGGCGCCAAGATCGGCAAGATCACCCTGTTCGACCACCAGGCCTTCGTCGCCGTGGAAAGAGACATCGCCCGCCAGGCGCTGCAGCGCCTGGCCGAGGGCAAGATCAAGGGCCGGTCGATCAAGGTGCGGATGTTGTAGGGCGGATTTGGCTGCGGCCAGTGTGGCCCTGGCGGCCCACTCCTAACGGTCTTTGCCTTATCGCGGCCATGGCGGTCCGCCGATGCGGCCGCTCCTACGGATGGGTTTGCTACCGGTAGGTGCGGTCGTATCGGCGCACCGCCATGGTCGCGATCAGAGCCGTAGCGTGGAAAACGGCGCAGCCTTTTCCACGGGGACTTCATCGCGAGGCGCGCCCTCACCCCAGCCCTCTCCCAGGGGGAGAGGGGGCTATCCGAGCAGCTGTCCGACTCCTGGGCCTCCGTAAGAGCGGTCGCATCGGCGGACCGCCATGGCCGCGATCACTGCGAAGGCTACCCCTCGATCCCCATCCGCCGCCGGGCTCGATGCGACGAGCCGTTGCGCACCGCCCAGCGCAACACCGGGGCGGTGGCGCCGATAGCGGTACGAATCAGCCGGCGCTGCAGCGGCCCCTGGTGGAAGCCCAGTTCCGCGCTGGCCCAGTCGGGCAGCAGGTCGATGCCGGCCTGCATCATCAGTTTGCCGAACGGCTTGGCCAGGACGCTCGGCGCGGGTGCCTGCAACAGTACCCGACAGACCTCGCGGCTGCGCTCGTCGCACGCCAATTCGGGGCGTATCCGCTGATAGTAGGCGGCGATCTCCGCTCGTGAGCGCGGGACGTCGGTGGCGCCCAGACGCTCGGCCACCAGGGCGATCTCGGCGTAGTAGCGATCCTGCTCCGCGCCCGGCAGCCCGGGATCGAAGTAGCGCAGATAGGCGGCGAGGAAATGGCTGACCTCGGCCACGTGCACCCAGGTCAGCAGGGCGGGATCTTCGGCGCGGTAGGGACGGCCGTCGGCGGCCTGGCCCTGGATGTGGCGGTGGATCGCCTTGACCCGCTCGATCAGCCGCTCGGCGTCGGCCTGGCTGCCGAAGGTGGTGGCGGCGATGAATTGTCCGGTGCGGCGCAGGCGGCCGAGCATGTCCTCGCGAAACTGGGAGTAATCCCAGACACCGGCCAGGGCCAGCGGATGCAGGGTCTGCATGAGCAGGGCAGCGATGCCGCCGATCAGCATGCAGGTGAAGTCGCTGTGCACCCGCCAGGGGACGCTGTGCGGGCCGAACAGCCCGGGATCGCCGGGCGGCCGCTCGTAGTCGACCTCACCGAGGGACAGCCCAGTGAGGCTCATTACCTGCCGTTCGATACGGGCGCGGACGAACTCCATGGCTTAGCGCGGCAACAGGTAGAGGGCGGCGTACTGCAGCAGCATGATGGTCTTGCCATCCACCAGCCGGCCATCCCGCGCCATGACCAGGGCCTCGTCGAAGGGCAGCTCCAGCAATTCGATATCCTCGCCTTCCTCGTGCACGCCACCGCCGTCGGTGATGCGCTGGTCGGCGCGGTACTCACCAGCGAAGAAATACAGCAGCTCGGTCACCGAGCCGGGGCTCATGAAGGCGTCGAACAGGTGCTGGACGTTGTCCAGGCGGTAACCGGTCTCTTCCTCCACCTCGGCCTTGATGCGGGCCTCGGGCGCCGCTTCATCCAGCAGACCCGCAGGAGTCTCCACCAGCAGGCCATCGTCCAGGCCGTTGCCCAGGGTGGGCAGGCGGAACTGGCGGATCAGCAGCACGGTGCGCCGCTCGCGGTCGTAGAGCAGGATGGTGGCACCGTTGCCGCGGTCGTAGGTCTCCCGGGTCTGGCGTTGCCAGGTGCCGTCGCGGCGCAGGTAGTCGAAGGTGGTCTTCTTCAGCAGGCCCCAGTCGTCGGCCAGGGTCTCGACCTGCTGGATACGGATGCGGGAAGTGTCGGACATGGGACTCGTCTTGGCGGGAAGCGTGGCAGCACGGTAGCAGAAGTCGGGCTGCCTTGAATTGTCCGTCACCGCGTGGATTCCGCCCGGTCGCCAGGGCAGAACCCCGAGCTACGCCGTCAGAACCAGCGGTCGTTCTTTTTCCGGCGGGTCATGGAGGGCAGGATGAGACCGGCCAGCAGGCCCGCACCGGCGATGCTGCCGCCGTAGACCATGTATTGCATCAGCGCCTGCTTGTTCTCGTTGCCGAGCTTGGCCTGGGTGCTGCGCAGTTCTGACTGGGCCTGGGTCAGCTGGGCGTCCAGCTCCTTGCGGCGGCTTTCCAGTTCGTCGATCTGCTGCTTGCGCGAGTCCAGGGTCTCCTGCATGCCCTGGACGCGATTCTTCCAGCTGTCGTCGATGGTCTTGAGCTGGCCACTCAGTTCGGCCACCTGCTGCTCCAGCTGCGGCAGGCGCTCGGCCTGGCCGGGTTTGGCCTGCAGGTCGCTGCTGGGAATCCAGACGGTGCCGCCGCCTTCGCCACGGACCTGGCTGTAGTCGCCCTGGGTGCTGATCAGCTCGACCTTCTGCCCGGACTTGAGGGTACCGACGATGCGATAACCATCGGTGGGCCCACTGCGGACATAGGTGGTCAGGCTGTCGCTGACCCAGCGGGCGTTGCTCTCCTGGGCGACGGCGGTGCCGGCGAAGGAGGCGAGGGAGGCGGCCAGGCACAGGCCGAGACGCGGGAGGCGGGACAGCAGGCGAGATAGGGACATGGGCATGATGGGATCTGTATGAATAAGCTGAAGAGATGAAGGCCGTGGTGGGCCAGGCCGCATTATTGTGGGCAGTACCCTAACAAGCTGGCGCGATCAATCCGCCACCCCGGTGCGCTTGCTGTTCGAGACGGTGAAACAGTTCAAGCTTTGGCGGCGGAAATCGACGGCCAGTGTCATCTTGCCGCCATATGGAGTGGCTCGCAGGACTCAGAACCTGTTTACGATCTCGCGAGCTAGAGCCAAACAAGGCGAAAAGGGCTGAGGAAGCGGAGTTTACGAGTGGTAAATGAGCATTCCGAAGGCATTTTCAACGCCGTTTGGCCGACGCGCAGCAGGTCGTAAACAGGTTCTCAGAGCCGGCCGAGCAGATCCAGGCCCAGGGCGGCCAGCATCCCCAGCGCCGCACAGCCGAAGGCCAGCGCCTTGCCCCACCAGCGCTTCCAGGCCACGGCGCCGACGACCATGCCCAGGCCGCAGAGCAGCAAGCCGGATTTGAGATAGAAGTCGGACCAGGCGAGCAGCTGGTCGATGAAGTCGAAGAGTTCGTGGAATTCCTGCGGCATGAAGCCTCCTGGCGCGCTGGCGCTATTGAGTCGCCAGGGGGCCGGTCGTTCCCTGGCAGTCCGCGGCCAGCAACCCTTCCGCCGAACCGTAGTCATCGGGCTGGCTACCGGCGCGGCCGGCCAGTAGCAGGAATTCGCGGCTGGCGGTGCGGCCCGGCAAGGCGACCAGGGCCAGTGACAGGCGTGGATCGGGTAGCGGATAGGGCGGTTGCGCGGCCAGGTCGTGGAAGAAGTCCGGTGCCAGCAACTGGGCTTCGCTCAGGCGTTTGGCCTGGTAGTGGCCGTCGGCCAGGGCCACGGGCAGCGGTCGCCACTGGTCATCCAGTCCCGGCGCCAGCTGCCATAGCTGTTGGCGGAGGCCGGGCCGGACGCAGGCGAGATGCACGTGCAGCTGATCCTGGCTGCGTCCGCTGGGGGCATTGAGGGCGAGACCGATCCAGGCATCCGGCACCGGCACCGGGCCCCAGGCGCTCAGGTACCAGCGTTGGCGCCAGGCGAGGGCGAACCAGTTGGGTTGACCCTCCTGCCACAACGCCGGGCTTTCCAGCCCGCGCAGCGGACGCAGCGGCACCAGGATGAAATGCTGACGCTCGCCAGGCGCGCGCAGCACGGCATAGCCCGGGTCGGCGACCACCGCGCGGCACGGGGTGGCGAAGCCGGTGAGCCGGGCGTTGGGCGCACACAGTCCGACCGTGACCTGGCGCAGCAGCTCCCGGCTGGAGCAGCCCGTCAGCGTCATGGCCAGCACCAGCAGCGCCATCCCCTGGCGCCACGACCAGCGGATACTGGACGGCGTCGAACATCTGCGCGAACGTCGCTTCCAATGGCTATCGGGGCCACACACGGGAGACTCAGCCATGGCCAATGGGTGGGCCGGAGACGGCGCGGTTCAGGAACAGATCGACAGCACGGTGGACGATGCGGTGCAGCGCGCCCGCAGCCGTCTGCCTCGAGGTGCGAGCCTCAGCCACTGCGAGGAATGCGGCGACGCCATTCCCGAGGCCCGTCGCCAGGCGGTGCCGGGGGTACGCCTGTGCATCCGCTGCCAGACGGAGCAGGATGCCGAGAACCAGCGCGCCGGCGGCTACAACCGGCGCGGGAGCAAGGACAGTCAGTTGCGCTAGCGCTGGTCCCGCTATCGGTCGCGCGGAGGCGGGATCCTGCTCCGGATGCTCCCGATCGCCAGTGGGCATCAGGGCGCCGCCGGGATCTGCAGGCCGCGTTGCACCGCCGGCCGGGCGAGGAAGGCGTCCAGCGCACGGCGCACCTCGCGGAAGTCCTGGAAGCCGACCAAGTCATCTACCTGGTAAACCTCCACCAGCGCGCGAATCCAGGGGAAGGTGGCAATGTCGACGATGCCGTAGTCGTCGCCCAGGATCCAGGTGCGACCTTGCAACTGATGGTCCAGGACGCCCAGCAGGCGCCGGGCTTCCGTCACATAACGGTCGCGGGGCCGCTGGTCCTCGATCTCCTTGCCAGCGAACTTGGTGAAGAAGCCGAGCTGACCGAACATGGGGCCGATGCCGCCCATCTGGAACATCAGCCATTGGATGGCGTGGTAGCGCTGGGCTGGGTCCGTGGGCAGGAAGCGGCCGGTCTTTTCCGCGAGATAGAGCAGGATGGCGCCGGACTCGAACAGCCCCAGTGGCTCACCGGTGGGACCTTCGGGATCGAGAATGGCGGGAATCTTGTTGTTGGGGCTCAGCGAGAGGAATTCCGGACTGTGCTGATCGTCCTGGCCGAAGTCGACGCGATGCACCTCGTAGGGCAGGCCGAGTTCTTCCAGCAGGATGGCGACCTTGACGCCATTGGGCGTGGGCAGCGAATAGAGTTGCAGGCGCTCGGGATGCTGGGCGGGCCAGCGCTGAGTGATGGGAAAGCGGGAGAGCGCGGTCATGATGGACTCCTCGAACAGGACGATTCCAGATGAGACCTGCGCGCGCGGGGCGGGTTGCGCAGGCTCGCCGAAGCGGAACTTAGCGCGATGACCACCTCTCCATCTGACTAGTACGCCTTCCGCGCCGCACCGAGGACTCCCGATGCTTCCCCATAGCCAGCAGGGCAGCGGTTCGCCCACCTTCGTGCTCATGCACTTTCTCGGTGGTTCCCACCGCACCTGGTTTCCCACCGTCCCCTATCTGGATGGCGAGCACCGCTGCGTGGCACTGAATACCCCGGGCTTCGGCGATGCGGCCGGTGTCCAGGGCTATAGCGTGGCCGAGATGGCTGACCAGGTGGATGCCAGCATCCGTGCCCTGGGCCTCACGCGTTGCATCCTGGTCGGCCATTCGATGACTGGCAAGGTGGCCGTGGTGCTGGCGGCGCGGCGGCCGGAGTACCTGGTCGGGCTCATCCTGGTGGCGCCGTCGCCGCCCGGACCGCAACCCATGAGCGAGGCCGATCGCGATGCCCAGCGCGCCTACGGCAAGAGCCGGGCGGAAGCCGAGGCCTTCGTCGACGAATCCAGCGCCCACCGCCTGCCCGATGCCATCCGCGAGGTGGTGATCGCCGATGCCCAGCGGCTGAATCTCGATGCCTGGTGCGCCTGGGTCGATCACGGTAGCCGCGAGGACTGGAGCGACCGGATCGGGACCCTGGACTATCCGGTGCTGCTGGTCTGCGGCGCCGACGACCAGCAGGTACCAGGTCCGGACGAGCAGCGCCGCACCACCCTGGCGGCCTTTCCCAACAGCCGCCTGGAGGTCATCCCCGGCGCCGGCCACCTGATGCCGCTGCAAACGCCCCAGGCCCTGGCGCGGCTGATGCTCGATTTCGCCCGAGGCCTCTGACCGGTGGATTCGCTGACCCAGGCCCTGCTCGGCGCCACTCTCCAGACCGCGCTGCTCGGTCGCTGGCAGGGTCGCCGTGCCATCCTCTACGGCGCCGCCCTGGCCACCCTGCCTGATCTCGACGTGGTCATCGACTACGGCGATGCCGTCAGCGAGATGACCTATCACCGCGGCTTCAGCCACTCGCTGTTCGTACTGACCGGGGTGGCCTTGCTGCTGACCTGGCTCTGCGGACACTGGCGCGATCCGGGCTACAGTCGACGACGACTGTTCCTGACGCTCTGGCTGGTGCTCATCACCCACCCGTTGCTGGATGCCTTCACCACCTACGGCACCCAGCTGTTCTGGCCCTTGCCGACCACCCCGGTGGCCTGGTCCAGTATCTTCATCATCGATCCGCTCTATACCCTGCCGCTGGTGCTGGCGGTGCTCGTCGGGCTGGCGCTCGGTCCCCAGGGCAGAAGTGCGCGCTTGCCCGTGGCCGCCTTGGTGATCTCCACGGCTTATCTGGGGTGGACCCTGGTGGCCAAGCAGGCGGCCGAACGCCAGGTGCGCGAGGTCCTGGCTGCCCAGGGGCAGGTGGACGCCCGGCTGTTCAGCGCCCCCATGCCCTTCACCAGCCTGCTCTGGCGGGTGATGGTGGACGACGGCCCGGAGCGCTATCGGGAGACCTGGGTCGGGCTGTTCGACGACCGTCCGCCGCAATTGGTCCCCTTGCCACGCGGCGGCGAACTGGCGCCGATCCTCGCCGATTCACCGGCCGAGCAACGGCTGCGCTGGTTCACCGATGACTGGCTGCGCTACGACCGGCTGGGCGACGATCTGGTGGTGACCGACCTGCGCCTGGGCGCCACTGGCTATCACACCTTCCGCTTCGTGTTGGCTCAGCGCGAGACGACCGGCTGGCGACTGGTCGCCGAGCCTTCGCTCTGGCCCCGCGAGCGCGGCGGTCGCGAGCAGCTGGCGGTGGTCTGGCGCAGGCTCTGGCACCCCGAGCTGCCAGCACCGGTGGCGGACTGGGCGGCGCGGCTGTCGCGCTTGCCGGACTGACGCCAGGCGTCCAGCAGCAGCCACCACCAGGGGCGCCGGGCCTCGCGCAGGGCGGTGTAGCGATCCAGGCCGATGTCGGTCAGCTCCCTGTCCGTGAGGTCTGGCAGGATTCGGCGGGTAGACAGCCGACGCTGGAACAGCAGCCAGCAACCGGCGGCGCGGGTTTGGTCGTGAAGACTAGCGGGTCTGGGCATGGCGGTTCTCCTGTGTGTCTCCATGCTCCGACGTCCTGGCCAGAGCGGGCAGACCCAGGCCCCTGGATAGTTCGCCATACAGCCGCCGCACAGTAGTAGGCTGTATGGTGGATGGCGTGCACATCTGTATGGCGCAGGAACGCCGGCTTCGCCGCTATAGTCCGGGCATGAACCGTTATCAGCTGTTGGCCGATGCGCTCGGCCGTCGTATCGAACAGGGCCTCTATCGACCGGGCGAACGCCTGCCATCGGTGCGCGCCCTGGCCCAGGAGCACGGGGTCAGCCTGGCCACGGTGCAGCAGGCCTATCGCCTGCTGGAAGACCGCGGGCTGGTGGAGCCGCGACCCAAGTCCGGCTATTTCGTCCGTCTCGAACGGCGGGTGATCGAATTGCCCCAGGTCACCCGCCCGGCGCAGTGGCCGGTGGAGGTATCCGGCTGGGAGCCGGTGCGCGAGCTGATGACCAGTACGCCCGATTCGGTGCAGGTGCAGCTGGGTCGGGGCCTGCCGGATACCGAGGCGCCGACCCTGGCGCCGTTGCTGGCCGGCATGGCGCGGCTGGCGCGCCGGCCAGGCAACGCCGGGCTGTCCTACGACAGCATCCAGGGCGTGGCCGCCCTGCGCGAGCAGGTGGCGCGGCTGCAACTGGATGCCGGCTGCGTGCTCACGGCCGATGACATCGTCATCACCAGCGGTGCTCACGAGGCGCTGGCCGTCGCCCTGCGCGCCACCTGCCAGGAGGGCGACATCGTGGCGGTGGACTCGCCGACCTTCCACGGCGTGATGCAGACCCTCAAGGGGCAGGGCCTCAAGGCACTGGAGATCCCCACCGATCCGCGTACCGGCATCAGCCTGCCGGCGCTGGAACTGGCCCTGGAGCAGTGGCCAGTGCGGGCCATCCAGCTCACCCCCAGTTGCAACAATCCCCTCGGCTACTGCATGCCCGAAGCGAACAAGCGCCAGCTGGTGGCCCTGGCGCGCAAGCATGACCTGGCGGTGATCGAGGACGACGTCTACGGCGACCTGCTCTACGGCTATCCCCGGGGCCGGTCGCTCAAGGCCTTCGACGAAGACGACCGGGTGATCCTCTGCAGTTCCTTCTCCAAGACCCTGGCACCTGGCCTGAGGGTCGGCTGGGTCGCGCCCGGTCGCTACGGCGAGCGCATCCTGCACCTCAAGTACATCGGCACCGGCTGCACCGCCCCCCAGCCACAGCTGGCCATCGCCGAGTTCATCGCCGCTGGCCACTACACCGTCCACGTGAGGCGCATGCGCGCCCAGTACCAGCGCAATCGCGACCTGATGAGCACCTGGGTGCAGCGCTACTTTCCCGCTGGCACCCGGGTCAGCCAGCCCCAGGGCAGCTTTCTGCTCTGGGTGGAGTTGCCCGAGGGCTGCGACAGCCACCGGCTCAATCGCGAGTTGCTGGCGCAGAGCGTGCAGATCGCCTGTGGCAGCATCTTTTCCGCCTCCGGCAAGTACCGCAACTGCATACGCCTGAACTATGCTCAGGCGCATCGTCCGGGCATGGAGGCGGGGGTGCGGCGGGTGGGGGAGGCAGCCAGCCGCCTGTTGGCGCTCACGGCGCGACCTGAGGTTGCCACGATCTCGTAGGCGACGAGTTCGAGCGGGGTCAGTCGACCGGGGCGAACCGCTGCAAGGGACCGCTCGCTGTCCGCGCCGGCCAGTGCAACTGCAGCGGTGGTTCGCCCAGTCGCGGGCGCCCGAGCCAGAACCCCTGCGCCCAGTCCAGCTCGCTCAAGCGCAGGTTGTAGATATCCTGCGGGGTCTCCACCCCTTCCGCCACCACCCTAGGCGCCAGGGTCTGGCACAGGCGGGCGAGGTTGAGCAATTGCTTCATGGCGGAGCGGTTGCCACGGGCCGCGTGCAGCAGGCTGCGATCCAGTTTGATCACGTCGAGCGGCACTGCCAGGGCGAAGCCGAGCGCACCATAGCCGGAGCCGAAGTCGTCCAGGGCCAGGTGGCAGCCCAGCGCCTGCAACTGCCGGGTGAAGGCCAAGGCCGTCTCCATGTCGACGATGGAGGTGCTTTCGGTGAGCTCCACGGTCAGGCGGCTGGCGACCGCAGGCCGTTGTGCCAGGCGTTGCAGCAAGCTGCCCCACCAGGTGTCCAGCACCAGGCTGCTGGCGGAAAGATTGCAGCCCAGATGCAACTTCGGGAGTCGCTCCAGGGCATCGATGGAGGTGGCCAGGACCGCGTAGTCGAGCAGGCGTACCAAGCCCAATCGCTCCAGCGCGTCCACTACCTGGCCGGGCCCAAGGCCTTCCAGGCGCCGGCCGTCAGGCTGCCAGCGCAGCAGCGCTTCATGGTAGAGGACCTCATCACACTGGGGCTGGTGTGCGTCCTGGGGCAGCCGGGCGACGGGTTGCAGGGCCAGGGCGACCAGGCCTTGTTCGGCGAGGGCGAAGAAATCCTCGGCGATGGCCATGTCCTTGGCGTAGGTGTGTTGCCAGTCCCGGCCGCAGTTGATCGGGGACAGCCGCGGGGCTGGCCAGGCGTCCTGAACGGAATGTGGCTGATAGCGCGTAGGCGAGCGACCGCGCCGGTCGTCGCCCGTCAGGCGGCGTACCGGACGGATGCCGATCACCGGCACGGCACATTGCGAGTGCCACTCCAGCACCGTGCAGGTCAGCGCGAGTTGCCAGCGTTCGGCGAGACCGACGAGATCGTGTCGGTCGGTGGGGATGGGTTCGGCGAGAAAGCTGCCGTCGCCCAGTACGGATACCGCAGCCCCCCACAGCTGTACCTGGCGCTGCAGCTGGGCGGTCGCCGCTTGGGCGAAGTCTTCGCCGAAGGCCGTCAGCAGGTGTTCACGGTTGTACAGGGTTATCAGCAGTCCAGATAACCCTGGGCCGTCATCCCTTACTTCTATGGCCTCATCCATATCGACCTCTCGACCGCTGGCATGGATTCGCCGCAACCGATGTTGCGCCCCTTGCTCGAGGCTTGAAAAGATTATGCGAACCGGTCCACAAATGTTCCTTTGTGCAATCCTAAAAAAAGACCACTCCATGTTTATAAAATTCATTATAAATCAATAGCTTAATTAGATAGGAAGGCGGTGGTCAAAGAGGAACCTTTTAGTCAACTTTGGGGGCCGTGAATCTTGCTCGTGCGCGCTGGTGGGCCGTCGTCAGGCACGGTCTCCTGAATCAGGAAGAACAGAATGCTTATCGGATATGCCCGAGTGTCCACTGACGACCAGTCCCTGGCGTTGCAGATCCAGGCACTGGAGCGCGTCGGTTGCGACCGCATCTATACCGATCAAGGAGTGTCCGGGGGCATCACGTCGCGGCCTGGCCTCGACCGGGCCTTGGGGCGCCTGCGGGCGGGTGACAAGCTCGTGGTATGGCGGCTGGATCGTCTGGGGCGTTCCCTGCCGCACCTCATCCAGGTGCTGGACCGTCTGGGCCGGCGCCAGGTGCTGTTCCATTCCTTGACCGAGGGCATAGACACCACCTCGTCAGGCGGCCGGCTGGTGTTCCACATCATGGCGGCCCTGGCGGAGTTCGAGCGCGCCTTGATCAGCGAGCGGACCCGCGCGGGCCTGGCGGCTGCCCGCCAGGAGGGCAAGGTCCTCGGACGCCGCCCGGCGTTGTCCAGCGATCAGTGCCGGCAGGCCCACCAGTTGTTGCAGCAGGAGCGCTGGAGCCTCCTGGCGGTCGCCAGTCATTTCGGCGTGCATCCGCGGACCGTCAAGCGCCGCTTGGCGAACTACGCCAAGTTGTGTGAGGAAGAAGAGGTTGCGGGCACGGCCGACGTAGTGGCTCCGGTCTAGCCGGACTCGGCGATATCGCTGCAATTGCGTCCGCGGTGCTTGGCCCGGTAGAGGGCGGCATCGGCCTCGGCCAGCAGTCTGATACGAGCGCCGGGTTCCGCCCTGGCCGTCACCGCCACGCCGAAGCTGGCGGTGACCGTCAGTGCCTCGGTGGGGCCGACGGCGAAGGGCGTCTCGGCGATACCGCGGCGCAGGCGCTCGGCCAGCGCCAGGGCTTCCGATGCCTGCTTGACGTCGGCCAGCACGGCGAACTCTTCGCCACCGATACGGGCGATACGCTCACCCTCGCGCAGGAGGCCGTTGCAGCGCTGGGCCAGGTGCTGCAGCAACAGGTCGCCTGCCCCATGACCATAGGTATCGTTGATCCGCTTGAAATGATCGATGTCGAAGGTGATGGCGGCCAGGTGGTTGGGGGTATCGACCACGCCTTGCGCCAGCTGACGCTCGAAGGCGCGGCGGTTGGCCAGGCCGGTGAGGTGGTCGGTCTCCGCCCGGATGCCGAGTTCGGCGATCAGCGCATCGCGCTCCTGACGCAGCAGATCGGCCTGTTGCAGTTCGCGTTCCAGTTGCTCGAAGGCGGCGAACAGGGTGCGCGGATCGTCCTCGTCGTCGGCGATGGTACTGGCCGGCATATGCCGCCGGGTCAGGGTGAGCAACCGCTGGGTATTGGCTAGCAGCGGCGACAGCAGCCGGCGCTTGAGCAGCAGCAGGCCGGTACCCAGCGCCAGGAGGATGCCGAGGGCTGCGACGATGGTCAGCAGCAGGCACAGATGGGCTTCCCGGGCCAGGCGCGCGGCCTCGGCCTCGGCGAGACTTAGGGCGGTATCGCGCAGGTCCAGGATGCTGGCCATGGTGGGCACGTAGCCGCGGGCAAAGGCGGCGGCGCTGGGCGGCTGGCCGGCGAGCAGAGCTGTCAGGGTCTGCTGGTAGTACGCCAGGCCCTCGCCCAGGTAGCGCTCGCGCAACTGCTGGAAGCGTTCGCGCTCGGCCTCGGCCGCCGACCCTTCGAGATTGCCGCGCAACAGATCTGCCAGCTGGTGGAGGCGTCCCTGGGTCTGCTGCAATTGCTCGCGTTCGTCCGCCGTGGGCGCCCGCGCCGCCTGCAGCGCCGGGGTCAACAGCGAACCCAGGCGCCCGGCCGTATCGCGCAGGCGGGATGCCAGCTTGGCATTGACCAGGCAAGCGGCGATGCCTGGCGTCCGTGTGGCCAGATCCTGCAGGGTGATATCGCCGGAACGGAAACTGGCGTCGGCGGCCTGGAACATGGCCAGGACCACCTGGGCGACGGCAGGGCGCCCGGGGTCGCTGGGCGAGGCGCTTAGCCGCTCGTCCACCAGGGCACGGGCTTGGTGCAGGCTCTGGTAGCCGGTCTTGACCTGGGCGACGGTCACACTGCATTCCGGGCAGCCCTGTAGGGCCTGCAGCAGCTGGTTGAAGCGTTCGTCGCTCAAGGTGCGCGCGCCGGCCAGCGCCTGGGGATCGCCTTCGCGCTCGCCGAGCATGGCGTTGGTCGGGCCGCGTTCGGCGGAAATGGCCTCCACCAGGCGCAGGGCCTGGCTGTAGACCGGCAACTGCGCCAGGGTGAGTTGCAGGCTGGCGGACACCTCATGGGCCTGACGCACGATCAGCGCCATGCCGCAACCGGTGGCGAGCAGGGCCAGCACCAGCAGGAAGTTCGTCAGACGATTGAGTTGAGCAGTGAGAGAGAAGCGGCCGGACATCTGATGACACCGAAAGCTAACGGATCCAGAAGGCGAGCCACGACCACGGTCCAGAGCGGGTCCGGGCTCTCGCGCGGTGCCAATAGTAGGTCTCTTCCCTTTCAAAACGTATACGAAAGTTCCCTGGCGGCCGAGCTGTCGTGCGAAAGGTCGTAGGCGGGGTCTGAGCGGCTCCGTCCTTTGGGCTGGTTCGAGGCAGACGTCCAGGCAAGGCTCTCCTACACTGGCAGCTTTGCCTTGGGAGGCGCCATGTCACTACGCATCTATCTCGCCGGTCCCGATGTCTTTCGCCCCGATGCCGTCGCCCATGGCCAGGCGCTCAAGGCACTCTGCGCCGAGCAGGGCTGCGAAGGGCTGTTTCCCCTGGACAATGCCATTCCTGCTGAACTGACTGAGCCGCGCGAACAGGCGGCCTGGATCTACCGGGCCAACGTGGCGTTGATCGAGCAGGCCGATGGCGTGCTGGCCAATCTGGATTTCTTCCGTGGCACCGAACCCGACAGTGGTACCTGTTTCGAGGTGGGCTACGCCGTGGCGCAGGGCAAGCCGGTGGTGGGCTACGTGCCGGAGCAGGGCAGCCTCGCCGAACGCATCCGCGCACGCCATCCCGAGTGGATGGGGGCCGGGCTGCTGGATCGTGATGGCTGGACCCTGGAGGAATTCGGCTTGCCGCTGAATCTGATGTTGGCGGTGTCGGCCCCCATCGTCGTCGGCGGCCCGGAGATGGCTCTGGCGGTGTTGCGCGAGCGGCTGGGCTAGCGGGTCAGGGGTGTACGACCCTCGCCCCGGCCCTTTCCCAGGGGGAGAGGGGGTTGGAACAGGGGGCGATCGCGATCGGTCCAGTGGAAAAGGCGGCGCCGTTTTCCACGCTACGGGGCCTTGTGGCCCCGGGAGAGGAACGGTTGAAACGGAGTCAGCCGCGTGCCAGGGCCGCCAGTTCGTCCAGCCCGCTGTTGCCGTCGGCATAGGCCACGCGGAAGCTGTCGCGCTGCTGCCAGCGCGCCCAGAAGGCGGCCAGGTGCTCGAAGCGCTCGTCCAGCGGCATCTGGTTGGTGGGGAACTTGGAGAAGGCGATGGCGGTGCACAGGGTGATGTCGGCGAAGGTCGGCGCCGCGCCGCCCAGCAGCCACTCGCGGCCATCGGCCAGGTGACGATCCACCAGCGCCGCGTGCATCAGCGCCTCCTTGCGGCAATGCTCGCCCCATTGCGGGTTGTGGGTCAGCTCCAGCTTCTGGCCCAGGCCGTCGAGTTGCACATGGAACCGGGTGACGATGCGATAGAGCAGGTGGACGAAGATGCGGTCGTTCCACATGGCGTCCTGGCCCTGCTCCAGTGGCGTTTCGCCCATGACCTTGCGACCGGGATGGCTGTTGTCCAGATAGCGGGCGATGGCCGCGCTCTCGGCCAGGTAACCGCCTTCGGCGAGTTCCAGGGTCGGGGTCTCGCCCCAGGGGTTGCGCTTGAGGTGCTGCCACTGCCGCTGCTCGCCTTCGGGCGCCATCTTCAGGATGACTTCCTCGAATTGGTCGGCGATGCCCTTTTCATGGATGAACAGCCGCAGCCGTTGCGGATTCGGAAACGCGGACGGTGAAGTGAAGAGGCGTAGCTTGGCCATGGATGACTCCGAAAAGGGAAGTGACGAAGCATGCGACTGCGGGCAGTCGTGCCGCGTTCGGATAAGGCGACAGAGGATGCTTGGCCAGGGCAGGGACGCACAGCCAAGCCGCTGTATGCCGTCCATGCATAGAGTCGATTGGTCAGGCCGGTAATCACTCCGTGAGGCGGGCGACGATCCGCTCGCGCAACCAGGCGTGGGCGGGATCGCGCTGCAGGCGTTCGGGCCAGAGCAGCAGCATGTCGAAGCCCGGCACGGCCAGCGGCGGCACCTGGGTCTGCAGGCCGGGATGGGTCAGGGCGATCCGGGCGGGCAGCAGGGCGACCAGATCGCTGGCGAGCAGGGCGCTGGCCAGGGTGGAGAAGTGCGGGACCGACAGCACCACCCGCCGTGCCAGGCCGCGCTCCGCCAGCAGCTGGTCGGTCAGGCTGGCGAAGCCACCACCGTTGGGCGAGACCAGCGCCTGGTCCAGTTGGCAGAAGGTCTCCAGGGAGACCGGCTCCTGCAAGGCGGGATGCCCACGCCGGCCGGCCAGCAGATAACGCTCGGTGAACAGCAGCCGCTGCCGCAGTCCGGGCGCGGCGGCATCGGCCACGTCCAGCGCCAGGTCCAGGCGGTCGCCTTCCAGTTGCTCGGCGAGCAGGTCCGGTTTCTTGTCCAGCAGCGCCAGGCGGATACCGGGGGCTTGCCCGCGCAGTTCGGCCAAGAGCGGGGTGAGCAGGGTGGTGGCGCTGTGGTCGCTGGCGGCGATGCGCCAGGTCCGCTCGGCGCGGGCGGGGTCGAAGGGCGCGGCCGGTGCCAGGGCTTCTTCCAGTGCGGCCAGCGCCTGGCGCAGCGGCTCGCGCAGGGCCTCGGCGCGCGCCGTGGGGCGCATGCCGCGTGGACCCGGTAGGAGCAGGGGATCGTCGAGCAACTGGCGAAGCCGACCGAGTTGCAGGCTGACGGTGGGCTGCGCCAGGTTGAGCCGCCGCGCCGCGCGGGTCACGTTGAGTTCGGCGAGCAGGGCGTCTAGGGTGACCAGCAGATTGAGGTCGAGACGCCTTAAGCTATTGTGCATGGCAATGGCTGCTGTTTCGGTAATTCATTTTCAGCATAGCGCGACGACTTCTAGTCTGGGCACCTCTTCCTCACGAGGTGATCACCATGAAGGTCCTGCTGGTCTATGCCCATCCCGAACCCCGCTCCCTCAATGGCGCCCTGCGCGACTTCGCCGTGGCCCATCTGCAGGCGGCCGGACACGAGGTGCAGCTCTCCGATCTCTATGCCATGGGCTGGAAGGCCATCCTGGATGCCGCGGACGCCCCGCACCTGGCACCCGGCGAGCGTTTCGATGCGGTCCTCGATTCCCAGCGCGCCTATGCCAGTGACGCGCAACCGGCGGACATCGCCGGCGAGCAGGCCAAGCTGCTGTGGGCCGACGCCGTGATCCTGCAATTTCCGCTGTGGTGGTTTTCGCTGCCGGCCATCCTCAAGGGCTGGGTGGAGCGGGTCTATGCCTGCGGCTTCGCCTATGGCGTGGGCGAGCACAGCGATAGCCACTGGGGCGATCGCTACGGCGAAGGCACCCTGGCCGGCAAGCGCGCCATGCTGGTGGTGACCTGCGGCGGCTGGGCGTCGCACTACAGCGACCGGGGTATCAACGGTGGCCTGGACGACATTCTCTTTCCGATCCAGCACGGCATCCTCTTCTATCCCGGCTTCAGCGTGCTGCCGCCCTTTCCGGTCTATCGCACCAGCAAGATCGACGCCGCCGGTTTCGAGCGGCTGTGCCAGGCCTATGGCGCTCGACTGGATGGGCTGGCGACGGACGCCCCGCTGCCGTTCCGCCGGCAGAACGGCGGCGACTACGAGATTGCGGCGCTGACCTTGAGGCCCGAACTGGCGCCGGGCCAGACCGGGCTGGGGATGCATTTGCGGGAGGCGTGAGGGGCGGTGCCGTGCAGCCTTTGGACTGCAGCGGGGTTGATCTCGGCGAGACAGTGGAAAACGCTGCGCGGTTTTCCACCCTACGGGCGGCCGGGCTGTCCGGGCGGTAGGGTGGACGACGGCGCAGCCTCGTCCACGCGAACCCCGAACCCCGAACCCTGAGAAGCGAGCAGTCTCAGTTGGCCCTCTTGCTGTCTACCTCGGCCAGCCGTCCGCCACGGAAGGTGAGGAAATACAGCATGCCGTTCCAGGGGCCGTAGGCCCACTCTTCGACGAATTCCACCTGGCGATAGCCGTAGGTGTCCGTCACCTGGCGCTCGCCCAGCGGGGTGACGCTCAGCGGGTCGCCGCATTTGCCACGCACCTCATGGGTGGTGGAGCCGTCGGAGACCAGGGCGCTGCCGCAGCGCAGGGAGGCGGCCTGGGCGGTGCCGGTGGCGAGCAGGGCGAGCAGGAGCAGGGCACGGGTCATAGGCGCTTGAACTCGATGCGGGTGAGGCGGTTGGCTTCGAAGGTGAGGATGTAGTTGGCGCCGTTCCAGGGGCCGTACACCCACTCTTCGATCACCGCCTCGCGGCGTTCGTTGCGGCCCAGCTCGTAGCCCACCAGGTCGCGGTGGGCCGGTTCGCCGCATTTCTGCAGCACTTCGAAGGCTCTATCACCGCGGCTGACCAGGGCGTTGCCGCATCTCATGGAGTCGGCGGCGGCACCGGTGGCGACCAGCAGGGTGACAACGGCGAGCAGGCAGCGCATGACGAGGGTCTCCTGACCGGTCAGAGCGCGCCGAGCTGCAACTGTGCGGCCGTGGGCGACTCGCCGGATTGGGGTTGGGTGCTGACGTCCAGCAGGTAGACTCGCTGGGCGTCCAGTTTCGCCGTGTCCACCAGGTAGGTCTTGATGGCCCCCGCGCGCTGCTGAGCCAGGCTGCGCAGGAGACCGTCGTTGCCGCTCCAGGCGTCGAGGACCGCCTGGCGCAGGCGCGCCGTGCGGGTGGCATCGTCCAGACTATCCCATTCCTGCGGCGGCTGCGCCTGCAGACGCAGGCGATACAGGCCCTCCAGCAGGGGCGCGCGCATGTCGGCGGGCACCTGCAGCTGGCTGGGATCGGCCGGAACCTTGTCGCCGCGCCGCTGCAGCAGGTTGAAGTACTGGGTCTGGAAGTCCTTCTCCAACTGGCTGGCGGCCAGGGCGCGGCCGTCGCTGGCGGCGCTGGCGTGCCCCTTGACCTCCACCGCCAGTAGCGGTCGCTGGCGCAGGGCGGCGGCCAGCTTGTCCAGGTCGCCGCGGGCCTGGGCGGAGAGGGTGGTACTGCCGGGGGCGAAGTCGATGGCGTCGAGGTTGGCCTCGTGTCCGCCGACGAGCCCCGCCAGCAGGCGGAAGGGTGCCTGGACGGTGCGGGTCAGCAGATTCCTCAGGGTCTGCCAGACCACCGGCATGACGCTGAAGTTGGGGTCACTGAGGTTGCCCGCCACCGGCAGGCGCAGGTCGATGCGGCCGTGGCTGTCCTTGAGCAGGGCCACGGCCAGACGCACCGGCAGGTCCACCGCGTCCTTGCTATCGACCCGCTCGCCCAGTTCCAACTGGTCGAGCACCACGTGGTTCTGCGCCTGCAGCTTGCCGTCGTCGATGCGGTATTGCAGGTCCAGGTCCAGTCGCCCCTTGCGCACCGCGTAGCCGGCGAACTTGCCGGTGTAGGGCGACAGGGTGGTGAGTTCGACCTGGCGGAAGTAGGCGGTCACGTCCAGCTGCTGCAGGGGATCGAGGGGATCGAGGCGACCCTTGATCTCCACCGGGGCGAAGCGGTCGACCTTGCCGGCCAGGTGGATGTCGGCTGGCTTGGAGGCGGCGGTATCCAGGGTACCGATGCCACCTTCGAGGGACTGGATGTTGGTGGCGAAGCCGGGTTTCAGGCTGTTGTCGGCGAAGTCGGCGCTGCCATCCCTGATGGTCACCCCGCCGATGCGGATTTGCAGCGGTGGCGAGCTGTCCTTGGCCTCACTCTTGGGCTGAGGGACCAGCAGGGCGCTGAAGTTGTTGCTCAGGTCCTCGTTGATCACCAGGGTGCCATAGGGCTTTTCCAGGTCGACCTTGTCGATCACCAGGCGCTTGCCCAACTCGAAGGCGATGCCCTGCAGGTCGAGTAGTTGCCAGCGCATGAAGTCCTGCTGGTGCAGGGTGTCCAGCACGTGCACCTGGGTGACCTGGGCGGTGCCGCCGACCTTGAGGTCCAGCGGCTCGCCCGGGGCGAGGACGACCTTCAGCTTGCTGGCCAACTGGCCGCTGCGGATTTCCAGGCGGACATAGGGGTTGAGGTAGGGTTGGGCCTGGCGCAGGTTGAGTTCGTCGATGCCGACGTCGAACTGCCCCTGCAAGGGCGCAAGGCCAAGCTGGCCGTTGACGGTGATGCGGCCACGGTCGCCCAGGGTGGTCTTGAGGTCGAGGGCGAAGGGCTGGTCGCCCGCCGTATCGAAGCCCTTCACCGCCACGTCTAGGCCGCTGAAATAGAGACTGGCCGGGTCCGGCGGGACGCGGTCCACCAGGTGCAGCTGGTTGTCGGCGAGCTGGACGTCATCCAGCTTCACCCGCCAGGCGGGCCCGCTGCTCGGCGTGTCGCTGCTGGGGAAGAGCTTCTGCCAGTCCAGGCTGCCGTCCTGCTCGCGATTGCCCCAGGCGTCGAGGCCATTGCCGCGCAGGTGGGCGATGGTGACTTCGCGTTTCTGCAGATCCAGGGCGATGCCTTCGGCGGCGAAGCGCTTGAAGCTGGCCTTGGGTTCGGCGTCCACCGCCTGCACGGCGACGTCGTCGAGTGCCAGGCGGCCCTGGCTGAGTTGCAGTTGCAGCGCCTTGGTTAGGTCCAACCGGTAGTGGCTGCTGGCCTCCAGGCGGCCCTTGCCCAGGGCCAGGGGCAGCTGGTTGCGTACATAGGGCCACCAGGGCGCGAGGCTGACGTCCTTGAGGGTCAGGTCACCTTCGCTCCGCAGGGGAGCGAGGTCCAGGCTGCCCTTCCAGGTCAGTTGGCCGCCCTGGGCGGTGGTGGCGGTCAGGGCCAACTGGCCGGGGGTATCGCCGCTGCGGGTGCGGAAGTCCTGCAGGGTGGCGTCCAGCGGGGTGAGGGTGACGTCCACCGGCTGGGTGCCCTGGGCGTCGAGGAAGTGCAGGCGCCCGCCGACCAGGGCGATGCGCTCGATGTGTACCGGGAAGGGCTGGCTCGGCTCGGTGGTGGCCGGCGTCGGCGTGGCGGTGGCCGGATCGCTGCGCCAGAGCCCGGCCAGGTTGACCGCGCCACCCTTGGCGATGCGCAGGTCGACCTGGGGCTGGTCGAGGCGGACGTCGGTCAGGTGCAGGGTACGGCGCCAGAGGCTGTCCAGCTGCAGATTGGCGTAGAAGCCGTCAGCGGCCACGGTGGGGCGCTCCGCCGGACCGATCAGCAGCTTCTCCGCGCGCAGCTCCAGGGTGAAGGGGTTGAAGCTCAGGGCCTGCAGGCTGGCGGGCTGGGTAAGGCGCTCGCTCAGCGTCTGATTGAGGTAGTGCAGGGCGACCCGCGGCCCGACCACGAAGCCGAGCAGACTGTAGAGGGCCAGGAGCACGAGCAGCACGAGGCTCGCTTTGACGATTCTGGGCATGCGGGCTTCTAGGACGGCCAAGGTGCGCGGATTATGGCACGCCCCTCCTGTCGGGAAGGGCGGTGGGCGTCCCAAAAGTGCGGTGGGCCGCTCCTGGGCCCCGGCGAGCGAGCCGGGCACGGAAATGGGATACCCCTCACCAATCGGCGTTCAGGTATGGCAACGCGGCCTGGTGAGCGATCGACGGTTGCCTTGGCGTAGAGCCGCCGTCCAGAGCCTCGGCGGCATTGGTGAGAGGCTCTAATCCGGCACTTTGCCATGATCCGCCCGTCGCTCCGGATTAAGTTTGACTTAATGACCGCCGACTAGCCTCGTGAACAGGTTGCATTCTCAGGAGGAGGGCGGCGGCGGGCCGATACCCGCTGTGCGATGGCAGGCCAGCACGGGCAACCACGAATCGAGAGTCCGCGTCGTCGTTCGGAGAGCCTGATGTCCAGTCCGATTTCCCTCCGCTCCATCCAGAAGAAGGTGCAGTTCCTGCGCACCACCTTCAGCTATGTCGGCTGGTCGCTGTTCGGCCTGCTGCTGTGGGACGTGGCGGTCACGGTGGACGCCATGCTGTTCGTCGACGAGCGCTTCGACCTCCCGCTCACGCCCCTGACCCTGCTGTGCTCGGCGCTGGTGGTGCTGATCAGCTTTCGCAACAGCAGCGCCTATGGCCGCTGGTGGGAGGCCCGCACCCTGTGGGGAGCCATGGTCAATAGCTCGCGCAGCTTCGGCCGCCAGGTGCTGACCCTGATCGACGATCAGGGCAAGGCCCCGAACCGGGTCAAGGCGGTGCTGCTGCGCCGCCACATGGGCTATCTGCATGCCCTGCGCGCCCAGCTCAAGCGCCAGGACCCGGCCCAGGCCGCCGCGCCCTATCTCGCCCGCCACGAACTGGCGTTGGCCGAAGGCAGCCTCAACTTCGCCAACGACATCCTCGCCGGCACCGCCGAGCTGATCGCCAGCGAGTACCGCCAGGGCCGGCTGGACAGCATCCGCCTGGCACGACTGGAAGAGACCCTGGTGGACATGTCCAATTGGCAGGGTGGCATGGAGCGCATCGCCAACACCCCCTTGCCCTATCCCTACGTTTGCTTTCCGCAGCTGTTCAGCTTCCTGTTCTGCATCGCCATGCCGCTGGGGTTGGTGTCGACCCTGGGTTGGTTCACCCCGCTGGTGTCCACCGTGGTCGGCTTCATGTTGTTGGCCCTGGAGCGCATCGGCAGCGATCTGCAGGCGCCCTTCGCCGATAGTCAGCACCAGATCACCATGGACAAGCTGTGCGCCACCATCGAGGCCAATCTGCTGTCGATGCTGCGGCCGCGGAGCGAAGAGGGCAGCGCAATGGTGCTGGCCCAGGGCGAGGCCGGGCTGGCCCGCCAGGTGGCCTGAGAGCCTGTTCGAAATCTGCTGCGCGTCGGCCAAACTGCGTTGAAAATGGCCTGGGTCGCCAGCCCGGTCGGAATGCTCATTTACCACTCGTAAACCCGAGCGCGGGTCCGATCCGCTTCCTCAGCCCTTTGATTCGCTAGCGCTCACCCTACGGGCCAGCCGCTCGCTGGCTGTTACTCCCGTTGGTCGTTGCGCCTTGTTTGGCTCTAGCTCGCTAGATTTTGAACAGGCTCTGAGGCTCCCAGGCGACGGACGGCCGCAACGCGGGCGGCGCCAGGCCGCTGCGGGTGGGCAGGGCGCGTCGAAAGCTGGAAAGCGCCGCGCCAGACAGATTCTTTGCGGCTGGCACGGCACTAGCACCGCTTCGCTCCTGTCACATTTTGCAACCTCCCCTGGCAGCGGCGGTTTGCCATGACGTACCGGTCTTCCGGCACGTCGCGGACGAGCCGGGGCGAGGCGTGCCTCAGGGTGCACGTCCAGCGGACATCACCCGGGCGACCCCCAACCCTCGCTACGGATGCCCGCTCATGTCAGAGACCCGTTCCCCGGTCGCCGGGACCGGCGCCGAACCCTCGCGTCGCGCTCGTCATGCCCTGGATGCCCTGAACTTCACCCTGGCCGACGTCCGCGACGGCCTGGGGCCCTACCTCGCCATCTACCTGATCGCCGTGCGCGGTCCGGGGGAGGGCTGGAACGAGGCCACCGCTGGTTTCATCATGACCCTGGCCGGCATCGCTGGCCTGATCGCCCAGACCCCGGCCGGCGCCCTGATCGACCGGACCCGCCACAAGCGCCTCATGGTCGGCCTCGCCGCCTTGCTGGTGACGGTCTGCAGCCTGATGCTCCCCTTCGTTTCCAACTTCTACGTGGTGGCCGCCACCCAGTCGCTGGCCCATGCCGCAGCGGCGATCTTCGCCCCGGCGCTGGCGGCCATCACCCTGGGCATCGTCGGTCCCAAGGCCTTCACCCGGCACATCGGCCGCAACGAGGGCTTCAACCACGCCGGCAACGCCGTCTCGGCGGCCCTCGCCGGCGGCCTGGCCTATTTCTTCGGCCCTACCGTGGTGTTCTGGCTGATGGCCCTGCTGGCGGCGGCGTCCATCGTCGCCATCGTCCGGGTGCCCCAGGACGAGATCGACGATGACCTGGCCCAGGGCCTTGGCGAAGAAAACGGCGCCCGCGATGCCAAGCCGGTGTCGGCCTGGCAGGCGCTGCTGGCCAATCGCAAGCTGCAACTGCTGGCGCTGCTGGCCGCCATCTTCCACCTGGCCAACGCCGCCATGCTGACCTCGGTCGGCCAGCAACTGACCCACATCGTCGGCAAGGACAGCGCCACCTCGCTGGTGGCCGTCTGCATCGTCGCCGCCCAGTGCGTGATGGTGCCGGTGGCCATCCTGGTGGGGCGCAAGGCCGATGTCTTCGGCCGCAAGCCGATCTTCCTCTTCGCCTTCGCCGTGCTGGCGATCCGCGGGGTGCTCTACACCTTCTCCGACAGCCCCTACTACCTGGTGGCGGTGCAACTGCTCGACGGCGTCGGCGCCGGGACCTATGGCGCCCTGATGCCGGTGATCGTCGCCGATTTGACCCGCGGCTCGGGACGCTTCAACGTCAGCCAGGGCGCCATCGCCACGGCCCAGGGCCTGGGCGCCGCCATCAGCGCCACCATCGCCGGGGTGATCATCGTCCGCTTCGGCTACGGCGCGGCCTTCACTACCCTGGCGGCCATCGCCGCGGTGGGTTTCGTGCTCTATCTGCTGCTGATGCCGGAGACCCGGGACGAGCAGCTCGCCAGGGGTTCGGCACGCTCGACCGGTTCGGTGGTGGGAGGCTGAGATGACGCGCTCGACCGATTTCCTTGCCTTCGCCCATATCGGCGACCTGCACCTGACCACCGCCGACGCGGACAATGCCCGGGATCTGCGGACCATCCTGCAACGGCTGCGCGAACGGCAGGAACTGGACTTCGTCTTCCTGCCCGGGGATAACGCCGACAACGGCACCGCGGAGCAATACCGGCTGCTGCGCCAGGCGCTGGCCGACTTTACCCTGCCGGTGGCGGTGATCACTGGCGATCACGACATGGAGGGCGGCGATCTCGGACCCTTCTACGCCGAGCTGCAGGTACCCCGGTCGCCCTACGCCAAGGCAGTAGGCGACGTACGCTGCCTGTTCCTCGACATGTGCGGCCCCGGCGGCGGCGGCCCGGACTTCCGCCTGGGCGCCGAGCAGGTGCAGTGGCTGGAGCGGGAACTGCTGGAGGCCTCTCGCCAGGAGCGCCAATGCGTGGTCTTCATGCACAGCTATCCGGCGGACCTGCGCGGGCCCGGCGAGGCGGAGCGGGTGGCGCGCCTGCTGCACGAAGGCCCGGTGCGGCTGGTGGAGATCGGCCACACCCACTACAACGAATTGGCCCATGACGGCGGCGTGCTCTATGCGGCCTGTAGATCCTCCGGCCAGATCGAAGAAGGCGGTGTAGGATTCGCGCTGGTCACGCTGGACGGCCCGGCGGTGAGCTGGCGCTTTCGCGAATCACGCGAGGCTTGGCCCTGGGTGCAGATCACCGCGCCCGGCGATGCCCGGTTGAACGGGATGGGGGCGGTAGAAGCCAGCGAGTGTCGGGTCCTGGTGCTGGCCGAGGCCGAGCTCACGGCGTGCGAGTGGCAGTGCGACGAGGGCCCCTGGTGGCCGTTGGTATCGTTGGGCAAGGGCCGCTATCGCGGCGACCGTCCCGTGCCAGCGGGTGCCCGCCGCCTGCAGGTGCGGGTCCGGGATGCCCGGGGTGGCGAGGATCGCGATCAGATCGAGTTGACCGGACCGCAGCGACCGCTCGCCGCGCCGGCCGACTGGGGTTCGGATCGCACCAGCCTGGGTGAGTGGCAGGCCAAGGGCGTGCTGGGTACCCAGCTGGGGCCCAATCGCAATGGCCGCAAATGGTGAGGTGGGCAGGGGCCCACGTCGCGGATCGACTAGAAGGAATACGCCCTAGATGGGATCCATCATCACTACGCCCCACGTCCTGACGTGGGTGATCGCCGCGGTGGCCACCCTGGGGGTGGTCACCCGGCCCTTCGGCTTGCCGGAGGCGTTGTTCGCGGTAACCGGTGCCGTCCTGCTGGCGATCTTCGGCCTGCTGCCACTCGACGGCGTCTGGCATGGCGTCGCCAAGGGCACCGACGTCTATCTGTTCCTCATCGGCATGATGCTGCTGGCCGAGATCGCCCGGAAGGAAGGGCTGTTCGACTGGGTCGCCGGCCATGCGGTGCGGGCCGCCAAGGGCTCGGCGTTGCGGCTGTTCGCCCTGGTCTACGGCGTCGGCATCCTGGTCACGGTATTCCTCTCCAACGACGCCTGCGCGGTGGTGCTGACCCCGGCGGTCTACTACGCCACCCGCGCCGCCCAGGTGAAGAATCCGCTGCCCTATCTGTTCTCCTGCGCCTTCATCGCCAACGCGGCGAGCTTCGTGCTGCCGATCTCCAACCCGGCCAACCTGGTGGTGTTCGCCGAGCACATGCCGGAACTGGGTCGCTGGCTGGCGCTGTTCACCCTGCCGTCGATCCTCGCCATCGGCGCGACCTTCCTGGTGCTCTGGGCGACCCAGGCCAAGGTGCTGCGCGCCGAGGGGCTATCCCAGGGGGGCGAGGTGGACGCCCTGCCCACCACCGGACGCATTGCCGGTTGCGGCCTGATCCTGACCATCCTGGTGCTGCTGGGCGCCTCGGCGCTGGATCTGGAGCTGGGCCTGCCGACCTTTCTCGCCGGCTTCGCCACCTTCCTGGTGGTGGTGGCCTGCAAGCGCGGCGGCGGCCTGGAGCTGCTCAAGCACATTTCCTGGGGCGTCTTGCCCTTGGTGGCCGGGCTGTTCGTGCTGGTGGAGGCGCTGGAGACCACCGGGGTGCTGCAGGCGCTGGCCAGCCAGCTCCAGGCCGCCGCCCAGGCCACACCGGAGCGCGCCGCCTGGGGCGCCGGACTGCTGGTGGCCTTCGGCAGCAACCTGGTCAACAACCTGCCTGCCGGGCTGCTGGCCGGGGCGGCGGTGCAGGCCGCCCACGTCTCCGAGAAGATCGCCGGCGCTGTGCTCATCGGTATCGACCTCGGTCCCAACCTGTCCATCACCGGTTCGCTGGCGACCCTGTTGTGGCTGGCCGCACTCAGACGCGAGGGGCTGTCGGTGAGCTTCTGGCAATTCCTCAAGCTGGGCACCCTGGTGATGATCCCAGCGTTGTTGCTGGCCCTGGCGGCGCTTATCCATCTTTGAGCGAGCTCTGACGGACGGTCTCCCGGCGTAGCGACGCTGTCGCTGCGCCTGGGGCACTATCAGGGTTCGTCCGCTACGGAGCATTGCCCATGGCCATCGCCCGCTACACCGGCTTCGCCCAGGCGCTGCACTGGCTGACCGTCGCGCTGCTGTGTCTGCTGCTACCCTTCGTCTGGGTGGCGGAAAACTTTCCGCCCGGGCCGGTACGGACCCTCTGGTACCTGCTTCACGAATCCACTGGCATTTCCGTGTTCCTGCTGGTGCTGATCCGCCTGACCTGGCGCTGGCGGCATCCGGCGCCACCGGCCCATCCGCGTGACGGTCGCCTGCTGCGGCTACTGGCTGGGCTCAATCACGGTCTGCTCTACACCGTGCTGCTGGTGATGCCGGTGACCGGCTACCTGATGGCCGGCCAGGGGCAACCGGTGCCGGTGTTCGGGTTGTTTTCCCTGCCGGGGTTTCCCCGCCACGAAGCCCTTGGCATCCTCGCCAATCGCATCCACGTGGCCTGCCAATTCGCCGTCTATGGCCTGGTGATCCTGCATGTGGCGGCGGTGGTCTGGCACGTGGCGATCCGCCGTGATGGCACCCTGGAGCGGATGCTGCCCGAGCAGCGGCTCTAGTCGCTGCCTTCCACCAACTGTCGGTCGCGTTCCAAAAGGGTAGGCAGAGTCTCGCGCAGGTGGTCGACCAGGGTGCGGATCTTGGCATCGAGGAAGCGCCGCGAGGGATAGAGCGCATGGATGTCCAGGGCATAGAGCCGGTGCTCCGGTAGCACCCGTTGCAGGCGGCCGCTGGCAAGGCCCGCGACGGCGGCATACACCGGCAGGGCGCCGATGCCCAGGCCGTTGGCCACGGCTTCGGCCAGGGCATCGGCGGTATTGACCTGGAAGGGCGGTCGCTCCACCGCCACCTCGGTGCTGCCTTCCGGCCCTTCCAGCAGCCAGCGATCCGGTGCCATGGCGCGATTGACCAGGCGCAGGCAGCGGTGCCCGGCCAGTTCCGCCGGCGTGGTTGGGCGACCCAGGCGTTCGAGATAGCCGGGCGCGGCGCAGAGCACGCTGTAGGTGCTGCCCAGGCGCACCGAATGGAAGGCCGAATCCGCCAGGCCGTCGGCCAGGATCAGCGACAGGTCGTAGCCTTCCTTGAGGATGTCGGTGAAGGTGTTGGTCAGCTGCAGATCGAGGTCGACCTCGGGATAGCGCTCGCGATAGCCGGCCAGACTCTGGATCAGATAGTGCTGGCCGAGGCCGGTCATGGTGTGGATACGCAACCGTCCGCGCGGCACCGCCAGGGCGTCGCGGGCCTCGGCATCGGCGTCGTCGAGGTCGGCGAGGATGCGCTCGCAACGCACCAGGTAGCGCTCGCCGGCTTCGGTCAGGCGCAACTGGCGGGTGGTGCGGTGCAGGAGCCGGGTCTGCAGGTGCTGCTCCAGCTGGCTGACCGCGCGGGACACATAGGCGGTGGTCAGCTCCAGCTGGCGCGCGGCGGCGGTGAAGCTGCCGGTACGGGCCACGCAGGCGAAGGCGCGCAGGTTGAAGAGGTGATCCATGGGCGAGGGCAGGGCCGGACAAAGCGCCATTGTGGGCCATTACCCGCCCGTTGGTTAACGCTCTTTGCTGTCGCACCCAGCTTAATCGGCGCGGACCCGACTTCCTAGAATGGCCGCCGAGGCACTGCGCCTCGCCCCTCCCGTCGATCCCAGCGTTGCCCAGCATGCCCCTCGCTTCGCCGTTGCCCCTGCGCCCCTCCCGCGCGCTCCCACGCAAACGCTGGCCCAGCCTGAATGCCTGGCGCCGCGCCGGTCGCGAATGGGCCCGTACCGATGGCCAGACCTGGGCCTTCATCGCCAAGGCACTGCTGGCCGCCGCCCTGGCGCTGTGGCTGGCCTATCGCCTGGAACTGCCGCAACCGAGCACCGTGCTGGTCACCGTCTTCATCGTCCTGCAGCCGCAAAGTGGCCAGGTGCTGGCCAAGAGTTTCTATCGGGTACTAGGCAGCCTCGCCGGGCTGAGCTTCACTGTCGCCGCCATCGCCCTGTTCGCCCAGGAGCGGGTGCTCTTGCTCGGCGCCCTGGTGCTGTGGATTGGCTACTGCACCCGCGGCGCCGCGCGCTATCGGGATTTTCGCAGCTATGCCTTTCTACTGGCCGGCTATACCGCCTGCCTGGTGGGGCTGCCGGCGGTGGCCCAGCCCCAGGGCGCCTTTCTCCAGGCGGTGTGGCGTCTGCTGGAAATCGGCCTGGGCATCTGCTGCGCGGGGGTGGTGAGCGTGGCGATCCTCCCGCAGACCACCGCCGGCGTGCTGCGCCGGACCCTGGCCCAGCGGCTGCGCGACTTCCTGGCCATGGCCCATGACGGCCTGCTGGGGCGGCTCGACGGCGAGCGCTTCGCCGGGCTCAGTGCCCGTTTCGCCGCCGACTCCGTGGGCTTCGAGAGCCTGCGCAGCGCCAGTGTCTTCGAGGAGCCCTATCTGCGCCGCCGCAGCGGACGCCTGGCGGCCCTGGGCAACCGCTTCATGCTGCTCAACACCCGTTTCCACGCCCTCTACCAGCTGCTCGAACGCCTGGCCGAGCGGCCACCGGCGGTGCGCCAGGCCCTGGCACCCGCCCTGGAGTTGATCGCCGCCGCCCTGGCGCCCGGCCTCGGGCGGTTGCCGGAAGATCGCGATCTGCGCCGTCTCGACGACCGCCTGGCCGCCGAGCGCGAGACGCTGATGGCGGCGATCCGCGTGGGCCGCCAGCAACTGACCCAGCGGGCGCTGGCCGCCGAAGCCGACCGGCTCGACTACGATACCGCGGCCGAATTGCTCTATCGCTTTGCCGAGGACCTGCACCTGCTGCTCGGCGCCCAGCTGGCATGGGATGCACCCTCGAAAGCGCCCGCTGCGCCGCGGGAGACCTTCACCCCCCTGGCCAGTCGCGCGGTGGCCTGGATGGCCGGGTTGCGCAGCGCCCTGGTGGTGCTGGGCGTGGGGCTGTTCTGGATCGAGACCGCCTGGCCGAGCGGGGCGGCCTGCACCCTGGCGGCGGGGCTTATCTCGGCGCTGGCCTCCACCTCGGCCGATCCGCGGCGCTATTGCCTGCAACTGGCCGGCGGCACCCTGCTCGGGGCCCTGGCCGGTGGTCTGCTGCAATTCCAGGTGTGGCCCTGGATCGATGGCTTCGCCCTGTTGCTGCTGACCCTGGCTCCGGTGTTCGCCGCCGGCGCCTGGCTGATCACCCGCCCGCGGGTGGCCGGCTATGGCACCGGCTTGATGGTCTGGTTCTGCTCGACGGCGCTGCCGGGCAATCTGCCGCGCTATGACGCCGACCTCTTCTGCAACACCTACCTGGCCTATCTGGTGGCCTGCGGCGTGGCGGTGGTGGCCGTCAGCGTGTTGCTGCCGCCCAGCCAGCCCTGGGTCTGGCGCCGCCTGGAGGACGCCCTGCGCGAGCGGCTGGTCCATGCCCTAGGCGCGCCGCTGCCTGGTCTCAACGGCCGCTTCGATGGCGGCCTGCGCGATCTGCTCAACCAGGTACAGGTGCTCACCGTGGGCCAGCCGGTGGTGCAAAGGCAGCTGCTGCGCTGGACCTTCCTCAGCCTGGAGCTGGGCCATGCCATCATCGAGTTGCGCCTGGAGCAGGCGGCCTTGCCAGCCTTGCCCTGGTATCGCGAGGAACGTGCCTGGCGCCTGGCCATCCGCGCCCTGGGCCGGGCCTTGGTGCGACTGTTCCGCCAGCCCAACGCCGCCAACCTGGCCCGCGCCCTGAGCGCCGTGGACCAGGCCATCCTGCTCGCGCACCAGGCCCAGCGCCACTTGGAGCCGAATCCCGGCGACTTCGATCGGTCGCCGCTACGGCGCATCGCCAGCTACCTGCACTTCATCCGTACCTCGCTGCTGGCGCCGGATTCGCCCCTGGCCGGATATCTACCGCAGGCGCTGCACCCTGCGCGCGACGAGGGCTGAGCGGCGCCCTGGAAAAATCCGACTAGGCTTACGGACGGGGAGGGCGAAACGCCCTCTGCCACGCGACTTCCGGCATAACCAGAACAAGGCCCGACCGCCCATGCCCCTACGTTTCGTCCGTCCGCTGCTGTGTTCCGCCAGCTGTCTCCTCACCCCTCTGGCGTTCGCTCTGGACGCCCCCGGCGCACCTGGCGCCGACCCCTTCTGGTCCTATTCCGGCAAGACCGGCATCGGCACCAGCTACGAGGCCTATCGCGACGGCGCCTACAGCGACCAGGCCAGCACCGGGCGCGTCTCGCGGGTGTGGTTCTCCCTGGCCCAGGGCGTGGTCACCGAGACCATGCAGGGACTCATCCACGAGGCGCAACTGCGCGAGATGCAGCTGGTGATCCACGGACCCGACTTCACCCACCTGGAGCGCGACGACACCGACAGCCGCATTGAATACCTCGCCACCGATGCCGCCGGCCGGCCCACCTCGCTGGCCTACAGGATCGTCAACCGCGACCGCCAGGGCCGCTACGAGATCGAGAAGCACGTTTTCACCGACCCGGACCAGGACACCCTGGTCATGCGCGTCATCTTTCGCAGCCAGGACCCGCGCATCCAGCCCTATCTCTATGTCGATCCGGCGCTGGCCAACAGTGGCAGCCACGACCGCGCCGCGGTGAAGGGTGGGGTGCTCTACGCCAGCGAAGGCGAGCACGCCCTGGTGGTGAAGGCCAGCCAGCCGCTGCAGACGCCCACCGTGGGCTTCGTCGGCGCCTCCGACGGCCTCGACGACCTGCGCCGCAACGGCAAGCTGACCCGCCTCTACGGCAGCACCGGCGACCAGGCCGGCAACGTCGCCCTGCTGGCCAAACTGCCACTCACCGGCGCCGAGACCACCCTGGACGTGGTGGTGGGCTTCGGCGCCAATCCGCGCCAGGCCGAGGCGGCGGCGGATGCCACCCTGGCCCGCGGTTATCAAAAGGTGCTGGCCCACTACAACGGCAAGGGCGACGCCATCGGTTGGCAGGACTACCTGGCCAGTCTCGACCAGCTGCCACGGCTACAGGCCCAGGCCGGCGACGGCGGCAAGCTGCTCAACGCCAGCGCCCTGGTGCTCAAGGCCCAGGAGGACAAGACCCACGCCGGCGCCCTGATCGCCTCGCTGTCCAATCCCTGGGGCGAGACGGTGCCGGCCGCCAAGGGCACCACCGGCTACAAGGCGGTCTGGCCGCGCGACTTCTACCAGTGCGCCATGGCGCTGCTAGCCCTGGGCGATCGGCAGACGCCCAAGGTCGCCTTCAGCTACCTCAAGCAGGTGCAGGTGGACGCCAATACCGCGCGCCAGCCGGCCGACAGCTCCGCCTTCATCCACCAGCAGAAGCAGGGCGACGAGGTCCGGGCGCCCGGTGCCACCGGCTGGTTCCTGCAGAAAACCCACGTCGACGGCACCATCGAATGGGTTGGGGTACAGCTCGACCAGACCGCCATGCCGATCATGCTCGGTTATCGCCTCTGGCAGGGTGGCCTCTTGAGTGACGCCGAGATTGATCGTTGGTATCGCGAGATGCTCAGGCCCGCGGCGGATTTCCTCGCCCGCGACAGCCAGGTCAACCTGGGCTGGAACACCTGGCAGGTCAAGCCGCCGCAGACCCAGCAGGAGCGCTGGGAAGAGCAGTGGGGCTATTCGCCGTCCACCACCGCGGCCGTGATCGCCGGGCTGGCCACCGCCAGCGAACTGGCGCGCCACGCCGGCGACGAAGCCCATGCCAGCCGCTATCGCGACACCGCGCGGCGCTATTCGAGCCAGGTGGAACAGACCATGGCCACCACCCAGGGCAGCCTGGGCGCCGGTCACTACTACCTGCGCATCACCCAGAACGCCGACCCGAACGACAAGGGCAAGCTGGTGGACAACAACAGCCGCCCTGGCCTGCCGGAAGATCAGGTGCTGGACGCCGGCTTCCTCGAACTGGTGCGCTACGGTGTACGACCGGCGGGCGATCCGCTGGTGCAGCAGAGCCTGGCGGTGCTGGACGACGAAGGCCTGCCGGAGAATCTACGGGTCAAGTACAGCTTCCAGTATCCCGGGGTGAAGGGCACCTTCCCTGGCTGGCGGCGCTACGGCAACGACGGCTATGGCGAGAGCGAGACCTCGGGCAGCAACTTCCCGGCCACCGAGCAGCCGGTGCCCAACTCGGGGCTGCGCGGTCGGGTCTGGCCGATCTTCACCGGTGAGCGCGGCCACTACGAGCTGGCGCGCCTGGTCCTGCAGGGCAAGCCGGATGCGGGGGCGCTCGCCAAGCTACGCGACACCTACGTCCGCGGCCTGGAGCTGTTCGCCAACGCCGGCCTGATGCTGCCCGAGCAGGTCTGGGACGGCGTGGGTGACAACCGGCGCCACGGCTACAGCAAGGGGCATGGCACCGATTCGGCGACGCCGCTGGCGTGGTCCCATGCCGAATACGTCAAGCTGCTACGCTCCCTGGCGGACGGCCAGGTGTGGGATCACTACCCGGTGGTGGAGCGGACACTGGCGCCCTGAGGGCGGATCCGACGAATGGCAGGCGTGCCCTGGGCCGCGTGCCAGGGCCGCTGAGCTAGGACTACGAAACCTAAGACCCACAGGAATGCCTGTAACAAGACTTGTCTGATGGGCGTTCTCGCGCTTTCCTGAGACAGCGGATCCTTCCGCTCGCCGCTGTTTTCCTCTCTTTCCGGTCTCTCTGCCCTCGGTCGCGTACCGCGCGGTAGCGTTTTTCTCTCGCTCGCTCCGGCGACCGCTCCGGTGGTCTGGGGGCGGGTCTTTGCCGGTTCCTGTCAAGAAGGTCACGGATATGACTGACGTCGCTCTCCCCATCGCCCTCTACCTGGGCAGCCTGGTGCTGCTGGCCTTCGCCCTGCGCCGCAGCACGCTGCTCACCGAGGAGACCCTGGCGCGCTCCTCGCCGCTGGATGCCCTGCGCGGCATCCTCGCCACCGCCGTGGTCTGCCTGCATTTCGTGCTGACCTATCACCTCAAGGCCGAGGGCCAATGGCGCGAACCCGATAGCATCCTGCTCTACAACCTGGGTGTGGTGCCGGTCTCGCTGTTCTTCATGATCACCGGCTACCTGTTCTTCGGAAAGGTCTACCGGCGCACACCGGACTGGGGCGAGTTGCTGAGGTCGCGGGTGCTGCGGGTGATGCCGCTGTATCTCTGCGTGGTGGCCGTGGTGGTGCTCTTCACCCTGATCCGCACCCACTTCGTCATCGCCGACGGCCAGCACTTCATGCTCGAGCTGCTCAGCTGGGAGCTGTTTTCCGGCTTCAGTCTCAACGGCTTGGAAGAGAGCGGCTGGATGACCGCCGGCGCTCACTGGACGCTGCGCTACGAGGCGCTGTTCTACCTGGCCCTGCCGATCATCGCCGCGCTGTTCAATCGCCGTGGCTTCGGGCTGCCGCTGCTGGTCTCGGTGCTGCTGGTGGGGGGCCTGGTCGCCGCCGGCTACCACTATCATGTGCTGGGCGCGCGCTTCGGCCTGCTGTTCCTGCTGGGTTTCCTGCCGGTGTTCCTCAAGGTGCATCGGCCGGCGCTGCTGGCGCGACTGCGTACGCCCCTGGTGGCGGTGTTGTCCCTGGCCCTGGTGGGCTACGCCATGCTCCAGCCGGACTACAGTCTCAAGCAGATGCTCGCCCTGGCGCTGCCCTTCGCCGCCATGGCCGCCGGCAACGACCTCTTCGGCCTGCTGCGCAGTCGCGGCCTCAAGGTGCTGGGCGAGATCAGCTACAGCCTCTATCTCACCCACGGCCTGCTGCTCTACGGACTCTTCACCCTGCTCGACCTTGGCTCGGTCGAGACCCTGGGCACGCTCGGCTTCATGGCGCTGCTGCCGCCGGTACTGGTGCTCGCCTGCCTGCTGTCGATGCTCAGCTACCGCTGGATCGAGCGTCCGCTGATGCACCTGGGAAGGGCGCCACGGCCTCGGCACGTGCCGGCGTAAGCGCCGGTGCTGCCCCGGGATACTCCAGCAGAAAGGCCAGTGCCTGGGCGCAGGAGGCTTCCACCTTGAGCGCCAGCAGGTCGTCCGCGCGGGTACGCCCATAGCCCAGGGCGGCGATGGGCAAGCCGGCGCGGGCCGCGGCCTGGGCGAAGCGAAAGCCCGAATAGACCATCAGCGACGAGCCCACCACCAGCAGCGCATCGGCGCGGCCCAGGTGGGCGAAGGCGCGCTCCACCCGTGCGCCGGGCACGTGTTCGCCAAAGAACACCACGTCCGGCTTGAGCAGGGCGCCGCAGCGCGGGCAGTCGGGCACCCGGAAACTCATGAAGTCCACGCCTTCCAGATCGGCATCGCCATCCGGCGCGGTAGCTGCGTCCAGCTGCAGCCAGTCGCCATTGAGTTCGCCCAGCCATTGCTGGAATTCCTGGCGCGGCAGGCGCAGCTCGCAACCCAGGCAGCGGATCTGGTCGAGGCGACCGTGCAGGTCGATCACCGCCTCGCTGCCGGCGGCCTGGTGCAGCCGATCGACGTTCTGGGTCAGCAGCATCTCCACCTGGCCACGCCGCTCCAGGGCCGCCAGGGCCTGGTGGGTGGCGTTGGGCCGCGCCTGGCAGAAGCGCGGCCAGCCGATCAGGCTGCGTGCCCAGTAGCGGCGGCGCAAGAGGTCGTCGCCGACGAAGGCCTGCAGGGTGACCGGCTGCGGGCGCTTCCAGGCGCCGTCGCGGTCGCGGTAGTCGGGAATGCCGGAGTCGGTGCTGCAACCGGCACCGGTGAGCAGGAAGATCCGCTCGTGCCGGGCGATGAAGGACTGGAGCGCGGGCAGGGACATCGTGCACCTGGAGTTGCGGGCGATATCCCCAGCTTGGAAAGGGTTATGCCGCGAGGCAAGCCGCAGCTGACGAACGTCCTGTCCGTCGCGCCGCTCCGCCCGAAGGAAGCCTTGCTAGAACACCGGGACGTAGATGTAGATCTGCGAATCCTGGGCGTCCACCCCGGTGAAGGCCTCGGTGTAGTGCTCGAAGCAGGCGCCCGGACGGGGCTGCAGGCCGCGGGCCGGCAAGAGCTCGGCGAACAGCCGGCCCAGGCTCTTGGCCACGCTGGGCGCGGTACCCAGGTGCACGTAGCGGGCGTAGCGGCCTTCCGGCAGTTCCTGGCGCACCATGCCGGCGGGCAGGGGGGCGCCCGGTACGGTGGCTACCGCGGCCAGGTAGTGCATGGTGCCGGCCTGGCGCCAGCTCAGGCCATACCATTCGGCCTCGCCTTCGCGACCGGCGACTTCCCCGGCGCGGTCGGCGAGGCGCCGCCAGAGGGCGGCGATGTCTTCGCCCTGGCCGGGCTCGAACAGCAGGCCGGTGACTTCCAGGGCGGGATGGTCGACGATTTCCAGCGACATGGGGCAGACTCTCTCGAAGATGCAATGAAGGCCGCCACCTTACTCCAGCGGCGCCTTGCGGTCAGCCGTGTTCGAGCGTCCCGCGAAGACCGTCACTCGGCCCTGTTGCCGGCGATCAGCCGATGGGCAGTTCCCCCGTCACGATGGCGGTGACGATGAACAGGCCGAACATCGGCAGCGACCACTTGAAGAATTCCTTCTGATACTCGCCGAAGCTCATTTCCGTGCGATTCATCAGCAGGAACAGCCAGGCGACCGTCGGGCTCGCGTAGCGCAGGGCCTGGCCCATGAAGGAGGCCACGCCGATCTCGGTGGGGGTGATGCCGAACTGGTAGGCGATGGGCGCCACCACCGGCAGGATGCCGAAGTAGTAGGCGTCCACCGGCAGGGCATAGCAGGCGATGGCGCCAAGGAAGGCGAAGGCCAGCGCCGTATGGCTGCCCATGGACTCGGGAATCAGGCCGGCGATGCTGGTGGCCACCGCGGCAGCCATGCCGCTGCCGTTGAAGATGCCGAGGAAGCAGCCTGCCGCCAGGATGATGGAGGCCACGGCGATGGCATCACCGCCATTGGCGGTGATGCGCTCCCGCTGTTCGGTGGCGCTGTAGTTCACCGCCAGGGCTAGGGCGGTCCCCACCATGAAGACGATGGCGCCGTTGGCCCAGCCGGCCAGCAGCGTCACCAGCATGAGGACGGTCAGGGCCAGGTTGAACAGGAACAGGCGGGGTCGCTTGAATTCCCGATCGCTCTCCTGGATGACGGTGACCATCTCCTCGATCTGCTGTGGCGTGACGATGGCGCGTTCACCGGGAATGTAGCCCAGTCGCTCGCGCTCCTTGCGGCCCATCAGGTAGGCCATGCAGAACACATAGACGAAGGAGACGCCCAGGATCGGCAGGATCGCCACGAAGAGAGTATTCACCTCCACGTTCAGCACCGCGGCGGCGCGGGCCAGCGGACCCCCCCAGGGCAGGCAGTTACCCAGGCCGCAGGGCAGGATGATGAGCATCGCCAGGTTCGACAGCTTCAGCCCCATCTGCTTGTACAGCGGCAGGAAGGCGCTGGTGATGATGAGGATCGTGGTGGTGCCATCGCCGTCCAGGGTCACCACCGAGGAGGTGAAGGCCGTCACCAGGATGATCTTCAGGGGATCGCCGTTGGCCTTGCGGATCAGGTAGGTGCACAGGGGGTCGAACAGCCCCACGTTCATCATCAGGCTGAAATAGAGGATGGCGAAGAGGATCATCACCGTGGGATTGACCGTGCCCAGCGCTACCTTGCCGCTCTGGCTGGTGGAATAGAACAGGCCCTGGCGAATCCAGGTGACCAGGGACTCGAAGGGTACGCCGCTGGCGACGCAGGCCAGGGCGCCAGCGGCCAGGGAGACCACGATCAGGCCGGTGAAGGGCGACAGCTTCTGGCGGATGACCAGGAACAGAAAGGCGATGATCAGCGCATAGCCGAGGAAGGTCAGCATTCGGTGCAACTCCCAGTCTTATTGTTATCGGGACACGAATAGTGGGGCGGGGGAGCCGGATGTGCGGCTCCCCGGAGGGTTCATTCCCTCTTCAGAAGCTCGGTCACCCAATCGGGCGCCAGCGCCGGCAAGGGCTCACCACTGGCGCGACAGCGGACGTAGTCGGCGATGACCGCGCGGCGTTTGGCCTCGTAGGCATCCTTCTTCTCGGCCGCTTCGAGCACCTCCAGCAAACGGGCACGCGGCACTACGGTGAGGCCGTCGTAGTCACCGAAGATCAGATCGCCCGGCGCGACCTCGACGCCGGCGCACTGCACCGGCACGTTGATCCGCCCAGGACCGTGCTTGGCCGGACTGCGCTGCATGAAGCCCTTGGCGTAGATGGGAATGTCCAGGTCCGCCAGGGGGCGCCGGTCGCGCACGCAACCGTCGACCACCAGGCCGGCGAGACCGACCGCCTGAGCCGCGCCGGCCATCAGGTCGCCGAGGTAGGCACGTTCCCGGTGCGCCTTGCCGGCCACCACCAACACGTAGCCGGGTTGCCCCTGGTAGATGGCGACATGGATGGGGAAGTTGTCGCCATCCTCGGTATCCACGGTACAGGCGGTGCCCAGCAGGATCTTATCCGGGTCCAGCGGCAGCAGGTCATGATCCATGCAGCCACTGCGGGGAATGCCCAGGCTCTGCATGCCGTCGCATAGCTGCGCCGGGCTGAGTGCGCGAAAGCGCTCCAGCAACGCGGAGGGAATGAGTTCGGGCAGCGGTAGGTAGTGGTCGGTGTTCATTGCGACGACTCCTGCTGGGCACGGGTGAAATGGGCAATGGCGCTGCGGTAGTCCAGCTCGCTGCCACCAGGGCCGAGTTCGGTGCTCCAATCGTGGCGCGCCAGTTTCAGCAACTGGTCGCGGGTGGCGATGGACATGCTGGCATCGACTCCCAGGCCCTCCAGGGTCGCCACCACGTCGTCCAGCTCGGCGGCACGGCGCTTGGCGTGGATGAGGGTGCGGGCGGTGAAGGTGTCGGCCAGTTGTGCCACTGTCTTGCCGTCGAGGGAGTCGCCGAGGGAGTCGATCAGGGTATCGAGTACCCCGAAGCGTTCGGCCGCCTGGAAGGACTCCAGGAAGAGTTGCGGCAGGCCCTTCATCACCACGCTCTTGAGCATCTTGATGGCCGAGGCGGCGCCGGGTTCGGCGTCCAGCACGGTGAGGCGCATGCCATGGGGGGTGAGAGCGGCGGCGAAGGCCGGTGCCGCACTGCCGGCCAGCAGCATCGGCACTCGATGATTGTTGCCTGGCACGGTGCCCATCACGGCGCAGTCGCAAAAGCCCACGCCTGGGGCGCGCGGCAGGCGCTCGATGCGCTGCTTGACCAAGGGCGCCGCGGAATTCAGGTCCAGGTAGTCCTGGCCGGCCACCAGCAGCGGCAGGATGCGCTCGGCCAGCGCCAGGGCGCTGCTGGCGCTGGTGAGGCAGAGCACGAAGCGCGCCCCCTGGCAGGCCCGCTCCGGGCTGTCGAACAGTTCCACCCCGGCCTGGGCGGCACGTTGCCGGATCAGCGGCCCTGCCTTGGCATCGTCGCGATAGGCGTCGTAGGCGCCCAGTTGCAGTCCGTTCGCCGCGCCCAGGCCGAGGGCCAGGTGATAGGCCGCCTCGCCGAAGCCTATGAAGACCATTTTCATCGCCAGCTACCTTCTTCTTGATGTTGTTTGCCCAATAGCGGCGCAAGGGCTGTGCCAGGTCGTGCAGTCGTCTTGATGTCTCTGGGAAAGTCTTTCTTGATCAGTTACTTGACGGATTTTTCCACGAAACTCACCAGGCGGCCCGGGACGAAAGTCATGGCGCGAAACTGCAAAAGCTTTCAAGCTGGTGAAAAGCCTGCAACAAGAAGAACGCCCGTGAACGTCGAAGCCAACCCGTCCGCGCCCGACGCCCTGTCCGGTCGGATCGCCGTCATCGCGCCGTCGCGCACTCTTACCCTGGCCATGGAAAAGCTGCTGACACAGCGCGGACTGGCGCTGCCCGTGGTGGAAGCGGTCCAGGGCGATGCCTTGCGCACCGCCCAGCGCCTGCTGGACCAGGGGGCCATGGTGCTGATCAGCCGTGGCAAGACCGCCCACCGCTTGCGGGAGCACTTCCGCGTGCCGGTGGTGGAACTCAGGCACACCTTCTTCGACTGTATCAGCGCCTATCGCCAGGCCCTGCGCCTCTCGTCCCGGGTCGCCTTTCTCGCTACCTCGGACGGCTATGCGCGGATTCTCGCCAAATCCCACGCCTTCATGCCCGAGGCCCACATCTGCGTGATAGACCCGCTGGCCAGCAGCCAGGAGACCGAGGCGCGCCTCGACGAACTGCAGGCCCAGGGCATCGAGGTGACCATCGGCGGGCTGTCCTTCGCCGAAGCCGTCACCGCCCGCGGCCTGCACTTCGTGATGTCGGACACCGATGGCGATGCCGCTGCCGAGGCCCTCGACGAAGCCCTGCACCTGCTCCAGGTGGAAGACGAGCGCCGGCTGCAGCGCCAGGAGTTGCAGCGCCGTTACGAGATGATCCAGACGATCCTCGATTGCGTGTCCGAAGGCATCTTCAGCGTCGATGGCGTGGGCCGGGTGACGCGCCTGAACCAGGTCGCACAGTCCTACATGGGTGATCTCGCTTGCGGCGATCCCATCCTCGATCTGCCCATCGGGCGCTATTTCGAGCCGGCGTTGCAGCAGGGCAAGGCGGTCCGCGGGGCCCTGCTGGACGTCGGTCGCCGCTCCCTGACGCTGAGCATCGCTCCCATCGAGCTGGATGGCCAAGTGATCGGTGCAGTCGCCACCCTGCAGAAGCAGACGGACATCAAGACCCTCGAACGCAAGATGCGACGGGCGCTCGCCGGCCAGCACCTGGCACAGCGCACCTTCGCCGACATCGTCGGCAGCAGTCCGGCCTTGCAGCGGGCGAAGCGCCTGGCGGCTGCCTACGCCAGCGCCGACAGCACCCTGATCATCGAAGGCGAGACCGGCACCGGCAAGGAACTCTTCGCCCAGAGCATCCACAACGCCTCCGCGCGCCGCCATGGCCCCTTCGTGGCCATCAACTGCGCCGCCTTCGCTCCCGGCGTGCTGGAAAGCGAATTGTTCGGCTACGTCAGGGGGGCCTTTACCGGCGCGTCCAGCGAGGGACGCACCGGGGTCTTCGAGCTGGCCCATACCGGCACGCTGTTCCTCGACGAGATCAGCGAAACCTCCGCGGATATCCAGCTCAAACTGCTGCGCACCCTGCAGGAGCGCCAGGTCATCCGCATCGGCGACGACAAGGTGATCCCCGTGGACATCCGCATCATCACGGCCAGCAACAAGCCCTTGCTGGATCAGGTCGCCAAGGGGCTATTTCGCGAGGATTTCTACTACCGCCTCTGCGTGCTGCGCCTGACCCTGCCCCCCCTGCGCGAGCGGCGTAGCGATCTGCCCGAATTGCTGGATCGGCTCCTGCCGCACCCGTCCGCCGCGAGCCGGGCGCTCACCCAGGCCTTGCTGGCGCGTCTCGCCGACTACTCCTGGCCAGGCAACGTGCGCCAGCTCGCCAACCTCGGTGAACGCCTGGGCGTCTTGCTCGCCTGCGACTGGCCTGCCGATGAGCTGCTCGAGGAGTTGCTCGCCGATCTGCCCCGACCCGAGTCGGCGTCGCAGGAGCCGCGGGTCGCGGCCTTGCCCGATGAACGCGCGATTCTGCATGCGGCCCTCAACGCCGTGGGCGGCAATCGCAAAGCGGCGGCGGCCCGGCTGGGCATCAGCACGGCGACCCTGTGGCGGCGGATGCGTAGATACCTGGACGACGATCCGTCCTGCTTCGATGGCAGTCGTTACCGCCTGCCTGATTGAGCCTGCCGGAGATTGACCGCCTCCCCGCGCGCGCCAGCCTTTCAGGTGCCGGCCGGCAGCGCCTGGGTCAGCGCCAGGCCGGCCAGGCGGGCGCTGGCCAGCAGGCGTTCCAGGCTCTGGCCATGACGGGCGCTGGCGGAGAGTCCGGCCATGGTGGTGGTGACGAAATCGGCCAGTCGCTGCGCCTCCTGTGGATAGCGCGCGGCGATGCTGCTGCGGATGAATTCCTGGGCGGCCAGGTGATAGAGCTGCGCCGCCGCGCGCGCCTGGGGATCGTCGCAGTGGGTCCCTTCCAGCACCAGGCAACCTGCCGCCTGCGGATCGGCGGCATAGCTGCGCGCTGCCTGTTCCAGCAGCTGCACCAAGGCGACGGCCAGAGGCTGGTCGGCTTCCAGGATCTGCCGCAGCGGCAGGGCGCCGGTCAGGGCATAGCGCTCGAGGACCTTGCGGTACAGCTCGGCCTTGCTGCCGAAAGCTGCATAGAAGCTGGGCGGATTGATGCCCAGGACCTGGGTCAGGTCGGCGACGCTCACGCCGTCGTAGCCTTTTTCGTGGAACAGGCGTTGCGCCTGGGCCACTGCCGCTTCCGGATCGAAGCGGCGCGGACGGCCACGCGTGCTGGGTTTATTTGTAGTGCTCATTACAAAAACTCTTTGACAGAAAGCGAGCGAGGTTTATTGTAGCACTCACTACATTAATCAGGAGAGACGATCATGACGAATTTTGCAGGCAAGTCGGTGCTGGTTCTGGGTGGCAGCCGCGGCATAGGCGCAGCCATCGTGCGGCGCTTCGCTACCGAGGGTGCCCGGGTGACCTTCACCTATGCCAGTTCCAGGGACGCGGCCCAGGCGCTGGCCAGGGAAACCGGTAGCACTGCCGAGGCGACCGACAGCGCCGACCGCGATGCCGTCATCGCGCGGGTGCGCGCCAGCGGTCCCCTGGATGTGCTGGTGGTGAATTCCGGCGTGGCGCTGTTCGGCGATGCCCTGGAGCAGGACCCCGATGCCGTCGATCGGCTGTTCCGCATCAACGTGCAGGCGCCCTATCATGCGGCGGTGGAAGCCGCGCGGCAGATGCCGGCCGGCGGGCGGATCATCGTCATCGGTTCGGTGAACGGCGACCGCATGCCGGTCCCCGGCCTGGCTGCCTACGCCGTGAGCAAATCCGCCCTGCAGGGCCTGGCCCGCGGCCTGGCGCGGGATTTCGGGCCCCGCGGCATCACCGTCAACGTGGTGCAGCCAGGGCCCATCGATACCGACATGAACCCCGCCGAGGGGCCGATGAAGGAAATGATGCACAGCTTCATGGCGATCAAGCGCCACGGCAGCGCCGAGGAGGTGGCCGGCATGGTGGCCTGGCTGGCCGGACCCGAGGCCGGCTTCGTCACCGGCGCCATGCACACCATCGATGGTGCCTTCGGCGCCTGAGCGTCCTCGTGCGATCTGCTGCCTGCCTGCCTGGCTGGCGAGGCGCTAGCCGTATCTCTTGAACGCCTCGATGGCCAGGCCGTTGCCGATGTTGCCGAAGCGGTCACCGTCCACCAGGCGGGCGCCGGGGAAGCGCTTGGCCAGGGCCTGGCGCAGCGCCGGGATACCGCTGGAGCCACCGGTGAAGAACAGGCTGTCGACCCGCGCCGGATCGAGGTTGGCGCGCGCCAGCAGGGCGTCCACCCCGCTACTCAGGCGCTCCAGCTGCAGGGCGATGGCGGCGTCGAACAGCGGGCGTTCCAGCTCCGCGGCCAGGCCGGTCTCGATGCGGTCCAGGCGCAGGGTGCGGCGCCAGTCGTCGGTCAGGGCGATCTTGGCGTCTTCCACCTGGATCGCCAGCCAATGGCCGGCGCGCTGTTCGATGAGCTTGAACAGCCGATCCATGCAGCGACTGTCCTGGGCGTCGTATCTCATGTCGCGCAGGGCCAGCACGCTCTTCTTGGCGTAGACGGCATTGATGGTGTGCCAGGTCGCCAGGTTGATGTAGTGGCTAGTAGGCATGGTCGCGCCACTCTTCATGGCGCTGCCGTAGCCCAGCAGCGGCATCACCCCTTCCAGGCTCAGCTGGCGGTCGAAATCGGTGCCGCCCACGTGCACGCCGCCGGTGGCGAGGATGTCGCCGGCGCGGTCGGCCAGCTCGCGCCGTTCCGGCGCCAGGCGCACCAGGGAGAAGTCCGAGGTACCACCGCCGATGTCGACGATCAGCACCAGCTCCTCGCGCTCGATGCTGCGCTCGTAGTCGAAGGCGGCGGCGAGGGGCTCGAACTGGAAGGAGATGTCGTTGAAGCCCACCTGGCGCGCTACGGCGGCCAGGGTGTCCTCGGCCTCCTGGTCGGCCACCGGATCGTCGTCGACGAAGTGCACCGGCCGGCCCAGCACCACGGCGTCGAAGGCGCGGTCGGCCTGTTGTTCGGCGCGCTGCTTTAGGGTGCCGAGGAACAGGCCGAGCACCTCGGTGAAGGGCAGGGCGCTGCCGAGGATGCTGGTCTCGCCCTTGAGCAGGCTGGAGCCGAGCAGGCTCTTGAGCGATCTCAGCAGGCGGCCTTCGTAGCCTTCCAGGTATTCGTGCAGCGCCTGGCGACCATAGGCCGGACGGCGCTCTTCGGCGTTGAAGAAGATCACCGAGGGTAGGGTGGCCTTGCCGTCTTCGAGGGGCAGCAGGACGTCACCCGAGGGCCGCAGCCAGCCGGCGGTGGAGTTGGAAGTACCGAAGTCGAGGCCCAGGGCGCGGGCGGGTTGAGCAGACATGTCAGGATCCGTAACGCGAGCAGCCGCGTAGTCTAGCCGAGACGCGCGAGCAGGCGAACCCTGGCCCGGTGCCAGCAACGCCGCACGAACCGCTAGACTGGCGGCTTTTCCGGACGGACTCCGCATGCCCATGCCGCGCTCTTCCTGCTGGTGGCGGTCGCTGCCGCCCCTGGCCCTACTGCTGGGCGGTGCGCTCGGCGGGCTGGTCCAGCCCGTGGCACTGCTCTGTGGCGTGCTGTTCGTGGTATGGATAGCGGCGCGGCCCTGTGTCGCACCCCGCGCCTGGCTACCGGTGACGCTGGTGATGGCGGTGCTGTTCGCCGCCCATCTCGTGCCAGGGTTCGCGGCCCTGCCGCTGGGACCACCCCAGCACCTGGGCGGCTCCCAGCCCTGGCAACTGCGCCTGGCGCTGGACAAGGCTTTGGTCGCCCTCGCCCTGTTGCTGGCCTGGTGGGGTACGCCAGTGGGGCCGTGGCGGGCGCGGCCGCTGCTGGCCACGGTCGGTCTGACCCTGGGCGGCGTACCCGGTCTCGCCCTGGCACTGGGTGTCCTTGGCTGGCAGCCGAAGTGGCCGGAGGGTCTGCTGGCGTGGCTGGCGATCAATCTGCTGGTGACCTGCCTGGCCGAAGAGCTGGTATTTCGCGCCTTCCTGCAACGCCGCCTCAGCGAGCGCCTCGGCATGCCCACGGGCCTGCTGCTGACCAGCCTGCTGTTCGGCCTCGCCCATCTACCCGCGGGCGCAGGCTTCGCGCTGCTGGCGGGTCTGGCCGGTGTGGGCTACGGACTGGCCTTCCACTGCTCGGGCAATCGCCTGTGGCCAGCGGTGCTGCTGCACGGGGCACTCAATACCCTGCATCTGCTGCTGCTGACCTATCCCTTGCGCTGATCCTCGCGACGCTGGTCCAGGGTGCAGACCTCGTCCTGGCAACGCCGGCTGCCCGCTGGATGAGGCAGCCAGGTCAGGCCAGGGCGCAGCTTGAGAAAGAACCGATAGCCCAGTTCCAAGAAAGGCCGTAACGGACGCCAGGCCAGCGGTCGGGCCCAGCGTCCGAGTCCGGCGGTGCGCCAGCTCCAATAGGTGGCGTCCAGGCCGCGGAACCACTGGCCGTCGGCATCGCGCGCGTGCAGCAGGTCGAGCATGGCCTGGCGCGGTGGTGCATCGGCCGGGGCTCGATAGTCCGGCGCGGCCAGGTCGATCAGGTGCAGGCGGCTCGGATCGGCATGACGCCGCAGCCAGGCGATCTCGCGGGCGCAGAGCGGACAGGCGCCGTCATGAAAGAGGGTCAGGGGCAGGCGAGGTGCGTGCATCGTGATCTTCCTGAGGTCTTGCTATCTGGACCGGCGAGCCGAGTGGGCGTTGCGCTTTCCGCCGAACGGTAAGCGCAACGGCGTGCCGCCGCGAGTCGGAAACAGAGACGCCGCAAGAGCCTTTGCATCATCGCGCGAGCTGGAACCAGGCCAGGCGTTTTCAACAGGGTTTGGCCGACGCGCAGCCGATTATGCAAAGGCTCCAAGGCACTGTACGCAATCAATGAACGAGGTGGCTATGGATCTGGGAATCAAGGGGCGCGTAGCCCTCATCACGGGGGCCAGTGGTGGCATGGGTCTGGCCACGGCCAAGCTGCTGGCCGAAGAGGGCGTCAAGCTGGTGCTGTCCGATCTGGAGCAGGGCAAGCTGGAAGAGGCGGCCAAGGGCCTGCCAGGCGAGCCGCTGCTGATCGCCGCCGACATGACCGACCAGGCTGCGGTGGACGAACTGGTGGAGCAGGGCGAGTCCCGCTTCGGCCAGATCGATATCGTGGTCCATACCGCGGGCGTCACCGGGGCCAAGGGCGATCCGCTGGAGCTGGAAGATGCCGACTACGAGGAGGCCTGGGCCACCGACTTCTTCTCCGCCGTGCGGGTCGCCCGGGCCGCCATTCCGCGCATGCGTAAGCGTGGCTGGGGTCGCTTCGTCTGCATCACCTCGGAAAACGCCGTGCAGCCCTATTGGGAAGAGGCCGTCTACAACGTGGCCAAGGCGGCCCTGGCCGCCTTCATCAAAAACCTGTCGTACAAGGAAGCCGCCCACGGCGTGCTGTGCAATACCGTCTCGCCGGCCTTCATCGAGACCGGCATGACCGATGGCATGATGGAAAAACGCGCCAAGGAGCTGGGTGTCTCCTTCGAGGAAGCCATCGAAAGCTTCCTCGACGAAGAGCGGCCGGGCATCGTGCAGAAGCGCCGCGGCAAGGTGGAAGAGGTCGCTGCGGCCATCGCCCTGCTGGTGTCCGAACGCGCCTCCTTCATCAACGGCAGCAACCTGCGCGTGGATGGGGGCTCGGTGCAGGCCGTGCAGAACTAGGACTGGCGGGGCGGCTCCTCGGCCGTCCCCTGTTCCTGCTGGCGGCGTACCGCCTCGTCCAGGGGGATGAATTCCACCTGGCGATCCTTGACCACCGGCGGCAGGGTGATGCCCATGGAAACGTAGATGCTGGTGAACATGTCCACCCCCATGTCGGCCGGCTTCACCCAGTCCACTGGCACATAGAGCAGGCCACCGCCCACCGGCACCGGCGCCGAGGGCACCAGTACGGCGTGGTAGCGGCGACCATCGATGTCCACCACCGCCGGATTGGGTAGCAGTGCCAGTACCGCCACGCCCTGGCCACCGAAGAAGCACCACACCGGACTCATGGCGCGGATGTCCGCCCCGCCTTCCTTGCGATCCAGCAGCTCAACGAAGCGCTCGGCGAGACCATAGAGCTTGCCGAACACTGGAATGCGCCGGAAGGTCACGTTGGCGAACCAGGCCAGCGGCCGGCGCAGCCCCAACTTGACCGCGATGCCCAGCGGATAGAGCAGCACCAGCAGCAGCAGGGTGCCGATGCCGTAGGCGGCCAGGGAATTGCCGACGAAGGGATGTCCCACCGCCACGAACAACTGGCCGAGGGTGGTGTTGGGGCCGATCAAGCCGTTGAGGAAGCTGACGATCCAGCCGATCAGGGCCAGGGTCAGCACCAGGGGCAGCAGGAGCAGCAGCCCTGCCAACCAGGTGGATACGATGCTTTCGAAACCACGACGAACGAAGGGCATGCAGGGACTCGATGGCTAAAGCGCCAGTCTACGCGAGCCGGGCGATCAGCGCCCGCCAAGCGCTGGTCGGCGGGCACTCGGTCGCGGCAGCGCAGGTCTTGAAGACAGTCGTCTTTCGTTCTGGAGTCCTGTCATGCCCCGCACGCTTCGTCCGCTACTCCTCGCGGCCTTGCCCCTCGCCCTTTACGCCGGCTTGTCCCTTGCCTCGACCGCGCAGGCGGCTACCCAGCCGGTGCAGGTCCGGGACCTGCGCATCGGCGAAGGACGGCCGAAGATCATCGTCTCCACCTCGGGCAAGACGGCCGAGCAGGTGCTCGAACAAGGCCGGGCGGCGGCTGCTTCGCCAGCGGTCGATATCCTGGAGCTGCGCCTCGATCTCCTGGCCTTCGCCACGGATGCCGACCAGGTGGCCGCCCTGGGTCGGCAACTGGTGCAGACGCTGGGCGGCAAGCCCTTGCTGCTGACCTTCAGGTCCAAACGCGAAGGCGGCGCCGGCGAGCTGGACGATGCGGCCTATGCGGCGCTCTACGGCAAGCTGCTGCAGGCCGGCTTCGCCGATCTGCTCGACGTGGAGATGCGCCGCGACGAGCGCCGGGTCAAGGCACTGGTGGTGGAGGCGCACAAGACCGGCGCCAAGGTGATCCTCTCCAGTCATGATTTCCAGGGCACGCCGACCAATGCCGACATGCTCGGGCGCTTGCAGCGCCAGCAGGCCCTGGGCGCCGACATCCTCAAGCTGGCGGTGATGCCGCGCGACGGTGGCGATGTCGCCCGCCTGCTGCAGGTGACCTGGACCCTGCACGAGCGTAGCCCCCGCCCATTGCTCATCATGGCCATGGGAGGGGTCGGCGCCGTGTCCCGTCTCGCCGGCGAGACCTTTGGCAGTGCCCTCACCTTCGGCAGTCAGGGCCAGGCATCGGCACCGGGCCAGATCGAGGCCGACGTCCTGCACCAGACGCTCGAGGCGCTGCACCGGACGCGCCAGTCGTCGTCATAGCCAACGGCGGTAGAAGGCCGCTTCCTGCTCCAGGGCGTCCGCCTGGTTGGCCGCGTGGCGAAAACCGTGGCCCTCGTCCGGATAGCGTCGCACCACCACCGGCACGCCGCGCGCCTCCAGGGCGGCGGCCATGGCGTCGGTCTGCGCCGGTACCACCACGGCGTCCTTGAGCCCCTGGAGGAAGATCACCGGCGCCCGGATCTGATCGGCATGCAGCAAGGGCGTGCGCGCCTCGTAGCGGGCGCGGTCGGCCTCGGGGGCGCCGATCAGCCAGTCCAGGTAATCGGCTTCGAACTTGTGGGTGACCTTGGCCAGCGCCAGGGGATCGCTGACGCCATAGAGGCTGGCGCCGGCACGGAAGACGTCGCGGAAGGCCAGGGCGCAGAGCGCCGTATAGCCTCCCGCGCTGCCGCCGCGGATGAAGGCGCGCTGCGGATCGACGTGGCCCTGGCGCCCCAGGTAGTCCACCGCTGCACAGGCGTCTTCCACGTCCACTTCACCCCAGCGCAGGTGCAGCGCCTGGCGGTAGGCCCGGCCATGGCCGCTGCTGCCGCGATAGTTCAGGTCGGCCACGGCGAAGCCCTGGCGGACCCAGAACTGGATGCGCGCATCGAACACCGGATAGGTGCAGGAGGTCGGGCCCCCGTGGATGCTGACCAGCAGCGGAGGTGGACCCTCGCCGTGGTCCTCGGGCAGATAGAGGAAGCCCTGGGCCTGGCCATCGCCGCTGGGATAGCTCAGGCGCCGGGGCGCGATCACGGCGGTTTCCGGCAGGGGCGCCACGCCGCCGCAAAGGATCTCCACGGCTCCCGTCCGCCGCTCGATGGCCAGCACCGCCGAGGGCCGCGTCGGGGCGGCGGCGATGCAGTAGCAGTGACGCTCGTCCAGGGCCAGGCCGCGAAAGCGACTGAAGTCCGTGGCCAGACGCTGGACCTGGCCATCCGCACGACGCTCGCCGAGCAACCCGAAGCCGTCTTCCTGCCAGGTCGCCAGCCAGCCCTCCGCCGTCGGCAACCAACTGGCGCCGCCCAGTTGCCAGGGCGCGGCGGCATGATCCGCCGCGGGTGCCTCCTGGGCAGCGAAACCGTCGTCGGTCTCGCACCAGGGTTGCCACCAGCCCTGGCGATCGCTCAGCGCCCACAGCCGGTGCTGGCCATCGAAGAGCGGCTGCTGCAGCGCTTCTTCGGGATCGGCAGCGACTACCGTGGACGTCCCGGGCTGCCCTTCGGCGTCCAGGGGGGCCATCAGCAGCCGGGTGCGGGTCCAGGGTTGGTGCGGTCTATCCCATTCGATCCAGGCCAGGCGGCTCCCATCGGCGCTGGTCCGGGGGGCGGCGTAGAAGTCCGCGCCCTCGGCCAGCACCTGGCGCTCACCCGCCCGCCCGAGCGCGACCAGTCGATGGCGCGGTGGCTGTTCGCGGCGGTCTTCTTCCACGGCCAGAACCCGCCCGTGTAGCGCATCCCAATGCAGATCACCATAACGCCACGACTCGCCACCGGCCAGGCGCTCGGGCGCGCGGCCGTCCAGGGGCTGGCGATAGACCATCTGGTCGGCCTCGTTGACGAACACCGGTCCCGCATCCGCCAGGCACAGCGCGCCGCCGCCGTATTCATAGACCTTGCTGCGTAGACTGAACCCCGCCGGCGTGAGACAGACCGGCGCGCTACCGACCTGGCGCCGCCACAGCCGGGTGGCGCCGTCGGCTGGGTCGTACTGGCTCCAGTAGAGCCCACTGGCATCGACCTTGAGTTCGGCAAAATCGATACCGGCGGCAACGGCCTGGGCCGGTGTGAGCGGGGTAGGGGTGGTCATGGTGACTCCAGCGATGGGGACAGCCGTTAGCCTAGCAGCTGAGTCTCGCACGAGGCGGGCGGGACGGCGTCTCGATGCGCTGACAGATGAACCACTACGATCTGGGCACCGCGCGGCACAGGACTATGGTCCCTTCTCCCTTTGGGAGAGGGCTGGGGTGAGGGCGCCATGGACCCATGACTAAAGCGTCAAACCGGCGTAGTCTGCGTCTTCGGTAGGCACGGCTCCCTGCCATGCCCCTGCCCCGTCCTTTTCCATTACATCCGTCAGCCGCGCCCCTGGCCGGAGGTCGTCATGCCTCGTCCTGTCTTGCGTTGGTCATCCCTTTTGCTGCTGTGCCTGGCCAGCGCCTCGGCCCTGGCCTTGGACCTGAGCCTGCCGCCGAGCGAGCAACCCCAGGCGTCACTGGACAAGGTCGCACCGGCCTTCCCAGTACAGAACGAGGCGGCGGCTCCGCCCGATCTGGGCGACGGTGGCACGCCGCTCTTCGGCAAGCTGCCGAAGGTGCACGGCACCCTCGGCTACGGGGTCATGATGGGGAAAGGGCTGCCGAATGGCGTGGAGTCGGCGACCCACCTCGGCCTCGAGACGCAGGCTACCGATCACGTCAGCATCGGCCTCGGCCTGACCCAGTGGCAGGGCGGGCGCGCCTTGCCTTGAAGAGGCCATTCCGGAGGCGTGGCAGCGCCTTCATTCGCCTCATACCGCCCGGGTGACTGCTCGCCCTCTCGCTGAAGACTCACTCCCGACGCTTGGGCTCAGCAGGAAAGATCGGTCGCCCCTTCGGTCGCGACTACCTGATCGCTTTTCTAGAACAACCCCAACTGCTCCCCTGGCGGGGCGAACTGGCTGCAATCCAGCCCTTCACCTTCCCGCCGTTCCAGCCCGAACCGTCGCCGTGCCAGACGAAAGCGCTGGGCCAGCAGTTCGGCGAACTGGCCTTCACCCTTCATGCGGATGCCGAAGCGGCTGTCGTAGTTCTTGCCGCCCCGGGACTGGCGGATCAGGCTCATCACATGGGCCGCGCGCTCGGGGAAATGCGTCTGCAGCCACTCCTCGAACAACTCGACGATCTCCAGAGGCAGGCGCAGCAGGGTGTAACCCGCCGAACGCGCACCGTGATCGCGCGCCGCCTCGAGCATGGCCTCCAGCTCGTGATCGTTGATCATGGGGATCATCGGCGCCAAGAGCACACTGACCGGTACCCCATGCTCGTGCAGGCTGCGCATGGCGCGCAAGCGGGCGCTCGGCGCTGCGGTCCGGGGTTCGAGGATGCGCTTGAGGTCGTCATCCAGGGTCGTCAGGCTGAAGGCTACCCGCACCAGGTTACGCTCGGCCAGTTGGCTGAGCAGATCCAGATCGCGCAGGATCAAGGCGCTCTTGGTGATGAGGGTCACCGGATGGCGGTAGCGCAGCAGGATCTCCAGCGCCTGGCGGGTCAGCTGGTAGTGCCGCTCGATGGGCTGGTAGCCATCGGTATTGATGCCCAGGGCGATGGGCTGCGGCTGGTAGCCCGGCTTGCACAGTTCCGCCTCCAGGCGCTCCGCCAGGTTGGTCTTGGCGATCAGCTTCGTCTCGAAATCGATCCCTGGCGAGAGATCCCAATAGGCATGGGAGGGCCGGGCGAAGCAGTAGATGCAGCCATGCTCGCAACCGCGATAGGGATTCACCGAGCGATCGAAGCCCACGTCCGGTGATTGGTTGCGGCTGATGACGGTCTTCGCCGTTTCCTGGCGGACCTCGGTGGTGAAGGTCAGGGGCGTCGCCTCCTCGTACCAGCCATCCTGTTCGGCCTCGCTACGGGTGGCGGCGAAGCGGTTGTGCGGATTGCTGGCCGTGCCACGGCCGCGTGGCGGGCGTTGAGGCTGGGTCATGACCAAGGCTCCATAACTGTATTTTTATACAGTATAAGGTCTGGTCGAGCAGGGCAAGAGGGTTGCCGAGGTTTCTCCACTACGGCAGCCGCTCTTGCCAAGGAGGCTATCGGTAAGAGCGAAGGCGCGGCGGCCCTCAGGCCGCCGCTGAACCCTCTCCTTACAACACCGATATCGGGTAGTTGAAGATGATGCGGTTCTCGTCGAAGGAGCCGCTGGCGCTGTAGTCGCGTCTCATGCTGGAGTTGCGCCAGCGGATCAGCAGCTTCTTCAGCGGGCCGCTCTGGATCTCGTATTGCACCTCGGATTCGCGGCCCCATTCCTTGCCGTCGGTGATGGCGCCGGTATGGACGTTGTCACCGCTGATGTAGCGGTTCATCAGCGTCAGGCCGGGGAGGCCGAAGGCGGCGAAGTTGTGGTCGTAGCGTACCTGCCAGGAGCGTTCGCGGGCGTTGTCGTAGCTGGAGTTGTAGCTGTCGTTGGCCAGGGTGCCGCCGCTGGTGCCGTTGACCCTCATCCAGGCGCTGTCGCCGCTGACACGCTGCAGGCCGACGTAGAAGGTGCCGCCGCCCTGCTTGGCGGAGAGCAGCGCGGAGGCGGTGCGGTTGTCCAGCGCGCCGGCGCGGGCCGAGCCGTCGTCGTCACCGATGAAGTAGCCGAGGTTGGCGCCCAGGGTCCAGCTGCCTACCGGCTGGTAATGCACCAGGTTGATGAACTTCTGGTTGTAGATGTCTTCGAGCTGGGCATACCAGAGGCCGATCAGGGTACGTTTCTCGTTGAACCTGTACTCGCCACCGGCGTAGTTGAAGCGGTCGGAGGTGGCGTTGGCGCGGCCCTGCATGGACATGTCTTCCATGCTGGCGTCGTTGCGCGGACTGTTCTGGCGCATCTGGCCGCCCCAGAGTTCCAGATTCTGGATCTCGGTGGAATGAATCTGGGCGCCCTGGAAGGTCTGCGGCAGCGAGCGGCCGTCGTCGGACCTGAGGATCGGCAGCACGGCGAACCATTCGCCGACCTTCACGTCGGTCTTGGAGACCTTGGCCTTGGCGGCTACCGCCAGGCGACCGAAGTCCTTGGCCGGTTCGTTACCGGCGTGGGTGGGCAGCAGCTGGGTGCCATAGGTGCCGGCGCCGCCATCGAGCTTGACCGAGTAGAGGCCCAGGGCGTCGATGCCGAAGCCCACCGGACCCTGGGTGTAGCCGGAGGTCAGGCCGAAGATGAAGCTTTGGGTCCACTCCTCGGCCTTGTTCTGCGCGGTGTAGGCCGGGTCGACGAAATTGCGGTTGAAGTAGAAGTTGCGCAGGTTGAGATTGGCCTTGGTGTCTTCGATGAAGCCGTTGTCCGCCGCCCACAGCGGCGCGGTGCTGGTCAGGGCGGCAAAGGTGGCGCAGGCACGGGCGAGCCGGCGGGAAGCGAGGCGAGTGCTCATGGGTGATCCTTGTTCTTATGGCTGAAAGGTGCCCTGCCGGCGCGTGGGGCGGCATCTGACGAGGGCTTAGAGCGATAGCGGGCGAGGTGGAGCGCTAGGAAGGCGAGGGCGACATGGGGGATTCCTTTCTTATTTGAATTATCGGAACACACCGATCGAGGCGACCGGTTGGATAGTTATATGACAACGTATGTCTTGCGGCAAGGCGACCAAGGTCGCAGGCGGGAGCCCTCGGTGGGCGAGGACTCCTGCTGCACTCAGACGCTGGCCTTGAGGCTGTCCTGGCGAGCCGTATCGTAGGCGTTCTTGTCCATCTGCTGGGCGCCCGGCTTGCCCAGTTCGCTCATGGGCACGCGGTAGGTTTCCGGCGAGAGGTAGGCGGCCAGGGCCGACAGACAGGTCACCCCAAAGGCCAGGCCACCGACCACCAGCCAGATGTTCTCGGTGCCGGGCGGAGCGACCAGGGTGAACAGGGCCGGCAGCATGGCGGTGAGCATGGTGCCGATGTTCTGGGCGATGGCCATGGCCGAGACGCGGTAGCGGGTCTGGAACTGCTCCGGGTAGAAGCTCGGGAAGACCGCGTTGTAGCCCTGGTAGACCACGCCCCACATCAGCAGCGACATGACGAAGGCCAGCGGCAGGTTATGGACGCTGATGGCATAGAGGTAACCGAAGGCCAGCAGACCCGAACCCAGGGCGCCACCGATCATGGTCGGCCGCCGGCCGATGCGGTCGGAGAGGTTGCCGACGAAGGGGATCACCAGCACCGCGACGATGTTGCCCACCACGGGTATCCACAGGTAGACGCTCTTGTCGAAGCCGATGCCGTAGGCCGGCTGCACGGCGTAGGCCGCACCGAAGATGGTGGCGACCACCGGGATGACGTTCATCAGCGCCATCAGGGCGACCAGGACCATGGACTTCCAGCTGGTGGTCAGGGCTTCACCGATGGGCGAGCGCCTCGGGGCGGCGGTCGTCTCGGTCTTGGCTTCTTCCTTGACGAAGGCAGGGGTCTCGTGGACCTCGCGGCGGATGATGTAGCCGGCCAGCAGGACGAAGGCGCTGAGCAGGAAGGGGATCCGCCAGCCCCAGCTGTTGAAGGCGTCGGCGGGCATGAAGTAGGCCAGGGGCAGGAAGATGGCGGCGGCCATCACCTGGCCGGCCTGGACGCCCTGCAGGGTGAAGCTCGCGTAGTAGCCACGCCGTCCGAAGGGAGCGTGTTCGAGCACCATGGAGCTGGCGCCGGAGATCTCGCCGGCCACGGCGAAGCCCTGGATCAGCCGCAGCACCACCAGCAGGATGGGGGCGAGGATGCCGATCTGGTGATAGGTGGGCAGCAGGCCGACGGCCATGGTGGCGATGCCCATGAGGAACATGCACAGCAACAGGACGTTCTTGCGACCGCGGGTGTCGCCCCAGTGACCCAGGACGAAGGCACCGACCGGACGGGCCAGGTAACCTACGCCATAGGTGGCGAGGGAGGCGACGATGGCCATCTTGGGATCGGTGGAGGGAAAGAAGATCTGCGGGAAGATCAGGGCCGCCGCTTGGGCGTAGATGAAGAAGTCGTAGTATTCCAGTGCCGAGCCGATCCAGCCGCTGGCGGTGGCTTTCTTGGCTTGGGAGCCGGTGGTAGAGGAGGCGGTATTGGCCATAATTGTCTCCGGATTATTGTCAGGCCAGGGATGCAGCAGGACAGCCGACGTCATGGCGACGTGGGGTCCGCAAGCGATAGGTGAGGAAAGGCCCGGACTAGCCGTCGCCAGCGACACGCAAGAGGTGGCGAGCGAAACGGGGGGCGAAATATAGCGTGGATAGCGGGAGCATGGGCGCACACTCTTCTTGTTTGTCTTGTTCTTCTGGCTGCGTCGAGCGAGGGCTCTGGCGCCATAGTGCGAGCCACCTGGAAGGCGGTCAATTCGATAAACGACCTTGCGTTCGGTTATCGAACAAAAACTAACCGGTTCGTACAAAGACCGCTGTCGCCTGGTATCCGCTCGGAGAATAATTCTCCCAGCGCTTGCGAACTAGCCTGAATGTTCAGCGGTCATCCAAGCGGCAGCGGCCAACCAACAGGAGTCCCGGCATGCAGCGTTCCATCGCCACCGTATCCCTGAGCGGCACCCTTCCCGAAAAGCTCGAAGCCATAGCGGCGGCGGGCTTCGACGGTGTGGAGATCTTCGAGAACGACCTGCTGTACTCCGGGGCAAGTCCGCGCGAGATCCGCCAGCTGACCCAGGACCTGGGACTGGCCATCACCCTGTTCCAGCCGTTCCGCGACTTCGAGGGCTGCCGCCGGGAGCGGCTGTCGCGCAACCTCGATCGGGCCGAGCGCAAGTTCGACCTGATGCAGGAGTTGGGCACCGACCTGATCCTGGTGTGCAGCAACACCGCGCCCGACAGCCTGGGCGACGAGCGCCTGCTGGCCGACGACCTGCAACTGCTGGCCGAGCGTGCCGCCGTGCGCCGGTTGCGCATCGGCTATGAGGCCCTCGCCTGGGGCCGCCACGTCAACACCTGGCAGCAGGTCTGGCGCCTGGTGAAGGCCGTCGATCATCCCAGCCTCGGCGTGTTGCTCGACAGCTTCCATACGCTGTCCCTGGGCGGCGATCCGGCGGGCATCGCCCAGATTCCCGGCGACAAGATCTTCTTCGTGCAGATGGCCGACGCGCCGCTACTGCAGATGGACGTGCTGGAGTGGAGCCGGCATTTCCGCTGCTTCCCCGGCCAGGGCGAATTCGACCTGGCGGGCTTCCTCGCGCCCATCCTGCGCAGCGGCTATACCGGACCGCTGTCCCTGGAAATCTTCAACGACGGCTTCCGCGCCGCCCAGACCCGCGCCACCGCGGCCGACGGCCTGAGGTCCCTGCTCTATCTGGAGGAAAAGACCGCCGAGCGCCTGGCCCGCGAAGAGGCCGCGCCCGTCGCCGCCCCCTTGTTCGCCCCGCCGCCGCCGTCGCGCCTGGAGGGCGTCGAGTTCCTGGAGTTCGCGGTGGACGATGCCCATGGCGCGCAACTGGCCACCTGGCTGGGCAAGCTGGGCTTTGCCAAGGCCGGGCGGCATCGCTCGAAGAACGTCACCCTGCTGCGCCAGGGCGATGTCAATATCGTGCTCAACGCCGAGCCCTATTCCTTCGCCCACAATTTCTTCGAGGCCCACGGGCCGTCGCTGTGCGCCACTGCCTTGCGCGTGCCGGACAGCCAGGTCGCCCTGGAGCGGGCCCGCCAGTATCGCGCCCAGCCCTATCGTGGCCTGGTCGGCCCCAACGAGCGGGAAATTCCGGCGGTCCGCGCCCCCGACGGCAGCCTGATCTACTTCGCCGACCGCGGCACCGACGGTCGCACCCTCTACGACACCGACTTCGATGTGAGCGCGGGTGCCAGCGGCGGCTTGGGGCTCACCCGGGTCGACCACGTCGCCGAGGCGCTGCCGGCCGATGCCCTGGATGGCTGGGTGCTGTTCTACAAGAGCCTGTTCGACTTCAGCGCCGACGACGAAGTGGTGGTTCCCGACCCCTACGGCCTGGTCAAGAGCCGCGCCCTGCGCAGTCGCGAGTCCAACGTGCGGCTGGCGCTGAACATCTCGGAAAACCGCAACACCGCCATCGCCCGGGCGCTGTCGAGCTATCGCGGTTCGGGGGTCCACCACGTCGCCTTCGCCTGCGACGACATCTTCCTGGCCGTCGAGCAGGCCAAGGCGGCTGGGGTGCCGCTGCTGGAAATCCCCATGAACTACTACGACGACCTGGGGGCGCGCTTCGATTTCGACGACGACTTCCTCAGCCGGCTGGCCTACTACAACGTGCTCTACGATCGCGATACCCAGGGCGGCGAGCTGTTCCACGTCTATACCGAGTCCTTCGCCGACCGATTCTTCTTCGAAATCCTGCAGCGCAAGGATTACAGTGGCTATGGTGCCGCCAACAGTCCCGTACGCCTGGCAGCCATGGCCGCTGCCCGCCAGGGTCGGCCCGCCCCCGTGAAACTCTGAGCCGGACCCGCATGGGTCTGGCCCTTACCCAACAAGAGCCAGACCCGATGCAGGACTCCCCGGCGGTCGAGCCGACGCCCTCCACCCCCAGCAAGACCGGTCGCAAGAACAATCCCGAGAAAACCCGCCAGGCGATCCTGGCGGCCGCCGTGGCGGAATTCGCCGACCTGGGCCTGACCGGCGCCCGCGTCGATGCCATCGCCGAGCGCACCCATACCTCCAAGCGGATGATCTATTACTACTTCGGCAGCAAGGAGGGCTTGTACCTGGCCGTGCTGGAGAAGCTCTACAGCAACGTCCGCGCGACCGAGGCCCAGTTGCCACTGGACAGCCTGCCGCCGCTGGAAGCCATCCGCCGGTTGACCGAATTCACCTTCGAACATCACCGCAGCCACGATGACTTCATCCGCCTGGTGAGCATCGAAAACATCCATCGCGGCCATCACCTGGCGCGTTCCGAAACCATTTCCAGCCTGAACCTGTCGGCGTTGCAATCCATCCGCCGCATCCTCGAACGGGGCGAGGCCAACGGCGAGGTACGTCCCGGCCTCGATGCCGTGGACGTGCACCTCCTGATCAGCGCCTTCTGCTTCTTCCGCGTCTCCAACCGCCACACCTTCGGCCTCATCCACCGCGTCGATCTGGACGACGAAGACTCGGTGCGTCGCCACAAGGCAATGATCGGCGATGCGGTGGTGGGGTATCTGAAGCCCTGAAGGCTGACATCGGGCGACGGGCAGTGGCCCTCACCCCGACCCTCTCCCAAAGGGAGAGGAGGCGCTTGGCCGAACGCTGCAATAGGGGTTCAGTCCGGTAGGGTGGAAAACCGCGCAGCGTTTTCCACGCGTAATGCGCCTGCCGCTCTCATCCCTGCACCCGATCAAACCCTCAAAGCACCGGCATCCCGCCCGTCACCGGCAACATGGCGCCGGAAATGTAGCTCGCCTCGTCCGACGCCAGTAGCACATAGGCTGGCGCCAGCTCCACCGGTTGGCCAGGGCGACCCAGCGGCGTGCTGCTACCGAATTGCTCGGGCTCGTCGGGCTTCATGGTGCTGACGATCAGCGGCGTCCAGATCGGGCCGGGGGCCACGCTGTTGGCGCGGATGCCCTTGTCGCCCAGCAGCTGCGCGAGGCCCGCGGTGAAGTTGGCGATGGCGCCCTTGGTGGCCGAATAGGCCAGCAGGGTCGGCGGGGCGATGTCGGCATTGATCGAGGCGGTGTTGATGATGGAGCCGCCGCGTGGCATGTGCTTCAGCGCCGCCTGGGTGATGCGGAACATGGCATGGATGTTCACGTTGAAGGTATGTACCCATTCCTCGTCGGGGATCTCGTCGAGGCTGTCGCGCACTTGCTGGAAGGCTGCGTTGTTGACCAGCACGTCGATGCGACCAAAGGCCTCGACGGTCCGTTGCACCGCATCCAGGCAGGTCTGGCGCTCGGCCAGATCACCCGGCAGCAGCACGGCCTGGCGCCCAGCCTCGCTGACCAGGCGGGCGGTCTCCTGGGCGTCCTCGTGTTCGTCCAGGTAGGCGATGGCCACATCGGCGCCCTCGCGGGCGAAGGCGATGGCCACGGCGCGCCCGATGCCGCTGTCGGCACCGGTGATCAGGGCTTTCTTGCCCGCCAAGCGGCCCGAACCACGATAGCTCTCGGCGCCGCTGTCGGGTTGCGGATCCATGCGCGCTTCGGAGCCGGGAAAGGTTTGCGGCTGGGGTTTCAGCGGGGGCTTGGGATGGTCGCTCACGAGGGACTCCGAATGCAGGAAAAGGGAGGACCCCGACGCGTGCCGGGGTCCGCAGGGCGCTTAGAGAATGGGCTTGCCGCCGGTGACGGCGATCCGTGCGCCCGAGGTGTAGCTGGACTCGTCCGAGGCCAGCATCACGTAGACCGGCGCCAGCTCCACCGGCTGGCCGGGGCGGCCCAGCGGGGTGTTGCCGCCGAATTCCTTGACCTGCTCCGGCGGCATGGTGGCCGGAATCAGCGGGGTCCAGATGGGGCCCGGGGCCACGCTGTTGGCGCGGATGCCTTTCTCGCCGAGCAACTGGGCGAGGCCCGCGGTGAAGTTGGCGATGGCCCCCTTGGTGGTGGCATAGGCCAATAGCGTCGGCCGCGGCATGTCCGAATTCACCGAGGTGGTGTTGATGATGGAGCCACCGGGACCCATGTGCTTCACCGCAGCCTGGGTGATGCGAAACATGGCGGTGATGTTCACGTCGAAGGTGTAGACCCATTCGTCGTCGGGAATTTCTTCTAGCGTCTCATGGGTCATCTGGAAGGCGGCGTTGTTGACCAGCACGTCGAGCCGGCCGAAGGCGGCCACGGTCTTGTCCACCACCGCCAGGCACTGCTCGCGCTGGGACAGGCAGCCCGGCAGCAGCAGCGCCTCGCGCCCGGCTTCGCGCACCAGCCGGGCAGTGTCCTCGGCGTCTTCGTGTTCGTTCAGGTAGCTGATGGCAACGTCGGCGCCCTCGCGGGCGAAAGCGATGGCGACGGCGCGGCCGATGCCACTGTCACCCCCGGTGATCAGGGCCTTCTTGCCGGCCAGGCGGCCAGAACCCTTGTAGCTTTGCTCGCCGCAATCCGGCAGCGGATTCATGCGCGACTGCAGGCCGGGAACCTCCTGCTGTTGCTCGGGCATGGGGGCTTTGGGGAAGTCGGTCATGAAAGAGTCCTCGTCGCTTGCGTAACTTTTGTGGGCCTGTCAGTACCGACAGGCCACAAGCGGCGAGGGTTCGAGGGGCGGGACGGGCGGTGTGAGCGGGCTAGCGTGGCGCTGGTTCGGCCCAGCGTGGCGCTACCGTGGGCTGCCAGGCGGCGAGGGCGTCTAGCAGGGCGGTCGGCGAGTCTTCCACCTGCAGCATGGCCCGATGCGGGGGCGCCACGAAGCCCTGGGCGACCAGGTGATCGAGGAAACCTTCCAGTTGGGTGTAGAAGCCGTCCACTTCCAGCAGGCCCATGGGTTTGGCGTGATAGCCGAGCTGGCCCCAGGTCCAGACCTCGAAGAGCTCCTCCAGGGTACCCAGGCCACCAGGGAGGGCGATGAAGGCATCGGCCAGTTCCGACATCCGCGCCTTGCGCGCATGCATGCCGTCGACCACCTCCAGGCGAGTGCAGCCGGTATGGCCCAGCTCGGCGGTCTTCAGACTCTGCGGGATGATGCCGATCACCTCGCCGCCGGCGGCCAGAGCAGCATCGGCGACCACCCCCATCAGGCCGACCTTGCCGCCGCCGTAGACCAGGGTGAGACCACGCTCGGCGAGGGTACGACCGAGCTGCGCGGCCGCTTCCTGGAAGACGGGGGAGGCGCCGGGCTTGGCACCACAGAAGACACAGACGGCTTTCAGCGACATGGGAGCTCCTTGGCAGGCAAAACGCCTAGCCTAGTCGCCCCACGCGCGGGATCAAAGCGCGCTCATCGCGCGAGGAAGTCCTCTTCCGGGGCATTGCCGCTGGCGGCCTGGGCATAGGTGGCGAACAGCTGGCGCAGCAAGGCGGCGAGAGTCATGGCGAGCATCCTTTTTCGTGGCGATGGGTAGGGCCATGGTGGCAGAGGTGTCCTCGGGAGACCCGGCAAAGCTTTCGATGACGTCGATAGAGGAGACCTGTACCTCAGCTTGCCAGGGCGATCGGAACCCACCACCCTCGCATCGGTCTGACTGGCGACTTTCACGCATCCGGAGGGTTCATGAAATCCACGTTTTTTGCCGCAGCGCTGTTTGCCTTGGGAAGTAGCGGCGCCTGGGCTGCCGACGTCTGTTCGACGCAGATCGAAGCCGGCGACCAGATGACCTACAGCCGCGCCTCGATCCAGATTCCGGCGTCGTGCAAGACCTTCACCGTGGAGCTGGTGCACAGCGGTAGCCTGCCGAAGAACGTCATGGGCCACAATTGGGTGCTGACCCGCTCCACCGACGCCGCGGCCGTCGACGCTGCCGGCATGAACGCTGGCGAGGCCAAGGGCTACCTGCCCGAGGGTGACGAACGCATCATCGCCCATACCCGCATGCTGGGTGGCGGCGAGAAGGACTCGGTGAGCTTCGATACCGGGGCTTTGGAGGCGGGCAAGGAATACACCTTCTTCTGTTCGTTCCCGGGGCATTTCGGGTCCATGAGGGGGGTGTTGCAGAGGGGGTAAGGGGAGGGCTGACTGTCGCAGTCCGACTTCTTGAGCAGGAGTCTCCTGTAGATACCATCTCTCCCGGGTAATGAGGTAGCTAATCTCATTACCCGGGAGAGATACAAGGTTGGGTTGAGCGTTAGCGAAGCCCAACGGTTTGGGGCATTAGGTGCCTTAGCTGGTTATCGAGTGTCCTGATGGCTTGTGTTTCGCCCACCCGGGCGAGTCACTTTTGCCAGTCGCGGCTACGCGCCCCGGACAAAAGTAACCAAAAACGCTTGCCCCACGTTTCGGCCCTCCGCTGCGCTCCGGGTGATTCGCTTCGCTCACCCTTCGGGCCAGCCTGCGGCTGTTACTCCGCTTCGCTACGTTTCCCTCGCTCCGGCGCCGCTCCGGGGGCACGGCACGAAGGGGCTTCCTGCCCCTCGCGCCTTGCTCGGCGTCCTGCCTCGCATCCCCCTACGCGGCACCTACACTCGGCCTTACTGACGGGGACGGGGCGCCAGCCTGAGACTTCGGTGTTCATAGGATTTGTAGCGTGGAAAATCGCGCAGCGTTTTCCACTGGTACGCATCATGGCCATGCTCAGTGGACAAGGCTTCGCCGTTGTCCACACTACGGACCACGGACTTTTTGTGGCTATTCAACCAACACTTTCAGGCTAGCGAATCGCCCCGTTCAGGAGGGCGAACGCCAGTGTCGTGGAGTGGGTCGAGCCGCATGGATGCGGCGAGAGGTCCAGTGGGCCATGGAGGGTCCATCTGGACCGACCCCGGAACGGCGCTGGCGTGAGCGAAACGTAGCGAAGCGGAGTAACAGCCGTAGGCTGGCCCGAAGGGTGAGCGAAGCGAATCACCTGGAGCGAAGCGGAAGGCCGGATGATGGGGCAAGCGTTTTTGCTTACTTTTTTCGCGACTGAAAAAAGTGAGTCGCCCGGGTGGGCGAAACAAGAAACATCAGAAAACTCTATAACCAGCTAGTGCACCAGGCCATGGCAATGGTAATGGCTACGTATTGTTGGGCTTCGCTCCCGCTCAACCCAACCTACCAATGCTAGCCCCTCACCCCTTCCCCAACTCCACTTCGATGGCTTCCAGAAGTCGCGGATCATCCGCCGTCACATCCGGCGCGAAACGACCCACCACCTCCCCATGACGCCCAATCAGGAATTTCTCGAAATTCCACAGCACCTCGGGCTTGGGACTGGGGGTGCCGCCACGGCTGAGGATGCGCTCGCGGAAGGGGCCGTCGCCGGTGGCTTCGGGCTGGGCGCGGGTCAGTTCGTTGTAGAGCGGATGCTTGTCTTCACCCACCACGCTGAGCTTGGTGAACAGCGGAAATTGCACGCCGTAATTGAGGGTGCAGAATTCCTTGATCTCGGCGTCGCTGCCGGGCTCCTGCTGCTTGAAGTCGTTGGCGGGAAAGCCGAGCACTTCCAGGCCGCGCTCACGCTAGGCTTCGTAGAGGCGTTCCAGGCCTTCGTACTGGCTGGTCAGGCCGCACTTGGAGGCGACGTTCACCACCAGCAGCACCTTGCCCAGGTAGCGTTCCAGGGTCAGGGTTTCGCCGTCGATGGATTGCAGGGGGATTTTCATCAGGGTCGCGGTCATGGTCGGCTTCCTCGGGGAGAAGCAGCCAGCCTAGCGCAAAAGCGCCGCCTCGGTGGGCGGCGCCTGTCGGTCGGGCGGGGCTCAGCGCTTGAGCTTGACCACGTCGCCGGAAACGGTGGTGGTGAAGCCGCTCAGGACGTAGGCCCAGAACCAGTTTTCCTGCACCTGGGTGTTGATCAGGGCATCGCCACCGCGGGACTGGATGGCCGCCTGCTGGGCGCGGATGAAGCGGTTGTTCTGCTGCACCGGGATGAAGCCCAGCACCATGATGCCGGTGGCCTTGCCTTCGCCGTGGCCGATGACGGTGTATTGCGACGGGTCCAGATTCTGCGTCTTCATCGCGGTACCGGTGCAGCCGGCGACAGCGGCGGCGAGGGCGAAGGAGGCGGCGAGCTTGGCGAAACGTTGCATGGAGTGATCCTTTTCTGGTTGGCAGTGCCGGGCTTCGTTTCCCGGCCGCCCGCACTCTAGCAGCGCTAGGCCGCGGGTGAGCGCCGTTCATTCCAGCGATGGGACCGCTCCTCTCGTTATCAGGTGATAGCACCTCGATCTAAGCCTGGACGATCCGAGCTGCTACCATCGCCCGCCTTTCGTCCGGCGGCGCGCCGGGCGCCGTTACGGAGACCTCGTGTGAATCTGCCTCTCGCCCTCAATCTCGTCGCCTTCGCCGTGCTGCTCGGCCTGTTGGCGCGCACGCGCCACACCGGCTGGAGCCTGGCCGTGCGCGTCTTCATCGGCCTCGCCCTGGGCGTGGCCTTCGGCCTGGTACTGCAGCTCGTCCATGGCCATGACGCCCCGGTGCTCAAGACCTCCATCGGCTGGTTCAACCTGGTCGGCAACGGCTATGTGCAGCTGCTGCAGATGAGCATCATGCCGCTGGTATTCGCCTCCATCCTCGCCGCCGTGGCGCGGCTGCGCGAGGCCTCGTCCATGGGGCGGATCAGCCTGCTGACCCTGGGCACCCTGCTGTTCACCACCGCCATCGCCGCCCTGGTCGGGGTACTGGTCACCTGGCTGTTCGGCCTGAGCGCCGAGGGCCTGGTGCAGGGCGCCCAGGAGACGGCGCGCCTGGCCGCCCTGCAGAACAGCTACGTCGGCAAGGTGGCGGACCTGTCGGTGCCGCAGCTGCTGCTGTCCTTCATTCCGAAGAATCCCTTCGCCGATCTTTCCGGCGCCAACCCCACCTCCATCATCAGCGTGGTGATCTTCGCCGCCTTCCTTGGCGTCGCCGCCCTGCGCCTGCAGCGCGACGATCCGGTACGCGGCGAGAAGGTGCTGGCCGGCATCGACGTGCTCCAGGCCTGGGTGATGAAGCTGGTGCGGCTGCTGCTGCAACTCACGCCCTATGGCGTGCTGGCGCTGATGACCAAGATGGTCGCCACCGCCAGCCCCCAGGACGTGCTCAAGCTGGGCACCTTCCTGATCGCCTCCTACCTGGGCCTGGCCATCCTCTTCGGCGTGCATGCGCTGCTGCTGACCCTGAGCGGCCTGTCGCCGGCGCGCTTCTTTCCCAAGGTCTGGCCGGTGCTGAGCTTCGCCTTCACCAGCCGCTCCAGTGCGGCGACCATTCCGCTGAACATCGAGGCGCAGACCGAACGCCTCGGCGTACCGCCGGCCATCGCCAGCTTCGCCGCCTCCTTCGGTGCCACCATTGGCCAGAACGGCTGCGCCGGGCTCTATCCCGCCATGCTGGCGGTGATGGTCGCGCCCACCCTGGGCATCGATCCCTTCGATCCGCTGTGGATCGCCACCCTGGTGGGGATCGTCACCCTGAGTTCGGCGGGTGTGGCCGGCGTGGGCGGCGGCGCCACCTTCGCCGCCCTGATCGTGTTGCCGGCCCTGGGCCTGCCGGTGACCCTGGTCGCCCTGCTGGTGTCCATCGAACCCCTGATCGACATGGGCCGTACCGCGCTCAACGTCAACGGCGCCATGACCGCCGGCACCCTGACCGCACGCTGGATGGGCCAGTTGGACAAGGTCGCCTACGACCGCGACGACCGCGCAGAAGCACCGGCGGCGCCGCTAGGTCGCGGTTGAGGTAGCGCTCAAGCGGGCGACGTTGCACTCAGCGCCGCCTGCCGTTCAGCGTTCGCCCACTGCCCAGTCGCCATCGTCCTGGCCCGTCCAGTCCGCCGGCAGTACGCCAGCGCGCACCAGGCGATGGATGGAGGAGTAGGGCCATTCCAGCGGATGCCGCGCATGGCCATGCCGCACCGGATTGCGGTGGATGTAGTCCAGATGCCGCTGCAGGTCGTGTTCGTCACGCATGGGTTGCGCCCAGTAGCGTCGCTGCCAGAGACCGCGCTCGCGCTTGAGGCGGCGTGACAGCCGGACCGTCGTCAGTGGCGGCAGTTGGCTGGAGAAGCCCACCTTGATCAGGTTCCAGCGCAGTGGATAGTCCCCGTCATCCGCCGGCAGGCGCCAGAGCGCATGCAGGTGATCGGGCAGCACCACCATGCCGAGGATCTCGAAGGGGTGAACGGCCTTCACCTGGCGTATCGCTGAGCGCAACAGGCCGATGTGATCGGTGAGCAGGGTAGTGGCCGGGTCGTTGAGATGGAGCGTGAAGAAAAAGCTGCCGCCCGCGGCGAGGCTGCGTCGAGGATTCATGGTCACCATCCATGGTGAGTCGAAAACCCTAGTCTAGAGCCTTCGCTTGGGGCGCTCCAGATTGGCGGCGGTCGGGTGGAGCGGGTTTGGCTAGCGCCGCCTTGCGCTGTAGACCTTGAAGCCGTCGCGCTCGGCCAGGGTGCGGCAATTGCCGAAGGCGGCCTCGATCAGTGGCGGATAGCGCAGGAAGCTGTTGGCCACCAGACGCAGCTCGCCGCCCGGGCGCAGGTGGCGCACCGCCTCGGCCAGCAGGGTCTCGGTGGTGCGGTAGTCGGTCTTCACGCCGCTGTGAAAGGGCGGATTGCTGACGATGGCGGCCAGGCCGGTGGGGGCGGCGGCGATGCCGTCGCCGGCACTCACCGTACCCGCCAGGCCGTTGGCGGCCAGGGTCTGGCGACTGCTGGCGACGGCGAAGGCGTCGACGTCGAGCAGGTGCAAGGTGCTGGCGGGATAGCGTCGCGCCAAAGTGGCGCCGATCACGCCGGCGCCGCAGCCGAAGTCCAGCACCGCACCCTTGGGCAGGCCATCGAGGTGTTCCAGCAGCAGTGCGGTGCCTACGTCCAGCCGGCCATGGCTGAAGACGCCCGGCAGGCTGACGACCTCCAGCTCCGCCAACTGCTGGCGTTGTAGCCAGGCATCCGGGCGGGGATCGGCGGAGGGGCGCGGCCCCTGCACCACCCACAGCTGGCAATGGCGGGCGCTGTCGAGCTTGCTGGCGCTGCCGAAGGCGCCCAGTTGGCGCGCGGCGCGCTCGATGCCGGCCTTCTTTTCACCCACCAGATAGAGGTTGCCGTTGGCGGGTAGTCGGTGGCTCAGGACGGTGAGCAGGAAATCGGTGGCCTCCCGCGACTTGGGCAGGAACAGCACTGCATCAGCGACTTCGCCCGTGGGTGGTTCGATGCCGAAGGCGCAGCGTCCCGGATAGCGCGCCGCCAGGTGTTCCGCCTCGCCCGCGTGCCAGCTCCAGCCGTGGGCCGCGGGCAGGACGCCGAGCAGCTCGTCGGCGGGCAGGCCGGCGAGCAGCAAGGCGCCGCCGAAACGTTCGGGGTGACGGAGAAGGACTTCGCTACGCGGATCCATGGCACTACCTGGCGAAAAAAGCGCGAACTTTAGCAGACCACCCGCTGCGGCGTGCCGGCGAGATGGCCGCGGGCATTGTCGGCCAGCTGGCCGATGATGCGCTGGCGGGCTTCGCGGCTGCCCCAGGCGTTGTGCGGGGTGACGATCAGCCGCGGAATGTCGCCGGTCAGGAGTGGATTGCCATCGCGCGGGGGCTCCACGCTGAGCACGTCGGTGGCGGCGCCGGCCAGGTGGCCGCGTCTCAGGCAGTCGGCCAGCGCCTGCTCGTCGACGATGCCGCCACGGGCGGTGTTGACCAGGAAGGCCGTGGGCTTCATCGCCGCCAGTTCCGCAGCACCGAGCAGGCCGCGGGTCTGCTCGGTGAGCGGGCAGTGCAGGGTGAGGGCATCCACCTGGGGCAGCAGCTCGGCCAGCGGCAGGCTGCCAGGGCGCGCCGGGCGACCGGGCAGTTGCCCCACCAGGGTCTGCATGCCGAAGGCTTCGGCCAGGCGCTTGACCGCGCTGCCCAGTTCGCCGAGGCCCAGCAGGCCGAGGGTCTTGCCCTCCAGTTCGACGATGGGATGGTCCAGCAGGCAGAACTGCTGGGCGGTCTGCCAGCGTCCGGCGCGGACGTCCGCCTGGTAGTCCGGCAGCCGGGTGGCCAGCGCCAGCAGCAGGGCCAGGGTGTGCTGGGCCACCGAGGCGGTGCCGTAGCCCTGGCAATTGCAGACGCGCACGCCCTGGGCGCGGGCGGCGTCCAGATCGACGTTGTTGGTGCCGGTGGCACTGACCAGCACCAGTTTCAGATCCGGGCAGGCGGCCAGGGTGGCGGCATCCAGCATCACCTTGTTGACGATGGCGACCTGGGCTCCTGCCAGGCGGGTGGCGACGTCCCCCTGCGCGGTGGCGGGATGCAGTTCCAGCTCGTCGAACACCGCGCGGAGCGGCGCCGGGTCCAGATCGCCCAGGTCGAGGGAGGCATAGTCGAGGAACACGGCGCGAACGGGCATGACGACTCCAGCGAGAGAGGAAGGGAGTTCGAGCCTAGCAGCCAGGCGTCATCCAGGAAAACCGGAAGGAGGCGGCTGGAGTATGCTGGGCGGATGAATTACCTCGCGCATCTGCACCTGGGCGGCCCTGGCCGCGAAGACCGACTCGGCAGCCTCTATGGCGATTTCGTCAAGGGCTCGCCGGATACCTGGCCGACCGGCATCGCCGCCGGCATCCGCCTGCACCGGCGCATCGACGTCTACACCGACGACCATCCCCTGGTGATCCAGGCCAAGACCCGCCTGCCTGCGGCGCGGCGGCGGGTGGCCGGGCTGCTGGTGGACGTCTTCTTCGATCACTGCCTGGCCCGGCACTGGCACGACTATGCCGACCAGGCCCTGCCCCGCTTCACCGCCGACTGCTATAGAACCTTGCTCGAGGAGCCGACGCTGCCACCGCGACTGGCGCGCATCGCCCCGCTCATGGCGCAACAGGATTGGCTCGGCAGCTATACGGATTTCGCCGTGCTGGAGCGAGTGGTGGAAGGCATGGCACGGCGGCTGTCACGCCCTGGGTTGCTGGCCGGGGCCTTCGCCGAACTGGCCGGCGCCTACGACGGCCTGGAAGAGGATTTTCGCCGCTTCTATCCGCAGCTGCAGGCCTTCGCCGCCGCCGAGCGGGCCGCGGCGCGGCTCACCGGCTGAATCCCCAGGCGCGCGGCGATGGCCGCCTGGCACTGGCCGGCCAGGACCTGGCGGGCTTGGCCGCCGGACGGCAGCGGCGGCAGCAATTCGATCCGGAGGGTGGTCCCGCCGCGTTCCAGCAACCGGCGCAGGTGGCTGACCAGATCGTCGTCGCCGATGAAGGCCGCCCCCCGGTCGGGCCCGCCGTCGCGCCAGTAGCTCAGGGCCACCGGCTGCAGCGGGGTGCCGGTGGCGATGGCCGGACTCAGCAGCCGGCCGTGGAAGGTCTTGAGCTGGCTGCCATCGGTGGTGGTGCCCTCGGGGAAGAGCACCAGCGAGAATCCCTGGGTCAGGCGCGCCGTCAGGGCGTCGCCCAGCACCTCGCCGCGTTCGGCGCCGCGCTGGATGAACAGGGTGCCGGCCTGGCGGGTCAGCCAGCCGGCGAAGGGCCAGGCCGCCACCTCCGCCTTGGACAGGAAGCTCAGCGGCTGCAGGCTGCCGATCCCGATGATGTCGAGCCAGGAGACGTGGTTGGCCAGCCAGAGATGGGTGCCGACGGGCGGTGCGCCCCGCACCTCCAGGCGCAGGCGCAGGGCCCGGGCCAGCACCTGGAAGAAGCGTCGGGTCAGCCGCTGACGCAACCCCAGGCAGGGGCGGCGGCTGAGCGTCGTCGCCAGCGTCACGCCCAGGGCGAGCAGCGCGCCGAGCAATAGCGTGGCGAGCACCGGCAGCAGCCGCAGGCCGAGGCGCAGTCGGCTCATACCGCGGCCTTGAAGTGGCGGGCGTAGCGGGGGCAGAGGTCTTCGCGGTGCAGCAGGATGAAGACGTCGGCCACGCCGAACTCCGGGTCCCAGCAGGGCGCGCCGCAGACCTGGGCGCCCAGCCGCAGATAGGCCTTGAGCAGGGGCGGCAATTGCACCACCAGGTTGTCCGGCACGGCGACGAAGGGCAGCGGGCGCCGCGGCGTGGCGCGGATCGCCGGGCTGCGCTCGTCTCGGGCGGCGTGGCGCAGCAGCGCGGCGGCCTGCAAGCCGCCGTCGGCCATGGGCACGCTGGCGCAACCCATCAGGTAGCGATAGCCGCCACTGTCCATGATCTCGGCCAGTTCGGCCCAGAGCAGGGCGATGGCCGCACCGGTACGATGACCGTTGGCGACGCAGGTCCGCCCGATCTCCAGGATCGGCCCCTGCAGCTCATCGAGGCCCTCCAGCTGGAATTCGCTTTCGCTGTAGAGACTGCCGACCTGCGCCCGGCGGCGGCCATCGAGCAGGCGCGTGGTGGCGATCAGCTCGCCGCTGCGCAGGTCGCGCACACCCAGGTGCAGGCAGTGGGCATCGAAGGCGTCCTGGTCGAGGCCGTCGGCGAAATGGACGCCGTAGGTACTGCCGAAGACCGAGGCCCGCAGGCACTGGGCGGCGCGGATGTCCGCGGTGGTCGACAGGCGTTCGGCGCGAAGCGCGGGCGGTGCGGACACTGGAAGCGGCATGGCAGGGCTCCTGCAACGGTTGTGCAGCAAACCCTAGGTAGCCCCCATGACAGCCCCGTGAAGCGGTCATGGCGATTACGTGACGAGCGGTCGTCGACCATTGCCGGGGCGCCGTCCGGATACCTCAATGCGCCACTGGGCTGACCGAACGCATTCGCAATTGCCAGGTTGGACGCGTAGACTGATGCGTCATCCTATTTTTTTCCAGCATGAAGGTTCTGGCCATGCAGATCGCGGCGAACACGGCGGTATCCATCGACTACACCCTGACCAACGACGCCGGCGAAGTCATCGACAGCTCCGCTGGTGGTGCTCCGCTGGTTTACCTGCAGGGCGCGGGCAACATCATCCCGGGTCTCGAGCGTGCTCTGTCCGGCAAAGAGGCTGGCGACGAGCTGAAGGTAGCCATCGAGCCGGAAGACGCCTACGGCGAATACAGCCCCGAGCTGGTCGCTACCCTGGGCCGCGAGATGTTCGAAGGCGTGGACGAACTGGAAGTGGGCATGCAGTTCCATGCGTCCGGCCCGGACGGCGCCATGCAGATCGTCACCGTGCGTGACATCGAGGGCGACCAGGTCACCGTCGACGGCAACCATCCCCTGGCCGGCCAGCGCCTGAACTTCGCCGTCAAGGTCGTCAACGTGCGTGCCGCCAGCGACGAAGAGATCGCCCATGGTCACATCCATGGCGAGGGTGGTCACCACCACTAAGCCTGACTCCAGGCTCCTCGCGACGCCCGCGTCCGGTCATGCCGGCGCGGGCGTTGTGGTTTCTGACGTCTGCAACCTGGCGGGTGCCCCTCACCCCAACCCTCTCCCCGGGGGAGAAGGGTAGAGCAGCGGCGTAGGGTGGATGACGGCGCAGCCTCATCGACAGAGGCAGGGTGCTCGCGTGGAAAGCGCTGCGCGGTTTTCCACCCTACCGGGCTGCAACCTAGTGGCGCCCCTCATCCCAACCCTCTCCACGAGGAAAGGGATAGAGCCGCGGCGTAGCGTGGATGACGGCGCAGCCTCATCCACGGCGGCAGGGTGCTCGCGTGGAAAACGCCACGCGGTTTTCCACCTTACCGGGCGGGCCGCCTCACGGGCGCACCACCAGCGCCTGGTTGCCTTCCTCGCGGACCCAGAACAGCGTCGCGCCGGCTACCGCGGCGGGCATGAACAGGGCGTTCAGGCCGGGTACCAGCAGTGCCAGGTAGGTCACCCCACCGAAGCCCAGGCAGCGCAGGCGGCGGGTACGCAGCCAGGCGAGCATGCTGCGGAAATCCAGCTTGTGGTTGTCGGCGGGCAGGTCGATGTACTGCACCGCCATCATCCAGACGCCGAACAGGATCCACAGCGGCGCGGCGATCAGGTTGAGGCCGGGGATGAAGGTCAGCACCAGCAGGCCCAGGGCGCGCGGCAGGTAGTAGCCCAGCTTGCGCAGCTCGCGCTGCAGGGTACGGGGCACCATGGTCACCAGTTCGGTGAGACTGAAGGGCGGAAAGTCGTCCTGGCCGCGCACCATGACCTCGATCTTTTCCGACAGGAAGCCGTTGAACGGCGCTGCCACCAGGTTGGCCAGCAGGGTGAAGGTGAAGAAGATGATCGCCAGCAGCAGGACGACGAACAGCGGCCAGAGCAGCCACTCGACGAAGCCGGCCCAGGCCGGCAGGGTCGGCATCAGTTGCGTCATCCAGCCGCCGAATTGGCGGACGGCGAAGGTGAGGATGGCAGCGTAGAGCAGCAGATTGATGGTCAGCGGGATGACCACGAAGCGGCGCATGCCGGGGCGGGTCACCAGGCGCAGGCCTTCGGCGAAATAGGCGGAGCCGGACAGGGGAGCGACAGCCATGAAGATTCCTGACGAGTGGCGGGAATGCACAGCTTACCTCAGGGCTCCATTGGCGAAGCGATCGACATAGGCGCGCCCTATGGTCTGGATTTAGAATGGTCGCTTCTGTGGAGCGGTCGCTCCCGTTAGGCTGAGTACCATCCCAGGACCCGGCGCCCGTCACGGACGGCGCCGGTCGCGCCATCGCCAGGAGCGGTTGGCGCTGCGGAACGGCTCCGCACGAACACCGGCCGGCGTGCCCGAGCGGCGCGCTGGCCCCTTCACTCTTAGGTCTGCCGGAGACCCCGGCAGGGAGAATGTCATGTCTGAAGCCAGCAACTCGCGCCATTCGCGTCTCATCATCCTCGGTTCCGGTCCGGCCGGTTACACGGCGGCGGTCTATGCCGCCCGTGCCAACCTCAAGCCGCTGCTGATCACCGGCATGCAGATGGGCGGCCAGCTGACCACCACCACCGAGGTCGACAACTGGCCGGGCGACCCCCATGACCTGACCGGTCCGGCGCTGATGGAGCGGATGCGCGAGCACGCCGAGCGCTTCGAGACCGAGATCGTCTTCGACCACATCAACGCCGTGGACTTCGGTGGCAAGCCCTACACCCTCAAGGGTGACAGCGCCACCTATACCTGCGATGCCCTGATCATCGCCACCGGTGCCAGCGCCCGTTACCTGGGCCTGGCCAGCGAAGAGGCCTTCATGGGCAAGGGCGTGTCCGCCTGCGCCACCTGCGACGGCTTCTTCTATCGCAATCGTGAGGTGGCGGTGGTCGGCGGCGGCAACACCGCGGTCGAGGAAGCCCTGTACCTGGCCAACATCGCCAGCAAGGTGACCCTGATCCACCGCCGCGAGACCTTCCGCGCCGAGAAGATCCTGCAGGACAAGCTGCGCGCCCGGGTCGCCGAAGGCAAGATGGCACTCAAGCTCAACGCCAGCGTCGACGAGGTGCTGGGCGACAACATGGGCGTCACCGGCGTGCGCATCAAGAACAACGACGGCAGCACCGAAGAGCTGCAGGTGGCCGGCCTGTTCGTCGCCATCGGCCATACGCCCAACACTGGGCTGTTCGAAGGCCAACTGGAGACCCACGACGGCTACCTGGTGGTCAAGGGCGGTCGCGAGGCCAACGCTACTGCCACCAACGTGCCGGGCGTGTTCGCTGCCGGCGACGTGGCCGACCACACTTACCGCCAGGCCATCACCTCGGCTGGCGCCGGCTGCATGGCCGCGCTGGACGCCGAGCGCTACCTGGATGGCCTGGGCGATCTGCAGGTGCTCTAAGGCCCTTCGCAAAAAAGAAAAACCCGGCACCTGCCGGGTTTTTCTTTTCTGGGGTCTTCCTGCGAGGAGAAGATATGGCCGGGCTCTCTTGATCCTGCCTACGTGTTGAGCCGAGATATCCTGCCGAAAATCCTGAGCTAGAGCGGATCCACTCTCATTCGTTATGTTTCAAAGCATGTAGCGCGCTAGAAAAGCTCGTCGTCGCAAGGCTAGTCTTCTTGAATAAGGCCCGCTGAGTCCCACTCCCAACTACTCATCGCGCCCCTAGGTAAATGACTCGACTACCTTTGCACGGACTTCAAGATGAGCGAACAAGGACGTGGGCATCTTTTTTGCCCGAAGGCTACGATATCCTCGTGGACTAGCACGGCGCCTCTCCCTCCGGTGGCCAGCGCTAACGCATCGGCACCGCCCGCGCGCTTATGGGCACCCGTGCATCCTCATCTTCGACGAAACCTCCAGCGCCCTCGAATACGAATGCATCGTTCAGCTGAACATGCAGTCGTCTGCCAGCCCAGCACGGTGATCATCATCGCCCAGATCGGCCGGATCCCGCTCCGCCTCCTGAAGCAGGCCCACTACCAGGAAGACCTCACCACCCTCGAAGCCCCGGTGGACGGCACCGTCCAGCAGCTGGCCATCCATACCGTGGGCGGCGTGGTTACCCCGGAGCAGCCCTTGATGGTCATCGTGCCCCAGGACCAACCGGTGGAAGTGGAGGCAATGCTGGAAAACCAGGACATCGGCTTCGTGCATCCGCGGCAATCGGTCACGGTCAAGGTCGAGACCTTCGCCTACACCAAGTACGGCACTTTGGACGGCACCGTGGTCAGTGTGTCGCTATCGAAGACGAAAAAGTGCGGCCTGATCTATAGCAGCGAGATCCGCCTGGACAGTGACCACCTGAACATCAACGGCTAGTACATCAAGCTGTCACCCGGCATGGTGGTAACAGTGGAAGTGAAGACCGATCACCGCCGGGGCTCTTAAAACAGGTGTTTAAAATTTGCTTGGTAAGAGTGCTAGGGGCTTGCTGGGTGCGGGTTTAATAATGGTTAAGGGCTAGAGGATGTAAATGAAAGGAAGGCCTGGTTTTATAGATCTCTCGGTTGGAAGGTTTTACGCGCTTTTTTTTTCGTCATTGGTTTTCCTTGTTTTGATGTCGCTGCAAAACTTCGATCCGTCGTGGGCAGATAACTTGCGCGATATTTCACGTAATCTTGGTGGGTTCTTTTGGCAGTTGATGGTTGTGTCAGAGGGTAGAGTGAACTCTGATAGGTCTATCATTTTGCTTTGGGTTGCGACTGTAATTTCCATTTTTGGGTTTCTTGTTTTTTTATATACGATTCCTTTTTCGGTGGTTCAAGATAAATATCTGAAATCCAATGCCATATTGAATGTGTTGCTTCTTATTGCGTCGTGCGCCTTTTTAGCTATGATTATTGCTGGTGCGATTTGTGTTTCATTTGTCCTTCCGGTAGGTGATGGAAAGTTCTCAAGGATTATAGCTTTTATAATTCATACTGATGGAGGTCTTTCAATTTCATTTGCTAGCTTGCTTGTGGTGGAGGCATATTTTCTAGCAACGGCATTGAAAACTATTCTTGGCTATATTTTCATTCGATAAAAGGAGTTGTCATGAGTCAGGATTACAAGGCTGAAGCTAATAATTTCAACTCTGAGGTGCAAGATAAGGCGGTGGCGGTTGCGTCAAAGCTGGCTAGCGAGTATTTAAATCGTGCGGCAATGACGAAGGAGCAGTTTTACACGTCTCTGGCAGAGCAAAGGCTACAGTCGTTGCAGGATATAAAGGGTGTCGCTCAGAGTTACTCAAATAAAGCGGCTTTAGAGGGGGATGCGCAGAAGGCAAATCTTTATCAAGGTATGGCTAATGCCTATGCTGATATGGCAAGTCATTATGGGGCCGAATCGGCAGAAGCTTTTAATGCCAGAGTGGACGCCGCTGTTTTGAAAGGGCTTGGTAATATGGCTGGAACGGCGGGAGACTTGTATACCGCTGCTGGTGCTTATGAGAAGTATTCCAAAGGTGATGTTGATGGAGCATCTGCAACTCTAGTAGGAATGCTTGCTGGTGTGGCAGCCTGGTCGGCAATGATCGCGATTGTAGGGACTGGGCCAGTAGGTATTGGAGTTGCTCTCATCGCCTCTATTATCGCAGGTGATGTTTTTGAAAAAGGTTTCCCTGGATGGCGGTCAATATTTGACTACTGGTTTGGAAGTGACGGCATCGATCAGGAAGTTAATGGCAGTTTTAACACGGCGCTGAATTTTGTCCAGCGCTATGATCCTCTTTCGTTAGATTTGGATGGTGATGGTATTGAAACCGTCTCTGCAAACACCGGCATAGTTTTCGACTTCGATGGCGATGGCCTCAAGACGGGTACTGGCTGGGTCAAAGGTGATGATGGTTTCCTGGTTCTGGATCGAAACGGCAACGGCACTATCGATAATGGTGGAGAGCTTTTCGGGATCGACACCATCAAGGCCAACGGCAAGAAAGCCACCAATGGTTTCGACGCCCTGAGTGATCTGGACAACAATGCTGACGGCATCTTCAATGCGGACGACAAAGCCTTTGGTGAGGTACGTGTCTGGCAGGATAAAAATCAGGATGGCGTTGCCCAGGCCAGTGAACTCAAGTCTCTCAAAGACCTGAATATCGCTGCTATTCACCTGGCTTCCAAAGAAACCAACATAGATTCCAACGGCAACCGCATCACGGCGACCGGCCGTTTCGATTTCGCTGATGGCCATAGTGGAACGGTCAATGGCAACCAAAGCTTGGCAGGCAACCTGGATCTCGCCGCTAATCCCTTCTATCGCACCTTCACCGATAAGATCGCACTCGACGAAACAGTCAAGACACTGCCAAACATGCAAGGCTCGGGTGCCGTTCGCGATCTGCGCGAAGCGGCAAATGCCAGCCCCCAATTGGCGGAGCTGCTTAATCACTATGCCGTCTTGCAAACCCGTGCTGAACAGCGAGCTATGCTTGGCCAGATCGTTGCGGCCTGGGCCGATACGGCGAGCTTTGATAGGCTCTTCGATCGCCTGGAGTCAACGAGGATAGGTAACCTGAATATTGACTTCGAATATTCTTGGGTACTCGCAGAGCGAAATAGCGTCGGTGGCGGTAGCAATGGCGGCGGAAGCCCTAATAATTCCGGTATGGCACGTGACGGAGAAACGGTATCAGGCCCTACTGCCGAGCAGTTGGCGCATAAGGCATTGCTGGAAAAGATCTCCATTCTTGAGGTCTTCAATGGCACACGCTTCTACAACTTTCAGTCCACCGACCCAAATCCTGACACAGGCTCTGATGGTTCGGTGAAGCTTAGTGCGGGCGCGAATTTCTCCAATACGGTAGCTCCCCAGCGTAGTATGGGAGGTATAGCGTCCGAAATCGTCATAACCGAAAAGCAGCTCCCCCTGAACTCGACCCAGGCTGACTTCCTTAATCGGGCCTACGACCAGCTATTGGACTCGATCTATGACTCGCTGCTACTTCAGACGCGGCTTAGACCTTACCTTGATGCGGTGGAGGTTGCGTTGGCTGCAAATGGGTTGAGTTTTGATTATTCGCAAGTTGGTGCGATGTTGGAGGTCGTATATCGGGCGGATAAGGTAAAGGCTGTGTTTGATGGTCTTGATCTTCAGGGTGTTATAGAGAGCGAAGCTTTTAATAAGCATATTCAGGAAAAGTTGTCCGTTTGGGTGTCAGGGCTTAGTGGTGAAGCTTTGCAAGCTATTAGCTCGGAATTGGCTAAAGGCAGGCTAGGAAAGCTCGATGCTAATAGTTTGTTCTTAGGAGGCACTGTTAAC
>NZ_JAVSJB010000016.1:0-121307 GCF_032027545.1 Pseudomonas oryzihabitans | reverse complement strand
TTACGACATCCTCAACGGGGGAGCCGGTAACGACCAGCTCGATGGTGGCTATGGTAGCGACACGTACCTTGTAGGCCGAGGTATGGGGCGCGATACCATTTCCAACTATGACCCCTTGAGTGGAGTCGATGTGGTTCAGTTCGATTCTTCTGTAAATCTTGAGGATTTGTGGTTCCGGCGTGATGGCTATAACTTGGAGGTGAGTGTCATAGGAGCTGCCGATAAAGCTGTAGTTAACTATTGGTATCTTTCTTCCGAGTATCGCGTGGATCAGTTCAAGACGTCGGATGGGAAGGTATTATTAGAAAGCCAGGTTCAAAATCTGGTTGATAAGATGGCTTCCTTTGGTGTTGATGCTGGTGCGGAAATGAGTTTGAGCCAACAACAAAAATCCGAGTTGAATGTGTTGCTTGCCGCTAACTGGAAGTAAAGGGGGCGGGCCAGGGTTAAACCTGGCCCGCTTTTTATACTCAGAAGAGTATATTTAAATGGCTTTGCAGGCGTGCAGTTTTAATTTTCTAAATTTTGATTTTTTTGCGATAGTCTGAATCCGCTAATGTAGGTTGCTGGTTAAGGTTCAGGTCGCTTCTACATCAATTAAAGCTTCCAGTTTTTTCGTTGTAGTATCGAATGCGGAATTGCTAGGGCCAGCAGAGCGCTGAAAACAGGCTGGGGCCAAGCACATAGGTACTGTTACAGATATCTCCGGTGAAAGATTGGCATCAGCGCCATTAGCCTAATGGCAGCCACCATGCTATGGATGAGCCAAGTGGTCGGCACCAGGCCCTGACTTGATAACAGTGCACATAAGCAGGAAAGATGTTCGTCTCGCAACCGCCCACAAGTTGGTACTGGCCGGACTGACCGGCATCCTGGCGGCGCTGATGGCCTTGGGGATCGGGCGCCGGCCAGCCCAGGTGGTGGGCGTCGCTCAGTCGGCCTGAACGGTTGGCTGGCGCTGCTCGCCCAGCCCGGTGATGCCCAGGCGCATGGTCTGTCCGGGTTTGAGGAAGACCGGCTGCGGCTTGATGCCCATGCCGACGCCAGGCGGTGTACCGGTGGAGATGACGTCGCCCGGTTGCAGGCTCATGCAGCGGCTGAGGTAGGCGATCAGCTGCGGGATCTTGAAGATCAGGGTGCGGGTGTTGCCGTCCTGGTAGCGCTGGCCGTCCACCTCCAGCCAGAGGTCCAGGGCGTGCGGGTCGGCTATCTCGTCGCGGGTCACCAGCCAGGGGCCGAGGGGACCGAAGGTGTCGAAGCCCTTGCCCTTGTCCCAGGTGCCGCCGCGTTCGAGTTGCCATTCGCGCTCGGAGACGTCGTTGATCACGCAGTAGCCCGCCACGTGCTCCAGGGCGTTCGTCTCGTCGATGTAGCGACCGCCCTTGCCGATGACGACGCCCAGCTCGACCTCCCAGTCGGTCTTCTGCGAGCCGCGGGGAATCTCCACCGCATCGTTGGGGCCGCAGATGGCGCTGGTCCACTTGTTGAAGATGATCGGCTCCGTGGGGATGGCCATGCCGGCTTCGGCGGCGTGGTCGGCATAGTTGAGGCCGATGCAGATGAACTTGCCGACGTTACCGACGCAGGGGCCGAGGCGCGGCTCGCCCCCGACGCGCGGCAGGCTGGCCGGATCGAGGCGGGCGAGGCTGGCCAGGGTATCGGCGCCCAAGGTGGAGCCGGTGATGTCGGGGACGTGGTCGGACAGATCGCGCAGGATGCCCTGCTCATCCAGCAGACCGGGTTTTTCCTGGCCCTTTTCGCCATAGCGCAACAGTTTCATCGGGTTCTCCTGTCGGGATAAAAACTAGAGGCTCATACCACCATCGATAACCTGTATGGCGCCCGTCGTATAGAGGGATGCATCGCTGGCCAGATAGAGGGCGAGCCGGGCGATTTCTTCGGCCTGGCCGAAGCGCCCCAGGGGCTGGCGGGCGATGAAGCGCTCCCGAACTACCTCCAGCGGCAGATTTTCGGCCTGGGCTGCAGCGGCGATACGCTGTTGCAGCGAAGGTGAGTCGACCGTGCCGGGGCAGATGGCGTTGCAGCGGATGCCCTGGCGGACGTGATCGATGGCGACGGCCTTGGTCAGGCCGATCACCGCGGCCTTGCTGGCCGTGTAGGCCAGCCGATCCGGAACGGCTTTCACACTGGAGGCCACGGACGCCATGTTGATGATGGAGCCACCGCCGCGCTCGATCATCGCCGGCAGGAAGGCCCGGATGAGGCGGTACATGGCGGTGACGTTGATATCGAACGAACGCTGCCAGGCGCTCTCGTCGCAGTCCAGGATGGTGCCGCTATGGACGTAGCCGGCGCAGTTGAAGAGGACGTCGATACCGTCCAGCGAAGCCGCCAACTCATCGATGGCCGCCGCCGAGGTGACGTCCAGTTCGCGTGGCTCGACGCCGGGCACATCGTGCAGGGCATCCAGGCGGATATCCGTGGCGATGACCTCGGCACCGGCCTCGACGAAGAGGCGCGCGCTGGCCAGGCCGATGCCCTGGCCAGCAGCGGTGATCAGCGCTCGCTTGCCGTCGAGTCTCATGCGGCCTCCGGCGCCAGGGTCGGTTGGCGAACCTGGCGGGACGACGCCTGCAGCATCGAACGCGGAATCGCCAGGATCAGCAGGCCGCTGACGAACAGGCAGGCACCGAGCACATAGGTGCCGTTGTTGATGTCGCCGGTAAGGGTTTCCATGGTCGCGGTGATCATGGAACCGGTGAAGCCGGAGAGGTTGCCGATGGCGTTGATCATGCCGATGCCCGCCGCCGCCGCGACCCCGGAGAGCAGGGTGCCGGGCAGCGACCAGAAGATCGGCATCAGCGCCAGCAGCCCCGAGGCGGCCACGGTGAGGAAGAAGATCGACAGCGCGATGTTGTGGATGAACCAGGCACTCAGCACCAGGCCCAGGGCGCCGACGAAGGCCGGTACCGCGGCGTGCAGCCGCTGCTCTCCGGTCCGCGCCGAATGGCGGGCGTTGAGCAGCATGACCACCAGGGCGACGCTGTAGGGGATGGCGGTGAGCAGGCCGATCTGCAGGCTGCCGCTGATGCCGGCGTGCTTGATGATCGAGGGCATCCAGAAGGCCAGGCCGTAGAACCCGGTGTTGAAGGTCAGCAGGATGAACACCAGCAGCCAGACCCGCGGATTGAAGAACACCTCACCGAGGCGCGAGGCCTTGCCGGTGTTGTGCTGATCCAGGTTGCGCTTGAGCAGGGCCTTTTCCCGGGCGTCCAGCCAGGGTGCCTTGTCGATGTTGTCGCTCAGGCAGCAGAACACCACCACTGCCATGATGAGCGAAGGTACCCCTTCCACCAGCAGCATCCACTGCCAGCCGGCCAGGCCGTGCCAGTTGTGCAGGCTGCTCATCAGCCAGCCGGAGAGCACGCCACCGAAGCTCAGGCTGAAGGGCAGGGCGATGAGAAAGCCCGACATCACCCGGCTCTGCCGCCGGGTCGGGAACCAGTAGTTGAGATAGAGGATCACGCCGGGAAAGAAGCCTGCCTCGCAGACGCCCAGCAGGAAGCGCAGGACGTAGAACAGCGTGCTCGACTGCAGGCCGAAGAACTGCGCCAGCGGCTGGGTGAAGGCCACCGCCATGGAGATGATCGCCCAGGTCAGCATGATGCGGGCGATCCAGAAGCGCGCGCCGTAGCGGTGCAGCAACAGGTTGCTGGGGACTTCGAAGAGGAAGTAGCCCCAGAAGAACATGCTGGCGCCGAGGGCGTAGACGGTGTTGCTGAAGCCGAGGTCGCCCAGCATGTCCAGCTTGGCGAAGCCGACGTTGACCCTGTCCAGGTAGGCGGCGATGTAGCACAGCAGCAGGATCGGCAGGATGCGCAGCACCACCTTGCGATAGGTGCGTTCTTCGAAGGCGTCGCCAGCGGCGCCCTGGGGAGCGGTGGTTTCGAACATGGGAATGACCTTCGGGGCCTTGGGGCCCGTTGTTGTTATTGAAGAGGTCGAAGGCGGCCGGGGATGCAGGTGGCCGTCTGAAGCGCCAGGCCACTCTAGGAGGACGAGCGATTCTTTCCCAATGGCATTTGCGGATCATTCGATAACAGAGTGTTATCGAACTGTCTAGTTCGAGGCTTCGTCACGTCCGGCATGGGCGAGCAGGATGGCGGCGAATTCCCGCGCGGCCTCGCCCAAAGGTTCGTCCTTGCGGGTGAGGATGCCGTAGTCCTGGGCCGGGAGGTGCAGGGGCAGCTCCAGGATGCTCAGGGCGCCGCTGGCCAGATAGGGCTCCACCATGGCCTCGGGCAGCATGCCGATCATGGGGCCGGCGTGCAGTACCTGGAGAAAGGTCTGCATGGAGATAGTGTCGATGGTGTTGCTCGGCACCGGCAGGCCGGCGGCGGCGAAGGCCTGCTCCATGCGGCCGCGGATGGGGGTGCCCCTGGGATAGAGGATCCAGGGCCAGGCCAGCACCTGGTCGAGCGCTACCGGGCCGCTGCCCGCCAGCGGATGGTGCTCGTTGACCACGAAGCGGAAGGGCTCGGGTGCCAGCGGGCGGAAGTCGAAGCGCTGGGCCTGGGCGTCGTCGGTGAAGCGGGCCACCGCCAGGTGCAGCAGCTTGTCGTCGAGCATCTCCATCAGGTGATCGCTGGTCTGCTCCACCACCTCGATGGCCAGCAGCGGCCAGCGCTGCTTGATCGCGACGATGGCCTGCGGCAGGGCCACGGCGGTGGCGGCGAAGATGCCGCCGACCTTGAGCTGCCCGTGGCCGCCGCGTCTCAGGCTGTCGATCTGCTCGGCGAAGTCGCGGGCCTCGTTGAGCGCCACCCGGGCATAGCGCAGCACGTGTTCGCCCAGCGCCGTGGGCGGCATGGCGCGCGGCAGGCGCTCGAACAGCGCGAAGCCCAGCAGGTGCTCGATCTCCTTGAGCATCTTGCTGATGGCCGGCTGGCTGAGATTCATCTGCTGCGCGGCCAGGTGCATGTTGCGGGTGCGCCCCAGAGTGTCGATCAGCAGCAGGTGGCGGAACTTGAGCCAGTGGCAGATCTGGCTGAACGATGGCTCGGACATGAATGCCTTCCTGCGTGATAAACAGCGGTTATCGAATGATGAGATAAGCCCATTTGAGTTTATCAGTCCGGCTGCCTAGCGTGGACCCATCCCTCCCGGAGTCCTGTCCATGTCCTCTCGTCTCACACCCGCCAACACCCTTCCCACCGACGGCTTGGCCGGCACCTTGGTAGGTCGCGCCTGGGTGCCGGGCACCCAGGCCGGTCCTTCGCCCGTGGTGCTGCGTGAGGATGGCGTCTTCGATGTCTCGACACGCTTCGCCACGCTGAGCGCCCTGTTCGAGGAAGAGGCGCCGCTGCAGGCCCTGCGCGATACCCCCGGGCGCTACCTCGGCAGCGTGGAGGAACTGCTGGCCAACAGCGGCGAACAGGCCGATCCGGGCCGCCTGTACCTGCTGCCGCCGGCCGATCTGCAGGTGATCAAGGCCGCCGGGGTGACCTTTGCCGCCAGCATGCTGGAACGGGTGATCGAAGAGCAGGCCGGCGGCGATGCCGGGCGCGCCGTGGCCATCCGCGAGCAGGTGCAGGCGGTGATCGGCGCGGATCTGCAGGGCCTGGAGCCGGGCAGTCCGCGCGCCCAGGCGCTCAAGGCGCTGCTGATCGAGAAGGGCATGTGGTCGCAATACCTGGAGGTGGGCATCGGGCCGGACGCCGAGATCTTCACCAAGGCGCCGGTGCTGGCCGCAGTCGGCAGCGGCAGCGCCATCGGCATCCATCCCGTCTCCCAGTGGAACAATCCCGAACCCGAGGTGGTGCTGGTGGCGGACAGCCGCGGCCGCCTGCATGGCGCCACCCTGGGCAATGACGTCAACCTGCGCGACATCGAGGGCCGCAGCGCCCTGTTGCTGAGCAAGGCCAAGGACAACAACGCCTCCTGCGCCCTGGGGCCCTTCATCCGCCTATTCGACGAGACCTTCGATCTCGATCGGGTCCGCCAGTGCGTGGTGACTCTGGAGGTGCGGGGCGAGGACGGCTTTCACCTCAACGGCAGTAGCTCCATGGCGCAGATCAGCCGAGATCCCACGGACCTGGTGGCCCAGACCCTCAATGCCAATCACCAGTATCCCGACGGCTTCCTGCTGTTCCTCGGCACCCTGTTCGCCCCGACCCAGGACCGGGACGCCCCCGGCGGCGGCTTCACCCACAAGGTGGGTGACGTGGTGAGCATCGCCAGCCCGCAGCTGGGAACCCTGCACAATAGGGTGACCACCAGCGACCAGGCCCCGGCCTGGCGCTTCGGCCTCGGTGCCCTGATGCACAACCTGGCCGCCCGCGGCCTGCTGGGCCGCTAACCGCTCTTCACCCATAACAACTAGAGATAGCCATGACTTCCGCCAAACGCCCGCTGCGCAGCCAGCAATGGTTCGACGATCCTGCCCACGCCGACATGACCGCGCTCTATGTCGAGCGCTACATGAACTACGGCCTGACCCGCGACGAACTCCAGTCCGGTCGTCCCATCATCGGCATAGCCCAGACCGACAGCGATCTCACCCCCTGCAATCGCCACCACCTGGAGCTGGCCCAGCGGGTCAAGGCCGGCATCCGCGACGCCGGCGGCATTCCCATGGAATTCCCGGTGCACCCCATCGCCGAGCAGAGTCGCCGCCCCACCGCGGCCCTGGATCGCAACCTGGCTTATCTCGGCCTGGTGGAGATCCTGCATGGCTTCCCGCTGGATGGCGTGGTGCTCACCACCGGCTGCGACAAGACCACCCCGGCCTGCCTGATGGCCGCAGCCACCACCGACCTGCCGGCCATCGTGCTGTCCGGCGGACCCATGCTCGACGGGCATTTCAAGGGCGAGCTGATCGGCTCCGGCACTGTGCTCTGGCACGCGCGCAACCTGCTGGCGACCGGCGAGATCGACTACGAGGGCTTCATGGCCCTGACCACCGCCGCCTCGCCCTCGGTGGGCCACTGCAACACCATGGGCACGGCCCTGTCGATGAATGCCCTGGCCGAGACCCTGGGCATGTCGCTGCCCGGTTGCGCCAGCATCCCCGCGCCCTATCGCGAGCGTGGCCAGATGGCCTATGCCACCGGCAAGCGCATCTGTCAGCTGGTGCTGGACGACGTCCGCCCCTCGCAGATCATGACCCGCGCGGCCTTCGAGAACGCCATCGCGGTGGCCTCGGCCCTGGGCGCTTCCAGCAACTGTCCGCCGCACCTGATCGCCATCGCCCGGCACATGGGCATCGAGCTGTCGCTGGACGACTGGCAGCGCCTGGGCGAGGACATCCCGCTACTGGCCAACTGCATGCCGGCCGGCAAGTACCTGGGCGAGGGCTTCCATCGCGCTGGCGGGGTGCCAGCGGTGCTCCACGAACTGCTCAAGGCGGGGCGCCTGCACGGCGATTGCCTGACGGTATCCGGGCGCACCATCGGTGCCATCGCCGAAGGTGCGGCCAGCACAGATCCCGCGGTGATCCAGCCCTACGAAGCGCCGCTCAAGCACCGCGCCGGCTTCATCGTGCTCAGCGGCAACTTCTTCGACAGCGCCATCATGAAGATGTCGGTGGTGGGCGAGGCGTTTCGCCAGACCTACCTGGCCGAACCGGGCAAGGAAAACAGCTTCGAGGCGCGGGCCATCGTCTTCGAGGGTCCGGAGGACTACCACGCGCGCATCGACGACCCGGCCCTGGACATCGACGAGCGCTGCATCCTGGTGATCCGCGGCGCCGGGCCGGTGGGTTATCCGGGCAGCGCCGAGGTGGTCAACATGGCCCCGCCGGCGGCGCTGATCAAGAAGGGCATCGACTCCCTGCCGTGCCTGGGCGACGGTCGTCAGAGCGGTACCTCGGCCAGTCCGTCGATCCTCAACATGTCGCCGGAAGCGGCGGTGGGCGGTGGCCTGGCACTGCTCAAGACCAACGACCGGTTGCGCGTGGACCTCAATGCCCGCACCGTCGATGTGCTGCTGGATGATGCCGAACTGGAGCGCCGTCGCGCTGAATGGACGCCCAATCTGCCGCCGGCCCAGACCCCCTGGCAGGAGCTCTATCGGCAACTGGTGGGCCAGCTTTCCACCGGCGGCTGCCTGGAACCGGCGACCCTGCATCTCAAGGTGATCGCCCGCGAAGGCGGGGTGCCGCGGCATTCGCATTGAGAGTCTGTTCAAAGGTTCGTGAGCTAGAGCCAAACAAGGCGAAAATGTTTGAGGACGCGGAGTTTACGAGTAGTAAATGAGCATTCCGAAAGCATTTTCAACGCCGTTTGGCCGACGCGCAGCAGCCTTTGGATAGGCTCGGAGGTGTAGGGCTCGCACTGGCGGCACCGCTTCATTAAGCTCTGCCGCCATGAACCGTACCCTCTATAGCCTGATCTTCACCCTGGCCTTGCCCGTCATCCTGCTGCGCCTGCTGTGGCGCGGCCGCAAGGCGCCCGCCTATCGGCAACGCATCGGTGAGCGCCTGGCGCTGGGCTTGCCAAAGGTGCCGCCCGGCGGCATCTGGGTGCATGCGGTGTCGGTGGGGGAGAGCATCGCCGCCGCGCCGGTGATCCGTGCCCTGCGCCAGCGCCATCCCGGACTGCCGATCATCGTGACCTGCATGACGCCCACCGGCTCGGAGCGCATCCGCGCCCTGTTCGGTGATGACGTCCAGCATTGCTATCTGCCCTACGACCTGCCTTGGCTGGCCGGGCGCTTCCTCGACCGGCTGCGGCCCAGCCTGGGGGTGGTGATGGAGACCGAACTCTGGCCCAACCTCATCCACCAGGCGGCGCGCCGCGGTATTCCCATCGCCCTGGCCAATGGTCGGCTGTCCGAACGTTCCGCTCGCGGCTACGGAAAACTGGGCGGAGTGACCGGGCCGATGCTGGCGGAGCTGGCCTGGCTCGCCGTGCAGACGCCAGTGGAAGCCGAGCGCTTCCGTACCCTTGGCGCTCGCGCCGAACGGGTCACGGTGACCGGCTCCATCAAGTTCGACCTGCGCATCGATCCCGAGCTGCCGGCCCGCGCCGCCGCCTTGCGGCAGGGCTGGGGCAACCGAGCGGTATGGATCGCTGCCAGTACCCATGCCGGTGAAGATGGAATCCTGCTCCAGGCCCAGCGCCAACTGCTGGCCACCCGGCCCGATGCCCTGTTGATCCTGGTGCCACGTCATCCCGAGCGCTTCCCCGAGGTGTTGGCCGAGGTACGTCGCGAAGGCTTCAGCGTGGTGCAGCGCTCGACGGGGGAGGCGGTGCAGCCGCAGACCCAGGTACTGCTGGGCGACACCATGGGCGAGTTGCTGTTTCTCTATGCCCTGGCCGACGTCGCCTTCGTCGGGGGTAGCCTGATCGAGCGCGGCGGCCATAATCCGCTGGAGCCGGCGGCCCTGGGCCTGCCGGTGCTCAGCGGCCCGCACGTGTTCAACTTCCTCGACATCGTCGCCCAGTTGCGCGAGGCCGGAGCCCTGGAAACGGTGGCGGAAGCCCCGGCCATCGCCGCGGCCGTGAGCCGGCTCTGGGCCGAGCCGGCGGAAGCCGAGCGGCGCCGTCAGGCGGGTCTGGCGGTATTGGCCGCCAATCAGGGCGCGCTGGAGCGGTTGCTCTCCGGACTGGATAAATTGCTCACGCCCTGAGCGGAGCGCGTCGGCAGCACGTCGGCGCGGGTCTTGGCCAGGTCCGGCGGCAGGAAGTCGCGATCCGGGTCGTAGTGGGGATCGAGATAGCCGGACAGCGCCAGCAGGTCGTTGGGCGCCAGGGTGCCGGCCGCCTGCTTGAGTCTCAGGGTATCCAGGATGTAGTTGTAGCGGGCGTCGTTGTACTGGCGCACGGCGTTGTACAGCAGCCGCTGGGCGTCGAGCACGTCGACGATGGTGCGGCTGCCCACTTGGTAGGCGATCTCGGTGGCGCGCAGGGCGCGCTGGCTGGAGGCGATGGACAGCCGCCGGGCGCGCACCTGCTCGATGTCGGTGTTGATCGCGCGGTGGGCGTTGCGGGTGTTCTGCACCACCTGGCGGCGCAGGCTTTCCTGGCGCTGCTCGCTCTGGTCCAGTTGCTGATAGGCCTGGCGTGCCTGGGAGCTGGTGGCGCCGCCGCTGTACAGCGGCACCTCGACCTGGATGCCGATGCTGCGGCTGTTGACCGGGCTGCCGAACAGGGACAGCTGCTCGGCGTTGGGCAGATTCACCGCGTCGTTGTCGCTGTGGCTGTAGCGCGCCACCGCGTCCACCGTCGGCAGGTGCCCGGCGCGGCGCTGGCGCAAGGTCTCCTGGGCGGCGTTGACGCCCTGGCCGGCGGCCAGCAGCTGCAGGTTCTGGCGCATGGCGGTGTCCACCCACAGGCGAGCATCGTTGGGTTGCGGCGGCAGGATCGGCAGGTCGTGGCGAATGCCGGCGATGCTGCCGTAGTCACGATCGGTCAGCCGGGTCAGGGCCTGGAAGGCATCGGCCACCTGCTGCTCGCTCTGCGAACGGTTGGCCTGGGCGTTGTCGAAGCTGGCCTGGGCCTGGAGCACGTCGGTGTCGTCGGTCAGGCCGACCTTGTAGCGCTCGCGGGACTGGTCCAGCTGGCGGTACAGCGCCTTTTCCTCAGCACGGGCGGTGGCCAGGGCGTCCTGGGCGCGCAGGGCGCTGAAATAGCCCTCGGCGGTCTGCAGGATGAGTTGCTGCTGGGCAGCCGAGAACTGCAGTTCGGCCTGCTCGGTGGCGGCCTGGGCGGCCTTGAGCTGGAACCAGCGGTCGGCGCGGAACAGCGGCTGGCTGAGGGTGGCCTGGATCAACTGGCTGCTGCGATCGCTGCTGTAGCGACCACCCTCGACGCCCAGCGCCGGATTGTCCTTGAGCTGGAGGCTGGTGTGAGTGTCGTTGAACTGGGCACCGAGGCCGAGTTGCGGTAGCAGGCCGGCCCGCGCCTGGGGCACCGCCTCGCGCTGGGCACCGAGCCCGGCGCGCTCGGCGGCCAGGTCGGCGTTGTTGTCCAGCGCCTCGCGATAGACGTCGAGCAGGCCACTGCCGGCCACCTGGGCCTGGGCCAGGCCGGCCGTGGTGCAGAGCGCCGCGAGCAGCAGGAATCTTCGCATTCTTGGAGCCTTCCTTGAGGGACCGCGCCAGTGTAGTGGCTTCGTCCGAATCCGCCATAGGAGAGGAAATAGCGGTCGAAGTTTCTGCCAGTCTGGGTTTACACTGGGCGCGTTCTTGTCGGGGTGCGCTACGAGGCGCTGAGATCGGGTAGTCCCGGATCCCGTTGAACCTGATCAGGCTAGGCGCGCCGCATGGCGGTGCGTCAACCTGCGTAGGGAACAAGAGGGCGTCCGCAGTCTCATTCCGTGGTCGCCATCCGTCCGGGCTTGCCTCTTCTTGCGTGCCCACCCCTTCGTCCAGGTTCTTCCCTCGGCAACGCGCCCACCAGGAGAGCCTCGATGAACAAGCAGAACAACGTCACCGACTTCACCCGCGTCGACCGCCAGTCCACCCAGCCGCTGCCCAACTCGCGCAAGGTCTACCTGACCGGCTCGCGTCCCGACATCCGCGTGCCAGTGCGGGAAATCTCCCTCGCCGACACCCCCACCGCCTTCGGTGGCGAAGCGAACGCCCCGGTGTGCGTCTACGACACCTCCGGTCCCTACACCGATCCGGCGGTGCGCATCGACCTGCGCAAGGGCCTGCCGGACGTACGCTCGCGCTGGATCGAAGAGCGTGGTGATACCGAGCTGCTGGCCGGGCTGACCTCCGAATTCGGCCAGGCACGCCTCGCCGATCCAAGCCTCGCCGCCCTGAGATTCGACCTGGCGCGCCAGCCGCGCCGGGCCAAGGCCGGGCGCAACGTCTCCCAGATGCACTATGCCCGCCAGGGTATCGTCACCCCGGAGATGGAATACATCGCCATCCGCGAGAACATGAAGCTCCAGGAGGCCCGCGCCGCCGGTCTGCTCGGCAACCAGCACCGCGGCCAGAGTTTCGGCGCCAGCATTCCCCAGGAAATCACGCCGGAGTTCGTTCGCGACGAAGTGGCTCGCGGCCGTGCCATCATCCCCGCCAACATCAACCACCTGGAGCTGGAGCCGATGATCATCGGCCGCAACTTCCTGGTGAAGATCAACGGCAACATCGGCAACAGCGCCCTGGGTTCCTCCATCGAGGAAGAGGTGGAGAAGCTGACCTGGGGCATCCGCTGGGGCGCCGACACCGTGATGGACCTGTCCACCGGCAAGCACATCCACGAGACCCGCGAGTGGATCATCCGCAACTCGCCGGTCCCCATCGGTACCGTGCCCATCTACCAGGCCCTGGAAAAGGTCGGCGGCGTCGCCGAGGAACTGACCTGGGAGCTGTTCCGCGACACCCTCATCGAGCAGGCGGAGCAGGGCGTGGACTATTTCACCATCCACGCCGGGGTGCGCCTGCACTACGTGCCCCTGACCGCCAAGCGCGTCACCGGCATCGTCTCCCGCGGCGGTTCCATCATGGCCAAGTGGTGCCTGGCGCACCATCAGGAAAACTTCCTCTACACCCACTTCGAAGACATCTGCGAGATCATGCAGGCCTACGACGTGAGCTTCTCCCTGGGTGACGGCCTGCGTCCGGGCTCCATCGCCGATGCCAACGACGCCGCCCAGTTCGGCGAACTGGAAACCCTCGGCGAGCTGACCAAGATCGCCTGGAAGCACGACGTCCAGACCATGATCGAAGGCCCGGGCCACGTGCCCATGCAGCTGATCAAGGAGAACATGGACAAGCAGCTGGAGTGCTGCGACGAGGCGCCGTTCTACACCCTCGGCCCGCTGACCACCGACATCGCCCCCGGCTACGACCACATCACCAGCGGCATCGGCGCCGCCATGATCGGCTGGTTCGGCTGCGCCATGCTCTGCTACGTGACGCCCAAGGAGCACCTGGGCCTGCCCAACAAGGACGACGTCAAGACCGGCATCATCACCTACAAGATCGCCGCCCATGCCGCTGACCTGGCCAAGGGGCATCCCGGCGCCCAGATCCGCGACAATGCCCTGTCCAAGGCGCGCTTCGAATTCCGCTGGGAAGACCAGTTCAACCTGGGCCTGGACCCGGACACCGCACGTGCCTTCCACGACGAGACCCTGCCCAAGGACTCGGCCAAGGTGGCGCACTTCTGCTCCATGTGCGGGCCCAAGTTCTGCTCCATGAAGATCACCCAGGAAGTCCGCGACTACGCCAAGGAAAACGGCCTGACCGACGAGCAGAAGGCCATCGAGGCCGGCTTCCAGGAACAGGCTGCGCGCTTCAAGGACGAAGGCGGGGTGATCTACAAACAGGTCTGACGCTGCTTGGCTGGGCTGAGCCAGGCCCAGCCGCGTCCCGTGTCATCGGACGCTCGTTAAGGCATTGGCGGGCTTCAAGGATGAAGCCGCTGGTTGTTTCCTAGGCAGGGCTGGGCGCAGCCTGACAGGCCCCCTCGAGCCCGAGGTAGCAGGCTTGAGGGGGCTGTTTCGCGCCGACCTGTATTTTTCCTAATCCCTCTTTCACGAGATTCATCATGGCTCAGGCCCCCGGCCTCTATACCCCCACCATCCCCGTTCCGGCGGACCGCCGCGTCCTCGGCGGGCGCGATCTCTTCACCCTCTGGTTCTCCCTCGGCATCGGCCTGATGGTGGCCCAGGCCGGTGCCTTGTTGGCGCCCGGGCTGGGTCTGGCCGATGGCCTGCTGGTGCTGGTGCTCGGCACCCTCGTCGGGGTGCTGCTGCTGGCCGCTGCCGGCCTGGTGGGCAGTGACACTGGTCTCGCCGGCATGACCGCCCTGGGGCAGAGCCTCGGCCAGCGCGGCGCGCTGTTGCCGGCGGTGCTCAACATCACCCAACTGATCGGCTGGGGTGCCTTCGAACTGGTGGTGATGCGCGAGGCGGCCAGCGTATTGCTGGGCAGCTGGGGCCTGCAGGGCTGGGCCTCGCCGGTGCTCTGGACCCTGGTCTTCGGTGCCCTGGCCACGGCCCTGGCGGTGGCCGGTCCCTTGACCTTCGTGCGCCGTTTTCTCAGCCGCTGGGGCATCTGGCTGTTGCTCGGCGCCTGCACCTGGCTGACCCTGGATCTCTTCCTGCGCGCCGATCTGGCCACACTCTGGCAGAGACCCGGTGACGGTTCCCTGACCCAGGCGCTGGGCTTCGACCTGGTGGTGGCCATGCCACTGTCCTGGTTGCCGGTGATCGCCGACTACACCCGCTTCGCCCGCACCGGCCGCAGCGCCGGGCGCGGTGTCATGCTGGGCTACTTTTGCGGCAACCTCTGGTTGATGGGCCTGGGCTTCGCCTACACCCTGGCTTTCGCCAGCGGCGGCGAGGCAGACGCCCTGCTGCGCGCCCTGGCGGTGGCCGGCCTGGGTCTGCCACTGCTGTTGATCCTGCTGGACGAGTCGGAAAACGCCTTCGCTGCCTACCATTCGGCTGCGGTGGCCACGGGATTCCTCGCCCAGGTGAAGATCTGGCAGCTGACCCTGGCCATCGGCATTCTTTGTACCCTCTTGGCGCTGCTGGTGCCCCTGGCGCAGTACGAACATTTCCTGCTGCTGATCGGTTCGGTATTCGCTCCGTTGTTCGGCGTGGTGCTGGTGGATCACTTCCTGCTGCGCCGCCGCAGGGCCCCGGAGCAGGTGAAGGCGCTGCGCCTGGAATCCCTGATCGCCTGGGCGCTGGGCGTGGCCGTCTACCACCTGCTGCCGACGCTGCTCCCGGCCTGGGGCGCGACCCTGCCGGCCATCCTGGTGGCCGGCACGGCGCAGGCGGCGTTGGGGTTGAAGCGGGCGTGAGCCCGTAGCGTGGAAAACCGCCAGGCGTTTTCCACACGGGTGTCGAGCCCGCGTGGATGAGGCTGCGCCGTCATCCACCCTACTACTTGTCGCGGCCATGGGCCGCTCCTACGACGTGCAGCGAGACGCCAGTAGGAGCGGCCCATGGCCGCGATTGCAGTCAGGTGCCGGCAAGCTGTCCGAGCCGTCGCCGATCACGACCATCAAGGTCCGCTGTTACGGCTGCCGCGCCTTGCCGCGCCCGGGAAAGTAGTCCGGTTTGAGAATGCCATTGAGCTTAGGATAGGGGATCTTCAGCTCCGGATGGCCCATGGCGTAGGGCGCGATGCTGCCGATGTCGTACTTCAGCGTCAGGGCGCCGAAGTCCAGGGCCACGTTGTTGGTCTTGAGGAAGGGCCACTGCTGGCGGAACTCGGCGTCGCCGACGTTGTTGCTGAGCATCCAGGCCTCGCGTGACAGCTGCGCCAGCCGCCAGAACTCGGCTTCCTGCCCGGGGACCAGCATGTCGCCCAGGGTGATCTGCCGATTCAGATGGCGATCCCAGGTGACGAAATCGCGCCCGGCCAGGCCATGGGCGCCGCCATTGGCCAGGTAGCTGGAGAACTCGATGATCACCAGACCGTCATGCTGTTCGCGCACCTTGGCCTGCAGGTAGCTGCTCCAGCGCGGCTGGGCCTTACTGAGAAAATCACGCTCATAGCTCGCCAGGGAGGCGGGGATGGGCGCACCCGGCTCGGCCCGGGCCAGGCCCAGCAGGTGGCGCTGCACCAGGGCGTCCAGCGCCGGTTCGCCGAATTCCACGTAGTCGATGTTGACCAGTGGGCATTCGTCACCCTGGCAGCCGGCAGGCCGATGCTCCCAGGCCTGGTGGCGCGGGGTGAGGGGTTTGTCGAGGTTCGGACCGAAGGCACTTTGGCAACCACCGAGCAGCAGGCCGGCGAGCAGGAGGAGCGGGCGGATACGCATGGGATTCCTTTTCGTTGAAACCTTTTTTGGCGAAACAGGGCGCGACGGCTTTCGAACCCGTCTGGCGCCATAAGTTTGCCAGGACCGGGCGCAGGATTCCCGGCTTGTTGCCCGTTTCGCGACTTGTCCTGCCAGGGGCTGCACGAGTGCAAGCGGCGCGCTAGGATGATCTGATTACCTGTCACCAGCGCTGGAGCGCCCATGAACGAAGCCAACGAGTCCCAGGCGCCCGCCGTCGAAATCCTGAGCCGCGAGGTCTGCTTCCAGGGCTTCTACCGCATGGCCCGTTTCCGGCTGCGTCACCGGCAATTTTCCGGCGGAATGGGGCCCGAACTGGAGCGGGAGGTCTTCGAGCGGCCCGATGCCGTCTGCGTGCTGCCCTACGACGCCGTGCGCGACGAGGTGGTGCTGATCGAGCAGTTTCGCGTCGGCGTCATGGAAAAGACCGCTCATCCCTGGCTGCTTGAGCCGGTGGCAGGCTTGGTGGACAAGCAGGGCGAAGCCGTCGAGGCGGTCGCTCATCGGGAAGCCGAGGAAGAAGCCGGCCTGACCTTGCAATCACTCTGGCCCATCTCCACCTACTTCCCTTCGCCCGGCGGCAGCAACGAGCAGGTCTATCTTTACCTGGGGCGTTGCAGCACTACCCAGGCCGGTGGCGTCCACGGCCTGGAAGAGGAGGGCGAAGACATTCGCGTGCATGTCTGGTCCCTGGACGAGGCACTGGCGGGGGTACGAGACGGTCGAATCAACAACGCGGCGGCGATCATCGCCCTGCAATGGCTGGCGCTCAATCGCGTCGAGGTAAGAGGGTTATGGGGCTGAAACTGCGAGATCGCTACCGGGTTGACCTGCCGGGCCTGCAGGCCACGTGCGAGGCCAACTACGTGCGGCTGATGCGGCTTCTGCCCAAGATGCGCGAGGCCGTGATATCGCGGCGCGTCATGCTGTCGCAAGGCGAGCGCCCGCTGGGGGTGCTGGCGCTGGAGGTCACCGAGGCCTGTCCCTACACGACGGCGCTGCGGGTGCGCCAGGAACTGGGGTTGCCCTGGCTGCCGGTTCCCGAACTCGAAGTACGGGTGTATCACGACGCCCGCATGGCGGAAGTGGTATCGGCCGGCGCCTCCCGGCACCTGCTCGGGCGCTATCCCTATCCGAACCAGGCGATGCACCAGCCGGACGAGAAGAGCCAGCTCAACCTGTTCCTCGGCGAGTGGCTCAGTCACTGCCTCGCCTGCGGCCATGAAGCCGAGCCGATCCTGCAGCGGTGAGCACCAAAGCGCAACGCCGACAGCCGCATCTTCCATCGCAATAACCAAGCTGCGAAAATGTGATCTGTGCACGCAAGTTCCCGGGAACTTTTCTGCACCCTGCCTGCGCTCGTTGTTCTCTTTGCCTAGGAGGCTTTGGTGAGTTCGCCGGATAGTGTCAACGCTCCCCTCGTCGTCCAATTGACCGACAGCCATCTGTTCGCCCGGGCGGATGGCAAGTTATTGGGCATCGACACCGCCGCTAGCCTGCGGCAGGTCGTCGCTCAAGTGATGGCGGAACAGCCACGCATCGACCTGCTGCTGGCCAGTGGTGACCTCTCCCAGGACGGTTCGGTGGCCTCCTACCAACGCTTCTGCGAATTGACCGATCCCCTCGCCGCGCCCATGCGCTGGCTGGCAGGCAACCACGACGAGAATGCGCCCATGGCCAAGGCCTGCGGCGACCGCGACTTCATGGAGACGGTCACCGACCTGGGTGCCTGGCGCCTCATCCTGCTCGACAGCACCGTGCGTGGCTGCGTGTTCGGCGAACTGGGTCAGGCGCAACTGGCGACCCTGGACCAGGCTCTGGCCGCCGCGCCTGACCGGCCGGCGCTGATCTGCCTGCACCATCACCCGGTTCCCGTGGGGTGCGGCTGGATGGAACCCCTGGGCCTGCATCGCCCGGACGAGCTGTTCGCCGTGCTGGATCGGCACCCGCAGGTCAAGGTGGTGCTCTGGGGCCATATCCACCAGGAATTCGATCAGTTCCGTAACGGGGTACGGCTGCTGGCCTCGCCTTCTACCGGTCTGCAATTCGAGCCTGGCAGCCAGGATTTCAAGGCCGGCGACCAGGCGCCAGGCTATCGCTGGTTGCGTCTGCTGCCCAATGGCGAGCTGGAGACCGGTGTCTCGCGCCTGCAACAGCACGGGTTCACTGTGGACCACAGCGCGGCGGGCTACTGAGACGAGCGGCTTCGCTCGGGCGCTGGCATAGCGAACGGGTTCCAGGCCGATGCGGATCGGCCACCTTGGTGTCGGAGTCGAAACGGGTTACTCTTTTACCTGTTTTTTTATCCAGTAGGAGCGGCCCGATGCCGTCGATCCTCTATATCCATGGCTTCAACAGCTCACCCGCTTCCCACAAGGCGCAGCAGCTGACCGCCTGCATGGCCCGGCTAGGTCTGGCCGACTGGCTGCGAGCCCCTGCGCTGCCCAACGACGCCAGCGCCGCCTGCACCCTGTTGGAGCGCCAATTGGCCGAGCTGGACGCCCCCTTGCTGGTCGGCAGCTCCCTGGGCGGCTACTATGCCACCGTCCTGGCCGAGCGCCACGGGCTCAAGGCCGTGCTGATCAACCCCGCGGTCCGTCCCTGGCGCTTCATGGAGCACTACCTGGGGCCGCAGCGCAATCACTACACCGGCGAGACCTGGACCCTCACCGAGGCCCATGTCGAGGCTCTGCGGGCACTGGAGGTCGCCGCGCCGGTGGACCCGGAGCGGTTCCACGTGTGGCTGCAGACCGGCGACGAGACCCTCGACTACCGCGACGCCGAGCGTTACTACGGTGCCTGTACCCTGCGCATCGAGCAGGGCGGCGACCATGGCTTCCAGGGCTTCCAACGCCAGTTGCCGCTGCTGCTGGAACTGGCCGGCTTCGACCCGGCGCTCTGGCGCGATCTGGATTTCAACACCTTCGAATAGAGACCCCATGGCCACGCAAAACGCCTACAACGCCGACGCCATCGAAGTCCTCTCCGGACTCGACCCGGTGCGCAAGCGCCCCGGCATGTACACCGACACCTCCCGGCCCAACCATCTGGCCCAGGAGGTCATCGACAACAGTGTCGACGAGGCCCTGGCCGGTCATGCGCGTTCGGTGCAGGTGATCCTGCACGCCGACAATTCCCTCGAGGTGATCGACGACGGCCGTGGCATGCCGGTGGACATCCACCCGGAAGAGGGCGTTTCCGGCGTCGAGTTGATCCTCACCAAGCTGCACGCCGGCGGCAAGTTCTCCAACAAGAACTACCAGTTCTCCGGTGGTCTGCACGGCGTGGGCATTTCCGTGGTGAATGCGCTGTCGACCCGCGTCGAGGTGCACGTCAGGCGCGAGGGCAGCGAATACGCCATGGCTTTCGCCGACGGCTTCAAGGCCAGCGAACTGGCCGTGGTCGGCAGCGTCGGCAAGCGCAATACCGGCACCAGCGTGCATTTCTGGCCGGACCCCAAGTATTTCGATTCACCCAAGTTCTCCGTCAGCCGCCTCAAGCACGTGCTCAAGGCCAAGGCGGTGCTTTGCCCAGGCCTGGCCGTGAGCTTCCACGACGAAGCCAGCGGTGAGCGCAGCGAATGGCACTACGAGGACGGCCTGAGATCCTACCTGGTGGACACCGTAGGCGACGCCCTGCGGCTGCCCGAGGCGCCTTTCCACGGCAGCCTGGCCTCGGCCAGGGAAGCGGTGGACTGGGCCCTGTTCTGGCTGCCCGAGGGCGGCGAGTCGGTACAGGAAAGCTACGTCAACCTGATTCCCACCGCCCAGGGCGGCACCCACGTCAACGGCCTGCGCCAGGGCCTGCTGGATGCCATTCGCGAATTCTGCGAATTCCGTAACCTCTTGCCGCGTGGTCTCAAGCTGGCGCCGGAAGATGTCTGGGAGCGCATCGCCTTCGTTCTCTCGATGAAGATGCAGGAGCCGCAGTTCTCCGGCCAGACCAAGGAGCGCCTGTCCTCCCGCGAGGCCGCCGCCTTCGTCGCCGGGGTGGTCAAGGACGCCTTCAGCCTCTGGCTCAACGCCCATCCCGAGCTGGGCCAGCAGATCGCCGAACTGGCCATCAACAACGCCGGCCGCCGCCTCAAGGCGGGCAAGAAGGTCGAGCGCAAGAAGATCACCCAAGGCCCGGCGCTGCCCGGCAAGCTGGCCGATTGCGCCGGCCAGGACCCGATGCGATCCGAGCTGTTCCTGGTGGAGGGCGACTCCGCCGGCGGCAGCGCCAAGCAGGCGCGCAGCAAGGAATTCCAGGCCATCATGCCGTTGCGCGGCAAGATCCTGAACACCTGGGAGGTGGACGGCAGCGAGGTGCTGGGCAGCCAGGAGGTGCACGACATCGCTGTGGCCATCGGCATCGATCCGGGCAGCGCCGACCTCAGCGGCCTGAGATACGGCAAGATCTGCATCCTCGCCGATGCCGACTCCGACGGCCTGCACATCGCCACCCTGCTGTGCGCCCTGTTCGTGCAGCATTTCCGCCCGCTGGTGGATGCCGGTCACGTCTACGTGGCCATGCCGCCGCTGTACCGCATCGACCTCGGCAAGGAGGTCTACTACGCACTCGATCCAGCCGAGCGGGATGGCATCCTCGATCGACTGGCGGCGGAGAAGAAGCGCGGCAAGCCGCAGGTGACCCGCTTCAAGGGCCTCGGCGAGATGAACCCGCTGCAGTTGCGCGAGACCACCATGGACCCCAACACCCGGCGCCTGGTGCAACTGACCCTCGACGACGTGCCCGCTACCCTCGAGATGATGGACATGCTGCTGGCCAAGAAGAGATCCGGCGATCGCAAGAGCTGGCTGGAGTCCAAGGGCGACCGCGCCGAAGTGCTGATCTAAATAGGTTGGCTGCGCCTATCGCGGCCATGGGTCGCTCCTACAGGTGTATCGAGCCCCTGTAGGAGCGGTCCATGACCGCGATGGACCGGGCCCCCGATCAAAGACGTAACACCAAAGGATTCCCATGAGTGCACCCCTCGACCTGAGCCTGGATGGCGTCGAACGCCGTTCGCTGGCCGACTTCACCGAGAAGGCGTATCTGGATTACTCCATGTACGTCATCATGGACCGTGCCCTGCCGCACATCGGCGACGGTCTCAAGCCGGTACAGCGTCGCATCGTCTACGCCATGAGCGAGCTGGGCCTGGACGCCGACGCCAAGCACAAGAAATCCGCCCGTACCGTGGGTGACGTGCTCGGCAAGTACCACCCCCACGGCGACTCTGCCTGCTACGAAGCCATGGTGCTCATGGCCCAGCCGTTCTCCTACCGCTATCCGCTGGTAGACGGCCAGGGCAACTGGGGGGCGCCGGACGATCCCAAGTCCTTCGCCGCCATGAGGTACACCGAGGCGCGGTTGTCGCGCTATTCCGAGGTGCTGCTCAACGAACTGGGGCAGGGCACGGTGGACTGGGTGCCCAACTTCGACGGCACGCTGAACGAGCCGGCGGTGCTGCCGGCGCGGCTGCCCAACCTGTTGCTCAACGGCACCACCGGCATCGCCGTGGGCATGGCCACCGACATTCCGCCGCACAACCTGCGCGAGGTGGCGGCCGCCTGCATTCGCCTGCTGGACGATCCCATCGCCGGAGTGCCGGAACTGCTCGAACACGTGCCCGGGCCGGACTTCCCCACCGAAGCCGAGATCATCACGCCGCGCGCCGACCTCCGTAAGATCTACGAGACCGGCCGCGGCTCGGTGCGCATGCGCGCCGTCTACCGCCGCGAAGACGGCGACGTGGTCATCACCGCGCTGCCGCACCAGGTCTCAGGTTCCAAGGTGCTGGAGCAGATCGCCGCCCAGATGCAGGCCAAGAAGCTGCCCATGGTGGCCGACCTGCGCGACGAGTCGGACCACGAGAATCCGACCCGCATCGTCATCGTGCCGCGTTCCAACCGCATCGATGCCGACGAGTTGATGCAGCACCTGTTCGCCACCACCGATCTCGAGTCCAGCTACCGGGTCAACCTCAATGTCATCGGCCTGGATGGCAAGCCCCAGGTCAAGGACCTCAGGCAGATTCTCCAGGAGTGGCTGATCTACCGTATCGGCACGGTGCGCCGCCGCCTGCAATTCCGCCTGGACAAGGTCGAGCGCCGCCTGCACCTGTTGGACGGCTTGCTGGTCGCCTTCCTCAACCTCGACGAGGTGATCCACATCATCCGTACCGAAGAGCATCCCAAGCAGGCGTTGATGGCCCGCTTCGAGCTCTCCGAGGAACAGGCCGACTACATCCTCGAAACCCGGCTGCGGCAACTGGCGCGGCTGGAGGAGATGAAGATCCGCGGCGAGCAGGCCGAGTTGCTCAAGGAGCAGAAGCGCCTGCAGACCCTGCTGGGCAGCGACAAGAAGCTGCGCGGCCTGGTCCGTGACGAACTGCTCAAGGACGCCGAGACCTATGGCGACGAACGTCGCTCGCCCATCGTCGAGCGCGCCGAGGCCAAGGCGCTGTCCGAAACCGAGCTGATGCCTACCGAGCCGGTCACCGTGGTGCTCTCCGAGAAGGGCTGGGTGCGCCAGGCCAAGGGTCACGACGTCGACCCGACCGGGCTGTCCTACAAGGCCGGAGACGGTTTCAAGGTGGCGGCCCTGGGGCGCTCCAATCAGTTCGCGGTGTTCATCGACTCCACTGGGCGCAGCTATTCCGTAGCCGCGCATTCGCTGCCCTCGGCGCGGGGGCAGGGCGAGCCCCTGACCGGACGCCTGACGCCACCGCCGGGCGCCAGTTTCGAATGCCTGCTGCTGCCCGACGACACCGGCCTCTATGTGCTCGCCTCTGATGCCGGCTATGGCTTCGTGGTCAAGGGCGAAGACCTGCAGGCCAAGAACAAGGCCGGCAAGGCACTGATCAGCCTGCCTAATGGCGCCAAGGTGTTGCCACCCAAGCCGGTGGCCTCCCTGGAAGACACTTCCATCGCAGTGGTCACCAACGAAGGCCGCCTGCTGGTGTTCGCCATCAGCGAGCTGCCGCAACTGGCCAAGGGCAAGGGCAACAAGCTGATCTCCATCCCCGGCGAACGAGTCGCCAAGCGCGAGGAATACGTGGTCGACCTAGCCGTGGTACCGGCCGGGGCGTCCCTCACCTTGCAGGCGGGCAAACGGCCCTACACCCTCAAGGGCAGCGACCTGGAACACTATCGGGCCGAGCGGGGCCGGCGCGGCAACAAGCTGCCGCGTGGCTTCCAACGGGTGGACTCGCTACAGGTGGAAACTTGAGCCGCCTGCGGTCAACCGCTAGCATAGGCCCGATTTTTTCGACCAGGACTCGCAGGGCCACTGGGCCCGTCGAGAGCGATCTTCGATGAAACGGATGCGTCTCGCCAGGTTGGCGTTGGTGGCTGTGCTGGCTGGCCTGGGTGGTTGCGCCAGCCTCGGCCCCACTCATTACTACCAGCTCGATGGCGGCAACGTTCGAGCGCCTGCCAGCAAGGATAGGGGTGTCGCGGTATGGATCGAAAGCCTGCAACTGGCCGACTACCTGCAGCGTGACGTGCTGCTGGAGCGTCAGCCCGATGGCAGCCTGGCGACCACTCGCGATCACTGGGCCGGTCCGCTCAATGCCAACATGCGCCAGTTGCTGCAACGCCAACTCGCCAGTCGCCTGAACAGCGGCCGGGTAGTGGTGGGCGAACCGCCGGAAGGCTTCGAGCCGCAGTACCGGCTGGAACTCAACGTCACCCGCCTCGATGCGGGCGACCGCGCAGCGGCCGTGCTGGATGCCGGCTGGCAGTTGCGCGATGCCCAGGGCAAGCTGCTGGATACCCAGGTTGTCCATCTGCAGGCCCGCCATGCCGGTGATCGCGCGGCCCAGGTACGCGCCCAGGGTGATCTGCTGCAGCAGCTGGCGGCGCGGCTGGCCACCGATCTCACCAAGGTGGCCCAGCGCAGCAGGCGTGACAGCGAGACGGCCCGCAAGGAGCCGAAGAAACTCGTGGAAGAGGCCCAGGCCAAGCCGACCCTGCCGGCCGTGGTGCCCATTCGTACCGGCGCCGAGGTCTACCGCTTCTGACCCGGCATTCCCCGCGCGTCGCCGCGTGGGGAATGCTCGTGGCGTTCGACGATCCATCCAGCAGGACCAGCTGTCCTCGGAGGTTCCATGTCGCTCCCCCTGTTTCCGCTGAATACCACGCTGTTTCCCGGCTGCCGTCTCGATCTGCAGCTGTTCGAGGCCCGTTACCTGGACATGCTCGGTCGCTGCCTCAAGCAGGGTACCGGCTTCGGCGTGGTGACCATCCTCGAAGGCCGCGAGACCGGCGCGGCGCCCGATCGGCTGGGTACCTACGGTTGCGAGGCCTTGATCCGTGACTGGCAGCAGCAGAGCAACGGCCTGCTCGGCATCCGTGTCGAGGGCGGGCGTCGCTTTCGCCTGCTGAGCCAGGAGGAGCAGGTCGATCATCTGGTCGTGGGCGAGGTGGAGTGGCTACCCGAGGCGGCCCCTCAGCCCCTGCGCGATGCCGATGGCGATCTGCTGGCGCTGCTGGTCGCCCTGGCCGAGCATCCCATGGTGGCCGGCCTGGGCATGGGCGGGGAGGTCGCCGACCGCCAAGCCCTGGGCTGCCAGCTGGCCTATCTGCTGCCCTTCGAGGCGCGCCTCAAGCTGGCCTGGCTGGGCATGAACGACCAGGGCCAGCGCCTGGCCGACATCGAGCGTCACCTGGTGGACTTGCAGGGTGACTTTCAGGCCTGAATCCAAACGCCGGGCAAAAGAAAGCCCGCCGGGCAGGGCGGGCTAAAAGTGCTTTGGGGGCACTCGATAAGACTTGGCACTTTGCCACGAGTTCAGTCTTATGAGATCAAAGTGCCATTCTTCAGCATCAGCCCGCCAGCAGCTTGATGAATTCGCGATTGAAGGCCGGGATGTCGTCTGGCTTGCGGCTGCTGACCAGCGTCCCGTCGACGATGACCTCGCGATCCTGCCAGGTGGCACCGGCATTCTTCAGGTCGTCGGTCAGCGATGGCCAACTGGTCAGGGTCTTGCCCTGCACCAGGCCAGCGGAGATCAGCAGCCAGGCGCCGTGGCAGATGACGGCAACCGGTTTGCCGGCGTCGGCGATCTGCTTGGTCAACTGCTGGGCCTTGGCATCGGTGCGGATGGTGTCGGCGTTGACCACGCCACCGGGCAGCAGCACGGCATCGTAGTCACCGGCATTGGCTGCGTCGAAGGTCAGGTCGACCGCAAAGGAGTCGGCCGGATCGGTATGGTTCCAGCCCTGCACCTGGCCGGATTCGGCGGAAATGATGTGGGTCTGGGCACCTGCCTGTTCCAGGGCCTGCTTGGGGCCGGTGAGTTCGGCCTGTTCGAAGCCGTCGGTGACCAGGATGGCGATCTTCTTGCCGTTCAGGGATGTAGCCATGGTTGTGGATACCTCGGGTCGGAATTCGGTAGGGGCTGGCCTTTTGCCGGCGCCCTTCATTCCGGCCACGGCAGGCCAGACGAAGTTCCTTCGTCGCGCCCGATGGCATCCGGCCGTGCCGCGGGGTAAATTTGCGACATCCATCGCAGAGTAGTCCCCATGTCCCAAGCCTCCCCCCAACTGACCGAGGAGCAGATCCGCCAGGCTCTGCAAGGCATCAGCATCCCGCCGCAACCGCAGATCATGGTGGACCTGCAACTCGAGCAGATCATGCCGAACCCCGATCTCAAGGTCATCGCCCGTCTGATCGGGCAGGACCCGGGGCTGTCGGGCGCCCTGCTCAAGCTGGTCAACTCGCCGTACTTCGGCCTGAGCAACCGCATCACCTCCATCCAGCGTGCGGTCAATCTGCTGGGCAGCCAGTCGGTCATCAATCTGATCAACGCCCAGTCGATCAAGGGCGAACTCACCGACGAGACCATCGTCATCCTCAACCGCTTCTGGGATACCGCCCAGGACGTGGCCGAGACCTGCCTGAGCCTGGCCAAGAAGACCGGTTATCCGACCCCTGACGAGGCCTATGCCCTGGGGCTGTTCCACAACTGCGGCATCCCGCTGATGCTCAAGCGCTTCCCCAACTACATGGCGGTGCTGGAAGAGGCCTACGCCAGCGTCAACGAGCAGGTGCGGGTGGTGGACGTGGAGAACCGCCTGTTCAACACCAACCATGCCGTGGTGGGCTACTTCATCTCGCGCTCCTGGCGCCTGCCGGAACACGTTGGCCAGGCGATCGCCAACCACCACAATGCCCAGTCGGTGTTCGACGAGGAGTCGACCACCGACATCCAGATCAAGAATCTGCTGGCCCTGCTGAAGATGGCCGAGCACGTCTGCGGCTGCTATCGAGCCCTGGGCAGCCAGGACGAGGATCGCGAGTGGCAGGCCATCGCCCCGCGGGTGCTGGATCACGTCGGGTTGTCCGAGTACGACTTCGAGTCGGTCAAGGAGACGATCCTTGAGATGGGCAGCGGTCGGATCAATTACTAGATTTGGTTAAAAGGGCCTGCGCTCGGCCATGCGGCGTTGAAAACCAGCTCGGAATGCTCATTTACCCTTTGTAAACTCGTGCGCGAGCCCGGTCCGCTTCCTCGCTGTTTTGATTCGCTGGCGCTCACCCTTCGGGCCAGCCTTCGGCTGTTACTCCCGTTGGTCGTTGCGCCTTGCCTGACCTTCGCTCGGCGCCTTTTAAGCCAAATCTCTGGAATAACCCTCCTGGATCCCCATGCCCGAATTACCTGAAGTCGAAACCACCCGCCGCGGCATCGAGCCCCATGTCGTCGGTCAGCGCGTGCGCCGGGTCATCGTCCGCGATGCCCGGCTGCGCTGGCCGGTGCCCGAGGATCTCGACGTGCGCCTGTCCGGCCAGCGCATCGAGGCCGTGGAACGCCGTGCCAAGTACCTGCTGATCCGTGCCGAGAGCGGCACCCTGATCGGTCACCTGGGCATGTCCGGCAGCCTGCGCCTGGTTCCCGCCGACCAGCCGCCGGCCAAGCACGAGCACGTCGACATCGAGCTGGAGTCCGGCCTGTCGCTGCGCTACACCGATCCGCGCCGCTTCGGTGCGCTGCTCTGGACCCAGGACCCCCACGCCCATGTGCTGCTCAGCAAGCTGGGGCCCGAGCCGCTGACCGCGGCCTTCGACGGCGGTCGGCTGTTCGAGCTGTCGCGCGGGCGCAGCATGGCGGTCAAGCCCTTCATCATGGACAATGCCGTGGTGGTGGGGGTGGGCAACATCTACGCCGCCGAAGCGCTGTTCGCCGCCGGTATCGATCCTCGCCGCGCTGCTGGCAGCATTTCCCGGGCACGCTACGATCGCCTGGCGGAAGAGATCAAGAAGGTGCTGGCGCGCTCCATCGAAAGCGGTGGCACCACCCTGCGCGACTTCATCGGCGGCGACGGCGCGCCGGGGTATTTCAAGCAGGAGCTGTTCGTCTACGGGCGTAAGGGCGAATTCTGCAAGCTCTGCGGCACCGGCCTGCAGGAGATCCGCCTCGGCCAGCGGGCCAGCGTCTACTGCCGGAAATGCCAGCGGTGAAGACCCTGGCCGGGGTGGTCCTGCTGATGCTGCTGGGCAGGGAAGCGGCCTGGGCCGATGCCGACAACGGCCGCAACCTCTTCCTGCGGCGTTGCCACAACTGCCATTCCGTCGGGCCGGGTGCCCAGTCTGGCTTCGGTCCTCAGCTCAACGACCTCTTCGGCCGCCAGGCGGGTGGCCTGACCGGCTACAACTATTCCGAAGCCATGCGCCAGGCCGGTTTCGCCTGGGATCGCGAGGCCCTGGCGGCCTTTCTTCGGGATCCCGAGGCGAAGGTGCCGGGCACCAAGATGAGATTCTGGGGCATCGGCGACGCCGAGGACCTGCGCGACATCGCCGACTACCTGCAAACGCAGCATGCCGCCCCCTGATCAATGATCTCCGCCACCTGCTCCCGGCTTGGCCGCGAAGGGCGGTTTGGCCAGCCAGATGATCAGGAACAGCCCCATGAAGATCCAGCCGAGCAGGGTGAAGTAATCCACCGTGGAGAGCATGTAGGCCTGGCTCTCCACCACCTTGTCCAGCTGGGCATAGGCCTGTTGCGACGGCCCGCCGAGGGCGTCCAGGTAGTGCTGGGTAGCCGGGCTGTAGACGGTCACGTCCTCGGTCAGCTGGGCATGGTGGTGGATGGCGCGGCGCTGCCACAGCCAGGTGGTCAGGGAGGAGGCGAAGCTGCCGCCCAGGACCCGCAGGAAGGTGGCCAGGCCGCCGCCGTCCGCCAGTTCCGATGGCTTGAGGCTGGACAGCAGGATGCTGGTGGTGGGCATGAAGAACAGCGCCACGCCCAGGCCCATGAAGGTCTGCACCTCGGCGATGTGGCGATAGTCCACCTCGTTGTTGAAGGTGGCGCGCATGAAGCACGACGCCCCGATCACCAGGAAGGAGCCGCCGGCCAGCAGCCGTAGGTCGGTCTTGTGCGCGAACTTGCCCACCAGCGGTGAGAGGATCACCGGCAGGATGCCGATGGGCGCCGCGGCCAGGCCTGCCCATACCGGGGTATAGCCGAGCTGGGTCTGCAGCCATTGGGGCAGCAGCAGGTTGATACCGAAGAAGCCCGAATAGCCCAGCACCAGCGCCAGGGTGCCGAAGCTGAAGTTGCGATAGCGGAACAGCCGCAGGTTGACGATGGGGTGCTTGTCGGTCAACTCCCAGATCACCAGGGCGGTCAGGGCCACGGCGGAGAGGGCGGCGCCCAGGCAGATCAGGTTGGATTCGAACCAATCCAGGTCGTTGCCCTTGTCCAGCACCACCTGCAGCACGCCAACGCCGATCACCAGCAGGATCAACCCGACGTAGTCGATGGGCTGGCTCACCAGTTTTTCCGGCTTCTTGCCCAGTTGGCTCCAGACCACCAAGGTGGCGAAGATGCCGATGGGAATGTTGATGAAGAAGATCCAGGGCCAGCTGTAGTTGTCAGTGATCCAGCCCCCGGCGATGGGCCCGATGATGGGCGCCACCACCGTCACCATGGCCAGCAGCGCCAGGGCCATACCGCGCTTGGCGGCGGGAAAGATCGCCAATAGCAGGGTCTGGGCCATGGGGTAGAGCGGACCGGCGACGAAGCCCTGCATGGCGCGGAAGATCACCAGCTCGGGCATGGAGGTGGCGATGCCGCAGAGGAAGGAGGTGATGACGAACAGCACCACGGCGGCCATGAACAGCTTCACCTCGCCGAAGCGCCGCGCCATCCAGCCGGTCAGCGGCAGGGCGATGGCGTTGCTCACGGCGAAGGCGGTGATGACCCAGGTACCCTGTTCCGAGCTCACCCCGAGGTTGCCGGAAATGGTGGTCAGGGCGACGTTGGCGATGGTGGTGTCGAGCACCTGCATGAAGGTGGCCAGGGACAGGCCCACCGTGGCGAGCACCAGGCTCGCCGGGCGAAAGGCGTTATCGCTCATGACGGGTTACCAGAAGGGTGGGCGGGGAGGCTCGCCGACGAGCCTCCAGGACTTCAGCGCTTGGCGACGCCGGCAGCACGCGCCGCCGGACCGTTGACGTGGATGATCTGCTGGATCAGCTGGTCGGCATCGGCCAGTTGGTGATCGTAGACGTCGGTGCTGTAGCGCGGCTGCTGCGGGGTGGTGGTGGGCAGGCGAGCGCCGTCCTGGTCATGCAGGTCGACATCGACGATGGTCGACAGGCCGATGCGCAGCGGATGCTTGTCCAGGTTGTCTGCCTCCAGGTGGATCCGCACCGGCAAGCGTTGGACGATCTTGATCCAGTTGCCGGTGGCGTTCTGTGCCGGCAGCAGCGAGAAGGCGCTACCGGTGCCCACGCCCAGGCTCTCCACGGTGCCGCGATAGCGCACGTCGTCGCCATAGAGGTCGGAGTGGATTTCCACCGGCTGGCCGATGCGCATTTCGGCGAGCTGGGTTTCCTTGAAGTTGGCGTCGATCCAGATCTGGTCCAGGGGGACCACGGCCATCAGCGCCGCGCCGGGCTGCACGCGACTGCCCACCTGCACGGAACGCTTGGCGACGTAGCCACTGACCGGCGCCACCAGGGTGCTGCGGGCGTGGTTGAGATAGGCCTGGCGCAGCTGGGCGGCGGCGGCCTTGACGTCCGGGTGCGAGGCGATCTCGGTGTCGTCCACCAGTGCCTGGTTGGTGTCCAGTTGCTGCTGGGCGGAGGTCAGGGAGCTCTGCGCCGCTACCAGGGTGTCCCGGGCGTGGGCCAGCTCTTCCTTGGAGATGGCGCCACCCTTGGCCAGTTGCTGGCGCCGGGCGTAGTCGGCGCGGGCACGGTCCACCTCGACGCGGCGGGCGGCGACCTGGGCCTTGTAGCTGTCGACGTTGCTGTACAGGCCGCGCACCTGGCGTACGGTCTTGGCCAGGTTGGCCTCGGCGCTCTGCTGGGCGACCGCCGTATCGCTGGGATCGAACTCCACCAGCATCTGGCCCTGTTTGACATAGTCGCCATCGTCCACGGCGATGCGGGTCACGGTGCCGGTGACCTGGGGCGTGATCTGCACCAGGTTGCCATTGACGTAGGCGTCGTCGGTGCTGGCGTGGAAGCGGCCATAGAACAGGTGGTAGCAGTAGACGCCCACGCCAGCCAGGATCACCAACAGCAGTAGCAGCAGCAGGAAGAGTTTGCGTTTGCCGGAGCGCTGCGGCTTCTGCTCCTGGGCATTGTCTTGGGGGGTTGCGGCAGAATCGGCCATGATCGCGACCTCGGTATCAGTGAGTGGCCGCGGCGGTGGGCGCCGGCGGCAGTGTGGACGGTTGGAAGCCGCCACCCAGGGCCTGCATCAGCAGCACACCGCTGTCGATGCGGTCGGCCTGGAGGCTGGCGAGCTGGCGGTCGGCCTGCAGCAATTGCTGCTCGACGGTCAGGGCGTCGAGGTAGTTGCCGATGCCGGCGCCATAGCGCTGCATGGCGATGTCGAAGGAGCTCTTGGCGATGTCCCTTGCCCGCTGCTGGTCGACCAGCTGCTGGTCCAACGAGCGCTGGCGGGTGATGGCATCGGCGATGTCACCCAGTGCCTGCACCAGGGTCTGGTTGTACTGGGCCACGGCCAGGTCGTAGTCGGCATCCCGACTGGCGAGATCGGCGCGGCGGCGACCGCCGTCGAAGATCGGCAGCGACAGCGCCGGACCGACGTTGAAGAAGCGCGCCGGGGCGCCGAACAAGGCATCGCCGAGGATGGCCTTGCTGCCGGCGGCCACCGTCAGGTTCAGGTTGGGATAGAAGTTGGTCTTGCTCGCGGCGATGTCCTTGCTCGCGGCCTCCACGCGCCAGCGGGCGGCGATCAGATCCGGACGGCGCCCGACCAGTTCGGCGGGCAGCTGTGCCGGCAGACTCACCGCGGTGGGGGCGATCAGCCTGGGTCGCGGGATTTCGGCGCCGCGATCGGGTCCCTTGCCCAGCAGCACGGCGAGACGGATCTGGGCACTGCGCACCTGCTGCTCGGCGGCCGTGTGCGAAGACGCCGCGCTGGCTTCCAGACTCTGGGTTTGCTGCAGCTGGTAGTCGCTGTCGAGGCCGGCGTCCACCCGGCGCTGGGCCAGGTCGAGCATGCCGCGGGTGCGGTCCAGGTCCTGCTGGGCCACGTCCAGGTTGGCATAGGCGAGGCCGAGCTGGTTGTAGGCGCGGCTGACGTTGGCGGCCAGGGTCAGGCGGGCGGCCTGGCGATCCACTTCGCCGGCGCGAGCCCGGCCGAGGGCCGCTTCCCAGGCGGCGCGCTGGCCACCCCAGAGATCGAAGCTATAGCTGCCGCTGAGGTCCAGCTGGCGCAGGGTGCTATAGCGGTCGCCCTGGCCCGCGGGATCGTCCGGCCGCGCCAGGCGCGAGCGGGTCACTCCGGCATTGGCGTCGAGTTGCGGATAGCGATCGGCATCGGCGGCCAGCACCGCGGCATCGGCCTGGCGGCTGCGGGCGTCGGCTTCCTGCAGCGACGGACTGTCGCGCAAGGCCTCGCGAATCAGGTTGTCCAGTTGCGGATCGCCGAGCCGGGTCCACCAGTCGGCGCTCGGCCACTGGGCAGGCGAGAGACGGTCGCTGGCGAAGGTGGCCTCACCCTTGAGGGTCGCCGGGTCCACGGCGTGCCCCTGGGGATTCAGACCCGCGGACGACACGCAGCCTGCCAGCAGCAGGGCGGTGCAGAGGGCGGTCAACGGCAGGCGGAAGGTCATGGGTCAGAGGTCTCCAGTGGGCTCGGGCAACAGGCCGGAGGGGCCGAGCAGCCGGTGCAGCAGGCGTTCCAGTTCATCCAGCTCCTGGCGGTCCAGGCATTGGGTGAGGTCATTGAGGGCATCCACGCCGATCTGCATGAGTTCGCTGCTCAGCGCCTTGCCCTGGTCGGTCAGCTCCAGGCGTACCTGGCGGCGATCGCTCAGGCTGCGCACCCGGCGCAGCAGGTCCTTGGCTTCGAGGCGATCGAGCATGCGGGTCATGGCGCCGCTGTCGAGGGACAGGCAGCGACTGAGTTCGGCCGGGGTATCGGTCAGGTCGCGGGCGAGTAGCAGCAACACCTTGAACTGGGCGGCGGTGATGTCGTACGGCGCGAGGTGACTGTCCAGCAGGCGATCCTTGTACTGGTTCGCCAGGTGGATGAGATGGCCTACGGAGTAGCGCAGGGGAAAGTTGCTACGGTCGAAATGTGACATTGCAGTATCTGCCCAGGCAATCAAGCGGTTCCAGAATACTGCCTAGGCAGTGAAATATTCAGTCATCATTGCGGGCAACTGTCTTACGATTAATGAAACAATTGGTAATGGTTGTCGCCGGGGCTTGTCGTCGCCCGTCCCGGCCACCGATCATGGTCGGCCCTTGCCTGAACGATCCGCTGCGATGACCGCTTCCTTCGATCTAGACCGGCTGCGCCAGGCGTTGGTGCCGTTGCGCTTCGATCTGCCGCCCGATGCCGAGCACCAGGGCTACCGCCGCTACTACCGGCTCACCGACAGCCTGGTGCGACCGGAGGTGACGGTGGCCCTGGGCAGCCTGGCCGCGGGCGACTACCAGCTCGCGGTGCAGGGCTGGTGGCCGTCCGCGCCGCGGGGCAGCGTGCTGCTGCTGCACGGCTACTACGATCACATGGGGCTCTATGGCCACGTGGTGGACTGGGCACTGTCGCGCCAATTGGCGGTACTGGCCTGCGACCTGCCCGGACATGGGCTGTCGAGCGGGGCGCGCGCCAGCATCAATGACTTCGCCGAATACCAGAGCGCCTTGGCGGCGCTGATCGCCGAGGCGCGTCGCCTGGACCTGCCGCGGCCCTGGCATCTGCTCGGCCAGAGCACCGGCGGCGCCATCCTGCTGGACTATCTGCTACGGGGAGAGCCGGCGCCGGAAGTGGGGGAGACGGTTCTGCTGGCGCCCCTGGTACGCCCCCATGCCTGGCGGCAGGGGCTGTGGACCTATCGCCTGGTCAAACCCTTCGTGCGGGCCCTGCCGCGGCGTTTCTCGGTGAATTCCGGCGATCCGGCCTTTCTCGAGTTTCTGCAACAGGATAGCTTGCAACCCCGGGAGCTGCCCGCCCAGTGGGTCGGCGCCCTGGCGCGCTGGATTCCCCAACTGGAGGCGGCGTCCCCCAGCACCCGCACGCCCCTGGTGATCCAGGGCGAGCAGGACTTCACCGTCGATTGGCGCCACAACCTGGGGGTGCTGGAGACCAAGTTCGCCCGGCCCGAGGTGCTGCGCCTGCCCGAGGCACGGCACCACCTGGTCAACGAGACCGAGGCGCTGCGCCGGCGTTACTTCCGCTGGCTGGACGAGCGCCTCGCCTGAGCCGTCCTACTGGCCGCCGCCACCCAGGCCGGCGCGCAGGGCGGCCACCGCCGCCCGGTAGTAGGTCGTGCCGTCGGGCGAACTGGCGAAGTCGGCGAACTGGCCGAGTTCGTTGTCGTTCAGGGTGCGATAGACATAGAGCAGGGTATTTTCCAGGTCACCGGCGTTCATCTGCTGGATGAATCTCTGGCGCTGCTGCTCAATCATCCCGCCGGACTGCTGCTGGCCCAGCAGGCCCGGCAGCATCGAACTCAGGCTGTCGGCCGCGAGGCCCGCCAGGGCCACGCTCACCTCGGCGCCGGCCTCACGCACTGGCAGGGCAGTGGCCAGGCGCTTGGCCAGGGCCCGGCGCGCCGGGCTGGCCTGCATCTGGGGGACGCCGTTGGCGTTCTTTGCCAGTTGGTCGCTGCGGGTGGCGGCGATTTCCGCCGCGACCACCTTCTGGCCCACCGGCGACTGGAAGAACTGCAGGGCGGGCCCTTCCGCCGGCAGGTTCTGCCGCAGGGCGGCGAGGGCGCGCTGGTCGATGGCCGCGGCGGTGTAGCGTTTGTTGCTGTTGTCCACCAGGCTCTGGTAGAGCGCCGGCGGCAGGCTGTTCTGGTAGCGTTGCTGGGCGGCCTGCAGGGCGTCGCGGAAGTGTCCGCGCTGCTCGGGCCAGCCCGCGGCCTGGTAGAGACTGACCGCATCGTCGGCGAAGGTCGGCAGGGCGACGGCGAAAAGCAGGGAAGCGAACAGAACGCGCATGGACACCTCGAACAGCGGCGCAGAGCCGGAAAGTCCGCCATTGTCGGCAACCCCAGGCTGACTGTCGAGGCGCTCGTCCCGGGCATTCGTCGCCTGGTCCTGGCAGGCGCGCAGGAGCGGCGGACTTCTCTTACACTCTCCTTCCCGCCGGCTGTGTCCGGTCCCGCACGGTTTTCCCGATGGCGCTGCACCCCGAGCATCCCCTGCTGCAACGTATCGTCGACGATCTCGCCGAGCATGGCTGGTCACGGCAGAGCATCTTCCTGCCCCTGGAGTTGACCGCTGAGCTTGCGGCCGAATGCCGGCTGCGCCACGCCCGGGGCGAACTGGAACGCGCCGGCATCGGCCGCGGCGAGAGTCCGCTGATTCGCGAAGGGGTGCGTGGCGACCACATCGCCTGGCTGGAGCCGGACGACGCCCATCCGGGCGTGCAGCGCTATCTGCAATTCATGGACACCCTGCGCGAGGCGTTCAACCGCACCCTGTTCCTCGGTCTCGAGGACTATGAGAGCCATTTCGCCCTCTATCCACCCGGCGCCTTCTATGCCCGCCATCTGGATCGCTTCCGCGACGATGACCGGCGCATGGTCTCCCTGGTGCTCTATCTCAACGACGCCTGGTTGCCGGAGCAGGGCGGCGAGCTGCGTCTTTACCTGGACGCGCAGCGTCACCAGGACGTGCTACCCCTGGGCGGCAGCCTGGTGTGCTTCCTGTCCGGCCAACTGCCCCATGAGGTGCTGCCCGCCACCCGCGAGCGACTGTCGCTCACCGGCTGGTTCCGCCGACGTGGCGACAACCCGCTGCAGGGCTGAGGCGTACACTGGCGTCTGCTCGTGGAGGACGCATGGAAAAGATTCTGGTGAGTCGCTGCCTGCTGGGGCACCGGGTGCGCTACGACGGCGGCGCCCACGGCCCCTTCGATCTGTTGGGTGTCTGGCAGGCCGAAGGCCGCATCGTACCCCTCTGCCCGGAAGTGGCGGGTGGCCTGTCCACGCCGCGCCCGCCGGCGGAGATCCCCGGCGGCCAGGGTGGGGAGGTGCTGGATGGCCAGCGGCCGGTCATGACCGACAGCGGCGCGGACGTGACCGCCGCCTTCGTCGCCGGTGCCGAAGCCGCCCTCGAACTGATCGCTCGTCACGGCATCCGCCTGGCGGTACTCAAGGCGCGCAGTCCGTCCTGCGGCAACCTGGAAAACTACGATGGCAGCTTCAGCGGTATCCGGGTCGCGGGCGAGGGGGTCACGGCGGCGGCCTTGAAGCGCGCTGGGGTCTCTGTCTTCAACGAGACCGAATTGGCCGCGGCGCAGCGGGCGCTGGCAGAGCTGGAAGCCGGCGCCTAGAGGGTGTCCGGCTGGCGTCCCAGCAGCCGCTGGAAATGCGCCTTCTGTACGAAGCAGCCCTTGGGAAAGCGCCAACCCACCAGTTCACCGGGCTGCTTCTCAAGGTTCTGCGCGAAGACCGTGGCGCCCATGGCGCGCGCCAGGGCCGCATATTCGCGCAGCGGGACCTTAACGACAGGAACATCCGGGCTGATCATGGGCGCTCTGCTGGGTGGCGCGCCGGTGCGCGAAACGACGCGCGTGGGCGAGTCCACAGGTGACTTGCCCAAGCTATCGGCACCTCTTTTTGGAACTTCAGCGCCGGGATGAAAAAGTTCGTCTAGTCAGCGGCTTTGGCGGCTTCCGGGAGGAACCAGTTCAGCAGCAGCGCGCAGAGACCGCCGGTGGCCACGCCCGATTCCAGCACGGCGCGCAGACCGGCCGGCAGGTGGGCGAGGAATTCCGGCACCTGGGAGATGCCCAGGCCCAGGGCCAGGGACACCGCGATGATCAGCAACGCGCGGCGATCCAGCTCGACCCCGGCGAGGATATTGATGCCCGAAGCGGCCACCGCGCCGAACATCACCATGGCCGCGCCACCGAGCACGGGCTCGGGCACCGCCTGGATGACCCCGGCCACTGCCGGGAACAGCCCCAGCAGCACCAGAATGACGGCGATCCACAGGCCGACGTGGCGGCTGGCGATGCCAGTCAGCTGGATCACCCGGTTGTTCTGCGCGAACACCGAGCTGGGAAAGGTATTGAACAGCCCAGCCAGCAGCGAATTGGCGCCGTTGACCAGCACCCCGCCCTTGATCCGCTGCATCCACAGCGGGCCTTCCACCGGTTCGCGGGAGACCTTGCTGGTCGCGGTGATGTCGCCGATGGCCTCCAGGGAGGTCACCAGGTAGATCACCAGCAGCGGCACGAACAGCGACCAGGAAAAGCCCAGGCCGAAATGCAGCGGCGTGGGGATCTGCACCCAGGCCGCTTCACGCATGCCGGTGAAGTCCAGCCGACCCAGCCAGGCGGCCAGGGCGTAGCCCAGCAGCAGGGCGACGACGATGGCGCTGCTGCGCAGGCCGCGTAGCGGGAGGCGGTTGAGCACCACGATGGTCGCCAGCACCGTGCCCGACAGCAGCAGGTTCTCGCCGTTGGCGAAGGTACCGTTGCCCAGGGCGGTGAAGCCACCGCCCATGCTGATCAGGCCGACCTTGATCAGCGTCAGGCCGATCATCAGCACCACGATGCCGGTCACCAGCGGCGTGATGAGTCTTTTGACGAAGGGCAGCACCCGCGAGACGCCCATCTCGACGAAGGAACCGGCCATGACCACGCCGAAGATGGCGGCCATCACGGCTTCCACCGGGGTGCCGTTCTTCACCATCAGGGCCCCGCCCGCGATCAGCGGGCCGACGAAGTTGAAGCTGGTGCCCTGGACGATCAGTAGCCCGGCGCCGAAGGGGCCGAAGCGACGGCACTGGACGAAGGTGGCGACGCCGGAGATCACCAGCGACATGGAGACGATGAGGTTGGTGTCGCGCGGGGCGACGCCCAGCGCCTGGCAGATCAGCAGGCCGGGGGTGACGATGGGCACGATGATCGCCAGCAGATGCTGGATGGCGGCGAGCAGGGCGATCAGCGGGCGCGGCCGGTCTGCGGGACCGTAGAGCAATTCGGAGCGAGGGGACTGGGACATGGGCGGGTCGTCGCGGCAAAGCGCCGATCTTACCGGATGCGCACGTCCCTGGGCGTCGCCTGGTCGGCAGCAGCCGCGACCGAGCTCCACCGGCAAGATACCCGCCTGCCAGCATGGCAGGCGGGTGTCCAGGGCGCCCTAGAGAATGAAGCGCGCCACGTCGCGGTTTAGATCGGCGGCGTGATGCTGCAGCGAGCGCGATTGCCGTTCCGAATCCTGGGCGCCGCTGGCCAGGGTATCGCCGAGTGCCTTGATGGTGATGACATTGCGGGTGATCTCCTCGGTCACCGAGGTCTGTTCCTCGGCGGCGGTGGCGATCTGCAGGGACATCTCGGAAATGACCCCGGCGCTCTGGGCGATCTCCTCCAGCGCGCTGGAGGCCCGTTCCACGTCGGCCACGCTGCGTTCGGCGATGTCCTTGCTGCTGTCCATGCGCTGCACCGCCTGGCGGGTCATCTGCTGGAGCGCGCCGATGGTCTCGTTGATTTCCCGTGTCGACGCCTGGGTCCGCTGTGACAGCGTACGCACCTCGTCGGCGACCACCGCGAAGCCGCGACCGTGCTCACCGGCCCGGGCCGCCTCGATGGCCGCGTTCAGGGCGAGCAGGTTGGTCTGCTCGGCGATGCTCTGGATGCTTTCAAGCACCTTGGCGATGGATTGCGAGTGATGATCCAAGTCACCGATCACCCGGGTTGCATCGTCCACTTCCCGGGCCAGGCTGTTGATGGACAGCTTGCTGGTCTGCACCAGGTTCAGACCCTGGGTGGTGCTCTCGGAAGACTGGCGGATGGCGTTGGCCGTCTGCTCGGCATTGCGGGCGATTTCCTGGGTCGCGGAAGACATCTCCGTGACGGCGGTGGCCACCAGGGTGATCTCCTGCTGCAGGCGCCCGAGTTCCTGGGTCGAAGAGGCGCTGCGCTGCAGGACTTTCTGCGACTCCGCGTCCACGTTCTCGGCATGCTGACGAATGCCTCTGATCAGGCCGTGCAGGCTGGCGACGAACTGATTGAAATGACTCGCCAATCCGCCGACCTCGTCGGTGCTCTGCACGGAAATCCGTCGGGTGAGATCGCCCTGGCCCTCGGCGATCACTTGCAGGCCCGCCGATACCACGCCCAAGGGCTTGAGCAGGTAGCTGCACAGCAGATTGATGAGTACCAGCGATGCGCCCAGCACCACGGCCAGGATGGCGATGCTGATCCAGAGCTGTCGCTGCAACGGGGCCAGGAGCACGCCGTCGTCGACGATCATGATCAGGGTCTCGCCGTCGCGATTCATGGGCGCGGCGTACAGGCGCTTGCCGGCGTCAGTCTTGACGTAGCTTTCGCCTGGTGCCTGGGCCAGGCGTCGGACCGTGTCCTCGGTGAGCATCGGATAGAGTTCGGTGAGTGGCTTGGCCAGCAGGCCGGCGTCCTCATGCCCAAGCACGATATTCTGACCGTTGACCAGCACGGCGCTGCCATCGCCCGGCATCTGTACCCGCTTGAGTTGCTCGAGGATGTCGCGGATGCTCACATCCGCCCCGACCACCGCGCCCGTCTTGCCGCCCGCCTGCAGGGCCCAGCCCAGGGACAGCACGTTCTGCTTGGTCGCCGCCGCCACGGTCGGGATGGAGAAGAACACCTTGCCCGGCACCTGCTGAGCCTTCTGGTACCACAGCCATTTGCGCGGATCGTTGTTGTCCGGCGGCAGCTGGACGCCATTGGCATTGACCTGGCTGCCATCGTCGCGGGCATAGAAGACGTTATCGAAGCCACCGGACAGCTTCACCTGGTTGAGGCTGGCAGGAAGATTCGCGTCCTGGGTCTCTGCCGACAGGGCGCTCAGGGCGGCGGCCTTGCCATCGAGCCACTGCTTCACTCCGCCGTTGAAGACGAAGCTGACCGTCTTCAGCTGTTCGACCGTCGAGGCTTCGAGCGCCGCCTTGGTGCCGATGAAGTTGATGGTCGTCAACCCGACGCCCACCACCAGTACTGCGGCGGTGGCGGACAGCGAAAGTTTCTGTTTCAGAGACAGAGCGAAGGGCATGGCCAGACCTCTCGATATTGTTGGTTTTCATTGCCCCTTTATCGACTGGAGGGCGCGACGACTTGAAGCGTTTTGTCAGCTTTTTTCATAGGCTGAATCCTTTCATCAAGGTGTCTCGATCAAGATTCTCAGCGAGCTATCAGACGTTTTATGCCTGGGTTCCGAAAGCAATCCAGAGAGACGCGACGGCCGGTCTCGCCTGCACGATGGCACGCGCTCGCGGTGGGCGGCAGCCGGCGGCCTACCAAGGGTGCGGCCATGTACCCAGGAGCGCGCCATCCCGGACCGGCGGCTATCCGATGTCCGGATGGCGCTCCTGGCGTGCGGTCTAGGCCGCCACCGTCTGAGCCCCGGTCATCAGCGCCACGGCGTCGGCCATGGAGTGCTCGCGCGGGTCGATCACCGTCAGCCGGCGGCCCAACCGATGGATGTGGATGCGGTCGGCGATCTCGAACACATGGGGCATGTTGTGGGAGATCAGCACGATGGCGATGCCGCGGGCGCGGACGTCGAGGATCAGTTCCAGTACCTTGCGGCTTTCCTTCACTCCCAGCGCCGCGGTGGGTTCGTCGAGGATGATCACCTTGGAGCCGAAGGCTGCCGCCCGCGCCACCGCCACGCCCTGGCGCTGGCCGCCGGACAGGGTCTCCACTGCCTGGTTGATGTTCTGGATGGTCATCAGCCCCAGTTCGGAGAGCTTTTCCCGGGCGATGCGTTCCATGGTCTTGCGATCCAGGGTGCGGAACAGTCCGCCCAGCAGCCCCGGCTTGCGCAGTTCGCGACCGAGGAAGAGGTTGTCGGCGATGGACAGCGCCGGTGACAGCGCCAGGTTCTGGTACACCGTCTCGATGCCGGCGCGCCGGGCGTCGATGGGCGAGGCGAACTGGATCGGCCGGCCTTCGAAACGGATCTCGCCCTCGTCCGGGCGCAGGGCACCGGAAATGGCCTTGATCAGGGAAGACTTGCCGGCGCCGTTGTCGCCGATCACGGCGAGGATCTCGCCGGGCAGCAGGTCGAAATCGGCGTGGTCGAGGGCGGTGACACGGCCGTAGCGCTTCACCAGGCCACGCGCCATGAGGAGAGGTTCGGTCGTCATCAGCTGGCCGCCTTTCTGATCCATTGGTCGATAGCCACGGCCGCGATGATGAGCGTGCCGATCAGCAGATAGGTCCATTGCACGTCGGTGCCCAGGAGGCGCAGGCCGAGGGCGAAGACGCCGACGATCAGGGCGCCGAACAGCATGCCGAGGATCGAACCGCGCCCGCCGAACAGCGAGATGCCGCCGATCACCACGGCGGTGATGGACTCGATGTTGGCGAACTGGCCGGCGGTGGGCGAGACCGAGCCGATGCGGCCGATCAGGACCCAGCCGGCGAAGGCGCAGATGAGGCCGGACAGGCCGTACACGGTGATCAGCATGCGCCGCACATTGACCCCGGCCAGGGCCGCGGCCTCGGGGTCGTCGCCCACGGCGTAGAGATGACGGCCCCAGGCGGTGTGGTTGAGCACGTACCAGAGCAGGGCGACCAGCGCCACCAGGGCGATCACGCCGTAGGTGAAGACGGCACCGCCCAGGCGGAAATTCTCGCCGAACAGCTGCAGCAGCGGTGCCGTGGCGCCGATCTCCTGGGCCCGGATGGTCTCGTTGCGCGAATAGAGGAAGTTCGCCGCCAGCACGATCTGCCACATGCCCAGGGTGACGATGAAGGGCGGCAGCTTGATGCGTGCCACCAGCCAGCCGTTGGCCATGCCGCACAGGGCGCCCACCGCCAGGCCGCAGAGGATCGACAGCTCAACCGGCAGGCCATAGCGGAAGGTGAACTGGCCCATGATCACCGAGGACAGCACCATGATGGCGCCTACCGAGAGGTCGATGCCGGCGGTGATGACCACCAGCGTCTGGGCCGCGCCGACGATGCCGGTGATGGCCACCTGCTGCAGGATCAGGGTGAGGGCGAAGGCGGAAAAGAACTTACCGCCCAGCAACGCCCCGAAGATGCCCAGGGAGAGCAGCAGCACCAGCAGCGAGACCGCCGAGGGGCGCGAATGCAGGAAGTGACGGAATCTGAGCAGCGCGCTGCGTTCGTCGCGGTGGAAGGAGGCGACCTCCGTCGCACTGTGCTTGAGCACCTGCTCGAACGGCTGGCCGGCCGAGGAGGGCGGGATCGGATCGCTCATGGCAATCTCCTGATAGCGGGAACACGGCCGAGGGACGGTCGTCCGCGCCAACGCGTTCGGCGTGGGCGACCGTTCCGGTCAGCTGGAACGACGGGGCATCAACCCCAGCATTTCTTCAAACCGGTCTTGCTGTCGATGGAGCGCACGCCGGGCACCGGCTTGTCGGTTACCAGCTGGACACCGGTGTTGACGAAATCCTTGCCCTGGGTGGGGACCGGCTTGGCGCCGGTGTCGGCGAAGGTCTTCACCGCATCGATGCCCAGTGCCGCCATGTGCAGCGGGTACTGCTGGGAGGTGGCGCCGATCACGCCGTCCGCCACGTTGCGCACGCCTGGGCAGCCGCCGTCGATGGAGACGATGAGCACGTCCTTCTCGCGGCCGACGGCCTTGAGCGCCTCGTAGGCGCCGGCGGCGGCCGGTTCGTTGATGGTGTGCACCACGTTGATGTTGGGGTCTTTCTGCAGCAGGTTCTCCATCGCCGCCCGGCCGCCTTCCTCGTTGCCGTTGGTCACGTCGTGGCCGACGATGCGCGGATCGGTCTCGTCGCCGATGCGGGTCTGGTCCTTGGGATCTATGCCGAAGCCGATCATGAAGCCCTGGTCACGCAGCACGTCTACCGACGGCTGCGACGCGTTCAGGTCGAGGAAGGCCACTTTGGCATCCTTGGCCTTGTCGCCCAGGGTATCCCGCGCCCACTCGCCGATCAGCTTGCCGGCCATCAGGTTGTCGGTGGCGAAGGTCATGTCGGCGGCGCTCGCCGGGTCCAGCGGCGTATCCAGGGCGATCACCAGGATGCCGGCCTCACGGGCCTTCTGCAGGTTGGGCACGATGCCCTTGGTGTCCGAAGCGGTGATCAGAATGCCCTTCACCCCATCGGCGATGCAGGTCTCGATGGCGGCCACCTGACTTTCGCTGTCGCCATCGATCTTGCCGGCGTAGGTCTTGAGCGTCATGCCCAGTTCCTTGGCCTTGGCGGCGGCGCCTTCCTTCATCTTCACGAAGAAGGGATTGGTGTCGGTCTTGGTGATGAGGCAGGCAGAAACCGGAGCCGCCTGAGCGGTGCCGACGCTCAGGGCCGCTACCAGCACACAGCCGGCGAAGGAAGACAGGGAGACGGTTCTTTTCATTGTTGTACGCTCGGATGGGACGAAGAGAGGGCGACCGGCGGAAGGCGCCGGTCGCCGCCGAGTGGCTACCACCACTGCTCGATCTGGAAGCCGACGTTGGAGCCATGCAGATCGTTGCCGAAGGTGCCGGTGCTGGACAGCGCCGAACCCGGATCGAACTGGTCGGCCGCGTTCTGCGCCGCCCGGTTCCACACAGCATAGGTGTAGAACAGGCGGAATTCCGGCCGGCTCTTGAACTCCGGTCCCTTGGGCGACCAAGTGGGTGCCAGGGTCAGCTTGGTCAGCTTGCGGGTGCCGCCGGGCGCTTCCACCTGGTCGTGGCCCAGTTCGGTGGAGAACTTGAACTGGTCGCTGATGCCGTACACCAGTCGGCCACCCAGGGACGTCCAGCGCAGGTCGTTGCCGTTGGGTCGTTCGTCCTTCTGATACACCGCGGCCACCTGGCCGCCCCAGTAGCGGCTGATCTGCCAATCGAAGAAGTCCACTACCCGGTAGGAGACGTCCGAGCTGCTCAGGGTCGGATCGCCGGTGCTGCCCAATGCGGTGCCCGGACCCTGGCCGCGCTGAACGGCGAAGGTGTTGACGCCGCCCCAGCCCAGGAAGTTGGCCTGCTTGTGCTGCAGGGTCACCGCGATGCCGCTGTTGGCATTGGGCTGGTTGGTGGGCTTGTCCAGGTAGCTGACGCCGATCTCCAACGAACCATTGGGGTTGGTGTTGAAGCCGGCGACGTTGAAGTCGAAGCGGTTCTGGAAGTCCTTCTGGTTCTGGTTGTCCTTGCGCGAGAAGGCCACGCTGTATTTCAGGCCGCCGATGTTGACGTCCTCGATACCGCCGCCGGTGGCGCTCTGGTTCCAGTAGAAGAAGTCGGAGATGTGGATGTCGTTACGCTTGTAATAACGGCGGCCGGCCCAGACGTTACCGCCGTTGAGGGCAGCGACGTTGTTCCAGTAGGCGTAGGCCTGGGGCAGACGGATCTGGCCGTTGTCGCCGTGGAAGGTCGGGGTGCGGTCGTACTGGTTGTACAGGCTGGCCATGCCATAGACGCCGACGGCGGAGCCATCGTCCAGCGTCAGCACGTCCTGCTTGGCGGCGAATTCGCCGTATTGCTCACATTCGTTACCCAGACGGTACTTGGATTGGGCACCCGGCAACTTGAAGCAGCGCATCGAATCGGAACCGGATGAATCACCCAGGCCGGTACGGAAGTAGCCGGTGGTTTCGAAGGCGTGAACGGTGGGGACGAGGAGGAGAGTACCTAGAAGGGACGCAGCAGAAACCCTGGCCAGCGGGATAGCCTTTTTCTTATTCATGTTTTTCCCTGAATTTATTGTTTTTGTGTTCAGCAGTGCAGCCTGGTCACGCCGAGTTGTGCTCCTGAAGCAGCTCTAAGGTGTGACCATTGGCGGTAACCAGACTACAAACCGGTCGCTGAATCAATTCAGCGGCAGACGGAGGGTAGCCTTTGATCACTCAACGGCCTAGCGGGCAGCTAAAAAGGAAATGTGAGCTGAATCACAGGTCGCGCTTCTACACGCATAGCTAGCCAAGCAACGGTGAAACCGCTCTGGGATGCGCATCGAGCGACGCCGAAAGGAGAGGCTAAGGCGGGTGGGGGAAACACGAGAGGGCGAGGGGAAGGGCGACGGCGGGTGCCGTCGCCCGGGTGGAGCGGTCAGCCGAGCAGGGCCTTGTCACGCACCCCGCCCTTGTCGGCGCTGGTGGCCAGGAGGGCATAGGCCTTGAGCGCCGTGGTGACGCGGCGGGCACGGGGCTGGACGGGTTTCCAGCCCAACTTGTCCTGCTCGATGCGGCGATGAGACAGCTCTTCGTCGCTCACCAGCAGGTTGATACTGCGCTGGGGAATGTCGATGAGCACCTTGTCGCCGTCGCGCACCAGACCGATGGCGCCGCCTGCCGCTGCTTCCGGCGAGGCATGGCCGATGGACAGGCCCGAGGTACCCCCGGAGAAGCGACCGTCGGTGAGCAGGGCACACTGCTTGCCCAGGCCCTTGGACTTCAGGTAGCTGGTGGGGTAGAGCATCTCCTGCATGCCCGGACCGCCCTTGGGGCCTTCGTAGCGGATGATGACGATGTCGCCGGCCTTGACCTCGTCGGCGAGAATGCCCCTTACCGCGGCATCCTGGCTCTCGAACACCTTGGCGTTGCCCTCGAATACATGGATGGATTCATCCACGCCAGCGGTCTTCACCACGCAGCCGTCCAGGGCGATGTTGCCGTAGAGCACGGCCAGACCGCCTTCCTGGGAGTAGGCATGTTGGACGCTGCGGATGCAGCCCTCGGCACGGTCGTCGTCCAGGCTGTCCCAGCGGGTGGCCTGGCTGAAGGCTTCCTGGGTCGGGATGCCGGCCGGACCGGCGAGGAAGAAGGTCTTCACCGCCTCGTCCTGGGTCAGGGTGATGTCCCATTTCTCGATGGCTTCGCCCAGGGTACGGCTGTGCACGGTGGGCAGGTCGGTGTGCAGCAGGCCACCCCGGGCCAGCTCGCCGAGGATGCTGAAGATGCCGCCGGCGCGGTGCACGTCTTCCATGTGGTACTTCTGGATGTTCGGCGCCACCTTGCACAGCTGGGGCACCTTGCGCGACAGGGTATCGATGTTGCGCAGGTCGAAGTCCACCTCGGCTTCCTGGGCCGCGGCCAGCAGGTGCAGGATGGTGTTGGTCGAGCCGCCCATGGCGATGTCGAGGGTCATGGCGTTCTCGAAGGCCGCGTAGGAGGCGATGTTGCGCGGCAACGCCGACTCGTCGTTCTCCTGATAGTAGCGGCGGCACAGCTCGACGATGGTACGGCCGGCCTGCAGGAACAGCTCCTTGCGATCGGCATGGGTGGCCAGGGTCGAGCCATTGCCCGGCAGCGCCAGGCCCAGGGCCTCGGTCAGGCAGTTCATGGAGTTGGCGGTGAACATGCCCGAGCAGCTACCGCAGGTGGGGCAGGCGCTACGCTCGTACTCGGCGACCTTCTCGTCGCTGGCCGAGCTGTCGGCAGCGATGACCATGGCGTCCACCAGGTCCAGGCCGTGGCTGGCGAGCTTGGTCTTGCCGGCTTCCATGGGGCCGCCGGAGACGAACACCACGGGAATGTTCAGGCGCAACGCGGCCATCAGCATGCCGGGGGTGATCTTGTCGCAGTTGGAGATGCACACCAGGGCATCGGCACAGTGGGCGTTGACCATGTACTCCACGGCGTCGGCGATGATCTCGCGGCTCGGCAGCGAATAGAGCATGCCGTCGTGGCCCATGGCGATGCCGTCGTCCACGGCGATGGTGTTGAATTCCTTGGCCACGCCGCCGGCCTTCTCGATCTCCCGGGCGACCAGCTGGCCGAGGTCCTTGAGATGGACGTGGCCGGGCACGAACTGGGTGAAGGAGTTGGCGATGGCGATGATCGGCTTCTTGAAATCTTCGTCCTTCATCCCAGTGGCGCGCCAGAGGGCCCGGGCGCCAGCCATGTTGCGGCCCTGGGTGGACGTTTTCGAGCGATAGTCAGGCATGAAGCGGCACTCCGAGGCGGCTTTCTAGATCACGGTTCAGTTCATCGTGAGCGCAGGCGGGGCTCGGTGCAAACGCGGAGTGACGAATGCCGGGCCGGAGGGCGGCTACGCCGTGCGGGATCTCCGCAGGGAGCACCAGGCTCACGAACCCGCCGGAGGATGCTGGCGAGGGGACTCGTGATCATACACGCGGGCGCCAGAACTGCACAGCAGGCCGGCGCCAGGGGGATAGGACTTGTCTAAAAAGTCGCCGAGCGAAGGTCAGGCACTTTTAAGGCAAAGCCTAGGGGGCTTCCTGTTCACCGTCGGGAGCGTCTTCCAGGTACTCGTCCATTGGCTCCTGGCCGGCCAGGGTCTTCAGACTCAGCTCCACGGCCTCGGGTAGGGTGATGTCGACCCGCTGCTTGTCGCCGCCTTCCAGGGAAGATTCGTAGCTGAGGGCATGGCGCAGGTGGCCGTTCTCGAGGATGGCACCGACGCTGGCCAACTGGGGCGCCGCCGGCGTCAAGCGCTCCAGTGCGGCCTTGGGCCAGGTCGCCTCGACGGTGGCATTGCAGGTGTAGAAGCCCGCATCGCCGCTGTCCGAGGGTTCTTCCTGGGTCTTGATGTCCACCAGCGAGACCTGGCCGGCATCTAGCGGCGGCTGGCCGGCGGCGATGTCGTCCGCATAGATCTCGTTGATGGTCTGGGCGTACTGCTGGCGAACCTGTTCGGCGGTCTTGGCCGCATCGCAGCTGTAGTCATAGCCACCGCAGCCAGTCAGGGAAAGCACCGCAGCTGTGAGTATGAGGTGACGTCTGGACATGCCTGAATTCCTTGGAACGATGGGTGAAGCTTGGCGGCGTTGGCCGAGCACGCGTCGCTCCGCAGTGCAGGACATCGGCGCAACGGTCGTGGACGGGAGAGCCCATGGTGATACCGCTCTCCCGTCCTGTCCATCAGACGCCGCCAGCGTCCTTCAGGACACCCGGCCCGAATGGCCGGTCCGAGCCAGGCCTCAGGCGCGGTCGGCGCTTTCGCAGGTCTCGAAATCCTTGCTGTCGACGCGGTTCATGCTGTCGAAGCCGATCGAGTAGACCTGCTCCTTACCGTCCTTGTTGAGCACATAGTTGTTGCAAGTGCCCGGACGATACTTGCGGGTATAGGTGCTCGACGGGGTACCGCCAATGCGCAGGACGTCGGCCTTGGGCATACCTTTTTCCACCTGCTTCACCAGGGGCTGCTCACGAAACTCGACGCGACCCACGGTGTAGTCGGTGGTGTTCTTCACCGAGGCGCAACCGGCCAGGACGGTGCCAGCCAACAAGGCGGTCGCGACTGCAATCTTTTTGTTCATGGTGATGATCCCTTCAAAGGCGAAAGTGCCTGACCCTTCGACGATGACGGCGCCGATAAATTCGCTCTCCGCCGCACTTCTCGCCGTTCTTCCCTGGCACCGGGTCATCTGCCGCCCCGGCAAGTGACTGTATCTAAAGCTGATTCTGCAAACGAACGCTATCTGACGGTTTTCTAAGGAGTATTTTGTCCGAATGGCAGTTGACAGGAGACCGGCGGCGAGCGATCTTTGCCGTTATGTTGTAACCCCTTTCGCTGTTTCTCGTTTCTCGCGAGGACTCCATGAACCGCCGTCGTCTGCTCAATCTGATCCTGGCCGGCATGACCTTGCCCGTTGGGCTGCCGGTATTTGCTGCGCGTCAGCAGCTCAAAGGGGCCCGGGCCTGGCAGGATGCCGACAAGCTGCGCCTGGTCTTCGATCTCACCGGGCCGGTGCGCTACAAGACCTTCACCCTGGTGGCACCGGATCGCATCATTCTCGATCTCGCCGATACCCAGGCGCCCGCGGTGCTCAACCATCTGGCACTCCAGGGTTCGCCGGTGAAGGCCGTGCGCAGCGCCCACTATGGCGCCCAGGACACCCGCGTGGTGCTGGAGCTGGCGCATCCGGTGGAAATGGAAAGCTTCATCCTCGGCCCGGGCGAAGGCGCGGCCAATCGCCTGGTGCTGGATCTCAAGCGCGCCGGTGCACCGGCCGTGGCGGCGCGCAAGCCGGTCGATCCCGAGCCGCCGCTGGAAGTGAAGCGCGGCAAGGGCCTCGCCACCGGGCGCGACATCGTGGTGGTGGTCGATGCCGGCCACGGTGGCAAGGACCCCGGGGCCCTGAGCGCCCGCGGCGATCGCGAGAAGGACATCGCCCTGATCGTGGCGCAGAACCTGGCGCGCCGCATCAACCTGCAGAAGGGCTTCAAGGCCAAGCTGGTGCGCAACGACGACTTCTTCGTGCCGCTGCGCAAGCGCGTCGAGGTCGCCCGCAGCTACAACGCCGACATGTTCGTCTCGGTGCACGCCGACGCGGCGCCGCGGCGCACGGCCTACGGCGCCTCGGTCTATGCCCTGTCCGAGCGCGGTGCGACCTCCACCACGGCGCGCTTCCTCGCCGACAGCGAGAACAACGTCGACCTGATCGGCGCCAACGAAATCCTCAAGGGGCGCGACCCCATGCTCGCCGGCGTGCTGCTGGACATGTCGATGAACGCCACCATCTCCTCGAGCCTGGATCTGGGCCACAAGGTATTGGGGCAATTGTCGAGCATCACCAACCTGCACCAGAAACGAGTGGAGCAGGCGGGCTTCGCCGTGCTCAAATCGCCGGACATCCCCTCGATCCTGGTCGAGACGGGATTCATCTCCAATGATCGCGACTGCCGCCGCCTGCTCGACAGCCGGCACCAGAAGCAGCTGGCCGATTCGATCTTCGCCGGCCTGCACGGCTACTTCCAGGAGCGGCCACCGCTGGGCAGTTATCTGGCCAGCCTGAAGAACACCCAAGGAGTGACATGAGTTTGCAGGACAAGGCGCGCCGCTACTGGCGTGTAGTGGTACTGGCGATAGGCGCCCTGTGCGTCGTGGCGGGCCTGATCGGCTATGGTCAGAGCGGGGGTGACAAGTCCGGCACCGCCCAGGAAAGCTTCGTCAACAAGGTATGGCAGATCAAGACCAGCAACAGCATCGAGCCGGGCATGCTGTACGTCTTCCTCAGCGACGGCACCCTGGTGATGGCCTCGCCGAGCAGCCAGCCCTCGCTGGGGCGCTGGGCGCGTACCGAGAAGGGTCTGAACCTCATCGAGGAAGGCATCACCTACCCGACTGAGATCCTCAGCCTCAAGCGCGACGAATTCCGCATCCGCAGTCTCAATCCCGGCGAGCCGGTGGAACTGCAACTGGCTCCGGCGGCGCCCTGAACGCCTAGTCGAAGACGCCCTCGAGAAAGGCCTGGAGTTTGCTCCCAGGCCTTCTTCGTTTTCTGGCTCGCGACGCTCCGGGTGGGCGTCAGGCGTCGTCCGAGTAGCGCTGTTCCTGCCAGGGATCGCCACGGTCGTGGTAGCCGCGCATCTCCCAGAAGCCTGGCGTATCGCCGACCCGGAAATCGATGCGCCGCAGCCATTTGGCGCTCTTCCACAGATAGAGATGCGGGATCAGCGCCCGCACCGGGCCGCCGTGCTCGGCGGTCAGCGGCTGACCTTCCCAGCTGCGCACCAGCATGGCGCCCGGCGCAGCGAAGTCCGCCAGCGGCAGGTTGGTGATGTAGCCATCGTAGCTGTGCAGCAGTACATGGGTGGCTTCGTTCCGCGGCTGGACTTCCTCCAGCAATTCGCTGACCGGCAGGCCGACCCAGCGATTGTCGTAGCGGGACCAGGTGGTGACGCAATGCATGTCGCTGACCGCCTGGGTGGTAGCGCGCGCGGCGAAGGTCTCCCAGTCCCAGCGCAGCGTCTGCTGGACCGCCCCGGTCACCGCCAGTTGCCAGCGTGCGTGACTGACCTCCGGCCGCACGCCCAGGTCCAGTACCGGCCAGTTGTTGACCCTGTGCTGGCCGGGCGGCAGGCGCTCGCTGTCCGGGCGCGCGCTGTGGCCAGTGAGAAAGCGCCCCTCCTGGGCCCAGCGTTCCTTGGAGCGCGTCAGTTTGCTCGGCTCGTCGCTCATGGCAGGATCCTCGAAGTGTTCTGAGCTTATGACCATGTCATTGGCCTTTCGTCGGCAAGAGGCGAACCCCGGTGGCGCTCCGCGCCTCCTATCTTGCAGGCGCTCTGCAAGAGGCCTTTCCCTTCAAACTGCCGGAGAAACGACCATGGTAGATGCAACCCAGATCAAAGAGCATGCGGAAGTCGTCGGTTCGGACGGTCAGCACGTGGGCACCGTCGATCATCTGGAAGGCGCCGATCGCATCAAGCTGACCAAGCGCGATCAAGACGCCCAGGGCAAGCATCACTACATTCCGCTGAGCTGGGTGAAGTCGGTGGAAGGTACCCAGGTACGCCTGGTCAAGACGCGCGATGAAGCCGAGCGCGAGTGGCAGGCTGCCTGATAGCTGCAGCCGCCCATGAAAAAGCCCCGCCAGAGCGGGGCTTTTTCATGGGCTACACCAGCTCAGTTGATGTATTCGAACAACTTCACGATGCGCTGGACACCCGAGACGCTCTGGATCAGCTGCACGGCGTGGTTGGCTTCCTGCTGGGTCACCAGGCCCAGCAGGTAGACGATGCCGTTTTCCGTCACCACCTTGATGCGCGAGCCGGGAATGTCCTCGTCCGCGAACATCTGGGTCTTGATGCGGGTGGTCAGCCAGGAATCGTTGCTACGCGCCAGCAGCGAGGAGTTGGCGGTCACCTGCAGTTCGTTGTGGACCGTTTTGACCCGCTGCACGCTGCGCACCGCCTGCTCGGCCAGGGCCTTGAGGTCGGCCCGCGGCGTCTGGCCGGCGATCAGCACCACGCCGTTGTAGCTCACCACCACGATGTGCGAGCTGGCGAGATCTGGGCTGGCCTTGGATATGTTGACCGAGGCCTTGGTCTCGATCAGGGCATCGTCCACGGTGCTGCCCAGGGTTCGGGTGCCGCGGTTGTCGTCGATGGGCTTGTCGCGGCTGGCGGTGACCACGTTGCTGCAGCCGGCCACGACGAAGGACAGCGCCAGGAGGGCGAGCAGGGGAGCTTTCTTCATTCTTCGCTTCCGAACAGTTGCTGATCGATCTGGTCGCACAGGCAGTGGATCACCAACAGGTGCACTTCCTGGATGCGGGCGGTGACCTTGGACGGCACGCGGATCTCGACGTCTTCGGGCAGCAGCAGCGAGGCCATGCCACCGCCGTCGCGGCCGGTGAGAGCGACCACGGTCATCTCGCGGTCGTGGGCGGCCTGGATCGCCTGGATGACGTTGGCCGAATTTCCACTGGTGGAGATGGCCAGGAGGATGTCACCGGGCTGACCCAGGGCGCGGATCTGCTTGGAGAACACCTCGTTGTAGCTGTAGTCATTGGCGATGGACGTCAGCGTCGAGGTATCGGTGGTCAGCGCCAAGGCGGGCAGGCTGGGGCGTTCGCGTTCGAAGCGGTTCAGCAGTTCGGAGGAGAAGTGCTGGGCGTCGCCGGCTGAGCCACCATTGCCACAGGTGAGGATCTTGCCTTCGTTGAGCAGGGCCGCAACCATGACTTGGCTGGCCAGATCGATATGAGGAATCAGGACTTCCATGGCCTGACGCTTGGTTTCGATGCTGTCCCGGAAGAGTTTCTGGATGCGGGCGTGGGTGTCCATCGCGATATCTTTGACCTGTGCAGTGGAGGGCCTCAGGCCTCGAAGGCCTGTTTGATCCATTCGAGAGCCTGAGGGGATGCGCCGGCCGCGGGGCCGATCGCGATCACGTCGAACCGGCAGGGCCGCTTGGCCCAGCGCGCTTCGGATTGCAGAAAGAGGGCGGCGCTGTTGACCAGTCGCTGCCGCTTGCGGGCATCTATGCTTTCCGCGGCGCCGCCCCAGGCGGTGTGCCTGCGGGCGCGTACCTCGACGAATACTACTGTATCGCCGTCGAGCATGACCAGATCGAGCTCACCGCCACGCCAGCGCCAGTTGCGCGCGATCGGTTGCAGGCCGCGTGCCTGGAGGTAGTGCAGGGCGCGTTCTTCGCCCTGCCTGCCGCGCTTGAGATGCGGGGCCTCGGTCACGGCGTACTGAGCGACGGCGGCACATCGGTGGCCGGCAGCGGCGCGGTGCCGGCGGGCAGCGGCTGGGCCGTGCCGTTGCGGAACTCCGCCCAGGGCAGGTGGCGCACCACACGCTGATCGGCCGCGACGCTGAGGTTGCCGGAGAGTCCGGGCAGTTCGGAGTTGGGCAGTGCCTTGAGCTGCTGCAGGTGCAGCGCCAGCAGGTAGGCGTCGGCGCCCATGGCGTAGAGGCGCCCGATGCTGGTGCCGGCCTGGGGCCATTGGGCGGTGATCTTGGCACGCAGCGGATTGCTCGGGTCGAGCAGCCAGGGCGTTTCGCAGAACAGGATGCCGTTCAGGTCCTGGTTGACGCCCGGCTCGTTCACCCCGCTGTTGAGGTTCGAGGTGGCGTACACCGGCAGGTCGCGGGCGTTCTGGTAGGCCAGGATGGGCTTGATCTGCCGTGCCTGGGCCGGCGTGGCGGCGAGGAAGATGAAGTCCATGCCCTGGCGCATCTGCAGCAGGCTGGTGATGCGGTTGGCGATCTCCACCGGCTGGCCGACCCGCTCGGCGGCGACCAGGCGCCCACCCAATTTCTGCCATTCGTCCTGGAAGGCGGCCAGCACGCGGGTACCCCAGTCACCCTGGGGCACCATGGCGCCGGCACTGCGCTTGCCATCGGCCCAGGCCCGGCGCGCGGCTTCGCGGGCTTCGTCCTCGGCGGCCAGGCCGAACTGGAAGAGCTGCGGTGGCTGGGCGCCCTGGCTGTCACCATAGTTCAGAGCCAGGGTGTTGATCGGCAACTGCGGACGATCGCTCAGCTGCTTGACCAGGTTCTTCTCCAAGGGGCCCACCACCAGCTGGATGCCCGCCGCCTGGGCCTGGCGATAGAAGTTGTCCAGGGTACCGATCTGGGAGCTGTCGTAGACGGTCACGGCCGGTGCGGTCTGGCCGGCGGCCAGCGCCTCGTAGCGGGCGGCCATGAAGCCGTCCTGCAGGGCACGGGAGACCCCGGCAAGCTGCCCCTGCAGCGGCAGCAGCAGGGCGACACGGTTGAGCGGCTCGCGGGCCAGGGTCTTCAGGCGCTCCAGGTCATCGGGCAACTGCCGGGCGGCGGGATGGCCGGGATGCTGCTTCTGCCATTCCTCGATGGCGGCCAGTTGCTGGTCCAGGGCCAGGTTGCCGCGGGTGGCGGCGGCCAGGGCCAGCCAGCCGTTGAGGTCGGCGTCCTTGACGCTCTGGCGCAACTGGGCGTCCGGCAGGCTGGTGACCAGTTGCCAGATCTGCTCACGGTTGTCGTGGGCGGCATCGCCGTCGAGCAGCGGGCCGAGGAAGATCCGTTCCTGGGCCGCGGCCAGCGCCTGGTTGTTGGCCACCAGGGCATCGGCCTTGGTCAGGCCGCTGCGAATCTGCTGCTGGGCCGGCAACTCGCCCAGTTGGGCGAAGCTCGGGTGGTCGAAACGCTTGAGCGCCTGCGCCGGCTGCTTGTCCAGCAGGTCGAGCTGGGCCAGCAGGGTCTGGGCGAACATCTGCTGCGCCGGCTTGAGGCCTTCCAGATTGATGGAGCCGAGGATCTGCCGTGCCTCGCGGGAATTCTGCTGGGCATAGGCCTTGTCGGCCGCGGTCAGGCGCAGCAGGTTGGCCTGCTCGGACTGGCTCGCGCCGGCCTGGTTCAGCAGTTGCTCGATGCTGGCCTGGCTCGGCTGAGGCAACTCTCCGAGAGTACTCGTCATGGGCGTGCTGCTGCATGCGGCGAGCAGGGCGAAGGCGGTGGCGCAGAGCAGCGGACGCAGGCGGAACTTCATGCGGTGGTTCCTGAGCAAGGGTCGGGAAAGAGGCCGATTGTCTCACAGCACCCGGGTGCTGCGAACGCCGAGGGCGAGAGCGGCGTACACTGTTGGGCTATTTCCAGTCCATCAGGTTTCATCATGATTTCGCCGGGTACTCTTTATGTGGTTGCCACCCCCATCGGCAACCTGGACGACATCACCGCACGCGCGCTGAAGGTCTTGCGCGAAGTGGCCTTGATCGCCGCCGAAGACACCCGGCATTCGTCCCGCTTGCTGCGTCATTTCGGCATCGAAACGCCGCTGGCGGCCTGCCACGATCACAACGAGCGCGATGCCGGCGGACGCTTCATCACCCGTTTGCAGGCGGGGGACGATGTCGCTCTGATCTCCGACGCGGGCACGCCGCTGATCTCCGATCCGGGCTTCCACCTGGTGCGGGCGGCCCGTGCCCAGGGCATCAAGGTCTCGCCGATACCGGGTGCCTGTGCTCTGATCGCGGCGCTGTCGGCGGCCGGACTGCCGTCGGATCGCTTCAGCTTCGAGGGCTTCCTGCCGGCCAAGGCGGTGGGGCGCCAGGGGCGACTGGCCGCGCTGCGCGAAGATCCGCGCACCCTCATCTTCTATGAGGCGCCCCATCGGCTCGAAGAGTGCGTCGCCGACATGGCGACCATCTTCGGCCCCGACCGGCACCTCGTGCTCGGCCGCGAGCTGACCAAGACCTTCGAGACCCTACGGGGTCTGCCCGCCGAGGAACTGCTCGCCTGGATTCGCCAGGACCTGGATCAGCAGCGCGGCGAATGCGTGCTGCTGGTGGCTGGCTGGGCGGCGCCCGAGAATGCCGAGGTCGATGCCGAGACGCTGCGGGTCCTCGACCTGCTGCTGGCCGAGCTGCCGATCAAGCGCGCCGCGGCCCTGGCGGCGCAGATCACCGGCGCGCGCAAGAACCTGCTCTACCAACTGGCCCTGGAACGCAAAGCCGAGTGACTGGCGTTTCCTGGACATCTTTCCTTGTTATCCGGCACCAGTCTCTATACCCTTGCGCCGCGAGAGCCGACCGGGCAGTCGCTGTCGTGATCCGCAAGGATCGCGAGGGAGGAAAGTCCGGGCTCCATAGGGCGAGGTGCCAGGTAACGCCTGGGAGGCGTGAGCCTACGGAAAGTGCCACAGAAAATAACCGCCTAAGCGCGCAAGCGCCGGTAAGGGTGAAAAGGTGCGGTAAGAGCGCACCGCACGGCTGGCAACAGTTCGTGGCTAGGTAAACCCCACCTGGAGCAAGACCAAATAGGAATCCATAGGCGTGGCCCGCGCTGGATTCGGGTAGGTCGCTAGAGGCAACCAGCGATGGTTGTCCCAGAGGAATGACTGTCCTCGACAGAACCCGGCTTACAGGTCGGCTCTCGCACTCCCTCTCCCCAGGCCCCTGCGCCTGGCGTCAAAACTCCCTCTTCACACATCACTTTAATCAATTACGCCAATTGATTGACTTCATTTCCGTTTGTCGGAAATCGATGTCGTCCGTCTTGGCCGTGAACTCGTGCAATTTGCTTGAAATCCGCGTCCCACGCGGCCTGGGAACCCCTTCACTTACCTTGACTGAAAGTGGGCCTCCTCAATATAGTGGCGTCCGGTGGTACGAAGTGGGGCGAAGTGGGATTAAATGGCAAGGACAGCCTATTAGAGGACGCGAAATTGTTCCGGGGAGCGAACGCCATCAGTCTCGACGCCAAAGGGCGCGCCGCGATGCCGAGCCGGTATCGCGACGAGCTCATGGAGCGTTGTGCCGGCCAGCTCATCGTGACGATCGATGCTGTCGACCCCTGCCTCTGCGTCTATCCACTACCCGAATGGGAAATCATCGAAAGCAAGCTGCGGCAGTTGCCCTCGCTACGTGAGGAGACGCGCCGCTTGCAGCGCTTGCTGATCGGCAACGCGGTGGACCTGGAACTCGACGGCAGTGGCCGCTTCCTGGTGCCACCGCGTCTGCGTGACTACGCCAAGCTGGACCGACGCGTGATGCTGGTCGGCCAGCTCAACAAGTTCCAGTTATGGGATGAGGACGCCTGGAGCGCCGTGTGCGATGCGGATCTCCAGGCAATTAAGGAACCCGGCGGTATGCCGGATGAAATGCGCGATTTGATCCTGTGACCATGAACCCAGTCTTCCAGCACGTCTCCGTTCTCCTGGACGAGGCCGTACAGGCATTGGCGATCCAGCCTGCCGGCCGCTACCTGGACGGTACCTTCGGCCGCGGCGGTCACAGCCGGGCCGTGCTGCGCCTGCTGGGTGGGGAAGGGCGCCTGCTGGGCTTCGACAAGGATCCCCAGGCAATTGCCGCCGGCCAGGCGCTGGCCGCGGAAGACCCCCGTTTCGAGATCGTCCAGCGCAGCTTCGCCGAACTGGGCGATGAACTCGTCGCTCGCGGCTGGTCCGGCCAGGTCGACGGCGTGCTGCTGGACCTTGGCGTCTCCTCGCCCCAGCTCGACGACCCCGAGCGGGGCTTCAGCTTCATGCAGGACGGCCCGCTGGACATGCGCATGGATCCTACCCGTGGCCAGAGCGCCGCGGCCTGGATCGCCACGGCCCCCGAGGCCGACATCGCCCAGGTGTTCAAGGAATTCGGCGAAGAGCGCTTCGCCAAGCGCATGGCCCGTGCCGTGGTGCAGCGTCGGGAGGTGCAGCCCTTCGAGCGTACCGGCGATCTGGCCAAGGTGCTCACCGAGGCCAATCCGGCCTGGGAAAAGGGCAAGCATCCCGCGACGCGTGCCTTCCAGGGGCTGCGCATCTATATCAACCGCGAACTGAGCGATCTGGAGCAGGGCCTGCGGGCTGCCTATGAACAGTTGGCGGTGGGTGGTCGGCTGGTGGTGATCAGCTTCCATTCGCTGGAAGATCGCATCGTCAAGCAATTCATGCGCCGGTTGGCCAAGGGCGAGGCCGACCAACTGCCGCGCGACCTACCCATCCGCGCCACCGTCTTCGAACCCTCCCTGCGTCTGCTGGGCAAGCCGGTCTATGCCAGCGAAGGCGAACTCGCCGCCAATCCCCGTGCCCGCAGCGCCGTCATGCGCGTTGCCGAGAAGCTGAAATGAGCCGCCTCTACGTGAAGAAACTGCCCTTGGGCAGCAGCGTCATGCTGATCCTCTTCGCGGGCGTGCTGCTCTCGGCGGTGGCGGTGGCCTACAGTGCCCACTGGAATCGCCAACTGCTCAATACCCTCTACGGCGAGATGGCCATCCGTGACAAGGCCCAGGCCGAGTACGGCCGGCTGCTGCTGGAGCAGAGCACCTGGACCGCCCACAGCCGGGTCGAGGCCCTGGCCAGCGGTCAACTACAGATGCGCATTCCCGATCCCACCGAAATCCGGATGGTCAATCCGTGAAAGGCCTGATCGCGCGCCTGCCCTGGCGCTTCAGCCTGATCATCGGGCTGTTGCTGGCCATGGTCGGTACCATCGTCTGGCGCATCGTCGACCTGCACGTGATCGACCGCGCCTTCCTCAAGGGGCAGGGCGACGCCCGTAGCGTTCGGACCATCCCGATTCCCGCACATCGTGGCCTGATCACCGACCGCAACGGCGAGCCGCTGGCCGTGAGTACCCCGGTCACCACCCTGTGGATCAATCCCAAGGAGTTGATCGGCGCGGAGGACCGTTGGGCGATCCTGGCCGATGCCGTCGGGCAACCTCGGGGGGAGCTGGCCAAGCGCATCGAGCAGAATGCCAACAAGGAATTCCTCTACCTCGCCCGGGGGCTGACACCCGAGCAGGGCGAGGCGGTGATGACGCAGGTCAAGGCGCACAAGATTCCTGGTGTCTACGACATCGAGGAATTTCGTCGTTTCTACCCGGCGGGCGAGGTGGCGGCCCATGTGGTCGGCTTCACCGACATCGACGACCACGGCCGCGAAGGCATCGAATTGGCCTTCAACGACTGGCTGGCCGGCGTGCCGGGCCGGCGCCAGGTGGTCAAGGACCGCCGCGGTCGGCTGATCCGGGACGTCCAGGTCGCCAAGAACGCCAAGCCGGGCAACACCCTGGCGCTGTCCATCGACCTGCGCCTGCAGTACCTGGCGGCTCGCGAATTGCGCAACGCCCTGACCCAGTTCGAAGCCGAGGCCGGCAGCCTGACCATCGTCGACGTCAAGACCGGTGAGGTCCTGGCGATGGTCAACATGCCCACCTACAACCCCAACAATCGTCGCAGCCTCGAACCGGCCGCCATGCGCAACCGGGCGATGATCGATGTCATGGAGCCCGGTTCGGTGATGAAGCCGATCTCCATGACCGCGGCGCTGGCCAGCGGTCGCTGGAAGCCCACCGACAAGGTGAACGTCTATCCCGGCTCGCTGCAGATCGGTCGCTACACCATCAAGGACGTCTCCCACAGCGACGGCGCCCTGGACCTGACCGGCATCCTCATCAAGTCCAGTAACGTCGGCATGAGCAAGATCGCCTTCGACGTCGGTGGCGAGAACATCTACAACGCCATGCGCGCCGTGGGCCTGGGCCAGGATACCGGCCTGGGCTTCCCCGGCGAGCGCGTCGGCAACCTGCCCAACCATCGCACCTGGCGTCCGGCCGAGACGGCGACCCTGTCCTATGGCTACGGCCTGGCGGTGACCGCCGTGCAGCTGGCCCATGCCTATTCGGTGCTGGCCAATGATGGCCGTTCGGTGCCGCTGTCCATGGTCCGCTTGGACAAGGCCCCTGCCAGCGACCAAGTGGTGGAAGCGCGCGTCGCCAAGACCCTGCAGGGCATGCTGCAACAGGTGGTGGAGGCCCCCGGTGGTGCCTTCCGCGCCCAGGTACCGGGCTATCACGTCGCCGGCAAGAGCGGTACTGCGCGCAAGACCAGCACCGGTACTCGCGGCTATGCCGAGAATTCCTATCGCTCGCTGTTCGCCGGCTTCGGCCCCACCAGCAACCCGCGCCTGGTCGCGGTGGTGGTGATCGATCGCCCCAGCAAGGGCGGCTACTACGGTGGCGTGGTCTCGGCGCCGGTGTTCAGCCGGGTGATGTCCGGCGCCCTGCGCCTGATGAACATCCAACCGGACAACCTCCAGCCGCTGCCGGTGCAACAGCAGCAGGCCCAGGTGGCCGCCAAGACCTTGCTGGTCGGGGAGCGTGATCGATGAGCCGTCTGCTGCCCGATCTGCTGCCAGGCGCCACCGCCGCCGTCGACATCGTCGGTCTGGCGCTGGACAGCCGCGAGGTCCAGCCGGGCTTCCTGTTCCTCGCCATCCCCGGGCTGCACAGCGACGGTCGTGCCCATATCGCCGCTGCGGCCGAGCAGGGAGCCGCGGCCATCGCCTACGAGGCGGAAAATGCGCCTGAGCTGCCGGCGCTGGATATTCCTCTCGTTGCCGTCCTGGGGTTGGCCGGGCAGCTGTCCGCCATCGCCGGTCGTTTCCATGGCGAACCCAGTCGGCGCCTGGCCCTGGTTGGCGTCACCGGTACCAATGGCAAGACCAGCGTCAGCCAACTGATCGCCCAGGCCTGTGACCTGCTGGGACAGCGTTGCGGCATCGTCGGTACCCTGGGCAATGGCTTTTATGGCGCCCTCGCCGAAGGCCGCCACACCACGCCGGACGCGCTCAAGCTGCAGGCGACCCTGGCCGAGCTGGCCGCGGTTGGTGCCGCCAGCGTGGCCATGGAAGTTTCCTCCCATGGCCTGGCCCAGGGCCGGGTGGCAGCGCTAGCCTTCAAGGTCGCGGTGTTCACCAACCTGTCCCGCGATCACCTCGATTACCATGGCACCATGGCCGCCTATGGCGAAGCCAAGGCCCAGCTGTTCGCCTGGCCGACGCTCGGGACCCGCGTCCTCAACCTTGACGATGCCTTCGGCCGCGAGCTGGCGACTTGTCCTAGTCCGGCGCGGACCCTGACCTATAGCCTGGACAATCCCAAAGCCGACCTGCATTGCCAGCATCTGCTGTTCGATGACCATGGCGTCCGTGCCCGGCTGGTCACCGCCCAAGGCGAAGGCGAGTTGCGCAGCCAACTGATCGGTCGCTTCAACCTGAGCAACCTGCTGGCTGCCATCGGTGCTCTGCTGGGGCTGGGTCATCGGCTCGATGACATCCTCGCCATCCTCCCGCAGCTGCAGGGCCCCGCCGGGCGCATGCAGCGCCTGGGTGGCGCCGGTCGGCCGCTGGTAGTGGTGGACTACGCCCATACCCCCGATGCCCTGGACAAGGTACTCACCGCGCTGCGCCCCCATGTGGGTGCCGCCGGCCGACTGGTCTGCGTCTTCGGTTGCGGTGGCGATCGCGATCGCGGCAAGCGCCCGGAAATGGCTGCCGTCGCCGAGCGCCTGGCCGACCAGGTGGTGGTGACCGACGACAACCCGCGCACCGAAGATCCGGCCGTCATCGTTGCCGATATCCGCGCCGGCTTCCGGCAACCCGAACAGGTGCTTTTCGCCGGCCGCCGCGAGGCCGCCATCGCCCTGGCGATCGCCGAGGCCAAGCCGCAAGACGTCGTGGTGCTGGCGGGCAAGGGCCATGAGCCCTACCAGGAAATCGCTGGCGTCCGCCATCCCTTCTCCGATCTCGACCAGGCCGAGCGGGCCCTGACCGCCTGGGAGTGCCAGCATGCTTAGATCCTTTACCCTCACCGAAGTGGCCGAGGCGCTGACCGGCAATCTGCTGGGGGCCGATGCCCTGTTCGACGGCGTCGGCACCGACAGCCGCAAGGCCGTCGCCGGGCAGCTGTTCGTCGCCCTGACTGGCCCACGCTTCGATGGTCACGCCTACCTGGCGGACGTCGCTGCCCAGGGTGCTGCCGCGGCCCTGGTCGAACGCGCGGTGCCCGAGGTTCATCTGCCCCAACTGGTGGTGGCCGATACGCGTCTCGCACTGGGCCGGTTGGGCGCCTTCAACCGTGATCTCTTCCATGGCCAGGTTGCCGCCGTGACCGGTTCCAGTGGCAAGACCACGGTCAAGGAACTGCTGGCTGCGGTCCTGCGTCAGCGGGGTCCGACCCTGGCCACCCAGGGCAACCTGAACAACGACCTCGGCGCGCCCCTGACCCTACTGCAACTGGCCGCCGAGCACGCCTATGGCGTCATCGAGCTGGGCGCTTCGCACGTCGGGGACATCGCCTATACCGTGAGCCTGACACGCCCGGATGTCGTTATCATTACCAACGCTGGCCAAGCCCATGTGGGTGAGTTCGGTGGCGTGGACCGCATCGTCGAGGCCAAGGGCGAGATCATCGAGGGCGTGGGCGAGGCGGGCACCGTGGTGCTCAATCGCGATGACGCCGCCTTCGCGACCTGGCAGCGCCGCGCCGCCGGCCGCAAGGTCGTCGCCTTCGGCCTGGATGCCCGCGCCGATGTCCGGGCCACCGAGGTGAGCCTGGATAGCCAAGGCCGTCCGAGCTTCACCCTGCACACCGCCCAAGGCGAGGCGCGCATCACCCTGCAACTGCTGGGTGCCCACAACGTCGGCAATGCCCTGGCGGCCGCCGCGGCGGCCCTCAGCCTGGGCCTCGACCTGCCCACCGTCGCCCACGGCCTTGCCGAGGCAGCGCCGGTCCAGGGCCGCACCCTGACCCGGACCAGCCAGCGCGGCGCCCAGGTCATTGACGACAGCTACAACGCCAACCCCGCGTCGGTGAAGGCCGGTATCGACCTGCTGGCCGCCCTGCCGGGCCGTCGGGTGGTGGTGCTGGGCGACATCGCCGAGCTGGGCGAGTGGACCGAAGAGGGGCACCGCGAGGTGGGCGAGCATGCTCGCGGCAAGGTGGACGCCTTCTACAGCGTCGGTCCCTCGATGGCCCATGCGGCCCGCGCCTATGGTGCCGAGGCCCGGCATTTCGCCGATCGCGAACAGCTGATCGAGGCCTTGGCGGACGAGGACCGGGCCGGAACCACCCTGCTGATCAAGGGATCCCGCAGTGCCGCGATGGACAAGGTCGTCGCGGCGCTCTGCGCCATCAATACCGAGGAGAAACACTGATGCTGCTGCTGTTGGCGGAGTTCCTGCAACAGTTCTACAAAGGCTTCGCCGTCTTTCAATACCTCAGCCTGCGCGGCATCCTGGGCGTGCTCACCGCCCTGTTGCTGTCGTTGTGGCTCGGCCCCTGGATGATCCGCACCCTGCAGATCCGCCAGATCGGCCAGGCCGTACGCAACGATGGTCCCCAGTCGCACCTGTCCAAATCAGGCACCCCCACCATGGGCGGCGCCCTGATCCTGACCACCATCGGCATCAGCACCCTGCTGTGGGCCGATCTGCACAACCGCTATGTCTGGACCGTGCTGGCAGTGACCTTCCTGTTCGGCGCCATCGGTTGGGTCGATGACTATCGCAAGGTGATCGAGAAGAACTCCCGGGGCCTGCCCAGCCGCTGGAAATACTTCTGGCAATCGGTGTTCGGCCTGGGGGCGGCGATCTTCCTCTACATGACGGCGAAGGCGCCGATCGAAACGACACTGATCCTGCCGCTGCTGAAGAACATCGAAATCCCGCTGGGGATTTTCTTCGTTGTGCTGACCTACTTCGTCATCGTCGGCTCGAGCAACGCGGTCAACCTCACCGACGGCCTCGACGGCCTGGCGATCATGCCCACCGTAATGGTCGGCGGCGCCCTGGGCATCTTCTGCTACCTGTCGGGCAACGTGAAATTCGCCGACTACCTGCTGATCCCCTATGTGGAAGGCTCCGGCGAGCTGATCGTCTTCTGCGGTGCCCTGATCGGCGCGGGCCTGGGCTTCCTCTGGTTCAACACCTATCCGGCCATGGTCTTCATGGGCGACGTCGGCGCCCTGGCGCTGGGCGCCGCCCTCGGCACCATCGCCGTCATCGTTCGCCAGGAAGTGGTGTTGTTCATCATGGGGGGCGTCTTCGTCATGGAGACCCTCTCGGTGGTCATCCAGGTCGCCTCGTTCAAGTTGACGGGCAAGCGCGTCTTCCGCATGGCGCCGATCCATCACCACTTCGAATTGAAGGGCTGGCCCGAACCCCGGGTCATCGTGCGCTTCTGGATCATCACCGTGATCCTGGTGCTGTTCGGTCTCGCCACCCTGAAGCTGAGGTAATCACAGTGCTCATCGCTTCCGACCAGTTCCGTATCGTCGTCGGCCTCGGCAAGAGTGGCATGTCGCTGGTGCGCTTCCTCGCGCGCCGCGGCGTGCCCTTTGCCGTGGCCGACACGCGGGAACAGCCGCCGGAACTCGCGACCCTGCGTACTCAGTATCCCCAGGTCGAGGTGCGTTGCGGTGAGCTGGATGTCGACTTCCTCTGCCGCGCCGCCGAACTCTACGTGAGTCCCGGCCTGGCCCTGGAAACGCCGGCCCTGCAGCAGGCCGCTGCCCGTGGCGTGCGCCTGTCGGGCGATATCGATCTGTTCGTGCGTCATGCCAAGGCGCCCCTGGTCGCCATCACCGGTTCCAATGCCAAGAGCACCGTCACCACCCTGGTGGGCGACATGGCTCAACGAGCCGGCAAGCGCGTGGCCGTTGGCGGCAACCTCGGCACCCCGGCGCTGGATCTGCTGGCCGATGACGTCGAACTCTACGTCCTGGAGCTGTCGAGCTTCCAACTGGAAACCTGCGAGCGCCTGAACGCCGAGGTGGCCACGGTGCTCAATGTCAGCGAAGACCACATGGACCGCTATACCGGCATGCCGGCTTATCACCAGGCCAAGCACCGTATCTTCCGCGGGGCTCGCCAGGTGGTGGTGAATCGCGACGATCCGCTGTCGCGGCCCTTGATCGCCGATGGCGTGCCCTGCCTGACCTTCGGCCTGGGACGCCCGGATTTCCGCGCCTTCGGTATTCGCGAGGAGGAGGGCCGCCGCCACCTGGCGCTGGCCTTCGACAACCTGTTGGATGTCGAGGAACTCAAGATCCGCGGGACCCACAACCACAGCAATGCCCTGGCTGCGCTGGCGCTGGGCCAGGCCGCCGGACTGCCGCTGGAACCCATGCTGGACGCCCTGCGCGCCTTTCCTGGCCTGGAGCACCGCTGCCAGTGGGTGGGCGAGGTGGATGGCGTCAACTATTACAATGACTCCAAGGCAACCAACGTCGGCGCCGCCCTGGCCGCCGTCGAAGGCCTGGGCGACGACATCGCCGGCCAGTTGGTGCTGATCGCCGGTGGCGACGGCAAGGGCGCCGATTTCAGTGCCCTGCGCGAGCCCATCGGCCGTCATTGCCGCGCCGTGGTGCTGCTGGGTCGTGACGCCCAGCGCATCGCCGAGATCCTGCCGGCGGACGTGCACCAGGTGCGGGTCGCCAGCCTGGAGGAAGCGGTACGCGAGAGCCGCGCCCTGAGCCGGCCGGGCGATGCCGTGCTGCTGTCGCCGGCCTGCGCCAGCCTCGACATGTTCCGCAATTTCGAAGAGCGTGGACGCCTGTTCGCCCAGGCCGTGGGGGACTTGGCATGATCCTCAGCCTGCTGCGTCCCTATCCCTCGCCACTGGCCAGTCGCCACGGTATCGACCTCGACTTCCCGTTGCTGGCCGGCTGCCTGCTGCTGCTCGGCCTGGGCCTGGTGATGGTCACCTCGGCCTCGTCCGAGGTCGCCGCCGCCCAGTCCGGCAACCCGCTGTACTTCATGTACCGCCACCTCATCTACCTGGCCATCGGCTTCGTCTCCTGTGGCGTGGTGATGCTGATTCCCATGGCCACCTGGCAGCGTTTCGGCTTTCCGCTGCTGATCATCGCCTTCCTGCTGCTGGTGGCAGTGCTGGTGCCTGGCATCGGCCGCGAGGTGAACGGTTCCCTGCGCTGGATCGGCTTCGGCTTCTTCAACGTGCAGCCGTCCGAGGTCGCCAAGGTCTTCGTGGTGCTCTACCTGGCCGGCTACCTGGTCCGTCGCCAGCACGAGGTGCGCCACACCTGGGCGGGCTTCTTCAAGCCCTTCATCGTGCTGCTGCCCATGGCCATGCTGCTGCTGCGCGAACCAGACTTCGGTGCCACCGTAGTGATGATGGGCGCTGCCGGCGCCATGCTGTTCCTCGGTGGTGTCGGCCTGTTCCGCTTCCTGCTGATGGTCGCCCTGGCGGTGCTGGCGGTGTTCGTCCTGGTGCAGACCCAGTCCTACCGGATGCAGCGCCTGATCACCTTCACCGATCCCTGGGCCGACCAGTTCGGTTCCGGTTACCAGTTGACCCAGGCGCTGATCGCCTTCGGTCGTGGCGGCTGGACCGGCCTGGGGCTGGGCAACAGCATCCAGAAGCAGTTCTACCTGCCCGAAGCCCATACCGACTTCCTCTTCGCCGTACTCGCCGAAGAGCTGGGCCTGATCGGTGCCATGGCCACCGTCGGCCTGTTCCTCTTCGTCTGCGTGCGTGGCCTGTTCATCGGCCACTGGGCGGAGCAGTCCAAGCAATTCTTCTCGGCCTACGTCGCCTACGGCCTGTCGATGCTGTGGATCGGCCAGTTCCTGATCAACATCGGCGTGAACGTCGGCCTGCTGCCCACCAAGGGGCTGACGCTGCCCTTCCTCAGCTACGGCGGCAGCTCCCTGGTGATCTGCTGCGTGAGCATGGGCTTGCTGCTGCGCATCGAGTGGGAGCGCCGAACGCTGGTGGATACCGAGGATGTGGAGTTCACCGAGGAGGATTTCGCCGATGTCCGCTAACGTCCTCATCATGGCCGGTGGCACCGGGGGGCATGTCTTCCCCGCGTTGGCCTGCGCCCGGGAGTTCCAGGCACGCGGCTACACCGTCCACTGGCTCGGCACCCCGCGCGGCATCGAGAACGACGTGGTGCCCAAGGCCGGCATTCCCCTGCACCACATCCAGGTCACCGGCCTGCGGGGCAAGGGGGTGCGCTCCCTGGTGAAGGCGCCGCTGCAACTCAGCGGTGCGCTGCTGCAGGCCGTCGGCCTGATGCGCCGGCTCAAGCCGGTCTGCGTGCTGGGCCTGGGTGGCTTCGTCACCGGTCCCGGCGGCCTGGCGGCCAAACTGTGCAACATCCCGCTGGTGATCCACGAGCAGAACGCCCACGCCGGTACTGCCAACCGTATGCTGGTACCCGTGGCCGCGCGCGTCTGCGAAGGCTTCGCCGAGACCTTCCCGGCGTCGGCCAAGCGCCTGTCCACCGGCAATCCGGTACGGGCCGAGCTCTTTACCCCGGTCAGTCGCGCGCCGCTGGACGAGCGCCCGGCCAACCTGCTGGTGCTGGGTGGCAGCCTGGGCGCCGAGCCGCTGAACAAGCTGCTGCCCGAGGCCCTGGCGCAACTGCCGGCCGGGCTACGCCCGCAGGTCCGCCACCAGGCCGGTCGCCAGCATGCCGAAGTCACCGCCGAGCGTTATGCCAATGCCTCCGTCGAGGCCGAGGTCCAGCCCTTCATCGGCGACATGGCTGCCGCCTACGCCTGGGCCGATTTGGTGATCTGCCGTGCCGGCGCCCTGACCGTGGCCGAGCTGACCGCTACCGGCCTGCCGGCGCTGCTGATTCCCTTGCCCCACGCCATCGACGACCACCAGACCAGCAACGCCCGCTTCCTGGAGCGTGCCGGTGCCGGCGTGGTGCTGCCCCAACATTCCACCCGCCCGGCGGATCTCGCCGCGCAGCTCACCGAGGTTCTGATGCATCCCGAACGTCTCGCCGACATGGCCGTCCGCAGCCGTGCCCTGGCCAAACCCGATGCTACCCGTGCGGTAGTGGACGCCTGCCTGGAGGTGGCCCGTGGTTAAGTCGCAAAGCGCCATTCAGGCTGAAGTTCGGCGTATGCGCAGCATCCGGCGCATCCATTTCGTCGGGATCGGCGGCGTCGGCATGTGCGGTATCGCCGAGGTGCTGCTGAACCTGGGCTATGAAGTCTCGGGGTCGGACCTCAAGGAATCCGCGGTGACCGCTCGCCTGCAGCAGTTTGGCGCCCGCATCTACATCGGCCATCGCGCCGAGAACCTGGATCAGGTCGATGTGCTGGTGGTATCCAGCGCCATCAACAAGTCCAACCCCGAGGTGTCCGCCGCCCTCGACCAGCGCATTCCCGTGGTGCCGCGTGCCGAGATGCTCGCCGAACTGATGCGCTATCGCCACGGCATCGCCGTCGCCGGTACCCATGGCAAGACCACCACCACCAGCCTGATCGCGTCGGTGTTCGCTGCCGAGGGCCTGGACCCCACCTTCGTCATCGGTGGTCGCCTCAACGCCGCCGGCACCAACGCCCAGCTCGGCACCAGCCGCTACCTGGTAGCCGAGGCCGACGAGAGCGACGCCAGCTTCCTGCACTTGCAGCCCATGGTCGCCGTGGTCACCAACATCGACGCCGACCACATGAGCACCTACGAAGGCGACTTCAACCGGCTCAAGCGCACCTTCGTCGATTTCCTGCACAACCTGCCGTTCTATGGGTTGGCCGTGCTCTGCGTCGACGACCCGGTGGTGCGCGAGATCATCCCCCAGGTCGCCCGGCCCACCGTCACCTACGGCACCGCCGAAGACGCCGACGTGCGCGCCGTGGACATCCGCCAGGAAGGCATGCGCACCCATTTCACCGTACTGCGCAACGGCCATGCGCCCCTCGCCGTGTCGGTCAACATGCCCGGCGTGCACAACGTGCTCAACGCCCTGGCCACCATCGCCATCGCCACCGACGAAGGCGTCAGCGACGAGGCCATCCGCAATGGCCTGTCCGGCTTCCAGGGGGTGGGGCGGCGCTTCCAGGTCTATGGCGACCTGCCGGTCGCCGGGGGCAGCGTCATGCTGGTGGACGACTACGGCCATCACCCGCGCGAAGTCGCCGCGGTGATCAAGGCCGTGCGTGGCGGCTGGCCCGAGCGCCGGCTGGTGATGGTCTACCAGCCGCACCGCTTCAGCCGCACCCGCGATCTCTACGAGGATTTCGTCCAGGTCCTGGCCGATGCCAACGTCCTGCTGTTGATGGAAGTCTATCCGGCCGGCGAAGAACCCATTCCCGGCGCCGATAGCCGCCAGCTCTGCCACAGCATCCGCCAGCGTGGCCAGCTCGACCCCATCTATGTCGAGCGTGGCGCCAACATCGCGCCGCTGGTCAAGCCGCTGCTGCGTCCCGGCGACATCCTGCTCTGCCAGGGCGCCGGCGATATCGGCGCCCTGGCGCCCCAGTTGCTCAAGCACCCACTGTTCGCCGGCGCCACCGCGCCGGCAGGAGGCTCGGCATGAGCCGTCACCTTTCCTCTTTCCTGCCGGCGACCCCCGTCGCCGGCGCACACGTGGAGGGCTGAACCTTGGTCGCCACCCTACGTCACAGCCAACCCTTCGGCCGCTCGCGGCAGGTCGAGCCGCGTGGTGCGAGCCGCCTGGTCGCCGAAGAGCCGCTATCGGTCCGTCTGCCACGCCCGAGCCTGGGGCTGCTCAAGCGTATCCTCTGGCCGTTCCTGCTGCTGGGCCTGGGCTTTGGTACCTACGAAGGCGCCCAGAAGTTGCTGCCCTACGCCGACCGGCCGATCGCCAAGGTCAGTGTCAAGGGCGATCTGTCCTACATCAGCCAGCAGGCGGTGCAGCAGCGGATCGCGCCCTTCGTGGGCACCACCTTCTTCCAGGTCGATCTGGCCGACATGCGCCACGAGCTGGAGACCATGCCCTGGATCGCCCACGCCGAGGTGCGCCGGGTCTGGCCGGACGAGATCAGCATCCGCCTGGAAGAGCAGATGCCCATCGCTCGCTGGGGTGACGAAGCCCTGCTGAATAACCAGGGTGAGGCTTTTGCCCCGCAGGATCTGGCCAACTATGACAACCTACCGCGGCTGTACGGGCCCAAGCGGGCGCAGCAGCAAGTGATGCAGCAGTACCAGATGTTCAGCCAGATGCTCCGGCCGCTCGGATACACCGTGGCGCGGCTGGAGATGCAGGAGCGTGGCAGCTGGTACCTCACCACCGGTCAGGGCCTGGAACTGGTGTTCGGCCGCGACCAACTGGTGGAAAAGATGCGGCGCTTCATGCGCCTGTACGATCAGGTGCTCAAGGCACAGATGGACAATATCGCGCGGATCGACCTGCGCTATCCGAACGGTCTGGCCGTGGCCTGGCGCGATCCCGCTATCGCCGCCGCCCCCGTGACCGAACCGGCCAAGCATTGAGGAGAAGTTTCTAACTATGGCAAGCGTGCAAAGCGGCAAGATGATCGTCGGCCTCGACATCGGCACTTCCAAGGTCGTGGCTCTGGTCGGCGAAGTGTCTTCCGATGGTCAGATCGAGATCGTCGGGATCGGCACCCATCCGTCGCGCGGGCTCAAGAAGGGCGTGGTGGTCAACATCGAATCCACTGTCGCCTCCATTCAGCGGGCCATCGAAGAAGCTCAGCTGATGGCCGGTTGCCGTATCCATTCGGCCTTTGTCGGCATTGCCGGCAATCATATTCGCAGCCTGAATTCCCATGGCATCGTCGCCATTCGCGACCGCGAAGTGAGCCCTGCGGATATCGAGCGCGTGCTCGATGCCGCCCAGGCGGTGGCCATTCCCGCCGACCAGCGCGTGTTGCACACCCTGGCCCAGGACTACGTGATCGATAACCAGGAAGGGGTACGCGAACCCCTGGGCATGTCCGGCGTGCGCCTGGAAGCCAAGGTCCATGTCGTGACCTGCGCCGTCAACGCCGCCCAGAACATCGAAAAGTGCGTCAGACGCTGCGGCCTGGAAGTCGACGACATCATTCTCGAGCAATTGGCGTCGGCCTATTCGGTATTGACCGACGATGAAAAGGAATTGGGCGTCTGCCTGGTGGATATCGGCGGCGGTACTACTGATATCGCCATCTTTACCGAGGGCGCCATTCGCCATACCGCCGTGATACCTATTGCTGGCGACCAAGTCACAAATGACATCGCCATGGCGTTGCGGACCCCAACGCAATATGCCGAAGAAATCAAGATTCGGTATGCTTGTGCCTTGGCGAAGCTGGCCGGCCCGGGTGAAACCATCAAGGTACCCAGCGTGGGTGATCGTCCGCCGCGAGAATTATCGCGTCAGGCCCTCGCAGAAGTGGTCGAGCCCCGTTACGATGAGCTATTTACGTTGGTGCAAGCGGAATTGCGCCGCAGTGGTTACGAGGATTTGATCCCGGCAGGGATCGTACTCACCGGTGGTACCGCGAAGATGGAAGGCGCGGTCGAGCTGGCCGAAGAGATTTTCCATATGCCAGTACGCCTGGGGGTGCCCCAGACGGTGAAGGGACTGACGGATGTCGTCAGCAATCCTATCTATTCCACAGGCGTCGGCTTGTTGCTTTATGGTCTGCAAAAACAGACCGATCCTTTGCCGGTTGTTTCTGGCGGATATAGCAGCGAAACCAAATCCACAGTCCTGGAGCGCATAAAGCGTTGGGTCCAGGGCAACTTGTAATTCACAATTAAACCGCGGCAGTAGGCGAAGATCCGAAAGGAAGAGAGGGGACCATGTTCGAACTCGTAGACAACATTCCACAAAGCGCCGTGATCAAAGTCATCGGCGTGGGCGGTGGCGGTGGCAACGCCGTTAACCACATGGTCAAAAGCGGAGTCGAAGGCGTCGAATTCATCTGTGCAAATACCGACGCCCAGGCCCTGAAGAACGTCACATCCCGTACCGTGCTGCAACTCGGCCCAGGCGTTACCAAGGGTCTGGGTGCGGGCACCAATCCGGAAATCGGTCGCCAGGCGGCCATGGAAGATCGTGAGCGCATCGCCGAAGTCCTCGAAGGCGCCGACATGGTCTTCATCACCACCGGCATGGGCGGTGGCACCGGTACTGGCGCTGCGCCGATCATTGCCGAAGTCGCCAAGGAAATGGGCATCCTGACCGTCGCCGTGGTCACCCGTCCGTTCCCCTTCGAAGGCCGCAAGCGCATGCAGGTCGCCGACGAGGGTATCCGTGCCCTGTCCGAATGCGTCGACTCGCTGATCACCATCCCCAACGAGAAGCTGCTAACCATCCTCGGCAAGGACGCCAGCCTGCTGGCCGCCTTCGCCAAGGCCGACGACGTACTGGCTGGCGCCGTTCGCGGTATCTCCGACATCATGCAGCGTCCGGGCCTGATGAACGTCGACTTCGCTGACGTCAAGACCGTAATGGGCGAGATGGGCATGGCCATGATGGGTACCGGCCACGCCAGCGGCCCGAACCGGGCACGCGAAGCCACCGAGGCGGCCATCCGCAACCCGCTGCTGGAAGACGTCAACCTGCACGGTGCTCGCGGTATCCTGGTCAACATCACCGCCGGCCTGGATCTATCCCTGGGCGAGTACGCTGCCGTGGGTGAGATCATCGAAGACTTCGCATCCGAACACGCCACCGTCAAGGTCGGCGCGGTCATCGATCCGGAAATGCGCGATGAACTGCACGTCACCGTGGTCGCCACTGGCCTCGGCGCGCGCATCGAGAAGCCGGTCAAGGTCGTGGACAACACCACCCAGACCCTGGCCGCCGCTCGTCAGGAATCGGCACCGGTCAACTACGACGACCTCAAGTACCCGACCTCGATGCGCTCCGGTCGTGGCAGCCAGAACCTTGGTGGTTCGGCGGCGGCAGCCAAGGTCAATCCCAACGACGATCTGGATTACCTGGATATCCCGGCCTTCCTGCGTCGCCAGGCTGATTGATCGGGTATATCACAAGCGCGGGTGTGATTAGTGGGCATCGATTTTCGCTTCTGTTATCATCGCGATTTCGTTGACCACCATTCGCACCCTGCGACCGAGCGGCCCTGGCATGATTAGACAACGCACCCTCAAGAACACCATCCGCGCGACCGGCGTGGGCCTGCATTCCGGGGAGAAGGTATACCTGACCCTGAAACCGGCTCCCGTGGACACCGGCATCGTGTTCCGTCGCACCGATCTCGATCCGGTCGTGGAAATTCCGGCCTGGGCTGAGAACGTGGGTGAAACCACCATGTCGACCAACCTGTTCAGCGATGACGGCGTCAAGGTCGGTACCGTCGAGCACCTGCTGTCGGCCATGGCCGGCCTGGGGATCGACAATGCCTACGTCGAGCTGTCGGCGGTCGAAGTCCCGATCATGGACGGTAGCGCCGGTCCCTTCGTCTTCCTGATCCAGTCCGCGGGCCTGCAGGAACAGGAAGCGGCCAAGCAGTTCATTCGCATCAAGCGTGAAGTGAGCGTCGTCGATGGCGACAAGCGCGCGACCTTCGTGCCCTTCGACGGCTTCAAGGTGACGTTCGAGATCGATTTCGATCATCCGGTCGTCAACAACCGTACCCAGAAGGCCTCGGTGGACTTCTCGAGCACCTCCTTCCTCAAGGAAGTCAGCCGCGCCCGTACCTTCGGCTTCATGCGTGACCTGGAATTCCTGCGTTCGCACAACCTGGCCCTGGGTGGCAGCGTCGACAATGCCATCGTGGTGGACGAGAAGGGTGTGATCAACGAAGACGGCCTGCGCTACGAGGACGAATTCGTCAAGCACAAGATCCTCGACGCCATCGGCGATCTCTATCTGCTCGGCAAGAGCCTCATCGGCGAATTCCGTGGCTACAAGTCCGGCCACGCCATGAATAATCGCCTGCTGCGTGCGCTGCTGGCCGATCGCGATGCCTGGGAAGTGGTGACCTTCGAAGACTCCGGTCTGGCACCCATCTCCTACATGAGACCCGCGGCTGCCGTCTGAGCCCGGTCCCATAAAAAAGCCCTGCATCTGCAGGGCTTTTTTATGGGCGTCGACATGCCTAGCGCCGACTCAGGGGCTCGCCCTGGAAGCTGACACCGGCCAGGCCATGGGCGATGAGCGCGCGGATGTTGGCATGGTCGCTGCCTTCGGGCGTCTGCAGCACGCTGCGATAGTGCTCGCCGAAAGCCAGCAGGGCCTCCTCGTCGCTCAGACCTTCCAGCTTGGCCAGGCCGAGGGTCTTGCAGGAGCCTTCGTTCTGGCCGGCGGCGTTCTCCACCGAGCCATTGCGAAAGGCCGTGGGCTGGTAGTCATAGTGCTCGGCCACGAACGCCAGGGTATCGGCGAACGCATGAGTACCACTGGCGAGGCTGGCGCGGAAGTTGGACAGGTCGCTCATTGGGACTGGTTATCCTGGAAGGCGGCGGCCTGGACGGGGCTGGCTTCGGTCTGGTGCTGGGCCTTCCAGTCGGCATAGGGCATGCCGTAGACGACTTCACGAGCGTCATCCAGGCTCAGCTCCAGGCCCTTGTCGTCCGCGGCGGCCTTGTACCACTTGGACAGGCAGTTGCGGCAGAAGCCTGACAGATTCATCAGGTCGATGTTCTGCACATCGGTACGCTTGCGCAGGTGCTCGACCAGGGTGCGGAAGGCGGCGGCCTCCAGTTCCAGGCGGTCTTGTTCGGTCATGACTGATTCCTCTTGCTAGCGACGGCCATGGCGCAGGTGGCGCCCGCCGTTGACGGTGAAGGTGCTGCCGGTCGCATAGCCGGTCGACAGCAGGTAGAGCACGGTATCCACGATGGGATCGGCGCCGGGTTCGAAATCCAGCAGGGCCTTGTCCAGGGTGGCCTGGCGATAGGCCTCGTCGGCGCCTTCCTTGAAGATCAGCAGGCCCGGCGCGATGGTGTTGACGCGCACGGTGGGGGCCAGGGCTTCGGCGAAGGACAGCGTCAGGTTGTGCAGCGCGGCCTTGGTGGCGGCGTAGCCGATGTGATTGCGGCTGCCGCGGGTCGCACTGTCGTCGCCGATGTGGATGATGTCGGCGCGCGGCGCGGCCAGCAGCAGATCCTGCAGGCCCAGGTTGAGGTGATAGGGCGCTTCCAGGTGCAGGCGATAGAGCAGGCGCAGATTGTCCAGGCCGTCTTCCGCCCACACCGAGGCGTTGTGCACGATGCCGCGCAGGGCCTGGTGGCGTTCGTGCAGTTGCTGCAGCAGGGCGGTGCGTTGCCCCTCTTCGGCCAGGTCGACTTGATAGGCCTCGATCTCCAGCTCGCGCAGCGGCCCTGGATCGCTGCGGTAAACGGCGATGACCGGTTGACCTGCGGCGAGCAGTCGACGGGTCAGGGCGAGGCCGACACGGCGATTGGCGCCGGTGACCAGAAGGGGAAGGGTTGCTGACATGGACGGTACCCGATCCTGATGAGCGAAGCGGCCAGGGAGCTGGCTCCCTATTGTACGCATTCGACTCATCAGGTCGCAGGCCTATCCGTGGTGGCCTAGCGGGCGCCGCCTCTGAGGTGACCAGCGCGGGAGGTCGTGCCATGCAGCCAGCCCTTGAGCGCACGGGTGATCAGCGGAATGAAGACGCAGACCATTACCGGCGTGAGGATCAGGGTACTCAGCAGGATGCGCGGCAACAGTGGTAGGTGCGCAAGGTAGTCGCCGAAGGCCGCATTGAACAGCAGCGAGATGGGAAAGAAGGCCAGCCAGACGGCGATACTCTGCTTCCAGCGGGGCGGGGCTTGCACGCTGGTGCCGAACCAGTCGTCCATGCCCTGCGCCCGCCGCGCCTGAGGGGCTTCGAACAGGCCCTGGCCACGCTCCAGCCAGCGGCGTCGCGTCTCGGAGTGTTCCCACTCGTCGAGGGTGCGCGGGCAGGCGAAGCGGAAGATGATCTGCACCAGGTTGTCACCGGGCGGCGGGGTCAGGACACCCGAGCCGAGATAACCGGGATAAGCTGTCGCCAGGGCTTCGCCTTCGCGCAGCCAGACCAGGAAGGCGTCGTATTGGCCGGCCGCGACGCGGCGCGCGACCATGAGGGTAACGGGCTGGTTCATGCATCAACTCCGGGCGATCGGGCCGGATAGGCCGGATGCCGTCAAGCTGCCGGATAGGCGAGCAAGGTGGCGAAAGAATGCCTGGGGTAGCAGGCGCCGCTAGCATAGCAAGCCTTGAGACACCGTGGCAGAGCCTGACGTTTCCAGGATCGCAGGGGCGCAAAAACGACCTCGTTCGAGGCATACTGGCCGGCCGTCACAGCTCGAGGTCTGCATGAAAGTCGCACTCTTGAATGGATCGGTATTCGGCACCGCGGAAGACATCGCGCGCCAGGTGAAGACCCGGCTGACCGCGGCGGGGCATGAGGTCTGGCACCAGCCGAATGCCGATCTCGCCAGTCTGGAGGCCTTCGCCCCCGAGGCGCTGCTGGCCATCACCTCGACGACCGGCATGGGCGAGCTGCCCGCCAACCTGGAGACCCTGTACTTCCAGCTGCGTGATCGCCTGCCGCCGTGGCGCGGCCGGCCGAGCGCCGTGCTGGCCCTGGGCGACTCCAGCTATGGCGATACCTATTGCGGCGGCGGCGAGTTGATGCAGGAGCTGTTCGTCGAGTTGGGCCTGCGCGAGCTGCTGCCCATGCTGCGGATCGATGCCAGCGAGACGGTGACGCCGGACGTGGACGCCGCGCGCTGGGCGGACGCCGTGGTGACGGCCCTGGCGGCCGAGGTTTCCTGACGGGCAAAGCTGCTTTACCCGGACCGTCCAGGCTTCGCGGCTGTCCTCGACCCGCCAGCCTGCGTATCCTAGCAGGCTGAATTCATTGCGAGATGGAGCCCTGGGTGAATAGATATCTGCGCCTGGCTCTGGAGCTATGCGCTCTGGGGGCGCTGTGGGGGTTGGGCACGCTGTTGGCGAACTACTTCGCCTGGCCGGTACCGGGTGGCGTGGTGGGGCTGGTCATGTTGCTGCTCCTGCTGGCGGCGCGGATCGTCGAGCCAGAGTGGCTGCAGGGCGGCGTCCGGTTGCTGCTCGGCGAGATGCTGCTGTTCTTCATTCCGGCCTTGCTGAGCCTGCTCGACTACGGTCCTCTGCTACGTCAGGAGGGCGTGCGCATCCTGCTGGCCATCCTGCTCAGTACCGTACTGACCATGGTGGCCACGGCCCTGGCCGTGGACTGGATGTTCCGCCGGCGGGGACGTCGCGATGCTTGATTTGCCCGGACTCTTCTGGCTGCTGCTGACGCTGGCCGGCTACGGCGTGAGTCGCCTGCTCTATGCCCGGCTGCGCTGGTACGTGGTCAGTCCGATCATCTTCGTCACCGTGCTGCTCTATGCCACCACGCTCTGGCAGCAGGTCAGCTACGCCCAGTACGCCCACTACAGCCGTTGGCTGATCACCTTGCTGGGCCCGGCGACGGTGGCCTTCGCGGTGCCCATCTGGCAGCAGCGACGCCTGCTGGCGCGTTACTGGCAGGCCCTGCTGGTAGGGCTGTGCGTCGGCAGTGGGGTCGCCATTGGCAGCTCCTGGTTGCTGGCCCGGCTGCTGTTGCTCGATGACCGGGTGCTGCTGTCCATGCTGCCGCGCTCCATCAGCACGCCCTTCGCCATGCCGATGTCGGCCGACGTCGGTGGGGTGCCCGAGCTGACCGCCGCCTTCGTGATGATCACCGGGCTGGGTGGCGCCATCCTCGGCAGCCTGCTGATCAAGCTGCTGCCGCTCAAGTCGGCCCTGGCCCGTGGTGCCCTGTTCGGCATGGGGGCCCATGGCGTCGGCACCAGCAAGGCCTATGAGGTCGGCTTGGAGGAGGGCACCGTGGCCGGCCTGGTCATGGTGCTCGCCGGTCTGAGCAATCTGCTCGGTGCCCAGTTGGTGCTCTGGTTGCTGCGTGGCTAGTGTGGTGTTTCAGCAGTTATCTGCACATTTTTGGCGGCGCTTTTTCGGCCTAGGCGGCGTTGCCACTCCTCGCATAGCCCTGCTATGACTCGTCGCGGCGCCTGGCCCAGTCGGAACGCCGAACCGCCCAAAAATCACTCGCCAATTCTTGCGCGAACTTCGGAAACACCACACTAGTGCAGCGTGGTCGCGGGCGTGCCAAGCCGCTCGAGACGTCGCCGCAGTTGATCGCGTTCGGCATCGTCCTCGCTGATCAGCAGGGCGTGCTGCAGGTCGTAGCGCTCGGCCTGGGGACAATCGAGCTGGCGATAGAGGTCGGCCCGCGCCAGATGGTCGGCGACACCGGCCGCGCCGAGTTCGATGACCCGCTGGGCATCCTTGAGCGCTGCCAGGGGCTGGTCGCCCTGCCGATGCAGCTCGCGCAGGTTGCGTGACAGCCGCTGCATCATCTGGCGGGGCGTGAGGGGGGCCAGGTGGGTGGCCTGCAGGCGCGCGTTGGCGCCGAACTGATCCACCAGCAGCTGGCGACAATCGCTCATGTACAGACGGCGGCCGCCGAAAGGTTCGAGCAGGTGGTCGGCGCCGGGGACGCGCAGCAGGAAGTGACCGGGAAAGCCGATGCCCTGCAGGTCGATCTCCAGTCGCCGCGCCAGTTCGAGTGCCACCAGGGCGATGGACAGTGGCTGGCCACGGCGGCGGGCCAGCACCTCGTCGAGCAGCGCCGCATCGGGGCGGAGCGGCCATTCCGCCGCACGGAAGCCCGCCTCACACAGCTGCCGCAGCAATGCCTGGGCCCGCTCGGACTGACTGGCATCGCCGTCTAGGCGGGCGTCCAGCTGCAGCGCCAAGTCGTCCAGCGAGCGCAGCAGCGCCTGGGGTTCGAGTGCCTGACGATGCTCGGCCGCGATCCACAGGGCGGCTTCCAGCAGCCGCGGTTCGGTGCGGTCCAGACAGGCGAGACAGGCAAGGCGCGGCTCCACGGCAGACTCCAGGCCCTCGGGGCTTTTCCTCACGTTTTTAGCCTGTGCGGGCGCGCCCGTCCAGTCTGCGACAGTACAGCGCTGGCCGGTCGGTGCGCTTGTCGCTATAAGATGACCCTGGGGTGCGACCCAGCACGCCTATCGAATGGGAATTTTCAGCATGGATGAGTCTTTGCGCGAGCGTCTTCGCCAGCGTATGCAGCAAACGGCCGATGGCCTGGGCAAGCCGCTGGCCGGCCTGCCGGGTGTCCACCCTGTGTCTGGAGGGAGCAACTGAGTATGAAATGGGCAAACAGCAGTCGCAAACGCATGCACGACGGGGCGAATTCGCTCGGCAATCTACTGGTGGAAGGCTTCCACTACTTCGGCCTGTTCGCCATCGGCGCGGCCACGGCCTGGGCCTCGGTGATGGCCTTCATGGGCATGGTCGACAAGGGTCAGGCGAACATCGATGACATTCTCCTGCTCTTCATCTACCTGGAGCTGGGTGCCATGGTCGGCATCTACTTCAAGACCAACCACCTGCCCATCCGCTTCCTGCTCTACATCGCCATCACGGCGTTGACCCGCTATCTGATCGGAGACGTCTCGCACCACCGGCCACCGGATGTCGGGCTGCTGTATCTCTGTGGCGGGATCTTCCTGCTGTCGCTTGCGGTGCTGGCGGTCCGGGTCGCCTCGAACAAGTTTCCCTCCAGCAGGGCGCTCGACGCCACCGGGGATGCCGTAGGGGACAACGCGGGAGAAAAGTAGCGTGGAACGTTGGGCTGACGGTGCGGATAGCTGCTTGCGGTCGTCTCGATGAGCGGACGGCTCCAGTAGCAGCGCCCAGGAAGGGCGCCTGCTGCTGAGCCTTTGCGTGGGGAAGCGTCCTCTGCTGGCTAGCGCCTGAGCTTCACCGGCGCTTTTTGCGTTCCGGTCCTGGCGACGCGGCTCGCCCAGTCAGGCGCCGCGTCTTCAAGAGGGCGAACGGGTCTGCCTGCTAGCGATCCAGTGGCGCCAGCAGCTGAGCCAGATCGCTCTCGGTGAGGCGCCAGTCGCCGCTGTTCTCGCTGAGGATGCCAGCGCTCAGCCGGGCCTTTTCCAGCTGGAGTTGCTGGATGCGCTCTTCCAGGGTGCCGCGGGCGATCAGCTTGTAGACGAACACCGGACGATCCTGGCCGATGCGGTAGGCGCGGTCGCTGGCCTGTTGCTCGGCGGCCGGATTCCACCAGGGGTCGAAGTGGATGACGGTGTCCGCAGCGGTCAGGTTGAGGCCGCTGCCACCGGCCTTGAGGCTGAGCAGGAATACCGGTACCTCGCCGTTCTGGAAGCGCTGCACCGGCGTGCGCCGATCCCGCGTCTCCCCGGTGAGGGTGACGTACTCGATGCCGCGCTGATCCAGGTCCGCCGCGATGAGATCGAGCATGCTGGTGAACTGGGAGAACACCAGGACCCGGCTGCCGCCCGGGAGCAGGGCGTCGAGTCTCTCGTTCAGCGCCGCCAGCTTCGCCGAGGGCTTGGCCACGGTCTCGTCTTCGTTGGGCACCAGGCGCAGGTCGCAGCAGACTTGCCGCAGGCGCAGCAGGGCGTCGAGGATCAGCAGTTGGCTACGACCTATCCCCTGGCGGGCGATTTCGGCGCGTACCCGCTCGTCCAGCATCAGGCGCAGAGCCTCGTAGCGCTCCCGCTGCGCCGTGCTGAGTTCCACCAGTTGCACGATCTCGGTCTTCGGCGGCAATTCGCTGGCCACCCGCTGCTTGGTGCGGCGCAGCATGAAGGGTCGCACTCGCGCCTTGAGCGCTGCCAGGCGCTGGACGTCGCCCTCGCGTTCGACGGGGATGCGGTAGTGCAGCTTGAAGGTCTTCTCATCGCCCAGCCAGCCAGGCATGAGGAAGTGGAATTGCGACCAGAGCTCGCCCAGGTGGTTTTCCAGCGGCGTACCGGTCAGGCAGAGACGATGGCGGGCGCGCAGATGGCGAGCGGCCTGGGCGGCCTTGGTGGCGGCGTTCTTGATCGACTGGGCCTCGTCCAGCACCTGCAGGTGGAAGTCGTAGTCGGCCAGGCGCTCGGCATCGCGAGGGAGCAGGGCATAGGTGGTGAGCACCACGTCGTGTTCGGGGATGCGCTCGAAGCGACTGCTGCGGGTGCTGCCTTGCAGGGTGAGGACCCGCAGGCCGGGGGCGAAGCGGGTGATCTCGTCCTGCCAGTTGGGAATCAGGCTGGTGGGCATGACGATCAGCGCCGGGGCGGTGAGTCGGCCGGCGGCCTGCTCGACGAGGATGTGCGCCAGGGTCTGCAGCGTCTTGCCCAGGCCCATGTCGTCGGCGAGGATGCCGCCGACCTCCAGTTCGCGCAGGGCCTGCAGCCAGGCCACGCCTTCGCGTTGGTAGGGACGCAGTTCGGCGTGCAGGGTGTCCGGCAGCACCACCGGCTCGGCGGCATAGCTGCGCAGCCGCTCGGCGAAGCTGCGCAGGCGTTCGCCGCCCTCCCATTCCAGGGGCAGGCGTTCGTCCAGCTCGGCGAGGCGCGCGGCGTCCAGGCGCGACAGGCGCAGGGCGCGGTCCTGGGCCAGGCCGGTCGTCGCATAGAGCTCGCCCAGCACCTGCAGGATCGGCTTGAGCCGGCCCAGGGGCACGGCGACCCGCTGGATGCGTCCGTGCTGGCCGGCCAGGCGCGGCGGCTCGATACGCAGCAGCACGGGTTCGTCGTCGGCGCGCCTGGCCAGGGTCGCGGGTTCGTATTGCGAGGGTTCGCGGCGAATGGCCTCGATCAGCAAGGGGATCAGACTGACCCGGCGCTGCCCCAGGCGGATGCCCAGTTCGACGTCGAAGAGACCGGTGGCGGTGGTCTGGTCCTCGACTTCTTCGAGATGCCCGTACCAGCCCTCGACCGGGGTGAGGTCGAAGATGAACTCGGGGTGGGCCTCGATCTGCCAACCGGTCTCGCGCAGTCCTGGAAGCCCTTGCTGGACGAATCTGAGCCAGGCGGGATCGTCGGGCAGTTCGAACATCTCGCCACTGTCGTCGGGCAGGGCGGCGCTGCGACGGGTGGCCGGGCGCAGGCCGAGATCGAGCAGCGTCTGGCGCCAGCGCTGTTCGGCCTGCAGCTGGCGGGCGGGGTAATCGTCGCCCGGGCTTCTGGGCGGGGCGCCGAACAGCCGCTGCCTGCCGTACTGGAAGGCCAGAGCCGCCCGATGGCGAACGGTCGGCCGCATCTTGCCGACGTGGCGGTCATAGTCGATCTGGGTATGGCTGCCCAGGGTCAGCACCGGCTGCGGCAGGTCCTGGTTGACGACCGGCACGGTCGGCAGTTCGGCCTGGTCGCGCTGGAGGCGTTCCAGTTCGATGAGGGCCGCAGCAGCATGCTTGCACTGGCGGCCGACCGGGCAGGTGCAGCGGGCATCCACCCGCCAGGTGCTCTCGCCTGGCCGCAGGCTGATCGCCTGGCGATAGGCCGGGCCTGCCGGACTGCTGCATTCGGCGTAGAGCTGCCCCTTGGCGGCCGAGTGGATACGCACCAGGCCGTCCAGCGCCAGGCGCCGACCGCGCTCGTAGTTGCGCTCCGTGAAGGCGCCTTTCCAGTCCTGCCACTTGAGCCGTTCGAAACGTAACGCCATCGTTCACCCAGGCTGTTCGTACCAAACCGGCTATTCTGCCACAGTCGCTCCATGGCTCGTCGGACTCCCTTGCACTATGTGAGAATGAGAATATAGTGCAATTAAGGAGATCGAGGGCGAGGCGATGCGCGAGCAACCGATAGTGAATCTGACATTGGCCGGTACCCGCTCCGCGCTGGATCGGCGAGAAGGGCGGCTGCGCTCGCTGCAGCGGGTCCTACTGGTGGTCTGCAGCCTGGGTGTACTGGGCGCCGCGGCGCTGCACCTCGGCTATCTCGCGCTTGGCGGCCGTTGATCCTCCAGATCGCCAGCACCCATCAAAAAGCCCCGACCAGTCACCTGGCCGGGGCTTTCTCTACCACGTCGTTCGCAGTCGACGCGGGGAGGGTCAGACCAGCAGGTCGCCCACGCGGTACATCTTCATGGTGTTGGTGCCGTCGCGCTTGGTGTAGCTGTCGCCCTTGGTCAGGATGACCCAGTCACCGTGCTCGACGATGCCGCGCTTGAGCAGCTCGTCCACTGCCGCCTGGCTCACCTTGTTCGCTGGCATCGAGGTCGGGTCGAAGGGGATGGTGTGCACGTTGCGGAACAGCGCGGTGCGGGCCTGGGTGGCGCGGCTGGAGGCGAAGGAGAAGATCGGCACCGAGGAACGCAGGCGCGACATGATCAGCGGGGTGTAGCCAGTGTCGGTCAGGCTGATGATGGCCTTCACGCCGGGGAAGTGGTTGGCCACGTAGATCGAGGCCAGGGCGATACTCTCGTCCCAACGGGTGAAGGTCTGGCCCAGGCGATGGCTGGAGAGCTTGCTGGTGGGCTGCTTCTCGGCGCCGACGCAGACGCGCGCCATGGCCTTGACCGCTTCCACCGGGTATTGGCCAGCGGCGCTCTCGGCGGAGAGCATCACGGCATCGGTGTTGTCCAGCACGGCGTTGGCCACGTCGGAGACTTCCGCGCGGGTCGGCATCGGGCTGCTGATCATCGACTCCATCATCTGGGTCGCGGTGATCACTGCCTTGTTGAGACGGCGGGCGTGGGAAATGATGCGCTTCTGGATGCCCACCAGCTCGGCATCGCCGATTTCCACGCCGAGATCGCCACGGGCCACCATGACGGCGTCGCTGGCCAGGATCAGGCCATCCAGGGCTTCGTCGTCGGCCACGGCCTCGGCGCGCTCGATCTTGGCCACCAGCCAGGACTTGCCACCGGCGGCTTCCATCAGGCGCCGGGCTTCGTTCATGTCTTCGGCGTCACGGGGGAAGGACACCGCCAGGTAGTCGACTTCCATGGAAGCGGCCAGCTTGATGTCTTCGCGGTCCTTGTCGGTCAGGGCCGGTGCGGTCAGGCCGCCACCGCGACGGTTGATGCCCTTGTGGTCGGACAGCGGCCCGCCGATCAGGGTCACGCAATGCAGTTCGGTGGCGGTCACGCCTTCCACGCGCAGGACCACGCGGCCATCGTCCAGCAGCAGTTCGTCGCCCACGCGGCAGTCGGCGATCAGGCCCGGGTAGTCGATGCCGACCACTTCCTCGGTGCCCTCGGCGCGGGGATGGGCGATGGACAGGCGGAAGGGATCGCCGACCTTGAGTTCGATGCGTTTGTTGACGAACTTGGCGATACGGATCTTCGGACCCTGGAGGTCGCCGAGCAGGGCGACATGGCGACCGTGCTTGGCGGCGAGTTCCCGTACCAGCTGGCCACGGGCCCGGTGCTCGTCGGGCGTTCCATGCGAGAAGTTCAGGCGGGCGACGTCGATGCCGGCGATGATGAGCTGCTCGAGGACTTCCGGAGAATTGCTGGCCGGGCCTAGGGTGGCGACGATCTTGGTACGGCGATAAATCATGCAGTCTTTCCTTTAGCGGATTGCAATCATGAGTCGACGCCTCAGCGCCGAGTCGACGTAGAACACGGAGCGCGACTCATTGTAGCGCCGTCGCGTGGCCAGCACATGACGGCTTTCTGCAGCTTCGTCACACCAATGGTCGTTTCTGCTCAAGAAGCGGGCCCATACGCCGATCTAGCGGACAGGAGGAATTTCCATGCGCCCTTATCTTTGTCTGTTCCTGCTGCTCGGCTTGACCGGCTGCACCAGCGTCTCGATGAATTCCTATCTTGATGCCGCCTACAAATCCTATTCCGAGGGCGACTGCAACAACGCCCTGCTGCAGATCTCCCAGGCCGAGCGCAAGAGTCGCGCCCGGCCCTGGCTGCAGCCGGAGATGTCCATGCTGCGCGGCCAGTGCCTGGAGCAGCAGCAACTCTATGCCGACGCCGCCCAGACCTATCGCTTCATCCAGACCCGCTATCCGGCCAGTGAATATGCCTACCGGGCCCAGGCGCGACTGGACACCCTGCGTCAAATGGGGCTAGATGGAACAGCGGCCGTCGCGACGCCCCAACCGGTGCGAAAACTACCGCAGCGCTGAGCTTTCCAGGACGTTGTCGGTAAAGTGGCTTTACCGTGTGCAGGATGAACGCACCATGACTCAGAATCGTCGTATCGAGCGCCACCAGCTGCCCTACTACCTGAAGGTGTTCAACCGCTTCACCGACAAGCCCATGGGCTACATCGGCAACATTTCCCGCGAGGGACTGTTGATGATCAGCCAATTGCCCATGCTGGTGAATGCGCGTTTCGAGCTGCGGCTGAAGATCCCCGGGCAGGATGGCCAACTGCACTTCATCGACTTCGATGCCCGCTGCCAGTGGAGCCACGAAGACGTGACGCCGGGCAACTACGATTCCGGCTTCAGCGTCGCCGAGCCGCCGGCCGAGTTCGCCGAGCTGATCGGTGTGTTGCAGCACTATTTCACCTTCGGTCGACTTTCCCAATCAGCGGTCTGACCCTCGTCGGCCGCCTCCCACAGCGACAGCAGGCGCGTCTGCAGACTTGCCTCGCCGCTCGCTGGCAACCAGGTGATGCCCAGTCGCGCCAGGCGCAAGGCCAGGCGTTCCTGGTGAATCTGCGTTTTCCAGGCCTCGGCGTAGGCCCTGGCCGTGCGCGGCCCGCGTAGCTGCCTCGGCTCCAGCGGGCCGCGTGGCAGGGTACCGACCAGCCAGAGCGTCAGGCCGCGTCGAGCGACTTCCAGGCGCGCGAGTCCTTCCAGGCTCTCTTCCGCCAGCGGCGCCACCACCACGATCAAGCCACCCGGACCGACCTGACGGCATAGCTGCGCCAGGCCCGCCTTGAACTCGCCGCCCCTACCGGGCTGCAACGCAAGGGGCGGGGACAGGGGCGGAGTGCGTCCGGGGGCGGTGGCGGCGAGGAGGCGCAGGCCGGGATCGAGGCCATAGACGCGGACGGCGTTGCCGCTGGCGGCGACGCGCCTGGCGAAGTCCAGAGCCTGGTCATGATCCTGCTGCCAGGCGCTGCGACCCGCCGGCGCACGGCTGTCGATCAGCAGATGCAGGGTGTGTGGACGTTGCCGGGCACGAGCGGCGATGAATAGCGCAGGAGGCTGTTGCCAGAGTCCTGTCCGGCGCCAACGGGGATGCCAGCGTTCCAGCGCGGCCAGGGCCAGGAGCAGGATCGCGCCGGCCGCGGGCAGGGCTTGCCAGCGCGGTGGCAGGGCCAGGCCCAGCACCAGGCTGACGAGTGCCAGGCTCGCCAGTACGAGCAGTAGGCGGCGACTCGGCCTCACGGGCGTGGCGCCGGACACTGTCCCAGCAACTTGAGGATCTGCCCATCGAGGCTGTCGCCCTCGAACTCCCGCTCCGGAGTCAGGCGAACGCGCGGACGCAGGACCCCGGGTAGCGCCTGACGTATGTCCTCGGCGGTAACGCTGTCGCCGCCCCTGAGGAAGGCCAGTGCCTGGGCGAGGCGGAGCAGTGCCTGGGCCGCCCGGGGACCCGCCCCCTGTTCGAAGGCGGGCCAGTCGCGGGTCAGGCGGATCAGGCGCAGAGCGAACTCCAGCACCGGTTCGGCCACCGGCAGGCTGGCGACCAGGCGTTGCAGCGGCGGTAGATCCTTGGCCTGTAGCAGCGGGCGCAGGGCTGCGGCTTCCAGCGGATCGGCATACCCTTGTTGCACCGCCTGGCGCAGGGCTGAGAGCTCCTGAGCCTCCGCCGGCCAGTCCAGGCGCAACTGGGCGAGGAAGCGATCACGCACTGCCAGGGGCAGGTCGCTGCCTGGGCTGCGGGTGGCGATCACCATGAAGGGGGTGGGCAGGGGGACGCTGCGTCCTTCCAGGATCAGCTGGCGCGCCTGCAGCGCCTCGGTCAGCAGATTCTGGACGACGGCCGGCGCGCGGTGCAGGTCCTTGATCAGCAGCAACTGATGGAACAGTGGTCCGCGTCGGAGACGGGCACTCTCGGCGCCTGCCTCCACGACGATCTCGCCGGCCACCTCGGCCACGGTCTGTCCCGCATGGCCGTGCAGGCGGCCGAAACTGGTTTCCAGACTGGCGGCGAGGGCGCGGACCAGGAGCGTCTTGCCGGCCCCGGGCGGTCCTTCGAGCAGCAGGTGGCCGCCGGCCAGTAGGGTGGCCAGCAGTCCGTTCACCGCGAGCTCCTGTTGCGGCAGCACCTTGAGCAGCGCTTGCCGCAACACCTGCAGCCGCGCCAGGGCTCGGGCCTTGACGCTGGTCTCGCCAGTGTCCGCCATGGTTCCTTCGGGAGGGGAGCTATCGGTCATTGGGAGTCCTCGGAGGTTGGGAGCGCAAGGCCAGCCGCAGTTGGCGCAGTTGCATGACGCGCAGGGTGATCTCGCGACTGCCGGGCCGGGCCGGACAGGGGCGCATGGCTTCACCCACCGCGCGGGTGGGCAGGCCGCTCAGGCGGGCCAGGTATTGCCAGCGCTCGGCCACGCCCTGGTCGGCCAGTTCGGGACGGCGGCGCTGCAGTTGGCGCTGGATATCGCGTTGCAAGGTAGCGATCAGGTCCGGCCAGGGCTCCGGCGGTCGAGCGGGCTGGGCCACCCCCTCGAGACGGCGTCGCCACCGCCAGGCGATCAGGGTCGCCAGCAACAGGGCAAGGGCCAGGCCGAAGCGCTGTAGCGCCTCTTGCCAGAGGGGGGCCGGCGGCGCCGGGGCGATGAGGGCGACCGGCGCGCCCTGGGTCAGGTACCACAGCAGCCAGGCATTGTCGTACTGGCCGAGCCGGGCGTTGCTCCAGAGCTCGGTGTCCGACAGCAGGGTGACGCTGCCTTCGCCCCAGGGCAGCAGCAGCATGTGGGTAGCGCTGGCACTGCTGGCCCAGGCCGTGGCCTGGTCGCCGACGTCGAACAGATGCCGGCTGTCATCGAAGCCCAGGTAGGCCGGAGCATCGTCCTCGGCCAGATAGAGCTGGGTCAGGTTGGGCCACAGCGGTAGCGCCATGATGGGTTGCACGGCCCCGCCCAGTTCACGGGTCGGCATCGGTCGCACGCCCAGGGTGGCGCTCAGGGCCAGGGTGCTGTCGTCCGCGACCGCCACGAGATGGCCACCGGCTGCCACCCAGTCCAGCAGGTCCTGGGCCTGTTGCTCCTGAAGCTGTGGGTTGCCGGCCAGCCAGAGCCGCATGCCCTGGGCCGGCAGCTCGTCGAGGCGCTCGGCGGAGAAGCGCGTCACCGGGCCGCCGAAGTGCTGCAGGAAGGCAGCGGCCAGCGCCTGGGACTCAGGGTTGCGAGAGGTTGTCGCGGACAGCTGAGCGGCGATCTGGCGGGCTGCCTGGCTATCGAGCCCTTGGTGAGTCAGCCGCAGGCTGGCCGGTCCGCTGTCGGCTTGGGGCGGCAAGGGGCAGGACAGCGGCTCCGACTGGGCCAGGCAGGTGAGGGGTAGCATCAGGGCGAGGAGCCAGGCGCCCAGGCGCTGGCCGGCGAGGCGACACCAGGCGCGAGGGAAGAGCCGATCGACTGAACGCATGCAGGAAAAGCTACGCCTGGAAACAAGGACCAGAGCCTAGCGGGTGCGGGTGATCCCGGGCAAGGCGATAGGCGATGCTAGACTGCGCCGATTCTAGGTTCTGTACGAAAAATGCCTGCGCTTGGTGATGCTTCGTTGAAAAAGGCTTCGGAATGCTCATTTACCGCTCGTAAACTCCGCTTCCTCAGCCTTTTTCGCCTCGCCTGACCTTCGCTCGGCGACTTTTCGTACACAACCTGGGGGAGGGTAGTGTGACGCAGAGCATTTTCTGGTACGACTTCGAGACCACTGGCATCGATCCTCGCCGGGATCGCCCGCTGCAAGTCGCCGGGGTGCGTACCGATCTGGACCTCACTGAGATCGGCGAGCCGCTCAATCTGCATTGCCGCTTGAGCGAGGATGTCCTGCCGCATCCGGCGGCCTGTCTGGTCACCGGTATCCTGCCGGAAACCCTGCAGCGGCTGGGGCTGCGCGAGCGGGACTTCATCCAGCGCCTGCATGCCGAACTCGCCCGGCCGCAGACCTGCACGGTCGGCTACAACAATCTGCGTTTCGATGACGAGATGCTGCGTCACAGCCTCTATCGCAACTTCCACGATCCCTATGGCCGGGAGTGGCAGCAGGGCAACAGTCGCTGGGATGTGCTCGGGCTGATCCGGGCACTCTATGCCTTTCGCCCGGAAAGCCTGAACTGGCCGCAGGAGAATGACCGCGTGTCCCTGCGCCTGGATCGCCTGACCCTGGCCAATGGCATCGATCACGCCCAGGCCCACGATGCCCTGGCGGATGTCCGGGCGACCCTGGCCCTGGCGCGTCTGGTCAGGCAGCGCCAGCCACGGCTCTACGACTATCTCTGGTCGCTGCGGCAGAAGAAGGCGGCGCAGGCGCGGATACGCCTGCTCGAGCCCGTGCTGCACGTCTCCGGTCGTTTCAGTGCCGAACGTCACTTCCTCGCTCCCGTCCTGCCGCTGGCCTGGCATCCGGTGAACCGCAATGCCCTGATCGTCTGCGATCTCGCGGCAGCGCCGGACCCGCTGTTCGAGCTGGATGCCGAGGCCCTGCGCCAGCGACTCTACACCCGCCGCGACGCCCTGGCCGCGGACGAGCTGCCGGTGCCGCTCAAGTTGGTGCAGATCAACAAGTGCCCGATCCTGGCGCCGTTCAGCGTCCTGCGCCCGGAGGATCAGGAGCGGCTGCAGTTCGATACGGCTGCGGTGTGGCGGACGGTACGACAGATCCTCGACCGGAGCGAAGTCTGGCGTCCCAAGCTGCCGCGGATCTATGCCGCACCTACCATCCAGACGGAAACGCTGGACGCTGAATTGAGACTTTACGACGGCTTCATCGATGCCGAAGAACGGCAACTGTGCGATCAACTTCGCCAGTGTCCCCCCGCGGAACTTGGCGAACGAACTTGGTCCTTTCGTGACGACCGACACCCGGAACTGTTCTTTCGTTACCGGGCGCGCAACTTCCCGGAATGGCTGACCGCACAGGAGGCTGCACTTTGGCGGCAGTTCTGCCGTCAGCGATTACTCAGGGGGGAGGCGGAGGGACAGCTGACCTGTGGTCAATTCCTCGCGCTGACCGAGGAGTTTCGTCGCGAGGCGTCCGCCGATCAATTAGCGGTACTCGATGCCTGGACCGATCATGTTCGCACCCTGGTCGCTCGCCTGGATGAAAGTATCGACGATGCGACATGAAGTCGCGCTTGTCCACTTCTGGGCGAAGTCTTGAGTTTCAGTTGGCGTAGCGCGGGTGGAAATAGGCGTGGATCATATGCCGATTTCAACCGAGTCTAGAGGGCATTGAAGAGCGGCTGTCGCTGCCAGGGTCGGTAACAGCCGGCACTAAGGTGCGTGGTGGAGTCAGGGTGCAGTGGCTGGCGCAGGGTCTCAGCCACCCTGGCAGGCTGCACAGGGCAAAAAAACGCCGGCAAGCCGGCGTTTTTCGATCAATCCAGGAGAGTAGCCCAGGACTCCACGTCGTCGGAGCCCCACTTGGCCTTCCACTCTTTGAGCGTCTTGTGATTGCCGCCCTTGGTTTCGATCACTTCGCCGTTGTGCGGGTTCTTGTATTGCTTGACCTTGCGCGCGCGCTTGGGAGTGCCGGAGGCATTGCTCTTGTTGGTGCGAGCTTGGCGCGTCGGTTTGGCTTCGGCATCGAGAATGCCGATGATGTCACGCAGGGACTTTTGATATTCGCCCATCAACGAACGGAGTTTCTTTTCGAACTCCAGTTCCTTCTGCAGCTTGTCGTCCTCTTGCAGGGACTTCAGACGCTCCTGCAGTTCCTTGATGGCTTCTTCGGTCTGACGATATTCGTTGATAAGCGACATGATTGGCCTTTGCTTGGTGGTGGTGCAAAAAAGAAAAGTGGTCCAATCATAGATTGGCTATTGAGATAAGTAAACAGGCCGCGAAAGACGTTCAATATTTAATACTCACGTCGCGGAAAGACTTGAAAAAAGGGATGTGCCCCCGACTGTTAAACTCCAGTGGTGGCGCCGGAAACTTGTGCCTCGATAGTTGTGCGATCCCGCCTATTCGCCGTGCCGCGAGCCCAGTGGGATCACCGTTGCGCCGCTCGACGCTGCTGGCGACTGCGCCTAGAATGCAGCCCCTTTTCGCGCGAGGTTTTCCTATGCAAACGTTTCGTCTGGTGATCGCCTGTCCGGACGGGGTAGGTATCGTTGCCAAGGTCAGCAACTTCCTGGCGACCTATAACGGCTGGATTACCGAAGCGAGTCATCATTCGGATACGGAAAGTGGCTGGTTCTTCATGCGCCACGAAATCCGCGCCGATTCCCTGCCGTTCGATCTGGCAGGCTTCCGGCAAGCCTTCGCGCCCATCGCCCGGGAGTTCTCCATGCAGTGGCGCATCACCGACTCGGCCCAGCGCCAGCGCGTGGTGCTCATGGCCAGTCGCGAATCCCATTGCCTGGCGGATCTGCTGCATCGCTGGCACAGCGGCGAGCTAGACTGCGAGATCCCCTGCGTCATCTCCAACCACGACACCCTGCGCAGCATGGTCGAGTGGCATGGCATACCGTTCTTCCATGTGCCGGTCGACCCCAGCGACAAGCAGCCGGCCTTCGACGAGGTCTCGCGGTTGATCGACCTGCACCAGGCGGACACCGTGGTGCTCGCGCGCTACATGCAGATCCTGCCGCCCGAGCTGTGCCAGCGCTATGCCCACCAGGTGATCAACATCCACCACAGCTTCCTGCCGTCCTTCGTCGGCGCCAAGCCTTATCACCAGGCGGCGCAGCGGGGCGTGAAGCTGATCGGCGCCACCTGTCACTACGTGACCGAGGAACTGGACGCCGGTCCAATCATCGAGCAGGACGTGGTGCGCGTCAGCCACAGGGACAATGTCGAGGACATGGTTCGCCTGGGCAAGGACGTGGAGAAGATGGCGCTGTCCCGCGGTCTGAGATATCACCTGCAAGACCGGGTCATGGTGCATGGCAACAAGACCGTCATCTTCGACTGACCAGGAATCCTCTAGGGCGGCACCCGGCACGGCCGAGGCGCCGCCGCGGCTGGGCGAGGGTTGCCTGGCCCGCTACGACCTGCAGGCCGCAGACGAGCACCTGGGCGCTGACTTCAGCGCGGCTGCGGCCTTGTGGCGCCGCTTGCAGGCGGAAGCGGCCGATCCGGCCGCCGATGACGCGGACACGACTCAGTCGTCCTGAAGCCCGTTGTCGGCGACGGTCTTGGCCTTGAGATCGGCGATCTTGCGGACTTCCGAGGCGAACACCTCGTCCTGTACGGTAGGACGCTTCTTCCAGGGTTTGCGATCGGGCTTGGGTTGTGCAGCGTAGGTGACGATTTCGCCACCGTAGACATCCTGATAGCGCTGGGCCTGGCGTTCCAGTTCAGCGCGAAGTTGATCTTTGGTCACGGGTTCGATCTTGTTCGAGTGTCGCGAGGGGGGAGAGCCCTTCGAACGGCTCTCCAGGGTGGACGCGCCGGGGGCGCGGCTGCCGAGTCTAGCCGCCGCGTGGCACTTTGCCTACTGGCCGAGGATGCGCATCGACAGGTCGATGGCCTTGACGTCCTTGGTCAGGGTACCGATGGAAATGTAGTCGACCCCGGTCTGGGCGATGCCCAGCAGGCTGGCCTCGTTGACCCCGCCGGAGGCCTCCAGCTTGGCCCGGCCGGCGGTGAGGGCGACGGCGGTGCGCATGTCCGCAAGGCTCAGCTCGTCGAGCATGACGATGTCCGCACCCGCGGCCAGGGCCTGTTCCAGTTCACCGAGATCTTCCACCTCCACTTCCACCGGGCGACCGGGCGCGAGCTGGCGGGCGGTCGCCACTGCCTGGTCGATGCCGCCGCAGGCCGCGATGTGGTTTTCCTTGATCAGGAAGGCGTCGAACAGGCCGATTCGATGATTGTGGCAACCGCCGCAGGTGACCGCGTATTTCTGGGCGCGGCGCAGGCCGGGCAGGGTCTTGCGGGTATCCAGCAGCTTCACGGCGGTGTCCTGCACCAGATCCGCGTAGTGCCGGCAGCGAGTGGCGGTGCCGGACAGCAACTGCAGGAAATTGAGGGCGCTGCGTTCGCCGGTGAGCAGGGCGCGAGCCGGGCCTTGGAGTTCGAACAGGACCTGATCGGGCGCGACCCGGTCGCCGTCGCGTACCTGCCAACTGACCTCGACGCGGGGGTCCAGCACGTGGAAGACTTCGTCGACCCAGGCCGTTCCCGCCACGACCGCCGCCTCGCGGGTGATGATCCGCGCGCGCGCGCTCTGCCGCTCGGGGATCAGACCCGCCGTGAGATCGCCGCTGCCGATGTCTTCGCGCAAGGCAGCGGCGACGTTTTCGGTGACGACCTGGGCGAGGTCGGGCAGGATAGCGCTGGACATGAAAGTACTCCGATGAGGGGCCGCAGTGGGGCGGACGGGCAACTTTAGGGGACGTTGACGATCTGAGATAGACAACGTTGAATCATTCGAAGGGTAGGCGTCGTCTGACAGGTGCCTTGTGAACCCTGTCATGTACTGTGCAGATGCCGATTGGTCGATGCCTTAGCTGAGCAAATAATGGCACATCGACAACGTTTCACCTCGCGGCCAGGGCGGCCAACGTTGTTCAATGCTCCTGTAGTGGAACGCGATTCAGCCGAACGCAAGAACGGTTGTGGGAGGCGGTGGTGCAGAACGACGTAAATGTGGTTCATTTCAAGGCGCTCGGGGAGTCCTCTTCCCGATTGCCCGCAGTACTTTTGCCGGTCAGAGATCGCGCCGCTCAGCGACTCAATGCTTCCTTGCAGCAGCTCTTCGACAATGCCGACGATGCCCTGTTCGAGATGGCCGATCGTGCCGGCAGCAACCAGGAACAAAGCCTCTACTTCGAGGCGATGCGTGACCTGCGTCTGAGACGCAAGAGCATCGAACGCAGTTTTCTCCAGCAGTACTTCGAGCGCTTCGCCGCCCTCAACAATCTGGTCAGCGGCAAGCCGGAGATACGCCTCGACAGCGTGTCCTACGAAGACCTGAGCCTGGTGCAGAACGATGCCCTCGAAGAGAGCGTGGCGGTGGACACCATGGTGGCCAAGGCGCTGAGCAACAACGCCATGGCCATCAGCCATCTGACCATCAGATTCAACGCCCAGCTGTCGAGCAAGCTCGACGACGCGACCCATCCCCTGGGCCCGCGGCGCCTGTGCGAGGCCTTCGTCGAAGCCTGTCGGGACCTCGATACCGACATCAAGGTCAAGCTGATCATCTACAAGCTGTTCGAGCGCTTCGTGCTCAACGGACTCGGCCAGCTGTACGCGGAATCCAATCGGCAACTGGTGGAGGCAGGCGTGCTGCCCCAGCTCAAGGCCATTCCCCAGCAGGTGCCGGGGCGCAGCGCCAAGGGCTACAGCGGTCGTACCCCGGCCCACGTCAACAGCGAAGACGATGGTCAGGAACTCTTCGGTACCTTGCAGAGCCTGCTGGCCCAATTGCGCACGCCTGCTTCCGCGTCCATGGGGGGCGGCTCCAGCGGCAGCGGCGAGATCCTGGCGGCCGGAGCCGACCAGGCGATCACCAGCTACGACCTGATGCGCCTGCTGTCCCACTTGCAGCAGCAGATTTCCGGTGAGTCCCTGGACGGCTACGACCTGCGGGCGCAACTGGACACGGCGCTAGGTCGCATCAGCGAGCGCTCCGGCCGAAAGCGCGTGGTGGGGCAGGTCGACGAAGACGTCATCAACCTGGTGGGGATGCTCTTCGAATTCATTCTCGACGACCTCACCCTGCCGGACTCGCTCAAGGCACTGATCGCACGCCTGCAGATTCCCATGCTCAAGGTCGCGGTACTCGACAAGACCTTCTTCAGTCGTGGCAGCCATCCGGCACGGCGTCTGCTGAATGAGATCGCGGCGGCCTCCCTCGGCTGGGGCGAGCAGAGCGATCTGCAGCGTGACGGGCTGTACCAGAAGATCGAGCAAATCGTGCAGCGGCTGCTCACCGATTTCGTCGACGACCCGGAGATCTTCGCCGAGCTGCTGGCCGACTTCATGGCCTACGTCAGCGACGAGCAGCGCCGTAGCGAACTGCTCGAACAGCGCACCCGCGACGCCGAAGAGGGGCGGGCCCGGGCCGAGATCGCCCGGCTGCAGGTGGAACATGTACTCAGCCTGCGTCTGCAGGAGCACTCGCTGCCGGCGGCCGTGCAGCGGGTGCTGCGCGAAGCCTGGAGCCAGGTATTGCTGTTGACGTGCCTGAAGCAGGGCTACGAATCCAGCGAATGGCGCGCGGCGCTCCAGACCATGGACGATCTGATCTGGAGCATCCAGCCGCACCACGACGTGGCCTCGCGCCAGCGTCTGCTGGAGATGGTGCCTGGCTTGCTCAAGGCCCTGCGTGAAGGCCTGGCGAGTGCAGCCTTCGATCCCTTCTCCACCTCGGAATTCTTCACCGAACTGGAATCGCTGCACGTGCAGACCTTCCAGCAGACCCGCACCGACGTGGTGGAGGGGGCCAGCGTCGCGGCACCGAGCGTGCCGTCGGCCAGCGTCGTCGTCGACGCACCCTTCGAATTGCCGAGGGCCGCCGAGCGCATCGCGGGTTTGACGGACGAATCCCTGGATTGGGTGGATAGCCTGTCGGTCGGTGCCTGGCTCGAGATCCAGGACGAGGACCAGAAGCTGCGCTGCAAGCTGGCCGCGGTCATTCGTCCCATGGGCCGGCTGGTGTTCGTGAATCGCACCGGCATGAAGGTACTGGATCGTACGCGCGATGAGCTGGCCCTGGATTATCAGGAAGGCCGGGTACGGTTGCTTGACGATGCGCTGCTGTTCGACCGGGCCATGACCTCGGTGATCGGCAACCTGCGTGGCCAGTCGTCCTGAGGCGGTGCGGGAATGAAAAAGCCGTCCCAAGGGACGGCTTTTTTGGGCCTACCGTTCCTGGCGGTCACACGCCAGGCGGTAGGTTGCGCCGGGGCCAAGTCCCTGCGGGTCGTTCTTGTACCCGAGCGACACGGACTCAGTGCAGCTTGAGGCGTGGCTCGGTCTTGCGTCTCAGGTGATCGCCAGCGAACAGCGCCAGGGCGCGCAGCGGGCCGTATAGCGCGACCTGGTGCATGCGGTAGAGGGACACATAGAAGGTCCGTGCCAGCCAGCCTTCCAGGGTCAGGCTGCCCAGGGCACCACCCATGAGGTTACCGACCGCGCTGAAGCGCGACAGCGAGATCAACGAGCCGTAGTCCTTGTAGACGTACTCGGGCAGCGGCTTGCCTTCCAGGCGCGCCTTGAAGGTCTTGACCAGTAGGGAGGCCTGCTGGTGCGCGGACTGGGCGCGGGGTGGTACGGTACGGGTGTCGCCTGGCGTCAGGGGGCAGGCGGCGCAGTCGCCCAGGGCGAAGACGTTCGGGTCACGGGTGGTCTGCAGCGTCGAATTGACCACCAGCTGGTTGATGCGGTTGCTTTCCAGGCCGGCCAGGTCCTTGAGGAAGGCCGGGGCGCGGATACCGGCCGCCCAGACCTTGAGGCTGGCGGGGACGAATTCGCTGGCGGTCTGCAAGCCGTCGGCACGGACCTCCTTGACCGCCGAGCCGGTGAGGACCCGCACGCCGAGCTTTTCCAGGGTGCGTTGCGCCTGGCCGGCGATGCGCTCGGGCAGAGCCGGGAGGATGCGGGGGCCGGCCTCGACCACGGTGATGCGCAGGTCTTCCGGGCGAATGCGGTCCAGGCCATAGGCCTGCAGCTCCTCGGCGGCGTTGCGCAGTTCGGCGGCCAGCTCCACGCCCGTGGCCCCGGCGCCGACGATGGCTACCTCGATGAATTCGCCCGGCTGTTCGCTGACATGGGCGCGCAGGTAGTGGGTCAGCAGCTTGCGGTGGAAACGCTCGGCCTGGGCCCGGGTGTCGAGGAAGATGCAGTGATCCGCCGCGCCCGGCGTGCCGAAGTCGTTGGTGGTGCTGCCGATGGCCAGCACCAGGGAGTCGTAGCCGATCTCCCGCTCGGGCACCAGGATGGCGCCATCGTCCTCGATGGCCGCCAGTTGGACCTTGCGGCGCTCGCGATCCAGGCCGGTCATGCGGCCCAGTTGGAAGTCGAAGTGATTCCACTTGGCCTGGGCCACGTAGCTCAGCTCGTCGTCGGTGGAGTTGAGCGAGCCGGCAGCGACCTCGTGCAGCAGGGGCTTCCAGATGTGGGTGGCATTGGCGTCGATCAGCACGATCTTGGCCTGGCCACGCTTGCCCAGGCTACGGCCCAGGCGGGTGGCCAACTCCAGGCCGCCGGCGCCGCCGCCGACGATAACGATGCGATGGGTCATGGGTTGCACTCGTAGAGAAGGAAAGCGGGTGGGCGAGCCGGGCGCGTCGCCGCAAGCGGGCGCAGTCCCGGGTCGACCGGAATGGGGGATCGTCGAGGCGCAGGGCACGCCCCTAAGTCAGGGCCTATTCCCTGCACCTTGGGCGAGAAGCGGCGATTTTCAAGAGAAGGGCTGGGCATCTGGCCAGGGGTGCCGCTGCATGACGACGAAAGGTAACGTTAGTTTAACCGGGCTGAGGTAGGCATTCGACCCTCGGCAGACTAGTGTGGTGTTTCAGAAGTTCGCGCCAGAATTGGCGAGTGATTTTTGTTCATGGGCTAGGCGCCGGGACGAGTCATAGCAGGGCTATGGCGAGGAGTGGCAACGACGTTCAGGGCGGTCCGCCGCTGCGGACAAAAAGCGCCGCCAAAATTGTGTAGGTAACTTCTGAAGCACCACACTGGGGTCAATCCAGTACCTCGACGACATCGTCCAGGCGGATGATGCCACTCTCCAGCACCCGGGCGGTAAGACCGCCGTGGCCGCGCATGGCCTGGAAGGTGCCGGCCCCCAGGCGTTCTTCCAGGCGGGCGCAGGGTTGGCACCAGCCGGTGGTTTCCAGCACGGCCTGGCCGATGCGGAAGCGGCGATTCTTCAGGCTGAAGAGATTGATCCCGGCGATGGCCAGGTTGCGCCGGAGATCGGCCGGTGCGATCGGCCTGCCGATCAAGGCCGCGACCACCGGCAGATGCTCCCACTGGATGAGGGTGACCTGGCGCTGGTTGCGGGGGCTGGGACGAGCGTGATCGCCGGTCAGGCCGGCGTCCCGGCGCGCTTCCACGGCGTCGATCTCGACCATCGGCGCCCGGCCGGCGGGTCTTACGCCGATCCAGCGGACCGCGCCGCGCTGGGGAACCTGGGCGAGCAGTTCTGTCAGTGGAATCATGGGGTCCTCGATGCCAGGGTGGTGCCTGCCGAAGCGCTAGGGCAGGATAGCGACCTCGTTGGATCACTCAAGAGAGGATGCCATGCGCGCACGAGCCCTGGCGTTGTTGTTGGCCTGTCTGTTGCTGCCCTTGACCGCCCTGGCGCTGGAGCCGGGCGAGCGGGTCGCACCCTTCACGCTGCTCGACCAGCGCGACCAGCCCTATACCTTCGACGACCGCCTGCAGGTGTTGCTGGTCGCCCGCAGCATGACCGGTTCCGGCCTGGTGAAGGAGGCGATGCGTGATCAGCCGGCTGCCTTCATCGACGGCACCCGGGTGGCCTACATCGCCGACATCAGCAGCATGCCGGCGGCCATCACCAAGATGTTCGCCGTGCCGGCGATGCGCAAGTACGGTTACCGGGTGCTGCTGGACCGGGAGTCGCGCATCGTGCCGCGCTTTCCCGGTGCGGCGGACAAGGTGCTCTGGGTGATGCTCGATCACGGCCGCTTCGTCGGCCAGCGTGAGTTCAGCGACGCCACCGCCCTGCGCGACGCGCTCAAGGCCAAGGCGCGCTGATGGCAGGGGTATTCGTCGAGGGTTGGTACCGCGAGGCGCAACGCTGCCCGTCGCCCAACCATAACGAGCGGCCAGCGGGGACGGAGGTGTCCCTGCTGGTGATCCACAATATCAGCCTGCCCCCCGGGCAATTCGGCACAGGGTGCGTCCAGGCCTTCTTCCAGAATTGCCTCGACCACGGCGCCCACCCGTTCTTCCAGGAGATCGTCGACCTGCGGGTGGCGGCCCACTTCCTCATCGAGCGCGACGGTGCCGTGATCCAGTTCGTCTCCTGCGACCAGCGGGCCTGGCATGCCGGGGTTTCCCGTTTCGACGGTCGCGAGAACTGCAATGACTTTTCCGTCGGCATCGAACTGGAAGGCACCGACGACCTCGCCTATACCGATGCCCAGTACCTCGTCCTGGGCCGGCTGACGCGGGCGCTGCAGCGGGCCTATCCAGCGATCACCGCCGAGCGAATCCAAGGCCACAGCGACATAGCGCCAGGGCGCAAGACCGATCCCGGTCCGGCCTTCGATTGGGGGAGGTTGCACCGCGAATTGGGGGGCGACGAACGTTAGGCGAGGTGGGGGGCGTCCCAACCGAACACCGCGCAGGCATTGCGCGTGGTGGTGGCCGCCAGGGTTTCGGCCGAGACGTCCCACAGTGGCGCCAGGGCCGCGCAGATGGCCGGTAGGTGGGTAGGGCTGTTGCGCACGTCCGGATGCGTCGCCGGCGGCATGTCCGGGGCATCGGTCTCCAGGACGATGGCGTCCAGGGGGAGTTGCGGCAGTACCCGTTGCAATCTCTTGGCCTGGGGCCAGGTGGGTGCACCGCCCAGGCCGATCTTGAAACCCAGGCGCAGGTATTCGCGGGCTTCCTCGTAGCTCCCGGAAAAAGCGTGGGCGATGCCGGCCCGTGGTGGCTTGAGGCGCTTCAGGATCCTGACCACGTCGGCATGGGCGCGGCGCACATGCAGCAGCACCGGCAGTTCCAGCTCCATGGCCAGGCGCACCTGCTGCTCGAAGAACCAGGCCTGGTGCGGCTTGTCCGGTGCCTCGATGAAGTAGTCCAGGCCGATCTCGCCGATGGCACAAAGCCGTTGATCTTCTCGATGGTCCAGGCAGAAGGCCCGCAACGCCTCGATATCGGCTTCCTGGTGACGTGACAGGTACAGCGGGTGCAGGCCCGGCGCGGCATACAGGCCTGGGTTTGCCGTGGCGACTCGCCAGAGTTGCGGCCACTGCTCACGCTCCACACCGATCAACACCTGACGTACTACGCCCAGGCGCCCACACTCGGCCAGCAGCGCCGGCCGCTCGGCGTCGAAGCCCGGATAGTCCAGGTGGTTGTGGGTGTCGATCAGCGGGGTCATGGCAGGCGGCGCTTGAGCACCCTAGGGATGGCCCGGACGCCGGGCAGGTACTCGTCGTTTTCCAGGGCGCCCAGCATCAGTTCCAGCGCGCGCTCGGTGATGACTTCGTGCTGCTGGGAGATGGCGTTCACCTTGAATGGCAGGTAGTCCAGCAGCTGGGTGTCACCGAAGGTGGCCAGGCGCAGGTTGGCACCGGCCGCCAGCGGGTGGTCCCGCAACACGTCCAGCACGCCCTGCAGCAGGACGTAGGAGGTGGTCAGCAGGGCTTCGGGCCAATGGCCGAGCTCCTCGATCATCGCCTGGGCCTGGGCACGACCGCCGTCACGGCTGTAGTGGGGCGCATGGCGTTCCCAGTGGCGCGCCGGGTGATCGGCGATGGCCGCGGCGAAGCCGGCGGCGCGCTCGCGGCTGATGACCAGGTCGGGGCGCGCACCGATCAGGGCGATGCTGTGGGTGTCGGGGGTGAGCAGGGTGGCCGCTAGCTGCCGGCCGGCGGCGTGATCGTCGCTGACCACCGAGCAGAACTGCGCGGGATCGAGCTGGCGGTCGATGGCGATGATCGGGATATTGTGCTCCTGCAACTGCCGATAGGGCGCGTCGTCCTCGGCCAGGCTGCTGGCAGTGAACAGGCCGTCGCAGCGCCGGGCACGAAACAGTGCGATGAGCTTGCGCTCGCTGTCCGGATCGTCGTCCGTGCAGGCGATCAGCAATTGGTAGCCGCGCGCCCGGGCGCGTCCCTCCAGCTGCTTGGCAAGGCGGGCGTAGCTGGGGTTTTCCAGGTCGGGCAGCAGAAAGCCCAGGGTATGGGTGGCCCCGCGGCGCAGGCCGGCGGCGCGCTGGTCGGGCTGGTAGCCATGGGCCTCGACCACGGCCATGACCCGCGCCACGGTCGCTGCGCTGATACGTCTTTGGGCCGCCTTGCCGTTGATGACATAGCTCGCCGTGGTGAGGGATACGCCGGCCAATTGGGCGATGTCGCTGAGTTTCACGCCTGTTCCTCATCGGACCTGCCCTTGCTGCGCTGTACGGCGCGAACGAGGCGGTCTTTATTGTGTGTTGTGCTTCAAGGATCGGTGATTATCGAGTAACGTTCCAGTCCCATTGGGTGAAACGTTTCAGCTTTCCGTTGTCCGAGGGCTGACACTTATCTGCCCAGGGCCCTGCGCCGCCGCTTCCGGCGCCTTTGCAGGGCCGAGCGAGCCGGCAAGCATCTATTACAAGAAAGGCACGGCGCCAGGATCGGGCGCGCGGCGCCGGAGGTATCCTTCCATGTTCGAACTCAATGCCCAGCATATCCGCATGGCCCAGCAGGCGCCGGACAAGGCGACCGCCCTGGCCATGCTCGCCGAGTCCCTGGTCAGCGACGGTCTGGTCGCGCCAGGTTATCTCGACGGCCTCAAGGCCCGCGAAGCCCAGGGCTCCACCTACCTCGGCCAGGGTATCGCCATTCCCCACGGGACGCCCCAGACCCGCGACCAGGTGTTCGTCACCGGCGTGCGGATGATGCAGTTTCCCGAAGGCGTGGACTGGGGCGACGGCCAATTGACCTACCTGGCCATCGCCATCGCCGCCAAGTCCGACGAACACCTGCGCATCCTGCAACTGCTGACCCGCGCCCTGGGCGAAAGCGAGCTGCAACAGGCCCTGCGCGAGGCCCGCGAGCCCCAGCAGATCCTCGACCTGCTGCAGGGGGCGCCCCAGGCCCTCGCCCTGGACGAGGAACTGGTGCAACTGGCCATCGATGCCGAGGACTTGGAAGACCTGGCCTGGCAGGGTGCGCGCATGCTCAAGCACATGGAATGCGTGGGAGCTGGCTTTGCCGCTGCCCTGCAAGGCAGTCAGCCGCTGCCCTTGGGCGACGGCCTCTGGTGGCTGAACAGCGAGACCTCGGTGAAGCGTCCCGGTCTGGCCTTCGTCACCCCGCTGCAACCCCTGCAGCACCAAGATCAGCCGGTGCGTGGCCTGTTCTGCCTGGCCAGCCTGGGCGAAGGCCATCGCGCCCTGCTCGAACGCCTGTGCGACCTGCTGGTGGCCGGTCGTGGCCAGGAACTGGCTCAGGCTACTTCCCGTCGTGCCGTGCTCGAAGCCCTGGGCGGTGAAGTCGCCCCGGACTGGCCCAGTGCTCAGGTGGTGCTGGCCAACGCCCACGGGCTGCATGCCCGCCCGGCCAAGGAGTTGGCGCGGTTGGCCAAGGCCTATGACGGCGATATCCGCGTGCGCGTCGATGGCGGTGCCCCAGTCTCGGCCAAGAGCCTGTCGCGGCTGCTGGCGCTGGGCGCCCGTCGCGGCCAGACCCTGGAATTCCTGGTCCAGCCCGGCACCCCGGCCGAAGCCGCACTGAACGATCTGATCGGCGCCGTACAGGCCGGTCTCGGTGAAGACGTGGAACCGGTCACGGCCAGCACGCCGGCCCCGGCCGGTGCCGCCCGGGTCACCGCCATCAGCCTGGTGGACCCCGCCGAACAACTGCCGCTGGCACCGGGCGACCATGCCCAGGCCGTGGCCGCCGCGCCTGGCTTGGCCGTGGGCCCGGCCCATGTGGTGGCGCCCCAGCACTTCGACTATCCCGCCACCGGCGAAGGCGCCGCTGCCGAACGCCAGCGCCTGGATGCGGCTCTGGCCGCGGTGCGTGCCGACATCGAGGCGCTCATCGCCCGTAGCGAAGCCAGTGCCCTGCGCGAGATCTTCCTGACCCACCTGGAGATGCTGGAAGATCCCGATCTGCAGCAGGGCATCGCCACCCGGCTCAAGGCCAACGCCAGCGCTGCCGCGGCCTGGGACGCCCAGATCGAGGAGGCGGCCAGCCAGCAGGAGGCCCTGCATGACAGGCTGCTCGCCGAGCGCGCCGCCGACCTGCGCGATGTCGGTCGCCGGGTGCTGGCTCAGCTCTGTGGCGTCGAAGCGGTGCGTGAACCGGAAGAACCCTATGTGTTGGTGATGGACGAGGTCGGCCCCGGCGACGTGGCCCGCCTCGACCGCGAGCGCGTCTGCGGCATCCTCACCGCCCGCGGCGGTGCCAGCTCCCACAGTGCCATCGTCGCCCGTGCCCTAGGCATTCCGGCCATCGTCGGTGCCGGGCGCCGGGTGCTGGACCTGGCGCCGCGCAGCGTGCTGCTGCTGGATGGCGACAAGGGCACCCTGGAAATCGCCCCGAATGCCGAACGCATCGAGGCCGTGCAGCGTGAGCGCGAGCTCCAGGCCGAGCGCCGCCGCGCCGCCGAAGCGCGCCGTTTCGAAAGCGCCACCACCCGTGACGGCCACCACGTCGAGATCGCCGTGAACCTGGGCGACACCGCCCAGGCCGCCGCCGCGGTGGAGCAGGGCGCCGAAGCCGTCGGCCTGCTGCGCACCGAACTGGTGTTCATGAGCCATGACGCCGCGCCCGACGAGGCCACCCAGGAAGCGGAATACCGCCGCGCCCTCGACGGCCTGGCCGGCAAGCCGCTGGTGGTGCGCACCCTGGACGTCGGCGGCGACAAGCCGCTGCCCTATCTGCCGTTGCCGCCGGAAGAGAATCCCTTCCTCGGCATTCGGGGCATCCGCCTGACCCTGCGCCGCCCCGAGCTGCTGGAAACTCAGCTACGCGCCCTGCTCAAGGCCGCCGATGGCCGGCCGCTGCGGATCATGTTCCCCATGATCGGCCGGGTCGAGGAGTGGCGCCAGGCGCGTGACATCCTCGACCGCCTGCGCCAGGAGATCCCGACCACCGACCTGCAGGTCGGCATCATGATCGAGGTCCCCTCGGCTGCCTTGCTGGCGCCGGTACTGGCCCCCGAAGTGGACTTCTTCAGCGTCGGCACCAACGATCTCACCCAGTACACCCTGGCCATCGACCGTGGGCACCCGCTGCTCTCCGGCGAAGCTGACGGCCTGCACCCCAGCGTGCTGCGCCTGATCGACATGACGGTGCGCGCCGCCCATGCCCACGGCAAGTGGGTCGGCGTCTGCGGCGAACTGGCGGCCGATCCCCTGGCGGTGCCGCTGCTGGTGGGGTTGGGCGTGGACGAGCTGTCGGTCTCGGCGCGTAGCGTGCCCCTGGTCAAGGCGCGGGTGCGCGAGCTGGAGCTGCGCCTGGTACAGTCCTGCGCCGCGCGAGCGCTGGAGCTGGCTACTGCCGCCGAAGTGCGGCAGAGCGTGGAGGCCCTGCGATGAGCCGCGTCCTCACCCTGACCCTCAACCCGGCGCTGGACCTCACCGTCCAGTTGCCCGAACTCAAGCCCGGCGCGGTGAATCGCAGCGAGGCGGTGATCGTGCATGCCGCCGGCAAGGGCATCAACGTCGCCCAGGTGCTGGCCGATCTCGGCCATGAACTGACGGTGAGTGGCTTCCTGGGTGCTGATAACGCTGCCGCCTTCGAAGCGCTGTTCGCCCGCCGCGGCTTCACCGACGCCTTCGTCCGGGTACCCGGCGAGACCCGCAGCAATCTCAAGCTGGCCGAAGCCGACGGCCGCATCACCGACATCAATGGACCCGGCCCGGAGGTTTCCGCCGCTGCCCAGCAGGAACTGCTGGAGACCCTTGATCGCATCGCGCCCGGCCATGATGCCGTGGTGGTGGCAGGCAGCCTGCCGCGTGGAGTAAGCCCCGAGTGGTTGGCGGCGTTGATCGGCCGGCTCAAGTCCCTCGGCTTGCCGGTGGCGCTGGACACCAGTGGCACTGCCTTGCGCGCCGCCCTGGCGTCCGGTCCATGGTTGATCAAGCCCAATACCGAAGAATTGGCCGAGGCCTGCGGTGCACCCGCTGAGACCGCCACCGAGCAGGCGCTGCTGGTCGAGCAACTGCGCGCCCTGGGCATCGAGCACCTGGTGATCTCCCAGGGCGCCGACGGCGTGCGCTGGTACGGCCAGCAAACCCTGGAGGCCCAGCCGCCCAAGGTCACGGTAGCCAGCACCGTCGGCGCGGGGGATTCGCTGCTGGCCGGCATCCTGCACGGCCTGCTCACCGGCCAGACGCCGGAGCGCACCCTGACCACGGCCACGGCGATCGCTGCCCTGGCGGTCACCCAGATCGGCTTCGGCATCCACGATCCCGTGCAGCTCGCTGCCTTCGAAGACCAGGTGCGCGTGCGCCGCCTGCCCGACTTTCCGCTAGAACAAGAACCAGGGGTAACCCCATGAACATCGCCATCGTCACGACCTGCCCGACCGGCATGGTCACCAGCGTGCTCAGCGCCCGCTTGCTGGATGCCGCTGCCCAGCGCCGCGGCTGGACCACCAGTGTCGAGATCCACGACGGCCCCGAGGCCACCCTGCTCAGCGACGACCAGGTGGCGCGCGCCGAACTGGTCGTCGTGGTCCACACTGGTCCCGTCGACCTGGGTCGTTTCGTCGGCAAGCGCGTCTATCGCGCCACCCCGGCGGAAGCCCTGCGCGACGTCGATGCCTTCCTGCAACGCGCCGCCAGCGAAGCCAAGGTCCTCGAGCAGGCCCCTACCACGGGCACTGCCGCCGCCCCGATGCCCGCCAGCGCCAGCGAGACGCCACGCCTGGTGGCCATCACCGCCTGCCCGACCGGCGTCGCCCACACCTTCATGGCTGCCGAGGCGCTGCAGAACGCGGCCAAGAAGCTCGGCTATCGCCTGCATCTGGAGACCCAGGGCTCGGTAGGGGCGCGCAATCCGCTGCCGGCCGAGGCCATTCGCGAGGCCGACGTGGTGCTGCTGGCTACCGACATCGAGGTCAACGTCGAGCGCTTCGCCGGCAAGCGCGTCTATCGCTGCGGCACCGGCGTCGCCCTCAAGCAACCCGAGGCGACGCTCAAGAAGGCCCTGGCCGAGGGCGAGACCCTGGCCGGCAGTGCCGCGCCGACCGCGAGCGAGGGCGCCAAGCCCGCCAAGAAGGAAGGCGCGGGCGTCTACAAGCACCTGCTCACCGGGGTGTCCTACATGTTGCCGATGGTGGTGGCGGGCGGCCTGCTGATCGCCCTGTCCTTCGTCTTCGGCATCGAGGCCTTCAAGGAACAGGGCACGCTCGCCGCGGCACTGATGCAGATCGGCGGTGAATCGGCCTTCAAGCTGATGGTCCCGGTGCTGGCCGGCTACATCGCCTATTCCATCGCCGACCGCCCGGGCCTCGCGCCCGGCATGATCGGCGGCTGGCTGGCGGCCAGCCTGGGCAGCGGCTTCATCGGCGGCATCATCGCCGGCTTCCTGGCCGGATACGTGGCCAAGGCCATCGCCCAGCACGTGAAGCTGCCGGCCAGCGTCGAGGCGCTCAAGCCGATCCTGATCATCCCGCTGTTCGCCAGCCTCATCGTCGGCCTGGTGATGATCTACCTGGTCGGCACCCCGGTGGCCGGCGCCCTGAGTCGGCTCACCGACTTCCTCAACAACCTGGGCACCAGCAACGCCGTGCTGCTTGGCCTGATCCTCGGCGCCATGATGTGCATCGACTTCGGCGGGCCGATCAACAAGGCTGCCTATGCCTTCACCGTCGGCCTGCTGGCCTCCAAGACCTACGGGCCGATGGCCGCCACCATGGCGGCCGGCATGGTGCCGCCCATCGGCATGGGCATCTCCACCCTGCTGGCGCGCCACAAGTTCGCCCAGAGCGAGCGCGAGGCCGGCAAGGCGGCCTCGGTGCTGGGGCTGTGCTTCATCTCCGAGGGGGCGATTCCCTTCGCCGCCAAGGACCCGCTGCGGGTGATCCCGGCCAGCGTCATCGGTGGTGCCCTCACCGGCGCCCTGGTGATGCTGTTCAACTGCAAGCTGATGGCGCCCCACGGCGGTCTCTTCGTGCTGCTGATCCCCAATGCCATCAGCCACGCCTGGCTGTACCTGGGCGCCATCGCCGCCGGCAGTGTGGTGACCGGGGTGATCTACGCCGTGCTCAAGCGCAACGAGGCGGCGACCGAATTGGTCCCCGCGGCCTGATGCCAGCCCTGGCAACACGGCGGTAACAAGCGGTTACACTGGGAGGCCCTGGCCTCCCGGTGCTCTCGCGTCCATGTCCGATCCCGTCTTTCCCGATACCGATCCCGAAGTCGCCGCCCGCCGGCGGTTGCACCTGCAGCGTCACCGCCGCCGTCGCCGTCTGCGCGAATGGCGCCAGCGCATCGCCTTCTGGGTTGGGGCCGTGTTGGTGGGCCTGGCGGGTCTGGCCTTCGCCTGGCTGGCCGATGCCGCCTTCGGCTTCTTTCAGAAGATGTTGCAGCACAGCGCCGTCTGGCCCTGGCTGGTGACGCCCCTGGGCTTCGCCTTGCTGGTCTGGCTGACCCAAGGCGTGCTGCGCGACGCCCGTGGCAGCGGCATTCCCCAGGTCATCGCCACCCTCGAACGGCCCGAGGCGGACCTGCGCGCCCGCCTGCTGGCGCCGCCCATCGCCCTGGCCAAGTTGCTGCTCACCGCCGGTGCGCTGCTGGTGGGCGGCTCGGTGGGCCGCGAGGGGCCCACCGTGCATGTCGGCGCCGCGCTGCTCTATGGCTTCGGCAAGCGCCTCGGCCTGCACGGTCGCCGGACCCTGTCCGGACTGATCCTCGCCGGCGGCGCCGCGGGTATCGCCGCGGCCTTCAACACGCCCCTGGGCGGGGTGGTCTTCGCCATCGAGGAGCTGACCCATACCTTCGAGCAGCGCTTCAGCGGTCTGGTGCTGACCGCCGTGTTGCTCGGCGGTATCGTCACCCTAGGCATCGTCGGTCCCTACAGCTACCTCGGCGCCCTGGACCTGCACCTGAACTGGGGCCTGGGTTGGGTCGGCGTGACCGTCATCGGCATCGTCGGCGGGCTGCTGGGCGGTTGCTACGGCCGCCTGGTGCTGCCCACCGACCGGGGCTGGCTGGGACGCCTGAACGCCGTCCGCCGCCGTCGCCCGGTGGCCTTCGCGGCCGGCTGTGGCGTGGTGCTGGCGGCGCTGGGACTGCTCTCCGGCCAACACGTGTTCGGCACCGGCTATGCCGAGACCCACGCCATCCTGGCCGGCGAGCCCGTGACCAGTGGCGACTTCCTGCTGTGGAAATTCCTCGCCAACATCGTCTCCTACCTGGCCGGCGTGCCGGGCGGGCTGTTCTCGCCCTCGCTGGCGGTGGGCGCCGCCCTAGGCGCCTCGCTGGTCGACTGGCTGCCCGGCATCGGTCTGGCCCAGGGCGCCTTGCTGGGCCTGGCCGCCTATCTCGCCGGCGTCACCCGCACGCCACTGACCGCCACCGTCATCACCTTGGAACTGGCCCACAGCCCGGACATGGCGCTGCCGGTACTGGCCGCCTGTCTGCTGGCCGCCGCGGTCTCCGGCTGGCTGATGCCGGTACCGCTCTACCATGCCCTGGCGCGGCAGGTGCTGGACACCTTGACGCCCCGGCGCCCTTGAGCCTGGTCGTCACGCTCGCCTGGGAAAAGCTTACGACAGAGAGGATGGGAGGGGACCTTCCGCCGCCTGGCTGGTCGAAAAAAGCTTGGAGCTCCCTGGCGTTTCGCCTACAAGTAAGGGGAAAGGCTCCAGCCGCGCCGTATGCGGCCACTTCGCGATCTGATTCCTAAGGCGTGTCTGAAAAGTCGCCGAGCGAAGGTGAGGCAAGGCAAAAATCAGCGAGGAAGCGGAGTTTACGAGCGGTAAATGAGCATTCCGAGCTGATTTTTAACGCAGCATCACCGATGCGCAGGTACTTTTCAGGCAAGCCTAAGCGCTTGCAGAGGTTAACCCTGATGACAAGACCCCGCTTCATCTCGCCCAACGAAGTTTCCGCGCTGCGTACCAACATCCTCTCCAAGCTCACCTATGCCGTCGGCAAGGACCCTGACAACGCCCTCGACCACGACTGGTTCCAGGCCACCGCCCTGGCCGCGCGCGACTATATCGTCGACCGCTGGATGAGTCGCACCCGCGAGGCCTATCGCACCGGCCAGAAGCGGGTCTACTACCTCTCCCTGGAATTCCTCATCGGTCGGTTGCTGATCGACAGCCTGTCCAACCTCGGCATCCTCGAAGAGACCCGCCGGGCGCTGGCTGACCTCGGGGTCGACCTGGAGCGCATCCGCGGCCTGGAACCGGACGCCGCCCTCGGCAACGGCGGTCTTGGGCGCCTGGCGGCCTGCTTCATGGAAAGCATGGCCACCCTGGGCATTGCCAGCCATGGCTACGGCATTCGCTACGAGCACGGCCTGTTCCGCCAGGTGATCGCCGATGGCTTCCAGCTGGAGCAGCCGGAGAATTGGCTGGACTTCGGCAATCCCTGGGAATTCGAGCGTGCCGAGGTGGTGTACGAGATCGGCTTCGGCGGCCATGTCGCGCCTTACGGTGAAGGCGATCCGCGTCGGCAGATCTGGAATCCCGGCGAGCGCATCCGTGCGGTGGCCTACGACACCCCGGTGATCGGCTGGGGCGGGGAGGGCGCCAACACCTTGCGCCTGTGGCGCGCCCGGCCGCTGGAGATCCTCCACCTGGAAACCTTCAATGCCGGCGACCACGTCGGCGCCGTGGCCAACGAGGCCCGCGCCGAAAGCATCTCGCGGGTGCTCTATCCGGCCGACAGTAGCGAAGCCGGCCAGGAACTGCGCCTGCGCCAGGAGTACTTCTTCGTCGCCGCCTCCCTGGCCGATCTGACCCGCCGCCACCTCAAGCAGCACAGCGACCTGCTCAGCCTGCCCGAGCACGTGTCCATCCAGCTCAACGATACCCACCCGGCCATCGCCGTCGCCGAGCTGATGCGCCTGCTGGTGGACGTCCATGGCATTCCCTGGGACGCCGCCTGGAGCACCACCGTCGGCACCCTGAGCTACACCAACCATACCCTGCTGCCCGAGGCCCTGGAGACCTGGCCGGTGCAACTAATGGAGCGCCTGCTGCCGCGGCACATGCAGATCATCTACCTGATCAACGCCCAGTTCCTCGACTCCCTGCGCGCCCGCGGCGAAACCGATGGCGCCATGATCTCCTACGTCTCCCTGATCGACGAAAGCCAGGGTCGCCGGGTGCGCATGGGCAACCTCGCCTTCCTCGGCTCCCACAGCATCAACGGCGTGTCCGGATTGCACACCGATCTGATGCGCAAGACGGTGTTCCGCTCGCTGCACCGCCTCTATCCGGAGCGGATCAACAACAAGACCAACGGCATCACCTTCCGCCGCTGGCTGCACCAGGCCAACCCGGCGCTCACCGACCTGCTGGTGGACACCCTGGGGCAGGGCGTGCTGCACGATCCCGAGCGGACCCTGCCGGAACTCAAGCCCTACGCCAACGACAGCAACTTCCGCGAGCGCTTCGCCCTGCAGCGCCAGCGCAACAAGGACACCTTCACCAGCCTGGTGAAACAGCGGATGGAGATCGACCTCGACCCCAGTGCGCTGTTCGACGTCCAGATCAAGCGCATCCACGAGTACAAGCGGCAGCTGATGAACCTGTTGCAGACCATCGCCCTCTACCAGGCGATCCGCGACAACCCCAACGGTGACTGGACCCCGAGGGTCAAGATCTTCGCCGGCAAGGCCGCTGCCAGCTACCACCAGGCCAAGCTCATCATCAAGCTGGCCAACGACGTGGCCAAGGTGGTCAACAACGATCCCCTGACCCGCGACCTGCTCAAGGTGGTCTTCCTGCCCAACTACAACGTCAGCCTGGCCGAGGTCATGATCCCGGCGGCGGATCTGTCCGAGCAGATTTCCACCGCCGGCATGGAGGCCTCGGGTACCAGCAACATGAAGTTCGGCCTCAATGGCGCTCTCACCATCGGCACCCTCGATGGCGCCAACGTGGAGATGTGCGAACTGATCGGCGCCGAACACATGTTCATCTTCGGTCTCAAGGCCGCCGAGGTGGAAGAGCGCCAGCGCAGCGGCGGGATTTCCTCGGACATCATCGAGAATTCGCCGCGCCTCTCCCAGGTCCTGGCGGGCCTGCGCGGCGGCCAGTTCTCGCCCGAGGAACCGGCTCGCTACAACAGCCTGCTGGACGTCCTCACCTGGCACGACCGTTTCCTCGTCTGCGCCGATTTCGATGCCTACTGGGACGCCCAGCGCCAGGTCGAGAATCGCTGGCAACAGCCGGACAAATGGTGGCAGTCGGCGGTGATCAACACCTCCAGCATGGGCTGGTTCTCCTCGGACCGCACCATCCGCGAGTACGCCACGGAGATCTGGAAGGCGTTGTAGTCGTTTGAGGTTCTATCGCGGCCATGGGCCGCTCCTACAGGTAATGCCGGCTTTTGTAGGAGCGGCCCATGGCCGCGATCAGCGGTGTCCCAACTGAGAACCCCTGCCGTCCACGACGTCTACATCCCTGAAGCGCCCCCGTCCAACTGGAGCCCCCATGCCCCGCACCCTCACCCGCCTCGAAGCCGGCAGCCCCACGCACTACGGTGCCACCCTCGTCGACGACGGCATCAACTTCGCCGTCTGGTCGCCCGTTGCCGAAGCCGTCGAACTCTGCCTCTACGACGTCAAGGGTGAAGCCGAGACCCAGCGCCTGACCTTTCGCGAGCACGAGGGCGGCGTCTGGCACGGGTTCCTGCCCGGCGCCAGGCCAGGACTGAGATACGGTCTGCGTGCCCACGGCGCCTACCGGCCGCAGGATGGCCTCAGGTTCAACGCCCACAAACTGCTGGTGGACCCCTGGGCCCTGGCGGTGGACCGGCCCTTCCAGCTGCATCCCAGCACCTATGGCTTTCATCCCGACGACCCCAACCGTCCGGACGAACGCGACAGCGGCGCCCAGGTGCCCAAGGCCATCGTCCTGCCATCCCTGGAAGCCCTGGCGCCGGCGCCCAAGCGCCGCGACGCTGGCTTGATCTACGAATTGCACGTGCGCGGCCAGACCAAGCTGCACCCCAAGGTCCCGGTCCGCCAGCGTGGCACCCTGGCCGCGTTGCGGCAGCCAGCGTTGATCGAGCACTGGCAGCGCCTCGGCGTCACCACCCTTGAATTGCTGCCCATCGCTGCCTGGGCCGATGATCGTCATCTGCCGGCCCTGGGCCTGGCCAACTACTGGGGCTACAACCCGGTGGTCATGGCCGCCGTCGATCCGCGCCTGGCCGGGGCCGATGCCCTGGGCGAGTTGCGCGAGACGGTCGCCACCCTGCAGGCGGCCGGCTTCGAGGTGCTGCTCGACGTCGTCTTCAACCATACCGGCGAAGGCGACGAACTGGGTCCTACCTTCAACCTGCGCGGCCTGGACAACGCTGGCTACTACCGCCTGCAACCGGACGATCCGGCGCGCTACATCAATGACATGGGCTGCGGTAACTGCCTGGCGCTGTACAGCCCGCCGGCACTGCGCCTGACCCTCGACAGCCTGCGCCACTGGGTCTCTGCCGCTGGCGTCGACGGCTTCCGCTTCGACCTGGCCCCCGCCCTGGGGCGGCTGGAAAGCGGCTTCGACCGCGATGCGCCGCTGCTCCAGGCGCTGGCCCAGGACCCGATCCTGCGCCAGGTACGGCTGGTGGCCGAACCCTGGGACATCGGCCCCGGCGGCCATCAGGTCGGTGCCTTCCGCGCGCCCTGGCAGGAGTGGAACGATGCCTTCCGCGACGACGTGCGTCGCTTCTGGCGCGGTGACGAGGGCCTGCGTGGTGCCCTGGCCACCCGCCTGGCGGGTAGCGCCGACCTGTTCGGGGAAGGCGATCGCCTGCTGCGCACCAGCGTCAACTTCATCACCGCCCACGATGGCTTCACCTTGGCCGACCTGGTCAGCTACGCCGAAAAGCACAACGAGGCCAATGGGGAGGGCAATAGGGACGGCACCACCGACAACAAGAGCTGGAACAACGGCGTGGAGGGTCCGAGTGACGATCCACGGATCCAGGAGGCCCGCGCCGCCGACCAGCGTGCCCTGCTGGCGACCCTGATCCTCGCCGGGGGCGAGCCCATGCTCACCGCCGGCGACGAATTCGGTCGCACCCAGCAGGGCAACAACAACGCCTACGTGCAGGACAACGAACTCTCCTGGCTCGACTGGCAGTTGGCCGCCAGCCAGGCTGGGCAACGGCAGGGCGCCTTCGTCGGTCGGCTCATGGCGTTGCGCCGCGCCCATCCCGCCCTGCAGGCCCGGCGTTTGCTCGGGCGGCCCGACCCCAATGGCTGGGTCAGGATCGAATGGCTCGACGCCGACGGCACTCCAATGGACGATGGCCGCTGGCAGAGCGCGGCCAGCCTGCCGCTCGCCCTGACCCTCGAACCCGTCGATGGCGAAGGTCAGGCCCAGGCCGCGCGACTCTGGCTGGCCTTCCAGCCCCGCCCCGAGGAAATCGCCTTGTGCCTGCCCCCGTCACGTGATGGACATCACTGGGTGATACAGCTGGACAGTCGCCAGCCTGAACTGGAACCTGACTCGGCAGTCTATCCCAGCGCCGAAAATCTCCGTGCTGGCCGAGGCGTATTGCTGGCCGTGGAGACCCTGGACGCGTCCTGAGCCCCTCGAGACGTCGCCTCTGGCGATGTCGGCGACGCCCGCCCCAAGCCGGCGTCGCTTCCTGGCGTGCAGTGCGTCCCGGCCCTGGCTGGTCCCTTCGCTCTGCTTGAGACGGAGCTTGAGCTTTGGCGCTACACTCGCGCCCATCATTACAAGGAGCACCGCGATGTCCCGGATATCCCTCAGTCGTTACCTCATCGAGCAGACCCGCAGCCACAAGACCCCGGCCGACCTGCGCTTCCTCATCGAAGTCGTGGCGCGGGCGTGCAAGCGCATCAGCTACGAGGTGTCCAAGGGAGCGCTGGGTGGCGTCCTCGGCAGCATGGGCACCGAGAACGTCCAGGGCGAGGTGCAGAAGAAGCTGGACGTGCTGTCCAACGAAATCCTGCTGGAAGCCAACGAATGGGGTGGCACCCTGGCCGGCATGGCCTCCGAAGAAATGGACCAGGTCCACCAGATCCCCGGTCACTATCCCAAGGGCGCCTACCTGCTGATGTTCGACCCGCTGGACGGCTCGTCCAACATCGACGTCAACGTCTCCGTCGGCACCATCTTCTCCATCCTGCGCAAGGACTTCGTCAGCAGCACCACCGGTGACGTGACCGAAGAAGCCTTCATGCAGAAGGGCACCGAGCAGGTGGCCGCCGGCTACGCCATCTACGGTCCCCAGACCATGCTGGTACTGACCCTGGGCGACGGCGTCAAGGGCTTCACCCTGGATCGCGAGCTGGGCAGCTTCGTACTGACCCACGAAGACATCACCATCCCGGAGAGCACCGCCGAATTCGCCATCAACATGTCCAACCAGCGTCACTGGGAAGCCCCGGTCAAGCGCTACGTCGACGAGCTGCTGGCGGGCAAGGAAGGTCCCCTGGGCAAGAACTACAACATGCGCTGGATCGCCTCCATGGTGGCCGACGTCCATCGCATCCTCACCCGCGGTGGCATCTTCATGTACCCCCGCGACGCCCGTGAGCCGGAGAAACCCGGCAAGCTGCGCCTGATGTACGAGGCCAACCCAATGGCCCTGCTGGTGGAGCAGGCCGGTGGCGTCGCCACCAACGGCCACCAGCGCATCCTCGACGTCCAGCCCGACGGCCTGCACCAGCGGGTAGCCGTGTTCCTGGGCTCCAAGGAAGAAGTCCTGCGCGTGACCGAGTACCATCGTCAGCGTTGATCCCTCCCTGCCGGGCCGCCTGCAACGGGCGGTCCGGTCGCCTTCCCGCCTCATGCCGTTCAGCTTCGATTCAGTACCGTTAATCCGCCGATAACCTGCGTGCCGCGAAGATGGCCTCGCAGCCGGTCGGGCTGTATTCGAATCGCGTGAGGATCTATCAACATGAACGCTTTGAAATCCCGTGTCGTCCTCTTCGGTCTGCTGGCGCTGGCCAGCCACTCGGTCTTCGCTGCCGATACCCAGAATTTCGCCGGCCTCACCTACGGCAAGAGCTACAACAACTTCGACAACAGCCACGCGCTCAACAGCAACCTCAACAGCCCCGACACCGATGGCGCCATCGACGGCAACAACACCTGGGGGCTGCGCCTCGGTCAGCAGAACGACGCCGGGCGCTACTACGCGACCCTCGACCAGGTCAGCGGCAGCAGTGATGGCATCAAGCTCCGGCAGCAGGATCTCACTGGCAGCTACGACGCCTTCTACCCGCTGGGCAACAGCACCAAACTGTTCGGCGGTGGCACCCTGGGCCTGACGCGGGTTACCCAGGATGGCTCCAACTACAGCCACAACGGCGATACCGGCTACCTGGCCGGCGTCCAGGCGGGCATCCTGCAGCAGGTCAACGACCGCACCTCGCTGGAGGCCGGCTATCGCTACTTGCGCAGCAACGCCAAGCCGGACATCGACGAAGACGGCACCAAGCTCGGCTCCACCGAACTCGACAGCACCAAGGAAATCTACCTGGGCATGAACGTCTATTTCTGAGGCGTACCGGGGCGGTGCGCGCCGCCCCGCGTTTCAGCGGTAGGGATCGAGGCCGGAAAAGATCGCTACCAAGGCCACGGCGATCACGCCCAGGGCGATCTCCACCAGGGTGGCCCGGCGGAGCCACTGCAAGGCGCCGGGTCCCCGCGCCAAGCGCGGCACCAGTCCATAGCGATTGAGCAGCGCCAGCCCCACCATCCCCGCCACCACCAGCACCTTGGCCAGCAGCAGGCCGGAGTAGGGAGTCAGCTGCAACAGTCCCTCGGGTCCGAGGATCAACAGGCTGTTGACTACACCACTGAGCAGCGCCAATGCCACGCTCACCTGGCCTGGCAGCGAGTAGCCCTGCAGCAGCTCGCGGATCCCGCCTTTCAACGCGGCAGGTGGCCGATACAGGCAGAGCAGCACGCCGGGCAGACTGCCCAGCCAGAGACCGCTGCTGAGCAGGTGCATCCCTTGATTCAACTGGTGCGCAAAGCCCAGGGCGCCACCCGTTGCCGCCGCATGGCCGCCCAGTGCCAGGCTGGCCAGTAGTACGCCGCTCAGGCCCCAGAACAAGCCACAACCCCGTTCGCGCGGCCCTCCCAGCAGCCACAACGCCAGCAGCAACCCCAGGGGCAGTTGCCAGCGCCAGACCTGTCCCGCGTCGGTGGCGAAGACCAGGCGCCATAGCGTCAGGTTGAAGGCGTCCGTCCAGCCATCACCGATCAAGGCGGCCTGCAATGGTAATTGCGCCAGCACGCCGAGCGACAACAGTCCGCCCAACAGCCGTGCGCTCGACCTGGCACGCGCCAGCAGCCAGGCACGCAGCCTGGGCTTGGCGAGCCATAGCGCCAGGGCCAGATAACCCCAGGTCAGCAGCAGCGGCAGTAGCAGCAGGGCACGGGTGAGCGGACGCCAGGCCTCGGGCGTCGCCAGTCCGCCGTCGAACACGAGTAGACTTACTGGACGGTAAAGCGGTAATCACCCTGGGTCTTGTGCCCATCCTTGGCCAGTACCCGCCATTTCACCTCATAGCGGCCTGCCGGCAGCGGTGCTTCCAGCGGGACCTCCAGGGTCCGGGCATCCGTGCCGGAAATGACCTTGCCGGTGGTGATCGCCGTGCTGGACTGGCCGTCCAGCCGTTGCAACTGCACCTGGCTGAGCGACGCCTCGATGCCCTCGGAAAAGGTCAGGCTCAGTTGCTTGGGTGCCTGGCTGCTGGTGCTGTCCGGCGCGGGCTCGGCGTTCTTGAGATGACCATGGGCCAGGGCCAGGCCTGGCAACAGCAGACAGGTCAAGGCGAGCGAACGAACGCGAGACAGGACAGCAGGCATGAGCAGCTCCAGCGGCAGAGGGAAACCGCCAGCTTAGCAGCCCGTCCGGGTCTCGTCCTTAGGCGGCTCCGCTGCTCGCGCCGCGCATTCCACGAAGGTGCGCGCGGTGCAGGTTCGACAGATTTCCGGGTCCAGGCGCGGATAGATGCTGCGCAGGGCCTGGTCCTTGGACGAAAACACGTGCCCCTCGCCCAGCTCCCTGAGGAAGCCGGTCTTGGCGAACAACTGCAGCACCGGCGTCCGTGGGCGATGGAAATAGAGGTCGCCACCCAGGGCACGGCGCTCACGCCACTCTCGGCGCCAGAGGTCGTTACCGGCCAGGTCGATGAAATTCATGCTCTTGGTCATGAACAGCGCGTGCTTCTGGTCTGGCTGGGTGCGACGGAAGCCGTCCAGTTGCTCGGTGACATGCTGGACGGCGCCGAAGAACACCGAACCCTCCACCCGCACCAGCTTGAGCTGCGGACATTCCTGTGCCGGATGGCCCAATTCGTCCAGCGGGGTGAAGCGGCGCTCGGGTGTGCTGCCATCCGGCACCAGCGGACGGATCGCCGGATGCGAAGTGCGATAGAGATAGGCCACCAGGGACACCAGGGTGCCTAGGAGCACGGCGCGGTCCAAGGGGATGGTCAGGGTCGCCAGGAAGGTCACTCCGGCGACCAGCGCCTCGGTGCGGCTGACCTTCAGCACCTCGCGCCAGCGCCCCAGGTCCAGCAGGCCGCGCGCCACCAGCAGCAGGGTGGCGGAGATCGCTGCCAGGGGAATGGCCGCGATCAGTGCGCCCCCGAAGGCCACCAGGGCAACCACCAGCAGCGCGGCGAACACCGCGGCCAGGGGGGTGCGGGCACCCGCCTCCAGATTGGGCATGGAACGATTCAGCGAGCCACAGGAGACATAGGCCGAAAAACAGCCGCCGGCCAGATTACCCAGCCCCTGGCCGATGAATTCGCGATTGATGTCCAGCCGCTGTCCGGAGCGCTGGGCCACCGCCTTGGCGATGGACAGCGACTGCCCCAGCGCCACCAGGGTCAGGGCCACGGCGATCCCGGAGAGATTGCCCAAGTCCTGCAGGGTGACGTCGGGGATATGAAAGGGCGGCAAGGCCGAAGGGATGCGGCCAACCAGGGCGATGCCCTGGGCCGCACCCGGCAGGTTACGCTCCAGCACCCAGGCACAGAGGCACCCGGCCAGCAGGCCCAGCAGCATGTTAGGCCAGCGTGGCCGTAGCCGGCGCAGCAGCAGGGTGGCAGCCAGGGTCACCAGGCCGATCACCAGCGACGGCCAATGAATCGCCAAGGGATGAGCGAACAGATAGCCGAGCACGCCGAACGCCGAGGTGCCCAGGGGCGGTGAAAGCCCGAACAGATCCTTGAGCGAATAGAGTCCAATCAGCACGGCGGCGCCGCTCATGAAACCGAGCAGCACCGATGGCGAGATGAAATTGGCCACGGCGCCCAGGCGTAGCGCCCCCACGGTCAGTTGCAGCAGGCCGACCAGCAGGGTCACCGCCAGGGCCAGGTCGATATAGGGCCCGGAGCCGGCCAGCGCCAGCGGCGACAGCGCCGCCAGCAGGGCCAGGGAGTTGGCATTGGTCGGCCCGGTCACCACGTGGCGGCTGGAGCCGGCCAGGGCGGCGACGATGCAGGGCACTACGGCGCCATAGACCCCGTATTGCGGCGGCAGTCCGGCCAGGGTGGCGAACGCCACGCCCTGGGGTAGCGCCAGCACCGCGCCCAGCAGGCCCGCGCCCAGGTCCGCCCTCAGGCTGGTGCGGTCCACCTCGCGGAGCCAGGGCAGCAGGGTGGAAAGGGCGGGCATGGGGCGCTCCTGGAAAGGGGGTCGCTCACTCTACCGACTCCGGCGGTCAGCAGGCTACCGATGGCCCGCCTCCCGCCGTCGTCTCCACGACAGGGTCAAGGCAGGGGTGCGGGGCCACGCGTCGTGTTCATTTCTTCGCCAGTTGCCGTCAAAGCTGTCTGGGTGGCGTTCCGGTGACTTCATGCACGGGTTATCCACATCCCTGTGCACGGGCATTGTGGGTAACCCGAGCGATCAGCCGTCGTGACTGTTGGCGGCGATGCGAGTAAAAGCGAAGGTCGTGCCGCTAGAGGGCGCTCAAGACGATGCGGCCGCTGCTGACATTGGCCAGGAGGGTCGCCACCTCGTCCCGGCGCTGCGGCTCTATAGCGATCCGCAGGGCGATTTCCAGGGCCTGGTACTCCTCGTCGAGCACCACGACGGCCAGGGTCGCCAGGCGCGCCTTGATCAGTGGCCATTCCGCATAGGTACAGGCGAAACGGAAATCCTGACGCAACACCAGTGGCTGCTTGTCTGCCTGCTGCAGACAGCGAGCGGCGCAACCGCCATAGGCTCGCATCAGTCCGCCCGTGCCCAGCTTGATGCCGCCATACCAGCGGATGACCACTACCACGACCTGATCGCAATCCTGACCCTCGATGGCGGCCAGGATAGGGCGGCCCGCGGTACCTCCGGGTTCGCCATCGTCGTTGAAGCGATACTGGTTGCCGAGCTTCCAGGCCCAGCAATTGTGCGTGGCGGTGGGCACGCTGACCCGTTCGATGAAGGCCACGGCGGCCTCAACGCTGCTGACGGGAGCGGCGAGGGCGAGGAAACGACTCTTTCGTACCTCTTCTTCGCAGGAGGCTTCGTCGGTCAGGGTGAACGTCATGCGCCTGCGGGCGCCTTGAGCCCGAGGCCTTTGAGGACGACATGGGTAAGCGTCTGGGCCGCCTCCTCGAAATCCTGCCGCGTCAGTCGCGTACGTCCCGTCACCCGACAGATCTGGCTGGCGAAGTCGGCATAGTGCTGGGTGCTGCTCCAGAGCAGGAAGATGAGGTGGATGGGGTCTACCGGGTCCATCTTTCCGGCAGCGATCCACGCCTCGAACACAGCTGCCCGGCTGCGGAACCAGGCCTGGTAGTCCTGGTTGAAGTACTCGTACAGGCAGGTGCCGCCGCCAATGATCTCCATGGCGAAGATCCGCGAGGCCAGTGGCTGGCGTCGCGAGAACTCCAGCTTGGCGCGGATATAGCGGGCCAGCGCCTCGGCCGGATCGTCATCCACCGTCAGGTGGTTGAAGGTGCTGTCCCACAACTCGAGGATGTTGCCCAGCACCGCCATATAGAGGCCGAGCTTGTTATTGAAGTAGTAGTGGAGATTGGCCTTGGGCAGCCCCACGCGCTGGGCGATGGTATTCATGCTGGTGCCCTTGAAGCCGTTGCGGGCGAATTCCTCCTCCGCCGCGGCGAGGATCAGCTCCTCGTTCTTCTGCCGGATGCGACCAGCCGGTTTGTCCTGGCCGGTGTAGTGGGCGGGTACGAGTAGGGTCATGACGACTGCAGGGTCCGAGGGCGGGGCAGGCATCAATAGCGCACCCCTTGCCTCGGACACAAGTCTCCGCTCAAGGGTGCTGCGCCGAGCGGTTGCCCTCGGTCACCGGTACGGTGCGCTCCTCGGGCAGCAGTAGGTTGAGGAGGATGGCGGTGATGCCGCCACTGGTGATCGCGGTATCGAACAGATTCTTTACCAGCGGCGGCAACTGATCCAGCAACGTCGGCTGGCTGGCCACGCCCAGCCCCACACCCAGGGAGGTGGCGATGATCAACAGGCTGCGGCGGTCCAGGCTACATTGCGCCAGCAGGCGGATGCCCGCTGCGGCGACGCTGCCGAACAGAACTAGCGTCGCACCACCCAGCACCGGCTTGGGGATTTGCTGCAGGACGGCGCCCAGTACCGGGAACAACCCCAGCAGCAGCAGGATGCCGCCGATCCAGTAGCCCACGTAGCGACTGGCCACGCCGGTCAGTTGGATCACGCCGTTGTTCTGCGCGAAGGTGGTACTGGGAAAGGTATTGAAGGTAGCCGCCACCAGGCAGGCGACGCCATCGCCCAGCACTCCGCCTCGAATACGCCGCAGATAGGCCGGTCCTTCGATGGGCTGCCGCGAGATCAGGCAGTTGGCGGTCAGGTCGCCGGTGGTCTCCAGGGTGCTGATCAGATAGATCAGCGCCACCGGCAGGAAGGCCGACCAGTCGAAGGCGAAACCGAAGTGGAAGGGCAGGGGTACGCTCACCAGAGGCAACGGCGGCAAGGGCTGAGGTTTCAGCAGGCCACAGGCCCAGGCGACCAGAGAGCCGACCAGCAGGCCGATCACCACCGCCGACAGCCGTAGCCAGGGTCGTCGCGACAGATTCAGGCCGATGATGAGCACCAGTACCAGTCCACCCAGCGCCAGGTTGGTCGGTGCGCCGAAGTCAGCCGCCTTGGCACCGCCGCCAAGGTCGGTGACACCCACCCTGATCAGGCTCACACCGATCAGAGTGATGACGATACCCGTCACCAGGGGCGTGATCACCCGGCGCAACAGCCCCAGGCACTGACTCAGGCCGATCTGCACGAAGGCGCCGAAGAAACAGACGCCGAAGATCATCGCCAGGATGTCCTCCGGCGTGCCGCCACGCTGCTTCACCAGCATCCCCGCCGCCAGCACCGCCGACAGGAAGGAAAAGCTGGTGCCCTGCAGGCAGATCATGCCCGCACCCAGGCCACCCGCGCCCCGCGCCTGCAGGAAGGTGCCGACGCCCGACACCATCAGGCCCATGCTGATCAGATAGGGCAGGTGCTCGTGCAGGCCCAGGGCGCCGGCGATGATCAGCGGCGGGGTGACGATTCCCACGAAGCTGGCCAGCACGTGCTGCAGCGCGGCGCAGAAGGCCGCGAGGGGGGCCGGGCGATCCTCCAGGCCATAGAGAAGATCGTCCCGGGAGGGAGTGGTCATGGATGATTACCTCGCATCGAATCCGCGCGTGCGGACGGCGGCGGCAGGACCGTGGACGGCCCCGGGCGATTTAGAATTGATACTTCACCAGGAAGCTGAAGACGCTCTGGTCGGTACGGAAACCTTCGCTGTCCTTGATGCCGTACTTATCCGACCAGTAGTCGTACTCGGTACCTACATAAAGGTGCTTGGCGTCGTAGCCCAGGGCCTTGCCCAGGTCGTACTTGATCTGCGGATTGAAGTGCAGGTTGGCGTGGTAGCTGCCCTTGTTGTTCATCACCCAATCCATGTAGCCGTCGATGAGCAGATCCGAATTGCCCAGGGGCAGGGTGTAGGCCCACACCGGCGTCAACTGCCAGGCACCCGAGGGGGCGCTGCCGCCATCGGGTTTGCGGTAGTAGAGGTTCAGCTGGAAGTAGTCGAAACCTGGCACCTTGAGATCGAAGCCCGGGCCGATTAGATAGTTGCGCTGATCACGGCCGGCGCCTCTGCCATCGTTTTGGTCGTATTCCAGGGTCGTGGCCAGCAGCACGTCAGTGACGGGGCCAAAGGAGAGATCCTTACCGGAGAGCTTGCCGAACGACAGCCGCGGACTGACCTCGCCATAGAAGCCCTGGTGTCCATCGCTGGCATTGCTCGCGCCGTTGAACCAGATACTGTCGACGAACAGGAAGAGGTCGCCCCAGGTCCAGGCGCTGGCGTGCTCGAAGGTGATGGTCTGCTGAATGTGCGGGTCGACCCGGAAATCCTTGCCATATAGATAGGTGAGGCTTTCGCCATGCCACAGCAACGGGCTGTCGGCGGCCTTGGCTGCACCGGTGGCCAACAGGCTGCCCGTCAGTAGTGTGGTGGTTAAGATTCTGCGCATTTCAGCTCCCCAGATGATTTTCTCGTTATGGCTTCCTGTCCCTACGGTCAGGTATCGCCCTCTTTAGCAATATCGAAGCCACTTTCGGGATGATAGATAAAATTGTTGTTTTTCAATGATATAGCTATTGAAAGAGATAGCTGCTGGCAGCTGCTTCAGTCTGGAATCTGACCGCTCGCTCAGTTTCTGTGCAGGGTAGGCGTCTACCTGGCCGGTCGTGCTTCGAAAGAGAGCGCGGTTCCGGCTGGTCGATGCTAAGGTTCGTAACGACTCGGAGGAGATCGTCATGAAGTGGCTTGCTGGTGTTTTCGCCGTCCTGCTCTGTAGTACCTCTGCGCTTGCCCAGGTCGCCCAGGGCGGGACGGGACAGCCGGGCATCCTGATGATCACGCGCAACGACGCCTATTCTGGCTCGGGGTGCGATATCGGCCTGGTGATCCAGGGTCGCCTGGCCGGTACCCTCATGGCCGGCCAGAGTGCCTCCTTCAACCTGCCTTCGGGTGAGATCACGGTGAGCCTCACCTCGTCCGGGCCCGGCGCCTGTGCCGCCCCCATGGCCAGTGCCGTGTCGCAGTCCATTCTCCTGGCGCCCGGCGAGATCAAGCAATACCGGATCATCGGCACCGAAGCGGGCTATCGCCTGGCGCCTATTCCTCTTTATTGAATATTTCTGAAATAACCTGTTGACCTGCTCCTAAACTCCCCTATAATGCGCCCCACTTCCGGCGCAGACGCTGAAGGGCTTGAAAATCAAGCACTTAGGTCTGAGCCGGGCGAGGGGTCCACGGAGTCCTCGCTGCTGGGTTCTAGCCTTCGGGTCGGAATTCGGCGAA
>NZ_JAVSJB010000015.1:0-122683 GCF_032027545.1 Pseudomonas oryzihabitans | reverse complement strand
AGTAGCGGGCATCAAGAAGTACGCCGAGCGTGCAGGCAGCGGCGGCCAGGTGCTGGTGGCCATCGACTCGGGTGCCAACGTCAACTTCGACCGCCTCAGACATGTCGCCGAGCGTGCCGAACTGGGCGAGCAGCGCGAAGCCATCATCGCCGTGACCATCCCCGAGCGCCCGGGCAGCTTCCGCGCCTTCTGCGAAGCCCTGGGGCGGCGGCAGATCACCGAATTCAACTATCGCTATCACACCGGCCAGGAAGCCCACATCTTCGTCGGCGTGCAGACCCATCCCCAGCGCGATCCGCGCGAGGCCCTGCTGCAGGGGCTGCGCGACCAGGGCTTCCCGGTGCTGGACCTGACCGACAACGAACTGGCCAAGCTGCATATCCGCCACACCGTCGGCGGTCATGCGGCGCGGGTGGATCAGGAGCAGGTATTTCGCTTCGAATTTCCCGAGCGCCCGGGCGCCCTGTTCGACTTCCTCGAACGCCTGGGCGGGCGTTGGAACATCAGCATGTTCCACTACCGCAACCATGGCGCGGCGGATGGCCGGGTGTTCGCGGCGCTGGAGGCCAGCCAGGCGGAGCGGGAAGAGCTCTTGGCGACGCTGGATGCCATTGGCTATCGCTACTGGGACGAGACCGAGAATCCGGCGTATCGGTTGTTTATTGGGTGAGGTGGATAGGGTATCGCGGCCATGGGCCGCTCCTACAGGCGCTTGATTTACCTGTAGGAGCGGCCCATGGCCGCGATTAGCAAAAACATCGTCGCAACCGCATCGGAGAGCCGCCATGGCCGCAGTCTTCGACGGAAGGTCACCACAGCAGCCTTATCCACCGCGGGTACCGGAGTCCGTTAGTGGAAAACGCTGCGCGGTTTTCCACGCTACGAAGCCCCGTCGCCCCTTCTCTCTCGGATGAGGGGGCGCTCAATCGGCGTCATACCGCGCACTGAAGGCCTGCACGAAGGCATTGCGCAGGATATTGAAGAAGGCCTGCAGCGGGCTGATGTCCTGGTTCTTCACGCTTCCCGAAAGATCCACCCGGGTGGCGAACTGATCGCGGCGCTGGTTCTTGAGCAGGGTCTGGGCAGTGCCGACCACGGCCTCCCAGGCGCTTTCCAGGGCGTTCTTGTTGCGGTTCTCCACGTCCTGCTGCCAATCGAAGATATCGACGTTCTTCATCAGCGGTTTGACGTAGCCACTGAGCTGACCGTCCACCGCCTTGGCCTCCACCACCACGTCGCCGCTGCCAGCGCGGAAGTCGAATTTGCCGTAGGCGCGGGCGAAGTCGTTGAGCTTGGGCAGATTGATGTCGGTGACCCGCAGACGGAAATCGAAATCGGTGAAGTTCTTGAAGGGATCGAAGCGAGCATTGGTTTCCAGGGGGGCGTTACCCAGGATGGCGGCCTTGCCCTCGAAGCGGGCGATGCGTTCGCCCTGGGCGTCGGCGGCATTGGTCAGGTTGTAGAGACTGGCATTGACGTCGGTGGCGGCCAGATTCACCTGGGGCTTGGAGTTGAAATTGCGGAAGGTCACGCGTCCATTCACCACCCGCACCTCGTCGAGGGTGATGGAAATGAGCTTGTCGACCTGATCCTGCCAGTCGGTGCCTTCACCGGTCTGCGACTGCTCCTTGCGTGCGCCGCCATCGACGAAGTTGAGTTCGGGACGATCGAAGAGGATGCGCCCGACGATGGCATGGTCCCGCCACAGCGAGCGCCAGCTCACCGCGATGTCGATACTCGGCGCCTTGAGAAAGGGCACCGGCACCTTGCCGTTGACCTTGACGATTTCCAGGCCCTCGATGCGATAGGCGCCCCGCCACCAGGCCAGGTCCACGTCGGTGATCCGGCCGCGATAGTCGCCCATGTCCGCCAACTGTTCGTTGAGGTAATGGCGGATCACCAGCGGCGCGGCGAGGTGCAGGCATAGCAGCAGGACGACCAGGCCGAGGAGGAGGTAGAAGGGCAGACGCAGGCGACGTGACATGGCGGTGACTCGGAGCGGACTCGTTCCTGGTCGACCTTGCCGAGCCCATGCGAGTTTCTGGCGACTTCACCCAAGCGGGCGGCCCGCAGAATAGAACGATGCGCAAGGGCTCTATCCTGGTGCCTGGCACAACGTGGGCAGGGCTACCGGTCGTCGCTGCGTTGGACGTCCAGCCCAACTGTGCGAACGGCAGACGCAAAAAAGCCGGCTTGTGGCCGGCTTTCGAGGGCGGGTTGAGCTGATTTTTGGTGAGCCCGGCCCGCCCGGGTTGCCCTTGCCGGGCAGAGCTGAGAGGCACGACAAAGGTCGCGCGTGGCGGCTGGCGGTGGGCCAGGACGCCTGTCGATCAGAAGTCCAGGGTGGCGGACACCTTGAAGGTGCGGGGATCGCCCTGGGTCAGGTAGCCGCCAAAGGCGGATTCCCAATAGGCCTTGTTGGCCACGTTCTCGACGTTGGCGCGCAGGGTAACGTCTTTTCGCTCGACTTTGAAGCGATAACGCGCGCCGAGGTCGACGCGGGTCCAGGCCGGGATGCTCAGGTTGTTGGCCGCATCGGCGTACTGGCCGCCGGTGCGCAGCAGGCGGCCGTTGAGCGCCACGCCGGCAAGGCCGGGCACGTCCCAGTCGGCACCGAGGTTGTACTGGAAGCGCGGCACGCCGATGGCGCGGTTGCCGTCGTTGCTGCCGTTCTGGGTGCCCTTGAGTTCGGTGTCCATCCAGGTAGCGCCCGCCAGCAGGCGCAGGCCTACCAGGGGCTCGCCGAAGACGTTCAGCTCGAGGCCACGGTTTTCCTGTTCGCCGTCGCGGACATAAAAGTTATTGACCAGGTAACCGTCGGACGGTTGTTCGATGCGATAGACGCCAAAGGTGGCGCCAAAGGTACCCTGGTCATACTTGATGCCGGCTTCGGTCTGCTTGGAGCGTGCCGGGGAGAAGACCTGGCCCACGTTCAGCGAGTTGGCCGGAGCGGTGGGGCCCTGCGCCAGGCCTTCGATACGGTTGGCGTACAGCGAGATCTCGTCGGTCAGCTTGTAGACGACACCATAGATCGGAGTGGTGATGGATTGATCATACTTGGCGGTACGCGAGCCATCGTTGCCTGGCATGGGCGTACCCAGGAAGCTCATGCCCTCGTAGCTGTAGCCTTCGACCAGCAGGGACTGGCGTCTCACACCGACCGTCGCCAGGAGGCGGTCATCAAGGAAGCCCAGAGTGTCGGACAGCGCGATGCTTTGGTTGACCGTCTTGCTGGTGGTGCCCGGGTCGTGCAGGTCGCCACCCGTGAACCAGCCGAAGGTGGGATAGGCGACCGCGACCGGATGACGGATGTTGGTATTGCTGGCGAAGGGCGTCTGAGCGAAGTCGAAGGCGTTCTTCTGTTCGGTCCAGATGCTGGATACGCCGAAAGCGATCTGATGACTGACCGCGCCGGTCTGCAGCCTGCCGTTGAGGCCGGCCAGGACGGTCTTGGCGTCATCGTCATGGGGAATCAAGGAGCCCCCGATAGAGGCATTGCCGGCGTCGTCATTCAGCGTGGCGCTACCGTAGGTCCCGTTCTCGCGGGTGTGCTTGCCACCCACGGCAAGGTAGGCGGTCCAGCTGTCACTCAAGTCGTATTCGCCACGCACCATGCCGAAGGTGTCTTCCAGCTGGGTATGACCCCAGGGTGCGTTGTAGTTGGTGTCGGACGAGGGGGCATGGGGCAGGTGGGTCAGGCCGCTGCCGAGCAGCAGACTGTCGCGACCGCCATTGACGACCTGCTTCTGGTAGCCGAAGTCGGTGGAGAGCCGGAAACTATCGCCCCGGTAGTCCAGGCCGGCGACGAACAGCTTGGACCTTTGGCTCTCGTCGTCGATGGCGGTATCTCCCTCGCGCTGCATCAGGTTGAGGCGGGCGCCGAAGCGATTGTCCTCGCCGAAGCGTTGGCCAAGGTCGAGGTGCTGACCGAGGCGACCGTCGGTGGTGTAGTCGACGGTGTAGCTGCGGGTCGGTACGTCCTGCGCGCGCTTGGGTTGCAGGTTGACCGCGCCGCCGATGCCGGAGCCGGTGGGTGTTACGCCGTTGATGAAGGCATTGGGTCCCTTGAACACCTCGACGCGCTCCAGGGCCTCGGTGGCGATGATCTGGCGGGGCATGACGCCATAGAGGTTGTTGAAGGAGATGTCATCGCCGGTCAGCTTGTAGCCGCGGATGACGAAGTTCTGCGATTGGTTGCCATAGCCGCTGTACTGACGCACCGAGGCGTCGTTGCTCAGTACCTCGCCAACGGTCTGTGCCTGCTGATCCTGGATCAGCTTGGCGGTGTAGCTGGTGACGCTGAAGGGGACGCTCATGTTGTCCTGGTTGCCCAGTACGCCCAACTTGCCCCCGGTCGCCACTTGGCCACCGGTATAGGCAGGGGGCGGCGCGTCCTTGGGTGTCTCGGTGGCGGTCACCGTGGTGGCGTCCAGCTGCAGGGCATCGACCTTGGTCTGGGCCAGGGCAGGGGTACCTGCAGTGGCGTACAACGCGGCGATGGACAGGGCGAGAGGGGAGAGCCTGAAGGCGAAGCGCGAACGAGCCATGACGAGCGAATCCTGAGCTGACGGGACGGAGGCTCGGAGTCCCCGTCACGGGCGACGGGATCACGAGTGGGAAGCAATCCTATTCGTTTATGATAATGCTTATCGTTAATTCGGATGGGCGTTATCGTTGCGCCGACTAGCGCTCGCGCGATAAGGCTTCTCGCGGAGACGGCATGGCTGACTGCCTTGCGAGCGGGCACAAAAAAGCCCGGCTAGCCGGGCTTTTTCGCAAGCGACGTGGATCAGCCCTTGTAGGCGGCCACGGCCTTGGTGATCTCGGCGCGGGCGGCGTCGGCGTTGCCCCAGCCTTCGACCTTGACCCACTTGCCCTTTTCGAGATCCTTGTAGTTCTCGAAGAAGTGCTTGATCTGCTCCAGCAGCAGGGCCGGCAGGTCGGTGTATTCCTGCACGTCCTTGTAGAGGACGGTCAGCTTGTCGTGGGGGACGGCGATCAGCTTGGCGTCACCGCCGGCTTCGTCGGTCATGTGCAGCACGCCGACCGGACGGGCGCGGATCACGGCGCCGGGGGCGACCGGGTAGGGGGTGACGACCAGCACGTCCAGGGGATCGCCATCGTCGGCCAGGGTGTTGGGGATGTAGCCGTAGTTGGCCGGGTAGAACATGGGGGTGGCCATGAAGCGGTCGACGAAGAGGGCGTCGCTGTCCTTGTCGATCTCGTACTTGATCGGCGCGTGGTTGGCCGGAATCTCGATGGCGACGTAGATGTCGTTCGGCAGGTCTTTGCCGGCGGGAATCTTGCTGTAGCTCATGAACGGGTCCCTCTGGTCGGTTGGGAAAAGTGGCCGGGAGTATAGGCGCTTTCAGATCGGGGTTCGAGCGTCGGACCCCGGGGTTGCCGGGTGTTGCACGCTCGCCAGGCTGGCGGCGAGACGCTGACGCGGATCCTGGCGAAACAGCTGCTGCAGCTGGGCGTAGACCGCGGGATAGTGTTCGTCGAGCACGTCGGGGGCGCTGAAGAAGTACTCGCAGGCGACGGCGAAGAATTCCTCTGGGCTTTCCGCCGCATAGGGATCGAGGGCGGTCTCGGCATCGGGATCGGCGTCGAGTTGGCGATTGAGGTCGTCGTAGGCGCTTTGCAGGGCAGCGGTCCAGGCCGCTTGGGGCATGCCCTCGTGCAGCGGCGGCTGGCCGTTGCACAGGCCACCGGCGAGCAGGTCGATGAGGTGGGCGAATTCGTGGATGACCAGGTTGTAGGCCTCCCAGCCGCCGCTGGCCTGGATACCGGGCCAGGCCAGTACCACCTGGCCACGGTCCCAGGCTTCGCCGTCCCGCTCCTCGTCCCATTCATGCTCCAGGCCGCCCTCGTCACGATGGCGCTGGGGGCTGACGAAGGCGTCCGGATAGACGACGATCTCGCGTACATTGGGATAGAGCGCCGCTTCCGGCAGGTGCAACAGGGGCAGCAGCGCCTGGGCGGCCAGCAGCAGGCGATCACCGTCGTCCAGCTCCGGGCCTTCGAGCAGGGTCAGGCGCTTGTCGGCGAGGAACAGCACGCAGTGTTCGCGCAGCCAGGCATCTTCCTCGGTGCTCAGGCCATCGAGGATGGGTAGGCGCTGGCGCAGGCGCGCCCAGAGCTCGTCGGCGATGGCCACTCGCTCCAGCAGGCGCCGCTTGCGCCAGGCGCGCCAGAAGCCCAATGGCTTAGGCTCCGCTCTGCACCGAGGCGCGGCGGCTCTTGATCAGGCCGAGGATCATCGGCAGCAGCGAGATGCCGATGATGACCAGCACCATCAGGGTGAGGTTCTGCTTGATGAAGGGCACGTTGCCGAAGAAGTAGCCCAGGCTGACCAGCCCACCGACCCACAGCAGCGAGCCGAGCACGCTGAAGCCGAGGAAGTAGGGGTAGTGCATGCGACCCACGCCAGCCACGAAGGGGGCGAAGGTGCGGATGATGGGCAGGAAGCGCGCCAGGGTGATGGTCTTGCCACCGTGATGCTCGTAGAAGGCCTGGGTACGCAGCAGGTAGTCGCGGCGGAAGACCTTGGAGTTCGGATTGCTGAACAGCTTGTCACCGGCGAAGCGGCCGATCAGGTAGTTGGTGCTGTCGCCTGCCACCGCGGCGAACATCAGCAGGCCCGCCAGCAGGTAGGGGTCCATGTCACCGAGGGCGGACAGGGCGCCGGCGATGAACAACAGGGAGTCGCCGGGAAGGAAGGGCGTCACCACCAGACCCGTCTCGCAGAAGATCACCGCGAAGAGAATGGCGTAGATCCAGGTGCCGTACTGGGCTACCAACCCGCTGAGGTAGACGTCGAGGTGCAGGATCAGGTCGATCGGGTTGAATTCCATGGGGCGTGCCTACCGTAGATGCGAGGGTCCAGCGGCGATTATAAGGGCAGCCGGGACCGGGTTTTGTGGCCTGGTCGAGATCGGCGCCGGGAAAAATCGCCAGCCGCTCAGAGGTCGTGGTAGGGCAAAGGTTCACTCCCGCGCCTTTCCGGGCGCGGGAGTGTCGGAGTGGTCACGATCTGCTGCGCGTCGGCCAACCTGCGTTGAAACTGCCCTGGAAGGCCAGCCCCGCCTGGGCGGCCCCATCGGAATGCTCATTTACCCTTTGTAAACTCGGGCGCGAGTCCGATCCGCTTCCTCAGGCATTTTCGCGGGGACGCCTAGGCCTTGGTTGGCGCTAGCTCGCGAGATCGTGAGCTTTCTTTATCCCAGCGCCATGTCGATCACCACCCGACCTTCGATCCCGCCCTGATGCATGCGGGCGAAGATGTCGTTGATGTTCTCCAGCGGCTCGGCGCTTACCGTGGCCTTGACCTTGCCTTCGCCGGCGAAATCCAGCGCCTCCTGCAGGTCCAGGCGGGTGCCGACGATGGAGCCGCGCACCGTGGTGCCGTTGAGCACCATGTCGAAGATCGACAGCGGGAAGTCACCCGGCGGCAGGCCGTTGAGGGCGATGGTACCGCCGCGGCGGGTCATGCCGATGGCCTGTTCGAAGGCCTTGGGCGAGACCGCCGTGACCAGGGCACCATGGGCGCCGCCGATCTCCTTCTTCAGATAGGCCGCCGGATCCTGGGTACGGGCGTTGACCGTGACCTCGGCGCCCAGCCGGCGGGCGAGGTCGAGCTTCTTGTCATCCACGTCCACCGCCGCCACGTTCAGGCCCATGGCGCGGGCGTACTGTACGGCCATGTGCCCCAGGCCTCCGATGCCGGAGATCACCACCCAGTTGCCGGGCCTGGTGTCGGTCATCTTCAGGCCCTTGTAGACGGTGACCCCGGCGCAGAGGATGGGCGCGATCTCGACGAAGCCGACGTTGTCCGGCAGGCGGCCGACGTAGCCGGCATCGGCCAGGGTGTATTCGGCGAAGCCGCCATTCACCGAATAGCCGGTGTTCTGCTGGGATTCGCAGAGGGTTTCCCAGCCGCCCAGGCAGTGCTCGCAATGACCACAGGCGGAATACAGCCAGGGCACCCCGACCCGGTCGCCCTCCTTGACGTGGCTGACCCCGGCGCCCACCGCGACCACATGGCCGACGCCTTCGTGACCGGGGATGAAGGGCGGGTTGGGCTTCACCGGCCAATCACCTTCGGCGGCGTGCAGGTCGGTATGGCAGACGCCGCTGGCGGCGATCTTGACCAGTACCTGGCCGGCGCCCGGAGTGGGCACCCCCACTTCGCGGATTTCCAGGGGTTGGCCGAAGGCGGTGACGACAGCGGCTTTCATTGTTTTGGGCATGACGAGTCCCTCATGGAGGCATGATGCGTGGATGAAGCCAGACGGAGCCTGCGCCGGGATGCACCTGTCCACCACGGGCGGCCGCTGCGTCTAGCGTCGGCCACCCGCGGGGAGGGGGTGTTGATCCAGGTCAGGCGGGAGGCGTGCCCCGACGTCCTGCCGGTCACTCCTAGAAGAAACCCAACGGATTGATGTCGTAGCTGACCAGCAGATTCTTGGTCTGCTGGTAGTGGTCGAGCATCATCTTGTGGGTTTCACGGCCGACGCCGGATTTCTTGTAGCCACCGAAGGCAGCGTGGGCGGGGTAGAGGTGGTAGCAGTTGGTCCAGACGCGACCGGCCTTGATGCCGCGACCCATGCGGTAGGCGCGGTTGATGTCGCGGGTCCAGACGCCAGCGCCGAGGCCGAACTCGGTGTCGTTGGCGATGGCCAGGGCCTCGGCCTCGTCCTTGAAGGTGGTCACCCCGATCACCGGACCGAAGATCTCCTCCTGGAAGACGCGCATCTTGTTGTGGCCCTTGAGCAGGGTCGGCTGGATGTAATAGCCGCTGGCCAGGTCGCCCTGCAGTTTCTCCACATGGCCGCCGGTGAGGAATTCGGCGCCTTCCTCGCGGGCGATCTCCAGGTAGGAAACGATCTTCTCGAACTGCTGCTGGGAGGCCTGGGCACCGACCATGGTCTCGGTGTCCAGCGGATCGCCGCGCTTGATCTGGGCGATCTTCTTCATCACCGCTTCCATGAAGGGCGCATAGATGGATTCCTGCACCAGGGCGCGGGATGGGCAGGTGCAGACCTCGCCCTGGTTGAAGAAGCCCAGCACCAGACCCTCGGCGGCCTTCTCGATGAAGCTCGGCTCGGCCTGCATGATGTCTTCGAAGTAGATGTTGGGCGACTTGCCGCCCAGCTCCACGGTGCTGGGAATGATGTTCTTGGCCGCGCAGGAGAGGATGTGCGAGCCCACCGGGGTGGAGCCGGTGAAGGCGATCTTGGCGATGCGGGTGCTGGTGGCCAGGGCCTCGCCGGCCTCCTTGCCATAGCCCTGCACCACGTTGAGCACGCCGGGTGGCAGCAGGTCGCCGACCAGCTCGACGAACAGGGTGATGGACAGTGGGGTCTGCTCGGCGGGCTTGAGCACCACGCAGTTGCCGGCGGCCAGCGCCGGGGCCAGCTTCCAGGCGGCCATCAGCAGCGGGAAGTTCCAGGGGATGATCTGGCCGACCACGCCCAGCGGCTCGTGGAAATGGTAGCTGGCGGTGTTGTCGTTGATCTCGGCGGCGCTGCCTTCCTGGGCGCGGATGCAGCCAGCGAAGTAGCGGAAGTGGTCGGCGGCCAGGGGCACGTCGGCGTTGAGCGTCTCGCGCACCGCCTTGCCGTTGTCCCAGGTCTCGGCGACGGCTAGTTTTTCCAGATTCTGTTCGATGCGGTCGGCGATCTTGAGCAGGATCAGCGAGCGGTCCTGCACTGAGGTGCGGCCCCAGGCATCGGCGGCGGCATGGGCGGCGTCCAGGGCGCGTTCGATGTCGGCGGCGTCGGAGCGGGGGAATTCACCGATCACCGAGCCGTTCACCGGGGAGGTGTTGGTGAAGTACTGGCCCTTAACCGGGGCGACGAATTCGCCGCCGATGTAGTTGCCGTAGCGGGCCTGCAGGGTCAGCAGGGCGTCTTGGGTGCCGGGAGCTGCGTAGCGCATGGTAGGTCTCCTGTTTGTTCTTGTAGGAAGAGCGGCGCTCCGATCCTGAGCAAGGCGCGGGCCACATTCGTCGAATCCGCGCCATTGCAGGCTTTGCCACTGTCGGGTAGCGCGCTGCCCACTGTCACTGTGACAGAGGTGTCACCCCTTGACGTGACAGCCTGTCACCTTGGGGTGACAGAGTGCCCAGCCCGGCCGATTTGGCCTATGCTGGAGGCCGCGCAGACGCACTAGCGGAGGACAACAACAATGCCCGCCACCCCGTCCGATCGTCATGCCAGCCAGGTGCTCGAACTCGCCCGCGGCGCCGTCCTCGACGGTCCTGCCAGTGATCCGGCCATCGCCCGCTCTTGGCGGCGCTGTCTCGACGAACACCAGTTGGACCCGACCGCGCCGGTAGCGCCCTGGGTGCTGGAGCGCGCCCGCTTCGACGAGCACCGCCAGCGCCAACAGCGGGTGCTGCAGATCGCCCGTGGGCAGATGAATTCCCTGCATCAGCAACTGGGCGGCGCCGGCCATGCCGTGCTGCTCACCGATGCCCGCGGGTTGATCCTCGATTGCGTCACCGCCGACGCCGAGCGCGCGACCTTCCAGCAGGCCGGGCTGTGGCTGGGCGCCGACTGGAGCGAGGCCTGCGAGGGCACCAACGGCATCGGCACCTGCGTGGTGGAGCGCCAGGCGCTGACCATCCACCGCGACGAACACTTTCGCAGTCGCCATACCCAGCTGACCTGCTCGGCCAGTCCGGTCTTCGATCCGGCCGGCGAGCTGCTGGCGGTGCTCGACGTCTCCACCGCCCGCCAGGAAGCCTCGCGCCAGGGCCAGTTCCATACCATGGCGCTGGTCAATCTCTCGGCCAAGCTGATCGAGAGCTGCTATTTCCTCGACCGCTACGCCGACGGCTATCTGCTGCGCTTCCATGCCCAGGCGGCCTATGTCGGCCTGCTCAGCGAGGGCCTGCTGGCCTTTGATGAAGAGGGGCGGATCAATGCCGCCAACGAGACCGCCCTGATGCTGCTAGGGCTGGCGCGCAGTGCGGTGCTGGGGCAGCGGATGGAAGCCCTGTTCGAATTGCGGCAGGACGAGCTGCTGGAGCGCGCTCGCCCGCAACCCAGCGCCTGCTGGGCGTTACGTGGCCGCCAGGGCCAGGGCTTCCACGGGCTGGTGCGCGGTCCTCAGGTACGTCCGGTCACCCCGGTGGCGGTAGCCAAGGCCCCGATGCCCAGCGGCATCTGCCTGGCCGATCCGGTGTTGGCGCGCGACTTCGCCCGGGCGCTCAAGGTGCTCGAACGCGACGTGCCGGTGCTGCTGCACGGTGAGACCGGTACCGGCAAGGAGGCCTTCGCCAGCGCCCTGCACCGTGCCAGCAGTCGCGCCGGCCAGGCCTTCGTCGCCCTCAACTGCGCGGCCATTCCGGAGACGCTGATCGAGAGCGAGCTGTTCGGCTATCGCGGCGGCAGCTTCACCGGCGCGCGCAAGGAGGGTATGGCCGGCAAGTTGCAGCAGGCCGATGGCGGCATTCTCTTTCTGGATGAGATCGGCGACATGCCGCTGGCCCTGCAGACCCGCTTGCTGCGGGTGCTGGAAGAGCGCCAGGTGGTGCCCTTGGGCGGCGGCGCGCCGCGTGCCCTGGACCTGCGGCTGGTCAGCGCCAGTCACCGCGACCTGGACGCCCTGGTGGCTGCCGGCAGCTTTCGCGAAGACCTCTACTACCGCCTGCGCGGCCTGGTGGTGACCCTGCCGGCGCTGCGTGAGCGCAGCGATAAGGGCGAATTGCTCGATGTGCTGCTGGCCGAGGAGGCTCGCGGCGAGATGATCCGCCTCGATCCGGCGGCCCGTGCCTGCCTGCTGGCCCAGCCCTGGCCCGGCAACGTGCGCCAGTTGCGTACCCTGCTGCGTACCCTGGTGGCCCTTAGCGAAGACGGCCTTATCGGCCTGGACGAGCTACCGGCCGAGTGCCTTCGCACCGAGCCCCGCGCCGGTACCGGCACCACACCGGTCGACAGCGCCCGGGAGGAGTTGCGCGCGGTGCTGGAGGAGTGCCACTGGCAGATGACCCGGGCGGCCAAGCGGCTGGGGGTGAGTCGCAATACCCTCTATCGTTGGCTGCACCAGAACGGTCTGCAGCGCCCGCAGGATTAGCGCTCCGCCTTGGCACAGAGGTGCGCGATGCAAGGCGAGACGAACAGCTCGCCCCGGTAGGCGCCTGCCAGGGTGCGGCTGGCGACCAGGGTCCACAGCAGGGCCAGCAGCACCACCAAGACCGCGCCCAGGCCGGTGAAGAGGGGCGCCGCCAGGGCTGCGCCCAGGCGCAGGGTGGTCAGGGCATAGACGCCCAGGGGAAAGGTGAAACCCCACCAGCCCAGGTTGAAGGGCATGCCGTCACGGGCCTGGCGATAGGTCACCAGTACGGCCAGCGCCAGCCACCAGAGCCCCAGGCCCCATAACAACAGGGCGCCCAGCGTTCCCAGCCCCTGGGCGACCTCGCCTACCAGCGCCAGCCCCTGGGTAGCGAACACCGTGGGGGCATCGGTGCCCAGCACCAGCAGCCCCTGGGCGCCGGTGGCGATCGGCCCCAGCGCCAGCCAGCTCGAGGCTGCCATGCTGGCCGGCGGCAACTTGTGCAGCGCCAGGCGCAACAGCAGGATCACCAGCAGGCTCAGGGCGACGGGCACCGAATAGGCCCAGAGCACATAGCTGGCGACGAGCACGGTGAATTGCTCGCCCGCGGCCAGGTGCGGCACCAGCAGACCGCCGCTGACAGCGGCCACCTCCGCGGCCACCACCGGCAACAGCCAGACGGCGGTCATCTGGTCGATACGATGCGCCTGGCGGGTAAACATCAGATAGGGGATCAGCACTCCGCAGGCCAGCGCCATGGCCGCGTCCAGCCACCAGAGGCCGAGTGTCAGGGGCAGCACGGCCTCGCCCCAGCGCGGCAGGCCGAACAGCAGCAGGCCGTTGATCAGCGTCGCCAGGCCCATGGGGATGGTGCCGAAGAACATCGAGACGGTGGCGTGGGCGAAGATCTCGCGGGCCTCGTCGAAGAACAGCAACCAGCGCGCGGCATAGAGCCCGGTGAACAGGCAGAACAGCAGTACATCGAGCAGCCAGAGGCCCTCGGCGAGGGCGTGCAATCCAGGAAACCGCCAGGGAAAGGCTGCCAGGGCGAGGGCCAGCACGCCGGTGCCCATGGTCACGGCGAACCAGTTGGGGGTGAACTGGCGGATGACCTCCAATGGGCGGTCGAGCTGGCTGAAGGGTCTGAGTACCTGCTCTGGGACAACGGCGAGAAATGGCATGGCAGGGCTCCTGAAAGGAAAGGCCTTCAGGCTAAGCCTGCTTGCTTATCATTAAAAATGAATGATCATGAAATAATAAACCATTTGGTAGATAAGGCGCTGCCTGCGTTCGGCAGACAGTACCTGCGCATCAGGGCTTGGCCACGTGCCAGACCTGATTGACGCCGTCACCCGAGGTATCGCCCGGCTTGCTGTCCTTGACCCAGGTGTACAGCGGCTTGCCCTGGTAGGCCCATTGCTGGCTGCCGTCGTCACGGGTCAACATCGTAGGCGGCTCGATGTGCAGTACGGCAGTGCGGCCTGGCCTGGTCGTCTTCCAGAGAGCTGGACGACAGCATCATGCCATTAGGGAGTAGGTCAACAGCTCAAGCCCGGCATATGATGGGTTTTTTCACACGACACGGAGTGCAAGAGCATGCGGGTCATCAAGAACGCCAGGGCAGCCTTTCAAGCACGCCGCGAATGGCAGTTGCATGAGATGAATGACTGGCTGCTTGCAGCCCTGGGGGGCGCGTCATTCCTGATCGCCGGATACTGGTCTATGGCCGTGAAAGACGTGCTGCCGCCACTGGTGCGCGCGACCAACCAGCACGGACTCAACCTATCTGCCGCCGCCGCCTTCGCCTTCCTGGCAGGCTTGGGCGTCACCGTCTGGTTCCACGGCACCTTGGCAAAGCGCTGCCATGAGATCCTGAAGGAGCGCCACTTCCGCTGAAGCAACCCTCAAAAAATCTTGACCCGACACCGGGTTACTTCCCGATGCCGCGGGGCTTCGTGTATGCGAATCTAGGCCTGCCGGGCGCGGGCGCCCGAGCAGCCCCACGCCGACACAGTGCGCAGCTATGCGGTTGCCTACAACGGCGACTACGCAGTACCTTCCTAGCCTCTCACTCCGAGCTCGGCGTTCTCCCGGAGCTGCATGGCAACTTCCCGGTCGTTTACCTGCTATCACTGCGACGCAATTGCCACGGGACGAGAACACGCCCCACCCAAATGCATCTACCCCAAGGGAGTGGACTGGCCACGGATGACCACAGTGCCATCCTGTGCACAGCACAATAACGACCTATCCGAAGCCGACGAATACTCGAATTTTTTTAGGCGCGATCTTAAAGAACGTTCCTGAGGCGATTATAAGCAGCGCTGTACGGGGAGCCATTCGGCTAGCGGTGAAGCGCAGTAGTAACTTAGGAGGATTCGGCTTCCAATGGGAAGGTGGTGCGTTAAATTTTGATAATAAGATTGCCTTGAATATCGGGCTATTGGGCTGTCTTGATAAGGACGTCTGGCCCTTTATTTTGATCACTACAACTGCCAAAAGAAGCTTCTCGTTCCGCTGTATGCGCTTCCGCTCTTCATTCTTTTAGATAATTCAATCGATCTAAATTTACGCGGCAGTTGAGGAGCACAAAGAAGATGCCGCTAAAGATATGAATAATCACCCCGAGTTCAGCGGCCACTAGGATATCTTTGCGTATCAGGTTTTCGAATCTTCGAACACAATCCGAGTCAATATGGGATTTTATGGCGGCCACCATGCGGCGGTGGGAATTTTTCAATAAAAATCTCTGCATAGCCTCATGCGCTTTTTCGGTATTCCAGCCGATGCAGCAAACGAAGTGCGCAGGCACGGACCCGTAGGGCCGCGCCGGAGGCGTCAGCCGAGCGCAACCAGGGAACGATGGAAGCCCGCCAGGGGCTCAATGCGCAGCACCTTAGCGGGCCCGGCCTTGCCGGGAGACGCCACCTATGACTATCCACGTTAGGGAGATACCATCTGGCAAAGGGGCAAGGGAATCGCACGATGCCAAAAAAGAAAAGGATTACACCAGTCGAGTACGGCGGCTTCATCCTGACATTCGAACCTGGCCGTACCCAGTGGCTGAAAGAACGCCTGCATCCAGAGGTGGACTTTTCAGACTCGTTCTCCGCGCTCGACTGGGACATTGAGCCGCGGGAATCAGCTGATTTCGTCATTCCCCCGTCCGGGTCACATAACCGGCAGGCGTGATCGTGGCCATCGCCCCTCACCGTTGGCATGGGTGACATAAATCCACGACCTAGGCACCACGTCTTGAGTTTGGCCAGCGGTTTCAGCGCGTCCGGGCTGTCGCCGGCTGAGTGATGGAATCTCCTGTGGCTGCGCCACGTACTGCGTGTTGCTCGCGTGAGCGCCATGGACGTCTGCACAGCCGAAAGATGCACCTCCACGCGGAAGTCGAGTTGTAAAGTCCCGCGCCTTGAGCTACCGCAGTACAGGAGCATCCGCGACGGCCATCGCTCCGGCGGCGCGGCCCCCCGTGCTAACCTTGCCGCCGTTCAATCTGCAGCGGAGCCCGCCTGTCATGCACATCCACATCCTCGGTATCTGCGGCACCTTCATGGGGTCGCTCGCGGTGCTGGCCAAGGAAGCCGGCCATCGCGTGACCGGCTCCGACGCCAACGTCTATCCGCCCATGAGCACCCAACTCGAGGCCCAGGGGATCGAGCTGACCCAGGGCTACGATCCCAGGCAACTCGATCCGGCGCCGGACCTGGTGGTGATCGGCAATGCCCTGTCGCGGGGCAACCCGGCGGTGGAGTACGTGCTGGACCAGGGCCTGCGCTATGTCTCCGGCCCCCAGTGGCTGGCCGAGCACGTCCTGCAGGGCCGCTGGGTGCTGGCGGTGGCCGGCACCCACGGCAAGACCACCACCACCAGCATGCTGGCCTGGGTGCTGGAGCACGCCGGCATGAGTCCGGGCTTTCTCATCGGCGGGGTGCCGCAGAACTTCGGTATCTCGGCGCGCTTGGGCGGTACGCCCTTCTTCGTGGTGGAAGCCGACGAATACGACAGCGCCTTTTTCGACAAGAGATCCAAGTTCGTCCACTACCGGCCGCGGACCACCATCCTCAACAACCTGGAATACGATCACGCGGATATCTTCCCGGATCTGGCGGCTATCGAGCGGCAGTTCCATCACCTGGTGCGGACCATCCCCAGTACTGGCCTGATCATCCACCCCACGGCGGAAACGGCGCTCGCGAGGGTGTTGCAAATGGGTTGCTGGACCCCGGTGCAGACCACTGGCGAAGGCGGCGAGTGGCAGGCACGGCTGCTGGCCGAGGACGGCTCGCGCTTCGAGGTGCTGTTCGACGGCCAGGTGCAGGGCACCGTGGCCTGGGAACTGACCGGCCAGCACAACGTGGCCAATGCTTTGGCCACCCTGGCGGCGGCCCGTCACGTCGGCGTGGTGCCGAGCCTGGGCGTCGCTGCCCTGAGTGAGTTCCGCAGCGTCAAGCGGCGCATGGAGAAGGTCGCCGAGGTAGAGGGCGTGACCGTCTATGACGACTTCGCCCACCATCCGACCGCCATCGCCACCACCCTGCAGGGGCTGCGCGCCCGTGTTGGTGGCGAGCGCATCATCGCCGTCATCGAGCCACGTTCGAATTCGATGAAGCTCGGCGCCCACCGCGACGGCCTGCCGGATAGCGTCACCCAGGCCGACAGCGTCGTCTGGTACGCCCCGCCGAATCTGGGCTGGGACCTGGCCGGGACGGCCGAGGCCTGCGCCGTACCGGCCGTGGTCTGCGCTTCCCTGGAGGCCATTATCGAACGCGTCCAGGCCGAGCTGGACGGGCCCACCCACGTGGTGATCATGAGCAACGGCGGGTTCGGCGGCCTGCACGGCAAGCTGGCCGCGGCCCTGGAGGCCCGGTGATGGCCGGCCCCGAACGCATCACCCTGGCGCTGACCGGCGCCTCGGGCGCCCAGTACGGCCTGCGCCTGCTGGACTGCCTGGTGCAGGAGGAGCGCGAGGTGCACTTCCTCATCTCCAAGGCCGCGCAACTGGTGATGGCCACCGAGACCGACGTGATCCTGCCACCCAAGCCCCAGGCCATGCAGGCCTTTCTCACCGAATACACCGGCGCGGCCCCCGGCCAGGTGCGGGTGTTCGGCCAGAGCGACTGGATGGCGCCGCCAGCCTCCGGTTCCAGCGCCCCGGCGGCCATGGTGGTCTGTCCCTGTTCCACCGGCACCCTCTCGGCCATCGCCACCGGGGCCAGCAACAACCTCATCGAGCGCGCCGCCGACGTGGCCCTCAAGGAGCGGCGGCAGCTGATCCTGGTCCCGCGCGAGTCGCCGTTCTCCAGCATCCACCTGGAAAACATGCTCAAGCTGTCCAACCTGGGGGTGACCATCCTGCCGGCCTCGCCGGGTTTCTACCACCAGCCGCAGACCCTCGACGACCTGGTGGACTTCGTGGTGGCGCGCATCCTCAACACCCTGGGCATTCCCCAGGACATGCTGCCGCGTTGGGGCGAGCATCACCTGGCCAGCAGCGATGACTAGGTTCTGTACGAAAAGTCGCCGGGCGAAGGTCAGGCAAGGCAAAAATCAGCGAGGAAGCGGAGTTTACGAATGGTAAATGAGCATTCCGAGCTGATTTTTAACGCAGCATCACCGAGCGCAGGCAGTTTTCGTACAGAACCTAGGGCGGTGCGCCTCGGTCTGCTGCTGACGGCCATCCTGGCCCTCGGCGGTTGCGCCACGGCGCGTACCCTGGACGCCGCCAAGCCCGGCGCGCCGGTGGTCTATGCCGGCACGCGGCTGGATCTCTATGTCCTGCAGGGCGGTTGCTGTGCGCTGGATCGTTTCGGTGCCGAGGCGCCGGCCTGGCCGGTGCTGGACCTGCCCGGCAGTGCCCTGCTCGATACCCTGTTGCTGCCGTTGTCGCTACCCGCCGCCATCGGCGGGCGCGGCAGTGTGCAGGGCGGGCTCTAAGGTCAATCCGTACGGGCCAGCAGCGCGAGTAGGCTCAGTTCGAGTTCGCCGCGCGCTTGCTCAGCGGTGATGTCACCGGCCACCGCAGCGTTGGATAGCGCCTCTGCCGCTCCCAGAAAACCCCAGAGGCCGGCGATCGATAAACCCGCTGGTCCCGCAAAGGGCGCCAGAACGGCCAGGCACTTTTCGATAAAGGCGAGTTGGTAGCGGCGTTTCACCGCGAGCAATTCCGGGGACCCGGTCAGGGCGGCCAGGACATCGGCGATGTCGCGTCCCTGGGTGAGTACGCAGTCGACATAGCTGGCGGCCAGGATGTGCGCCTTGGCCTCTCGGCTGGGTCGGGAGGCGGCGACGGCCGCATCGAACAGCGCGGTTTGGCGGGCATCGTAATCCTCATACAGGGCTGCCAGCAGGCCGTTGCGACTTCCGAAGTGATCGTAGACCAGGGGCTTGGTAACCCCCGCCACCTCGCTGAGGTGGATCAGGGTGAGGGCATCGGTACCCTCGTCAGCGATCAGTTGCCAGGCTGCATCCAGCAACTGGCGCGTGCGGGCTGCGCGGGATAGACGTCGCCGCGGTGTGGAGGTCATGCAGGAGAATCCTCTTGGGTACGGTGCTCGGCGAATAGACGTTGCCCCAGGGAGCGGGCCCGCTGGAGATGGGCCTCGGGATAGCCATCGTCGGAAGCCAGGAGCAGCGTCGATGTTTTCACGGGAGCCCCGCAGTAGCCGAAGATGCCGTGATCGATCTGGGTTTTCATGGCCGCCTCGTAGCCGTGTCGGTCGAGGGTGCCGCGATCGGCGCCGCCCAGGGCGACCAGATGAACGGGTAGCCAGCCTAGCTTTTTCACCAGGGTGCCATCCTTGTCTTCATAGGCCCAGCCGTGGCTGAAGACCCGGTCGATCCAGCCCTTGAGCACGGCCGGGAAGGACCACCAATAGAGGGGATAGACCAGGGCCAGGGCGTCCGCCCGTTCCAAACGGGCCTGTTCGGCGGCGATATCGGCGGCAGGCGCGCTATCGCCACGGAATAGCGCCAGATCTTCCCTGTTGAAGCGGGGATCGAAGCCCTCCTTGATGAGATCGGCGATCTCCCAGGAGTCTGTAGAGCTGGCAGCGCCAATGCCCTGGGCAAGCTGAGCGGTGACCGCTTGGGTCAGGGAGTCCGGCAGGGGATGGGCAACGACGATGAGTGCATGCATGAGAGAGGGCCTCACAAGGTAATTTACCAAAGGTAACTTACTCTTGGTAAATTAATTCGTCTACTTGGCCTGCTGCTATGGACGATTCAGAACCCGGCCAGCAGCTCCCCGAGTTTGGCCATGGCCGCCTCGCTGCGTTCGTCCCAGGGATGGCCGCAATTGAGTCTGATGCAGTGGCGAAAGCCCTGCTGCGCGGAAAAGATCGGTCCCGGCGCCAGGCTGATGCCCTCGGCGAGGGCCTGGCGATAGAGCGCCAGGCTGTCCACCCGCATGGGCAATTCGAACCAAAGAAAGTAACCGCCCTGCGGTCGGCTGGCCTGGGTATCGGCGGGGAAGTAGCGCCGCGCCGCGGCCAGCATGGCCTGGCGCTGGCGGTCGAGGCTCAGCCGCAGGCGACGCAGATGGCGATCGTAGCCGCCGTGCTGCAGATAGTCGGCCAGGGCGGCCTGGGCCGGCATCGAAGGGGTGATGGTGGTCATCAGCCGCAGCCGGGCGACGGCGCCGGCCTGGCGTCCGGCTGCGATCCAGCCGATGCGGTAGCCAGGGGCCAGGCACTTGGAGAAGGACCCGCAGTGCAGCACCAGGCCGTCGGTATCGAAACGCTTGACCGGACGATGCGGTTCGCTGCCGCTGTAGAGCTCGGCGTAGACGTCGTCTTCCAGCAGCGGCACGTGGTGGCGTTGCAACAGGCCATAGAGTCGCTGCTGAGCGCTGTCGTCGAGACTGACCCCTGTGGGATTCTGCAAGCCGCTCATGAACCAGCAGGCCTTGATCGGTAGGCGGGTGAGGGCTTCTTCCAGGGCATCGAGATTGAGGCCGTGCTCGGGATCGACGGGGATCTCCACCGCCTTGAGCTGCAGCCGTTCCAGCACCTGTAGGCTGGCGTAGAAGGCCGGGCTTTCCACCGCCACCAGATCGCCGGGCCGGGTCAGGCTCTGCAGGCCGAGGTTCAGCGCCTCCAGGGCGCCGTGGGTGATCACCAGCTCTTCACCAATCTCGGGCATGCCGGCCAGGCCGTAGCGGCGGCCGATCTGCCGGCGTAGTTCGGGATGGCCTGGCGTCACATAGGCGGTGAGGTCCTGGGCGGGCAGGTCGCGCAGGCCGTGGGCCATGCTGCGCGCCAGCCGCGCCAGGGGAAAGAGATCGGGGCTGGGAAAGGCCGAGCCGAAGGGCACGATGCCTGGGTCCTGCAGCGATTGCAGCACCGAATAGACCAGGTCGCTCACCGCGACTTCGGTACCTTCCAGGGGCGCCAGCAGCGGCGCCGAATCCCGCGACCGGGCCGGTTCGCGGACGAAATAGCCGGAGCGCTCACGGGCCTCGATCAGGCCGCGGCTCTCCAGCAGGTAATAGGCCTGGAACACCGTGGAGGGGCTGATGCCATGGGTCTGGCTGGCGCTGCGCACCGACGGCAGGCGATCACCGGGCGCGAGGACGCCGCTGGTCATCAGGGTGGTGAGCTGGTCGGCGAATCTTTCGTAGCGCTTCATGCGGGGCCAGGGCAGGGGAGACCGTCACTATAGCGATCCTGCTCCATCTGATCCGGTTTTTCCGGTATCTACCTGCTGCTGTAAAGCCCGCGCACCGGGGGCTAGGCTGTACCCATCCCTTTCTGGCATCCCGCGGAGGCAGCCATGGACGATGGTATCTTCATGATTCTTTTCAGTGTGCTCGCACTCATCCTGCTCGGCAGCGGCTACTACGCCTGCGTCGTGCTGAACAAGGATCGTCGCGACGTGGAAAAGAACGATCAGCTGCGCTGATCGCCCAGCTCGCAGACATCCACCCAGCGCGCCTCGCTGAGGGCGGCCAGCCGCTCCGGCGCGAGGCGCACGCAGCTGTGGATGGCACCTGCAGCCGGTAGCACCTCATCGAAGGCTTTCAGCGATTCGTCGCAGTATACCGGCAGCGGCGTGGTCAGCCCGAACGGGCAGACGCCTCCCACCGGGTGCCCGGTGAGGCCTTCCACGGTGGCGGCATCGAGCAGCTTGGCCTTGCCGCCGAAGGCGGCCTTGAGCTTGCGGTTGTCCAGGCGCGCGTCGCCGCGGGCGACCAGCAGCAACTGCTGATCGCCCACTTTCAGCCCCAGGGTCTTGGCGATCCGCCCCGGCTCCACGCCATGGGCGGCTGCGGCCAGGGTAACGGTCGCAGTGCTGGTGGTGGCCTCGAGAATCTCGAGGTCAGGGGCGATGCGGGCGAGATGCTGGCGGACGGAGTCGAGGCTCATAGGGCTTCCCATGTAGGCAAACCCCGACTTTCGACAATCCGCGCCGCCCACGTCAAGGCTGACTCAGCACTCCACGAAGGTCACCGCCAGGCCGCCGCGGGAGGTTTCCTTGTACTTGTCGTGCATGTCCGCGCCGGTTTGCTTCATGGTGCGGATCACCTGGTCGAGGGAGATGAAGTGCTCGCCGTCGCCGCGCAGGGCCATCTGGGCCGCGTTGATCGCCTTGACCGCGGCGATGGCGTTGCGCTCGATGCAGGGCACCTGCACCAGGCCGCCCACCGGGTCGCAGGTCAACCCCAGGTTGTGCTCCAGGCCGATCTCGGCGGCGTTTTCCAGCTGCGCCGGGCTGGCACCCAGTACCTCGGCCAGACCGGCGGCGGCCATGGCGCAGGCCGAACCGACCTCACCCTGGCAGCCGACTTCGGCACCGGAGATGGAGGCGTTCTTCTTGCACAGGATGCCGACCGCGGCGGCGGCCAGCATGAAGCGCACCACGTCGTCGTCGCAGGCGTCGGGGTTGAATTTCATGTAGTACATCAGCACCGCCGGGATGATGCCGGCCGCGCCGTTGGTGGGGGCGGTGACCATGCGGCCGCCGGCGGCGTTCTCCTCGTTCACCGCCAGGGCGAAGAGGTTGACCCACTCCATGGCGGAGAGGGTGGAGCCGATGACATTGGGCTTGCCGATGGCCTGCAGACTCTGATGCAGGCGGGCGGCGCGGCGACGGACCTTGAGGCCGCCGGGCAGGATGCCTTCGTTGGCGAGCCCGTTCTGGACGCATTCCTTCATCACGGCCCAGATGCGCAGCAGGCCGCTGCGGATCTCGTCTTCGGAGCGCCAGCTCTTTTCGTTGGCCAGCATCAGCTCGGCCACGCCCAGGCCATGGGTCCGACACAGGTGCAGCAACTCGGCGCCGCTGGAGAATTCGTAGGGCAGCTCGGTGGTGTCGTTGTCCAGCACGCCGCTGGCGGCCTGCTCGGCGTCCACCACGAAGCCGCCGCCCACGGAGTAGTAGGTGGCTTCGGCCACCTCGCCGGTGGCACCGAAGGCGGTCAGGGTCATGGCGTTGGGATGGTAGGGCAGGCTTTCGTCCAGCAGCAGCAGGTCTTCCTGCCAGTTGAAATTGATCGAGTGGGTGCCGGCCAGCAGCAGCTTGCGCTCATTGCGCAGCACCTCGATGCGCGGTTCCACGGCAGCCGGATCGACGCGATCCGGCCATTCGCCCATCAGGCCGATCAGAGTGGCGCGATCGGTACCATGCCCGACCCCGGTGGCCGACAGCGAGCCATAGAGGCGGACCTCGATGCGCTTGACCTGTTCGAGCACGCCTTCGTCGACCAGCCGCTGGGCGAAGAGGGCACCGGCCCGCATCGGTCCCACGGTATGGGAACTGGACGGACCCACGCCGATTTTGAACAGGTCGAAGACGCTGATGGCCATGACGATAATCCCTGATTGAGCTTGAATGGGCGCCAGACAAGCTGCCGGCGGATGGCCCATAGTGGTGATTAGCCCTCAGCTCGCACAAACGAAAGCTTCTAAGCGATCCTTTAGCGGAACTCATCGATGAGCCGGATCCTCAACGCCCAAACCCAAGCCTGGCTGCAGGTCTTCGCCTGCGCCGCCCGGCATCTCTCCTTCACGCGCTGCGCCGAAGAGCTGCACGTGACGCCCGGCGCCATCAGCCAGCAGATGCGCCAGCTGGAAGAGCGCCTGGGCTTCAAGCTGTTCCATCGGGTGGCGCGGGGCCTGGAACTGACCGCCGAAGGCCAGCGCCTGGCGACCACCCTTAACCAGGCCTATGGGCTGATCGACGCCGAGTTGCGGCGATTGAACGCTGGCCAGTTCGGTGGGGTGGTGCGGCTGAGGTCGATTCCCTCCTTCCTCGGCAAATGGCTGACGCCGCGCCTGCCGCGGCTGCAGGAGCGCTTTCCCGATCTGCAGTTGCGGCTGGTGGCGGAAGACAGCAGTTGGTCGCTGCGCGAGGGGGAATTCGACCTGGCCATCGACCTCAACGACGGCAGCTATCCGGGCCTGGCCTCGACGCCCCTGATGGAAGAGGAGATCTTTCCGGTCTGTGCGCCGAGTCTGCTGGCCGGGCGACCGCCGCTGGAGCGACCGGAGGACCTGGAGTTCTATCCGTTGCTGCACGACATCACCGCCTGGCGTGGCAGCTACGAATACGCCGAATGGGAGTTCTATCTGGCCAGCATCGGCGCACCAGCGCTGGACGTGCGCCGCGGTCATACCTTCAACCGCAACCACCTGACCATCGAGGCGGCCATCGCCGGTATGGGCGTTGCCATCGCCCGCCGGGCGCTGATCACCGACGAGCTGGCGCGGGGCGCGCTGGTGGTGCCGCCCTTCGGCCGTTCGGTACCGGCGCACAAGAGGTACATGCTGCTCTATGCCCAGGGCGCCCTGGCCGATCCGCGGCTACGCGCCCTGCATGACTGGCTAGTGCTGGAGGCCGACCAGATGGTGCTGGCCCAGCCGGCGTGAGGGGGTTGAGAGGGAGCGCGGCCATGGGCCGCTCCTAAAGGTACGGATACTCCTGTAGGAGCGGCCCATGGCCGCGATAACACCGGAGGTATGGCTGTATCAGTAGCACCGTAGCGTGGAAAACGGCGCAGCCTTTGCCACTGGATGCGTCGTTGCGAAGTGGCCTCCTTCCGCGGGGAGAGGGTTATCCGTGTCGTTGATACGCTTCCGGAAATCGTGATCGACCGTCCCAGGCGCTATCTGTAGGAGCGGTCCATGACCGCGATGGAAGGCGCTCCAGAGTCCCGAGCGGCGCTCTCAGCGTCCCAGCTTGCGCAACTCGTCCGATTCCACCACCCGCACGCCCTTGCCCTCTTCGAGGGCCAGGCGCCAGAGGGCGCGGGCCAGGACGGCGGCCTCGATGCCGTGCCACTTGCCTGGCAGCCACTGCGACAGGGGCGCGGCCAGGCGCTCGCCCAGCCGCTCTTCCTGGCGCTGGCCGATCAGCAACGAGGGGCGGGCGAGGGTCAGCTGGGTCCAGCCCTGAGCGCGCAGCGCTTCTTCCAGCTCACCCTTGACCTTGTTGTAGAAGATCGACGACTGCGGATCGGCGCCGATGGCGCTGACCACGATGTAGTGGCGGGCCCCCAGTTCCAGGGCGCGCTGACCGACCGCCAGGGGCAGGCCGTAGTCCACCGCACGAAAGGCGGCTTCGGAGCCGGCCTGTTTCATGGTGGTGCCGAGACAGCAGAAGGCCACGTCGAGAGGGCCTTCCAGGGTCGGCAGCAGGCTGTTGAGGTCACCGACCGGGTTGTCCAGGCGCACGTGTTCCGCCAGTGGCCGACGCGTGGGCGCCAGGACGCGGGGTACCGTCGGCTCGTTGAGCAGCCGGTCGAGCAGATGTTCGCCGGTCAGGCCAGTGGCGCCGGCGATGAGGGCATGCTGAGGCGTCAGGTACACGGGGCTCTCCTTGGTAGCGGCGGCCACTTCTGCCGAGTTGGACCGCGGACGTTCCGGTTGTTCGTCAAGGCCGCCGGCAAGAAGTGCACTCAGCGACTCGCGCGCCAGGCACGCCACTTCTGCAGCACGGCGGGCGGGGCCCACAGCTGGGGCTCGGACGGGTCGAAGCCTTCGGTCTTCTCGCGCACCGAGACCGTATCGCGGGCACGCTGGAAGGCCTGCTCGGGATCGTCGGTATGCTGGAAGGCCTCGGCGAAGAGGGCGCGGCCGAAATAGGTGAAATCGGCTTCGTCGGTACAGCCGAAGGAAGTGCGATCGGCCTTGGAGGCGGTCATCACCAGGGTATGATCGTCCTGCAGCTGCGGGATGAAGCCGCCGCTGTAGCAGGCGGAGACGATCACCAGCTTGTCGCGGCCGCGCAGCGGCGCGAGCAGGCGGCCGAGTTCCGCCGCGGGCAGGCTGGAGAGGTCCAGGCCGGGCTCGTCGAGCACCAGCTGGTGATCGGCCGAACCATGGCTGGTCAGGTAGATGACGATGAGGTCTTCCGGTCCGGTGCGCTGGGCCAGGGTCTGCAGGCTCTGGTAGAGATTCTCGCGGGTGGCCAGCGGGTGATCGCTGCGGATGTCCTTGGCGTTGATCAGGTGGACGACGCCGCGGGCCCCCCAGGTGGTGGTCATGAAGTTGGCCACGTAGTTGGCTTCGCGCTGGAACACCCCCTGGTTGCCGTCGCCGGCCAGCACCAGGCCATAGAGTTCGGTGGCGGGGGTGGAGGCGGGAATCTGCTGCAGTTCCTGTTCGAGGACCTTGCCCTGGTCGAGCAGGGCGCGTTCCAGGGGATCGGCGATGTACTGGCCCTGGTCGTCGCGGATGCGCTTGCCGCCTTCCCAGAGACCGCGCTCGAGCTGGCCGTCGGCACGGGTGAGGACGCCCGCACCGGCGTAGACGCCATCGGCGAAGCTGCCGCGGTAGATGCTGCCGTCGCTGTTGGTGAGCACCCCCTGGCCATCGAACTTCCAGTTGCGGAAGGCACCGCGGTACTGGCTGCCATCGCTGCCGACGAATTCGCCGTTGCCGGTCAGTTCGCCGCCGCTGAAACGGCCGCGCCAGAGATCGCCGCCGGCGCTGCGGTAGACACCAGCACCCTCGAACTGGTCGTCGACGAATTCCCCGTCGTAGCGGTCACCGCCCGGCTCCTGCCACTGGCCGACGCCATTGAGGTGGCCGTCGTTGAAGGTGCCGATGGTCTGGGTGCCGTCGCTGTCGAGCTTGGAGCCCTGGCCCTGCATGCGGCCGTTGATGAAGCTGCCGTGGTATTCCCAGCCGCTGCTGCTGATGAGGTTGCCCTGGCCGTGGTAGAGCCCGCGGCGGAAGGTGCCCTGGTAGTAGGTGCCGTCGGCGAATTGCTGTTCGCCGGGGCCTTCGGCCAGGCCGTCCTTGAAGCGGCCCTTGAGCCAGTTGCCGTTGGGCCATTCGATGCGGCCGCTGCCATTGAGCAGGCCACTGACGATCTCGCCGGTGTAGACCCCGCCATCGGGCAACCTCACGCTGCTCGCGTTGGGCGCCGCCTGGGCGACGCAAGCCACCAGCAACAGCGCGGCGAAGGCGAGACGGGGCGATAGGGCGCTCATAGGTGGGGTCGGTGGGCGCTTTAACGCGCCTCGAGCCGGACCAGATGACGCTCCAGCGTCGCGGAGTAGGGTTCCAGGAGGCGTTCCACGCAACTGGCACCCGCGGGACTCGCGATGGTGCGGATGCGGGCGCGTTTTCGCAGCAGCTCGTCCTCGGCGATGCTCTGTTCGACCAGCAGCAGGTTGCGACTGTGGCGGCTCAGGGTCTGGGCGTTGCGTACGGTGGTGTTGTCCAGCAATTGGGCGAGTTCCAGGCCAGCGAGACGTTCACCCTGGGTCAGACCGAGTTGCAGCTGCAGGGTTGCACCGCTCCCTATCACTTCCACCTGCAAGGCGTGACCCAGGGCACGCATGATCTCGCCGCAGCAGAGGGCACGGGTCAGGTAGTCGTCGTCGTCGCTGCGTTCGTGGAAGAGGATCAGGCTGCCACCGTCCTTGAGGGTGTGCAGCTCGCCGTCGTAGAGCTCGGTGGCCTGCTGCAGGCAATCGCGGTAGCGACCGAGCAGCTCTTCCAACCGGCTGCGGGGCAGGCGGCTGAGCTGGTCCTGGGCACCGAGCTGGATGGCCAGCACGGCAGAGGTGACGATGTCGGGTTCGGTGGGCAGCGCCGGGGCCGGGGTGGGTGGCGGCTCGGTGAAGGACTCCGGGACCAGATCGGCGAAGGCATCGGCGTCCAGCTCGTCGCTCTCCGGCTGCGCCGGTGCAGCCGGCTTGCGCACGGCTGGCTTGGCGGCCGCGGCCTTGCGCACCGGGGGCGGCTTGACGCTCAGGCCCCCCGCTTCGTCGGCAAAGGGATCGTCGTCCGCGGCGGCCTCCGCCTTTGGCGGTTTGGGCGGGACCAGCCGGCTCTGCAGCTGGCGGGCCAGGTCGCCCAGTTCGTCGAGACGCCCGGCGCCCGGTGCCGGATCGTCGGGATCGCGCAGCCAGACGCGCAGCTCCAGCAGCGGGGTCGACAGCTGGCGCCCCAGGCGCAGGCTGAGGATCAGCGTCAGGGCCAGCAGGATCAGGCCGAGCAGGCCCATGTTCTGCAGACTGATCATCATCGGCTGCTGGAACTGGTCCATGTCCAGCGCCAGGCGGACCTGGCCGGCGGTGACGTCCTGGAAGCGGATCGGCGTACTGTAGATGCCGTCGGTGGCGGTCAGCAGGCCCTGGCTCGGGCGGGTGCCGGATTCGGCGAGCACCCGGTTGTCGGGGCTGTAGACCGCGGCATGGGCCACCAGCGGATTGCGCGCCAGGTTGCCGAGCAGCACGTTGAGGCTGAGGTTGTCGTTGGCCACCAGCAACTCGGCGGCGGAGTTGGCAGTCTGGGTCACCAGGCTCTGGCCGAGGGCATCGGCCTGCTGCTGCATGGCGTGGCGGAACTGCATGCTCATGATGCCGGCATAGATCACCAGGGCGGCGGCCACCAGCAGTAGACTGTGGGAAACGATGCGCAAGGCCACCGGCACACGACGCTGGCGCAGGGCTCGGTAGATCAGCAGGAAGAAATTATCGGGCTTGACGGTCGCGGGGCGGGTCACAGAAATCGTTTCTTTGGACAAAAAGTGTGCGGCCAGTATAACCAGCGGGTCGGAGGGCGAAAACGGCGAATGCGGGTCCTCGCCCGCAAATAAGGCCGGCGGTGGACTCTCTCCGCCGGCCGGCGTGCCCGGCTCGGCACCGCCCGGGCGAAAGGGTAGACTGCGCGCTTTTCGCCGAGGGGATCGCCATGCAAGACGTTATCGGACTTCAGGCCGTGGGCACGCTGCCCGCCGACTGGCTGGCTGCCCTCGCCGGCGCCCTGGCCGCGGCCGGTGCCCGGCTGGAGTCGCTGCAGCAACAGGGCCTGGGTGGCGGCGCCGCCGTGACCTTGCTGATCAGCCCCGCCGCCACTGGCACCGCGCTGGTCCAGGCCCTGCAGGCGCTGGGTTTGCAGGTGGCGCCCCTGGCGCACCCCGCGCCGGACACTGGCGTTCCCCACGTACTGACCTTGATGGGGCGTACCCTGGCCGCTCTGCCGCTGACCCGGCTGAGCGCACTCTGCCGTGCGCAGGGCCTGAGTATCCAGGCCATCCGCGCCCTGAGCGAGCCGGGTTCGACCGAGCGCGCCGCGCTGGAACTGCGTGTCACGGGCGAGCCGCACGATGCCCAGGCCTGGCGCGCCGCGCTGCTGGAGCTGGCGCAGGAAGGCCAGGCCGACATCGGCTGGCAGCCGGACGAGCTGCCGCGCCAGCATCGCCGCCTGGCGGTGTTCGACATGGACAGCACCCTGATCCAGGCGGAGGTCATCGACGAACTGGCCAAGGCCGCCGGCATCGGCGAGCGGGTGGCGGCCATCACCGAGCGCGCCATGCGCGGCGAGATCGACTTCCGCGCCAGTTTCACCGAGCGCATGGCATTGCTGCAGGGCCTGTCCGAGGACGTCCTGGAAGACATCGGTGCGCAGTTGCGCCTGACTGAGGGCGCCGAGCGGCTGTTCGCCGAGTTGAAGCGCCTGGGCTACAAGACCGCCATCCTCTCCGGCGGCTTCACCTATTTCGCCCGCCAGGTGCAGGCGCGGCTGGGCATCGATTACGTCTATGCCAACGAGCTGGAGATCATCGACGGCAAGGTGACGGGGCGGGCGGTGGAACCCATCGTCGATGCCCAGCGCAAGGCCGACCTGCTGCGTGAGCTGGCCAGCCGTGAGGGCCTGGAGCTGGCCCAGACCATCGCCGTGGGCGATGGCGCCAACGACCTGCCGATGCTGGCCCTGGCTGGCCTGGGCGTGGCCTTCCGGGCCAAGCCCCTGGTGCGCCAGTCCGCCCGCCAGTCGGTGAGTGTGCTGGGGTTGGACGGGGTGCTCTATCTGTTGGGCGTGGAAGATCGCCATACCCTGGGCTGACTCGCGGTTGAAACACCAGATCGCGGCCATGGGCCGCTCCTACAGCTGTGCCTGAGCTTGTAGGAGCGGCCCATGGCCGCGATAACGAAGGTGTCTCGGCACGGCCATTATTCGGCCTGGAACTCGTAGTCCATCGCCTGGCTGGGCTCCTGCAGGTAGTAGCCCTGGATGAAGTGCACCCCGACCTGCCAGAGCTGTGCCAGCACGCTGGCGCTCTCGACGAAGGGCGCGATGGTCAGGACGCTCTGCGCATTCAGCTCGGCGACCATGGCCTTGAGTCGCTCCTGGTGTTCCGGCTGGCCCAGGTCGCGGATCAGCGTGCTGGAGAGCTTGGCGTAGTCCGGCACCAGCAGGCGTAGCGCGGCCAGCGGTTGGCTGCTGCCGGCGAAGCCGCTGACGGCGACCTGGTGGCCCTGGCGGCGCAGGCGCTGGACCATGGCCAGCCCCTGGGTCGGATTGGCCAGCAGGTCGTCTTCGGTGAGTTGGAAGATCACCGCCTCGGCGGCCAGGTTCTGGTTTTGCAGGGTCTTGGCCAGCCAGGGCAGCAATTCCAGGTCGTCCAGGGTCGCACCCGACAGATGCACGAAGATCCGCGTGCCATGCCCGCGTGCCCGATGCTCGCCCAGCTGGCGGACCGCCTGGTTGATCACCCAGCGGTCGATCTGCCCGCTCAGGCCGCTGTCCCGTGCGGTGCGGGCGAATTCGGTCGGCGAGACCTCCTCGCCCTGCGGATTGATCAGCCGCAGCAGGGCTTCGTAGTACTCGTGGCTGCCGCCGCGCAGGCCGATCACCGGCTGGAACAGCAGGCGGAAGCTGTTCTGTTGTAGCGCCTGCTTGACCATGGCCACCAGGTTGCCGCGATTGGCGGCGGCCGCCAGCTCTTCCGCCGGGTCGTAGCGTTTGCAGGCGTTGCCGCCGCGCTGGGCGATCTGGCGCGCGGAACGGTGGGCCCGGTCGACCAGGTCGCCGGCGCTCTTGACGTGGGTATCCAGGCCGACCACGCCGATGGAGTAGCTGATGGCCAGGGCCCGGCCGGCGATGGTCAGCGGCAGGCGTTCCTGGCGGCCGAGCAGGCGCTCGAAGGCCGTATCCAGGCTGGCGTCGGCCGCCTGGGGCAGCAGGGCGGCGAAGGCATCGTCGGCGAAGCGGGCCAGGGTCGCCAGGGTGCCGAAGTGCTCGCGCAGGCGGTCGGCCAGCGCCACCAGCAGCTCGTCCATAGCGCCGATGCCCAGCTCCGCCAGCAGTGCCGGATAGCGGTCGATGGTGAGGTAGGCGAAGCTGGCCGGCGCGCCGAGCCGGGCGCGTTCCAGGGCGTCTTCCAGCAGGTCGAGCATGCGCCCGCGGTTGATCAGGCCGGTCAGGACGTCCTGGGAGCGGACCTCGCGCAGCTGCTCCTCGAGGGATTCGGGCACCGCACGCTCTTCGCGCAGGTGCAGTTGCACGCAGGGTTCGTCGAGATAGATCGCCGGTGCCAGTCGCAGGTTGACATCGATCAGGCTGCCGTCGTGGCGGACGCACTGGCAGTCCAGTTCGCAGGCGCTGGGGCTGTCGCGCAACTGGCGAAAGGCCTCGCGCAATGCCGGCTGGTCGGCAGGCGCGATGAGATCCATCAGCGGGGTGATTTCCAGGTCGTCCGCGCTCGGATAGCCCAGCAGTTCCACGTAGGCCGAGTTGACGTGGATGTGCAGGCCTTCGTGGACGTAGGCGACCGCGTCCACGGCATTGGCCAGGAGCAGCTGGCAGCGTTGTTCGGCTTCGGCCAGAGCCTGTTCCAGGCGGCTGCGCTCCTGGCGGTCGGCCAGGTTGCCCAATTCACGTAGGCTGGCCAGCAGCAGGTGTTCGTCGTTATCGGTGGCGATGGCATCGCGGGCTCCCTGACGCAGGGCGCTGACCACGGCATCGGGATCGTCCGGGTGGACGCGCTGGATGACGGCGAGTCGCGGCGCGCGCTGGCGCAACAGGGCGAGCGCCGCGGCGGGATCGAGTTCTTCGGAGGGCGCCGCGAGGATGGCGAGGTCCCAGGACTGGGTCAGGAGTTCCTCGAACCCGGCCGGATCGGCGAGGCGGTGGGCACGGGTGGCCCGGCCGGCATTACGAAACAGGCTTACCAGGCGTTCTGCCTCGTTCTGCGATGCTTCGAGCAGCAACAGGCGGATCGCACTGTGTTCGGAAGCCATGGTCTACTCGCACCTTGGCGATAACGATAATTCTCTGAAACTACAGAGACTTCCACAGGGAGTCAAAGTCTTCTTCCTGACGGACCCCAGGTCCGCCGGACGGCACTCCAGAGGGTTGCGGCGCGCTCTGCTCCAGCAGGTGATACTCGAAGACGCTGAAGCTGACGGTCATGCTGCGGCGCCGGTCGAGCATGCCGCGCTGTTCGTCGCCCTGCTGGTTGATCTGCACCTTGCTGCCCTCCTGGAAGGGCAGGCGCGGCGCGATCAGGGTCGGTGCCTGGTCGATGGCCTTGATCTCGGGCAGCAGCAGGGCGCGTAGGTACTGGCTGTTCTGCTCGGCCTTGCGCAGCAGTTGCAGGCCGCAGGGCCGGGCGGTAGGGGCCAGCAGTTCGACGCCCATCTGGGTGCCGCTGCCGGGGACCTGGCGTACCCAGCGCACCACGCCGGGGCCCCAGTTGCGATCCTCGGGCAGTTTCACGCCGAGCAGTTCACCGGCCTGGAGTTGCTCGGGCACCTCGCCACCCCAGCTCAGGCAATAGCCGCCCGGACTGTGGTTGACCACCTGGACGGAATGGATCGGAAAGGCAGGACTGGCCGCCTCGCTGTCGCCGGGCAGGACGTCGTAGTGGATTTCTTCCATGGCCCCGGCGTTCCAGTCGAGGGCGTCGGAGGTCCGGATATCGGCGTCGAAGGCCAGCGACCAGACGTCTTCCTTGGGTTTCGGAGCGAAGGCATCGGGCGCCCGCGGCGTGGACTGGCGCAGGGTGTCGGTGAAGGCCTGGCCGCCGGAGAGCTGGTAGTGCAGGGCGCTCATGCCGATGCAGACCTGTACCTGGCCCTGTCCGGGCATGCGCTGGAAGGCGCGATCGGCTTCCTGACCCCAGGCCCCGACCAGATGCTGCAGCAGGTCGAGGGACAGGTCGCCATGCACCGGCAGGCGGGCCCGGGGGCGCTGTTCGGGCGCCAGGGCGAGATAGTCCTCGATGGCCTGGACCAGTTGCTGCGGGGCGAGGCCCAGCAGGCCACTGAGGTTGGTTTCGCGCAACAGCGAGCGGTAGCGCGGCGGGGCATCGATCTGTGGCGCCACCACCATCAGGGTGCCGTTCTGCTCGGGACCCTGCAGGCGGACCAGGTTGGCCCAGTCGTCCAGGTGCAGGGTGAGCTGGGCGATATGGCTCTGGCGCAGCTGGTTGCAACGCGCGGCGCCGAACAGGAGGGCGGCGCAATAGGCCTGGGTGATGGTCTGGCTGCCATCGCCTGGCAGCAGCTCGTCGCGGACCTTCTGATTGTGCACCCCCGTGGTCACCGCCAGGCGGTAGAGCTGGTGCAGCTCCAGCCAGAGGTTGTCGTGGACCGGCGTATAGAGTTGCGCGGCGCGAATCAGCGGGCCGAGCAGGGCGCGCAGCGCGCGCTGGATGGCAGTGGCCAGCAGGGTGCCGCGTTCGCTTTCCTCGACCACGATCAGCTTGTAGCCGGCGGCCAGCAGGTTCTGCAGCGCCTGGCAGAGATTCGCCACCTTGCGCGAGCGCTCGTCGAGCACGATGGCCTGGTTGAGCACGTGGCGTTCGAGCAACTGGCAAACCCGTTGCACGTCCGGCCGCAGGGCCTCCAGCAGACGCAGCCGCGCCTCTGCCGTGAGCATCAGGCGGTTGAGTTCGAGCAGGCCCTGGTAGAGCAGCCGTGCGAATTCGCCGAGCTTGGCCCGGGGCAACTGGTCCAGCCAGCGCTTGAGGCCGGCTGGCGTAGCGTCACAGAACGTCAGGCTGCGCTGGTCGGGCGTCGGTACCCGCAACATGAGCTGTGGCCTTTTGCTATCCATTCGCCGTTCGTACTCCTCTTTCGATGGGCAATGAACCGCGCATCTAGACGAGAGGCCCAGGCTCGGAAACGGTGGTCGATGGGGTGGGCGCGGCAGGAACGCCGAGCAGTTGCCCCATGTTGACGGTGGACAGGGCGCCGAGTTCAGCGGACCAGTTCACCGCCTCGGGTCCGAACAGGACGATGGCGGTAGAGCCCAGCTTGAAGCGACCCAACTCGTCGCCGGTGCGCAGGGTGATGGGTGCCCGCGCCGCCTCGTCGTAGGCGAAACGCTTGAGTTCACGCTTGGGCGGCGTGACCAGGCCGGCCCATACCGTCTCGATGCTGGCGACGATCATGGCACCCACCAGGATGACCGCCATGGGACCCACCGCGGTGTCGAAGATGCAGACCACCCGCTCGTTGCGGGCGAACAGCTCGGGCACGTTCTCGGCGGTGAGCTGGTTGACCGAGAAGATGCGCCCGGGAACGTAGACCATTTCCCGAAGGGTGCCGGTGAACGGCATGTGCACCCGGTGGTAGTCCTTGGGCGACAGGTAGATGGTGGCGAAATGGCCGCCCATGAAGGGCGCGGCGCGCAGGCCATCGCCGCCGAGCAGCTCCAGCAGGCTGTAGCTGTGGCCCTTGGCCTGGAAGATGCGGCCATGTTCGATGCGGCCGAGCTGGCTGATGGCGCCGTCGCTGGGGCTGACCACCACGCCGGGCTCGACCGGCAGCGGGCGGGCATCGGCCTTGAGGGCGCGGGTGAAGAAGGCGTTGAAGTTCTCGTAGGCCGTGGGTTCTTCCACCAGGGCCTGGCGCATGTCCACGTCGTAGTGGCGCACGAACCAGCGGATCAGGCGGTCCTTGAACCAGGGCGCGCGGCACTCGGCGAAGCCGCCGATCATCCGCGACAGCAGGTGGTGGGGCAGCAGGTGCTGGGCCAGGATGAACAGACGGTCTTGCAGTTTCATGGGGTGTCCTTGGCGATCATTCGATGGGCGTGTCTGGGTGGTTGCCCCATTCGCCCCAGGAGCCGGCATAGGCCTTCACGCGCGGGTAGCCCAGGGCCTTGGCCGCGAGGTAGGTGAAGCCGGATCGGTGGTGGGTCTGGCAGTGGGTGACGATTTCCTTGTCACGGGTGATGCCCAGGCGCTCGAGTTCGGCGGCCAGATCCTCCCGGATGCGCAACTGGCGCGCGGGGTCCATGCCGGCGGTCCACTCGAGGTTGATCGCCCCGGGAATGTGACCACCGCGGGCGGTCAGCACCTTCTCGCCCCGGTATTCGTCGGCGCCGCGGGCGTCCCAGATGGCCAGGTCCTCGGCGCCCAGCCGGCTCTGCAGGTAGGCGCGGGTGGCGGTGGGCTCCTCGTGCAGGGTCAGGGGCACCGGTCCGCCGGCGGGGGCGGGAGCGGCGGTCTCCAGCGGCAGGCCGGCGGCGATCCAGCCCTGGCGGCCGCCGTTGAGGTAGTGGTAGTGCCCATGGCCGATGACGTCGAGCAGCCAGATGAAACGCCCGGCCCAGCCACCGCCCTCGTCGTCGTAGACCACGTAGACGGCTTCCCCGCGCTGGCCCAGTTCGCCGAACAGCTGCTCCAGGTCCGCCTGCGCGGGCAGCAGGCCGGGTGCCGGCTTGGTTCCCAGCTGGGTGCGGGCGGGCGCGACATGGCGCGCACCGGGCAGGTGCCCCTCGGCGTAGTGGGCGGCGCTGCAGAGGTCGACCAGGATGAGTTCGGGCGCATCCAGGCGCGCTGCGAGGTCGGCCGGTTCGATCACCAGGGGCAGGGCGGAAAAGGGCATCGCGGATTTCCCGTCAGTCCGAAGAGGGTCAAGTGTACCGAGGTTGGCCGCCCAGCGTCAGGTCGGCCGCGCTCTGGGACGATTGCCGAAGGTGGCGATGGCGCGCTCGATGCAAGTGAAGGTCTTGTCCAGCGCCGCCGTTCGGCGGGGGTCCGCCGGCTCCAGCTCGGTATCCAGCACCGCCAGCACCACCACCCGTTCGCCGAAGCCCAGGCTGCGCAGCCAGAGGCGTTCGCTGGTGAACAGCCGGCGCAGGTCAGTGGGCAGGTGGGGGGCGAAGCGCGCCCGGTTGGCGGCGTCGATGCGCAACTGCCCGGGGTTGCCGAACAGCTTGGCCAGCAGCGGCTGGCCGGCAATATCCAGTTGCAGGCTGGCCGCTTCGTCCAGGCCATGGTGCAACTGGACATTGCCCTTCGTCCCCGTGCGGTCGGGGGTGAGCAGCAGCAGGCGCGGCAGGCCGCAGGCCACCAGGGCCTGGCGCGCGCAGTCGAACAGCTGGGGCAGGGTGGCGAAGGCACTGGGCGTGTGCAGCAGTTGCTCGCACAGGCCGCGCCAGCGCTGTGCCTGGCTTTCGGCGGCGACCTGGACCTTGGGGATCGGCTTGAGGCGGCGTTCGCCGGGTGGCCAGAGCAGGCCTTCGGCGGGGTGCCAGAGGCCGGGGCGGGCATGCCGCTGGGCATCCTGGACCGCGAGTTCGTGACTGCGGCTCTGCACGCGTGCCAGCGGCAGCTGCAGGTAGAGCGCGCTGAGGCGCTGCCAGCGCAGGGTGTGAGGGCCGTTCCAGGCATGGTGGCTGGCCAGGGCCAGGCCGTTGGCCAGCAGGATGGTGTTGCCCGGGTGGGTCAGCCAGCGCCGCAGCTCCGGGTCCTCGTCGAGGCGGTGCTGCTGTTCCAGCGGATCCTCAGCATGGGCGATGTGCAGGGCCTTGACCAACTGGCGGCGATCCTGGTCGAGCAGGCGATAGCCCTCGACGATCCAGTCCGGCAGTTGCCAGTGGCGGGCCAGTGCCTGGCACAGGCGCACGGCGGGAACGCCCAGCAGGTCGAGTTCGACCTTGAGCGCCGGCTCGCCTTCGCCCAGCACCCGGCGCTCCCATTCCTCGAACAGCTCCGGATAGCGGGTAACCAGCGGCCAGAGCGGTGCCAGGAACAGCAGGGCGGCCAGGCGGATGTCCGGCCAGAGGCGCGCCAGGGGCACGCCGAACAGGCCGAGACCCAGGGTCATGGCGTGCTGGCTGACCAGGCACAGCTGCCGCAGTGGTTGCGGCAGGCGCTCCTCGACCAGGCTGGCCTGACGGGCCACCAGATACTCCGCCGGGCCGAGGCCGACGCGGCCGAGCACGGCCTCGAGGCTGGCGGCCGGATCGCCCAGGCTGGCATGGCCACGATTGGCCTCGCGCAGCAGGGCCAGCGCCAGGGGCGGTGACTCGCAGAGTCGTTCGGCTATCTCATGCAACGCCAGCCGGCCATCGGCCAGGGTGCGGCGTAGACGCTCGGCGGTGTTGGTGGCCACTGGCAGGCGCACGCCTTCCAGATGCTTGACCCAGTCTTCGACGGTGTTCGGGCGGCTGGACATACGACGGTCGCCTTGAAATTTGATGAAAGGCCTTCAGTCCGGGACGCCGGGTCCGATAAAGGGGGCGTGAGGGCAAATCCCCGGCTCAACTTTCCTTAGCACACAGTATTCCCAACCATGGCAAAAATCATCGGCATCATCGTGATATTCGCGGCTGTCCTCGGCGGCTACATCCTCGCGCATGGCAAGATCGCCGCGATCATCCAGCCGCTCGAGGTGCTGATCATCGGCGGTGCCGCGCTGGGGGCCTTTCTGCAGGCCAACCCGGGCAGCACCTTCATGCAGGTGTTCAAGAAGTCGCTGAAGATGTTCGGCAACCGCTTCACCCACGCCTTCTACCTGGACGTGCTGAAGCTGCTCTACGAGATCCTCAACAAGAGCCGGCGCGAGGGCATGATGTCCATCGAGGCCGACGTCGAGGACCCCAAGGCCAGCCCGATCTTCAGCAAATACCCGAACATCCTCAAGGATGAGCGGATGACGGCCTACATTGCCGACTACCTGCGGCTGATGTCCTCCGGCAACATGGCGCCCCACGAGCTGGAGGGCCTGTTCGACATGGAGCTGGCGGGCATCAAGGAAGAACTGGAGCACCCGTCCCATGCGGTATCGCGAGTCGCCGACGGCCTGCCCGGCTTTGGCATCGTCGCCGCGGTACTGGGGATCGTGATCACCATGGGCATGCTCGGCGAGGGCGACCAGGCGGCCATCGGCGGCCACGTGGGCGCGGCCCTGGTCGGTACCTTCCTCGGTATTCTCGCGGCCTACGGCTTCTTCGGTCCGCTGGCGACCTGCCTGGAGCACGACGCCAAGGAAGAGCTCAACGTGCTGGAAGCCATCAAGGCCTGCCTGGTGGCCGCCGCCAGCGGCATGCCGCCCACCGTCGCCGTGGAATTCGGCCGCAAGGTGCTGTTCCCCGCGCACCGACCGTCCTTCAGTGAACTCGAGCAGGCGATGCGGGGCAGCTGATGGACAACAACCAGCCGATCATCGTCAAGCGCGTCAAGAAGAGCGCCGCCGGCCACCACGGCGGCGCCTGGAAGATCGCCTTCGCCGACTTCGCCACCGCCATGATGGCGTTCTTCCTGGTGCTCTGGCTGATGTCCTCGGCCACCCCGGAGCAGAAGAAGGCCATCGCCGGCTACTTCCAGGACCCGATCGGCTTCACCGAGAGTGCCAGTCCCTACGTCATCGACCTCGGCGGTACCCCGACGCCGGCACCCGACCGCACCCTGAATCCCGAGATCCAAGCGCAGCCGGATTCGACCCAGAACAAGGTCAATCCGGACATGGAGGAGCGCGCCGACCCCAACGACTCCAACCGTGTGCAGCCCGATCCGACCCAGTCCCCGGATACCGCGCCGGATCGCCAACCGAATGCGGCGGCGCAGAAGGATCAGAACAAGGACCCGAGCCAGCAGGCGCAGAAAATGGATGCCAGCCAGGCGGAGAAGATCGCCGAGCAGGTCGAGAAGCAGCGCCTGGAGCTGCTGCTGCAGGAGTTGCAGAACAAGATCAACGAGAATCCGGAACTGCAGAAGTTCAAGGACCAGATCCTGATGGAGATCACCCAGGACGGCCTGCGCATCCAGATCGTCGATGCCGACAATCGCTCGATGTTCGATTCGGGCAGCCCGCGGCTGAAGCCCTATTTCGAGGACATCCTGCTGGCCATGGCCGACACCATTCGCCAGGTGCCGAACAAGATCAGCATCAGTGGCCATACCGATGCCGCTCGCTACGTCGGCAAGGGCGATTTCAGCAACTGGGAGCTGTCCGCCGGTCGGGCCAACTCGGCGCGGCGTGCCCTGGAAGCGGGCGGTTATCCGGACGAGCAGGTGGCCCGGATCGTCGGCTACGCGGCTTCGGCGCCCTTCGACCGTGAGCATCCGCTCAACCCGGTCAACCGGCGCATCGACATCATCGTGCTGACCAAGAAGGCCCAGCAGGCCATCGAGGGGCGCAACGCCAACAAGGGTCCTTCCACGGCGCCGGCCCAGGATGCGCCCGGCGCCAATCGCGGCGGGGTCTCCAGCGGGGGCGTATCCGCCACCGGCAATCTGGCGCAGCCCATCAACAATACGGCGTTCAAGCAACAGATCAACGCCTTCGATGCGGGTGTCATCCAGGGCAAACCCTGAGCGCAGGGGGTGATCGATAGGAAAATTCGCTGCCAGCGTTCGGTTTTTTCGTCCGTTGGCGCGCAATGGGCTCGTTATGCTGCAAGGGTTTCATGATTGATCGGGCACCTTGCGCCCTGGCGCGCGGTCTCTCGATCTCCGATTCCCTTGCAGGAGCCTCCCGATGAGCAACGCCTTTATCGATACCATCAAGCGCCGTCGCAGCCAGTACGCCCTGGGCAAGAACCTGCCGCTGGCGCAGGGCCAGATCACTGCGCTGATCCAGGAAGCGGTCAAGCTGTCGCCCTCCGCCTTCAACTCCCAGAGCTCGCGGGCGGTGATCCTGTTCGGCGCCGAGAGCGAGAAGTTCTGGGGCTTCGTCATGCAGGCCCTGCGGCAGATCGTGCCGGCCGAGTCCTTCGCGCCCACCGAAGGCAAGATCAACAGCTTCGCCGCCGGTGCTGGCACCGTGCTGTTCTACGAGGATCGTCAGGTCATCTCGGCCCTGCAGGATAAATTCCCCAGCTACGCCGACAACTTCCCCATCTGGTCGGAACAGGCCAGCGGCATCGCCCAGTTCTCGGTATGGACGGCGCTGGCCAATGCCGGCATCGGCGCCAGTCTGCAGCACTACAATCCGCTGCCCGATGCCCTGGCCGCCGCCGAGTGGCAGTTGCCGGAGACCTGGCACCTGCGGGCGCAGATGCCCTTCGGTTCCAACGAGGGCGACTTCCCCGAGAAAGGCTTCATGGACGACGCCGAGCGCTTCCGCGTCTTCGGCTGAAACGAAAAACGCCGGGCTTGGCCCGGCGTTTTTTTAGTCCTGTCTACGACTGGGAGACAAACGCGGGCTAGTAACGCGAATCGCCTTCCAGACTGGCCAGGATATGCCGGTAGCTGGCCATCCGTTGCGGATGGATGTCGCCCCGTTCCAGGGCGGCGAGCAGGGCGCACCCCGGCTCGCGCTCATGCTGGCAGTCGCGGAAGCGGCAGCGGCCGAGAAAGTCGTCGAACTCCTTGAATCCGGCGGCCACGTCATCACGGCTGACGTGGCTCAGCCCAAACTCCCGGATGCCGGGGGAGTCGATCAGGTCGCCGCCATCGGGAAAGTGAAAGAGCCGGGCGGTGGTGGTGGTGTGGGTACCCTTGTTGGTCAGCTCCGACAGCGGACCGACCCGCGTATCGACGCCGGGCAGCAGGGCGTTCACCAGCGACGACTTGCCCACGCCGGACTGACCGACGAAGACACTGACGTGCTCGTCCAGGGCGCTCTTTAGCTGGTCCATGCTCAGGCCGTTGTGGGCCGAGACCTCCAGCAGCGGATAGTCCAGGCCGCGATAGATACCCAGCAAGTCGTCCAGCGCCGCGGCGTTGTGCTCGTCGATCAGGTCGGCCTTGTTGAGCAGCAGCAGCGGCTGGATGCCGGCGTGCTCGGCCGCCACCAGGTAGCGGTCGATGAGATTGGCGTGGGGGGTGGGCAGCGGGGCGAAAACGATCACCAGGCGGTCGACGTTGGCTGCCACCGGCTTGAGCTGGCCACGCATGTCTGGCCGGCAGATCTCCGAGCGGCGCGGCAACTGGGCGACGATGACGCCATTGCCCTGTACCCCGGCGCGGAACACCACCTGGTCCCCGGTAACCAGAGTCGGCAGGTTGGCGCGCAAATGGCAGCGCTGCAGCCGGCCCTCGCCATCCTCGATCTCCACCTGAACGCCGAAGTGGGCAATCACCTGGCCCTGCTGTTCCGGGCCCAGATCGCCGCCTTCGAGTTCGTCGACCAGCTTGGATTCGCGCTTTTCCGCGCGAGCGGCGCGTTCGGTCTGGATTTTTTCGATCCGCCAGTTCTGGCGACGGGTCAGGTGGCGTTTGGCCATGGGGAGTCCGCGGGTTGCAGGGGCGAGGAGTCTAGCATTGGCCGCTCCCCACGGATTACCTAAACTTGGCGCACCTCGTCGCTCTGGAGCGCCCATGCTGGCCCATCTCGCCTCGCGCTATCCCCTGTTGCTGGCCGTGCTGGTGCAACTGGCCGCCCTGGTGGTCGCCATCGTCGGCCTGAGACTCTGGGCCAGCTTCGCCGGTCAGCGGCCTTCGTTGCTGGCGCTGGTCTGCCTGCAGGCAGTGCTGGCGGCCCTGCTGGGGGAGCTGCTCGGCTTGGCGCGCTGGTGGGTGTTCATCAACCTGCTGTTCGCCCCCGCGCTCTATCTGGTCAGCGGTCGCGGCCTGTCGGCGGGCATCGCCGCGCTCGGTTTTCTGTTGCTCCTGCTGCTGAACTGGAACAGCCTGCGCGAACGGGTGCCGCTGTATCTCACCGGGCGGCAGACCCGCGAGCGCCTGGCGGCGCTGCTCGCCGAACGAGAGTCGACCTTTCGCTTCGTCGACCTCGGCTGCGGCCTGGGCGATACCCTGGTCGATCTTTCCCACCGCTTTCCGGCCGCCACCTTCGTCGGCGTGGAGACGGCGCCGCTGAGCTTCGCCCTGGCCTGGCTGCGCTGCCTGCCACGGCGCAACTGCCAGGTACGCTATCGTGACCTCTGGCGGGTGGAGCTGGGCGAATTCGACGTCGTCTACTGTTTCCTCTCGCCGGCGCCCATGCCACGCCTGGGCGAGAAAGCCCGCCAGGAGCTGCGCTCCGGCAGCTGGCTGGTCAGCAACACCTTCGAGATTCCCGGTCAGCCGGCCGATGCCGTCCTTGAAGTGGGTGACCTGCGCGGTAGCCGCCTGCTGCTATGGCGCCGGTAGGTAGGCGACAGGCGCGCTGCTACACTGGCGCCCTCATCAAGGAGTTCGCCATGACCACCCCCAATCCGCAGCACCTGATCTGGATCGACCTGGAAATGACCGGCCTGGATCCGGATCGGGACGTGATCATCGAGATGGCCACCATCGTCACCGATAGCGATCTCAACGTGCTGGCCGAGGGCCCGGTACTGGCCATCCACCAGTCGGACGAGGTGCTGGCCGGCATGGACGAGTGGAATACCCGTCAGCACGGCGGCTCGGGGCTGACCCAGCGGGTCCGCGAGAGCACCGTCGACACCGCCCAGGCCGAGGCCCTAACCCTGGAGTTCCTGCGTCAATGGGTGCCCAAGGGCAAGTCGCCGATCTGCGGCAACAGCATCTGCCAGGATCGCCGCTTCCTCCATCGCCGCATGCCGGAGCTGGAAGCCTACTTCCACTACCGCAACCTGGACGTCTCCACCCTCAAGGAGCTGGCCGCGCGCTGGGCGCCCCACGTCCGCGACGGGGTGAAAAAGAGCGGCAGCCACCTGGCGCTGGACGACATCCGCGACTCCATCGCCGAGCTGCGCCACTACCGCGAGCACTTCATCAAGGTCTGACGACCGCGCCCCCGTGTTGCTCTCCATCCTCTACCTGGTGGCCATCACCGCCGAGGCCATGACCGGCGCCCTGTCCGCCGGTCGCCGCGGCATGGACCTGTTCGGCGTGGCGCTGATCGCCAGCGTCACTGCCCTGGGCGGCGGCTCGGTGCGCGACGTCCTGCTGGGCCACTATCCGCTGGGCTGGGTGAAGCACCCGGAGTACCTGGCGCTGACCGTCGGCGCCGGCCTCGCCACCGTGGCCATCGCCCGGGTCATGCGCTACCTGCGCCGACTGTTCCTGCTGCTCGACGCCCTGGGCCTGGTGGCCTTCACCGTGATCGGCTGCCAGGTGGCCCTGGAGATGGGCCTGAGCCCGGTCATCGTCATCGTCAGCGGCACCCTGACCGGTACCTGCGGCGGTATCCTGCGCGACATCCTCTGCAACGACGTCCCGCTGATCCTGAGGCGCGAACTCTATGCCAGCGTGGCCGTGCTGTCCGCCGGCTGCTACCTGCTCTGCCGGCAGTGGCTGGGCGAGGAGCAGGCGCTGCTCTTCACCCTGGCTGCCGGCCTGCTGATACGCCTGCTGGCGTTGAAATTCAACTGGCAGATGCCGACCTTCACCTACCCGGAAGATCCACACGGGTAGCGGTGTGACGGTTTCCGCGTTATCGGTCTGTAACTATTGTTCTAGAGCCTTTCCTGCGGCATCTTCCGGGCCTGAAATCACCGATAGGGAAATCGGTCATGTCCGGAAAACCTGCTGCGCGCCTGGGTGACGCCGTCACCTGCCCCAAGTGCGGGGCCACGGTCCTGGTCCAGGGCTCGGCCAACGTCTTCTTCGACGGCTTGCCCGCCGCCACCCTGGGTCACGCCTGTGGCTGTGGTGCGGCGGTAAGGGCCGCCGTCGTCCCCAACGTCCTGATCAACGGCCAGCCTGCTGCCGTGCTCGGCAGCGTCACCAGCCATGGCGGGGTGGTGATCGGTGGTTCGGGGACGGTGATCATCGGCATGGGTGGCGGAGGGCTGAGCACTGGCAGCTTGGCGAACGGCGCCTGTGCCGCGAGTGGGGAGTTTGCCCGCCAAGCGCCAGGACGGACCGCGCCACTCGGCCTGCGCGGACGTGAAAGGCCAGGGCCGGGCAGCGCTTCCAGTCGCCCAGTTGGGGGGCCAGTCGGTCAGGACAGCTCAGTTAGCCAGCCCGAACGCCCGGTGGAGCAGCGCATCACCCTACGTGTCGGCGTGTTCTTCGATGGCACCGGCAACAACCTCTTCAACGCCGCCACGGGTGCAACTTGCCGAGCGGAAGCTCAGGGTTTTCGGCAGGACCAGGCAGAGAGCATCGCACTGCACTGCGAAAAATTCATGCTGAAGGACGACAGCAGTTACGCCAATGCGGAGACGAATATCGCGCGGTTGTATCGGCTCTACCGAGACGATACCCAGCGTGCCATCGAGCAGGACGAAAACGCCGCGGTCATTCCGGTCTACATCGAAGGTATCGGCACCCGTGCCGGCCAACCGGACAGCCCTCTGTCCATGGGTACCGGCCTAGGTAGCAGTGGTGTCCTGGCTTGCGTTCAGACTTTCCCCGCTGCTTTCTCTGAACGCTACGACCAGTTCAAACGCAGTAACCCCGAGGTTATCGTCGAAGCCATCGAGTTCGATCTCTTCGGCTTCAGCCGGGGCGCAGCGGCGGCACGGCATTTTGCCAACGAGGCGCTCAAGGCTGATGGCGGTATCGTGGCTACGGGCTTAGCGCCGTGCTTTTCCTGGCAACGCGCCAAGGTAAGGCTCAACTTCATCGGCCTGTTCGATACGGTGGCGGCAGTGGCTGATCCGCTGCGCGGAGATTTCAGCCCGGCCAATGCCATCAATCCGGGGCTCAACCTCTATCTGCCGGCCGGATGCGCGCGCAAGGTGGTGCAACTGGTGGCCAACGACGAGCAGCGGCGCAATTTCGCCCTCACCCGCGTCGCGCCCCAGCACGAGGAAATCGTCCTGCCCGGCGCCCATGCCGACCTGGGTGGCGGCTATCCGGCCGAGATGACCGAGCGCCTGCTGCCGACCCGGCCGCTCGTCTCGCGCGAGCGCTATGGCACCGACAGTCACGCCGCCTGGAGCTATCGCCAGGCCCAGGTCGAGCTGGCACATATCCAGCAGGAAGCCTGGTTCGATCCGGATCAGGCCAGACTGACCCTCGATACCTGGCGCATCCGGCTGCCCGCTGCTCGCGGTGAGCTGCCCGAGTCCGAGGTCTTCGCCGCCGTGCGCTTGGAGCGACAGGTGCGGGGTGAGCTGTCCCTGGTCTATCTGCGGGTGATGCAGCGCCTGGCCAGTGTCCAAGGGGTGCCGCTGTCGGCCATCGATGACGACGATCCCGAGTTACGCCTGCCGGATGAACTCCAGGCGATAGCCACCAAGCTTCAGGCCCATGCTCAGGGTGCGGCGCTCCATCTCGACCAGGCCGAAACCCGCCTGCTGCTCGGGCGCTACGTGCACCTCTCCGCCCATTGGCAGGCCCAGATCGGCCGCGGCCTGGGCAACGTGGACGCGGTCTTCGTCCATGCCCCCACGCCCGACGGTCGGCGTTACGCCTATCCCAATCGTCCCCAGGCAGGCTATCCACAATGAGCCGCTGGCTGCTTTGCCTCATCCTGGCGTTGGGCCTGGCCGGCTGCCAATCCAGCGCTGCGACCAAGCCCAAGCTGCCCTACGCTGCCTGGTACCTGGGCTTCCTGGCACCCAACTACATGGAGGTCTGGCTGGAGCAGGCCAGTATTAGCGATGTCAACGGACTCATCTTTCCCAGGGCCATGGGGGGAGTGATCGCCATGGGCCAGCCCGAGAGTCTATCGGCTACCGCCAAGGGTTGGCCCAAGCGAATCGGCTCGGGCAAAGGCCGCTCTATGACCGGCCTGGATCTGCCCTATGTGGTTTCACTACGCTGGCAGTCCATGGTCGAGCCCCAGACCTACCATGCGGCGTTTCTTATTCCCGATTGGGCGCGAAGGAAGATGGTCGAGAGTCTGCCAGCAGACTGTCCTGTCAGTGGTCGCACCTCAGACTATCGCAAGGATCTCACCATCGGCTTGGCCCCAGGCGGTGTGGTCAAGGTCTGGATCATGGGCCCCTGTCTCGACCCCATCGAAGTCCTGACCTTGCAAGCCGAAATTGAGCCCAAGGGGCCCTACGGTGGCAAGTCGGGCGGCAAGTACCGCCCGCTGTCTCCGGTGGTGAAGGCCTATGTCGACAAGTACGGCGTGCCCTACGGCAGCTGGTGGGCGCCGATCCCCTACACCACGGTCGGCCCTTGAGCGCGGGACCTGTAGTTTACGCCTCGCCGTGCCGCGCCAGCGCCCATTCCACATGCTCGCGCACCAGCGGCGAAGGATGCTCGGCGTGGACCTTCAGCGCCTCCAGCACCGGAATGCTGGTCGGTGCATTGCCCAGGCCCACCGCCAGGTTGCGCAGCCAGCGCTCGTAGCCGGCACGGCGGAGCGGCGAGCCTTCGGTGCGTCTGAGGAATTCGCTTTCGGTCCAGCGGAAGAGCTCGGCCAGGCTGGCGTTATCCAGTCCATGGCGCGGCTGGAAATCGCCTTCGGCGGTGGGTTTGGCGAAGCGATTCCAGGGGCAGACCAACTGGCAGTCATCGCAGCCGAAGACTCGATTGCCGATCAGCGGGCGCAGCTCCAGGGGAATCGAGCCCTTGAACTCGATGGTCAGGTAGGAGATGCAGCGGCGTGCATCGAGTTGGTAAGGACCGACGAAGGCCTGGGTCGGGCAGATGTCCAGGCAGGCGCGGCAGGTGCCGCAATGGTCACGTGGGGTAGGCTCGTCCACCGGCAGGGGCACGTCGACGAAGAGTTCGCCCAGGAAGAACCAGCTCCCGGCCTTGCGATTGAGCACCAGGGTGTTCTTGCCGATCCAGCCCAGGCCAGCCTGTTCGGCGAGGGCCTTTTCCAGCACCGGGGCGCTGTCGACGAAGGCGCGATAGCCGAAGGGACCGATCTCGGCCTGGATGCGCTCGGCCAGGTGCTGCAGGCGCTTGCGGATCAGCTTGTGATAGTCGCGGCCCAGGGCGTAGCGCGAGAGGTAGGCGGCGGTGCCGTCGGCCAGGCGCTCGCTCATGCGGGTATCGCCGGGCAGGTAGTCCATGCGCAGGGAGATCACCCTCAGGGTGCCCGAGACCAGTTCGGCCGGCCGCGAACGTTTGGTTCCGTGCGCGGCCATATAGTCCATCTCGCCGTGGAAACCGGCGGCCAGCCAGCGCTCCAGATGTTCTTCGTGACGTGCCAGATCCAGGCCGGCGATACCGGTCTGCTGAAAGCCCAGTTCCCGACCCCAGGTCTTGATGAGGTCGGCCAGGGCGGCGAGATCTAGGGCGCAAGCGGACATCGACAGGAACGCACGGGCAGGAGGGCCGCCCATTTTGCCAGACTCCGGAGGCTTTCCCAGCATGTACGACGAACTGCCGTTCCAGCTCTACAGCGCCCAGCAGGTGCGGGATCTCGATGCCCAACTGATCGCCGGCGGCCTGCCGGGGCTTGAACTGATGCGGCGTGCCGCCGCGGCGACCTGGCGTTCCCTGCGCCATGGCTGGCCCCATGCCGGGGCGCTGTGCGTGCTGGCCGGCGGCGGCAACAATGCGGGCGACGGCTATCTGGTCGCCAGCCTGGCCCGCAAGGCCGGCTGGCAGGCGCGGGTCTGGCATCTGGCCGACCCGGCTGGGCTCAAGGGCGACGCCGCCCTGGCCCATGCCGAGGCACAGGCCGCCGGGGTGGACATCCAGCCCTGGCGCGCGGATGCCCCGCTCGGCGGTGTGGTAGTCGATGCCCTGCTGGGTACCGGGCTCAAGGGGCCGGCCCGCGAGCCCTACGCCGCGGCCATCGAACGGATCAACGCCAGCGAGTTGCCGGTGGTGGCCATCGACCTCCCGTCGGGGCTGGACGCCGATACCGGCGCCGCGGCCGGCCCCCTGGTGCGCGCCGACCTGACCATCTCCTTCATCGGCCTCAAGCTCGGGCTGTTCACCGGCAAAGGCCCGGATCACGTCGGCAGCCTGGTATTCGAGCCCTTGATGGAGGAGCCGCAGAATCCCGCCCATGCCACCGCCCAGCGCCTGGCGCCGGGCAACCTGCCGCGGCTGGCGGCGCGACCGCTCAATGCGCACAAGGGCCAGTTCGGCCATCTGCTGGTGATCGGCGGCGACGAAGGTACCGGTGGTGCGGCCATCATGGCCAGCGAGGCAGCGCTGCGTTGTGGTGCCGGCATGCTCAGCCTGGCGACCCGGCCGTCCAATGTGGCACCGGTACTGGCACGGCGCCCGGAGATCATGGTCGCCGGCGTGCATTCCAGCTTTGCCGTGCTCGAACTGGCGAAAAAGGCCGATGTCCTCGCCGTCGGGCCGGGCCTGGGGCAGGGCGCCTGGGGCAAAGCCCTGGCCAGTGCGGCCGCGACGCTGGACGTCACCCAGGTCTGGGACGCCGATGCCCTCAACCTGTTGGCCGCCGGGGTGGTCAAGGCGCCACGCGGGCCCTGGGTGATGACGCCTCACCCAGGCGAAGCGGCGCGGTTGCTGGGCGTGTCCATTGCCGACATCGAGGCCGACCGGCCCGGCAGTGCCCGCGAACTTGCCCGGCGCTACGGCGGTGTGGCGCTGCTCAAGGGCTTCGGCACTTTGATTGCCCATCCGGACGGCCGCATGGCGCTCTGTGGCGAAGGGCATCCGGCGATGGCCACGGGTGGCCTGGGAGACATTCTCACCGGTATCATCGCCGCCCTGCTGGGGCAGGGGCTGGCGCCCTTCGAGGCCGCCTGTCTGGGCGCCTGGCTGCACGGCCGCGCCGGCGCCGAGCTGGGGCGCCAGGGCCGCGGCCTCGCCGCCAGCGATCTGCCCCCGGTCGCCCGCCAGTTGCTCGAGGAACTCCAGCCATGCCTGAACTGACCCTGTACGCCGCCGACGAAGCCGCCATGTACGCCCTCGGCGCGCGCCTGGCCCAGGCCAGCGGTGGGCGCGGCGTGCTCTATCTGCACGGTGATCTGGGCGCCGGCAAGACCACCCTGTCGCGTGGCATCCTGCGCGGCCTCGGCCACGTCGGCGCGGTGAAAAGCCCGACCTTCACCCTGGTCGAGCCCTATGAACTGGCCAGCGGCGTGGTCTATCACTTCGACCTCTATCGTCTGGCCGATCCGGAAGAACTAGAATTCATGGGGATTCGCGACTACTTCACACCCGAGGCCTTATGCCTGGTGGAATGGCCCGAGCGCGGGCAGGGCGTTTTGCCAAAGCCGGACCTGGCCATTACCATTACGCCACGCGCCGACGGCCGTGATCTCCGCCTGGTTAGCCAGGGAGCCCATGGCGAGGCCTGGTGCGCCGCCCTCGCGTCCTAGGCGGGTCTGAAATGACCTGATGTTCGCTCCGCGACTGTCAGGCGACCCCTAGGCGCCGATCCTTCGTTCTCCAGCTATACGGTCGCAGGCATGCGCAAGCGTTTTTTCAGGTCGGGACTCGGCCTGTTGTTGTTGATCCTGAGCAGCCAGCTCCTCGCCGCTACCCAAATCAAGGGGATGCGCGTCTGGCGAGCGCCCGACAATACCCGGCTGGTGTTCGACCTGAGCGGCCCGGTCAAGGCTAGCGTCTTCACCCTCAGTGCCCCGGACCGCATCGTCATCGACCTGTCCGGCGCGCAGCTCTCCGGCGGGCTGAGCGAAAAGCCCCTGCGCAATACCCCCGTCACCGGGCTGCGCGCGGCCCAGCGCGCGCCCGGCGAGGTACGCCTGGTGCTGGATACCAAGGGTGCCCTGACGCCCAAGAGCTTCACCCTGGCGCCCAACAAGGAGTACGGCAACCGTCTGGTGGTCGATCTCTACGACCAGGGCACCGATCCGGCCGCCAGCGACATCCCGGCCACCGTCACGCCCAATCTGCCGGCCACCCCGGTGACGCCCGCCCAGCCAGCGACCCGTTTGCCGTCCAGCCCCAGTGGCAAGCGTGATGTGGTGGTGGTGATCGACCCCGGCCACGGCGGCGAAGACCCCGGCGCCATCGGTCGCGGCCGGTTGTACGAGAAGAACGTGGTGCTGGCCATCGCCAAGCAGTTGCAGGCCAATCTCAACCGGCAGAAGGGCTTCCGTGCCGAGCTGACCCGCACCAGCGACTACTTCATCCCGCTGCGCCAGCGGCAGATCATCGCCCGCAAGAAGGGCGCCGACCTGTTCATCTCCATCCACGCCGACTCGGCGCCCAGCTCCAGCGCCGAGGGCGTCACCGTCTTCGCCCTGTCCCAGCGCGGTGCCACGTCCGAGGCGGCCCGCTGGCTGGCCGACGCGGAAAACCGTTCCGACCAAGTCGGCGGCGTCTCCGACGCCCTGGACAACAAGGACCCCATGCTCGCCGGCGTGCTCATGGACCTGTCGATGACCGCCACCGTGGCCTCCAGCCTGGAGGTCGGCCAGACCATCCTCGGCCAGGTCGGCCGGGCTACCAAGCTGCTGCATTCGCGGGTCGAGCAGGCCGGCTTCGTGGTGCTCAAGTCGCCCGACATCCCCTCGATCCTGGTGGAAACCGGCTTCATCACCAACGCCAACGAATCGGCCAAGCTGGCCAGTCCGGCGCACCAGGGCCTGCTGGCCCGCCAGATTCAGGCGGGCGTGGTGCAATATTTCCAGCACCGGCCGCCGCCCGGCACCTACCTGGCCTGGCAGCGCGAACAGCGCGGTGGCAAGGTCGGCAGCGTGCGCGGCGTCGACCAGCATCGGGTGCAACCCGGCGAAAGCCTGAGCCTGATCGCCCGGCGCTATGACGTGGACCTTTCCACCCTGCGCGCCGCCAACCGGCTCAAGGGCGACCGCATCCGCTCCGGCCAGGTCCTTACCATCCCCACCCACGAACTGGCGGCCAGCAATGACTGAACCCCGGCGCATCCAGCTGCTCAGTCCGCGGCTGTCCAACCAGATCGCCGCCGGTGAGGTGGTCGAACGCCCCGCCTCGGTGGCCAAGGAGTTGCTGGAGAACAGCCTGGACGCCGGTGCCTCGCGCATCGACATCGAGGTGGAGCAGGGTGGTGTCAAGCTGCTGCGCATCCGTGACGATGGCCACGGCATTCCAGCGGATGACCTGCCGCTGGCCCTGGCGCGGCACGCTACCAGCAAGATCTACCACCTGGACGAATTGGAAAGCGTCACCAGCCTGGGCTTTCGCGGCGAAGCCCTGGCCTCGGTCAGCTCGGTGTCGCGCCTCACCCTGACCTCGCGCTACCGGGGCGAGGACCAGGCCTGGCAGGTGGAGACGGAGGGCCGCGAGATGCAGCCGCGGCTGCAGCCCGCCGCCCATCCCCAGGGTACCTCGGTGGAGGTGCGCGACCTGTTCTTCAATACGCCGGCGCGGCGCAAGTTCCTGCGCGCCGAGAAGACCGAATTCGACCATCTGCAGGAAGTGGTGCGGCGCCTGGCGCTGGCGCGCTTCGACGTCGGCTTCCATCTGCGCCACAATGGCAAGAGCGTGCTCGCCCTGCATCCGGCGGGCGATCCGCAGAGCCAGGGGCGGCGGGTCGGCGCTGTCTGCAGTCCGGCCTTCCTCGAACAGGCCCTGCCGCTGGAACACGAGCGCAACGGCCTGCGCCTCTGGGGCTGGGTCGGTCTGCCGACCTTCTCGCGCAGCCAGGCCGATCTGCAGTACTTCTACGTCAACGGCCGCATGGTGCGCGACAAGCTGGTCGCCCATGCCGTGCGCCAGGCCTATCGCGACGTGCTCTACAATGGCCGCCATCCGGCCTTCGTCCTGTTCCTCGAACTCGATCCGGCGACGGTGGACGTCAACGTCCACCCCACCAAGCACGAGGTGCGCTTCCGTGACAGCCGCCAGGTGCATGATTTCCTCTACGGCACCCTGCACCGCGCCCTGGGCGACATCCGTCCAGACGACCAGCTCGCCGTGGTGGCGCCTACCGCCCCCACACCCCTAACTGGCCCGGCCGCCGGCGAATTCGGCCCCCAGGGCGAAATGCGCCTGGCCGCCGCCGTGCTCCACGACAGCCCCGCACCACCCGCGCAACCCTTCGCCAGTAGCGGTGGAGCGGGGGGCGCGTCGCGCTACAGTCCGGCTCCGCAATCCTATGCCGGGGCGCCGGTGGCCGAGGTGCAGAGCGCCTACAAGGCCTTCTTCGCACCGCTACCGGAGGGCGCCGAAGCCGTTGCCGCTCTGCCAGCGGAGCAGGGCGATGTACCGCCCCTGGGCTACGCCCTGGCCCAGCTCAAGGGCATCTACATCCTGGCCGAGAACGCCCAGGGCCTGATCCTGGTAGACATGCACGCCGCCCACGAACGCATCACCTACGAGCGCCTCAAGGTCGCCATGGCCAGCGAAGGCCTGCGCGGCCAGCCACTGCTGGTGCCCGAGTCCCTGGCGGTCAGCGAGCGCGAGGCCGATTGCGCCGAGGAGCACGGGCTGTGGTTCGAGCGCCTCGGCTTCGAGTTGCAGCGCCTTGGCCCGGAAACCCTGGCCATCCGCCAGATCCCCGCGCTGCTCAAGCAGGCCCAGGCCGCACGGCTGGTGCAGGACGTGCTCGCCGATCTGCTCGACTACGGCACCAGCGACCGCATCCAGGCGCACCTCAACGAATTGCTCGGCACCATGGCCTGCCACGGCTCGGTGCGGGCCAACCGGCGGCTGACCCTGCCGGAGATGAATGCCCTGCTACGCGACATGGAAACCACCGAGCGCAGCGGCCAGTGCAACCATGGTCGTCCCACCTGGGCCCAGCTCAGCCTGGACGATCTGGACAAACTCTTCCTGCGCGGCCGCTGACCGCCTCTCCGCGGTTTCCGCGGCGCCTGCCGAGACCCCGACATGACCGCCCCCCTGCCGCCCGCCATCTTCCTCATGGGGCCGACCGCCTCCGGCAAGACCGACCTCGCCATCGAGCTGGCCCGGCTGCTGCCCATCGAGCTGATCAGCGTCGACTCCGCGCTCATCTACCGCGGCATGGACATCGGTACCGCCAAGCCCGGCGCCGAGCTGCTGGCAGCCCATCCGCACCGGCTGGTGGACATCCGCGATCCTGCCGAGAGCTACTCCGCCGCCGAGTTTCGCGCCGATGCCCTGGCCGCCATGGCCGAGATCACCGCGGCCGGCCGCATCCCGCTGCTGGTGGGCGGTACCATGCTCTACTTTAAAGCCCTGCTCGAAGGCCTGGCCGACATGCCCAGCGCCGATCCGGCGGTGCGTGCCGAGATCGAAGCCGTGGCGGCCGAGGCCGGCTGGGGCGAGGTCCATCGGCGGCTGGCGGAGGTCGATCCGGTGTCCGCCGAGCGCATCCATCCCAATGATCCCCAGCGTCTGCTGCGGGCGCTGGAAGTGTTTCGCGTCAGCGGCCGTTCGATGACCGAGCACCGCGCACTGCAAATGCGTGCCAATGCCGATTCGAACAGGGCGTCCCAGACACAATTGCCCTATACTGTCGCCCAATTGATCCTGTCGCCCAGTCGTCGCGAGGTGCTCCATGCGCGAATCGCCGAGCGCTTCGAGCTGATGCTGGAACAGGGCTTCATCGACGAAGTCTCAGCCTTGCGGGAACGTCCCGAGCTGCATCCGGGGCTGCCCTCCATGCGATCCGTGGGCTATCGTCAGGTCTGGGAGTTCCTCGAGGGGGGCTGCACGCGGGAAGAAATGGTGGCGCGTGGCATCGCGGCGACGCGGCAGTTGGCGAAGCGGCAGTTGACCTGGTTGCGTGGCTGGCCCGCCGTGCACACCTTCGACAGCCTGGCTTGCGACAATCTGCCACGGATCTTGAAATGTCTCGCCGGCGACTCCATATCGCCCCGCAGCTGAATCGTTTTTGTCCGCATGTCCATGGTGGGCAGCGGAAACTGGCATGTCGCCAGATCGGTATTTTCATTCTTTAGGAGAGCGACACGATGTCAAAAGGGCATTCGCTACAAGACCCTTACCTGAACACCCTGCGTAAAGAGCGCGTTCCGGTTTCCATCTATCTCGTCAACGGCATCAAGTTGCAGGGTCAGATCGAGTCCTTCGACCAGTTCGTGATCCTGCTCAAGAACACCGTCAGCCAGATGGTTTACAAGCATGCGATTTCCACCGTGGTGCCGAGCCGCCCGGTCCGTCTGCCCAGCTCCGAGACTGGCGAGCCGGATAGCGAATAAACAACAAGAGGAGCGCCCTGTTGTTCTTCGAGCGTCACGAAGGTGGTGAGCGGGCCATTCTGGTCCATTTGGAAGGCCTGCATCCCGAGGCGCGCGAAGACCCTCAGGAGTTTCTCGAGCTCGCGCGGTCAGCGGGTGCGCAAACCGTGGCTTTTGTCACGGTGAACCGCAGCCAGCCGACCGCGCGTTTTCTCATAGGTACCGGCAAGGTCGAAGAGCTGCACGATCAGGTGCATGCCAACGAGGCTGACCTGGTCATCTTCAATCACGACCTCACGCCCAGTCAGGAACGTAACCTCGAAAAAGCCTTCGAGTGCCGCGTCCTGGATCGTACCGGTCTGATTCTCGATATCTTCGCCCAGCGCGCCCGTACCCACGAGGGCAAGCTGCAGGTGGAGCTCGCCCAGCTCGAACACATGAGCACCCGGCTGGTCCGCGGCTGGACTCACCTCGAGCGCCAGAAGGGCGGTATCGGCCTGCGTGGCCCCGGTGAAACCCAGCTGGAAACAGACCGTCGCCTGCTGCGAGTGCGCATCCGGCAGATTCGGCAGCGCCTGGACAAGGTGCTCAGCCAGCGCGAACAAGCCCGTCGCGGTCGGCGTCGCGCCGAGATTCCCGCAGTATCTCTGGTCGGCTATACCAACGCCGGCAAGTCCACCCTGTTCAATAGCCTTACCGAATCCACCGTCTATGCGGCTGATCAGCTGTTCGCGACCCTCGATCCTACCCTGCGTCGTTTGCAGTTGCCGGACCTGGGGCCGATCGTGCTGGCCGACACGGTAGGCTTCATCCGCCACCTGCCACACAAGCTGGTCGAAGCCTTCCGCGCGACGCTGGAGGAATCTAGCAACTCCGACCTGCTGCTGCACGTGATCGATGCCCACGAGGAGGATCGCCAGTTGCAGATCCAGCAGGTCGAAGCGGTCCTGCACGAAATCGGTGCCGACGGTCTGCCGATGCTGGAGATCTACAACAAGATCGACCTGCTTGAGGGCGTCGAGCCCCACATCCAGCGCGACGATGAAACCGGCCGCCCGATCCGGGTCTGGGTTTCGGCGCGCGACGGCCGCGGCCTGGATCTCATCGGTCAGGCCGTGGCCGAACTGCTCGGCGAAGACCTCTTCGTCGGCGTGTTCCGCCTGCCCCAGCGCCACGCTCGCTTGCGCGCACGGCTGTTCGAGCTCGGCGTGGTGCAAAGCGATGACCACGACGACGAAGGCAATATCCTGTTGTCTGTACGAGTACCCCGGGCCGAACTCAATCGACTGCTCAGCCGGGCCGGTGAAGAACCGGAAGTCTTTATCCAGCAACATGTTTTGCAATAAACCCCCGCTCGGTGCTTTTGTTCGGACGGGGACCATCCGGTAGCATTGGTCGACGCGCCATTTCGGCGCGTTTTCGCGTTATCAGTAGGGAGAGCGCTATGGCTTGGAACGAGCCCGGTGGCAACTCGAATAATCAAGACCCCTGGGGCGGCCGCAACAACGGCGGTGGCAACAATGGTGGACGCAAGGGGCCGCCGGATCTCGACGAAGCCTTGCGTAAATTTCAGGACCGCATCAACCGCCTGGTCGGTGGCAAGAAGCGCTCCGGCGGCAGCGACGGCAGTGGCCTCGGCTCCGGTGGCGGCAAGGGCCTGCTGCTGCTCGGCGTGGTGCTGGTCGGTGCGCTCTGGCTGTACAACGCCGTCTACGTCGTGGACGAGCAGGAGCAGGCGGTGGTGCTGCGGCTGGGCAAATACCACGATACCGTGGGCCCGGGCCTGAACATCTACTTCCCCCCCTTCGAGACCAAGTACCAGGAAAACGTCACCCGCGAGCGGGCCTACAGCAAGCAGGGCGCGATGCTGACCCAGGACGAGAACATCGTCGAGGTGCCGCTGACGGTCCAGTACCGCATCACCAATCTCAAGGACTTCGTCCTCAATGTCGACCAGCCCGAAGTGAGCCTGCAGCAGGCCACCGACAGCGCGCTGCGCCACGTCGCCGGTTCGTCGACCATGGACCAGTTGCTGACCGACGGCCGCGAGCAGGTCGCTACCAGCGTCCGCGAGCGGCTGCAGCGCTTCCTCGACACCTACGGCACTGGTATCACCGTGACCCAGGTGAACATCCAGAGCGCCTCGGCGCCGCGTGAGGTCCAGGAAGCCTTCGACGACGTCATCCGGGCCCGCGAAGACGAGCAGCGCGAGAAGAACCAGGCCGAGGCCTATGCCAACGGCGTGATCCCCGAAGCCCGCGGTGCTGCCCAGCGCATCATCGAGGAAGCCAACGGCTACCGCGACGAAGTCGTCGCTCGCGCCCAGGGTGATGCGTCGCGCTTCAGCCAACTGGCGGTCCAGTACGCGCTCAATCCGCAGCTGACGCGCGAGCGTCTGTACATCGAGACAATGCAGGAAGTGCTGGGTCAGTCGAGCAAGGTCATGGTCACTAGTCAGGCCGGCCAGAACCTACTCTATCTGCCGCTTGACAAGCTGATGCAGAACCGCGCCCCGGCGCCGACCTCGGCCATCAGCAGTGGCGCGGCTCCGGCGGCGTCCAGCGATACGGCCGCCTCGGTCATTCGCAATCTGCCGCAGTCCACCGAGCCGCGTACCAGGGAGAGCCGCTGATGAGCAATAAATCACTGGCCGCGCTGATCGTCGTGGTCGTCCTGGGCCTGGGCGCCTGGAGCAGTCTGTTCATAGTGAAGGAGACCGAGCGGGCGGTGATGCTGCGCTTCGGTCGCGTGGTCGAGCCCAACCTGGAGCCCGGTCTGCACTTCAAGATTCCCTACGTCAATCGCGTGCGCAAGTTCGATGCCCGCCTGCAGACCCTCGACACCCCGACCCAGCGTTTCCTGACGCTGGAGAAGAAGGCTGTCATGGTGGATGCCTATGCCAAGTGGCGCATCTTCAATGCCGACCGCTACTACACCGCCACCTCGGGTCTCAAGCAGATCGCCGACGAACGTCTGCTGCGCCGCCTGGAGGCAGGACTGCGTGACCAGTTCGGTCGTCGCACCCTGCATGAGGTGGTCTCCGGCGAGCGCGATGCCATGGTCGGCTCCCTGACCGCCTCGCTGAACAAGATGGCCAACCAGGAGCTGGGTATCGAGGTACTGGACGTGCGCGTCAAGGCCATCGACCTGCCCAAGGAAGTCAGCCGTAGTGTCTACGAGCGGATGAGTACCGAGCGTGAGCGGGAAGCCCGCGAGCACCGGGCCAAGGGTCGCGAGCTGGCCGAAGGCATTCGTGCCGATGCCGATCGTCAGCGCCGTGTGCTGCTGGCCGAGGCCTATCGCCAGGCCGAGCAGGCCCGCGGTGAAGGTGACGCCCAGGCGGCCCAGGTGTATGCCCAGGCCTACTCGAAGAATCCGGCGTTCTTCTCCTTCTATCGCAGCCTGCAGGCCTACCGCTCCAGCTTCTCCAGCAAGAGCGATGTCCTGGTGCTGGATCCGAAGAGCGATTTCTTCAAGTATTTCCAGAGCCCAGGGCAGTGATGACCGGGGGGGACGACGACTAGGCAAGCGCGGTACGCCGCGCTCGTCGTTCCTCCCCGATCGCCGATTTTTTCGTGTTATCATGAATCAGCCGGGGCCATCCCCGGCTTTTTTGCGTCCGTACGAAACCCGTGGAAGGGCGACGCCCTGGCTGATCCGGGTAGCAATCCACGGCAAAGCGGCTCGATCCGGCCGATGACTCCCCTGCGAGTCCATCGCGCCGACCGTGTTGGCCGCGTGCCGATCCATGACATGGAGAAGAGGCCTAATGGCTACGGTAGACCGCTGGCTGCTGCCTGACGGTATCGAGGAAATCCTGCCGCCCGACGCGGCGCGCATCGAAGGCGCTCGGCGCCGGGTGCTGGAACTGTTCCATTGCTGGGGCTACGAGTTCGTCATCACCCCGCACCTGGAGTTTCTGGAATCGCTGCTCACCGGCGCCGCCCAGGAACTGGAGCTGCGCACCTTCAAGGTGACCGATCCCAGCTCCGGGCGCCTCATGGGCTTCCGTTCCGACATCACGCCCCAGGTCGCGCGCATGGACGCCCATAGTCTCAAGCATGACGGCGCCAGCCGCCTGTGCTACGCGGGCAGCGTGTTGCACACCCGGCCGCGGGCCTTGTCCACCTCCCGCAGCCCCATCCAGGTCGGCGCCGAACTCTATGGCGTGCCGGGCAGCGAAGGAGATCTCGAAGTCATCAGCCTGATGCTCGACGTGCTCGAGCAGGCCCAGGTGCCTGATGTCCACATGGACCTCGGCCACGTGGGTATCTACCGTGGCCTCTGCCAGGTTGCCGGTGTCTCCGGCGCCAGCGAGCAGGAGCTGTTCGACGCCCTGCAGCGCAAGGCCGTCGATGAGATCGATCAACTGACCGCCGACCTGCCCGCTGCGTCGCGTGGCTGGCTGCGGGCCCTGGTGGAACTCAGCGGCGATGCTGCCGTGCTCGGCCAGGCGCGTCAGCGTCTGGCCGGTGCCCCGGCAGAAGTACTGCGGGCGTTGGATGAACTGGTCGCGCTGGCCGAGTCGTTGCAGAGTCGTTTCCCGAGCGTGCCGCTGTATTTCGACCTCGGCGAATTGCGTGGCTACCACTACCACACCGGTGTGGTCTTCGCCGCCTTCGTGCCGGGTACCGGGCAGTCCATCGCCCAGGGTGGCCGTTACGACAATATCGGCGCCGATTTCGGCCGTTCGCGGCCGGCGACCGGCTTTTCCACCGACCTCAAGACCCTCGTCGAACTGGGTACCGCTGTGCTCGAAGAGCCGCGGCGCGGTATCTGGGCGCCGGCCGGGCACGGTGCGCCGCTGTGGCAGGCCGTGCGCACGCTGCGGGCTGCCGGCGAGCGCATCATCCAGGCCACCAGCCTGGAAGACGAAGCCCAGCTGCGCGCTGCCGGTTGCGACCGGCGGCTGGTCGAGCGGCAGGGCGTCTGGGTGGTGGAACCCTTGAATTCCTAAGCACCGGATCCTGCATCCGGGTGATCGTGAGCATCGTCGGCCTGGCCGACAGAAATCTTCCTGACAGGGGATAAGGTTATGGGTAAGAACGTCGTCGTCCTGGGCACCCAGTGGGGTGATGAGGGCAAGGGCAAGATCGTGGACCTGCTGACCGACCAGGCCGCTGCCGTGGTGCGTTATCAGGGTGGCCACAACGCCGGCCACACGCTGGTCATCGATGGCCAGAAGACCATCCTGCGGCTGATTCCCTCGGGCATCCTGCGCGCCGACACCCAGTGCCTGATCGGCAATGGCGTGGTGCTCTCGCCGGAGGCCCTGTTCAAGGAAGTCGGCGAACTGGAAGCCCGTGGCGTCCCGGTGCGCGAGCGTCTGCGCATCAGCTCGGCCTGTTCGCTGATCCTGCCCTACCACGTGGCCCTGGACCAGGCGCGCGAGAAGGCCCGCGGCGAAGCCAAGATCGGCACCACCGGTCGCGGTATCGGCCCGGCCTACGAAGACAAGATCGCCCGTCGCGGCCTGCGCGTCGGTGACCTGTTCCACCCCGAGCGCTTCGCCGCCAAGCTCAAGGAAGTGCTGGACTACCACAACTTCGTCCTGCAGAACTACTTCAACGAGCCGCCGGTCGACTTCCAGAAGACCTACGACGAAGCCATGGAACACGCCAAGGTCATGCAGCCGCTGGTCATGGACGTCGTCAGCCGTCTGCACGAGCTGCGCAAGGCCGGTGAGAACCTGATGTTCGAAGGCGCCCAGGGCACCCTGCTGGACATCGACCACGGCACCTATCCCTTCGTCACCAGTTCCAACACCACCGCCGGTGGCGTGGCGACCGGTTCTGGCGTAGGTCCGCTGTACCTGGACTACATCCTCGGCATCACCAAGGCCTACACCACCCGCGTCGGCTCCGGTCCCTTCCCGACCGAGCTGTTCGACGAGACCGGTGCCTACCTGGCCAAGCAGGGCCATGAGTTCGGCTCCGTGACCGGTCGTCCACGCCGTTGCGGCTGGTTCGATGCCGTCATCCTGCGTCGCTCCATCGAGATCAACAGCATCTCCGGTCTCTGCCTGACCAAGCTGGACGTACTCGACGGCCTGGAAACCGTGCGCATCTGCACGGGTTACAAGGATGCCGCCGGCAACCTGTTGACCGAAGCCCCCACCGACGCCGACAGCTACGCGGGTCTGCAGCCGGTCTACGAGGACATGCCGGGCTGGAGCGAATCCACCGTCGGTGCCCAGAGCATCGAGGCACTGCCGGCCAATGCCCAGGCCTACATCCGTCGCATCGCCGAGTTGGTCGAGGCGCCGATCGACATCGTTTCGACCGGTCCTGATCGCAAGGAAACCATCGTGCTGCGCCATCCTTTCGCCTGATGCGCTAAAAGGATGCAGTTCGCAAAGCCCCGTCCCGCGGGGCTTTGTGCTTTCCGGGGGCAAGCCTTTCGGCCATCTGCCGGTAATGGCCGCTGGTCTAGAATGGCCAGCAAATTGCTATGACAACTGATCACTTGACTCCAGCTCGCGAGTAGTTGGCCGACAGTCTGTAATCGTCCTTTGTCGCCGGAGACCCCCATGTCGTTTCTCTTGTCGTTGCTGCGCAGTCGGCTGTTGTTGCCGGTGTTCATCAGCCTGTTGCTGGCGGTCGTCATCCAGGTCGCCCTGGCGGTGTGGTTGACCCAGGGCGCGGTGCGGGATCTGCAGCTCGGCCTGGCCGAGCGTCTGTCCGGGGAGTCCGAGCGCCTGGCCGATACGCTGCGCCAGGCGGGGAGCGAGGTGGGTGGTAGCCTGGCTGAACTGGCTGGCCAGACGCGTGGGCGCCTGGCCGAGGGGCTGTCGCAGCGCTTGACTCGCGAGCGGGAGCAGGTGGGAGAAACCCTGACCGATACCCTGAAGGGTAATGCGAAGAACCTGGCGGAGCTGCTGGCCGGGGTATCGCCCAAGGCGATGTGGGATGCCGATGTACCGGCGCTCTCCGATCTGGCGCGGCGGGCCCAGAGCAATCCCGATGTACTCTTCGTGATCTTCCAGGATGCTCAGGGCCAGAACCTGACGCGCTATCTCAATCGTCAGGATGCCCGTATCACCCATTTGCTCGAGGTGGGCCAGGGCGAGGGCGCCCTCGCCAAGGTGCTTGACGCGGCGACCCGCGACCCGTCCGTGTATCGCGTAGACGCCTCCATCAGTCCCAATGGCGTGGAGATCGGCAAGGTGCTGGTGGGGATTTCCACGGCGTCCATCGAGCGCGCGGGTGCCAAGCTGGACAAGAGTTTCAAGAGCCTGATCGATGATGCGGGCGGCCTGGTGTCTTCCAGCGTGGCGGAAGCTGCCAAGGGCAGCACCGCCACCCTGGCCGCGCGCCTGGAGGGCACTCGTCAGACGGCCCTGGCGATGAGCCGCAATGCCAGTGATACGGTGGCCTCCATGGCCGCTGCGCTGCGCTGGCAGATCGCCCTGGGGCTCGTGCTGGTCGGCGTGGTCATGGTTCTGGCGGTGGCCCTGGTGCTGGGCCGGCGTGTGCTGCGACGTATCGGCCTGCTGCAGCGGGCGCTGGACGATCTGGTGGCGGGGGAGGGCGATCTCACCCGGCGGCTGAAGCTGGGCGAGGGGGACGAGATCCAGGCGCTCGGCGGAGCGGTCGACCGCTTCATCGCCAAGTTGCAACCCTTGGTGGGCGAAGCCCATCGGGTCGCCGAGCGCACCGGCGAGGAAATTCGCGGCCTGGCCGGCAGCAGTGCCACGGCCGAGGCCGCGGCCGAACGGCAGCGTGAAGAGGTGGCCCGCAGTCTGGAGGCGCTGTCCGGCATCGCCGAAGAGGCCCAGGGCGAAAGTGCAGCCATGCAGGGCGCGCTGCAGCAGGTGGAAGCCATTCGCAGCTCCACCCAGAGCAATGCGCGGATCGCCAGCCAGGTGGCCCAGGGCATCGAGGGTCTGGTGACCCAGGTCGAGTCCGGGGCCAAGGTGATCGAACGCCTGGCCGAGCAGAGCGAGCAGATCGAGGTGGTGCTGGACGTGATCCGTGGCATCGCCGAGCAGACCAATCTCCTGGCGCTCAACGCTGCCATCGAGGCGGCGCGGGCCGGGGAGAGCGGGCGGGGCTTCGCGGTGGTCGCCGATGAAGTCCGGGCGCTCGCCAGCAAGACCCAGGAATCCACCGGCAGCATCCGCTCCCATATCGCCGGATTGCAGGACGGCGCCCGCGAGGCGGTGGCGGCCATCGGCGAGGCCCGCCAGCAGGCGGGTAGCGGCCTGGTCATGCTGCGCGACAGCAATCGCATCCAGCAGGACGTCCATCTCGCGGTGGACCAGGTGCATGCCAGCATGACCACGGCCGCCCAGGCGGCCCGGCGGCAGGCGGAGGGGGCTGCGGCGGTACGGCTGCGCGTCGAGGTTATCCATGGCGAAGCCCTGAAGGCAGCCGAGTCGATGGCGGCTACCGCTCGCGGCGGGCGGACCCTGGCGGAGCTGGCGGGGCAACTGCGCGGCAGCCTGGGGCAGTTCAAGGCGTAGGGAGGGGCAGCGCTTTTTCGCGGGCAAGAAAAAACCGGCCGGAGCCGGTTTTTTCTGTACGTCCGATTCAGGATCGTCCGTTTGGTATTGGTGCCCAGGAGAAGACTCGAACTTCCACGGTGTTGCCACCGCTAGGACCTGAACCTAGTGCGTCTACCAATTCCGCCACCTGGGCCTGCAGTGCGACTTCTGGTCGCTTCCGTCGCCCTTGCGGGTTTCAGGATTAAAAAACCGGCTAGCGCCGGCTTTTCGTCGACCGATCTGCAACTCGATCGACTATAATGAGTGGTGCCCAGGAGAAGACTCGAACTTCCACGGTGTTGCCACCGCTAGGACCTGAACCTAGTGCGTCTACCAATTCCGCCACCTGGGCACTCAGTGCGATGATCACTCATCGACTCCGACGTCGCAACTGCTCACGCCGTCGTGGGGCGGCACTTTACTCAGGGGGCGTTTGCTTGTAAACCCCTGCTGCGAAAAATATTTTTATTGAGCATGGCAGGCTAACTATTGCGCGGTTTTCACGCTTCAATAGGCGCCATGACAGCTCCCAACGAACACAGACACAGAAGGTAACCCCAGACTGATGGCCGATTGGCAATCCCTCGATCCCGAGGCCGCCCGGGAAGCGGAAAAGTACGATAACCCCATTCCGAGTCGCGAACTCATTCTGGCTCACCTGGCCGATCGCGGCGCCCCGGCCACCCGGCCGCAACTGGCCGAGGAATTCGGCCTCGTCACCGAAGACCAGCTCGAAGCCCTGCGGCGGCGCCTGCGCGCCATGGAGCGCGATGGCCAGGTGATCTACACCCGCCGTGGCGCCTATGCACCCATCGACAAGCTCGATCTGGTGCGCGGTCGCATCGCCGGCCACCGCGATGGCTTCGGCTTCCTGATCCCCGACGACGGCAGCGACGACCTCTTCCTCAGTCCGGCGCAGATGCGTCTGGTGTTCGATGGCGACATCGCCCTCGCGCGGGTCGCCGGCCATGATCGTCGCGGTCGTCGCGAAGGCGGCCTGGTCGAGGTGGTCAGCCGCGCCCACGAGTCCCTGGTCGGCCGGTTCTTCCAGGAGAGTGGCCTGGCCTACGTGGTGCCCGACAATCCGAAGATCGGTCAGCAGGTGCTGGTGCCCGAGGGCAAGCACGGCGGCGCCGCCCACGGCCAATTCGTGCAGGTGCGCATCGATGAGTGGCCCACCACCTTCCGCCAGGCCCAGGGCGAGGTGATCGAGATCCTCGGCGACTACATGGCGCCGGGCATGGAGATCGAGGTCGCCCTGCGCAGCTACGACATCCCCCACGAGTGGCCCAAGGCCGTCGAGAAGGAAGCCGCCAAGCTCAAGCCCGAAGTGGATGAGAAGGACAAGCAGAAGCGCATCGACCTGCGCCAGCTGCCCTTCGTCACCATCGACGGCGAAGATGCCCGCGACTTCGATGATGCCGTCTACGCCGAAGCCAAGAAGTCCGGCGGCTGGCGGCTGTACGTGGCCATCGCCGACGTCTCCCATTATGTGAAGGTCGGTTCGGCGCTGGATGCCGAGGCGGAGAAGCGTGGCAACTCGGTGTACTTCCCCGCGCGGGTCATCCCGATGCTGCCCGAGGCGCTATCCAACGGCCTCTGCTCGCTCAATCCGCAGGTCGATCGCCTGGCCATGGTCTGTGAGGTGACCATCGCCGCCTCCGGCCGGATGACGGGCTACCAGTTCTACGAAGCGGTCATCCATTCCCACGCGCGCCTGACCTACAATAAGGTCTCCGCGGTGCTGGAACAGCCCAAATCGGCCGAAGGCAAGCAGTTGCGCAAGCAGCTCGGCGAGCTGGTGCCGCACCTGGAGCAGCTCTATGGGCTGTACAAGGTGCTGCTGGCTGCCCGCCACGTGCGCGGCGCCATCGATTTCGAGACCCAGGAAACGCGCATCGTCTTCGGCGCCGACCGCAAGATCTCCGAGATCCGCCCGACCCAGCGCAACGATGCCCACAAGCTGATTGAGGAGTGCATGCTGTGCGCCAACGTGGCCACCGCCAAGTTCCTCGAGAAGCACAAGGTGCCGGCCCTCTACCGGGTCCACGACGCACCGCCCTTGGAAAAGCAGACCAATCTGCGGCAGTTCCTCGGTGAGATGGGGCTGTCGCTGACCAAGGGCAAGGCCAATCCGGTGCCGTCGGACTACCAGGCGCTGCTCCAGCAGATTCGCGAGCGACCGGACTTCCGCCTGATCCAGACGGTGATGCTCAGATCCCTGAGTCAGGCGGTCTACAGTCCGGACAACAATGGGCACTTCGGTCTCAACTACGAGGCCTACACCCACTTCACCTCGCCAATCCGCCGTTATCCGGACCTGCTGATCCATCGCGCGATCCGCAGCGTGATCCGCTCCAAGCTGGAGACCAAGCACGTCAAGCGCGCAGGCGCGACGAGCATGGCCAAGGCGCGCATCTATCCCTACGACGAATTGCGCCTGGATCAGCTCGGCGAGCACTGCTCCATGACCGAGCGCCGCGCCGACGAAGCCACCCGGGACGTCTCCAACTGGCTCAAATGCGAGTTCATGAAGGATCGCGTCGGCGAGACCTACGCCGGCGTCATTACCTCGGTAACCGGCTTCGGGCTATTCGTCGAGCTGTCCGAGGTGTTCGTCGAGGGCCTGGTGCACGTCACCGCGCTGCCGGACGACTACTACCACTTCGACAGTGTCCATCATCGGCTGTCGGGTGAACGTAGCGGGCGCAGCTATCGCCTGGGCGATCCCCTTGAGGTGGTGGTGGCCCGGGTCGATCTGGACGAACGCAAGATCGACTTCGTGCTGCCGGCCAGTGCCGGCGCGCCGCGGGTGCGTGAGGAGCGCGAGCCGCGCCGCAAGCGCGACAATCGTCGTCGCAGTGGGCCCGCTGAAGAGCAAGGCGCCGCTACGGCGGCTGAGAAACCGGCTGAGACCGTTGCGGCGGAGCCGGAACGCGAATCTCGCCGCTCGCGCAATAGCCGCCGTCGCGGTGCGCCAGCGCAAGAGCAGAGCACCGCCCCTGTTGTCGAGGCGCCCGCTGAGACCGTTGCGGCAGAGCCGGAACGCGAGCCCCGTCGTTCGCGCAATAGCCGCCGTCGCGGTGCGCCAGCGCAACAGCAGAGCGCCGCCCCGGCTGTCGAGGCGCCCGCTGAGGCTGTTGTGGCAGAGCCGGAACGCGAACCTCGTCGCTCGCGCAATAGCCGCCGTCGCGGTGCGTCAGCGCAAGGGCAGAGCGCCGCCCCGGTTGTCGAGGCGCCCGCTGAGACCGTTGCGGCAGAGCCGGAACGCGAGCCCCGTCGTTCGCGCAATAGCCGCCGTCGCGGTGCGCCAGCGCAAGAGCAGAGCGCCGCTCCGGTCGTCGAGGCACCGGCTGACACCGTTGCGGCAGAGCCGGAACGCGAACCCCGTCGTTCGCGCAATAGCCGTCGTCGCGGTGCGCCAGCGCAAGAGCAAAGCGTCGCCCCGGCTGCCGAGGCGCCGGCTGAGACAGTCGTGGCGAAGCCGGAGCGCGAACCCCGCCGCTCGCGTAGCGAGCGTCGTCGCGAGGCGTCAGCAGGACAGGAGCAGGGCGTCAGTGCGGCCGCGTCAGCGTCGGCTGCGACGATGTCGCCCGAGTTGCCGAAACAAGACGAGCCGGTGCTGGGTAATACTGACGTCAAGCGTAGTCGCGCGGTGAAGCAGGCGCTGCTGGCCGAGGCGAAGGTCGAGGGTGGCAAGCCCAAAACCAAAGGCAAGGCCAATGGCAAAGCCAAGGGTGGTGCCGACAAGGGCAAGGCCAGCGACACGGCCAAGACGCGTACCGCGCCGGCGCGGCAAGATAAGGGGGCGGTCGCCGAGGGTGCGGCGGCGGTGGAGGCCAAGGTCAAGAAAGCCAAGGCCGTCGCTGCCAAGAAGAAGTCGGCAAGCAAGCCCAAGGACGACGGCCAGGCTGCCGCCAAGGACAGGGTCAAGGCCAAGGCGAAGAAACCCCATCGCAAGGGTCAGTCGCGTCCCAAGGGTGATGCATGAGCCAGTTGGAGACCGTCTACGGTATCCACGCGGTGGAGGCGCTGCTGCGCTTTCATCCGCGGCGGGTCAAGCAGCTCTGGATCGCCGAAGGGCGGCGCGAGCCTCGGGTCGAGGCCCTGCTCGAGCTGGCCGCTGGCCAGCGCCTGGCGGCGGAGACCAAGCCGCGCGTCCTGCTCGATGAAGTCGCCGAAGGGGTGCACCAGGGCGTCGTGGCCCAGGTCAGCCCCAGTCAGGTGTGGGGCGAGGCCATGCTCGAAGAATTGCTCGACCGGGCCGAGGGTCCGCCGCTGCTGCTGGTCCTGGATGGCGTGACCGATCCGCACAACCTCGGCGCCTGCCTGCGCAGCGCCGATGCCGCCGGTGCGCTGGCGGTGATCGTGCCCAAGGACAAGTCCGCCACCCTCACCGCGGTGGTGCGCAAGGTGGCCTGCGGCGCTGCCGAGGTGCTGCCCCTGGTGGCCGTGACCAACCTGGCGCGGACCCTGGAGAAGCTGCAGAAGCGCGGCCTGTGGGTGGTGGGTACCGCTGGCGAAGCGACCCAGGAAATTTACGACGTCGACATGAGTGGGCCGACCGTGGTGGTCATGGGGGCCGAGGGCAAGGGCATGCGTCGCCTGACCCGTGAGCATTGCGATCACTTGGCGCGTCTGCCCATGGCCGGTAGCGTCAGCAGTCTCAATGTGTCGGTGGCGACCGGCGTCTGCCTGTTCGAGGCGGTGCGTCAACGACGGGCATCCGCGCCCAAAAGATAAGCGTACTGAAACGATTTAGCGCCGTTCTGGTGCGTATCGCACTATACGAATCGCGCTGCAGTACGCAGAATACCGGCTCGCCCCGTGCACGTTCGGGGCGAATCCTGCCAACAAGAGGATGCCCGCGTGAGTCAGGAGATCCAAGAGCCGGTAGGTTTGCGAGTGTTGCTCGTCGAGGACGACGCCACGCTACGTATGCTGACCACGGAAGTCATCGAAGAGTTGGATCATCAGGTCACGGCGGTCTCTTCGGCCGAGGCCGCCCTCGAACTGCTGCCCCAGGGCAATCATGATGTACTGTTCACCGACATCGGGTTGGGTGGCATGTCCGGGATCGAGTTGACCCGTCGCGCCCTGGCGATGGATCCGGCGCTGCGCATCGTCGTCGCCTCCGGCTACGCTTTCGAGCGCGAGCCCGGCATGGAGGCGCGGGTCGGGGTGCTGATCAAGCCCTACGATCTGAACAAGATCCGCCAGGCCCTGGCCGACGTGCAGCGCTGAGACCCGCACACCGGCCGACGGTCGCGTCGGTGATTGCCGCAGTTGCGCCCCTTGGCGCCCTTCTCTAGAATGTCGCCCCTTGCCTGGAGTACGTCCGTACTCCGCCGGGCAAGTCATCCGAACTATTCACTCCTTGCCTGACCGCGTTTCCGCGGCAGGCTGCAACCCGTAAGGAGCATTAAATGCGTCATTACGAAGTCGTGTTCCTGGTTCATCCGGACCAGAGCGAACAGGTGGGCGGCATGGTCGAGCGCTACACCAAGGCTATCGAAGAAGACGGTGGCAAAGTCCATCGCCTGGAAGACTGGGGCCGTCGTCAGCTGGCTTATGCCATCGACAACGTTCACAAGGCTCACTACGTACTCATGAACATCGAGTGCAGCGCCAAGGCCCTGGCCGAGCTGGAAGACAACTTCCGCTACAACGACGCCGTGATCCGTAACATGATCCTGCGCCGTGACGAGGCCGTCACCGGTCAGTCCGAGATGCTCAAGGCCGAAGAAAACCGCAACGAGCGTCGCGAGCGTCGCGAGCGTCCTGCCGAGTCCGAGTCCGAGTCCGCCGATGGCAGCTCCGACGACGCCGACAGCGCCGAGTAATCTGGATCTAGCGAGGAATCATTGTCATGGCACGTTTCTTCCGTCGTCGTAAGTTCTGCCGTTTCACCGCCGAAGGCGTGAAAGAGATCGACTACAAGGATCTCAACACCCTGAAGGCCTACATCTCCGAAACCGGCAAGATCGTCCCGAGCCGTATCACTGGCACCAAGGCCAAGTACCAGCGTCAGCTGGGCGCCGCCATCAAGCGTGCCCGTTACCTGGCCCTGCTGCCCTACACCGACAGCCACGGTCGTTGATCGACGCCTGAGCACGGATAACGGATAAACACGGCATGCGGCCTCTGGCTGAGTTCATCATGCGCGGGCGTACCCAGGCCACCCTGGTGGTGGTGTTGGGAGCGGTCGTGCCGCTGCTGTACTGGATGACGGCTGCCGGTGGCAGCCTGGTGCTGTTGCGCCGGGGACCTGCCGCGGCGGCTGGGGTGCTGATCTGGGCCCTGCTGCCGGCGCTGTTCTGGTTGTACTGGGGCGATGCCAGCATCCTGCTGGTGGTGCTGGGTTCGATGCTGCTGGCGGCGATACTGCGCCAGAGTCTGTCCTGGACGCGGGTGCTGTTGGCCAGCGTTCCCCTGGGGTTGGTCTTCGCCCTGGTGCTGGGACAGGTCTACGCCGAGGGTATCAACGAGCTGGCGGATACCATCCGCCAGATGTTGCCCCAGGTGCTGGGCCCGAGCGCGGCGCAGTTGCCGCCGGAAAAGCAGGCGCAGTTGCAGCAGTTGCTGCTGCCCGTGTTGACCGGCCTGATGGCGGCGTTCTTCCAGATCACCTGCCTGCTGTGCCTGATGCTCGGGCGTTACTGGCAGGCGGCGCTGTACAACCCTCAGGGGTTTGGCCGCGAGTTCCGGGCCCTGCGTCTGCGTCCGGCCATCGCCCTCGGCCTGCTGGCCCTGCTGGTGCTGGCGCCGAACCTGGGCAGTGGGCTTGGCCTGCTGACCCCGCTGTGCAGTGTGCCGCTGGCGTTCGCCGGTATCGCACTGCTGCACGGACTGGTGGCGGCCAAGCGCCTGGCGGGCTTCTGGCTGGTGGGGCTGTACGTGACGCTGCTGCTGTTCGGGCAGTTGATCTATCCGTTGTTGGTGATTCTGGCTGTGATCGATAGCGTGTTCGATTTCCGTGGACGGTCTGCGCAAGAGCCGCAGGGTCCTACGGACGGTGAAGGTTAAAAGTTAAGAGGAAAGACTCAATGGATGTCATCCTGCTGGAAAAGATCGCCAACCTGGGCAACCTGGGCGACAAAGTGAACGTCAAGGGCGGCTACGCCCGTAACTTCCTGCTGCCGCAGGGCAAGGCCACCGCAGCCACCGCTGCCAACGTCGAGGCTTTCGAAGCTCGTCGCGCCGAGCTCGAGAAGCAAGCTGCCGAGAAGAAGGCCCAGGCCGACGCCCGTGCCGCCAAGCTGGCTGAACTGACCGTGACCATCGCCGCCAACTCTGGCGACGAAGGCAAGCTGTTCGGTTCCATCGGCACCCGCGACATCGCCGAGGCTGTCAGCGCCGCTGGCGTCGAGCTGGACAAGAGCGAAGTTCGCCTGCCCAACGGCGCGCTGCGTAACACCGGCGAATACGACGTCGAAGTGCACCTGCACACCGACGTCGAAGCGACCGTCAAGGTGGTCGTCGTCGCTGAGTAAGCGCGCCGTCGCCTGACTGGTGGACTTGCGCCTCGGCGCCGGTCTGCCGACAATCGGGCACGTCATTGCCAAGGCAGTGACGTGCCCTTTGTCTTTTCTGCCGTTTCGAAAAACCCTTCGCCGCCCGCAATGGGGGCCCAAGACCTGCGCATGAACGAGATTTCCCTGCCCGAGCAGTACGACCTGCAGACCGCTGCCCTCAAGGTCCCGCCGCACTCCATCGAGGCCGAGCAGGCCGTGCTGGGTGGTCTGATGCTGGACAACAACGCCTGGGAGCGTGTCCTCGATCAGGTGTCCGATGGCGACTTCTATCGCCACGACCACAGACTCATCTTCCGCGCCGTGGCCCGTCTGGCCGAGCGCAACCAGCCGTTCGACGTGGTGACCCTGTCCGAACAGCTGGACAACGAAGGCCAGCTGCCCCAGGTGGGCGGCCTGGCCTATCTGGCCGAGCTGGCCAGGAACACCCCTTCGGTGGCCAACATCAAGGCCTATGCGCAGATCGTCCGCGAACGGGCCACCCTGCGGCAGTTGATCGGCATCAGCGCCGCCATCGCCGACAGTGCCTACAACCCGGAAGGGCGCGGCGCCAACGAGCTGCTCGACGAAGCCGAGCGCAAGATCTTCGAGATTGCCGAGGCCCGCCCGAAATCCGGTGGTCCGGTCGGGGTCAACGACATCTTGACCAAGGCCATCGACCGTATCGATACCCTGTTCAACTCCAGCGAAGCCATCACCGGGGTCTCCACCGGTTTCGCCGACCTGGACGAAAAGACCAGCGGCCTGCAGCCGGCCGACCTGATCATCGTCGCCGGCCGGCCGTCCATGGGCAAGACCACCTTCGCCATGAACCTGGTGGAGAACGCGGTGCTGCGCACCGACAAGGCGGTGCTGGTGTTCTCGCTGGAGATGCCCGCCGACTCCATCGTCCTGCGGATGCTCTCGTCCCTCGGTCGCATCGACCAGACCAAGGTGCGTTCCGGCAAGCTGGACGACGATGACTGGCCGCGGCTTACCTCGGCGGTCAACCTGCTCAATGACCGCAAGCTGTTCATCGACGATACCGCCGGCATCAGTCCTTCGGAAATGCGCGCCCGCACCCGGCGCCTGGTGCGCGAGCACGGCGATTTGGCGCTGATCATGGTGGACTACCTGCAACTGATGCAGATCGGTGGCAGCAGCGGTGAGAATCGGACCGCCGAGATCTCCGAGATCTCCCGCTCGCTCAAGGGGCTGGCCAAGGAATTCAACTGTCCGGTGGTGGCGCTCTCCCAGCTCAACCGCTCGCTGGAACAGCGGCCGAACAAGCGCCCGGTGAACTCCGACCTGCGGGAATCGGGCGCCATCGAGCAGGACGCCGACGTCATCATGTTCGTCTACCGGGACGAGGTGTATCACCCCGAGACCGAATACAAGGGCGTGGCGGAAATCATCATCGGCAAGCAGCGTAACGGCCCCATCGGCACCACGCGGCTGGCCTTCATCGGCAAATACACCCGGTTCGAGAATCTCGCACCCGGCAGCTACGTTTTCGAGGACGAATGATGGTCAAGGACAAGCTGAAGATCGCGGTCCTGCTCGGGGGCACCAGCGAAGAGCGCGACGTGTCCATCGCCAGCGGTGCCCAGGTGGTGGCGGCGCTGCGCCGGCGCGGGCACCAGGTCGTGACCGTGGACACCGCCCTGGGCCTGCTGGACGAGGACGCCGAACGGGCGCTGCTGGAAGCCCGCGTTGGCCTTGAACCGCCGGAGCGGACCGCCCTGGTGCGCATGCGCGGCCAGGATGCCGGTGCCGTGCTCAGCCGGGCGCAGTTGGGCGACCAGGATCTGCTGTTCCTTGCCCTGCACGGCGGGACCGGCGAGAACGGTACCCTGCAGACCCTGCTCGACCTGGCCGAACTGCGCTACACCGGCAGCGGCCGGGTGGGCAGCGCCGTGGCCATGGACAAGGACCTCAGCAAGCGGCTGTTCCGCGCCGCTGAGGTGCCTACCGCCGACTGGCTGATGGCACCGGTGGATGCCCAGGTCGTGGCCGAGACGCTGGGCTTCCCGGTGATCGTCAAGCCCAGCCAGCAGGGCTCCACCGTGGGCCTGAGCAAGGTCAATCGCGCCGAAGATCTGCAGCCGGCCATTGAGTTGGCACTGCGCTACGACCGCGAGGTGATGATCGAGCGCTTCGTCGCCGGACGTGAGCTGACCGTGGGGGTGCTGGGCGACCAGCCGCTGGCCGTGGGCGAGATCGTCCTCGGCCAAAGCGGCGTGTTCGACTACACCAGCAAGTACCAGCCCCAGGGCGCGGTGGAGGTATTTCCGGCCGAGGTGTCTGTGGAGATCGCGGAGGAAGCACGGCGCCTGGCCCTGGCCGCGCACCGGGCGCTCAAGCTCGACGGCTACAGCCGTGCGGACTTCCGCCTGGATGCCGAGGGGCGCCTCTGGTGCCTGGAGGTCAATACCCTGCCGGGCATGACCGCCACCAGCCTGCTGCCGCAATCGGCGGCGGCGGTGGGTATCGATTTCGATGAACTGTGCGAGCGCATTTGTCGCCTGGCTCTGCGATGATGAGCGCCTGCTGCGGGAAGGGCGTGACGCGCTGAACGACTCCCGCAGTGGAAGCGATCCGACCCGGTAGAGCCTGTTCCAGGCGTCGGCCGTGACTCGCTGGGGGATGGGCGTTGCTGCCAGGTACCTGCCTCCCCGGCGTCGCTGCCGCCCGCCTGCAGGCCTGCCGGAACCCGGCCGGGCAGGCGCCCGGTCGGTTGGCAGCCCCTGCCGGTACGTACCCGCAGGTCCCTCCATTCGCCGCCAGGGAGCGGAATCTTGAATCGGCCGTTGACCCCGCTACAGACCCGCCTGTTCTTCCTGATCGCCCTTCTGCTGTTCGTCCTGCCCTTCATCCTCGCCGACTTTCCCTACGTGGACGACAACTGGCGCATCCAGTTGCGCAACGGACCGGAGTGGCGCGAGCAGGGGCGGGTACTCACCGAGGTCTTCTATCACCTGCTGACCTTCAGCGGCAGCACTTTCAATCTCTTTCCGCTACCGCTGCTGATCGCTTGCTGCGCCGCGGCCTGGGCCCTTGGCGATCTGGCCCGGCACTGCTTCGGCGCACCGCGCGCCACCCAATGCCTGGCACTGCTGCCGCTGTGGTTCTCGCCCTTCTGGCTGGGCAACCTGACCTACCAGTACGACGGCCCGACCATGGCCTTGAGCCTGGTGGCGGTGATCTATGCGGTGATCTATCGCAGCCGCCATACCCTGCTGGCGTTGCTGGTGCCCGCCGTGCTGGTGGCGGCGGCCATCGCCTTCTACCAGGTGGCGCTCAACGTCTTCGTCGCGCTCTGCTGCCTGGAGCTGGTTCGCGCCGTGCAACGCCGCGAGGCACCGGAGCAGGCATTGCGACTGGTGCTGCGTCAGGGTGTACAGCTGCTGCTGGGCTGCGTGCTCTATTACCTGACGGCCTATCAGCTGGTCACCACCACCCGGCATGCCGGTCTGGGCGGTGATGTCCTGACGATCCTCTGGCAGCGGCTGGGCGAGGTGTTCCACAGCGTCGCGCTGCTGATCACCCCGGGCAATCTCTGGCTATGGGTGCTGTTCGGTGCTCTGGCGGCGGTCGGCTACGGGCTCGGCGCCTTGGCCTATGGCCGCGCCTACGGGCGGCGGGCGCTGCTGCCGTTGGTGGTGTACGGGGCCACCCTGCCGGTGCTGGCCTTCTGCGTGGCGGGCATCACCCTGCTGTTCAGCGACTTCATCCTCGAGGCCCGCACCCTGATGGGGCTGGCGGTGATCCTGACCCTGGCGCTGCTGCTGGCCCACGATCTGCTGGAGCGGCTGCAGCCGCGCCTGACCTGGCTGCTGGTGCTGCCGTTGCTGTGGATGCTGTCGCTGGCCTATGCCTACGGGCAGATCCTGTCGGTGCAGAAGGCCTTCGAGCGCGGCCTGGCGCAGGAGCTGCACCACGACCTCGCCAGCCGGCCCGAGTTGCGCCAGTTCAAGCGTATCCTCTGGACCGGTGGTCCGCTGGAGGCGACCTGGTTGCCGCTGGCCTACAAGACCCTGGAGCAACTGCCGGTGATGCCCTTCATCCTGGCGCTGTCACCGGGCAACTTCATGATCGCCGAGCGCCTGCTGGATCTGGGGGTGATCGACGATTCCGACAGCGACACCTGCACCCAGCGGGTGGCCGTGCCGGGCGCCGCCACGCGACTGGTGGACAACCTCTTCTACGATATCTGGGCGGTGGGCGAGGACGGCTGCATCATCATGAAGCCGCACCAGCCGTGGATACCCTTCGAGTAGGGGCGGGTTGGATTTGAGAGGGCGGTGGGCCGAGAGTAGCGAAGCCTAACAATGCCTGGCTTGGCTCCGCTCGTTGGGCTTCGACGATACCTCTGTCTCCGCCCACCCTACCGGCTATCGCGGCCATGGGCCGCTCCTACAGGGGGTGATGCTTTTGTAGGAGCGGCCCACGGCCGCGATGAGACAGTTACCCTTACAGTAACGGAGCGCATCTGTAGGAGCGGCCGCATCGGCGGACCGCCATGACCGCGATCAACGCCTCAAGCCAACACCAGCCGGGGCGATCAGCCCCGGCGCAGCCTGTAGCAGCCGAACAGGAAGGCCAGCCAGACCGGAATGGCGTAGACCGAGACGGCGATGCCGGGGATACGCAGCATCAGCACCAGGATCATGGCGACGAAGGCCAGGCACAGCCAGTTGGCGACCGGCGACCAGAGCGCCGGGAAGTGCGAGGTGCGGCCGGCCTGGCGTTGGGCAGCGCGGAATTTCAGGTGGGTCAGGCTGATCAGCGCCCAGGCGATCACCAGCGAAGCCACCACCAGCGACATCAGCAGTTCCAGGGCATTCTGCGGCAGCAGATAGTTCACCACCACGCACAGCAGGGTCACCGCCGAAGACACGGCGATGCCCAGCAGCGGCACGCCACTGCGGTTGGTGCGCAAGAGGGCGCGGGGTGCGTCGCCCTGTTCGGCCAGGCCGTAGAGCATGCGGCTGGTGCAGTAGACACCGCTGTTATAGACCGACAGCGCCGCGGTCAGCACCACGAAGTTGAGCAGGTGCGCGGCGGTGTCGCTGCCGAGCAGGGCGAAGGTCTGCACGAAGGGGCTGCCGGCGTAGTCGTCACCGCCGGCGCCGATGCTGCGCACCAGTTCGTCCCAGGGATGCAGCGAGAGCAGGATGGTCAGGGCGCCGACGTAGAAGATCAGGATGCGCCAGACCACCTGGTTGATGGCCTTGGGAATGACGGTGCGCGGCTGGTCGGCTTCGGCGGCGGTGATACCCACCAGTTCCAGGCCTCCGAAGGAGAACATGATGATCGCCAACACCGCGAACAGGCCGCTCCAGCCGTTGGGCAGGAAGCCGCCATGGCTCCAGAGGTTGCTCACCGAGGCTTCGGGGCCACCGGCGCCGCTGACCAGCAGCCAGAGCCCGAAGGCCATCATGCCGAGGATGGCCACCACCTTGATCAGCGCGAACCAGAACTCGGTCTCGCCGAAGGCCTTCACGTTGAACAGGTTGATGGCATTGACCAGCACGAAGAACACCAGGGCGCTGGCCCAGGTCGGTACCTCGGGCCACCAGTACTGCACGTACTTGCCCACCGCGGTGAGTTCCGACATGCCCACCAGCACATAGAGCACCCAGTAGTTCCAGCCGGAGAGAAAGCCCGGGAAACGGCCCCAGTAGCGACTGGCGAAGTGGCTGAAGGAGCCGGCCACCGGCTCCTCGACGATCATCTCGCCGAGCTGGCGCATGATCAGGAAGGCGATGAAGCCAGCGATGGCGTAGCCGAGGATCATCGCCGGGCCGGCCGACTTGAGCACCCCGGCCGAGCCGAGGAACAGGCCGGTGCCGATGGCCCCGCCGAGGGCGATCAACTGGATATGACGATTCTTCAGGCCGCGCTGCAGCTGGCCGGCGGCGGGTTGGGGCTGGGACATGGAGGGGGGTGTCTCGGTGGTGAGGGGGAGCAGGGGCTATGGTAGCACTCCCGTCATCGAGGGCTTGGTCTTGGGGAGCATAGGTGGACAAGGCTGCGCCGTTGTCCATCCTACGGCTTGGCGTGTGGAGGGGCGTCCTCATCCCGGCCCGTTCCCTGAGGGAGAGGGGGAATAGCGGCCAAAGGCAATCGATGTCCGGGGGCTGAACTGGTCATTTTTTGTGCTATTCTTCGCGCCCTCCTGAAAACACCCCTTTCCCGGAAGCTGCCATGCAAGCCGCCACGCCGCTGTTCGACTATCCGAAATACTGGGCCGAGTGCTTCGGTCCGGCGCCGTTCCTGCCCATGAGTCGGGCGGAAATGGACCAACTCGGCTGGGACAGCTGCGACATCATCATCGTCACCGGGGACGCCTACGTCGATCATCCGTCCTTCGGCATGGCCATCATCGGCCGTCTGCTGGAGGCCCAGGGCTTCCGCGTGGGCATCATCGCCCAGCCGGCCTGGCAGTCGAAGGACGACTTCATGCAGCTCGGCGAGCCGAATCTGTTCTTCGGCGTGGCCGCGGGCAACATGGATTCGATGATCAATCGCTACACCGCCGACAAGAAGATCCGCTCCGACGATGCCTATACCCCGGGCAATGTCGCCGGCAAGCGCCCGGATCGCGCCAGCCTGGTCTATAGCCAGCGCTGCAAGGAAGCCTACAGCCACGTGCCGGTGGTGCTCGGCGGCATCGAGGCGTCCCTGCGCCGGATCGCCCACTACGACTACTGGCAGGACAAGGTGCGCCGCTCGATCCTGATGGATGCCACCGCCGACATCCTGCTCTACGGCAACGCCGAGCGGGCGGTGGTCGAGATCGCCCAGCGGCTGTCGCGCGGCGAGCAGGTCGAGTCCATCACCGATGTGCGTGGCACCGCCTTCATCCGCCGTGACACCCCCGCGGGCTGGTTCGAGGTCGACTCGACCCGCATCGACCGCCCTGGCCGCGTCGACAAGATCATCAATCCCTACGTCAATACGCAGGATACCGAGGCCTGCGCCATCGAGCAGGCCAAGGGTGAGGTCGAAGACCCCAACGAAGCCAAGGTAGTGCAACTGCTGGAAAGCCCGCGCATGACCCGCGACAAGACGGTGATCCGCCTGCCGTCCTTCGAGAAGGTGCGCAACGACCCGGTGCTCTATGCCCATGCCAACCGCGTGCTGCACCTGGAGACCAACCCGGGCAACGCCCGCGCCCTGGTGCAGAAGCATGGCGAGGTGGACGTCTGGTTCAATCCGCCGCCCATCCCCATGACCACCGAGGAAATGGACTATGTGTTCGGCATGCCCTATGCGCGGGTACCGCACCCGGCCTATGGCAAGGAAAAGATCCCGGCCTACGAGATGATCCGTTTCTCGGTGAACATCATGCGCGGCTGCTTTGGCGGCTGCACCTTCTGCTCCATCACCGAGCACGAAGGCCGGATCATCCAGAATCGCTCCCACGACTCGATCATTCGCGAGATCGAGGAGATGCGCGACAAGGTGCCGGGCTTTACCGGCGTGGTCTCGGACCTCGGCGGGCCGACCGCCAACATGTACCGCATCGCCTGCAAGGACCCGGAGATCGAGCGTCACTGCCGCAAGCCGTCGTGCGTCTTCCCTGGCATCTGCGAGAACCTCAATACCGATCACTCCTCGCTGATCGAGTTGTACCGCAAGGCGCGGGCGTTGCCGGGGGTGAAGAAGATCCTGATCGCCTCGGGACTGAGATACGACCTGGCCGTGGAGTCGCCCGAGTACGTCAAGGAACTGGTCACCCACCATGTCGGCGGCTACCTGAAGATCGCGCCCGAGCACACCGAGCGCGGTCCGCTGGACAAGATGATGAAGCCTGGCATCGGCAGCTACGATCGCTTCAAGCAGATGTTCGAGAAGTACACCAAGGAGGCGGGCAAGGAGCAGTACCTGATCCCCTACTTTATCGCGGCGCACCCGGGCACCACCGACGAGGACATGATGAACCTCGCCCTGTGGCTCAAGCGCAACGGCTTCCGCGCCGATCAGGTGCAGGCCTTCTATCCCTCGCCGATGGCCACCGCCACGGCGATGTACCACTCGGGCAAGAATCCGCTGCGCAAGGTCACCTACAAGAGCGACGGCGTGACCATCGTCAAGAGCGACCAGCAGCGCCGGCTGCACAAGGCTTTCCTGCGCTACCACGATCCCAAGGGCTGGCCGATGTTGCGCGAGGCGTTGGAGCGCATGGGTCGCGCCGACCTGATCGGTCCGGGCAAGCACCAACTGATCCCGGCCACCCAGCCGATGGGCGACGCCGGCTACCAGAGCGCCCGGCGCAAGAATTCCACCCCGGTGGGCAGCAAGAAGACCGGCACCGCGGGCGGGCGCATCCTCACCCAGCACACCGGTCTGCCGCCACGCGCCAGCGACGGCAGCAAGGCCTGGGACAAGGGCCAGGAAGGCCAGGCCGCCGGCTACGCCAAGGGCGGCCCGCGTAAGAAGTCGCGGCGCCAGCCGAATATGCCGCGGTAGGGTGTGGGATTTTGATCGCGGCCATGGGCCGCTCCTACGGGGTGTGATGCTTCTGTAGGAGCGGCCCATGGCCGCGATAAAGCTGCTAGAAATGCTTAGACTGTCGTTTTCATCTCTCAAAGACGAGCGATGTCATCACGTCATGCGGCGTTGCGCAGGGGCCGGGTTTCTTTGCCTGGCCAGTTGTATCTCCTCACCACTACCACCATCGAGCGGCAAACCATTTTTGCTGACTTCCAGATCGCCTGGGCCGCGGCGCGAACTTTCCACGATCCTCGTTTGCTGAGCGACGCCAAGCTACTCGCCTGGGTGCTGATGCCGGATCACGTGCATTGGCTGCTCGCATTGGGACAAAGGTTCACGCTGGACGAATTGGTCTTGCGCCTGAAGTCAGCCAGCGCGCGTAGGGTCAATGCGGTCCGAAAAGCCCAGGGTGCGATCTGGGCACCGGCCTATCATGACCATGCCTTGCGGGCGGAAGAGGATGTGCAGGGCGTGGCACGCTACATCGTCGCCAATCCGGTGCGGGCGGGGTTGGTGCGGCGGGTAGGGGATTATCCGTTTTGGGATGCGGTGTGGTTGTAGATCGTGCCATAGAGCTTTATCGCGGCCATGGGCCGCTCCTACAAGAGCATCCATCTCCTGTAGGAGCGGCCCATGGCCGCGATAGGGCTAGCCGCGCAACTCGGCGAAGTGGGCCTGCATGCGGGCGGCGTCGGCGGTGCGGCCGCTGAAGAGTTCGAAGGCCTTGACCGCCTGGAACACGGCCATGGTGCCGCCGTCCAGGGTGCGGCAGCCGAGGGCGCGGGCGTGGCGCAGGAGTTCGGTTTCCAGCGGGAAGTAGATGATCTCGGCCACCCACAGGTCGGGGTGCAGCAGCTCCGCCGGCAGCGGCAGGCCGGGTAGCTTGGCCATGCCCACTGGCGAGGTATTGACCAGGCCGTCGGCGGCGGCCACGGCGGCGGCCCGATCGGTACCGAGCGCGGCGCGACCGGGGCCGAAGTGCTGGGTCAGGTTGTCCACCAGGGCCTGGGCACGCTGGACCTCGACGTCGAAGATGAACAGTTGGTCGACACCCTCGGCAAGCAGGGCATGGGCCACGGCGCTGCCGGCACCGCCGGCGCCCAGTTGCACCACCAGGCGCTTGGCCACGTCCGGCAGGCCGCGGCGAAAGCCCTCGGCGAAACCCAGGCAGTCGGTGTTGTGACCGACCGCGCGGCCGTCGGCCAGGACCACGGTATTCACCGCGCCGATGCCGCGGGCCTCGGGGGAGAGGTCATCGAGCAGCGGGATGATCGCCTGCTTGCAGGGGAAGGTGATGTTGAGGCCGGTGAAGCCGGTGCGCTGGGCGGCCTGCAGCAGCTCGGGCAGGGCGTCGGCGGTGAGACCGAGGGCGTCCAGGTCGATCAGCCGGTAGAGATATCGGAGGCCCTGGGCATCGCCCTCGCGCTCGTGCATGGCGGGGGTCAGCGAGGCCTGGATGCCGGCGCCGATCAGGCCGGCGAGCACGGAGGTAGGTGCGGTCATGGAATCAGTTTCCCTGGTGTGCGATGAGCGCGGCGATGGCAGCTCGATAGCCCTGGCTGCCTAGGCCGCAGATGACGCCGACGGCGATGCCGGAGACATAGGAATGATGCCGGAAGGCTTCGCGACGATGCACGTTGGACAGGTGCACCTCGTAGACCGGCAGTTCGCAGGCCACCAGGGCATCGCGCAGGGCCACCGAGGTGTGGGTCCAGGCGGCGGGATTGATCACCACGCCGGCATAGGCGCCACGGGCCTGGTGAATCCAGTCGAGCAGTTCGCCTTCGTGATTGGTCTGGCGGAAGTCTACCTCGTAGCCACCCTCGGTGGCGCTGCGCTCGCACAGGCGGGCGACATCGGCCAGGGTTTCATGACCATAGGTAGCGGGTTCGCGGGTGCCGAGCAGGTTCAGGTTGGGGCCGTTGAGGACGAGGATGCGGCGGGACATGGAGGGCTTCTCTGTATTGTTGTTATGGCCGAAAACGGGTTCGGCGCTGCAGAGAAAATGTACCAGCCGGTTACTTTCGTCAATTGGCAGGAGATGGCCCACAGCGGAATCGTTCGATTATCGCCCTTGTTCGGGCCCGCGGTGGCGAGCGTCGCCGCGGTCAGCCGAAGACGACCACGGCGCCTTCGCGCAGGCTCAGATCGCCACCAGCCCGCGTACCCCCTCGGCTTCCATGTCGGCGCCGCGACCGCGCTGGACGATCTCGCCGCGGGACATCACCAGGTAGTTGTCGGCCAATTCGCTGGCGAAGTCGTAGAACTGTTCCACCAGCAGGATGGCCATGTCGCCGCGCTTGGCCAGATGGGCGATGACGGTGCCGATCTCCTTGATCACCGAGGGCTGGATGCCTTCGGTGGGCTCGTCGAGAATCAGCAGTCGCGGGCGGCTGGCCAGGGCACGGCCGATGGCCAGTTGCTGCTGCTGGCCGCCGGAGAGGTCGCCGCCGCGACGCTGGCGCATTTGCCGGAGCACCGGGAAGAGTTCGTAGATGAAGTCGGGCACCTCGCGGGCTTCCCGGGCGGGAAAGCGCGACAGGCCCATGAGCAGGTTTTCCTCGACGGTGAGGCGCGGAAAGATCTCGCGGCCCTGGGGCACGTAGGCGATGCCGGATTGCACCCGCTGGTGGGGTTTGCGCGCGGTGATGTCCTGGCCTTCCCAGGTGACGCTGCCACGCTTGGCCGGAATCAGGCCCATGAGACAGCGCAGCAGGGTGGTCTTGCCGACGCCGTTGCGGCCGAGCAGGCTGGTGACCTCGCCGATGGGGGCTTCGAAGGACAGGCCGCGCAGGATGTGGCTGCCGCCGTAGTACTGATGGAGTTCGTTGACCTGGAGCATGGGGGCCTCGGGGAGATTCTTTAATCGCGGCCATGGGCCGCTCCTACGGATAGGGTGCACGGCCCTGGCGGTTCGCCGATGTGACCGCTCCTGGTAGGAGCGGCCCATGGCCGCGATATGCATTCAATTCGGCGCGGCGCTAGCGCCCCAGGTACACCTCGATCACCTGTTCGTTGGCCTGGACCTGGTCCAGCGAGCCTTCGGCCAGGACGTGGCCCTGGTGCAGCACGGTGACGTGGTCGGCGATGCTGCCGACGAAGCCCATGTCGTGCTCCACCACCATCAGCGAGTGCCTGGGCACCAGCGACTTGAACAGCTCCGCGGTGAATTCGGTCTCGGCGTCGGTCATGCCGGCCACGGGTTCGTCGAGCAGCAAGAGCTGCGGCTCCTGTACCAGCAGCATGCCGATCTCGAGGAATTGCTTCTGGCCATGGGAGAGCAGCCCGGCGGTGCGCCCGCGGGACTCCTGCAGGCGGATGGTGCTGAGCACCTCTTCCAGGCGATCGTGCCGTTCGCCGGAGAGGCGGGCGCGGAGGCTGGCCCAGACGCCCTTGTCGGTCTTCTGCGCCAGTTCCAGGTTCTCCCAGACGGTCAGGGCCTCGAACACCGTGGGCTTCTGGAACTTGCGGCCGATGCCGGCCTGGGCGATCTGCACCGGTTGCAGGCGGGTGAGGTCCAGGGTCTCGCCGAACCAGGCGCTGCCGCGGTCGGGGCGGGTCTTGCCGGTGATGACGTCCATCATGGTGGTCTTGCCGGCGCCGTTGGGGCCGATGATGCAACGCAGTTCGCCGACGCCGATGTAGAGATTGAGGTCGCGCAGGGCCTTGAAACCGTCGAAGCTGACCTCGATGCCTTCCAGGCTGAGGATGGTGCCGTGGCGGGTGTCCAGGCCCTTGCCGGCGCGATGGCCGAGGCCGCTGGCTTCGCCGCCGATGCCGGGGTCGAGCACCTCGGCGGCCAGAGGGGGAACGGGGGCGACTTTCATGCGTCGCGCTCCTTCTTGATGAGGCCGATCACGCCACGCGGCAGGTAGAGGGTGACGACGATGAACAGGGCGCCAAGGAAGAACAGCCAGTACTCCGGGAAGGCCACGGTGAACCAGCTCTTGGCGCCATTGACGATGCCGGCGCCGAGCACCGGGCCGATCAGGCTGCCGCGTCCGCCGAGGGCGACCCAGATGGCGGCCTCGATGGAGTTGGTCGGGGCCATCTCGCTGGGGTTGATGATGCCCACCTGGGGTACGTAGAGCGCACCGGCCAGGCCGCAGAGCACCGCCGAGAGCACCCAGACGAACAGCTTGAAGCCACGCGGATCGTAGCCGCAGAAGGTCACCCGGTTCTCGGCGTCGCGGATCGCCGTGAGGATGCGGCCGAACTTGCTCTGCGCCAGGCGCCAGCCCAGCCAGAGACTGGCTACCAGCAGCGCCACGGTGAGGGCGAAGAGCACCGCGCGGGTACCCTGGGCCGCCACCGGGAAGCCCAGCAGGGTGGTGAAGCCGGTGAAGCCGTTGTTGCCGCCGAAGCCGGTCTCGTTGCGGAAGAACAGCAGCATGCCGGCGAAGGTCAGCGCCTGGGTCATGATGGAGAAGTAGACGCCCTTGATCTTGGAGCGGAAGGCGAAGAAGCCGAACGCCAGGGCCAGCAGACCGGGGGCGAGCACCACCAGGCACAGGGCCCAGAGGAAGTGGTCGGTGCCGGCCCAGAACCAGGGGTAGCTGGTCCAGGAGAGAAAGCTCATGAAGGGCGGCAGGCCATCGCCGGCGGCCTGCCGCATCAGGTACATGCCCATGGCGTAGCCGCCCAGGGCGAAGAACAACCCGTGGCCGAGGGAGAGCATCCCGGCGTAGCCCCAGACCAGGTCCAGGGCCAGGGCGACGATGGCGTAGCAGAGGATCTTGCCGACCAGGGTGAGGGTGTAAGCCGAGACCTGGAAGGGGTTGTCGGCGGGCAGCAGGAACAACAGCGGCAGGGCGATCAGCACGGCGAGGACCAGGCCGAGCACGGCCAGGCTCAGGCGCGGGCCGACCTTTTGCACGGCGGTAAGCGCGAGTGGCTGGTTCAATCGATGACCCTCCCCTTGAGGGCGAACAGGCCCTGGGGCCGTTTCTGGATGAACAGGATGATCAGGCCGAGGATGAGGATCTTGCCCAGCACGGCGCCGATCTGGGGTTCGAGGATCTTGTTGAGGATGCCCAGGCCGAAGGCCGCCAGCACGCTGCCGGCCAGTTGGCCGACGCCGCCCAGCACCACCACCAGGAAGGAGTCGATGATGTAGCTCTGGCCGAGGTCGGGGCCGACGTTGCCGATCTGCGACAGGGCCACGCCGCCGAGGCCGGCGATGCCGGAGCCGAGGCCGAAGGCGAGCATGTCGATACGCCCGGTGGGCACGCCACAGCAGGCGGCCATGTTGCGGTTCTGGGTCACGGCGCGCACGTTGAGACCCAGGCGGGTCTTGTTCAGCAGGGTCCAGGTCAGGACCAGCACGAAGACCACGAAGCCGAGGATGATCACCCGGTTCCACGGCAGCAGTAGGTTGGGCAGCACCTGGATGCCGCCGGACAGCCAGGCCGGGTTGGCCACCTCGACGTTCTGGGCGCCGAACAGCACCCGTACCGCCTGGATCAGCATCAGGCTGATGCCCCAGGTGGCCAGCAGGGTTTCCAACGGCCGGCCATAGAGATGGCGGATAACGGTGCGTTCGAGGGCCATGCCGATGGCGGCGGTGACCAGGAAGGCCATCGGCAGTGCCAACAGTGGATACCAGGCCAGCCACTCGGGCGCCAGGCGCTGCAGGGTCAGTTGCACCACGTAGGTGGTGTAGGCGCCGAGCATCAGCATCTCGCCGTGGGCCATGTTGATGACGCCGAGCAGGCCATAGGTGATGGCCAGGCCCAGGGCGGCCAGCAGCAGGATGGAGCCCAGCGACAGCCCGGTGAAGGCCTGGCCGAGTAGATCGCCCAGCAGCAGCTTGCGGTCTACCTGGGCAAGGCCCGTGGCGGCGGCCTTGCGGACGTCTTCGTTGGCTTCCACGGCGGGGTCGAGCAGGGCCTGCAGGCGGGTTTTGGCCTGGGGCTCGCCGGATTCGCCGAGCAGGCGCACCGCGGCCAGGCGCACCGCGGGGTCGGGATCGGTCAGTTGCAGATTGGCCAGGGCGGCGGCGAGGGCGGCCTTCACGTCCTTGTCCGCTTCGGTCTGCAGGCGTTTTTCCAGGAAGGGCCGCTGTTCGGGCTTGGCCTCCTGGCGCAGCGCCTGGGCGGCGGCCAGGCGCTGGGTGGCGTCACTGGAGAGCAGGCCGCCACTGGCCTGGGCAGCGCCGATGAGCACCCGCAGGCGGTTGTTCAGGCGGATCTGCTTGGGCGTGCCGGCGGGCGCGGCGGTCTCGCCTTCGGCGGCGGCGAAGGTGTCGCCGGTCTTGTAGAAGGGACGCTTGGCGTCGTCGACGTAGAGGCGACCGTCCTGCAGTGCCTGGAGCACCGGGAGCTGGGCGGGATCGGGCGCGGCGGCCCAGTCCTGCAGGAGTTTGGCCTGGTCGCTGGCGCTGGCGGCGGCGAGGTCGGCGGCGGGGCCGGCCTGGACGGTGCCGGCGAGCAGCAACAGCAGGGGCAGGAGGAAAAGGCGTAGGAACATGCGCGGCCTCGTCTAAAGGTAAAGGCTCCGGCGCAGCGACGTGGAGCGTGCGGCGCGGCTGGCCTCGTTTCTGGTGCCGGGTGCCTGGCGGCCATCACCCCGGCTTTTCCCGCAGGGAGAGGACGGAGCGGGGCGCTACCCTCACCCCAGCCCTCTCCCAGAGGGAGAGGGGGAAAGAGCAGCCTCACCCCGGAGCTCGGAGCTGCCGGTCTTGCTCCCCTCGCCCCTTGGGAGAGGGGCCGGGGGTGAGGGCGGCCCGTTACTTGCCGCTCTTCACCGGTTCGTCGGACTTCTTGTCGTTGCCGGGGATGTAGGGACTCCAGGGTTGGGCGCGGACCGGGCCCTCGGTCTGCCAGACGACGTTGAACTGACCGTCTTCCTGGACTTCGCCGATCATCACCGGCTTGTGCAGGTGGTGGTTCTTCTCGTCCATCTTCACGGTGTAGCCGTCCGGCGCGGCGAAGGTCTGGCCGGCCATGGCCACGCGAACCTTGTCGACGTCGGTGCTGCCGGCCTTTTCCACCGCCTGGGCCCACATGTGGATGCCGATGTAGGTGGCTTCCATGGGGTCGTTGGTCACGGCGGTCTGGTAGTTGGGCAGGTTCTTGGCCTTGGCGTAGGCCTTCCAGGCCTCGACGAACTTCTTGTTCGCCGGGTTATCCAGGGATTCGAAGTAGTTCCAGGCGGCCAGCTGGCCCACCAGCGGCTTGGTGTCGATGCCGCGCAGTTCTTCTTCGCCCACCGAGAAGGCCACCACGGGCACGTCGGTGGCCTTCAGGCCCTGGTTGCCCAGTTCCTTGTAGAAGGGCACGTTGGAGTCGCCGTTGATGGTGGAGACCACCGCGGTCTTGCCGCCGGCGGAGAACTTCTTGATGTTGGCGACGATGGTCTGGTAGTCGCTGTGGCCGAAGGGGGTGTAGACCTCTTCGATGTCCTTGTCCTGGATGCCCTTGCTGTGGAGGAAGGATCTCAGGATCTTGTTGGTGGTGCGCGGGTAGACGTAGTCGGTGCCCAGCAGGAAGAAGCGCTTGGCGCCACCGCCGTCTTCGCTCAGCAGGTATTCCACCGCCGGGATGGCCTGCTGGTTCGGCGCGGCGCCGGTGTAGAAGACGTTGGGCGACATTTCCTCGCCTTCGTACTGCACCGGGTAGAACAGCAGGCCGTTGAGTTCTTCGAAGACCGGCAGGACCGACTTGCGCGACACCGAGGTCCAGCAGCCGAAGGTGACGGCGACCTTGTCCTGGGTCAGCAGCTGGCGGCCCTTCTCGGCGAACAGCGGCCAGTTGGAGGCCGGGTCGACCACCACGGGTTCGAGCTTCTTGCCCAGGACCCCGCCCTTGGCGTTGATCTCGTCGATGGTCATCAGCGCCATGTCCTTGAGCGAGGTCTCGGAGATGGCCATGGTGCCGGAGAGCGAATGCAGGATGCCGACCTTGATGGTGTCTGCGGCGTGGGCGGCGCTCCAGGGAAACAGGCCGCTCATGAGCAGGGCGCTGGCGGCGAGGGTGGTCTTCAGTAGGGGGCGGCGCTTCATGCGAATGGCTCCTGGCGACGTGCGCTGTTGTTGGACTGGGCTCGGGGCCCGGCAGACGCCATTTCAGGATTTGTGCCAGCGGGCGGGCGAGCGCGTGGCGGCTGGTGGCGACTGGCCTGACCGAGTGTTCAGGAACAGCGGTGCGCACCACTTTGGGGCTTGTCTATGCACGCTTGTCGGGCTTTGCACGATGCTGGTGCCGAGAGTTTATCCGTTGCCTTTCGCGCAACACGAAAGACCGAATGCCGTATTGGTGGTGATGCCAGGCGCCTCCCATACTCGATCTCAAGGGCTGGCCAGAGTGCCGGTCGACCGTCATCCGCGAAGAGAGGAACAGGGCATGGGCAGGCAGGTCGGGGTCATCGGACTCGGCAACATGGGCGGTAACATGGCGATCACCCTGGCGCGCAAGGGCGTGCCGGTCATCGGGCTGGACCCCTCCAGCGCGGCCTGCGAGCGGGTCGCCGCCCAGGGCGTGGCCGTCGCCGGCGACCTGGCCGCCCTGGCCGCCAGCAGCGACGTCATCGTGCTGTCGCTGCCCAAGGCCGAGCACGTCGAGGCCGTGTGCCTGGGCGAGGCGGGCCTGGTCAGCCGCGTGCGGCCCGGCACCGTGGTGGTCGACACCACCACCTCCACCCCCGAGACCAGCCGCCGGGTGGCGGCGGCCTTCGCCGAGGTCGGCGCCGACTTCCTCGATGCCCCGGTCTCCGGCGGTCCGGCCGGTGCCGCGGCCGGCACCATGACCATGGTCATCGGCGGTAGCGAAGCGGCTCTGGCCACGGCGCTGCCGGTGCTGGAAGCCATGAGCGCGACCCGGGTGCACGTTGGTGCCGTGGGCGCAGGCAACATCGCCAAGATCGCCAACAACCTGCTGGCCGCGGCGCACCTGATCACCACCGCCGAGGCGGTGACCATGGCCGCACGCGCTGGCGTGGCCCCGGAAAAGCTGATCGAAGGCATCAACGCCGGTTCCGGCCGCAGCGCCGCCAGCCAGGCCATGTTCCCCACCTGGGTACTGAACAAGGCCTACGACTCCGGTTTCACCATGGGCCTGATGCGCAAGGACGTGGGCCTGGCACGCGACCTCATCGCCGAACTCGGCCTCGACCTGCCACTGGCCACGGCCACCGCCCAGGCCTGGGCGGCCAGTGCCGAGACCCTGGCCGATGGCGAGGATTTCTGCGCCATCGCCCGACGCACCAGCGAAGACCTGTTCGGCAAGGGGGAATGATCATGATGAACGCCAAGACGCTGGAATTGCTCAAGCCCTTCTGGGGCGACCGCCAGCAGGTCGCAAGCTTTGTGGACGGTGCCTTCGTCGACGGCAGTGGCGAGCGGATCACCGTGCGCAACGCCCATGACGACAGCCCCGCTTATAGCTATCCCGATGCCGACCTCGCCGTGGTCGAGCGCGCCGATGCCGCCGCCCGCCGGGCGCGCGAGGAGTGGCGGTCCCTGACCGCCCAGGCGCGCGGGCGCATCATCTATAAGGTAGGGGCGCTAATCCGCGAAGAGGCCGAGGTCCTGGCGCAGCTGGAATCCCAGACCGCCAACAAGCCGATCCGCGATGCCCGCGTCGAGGTGCTCAAGGTCGCGGAGATGTTCGAGTACTACGCCGGCTGGGCCGACAAGCTGCACGGCGAAGTCATCCCGGTGCCCACCAGCCACCTCAACTACGTGACCTACGAACCCCTGGGCACGGTGCTGCAGATCACTCCCTGGAACGCGCCGATCTTTACCGGTGGCTGGCAGATCGCCCCGGCCATCACCGCCGGCAATGCGGTGATCCTCAAGCCGTCCGAACTGACCCCGGTGACCTCGTTGCTGCTCGGCGTGCTGGTGGAACGCGCCGGTGCGCCCAAGGGCCTGGTCAACGTCCTCGCCGGCCAGGGCCATACCGTCGGCCAGCAGGTGATCGCCCACGCCGATATCCGCAAGGTGGTCTTCGTCGGCTCGCCGGCCACCGGCCGCCACATCGCCGCCGCCGCGGCCCAGCGCTGCATCCCGGTGGTACTGGAGCTGGGCGGCAAGTCGGCCAACATCGTCTTCGAGGACGCCGACCTGGACCTGGCCGTGCGCGGCGCCCAGGCGGCGATCTTCTCCGGCGCCGGCCAGAGTTGCGTCTCCGGTTCGCGACTGCTGGTGCAGGAATCCGTCTACGAACGCTTCATCCAGGCGGTGGCCCGCGCCGCCAGCCAGTTCAAGGTCGGCGATCCCAGCGATCCCGAGACCCAGATCGGCCCGATCCACAATGCCAAGCAATTCGCCCATGTGCGGCGGATGGTGGAAGGTGCCCTGGGCGAGGGCGCCCGGCACGTGGCCAATGGCGTCGAGCCGCTGCCGGCCGGGACCGGCTACTACGTCAACCCCACGGTGCTGGCCGGCCACAACGGCCTGGCCTGCGCCCAGGAAGAGATCTTCGGGCCGGTGGTGGTGGCCATTCCGTTCAAGGACGAGGCCGAGGCCATCCGCCTCGCCAACGACAGTCGCTTCGGCCTGGCCGGCGCGGTCTGGACCCGCGATGTCGGTCGCGCCCACCGGGTGGCCCGCGGCGTACGCGCCGGCACCTTCTGGGTCAACGGCTACAAGACCATCCACGTCAGCTCGCCCTTCGGCGGCTACGGCGAGAGCGGCTATGGCCGTTCCTCCGGTCTCGACGCCCTGCGCGAATACAGCGAGGTGAAGAGCGTCTGGGTGGAAACCGCGGCCGTGCCCGCCGCCAGCTTCGGCTACGGCGCCAGCCTGGAGTAACGAATGACTATCCACCAAGCCCTGTTGGACGATGCCCGCCGCTGGCGGCGCGACTTCCATGCCCATCCCGAGCTGGGCTTCGCCGAGCACCGCACCGCGGCACGGGTGGCCGAACTGCTCGAAGGCTTCGGCCTGGAGGTCCATCGTGGCCTCGGCGGCACCGGCGTGGTCGGGGTATTGCGCCATGGCGAGGGCCCCAGCCTGGGGCTGCGCGCCGACATGGACGCCCTGCCGATGCAGGAGGTGGGTGACGTTCCCCACCGTTCCACCGCCGCCGGGCGCATGCACGCCTGTGGGCATGACGGCCACACTGCCATCCTGCTGGCCGCGGCCCGCCACCTGAGCGAAAGCCGTGACTTCCGCGGTACGGTCTACTTCGTCTTCCAGCCTGCCGAGGAGAATCTCGGCGGTGCCCAGCGGATGATCGAGGAGGGCCTGTTCGAGCGCTTCCCGATGGATGCCATCTATGGCCTGCACAACTGGCCGGGACTGCCGGCCGGGCAGGTGGTGGTCAATCCGGGGGCGATGATGGCCTCCCTGGACACCTTCGCCATCACCCTGACCGGCCAGGGTTGCCACGCGGCCATGCCCGAGCGCGGGCGCGATCCCATCGTCGCGGCGGCGGATCTGATCCTGCAGCTGCAGACCATCGTCGCCCGGCGCATTTCGCCGCTGGCGTCCGCGGTGGTGAGTGTGACGATGATGGAAGCGGGGGAGGCGATCAACGTCATCCCCGAGGTGGCGCGGCTCAAGGGCACGGTGCGTTGCCTGGATGGCGCGGTGCGCGCCGAGGTGGAGCGGCTGATCGGCGAGATCGTCGCCCAGGCGCCACTGGCCCAGGGTGTGCGCGGAGAACTGGAATTCACCCGGGGCTATCCGGTGACCCGGAACCATGCCGCCCAGGCGGCGCGAGTACGCGAGGCTGCCGTGAAGGCCTTCGGTGCCGAGCGGGTCAGCGACGGCGTACCGCCGTCCATGGCTTCCGAGGACTTCGCCTTCATGCTGGCGGCACGGCCGGGGGCCTATCTCTGGCTGGGTGTCGACGGCGAGCAGCCCTCGGCGCCGCTGCACAACCCGGCCTACGACTTCAATGACACCATCATCGAGCCGGCGGTCAGGCTATGGGCGGAGTTGGTGCGTCAGGAACTGCCCCTTTAGGGACCGCTTCAGTGGCGGCTCAGCGAAAGGCAGTCATCTGCTGCACCAGGCTCGCTCTGAGTTCGTCCGCGGCGCGGCTGAGCTTGCGCCCCAGGCGGGTGACCAGCTCGACGTGGGCGCGGGCGAAGCCCGGATCGGCCAGGGGCAGGGCGCGCAGGGCGCCGCTATCCAGCTCCTGGGTGGCGGCGAACAGCGGCAGCAGGGTCACACCGCCTTCGCGCGCATAGTGCTTGAGCAGGGCGAAGGTATTGCAGGTGAGCGTCGGTGCCAGGCGCTGGCCGGCGGCCTGCTCCACGGCATCGAGCATCTGGCGGATGCCGTAGGAAATCTCCGGCAGCGCCAGGCGGTGCCGGTCCAGTTCGTCCAGGCTCACCGGGCCTCGCGCCTCGGCCAGCGGATGCTCCGGGGCCACCAGCGCATAGAGCGGCTGTGCCCGGCTGCCGTGCACCCGCAGGTGGGGATCGCGCGGTGGATTGAACACCAGTCCCAGGTGCGCCTCGTCCTCCACCACCTGGCGGATCACCTCGTTGGTGCCCACCACGTTGACCCTTACCTCGATGTCCGGATGCCGCGCGGAAAATTCGCCCAGGCTGCACGACAGATCGCCGATGAAGCCCTCGCCGATGGCCAGCACCACGTTGCCGGTACGCAGCCCCTGAAGGTCGGCGATGGCGTCTCTAAGGCCGTCGAGCTGGGTCTGGCGCTGGCGGAAATAGTCCAGCACCAGGCGGCCGGCCTCGGTCGGGGTGATGCCGCGGCGGTGTCTTTCGATGAGATCGACGCCCAGTTCCGCCTCCACCTGGGCGATCTGCCGGCTGACCGCGGAAGGGGCGATGTCCAGGGCGTCGGCGGCAGCGCGTACGCTGCCCAGACGCACCGCCTCGACGAAATAATGCAAGCGCTGTTCGTGAATTCCACGCATCCGTGTATTCTCGTAAAGGCAACGGAAAAGGCCATTTCCAGTATTGGAGAGAGAACAGGGCGCTGTCCATACTCGGTCCAAACCACGGCCGCCCCGGCCTGGACGAGGCCCGCGACCTAGAGGCCCAGAGCGGCGGAATATCCGTTGGAAGACGGCGTTCTCCCCGGCGCTTGCGCCGCTGGCAAACCTCCGTGCGACCTCGACCAGCCGCTCTAGAACGGCCGGGTCATGCTCCCTCGTGGAGCCTTCGCTTCTGCCCAGCGAGCCATAGCGCTTGCGTCTGCCAACCATACCTACAACCGAGCCCACGAGTGGGCCGCAGGGGGAAGAATGAGTGCCCATCCGACTCTGGCCGTCGGCCAGGACCGCGCGGTCAGCGATACCGTGAAACTCTATGTCTGGGCGGCGGTAGCGCTGCTGATCGCCGAGCTGGTCGGCGCCATCAGCATTCCGCTGGGGCCGGGCAAGGTGGTCCTGCTGCCGATGATCTGGGCACTGTTGCTGGGCGCCGCCGTCGGCCTGGCCAGCAAGCGCCTGCCCCAGGGCATGGCCATCGGCCGCGCGGCCCAGGTGCGCTCGGCGGCCATCCTGCAATACGCCCTGCTGATCTTCATCGCCAAGCTCGGCCTGGTGGTGGGTGGCTCGCTGCCCACGGTGATCGCCGCGGGCTGGGCGCTGGCCTTCCAGGAGCTGGGGCATTTCGTCGGCACCATCCTGCTCGGCCTGCCGGTGGCGCTATTGCTGGGCATCAAGCGCGAGGCCATCGGCGCCACCTTCTCGGTGGGTCGCGAGCCGAGCCTGGCGATCATCGGCGAACGCTACGGCATGGATTCCCCGGAAGGGCGTGGCGTGCTCGCCGAGTACCTCACCGGCACCCTGATCGGCGCCGTGTTCATGGCCATCGTGGCCGGCTTCATCGCCAGCCTCAACCTCTTCCATCCCTATTCCCTGGCCATGGGCTCCGGGATCGGCTCGGGCAGCATCATGGCCGCCGCGGCCGGTGCGGTGGCTGCCCAGCAGACCCCCGAGGTGGCCAAGCAGGTCATGGCGCTGGCCGCCGCCGCCAACCTGATCACCACCACCCTGGGCACCTATTTCACCCTGTTCATCTCCCTGCCACTGGCGGTCTGGGGCTATCGGGTCCTGGAGCCGCGCATCGGCCGTACCACCAGGGCGTCCTTCAGCCAGAGCGCGGTGGATGAGACGGTGGTGGACGAGCCGGTGGAACTGGGTTGGTCGGGACGCCTGAGTGCCTGGCTGGCCGCTGCCGCCCTGGCCCTGTTGAGCACCTTCGTGGCCACCAAGGCACTGCCGGCGGCCGCCTTCACCGCCGCGGCGCTGCTGATCGCCGCGGCCTTCGTCGGCGAGCTGCTCTGCCAACTGTTCCGCCGCAAGGTGCCGGCGGTGTGCTGGGTGTCGCTGGTGGCCATGTTCCTCACCTCGCCCTGGTGCCCGCTGGCGCCGCAGATCACCGCCGCTTCCAACAGCGTCGGGGTGCTGGCGGTGATCACCCCCATGCTGGCCTTCGCTGGCCTGTCCATCGCCAAGGACATCCCCGCCTTCCGCCGCCTCGGCTGGCGCATCGTGGTAGTGTCCCTGACCGCGAGCTTCGGTACCTTCATCGGCGCGGTGTTCATTGCCGAGCTGTTCCACTGATGAAGGCACGCCTGGTCCCGGTCGCCGTACCGGGGCCGGGCGTCCATACTGCAGCCTCCACTCCCTGGAGGTTTCCATGCAGCTCGATGCCGCTTCGCTCGCGTCCCATATCGATCACACCCTGCTCGCCGCCGATGCCAGTCGCGCGCGCATCGCCCAGCTGTGCGCCGAGGCCCAGGCCCACGGCTTCTATTCGGTGTGCGTGAATTCCGGCCAGGTCCCCTATGCGGCCGAGCAACTGGCTGGCAGTGCCGTCAAGGTCTGCGCGGTGGTGGGCTTTCCGCTGGGCGCCGGGTTGAGCGCGGCCAAGGCCTTCGAGGCCGAGCAGGCCATTGCCGCCGGGGCCGGGGAGATCGACATGGTGCTCAATATCGGCTGGCTCAAGGATGGCCTGCTGGACGAGGTGTCCGCCGACATCGCCGAGGTGTTGGCCGCCTGTGGTGAGGTGCCGCTCAAGGTGATCCTGGAAACCGGTCTGCTCGACGATGAGCAGAAGCGCCAGGCCTGCCGGATCTGTCGCGATCTCGGGGTGGCTTTCGTCAAGACCTCCACCGGTTTCGGCCATGGCGGTGCGACCCTGGACGACGTGCGGCTGATGCGCGAAGAGGTGGGGCCGGAAATGGGGGTGAAGGCCTCCGGTGGCGTGCGTGACCGCGCCACGGCCCTGGCCATGCTGGAGGCCGGCGCGACCCGCCTGGGGACCAGTTCAGGGGTGGCCATCGTCAGCGGTGGCGAGGGTGGGGCGGGGTATTGAGGTCCCGGCCTATCGCGGCCATGGGCCGCTCCTACAGAGCATGGTGCTTTTGTAGGAGCGGCCCATGGCCGCGATAAGCCCAAAGGTGGCTACCCCGGCCCCTGCCGATACAGCTTGGAATCCTGGAAGTCTCCCGGCGCCAGCACCTCGCCGACCAGGATCAGCGCCGTGCGGCGGAAGTCCTTGTCACTTGCCCGTTCGACGATGTCGGCCAGGGTGCCCCGGACGCTGTCCTGGTCCGGCCAGCTGGCGCGGTGGACGATGGCCACCGGGCAGGCGGGGCCATAGTGCGGCAGGAGGTCGGCGACGATGCGCTCCAGCTGGCCGACGCCGAGGTGGATGGCCAGGGTCGCGCGATGCCGCGCCAGGTCGGCCAGCGCCTCGCCTTCCGGCATGGCCGTGCGACTGGCATAGCGGGTGAGGATCACCGTCTGGCTGACGCCGGGCAGGGTCAGTTCGCAGCCCAGCAGGGCGGCGCAGGCGGCGGTGGCGGTGACGCCAGGGACGATCGCGTAGGGAATGCCCAGTGCCTGCAGGCGGCGGATCTGCTCGCCGATGGCGCCGTACAGCGAGGGATCGCCGGAGTGCACCCGGGCCACGTCCTGGCCGCGGGCGTGGGCGGCGGCCAGGTGACCGACGATGGTATCCAGGTCCAGGTGGGCGGTGTCGATCACCGTCTCGGCGCCATGACCCTCCAGCACCGCGGGCGGCACCAGGGAACCGGCATAGAGGATCACCGGGCACTGGCGGATCAGCCGCTGGCCCTTGACGGTGATGAGGTCGGGATCGCCGGGGCCGGCGCCGATGAAATGGACGGTCATGGGGTTTCCTCGGCGAGAGCGGCGAGCAGGTCGGCGACGCCAGCGAATTCACGGTCGACGGTGGGCAGAGCGGGGCGGCGCAGGATCAGCACCGGCAGGCCACGCTCGCGGGCCACCTGCAGCTTGGGCTGGGTAGCGGCGCTGCCGCTGTTCTTGCTGATCAGTACGTCGAAGTCACCCTCGGCGAAGAGCGTGCGCTCGGCTTCCAGGGCGAAGGGGCCACGGTCGGCGATGATCCTCGCCCGCTCGGCACCGGGGTGGTCGTCGAGCAGGCGCAGGGTCCAGAACTGCTGGGCGGGGATCTCGCCCAGGTGTTCCAGGGGTTCGCGCCCGAGGGTGAAGAAGGGGCGGACGAAGGGTGCCAGGACCGCCTGCAGCTCGGTCCAGTCGGCCACTTCGCGCCAGTCGTCGTTCGGTCCGGCCTGCCAACCGGGGCGGCGTAGCGCCCAGCAGGGGATGCCGGCACGGGTCGCGGCCTGGGCGGCGTTATCGCTGATCCGGGCGGCGTAGGGATGGGTAGCGTCCAGCAGCAGGTCGATGCCTTCACGGCGAAGAAAGGCGGCCAGCCCCTCGGCGCCGCCGTAGCCACCGACCCGCACCGGGCAGGGTAGGTCCTGGGGTACGCGACCGAGGCCGGCCAGGCTGTAGAGGGCGTCCGCCGGCAGCGTGCGGGCGATGGCCAGGGCCTCGGTGGTGCCGCCGAGCAGGAGGATCTTCACCGGGTTGCTCCCAGCAGGGCGCCGAGGGTTTGGTTAGGCATGGCGCGCCCTCACCCCCGGCCCCTCTCCCGGAGGGAGAGGGGAGGGAGAGCGGTGCTTGGCGTCGAGTCGGGGAGCAGGACGGCTAGTCTCGCTGTTGAGCAGCGCAGTGGGCGTCAGCCCGGACGCCAGACGTCCAACCCTCCACCGAACCACCCCCTCTCCCCCACGCGGAGAGGGTTGGGGTGAGGGGGCAAGGCGCCGCTCACTACCTTCATGGATGAAAAGGGCGTATCCAACCACCCCCGCTCCCCACGGGGAGAGGGCTGGGGTGAGGGGGCCAAGACCAACATTCACGACTTGACCACCTCCAATAGGGTGATAGGCAGCGCCGCGCGCCAGGTGTCGAAGGCGCCCAGCGGCTGGGCCTGGGCAACCTGCAGGCGGGTCAGGTCGCCGCCGTGGCGCTCGCGAAAGGTCACCAGGGCGGCCTCGGTCTGCAGGGTCACGGCATTGGCGACCAGGCGTCCGCCGGGCTTCAGCGCGGCCCAGCAGGCGTCCAGCACCCCGGGCGCGGTGAGGCCGCCGCCGATGAAGATGGCGTCCGGGCTGGCCAGGCCGGCCAGGGCCTCCGGCGCCGGGCCGGCCACCAGCTGCAGCGCGGGCGCGCCGAGGTGATCGCGGTTATGGAGGATATAGGCCTGGCGTCCGGCGTCGGCCTCGATGGCCAGCACCCGGCAGCGGGGATGGCTGCGTGCCCATTCGATGCCGATGGAGCCACAGCCGGCGCCCACGTCCCACAGCAGTTCGCCCGGTCGCGGTGCCAGGCGCGCCAGGGTCACGGCGCGCACGTCTCTCTTGGTCAACTGACCGTCGTGACGATAGGCGCTGTCTGGTAGACCGGGGGTGAGCGGCAGACCGGGCTCACCGGTCTCGCTCAGGACCTCGATGGCGACCAGATTGAGCGCGGCTGCTTCCGCCAACGACCAGTCCTGGGCCCGGCCGGCGATCCGTCTTTCCAGGGGGCCGCCCAGGTGCTCCAGCACCTGCAGCTGGCTGGCGCCGAAGCCTTGCTCCACCAGCAGGGCGGCCAGGGCGGCGGGACTGCGGCCGTCATTGCTCAGCACCAGCAACCGTGCACCAGGATGCAGATGGCGCACCACGGCGGCCAGGGGTCGGGCCACCACCGACAGTAGCGCCACCTCCTGCAATGGCCAGCCCAGTCGGGCGGCGGCGAGGGAGTAGGAGGAGGGGGCTGGCAGTACCTGCAATTCGTCGGCCGACAACTGGCGCGAAAGACTCGCACCGACCCCGAACAGCATGGGGTCGCCGCTGGCCAGCACGCACACCGGGGTGCCGCGGCGGGCCAGCACCGGGGCCAGGGCGAAGGGCTGCGGCCAGGGCTCGCGGTTGGCGCGGATACAGGGGGGCAGCAGGGCCAGGTGGCGCGGGCCGCCGATGACGACCTGCGCCTCCAGCAGGGCGCGGCGGGCCTGCTTGCCGAGGCCTGGGTAGCCGTCTTCGCCGATACCCACCACGGTCAGCCAGGGAATCATGAACAAACCTCATCGAACGTCTGCCGACCGGGCGTTTTCAAGGGGTCGGCCAAAGCGGGCATAATAGCGGCTTTCTCCGTCCAGCCCGACCTCCGCCTGTGAATCCTCCGTCCTCCTCCGCCACCGTCTCGCGGCCCTCGGCCTGTCCGGGATTGCTGCGCATCGTGCCCGCGCGCGATGGTGGCCTGTGCCGGGTGAAGTTGCCGGGTGGCCGGCTGACGGCCGTCCAGGCGCGGGCCATCGCCACTGCCAGCGAGCTTTGGGCCAGCGGCGTGCTGGAGCTGACCAACAGAGCCAATCTGCAATTGCGTGGCGTGCGCCCGGAAGGGGCCGAGGCCCTGGTGGCCGAGTTGCAAGGCGCTGGTCTGGGGCCAGCCGATCCGGCCGCCGACGACGTGCGCAATCTGCTGCTCAGCCCCGCCGCGGGCCGTGATCCGCAACAGGTGCGCGACGTCCGCCCCCTGGCTACCGACCTGCTCGCCCTGCTGGAAGGCGATCGCCGGCTGCATGGCCTGTCGCCCAAGTTCGCCCTACAACTGGACGGCGGCGAAGCCCTGGCCCGGCTCGACCATCCCCATGATGTCTGGCTGTCGGCGTGCCCTGAAGGCTATGCGCTCGGGCTTGCCGGTACTCCGCTGGATGGGCCTCTGGGCCTGATTCCACTGGGGCGCGAGGTAGCGACAATGGCGCTGCTGCTGCATCGCTTCCTCGACCTGGCCAACTCCGAGCAGCACCGCATGCGCCAGTTGCTGGCGCAGCATCCGGCCGAGGAACTGCTGGCGGGGTTGGACCTGCTGCCGGTTCCGCCCAGCCCACGCGTGCCGGCCGCAACCGCGCAGCGCCTGGGTAGTCATCCGCAGCGCCAAGCCGGCTTCCATTGGATTGGCGCCCAACCCGCCCTGGGGCGATTGCCAGCCACGAGCCTGGCCAGGGTCGCCGACCTGGCAGAGCGACTGGGCAACGGTGAATTGCACCTCACCCCCTGGCAGGGCCTGCTGCTACCCGATGTGCCTGTCGACCAGGCGCCCGAGCTGCTCACGGCCCTGGCCAGCTTGGACCTGACCACCGATCCCGTCGCGCCCCTGGCCCGGCTGATCGCCTGCACCGGCAGCTCAGGCTGCGCCAAGGGCCAGGCCGACACCAAGGGCGATGCCCTGCGCCTGGCCGAACGGCTGCCCGCGGACGTCGAGGTGCATCTCTCCGGTTGCCCACGCAGTTGCGCCCTGGCCGGCCAGGCACCCCACACCCTCTTGGCGGTGGCTCCCGGCCGCTATGACCTCTTCGTGCGTGACGCCACCCAGCCCGGTCCGGGCCAGCGGCGCGCCACCCACCTTTCTCTCGACGAGGCCGCCGCCTGGCTGGCCCGGAGCCCTAGTGATGCTTGAATACGAACGCGACGACCAGGCGATCTATCGCCAATCCTTCGCCACCATCCGCGCCGAGGCCGATCTCTCGGCCGTCCCCGCCGACCTGGAAAAGCTCGCCGTGCGGGTGATCCACGCCTGCGGCATGGTCGACGTGGTCCAGGACCTGGCCTTTTCCCCGGGTGCCGGCGCAGCCGGTCGCGCGGCCCTGGCGGCCGGCGCGCCCATCCTCTGCGATGCGCGCATGGTCGCCGAGGGCGTCACCCGCACCCGGCTGCCGGCGGATAACCGGGTCATCTGCACCCTGCATGACGAGGGCATCCGTGAGCTGGCCATCGAGCGGGGCAACACCCGCTCGGCGGTGGCCCTGGAGCGCTGGCGGCCTTACCTGGCCGGCAGCGTGGTGGTGATCGGCAACGCCCCCACCGCACTGTTCTATCTGCTGGAGATGCTCGACGCCGGGGCGCCCAAGCCGGCGCTGATCCTCGGCATGCCGGTGGGCTTCGTCGGCGCCAGGGAGTCCAAGGACGCCCTGGCCGCCGACAGCCGTGGCGTGCCCTACGTCATCGTCCGCGGCCGCCGGGGCGGCAGTGCCATGGCCGCCGCGGCGGTCAATGCCCTGGCCACGGAGGTGGAGTGATGGCTGGCCGCCTGCTCGGCCTGGGCGTTGGCCCGGGCGATCCGGAACTCATCACCCTCAAGGCCCTGCGGCTGCTACAGGGCGCGCCGGTGGTGGCCTACTTCGTCGCCAAGGCCAAGGCCAACGTCGGCCAGGGCGGCAATGCCTATGGCGTCATCGAGGGCTATCTGCTGGACGGCCAGCAGCGCCTGCCGTTGGTCTATCCGGTGACCACCGAGAGGCTGGCGCCGCCGCTGTCCTACGAGACGGTGATCGCCGACTTCTACGACACCGCTGCCGCCCAGGTGGCCGACCATCTGGACGCCGGCCGCGACGTGGCGGTGATCTGCGAGGGTGATCCCTTCTTCTACGGTTCCTACATGTACCTGCACGACCGCCTGGCCGAGCGCTACGAGGCCCAGGTGGTGCCGGGGGTCTGCTCCATGCTCGGCGGCGTGGCCATGCTCGGCCTGCCGCTGGTCTATCGCAACCAGACCCTCACGGTGCTCTCCGGGGTGCTCTCCGCGGACGAGCTCAAGGCGCGTCTGCACAGCGCCGACGCCGCCGTGGTGATGAAGCTTGGCCGCAACTTCGACAAGGTGCGCCAAGTCCTGCGTGACCTGGGCCTGGACCAGCGCGCCCGCTATATCGAGCGCGCCACCATGGACAACCAGCGCATCATCGCGCTGGACGAGGTCGAGCCTATGGCTTCGCCCTATTTCTCGCTGGTGGTGGTGCCGGGGGTGAAATGGAAGGGTTGAGCCCGGCCATCGTCATCCTCGGACCCGGCGCCCTGGCCACTGCCCGCCGCTTGCAGGCCGGCCTGCCGGGCAGCCTGGTGCACGGCCTCACCGGCCGGGTCGAGGGCGATGTCAGCTACAGTGCCTTCGGCGACCACCTGCGTGACCTCTATCGCCAGCAGCGGCCGTTGGTGGTGCTCTGCGCCGCCGGCATCGTCATCCGTACCCTGGCGCCCCTACTGGACGACAAGACCGCCGAGCCGCCGGTGCTGGCCGTGGCCGAGGACGGCAGCGCCGTGGTGCCGCTGCTGGGCGGCCTGGCCGGCGCCAATCGCCTGGCCCGTCAGTTGAGTACCTTGCTGGACGTGGCCCCGGCCATTACCACCAGTGGCGAGCTGAGATTCGGCACCTGCCTGCTCGATCCGCCGGTCGGCTATGCCCTGGCCGACGTCGACGTGGCCAAGCACCGGGTGGCCGATCTGCTGGCCGGTGAACCGGTGCGCATCGAGGGCGAGGCGCCCTGGCTGGACGAGGTACCCCTGGCGCGTGATCCCGCCGCTCGCCAGCGCATCCTGGTCTCGCCGCTGGCCAGTACCGACGACCACACCCTCCTGATCCATCCCCGTGCCGTGCTGGTGGCGGTGCGCGCCGATGCCAGCGCTGCCACGGTCAGCGAGCGACTCGCCCGCGCCGGCTATGCCCCGGGCGCCATGGCAGGACTGTTGGCGCGCGCCGAGGACATGACCGACCTGCGCCTGGCCGCGCTGGCCGACGCCCTGAGCCTGCCACTGCGCTTCGTTAATAATACCACCCCTGAATTTGCTGGGCAGGCCGTGATGCGAGCCCAGGAGGAGGGTGTCGCCTTGTATCTGCACCCGGCGCCGCTGGAGATCGACCGCCTCGGCCAACCTCGCGGACGCCTCAGCGTGGTGGGCCTCGGTCCCGGTGCGGCCGACCTCCTGGCACCGGTGGTGCGTCGCGCCCTGGACCAGGCCCAGGACGTGCTCGGCTACGCGACCTACGTGAAGATGGCCGGCCCACTGCGCCCGGACCAACTGGCCCATGCCAGCGACAATCGCGAAGAATTGCAGCGCGCCCGCCATGCCTTCGAACTGGCCGCCAGCGGTCGCCAGGTGGTCATGGTGTCGTCGGGCGACCCCGGTGTCTTCGCCATGGCCGCCGCGGTGCTGGAGGTGCTGGAAGGTGCCGACGACCCGCGCTGGGCGGCGGTGGAACTGGAGATCCTGCCGGGCATCACCGCGGCCATGGCCAGTGCCGCCCTGGCCGGGGCGCCCTTGGGCCACGACTTCTGCCTGATCTCCCTGTCCGACAATCTCAAGCCCTGGTCGGTGATCGAGCAGCGCCTGCGCCAGGCCGCCGCGGCGGACCTGGCCATGGCCTTCTACAACCCCATCTCCAAGGCCCGTCCGCACCAGCTGGACCGGGCGCTGGACGTCCTGCGCAGTTGCCGTCCGGCGCTCACCCCGGTGATCCTCGGCCGCGATGTCGGTCGTCCCGGTGGCGGTCTCGAGTACACCAGCCTCGGCGCCCTGCGCAGCGAGATGGTGGATTCGCGCACCCTGGTGATCCTCGGCTCCAGCCATACCCGCCGCTTTCCGCGGGCCGATGGTGGTGAATGGGTCTATACGCCACGCTGGTACGATCCGGAATTGTTATAAAGTAACATTTAGTGCTTGAAACCTTGTCGCCGCTGGCCTACCGTCGGCGACCCCTCAGATCCCTTGGCGAGAAGCCGGTGAGAATCCGGCGCGGTCGCGCCACTGTGAGCTTCGAAAGAAGTGAGCCAGACCTCGCCAGGGGACGTCTATCAGCCACCAGGGACGCGTCATCCCAAGGAGAGTCCATGCTTCGCCGCCTTTCGCCGCTCCTCGCAGCCGGCCTGCTGTCCATTTCCGCCGTCACCGCCCAGGCCGCCACGAGCTATCCGCTGACCGTGCACAACTGCGGTCGCGACCTGGTCTTCGAGCGCGCGCCCCAGCGCCTGGTCAGCCTCGGCCAGGCCAGTACCGAGTTACTGCTGCGCCTGGGCGTGGGCCCACGCCTGGTGGGTACCGGGGTCTGGTTCGGCGCCCTGCCGAAGGATCTGCAGGAGGCCGGCAAGGGCATTCCGCGCCTGGCCGACAATGCGCCCAGCTTCGAGGCCGTGGTCGGCACCCGACCGGACCTGGTGGCGGCGCAGTACACCTATCACGTTGGCCCGGGCGGCGAGGTGGCGGACTTCCCGCGCTTCGCCAAGCTGGGCATCGCCGCCTACGTGGCGCCCAGCGATTGCGAAGGCAAGGCGGTCACCGCCGACTCCAACAGCGACGGCAGCCGTAGCGCGCCTTTCGACATGAATCTGGTGACCCGCGAGGCGCACGAACTGGCCGCCATCCTCGATGTGCAGCCGGCCGGTGAGCACCTGGTTGCCGAACTGGACCGTCGCATCGCCACCGCTGGCGAGCAGGCCAAGGCCGCCGGCGTCCAGGGCCGCTCGGTGCTGTTCTGGTTCTCCAGCCCGCGTCTGGAGGGGGATCCCTGGGTCGCTGGCACGCTCGGCGCACCGGCCTGGATCGCCCGGGCCCTGGGTCTGCGCAATGTGGTCGACAGCGCCGAGGAGTGGCCGGCAGTGAGCTGGGAGCGCATTGCCGCCCTGGACCCGGACTATATCGTGGTGGCGCGCATGGACCGCCGTCTCTACCCGGCCGATGACGTCGACAAGAAGCTGGCCTTCCTGCGCAGCGATCCCCTGACCCGCGAACTGCGCGCGGTACGCGAGAACCACCTGCTGGTGGTGGACGCCCCGACGCTCAACCCCTCGCTGCGGGTGGTGGACGGGCTCGAAGCGCTGTCCACCGCGCTAACCAAGCCGCAACCATGAGTCTGCCCCTGGCGGCCGAGGGCGCCCGGCCCTGGCGTTGGCTGCTGGGCCTGGCCGCCGTGCTGGCCCTGGCGGCCAGCGTGGTGCTGGCGGCGTCCTTCGGCGAGATGCCCATCGCGCCCCTGACCAGCCTGCAGGCCATCGCCAACGGCCTTGGCCTGGGGCCCTATCCGGTGGAGCGCATCGTCCAGGGCATCGTCTGGGAATACCGCCTCAGTCGCGCCCTGGTGGCCGCCTGCTGTGGCGCGGGCCTGGCGGTCTCCGGCGCCATCCTCCAGGCGCTGCTGCGCAACGCCCTGGCCGAACCCTATGTGCTGGGACTGTCGGCTGGCGCCTCCACCGGCGCGGTGCTGGTGATGCTGCTGGGCATCGGCGGCGGGGTGCTCGGCGTCTCCCTGGGGGCCTTCCTCGGCGCGGTGCTGGCCTTCGCCGTGGTGCTGCCCTTTCTCGGCAGCGGCGGCAGCACCCGCATCATTCTCGCCGGGGTGGCCGCCTCCCAGCTGTTCAATGCCTTGACCGCCTATATCGTCGCCACCGCGGCCAATGCCGAGCAGGCGCGCAGCGTGATGTTCTGGTTGCTCGGCAGCCTGGCCGGGGTGCGCTGGCCGGATGTCTGGCTGGCCGGTGCCGTGGTCCTGGGTGGCCTGCTGGTGTGCCTGGCCTGCGCCCGGGCGCTGGACGCCTTCGCCTTTGGCGAGGACGCCGCCGCCAGCCTCGGCGTGGCGGTGGGACCGCTGCGCCTGCTGCTGTTGGCGGTGACCGGCCTGATCACCGCCTGCCTGGTCAGCCTGGTCGGCGCGGTGGGCTTCGTCGGCCTGGTGATTCCCCATGTGGCGCGCTTCCTGGTCGGTCCGGGGCATGGCCGGCTGCTGCCCACCTGCGCCCTGATCGGCGCCCTGTTCATGGTGCTGGCCGACATCGTCGCCCGCACCCTGGTGGCCAAGCAGACCCTGCCCATCGGCGTGGTCACTGCCCTGGTGGGTGCGCCGGCCTTCGCCTTCATCCTCTATCGCGCGCGGGAGGTCAGATGAGCCTGGTCGCGCAGGACGTGGCCTGGAGCGCCGGCGGTCAGCCGATCCTGCGCGGAGTGACCCTGCGGGTGCCACCCGGCGGGGTGCTCGGCCTGCTCGGCCCCAACGGCTCGGGCAAGTCCAGCCTGCTGCGGCTGTTGGCCGGACTACGGCGGCCGGAGGACGGCGCGGTCAGTCTCGACGAGACGCCGCTGCCTGACGTGCGCCGCCGCGACCTGGCGCGCCGCGTCGCCCTGGTGGAACAACAGGCCGGTACCGAGGCCGATCTCTCGGTGGCCGAGGTGGTGCGCCTCGGGCGTACTCCCCATCGCGGCCTGCTCGACGCCTGGAGCGCTCGTGACGCCGAGGTCTGCCAGCGCGCCCTGGCCCAGGTGGGCCTGGTCGACAAGGCTGCCCGCCGCTGGCACAGCCTCTCCGGCGGCGAACGCCAGCGCGCCCAGATCGCTCGCGCCCTGGCCCAGGAACCCAGTGAGCTGCTGCTGGACGAACCTACCAACCACCTCGATATCCAGCACCAGCTGGAGATCCTCGACCTGGTCCGTCGCCTGCCGGCCACCTGCGTGCTGGCCATCCACGACCTCAACCTTGCTGCGCTGTTCTGCAACCGCCTGGCGGTACTCCAGGATGGCCGCCTGGTGGCCGAGGGCACGCCGGCCAAGGTACTGACGGCAGAGCTGATCCAGCAGGTCTGGGGCGTGAAGGCGCAGGTGACGCTGGACGGCCCTGACGCCCGGCCGACGATCCGCTACCGGCTGGGCTGACGGCGCCGCACCGGGCCGGCCCGCTCTTCGATTGCCTGCCGGAGCTGCGGGCGGCCACCCAGCCAGAACACTGCCTCGGTGGCGATGAACAGCGGGCCGATGGCCAGGCCGGCGAGGTCGTCGAGAAAGGCCGGCTTGCGCCCCTCGTAGTGATGGCCGACGAACTGGATGGCCCAGCCGACGATGAACAGGCCCAGGCCCCAGGCCAACCAGATAGCAGTGCTGCGGGCGGCCAGCAGGGCGCCCAGCCAGAGCGCCATGGCCAGTAGGCCGGTCATCAGCAGTCCCAGGGGCCGATCCAGGCGCAGGTAGAAGAGCGCCACGGCGCTCGCGAGTACCACCGCGGGCGATAGTGGCCAGCCGCCGACGACCAGCGCCGGGCGCGACAGCAGGATGGCTACCGCCAGGACGATCAGCAGGATGCCGGGAAAGTGACTGGCGATGTTGCGGGGATCGCGGTGGTAGCTCGCGTACTGGCTGAGATGATCTTCCAGGGTCTTCATCGGCAGGTACCCAACGGCAGGGGCGAACCTCCAGCATGCACCTTGCTGGCCGTGTCGTCTGCGGGCACCCCGCTAAATGCCATTGCGATAATCGCCCCCTCGCTCGATAATCGGTCAAAAGCCTGCCGAGGACCGCCCGATGGACGATAACCGCACCGCTCATGCCACGGGCCTGCCGCCGCTGGCGGCGCCGCCCATCATTGCCTCACCCGCCAAGCGCATCGAAGCCTTTACCGGCGATCCGAATTTCATGACCTCCCTGGCCCGTGGCCTGGCGGTCATCCATGCCTTCCAGGAGCGCAAGCGCCAGCTGACCATCGCCCAGATCAGCCATCGCACCGAGATCCCCCGCGCGGCGGTACGCCGCTGCCTGCATACCCTGATGAAGCTGGGCTACGTCACCACCGACGGTCGCACCTATTCGCTGCTGCCCAAGGTGCTGACCCTGGGTCATGCCTACCTGTCGTCCACGCCGCTGGCGGTCACCGCCCAGCCAGTGCTCGATCGTCTCAGCGAACAGCTGCACGAAGCCTGCTCCATGGCCACCCTGGAGGGCGACGAGATCCTCTACATCGCCCGTTCGGCGACGCCACAGCGGCTGATTTCGGTGGACCTCAGCGTCGGCAGTCGCCTGCCGGCCTATTGCACTTCCATGGGGCGCATCCTGCTCGCCGCGCTGGACGACGCCGCGTTGCACGACTACCTGGAGCACGCCGACCTGCAGGCCAAGACCAGTCGCACCCTCTACCAGCCGCCGGCGCTCATCGAGTGCCTGGGCCAGGTGCGGCAGCAGGGCTACGTGATCGTCGACCAGGAATTGGAAGTGGGGCTGCGGTCCCTGGCGGTGCCCCTGAGAGATGCCGCCGGCCAGGTGCTGGCGGCGCTCAACGTCGGTACCCACGCCAGTCGGGTCAGTCGCCAGGAGTTGGAGACACGTTTCCTCCCGGTGTTGCTGGCGGCCAGTGAAGAGCTGAGCACCCGGTTGTTCCACTAGCCGGATACTCAGCCACCCTCGGCTTAGAAACGCACTGTCAGCCCGGCATTCACCGAGTGGAAGCGAGTGTCGTCGCCGAATTGCCCCTGGTAGGACAGCCCGACGTCGGTCAGCCGATTCACCCGTAGCGTCGCCCCGAGCTCGGTCACGGCAGTGTCACGTGCCTGGGGCACGCCCTGTACCTCGAAGCTCGGACCGCCGACGAAGGACTGCTCGTTGCGGGGTGTCAGATCGCCGTAGGCACGGCGCCAGCCCAACGAGCCATAGAACTGGGTCTCGTGGTTCGCCACCCGGGTATTGGCCGTGACTCGCGTGCCCAGCGTCGAGAAGAAGGTGTCCTGCTTGTCGCTGGAGATATCCAGGGCGGCGGGGCCACCTTTTTCATGCAGGTCCGCGGCGTCGAAATGTACATAGGAGAGCCCGGCGAAGGGCTCCACTACCACCTGGCCGAAGGGGATGCGATAGGCCGCTTCGCCACCGGCCTGCAGGGATTCGGCGTTGCGCTTGCCGGTGAGGCGATCGCTGTAGCTGGCGAAGCCGACGTCGCGCTCGCTCTCGAGGCGATGCCAGGTGTAGCCCAGGTCGGCGCTCAGGCGCAGGGCGTCGATCTGGCCGCCGGTGTAGAGGCCGAGGTGGTAGTTGTCGCTGTGGCCGCTGGCGTCGCGATCGTCGGCGTTGAAGTTCGAGCGGCTGTAGCCGCCGTAGATACCGCCGCGCCAATCCTCGGTGAAGCTGCCGTCGGCACCGATCAGCACGCCACCGGTGTCTTGCCGCAGGCCGCTGGCGCCGTTCTGGCCGCCCAGGCGGGTCCAGTTGCCGAAGGGTTGCACCCAGGCGCCGTTCTCCGCGGGTGCGGTGCCGGGCTGGAAGTTGAGGGCCATGGCCGGCATGCGCAGCGAACCCAGGTCCAGCAGGCTGCGCAGACGATTGCCGAGGACGCCGGAGACCACCTGGCTGTTGGCGATCAAGGCGGTCGAGGTGCTGGCCTGGTAGTCGCCGGACAGCTGGTCGGCGGCGCTCCGGGCACTGGCGGCGTCGAGGATCAGCAGGTTGTTGTACAGGCGCAGAGGGTCGCCGCTCTGGGCCAGCTGGCCGAGGGCGCCGGCGGTGTTCCACTGGTTCGAGGTTTCCATCACGGTCTGGAAGATGCCCGGGTTCGCGGGAGTGCCCGGATTGGACGGGTTACCTGGGTTCGACGGATTACCGGGATTCGAGGGATTGCCAGGGTTCGAAGGGTTGCCCGGATTCGACGGATTGCCGGGATTGCTGTTCTTCTGCGCGATGGTCAGATTCAGGTCGGTGTCGGTCTTTTGCAGCGCTACGTCGAGGAAGGCCGAGTTGCTCACCGCCTGGGCATAGGCGGTGCCCTGGGCGGCGCCGTCGACCAGGCCGCCCTGGGCGCGCAGCAGGGTGTAGCTCTGGCCGCTCTGGTAGCTCTGCTGCGGGTCCAGGGCGGTCACCGCGACCTGGGTGCCGCGCAGGGTGGCGGTACCGCTGACGTTGATCCGGTCGCCGCTGCCGTTGCCGGCGATGTCCGCGGCATAGCGCGAGCCGGCGGCCATGTCCAGGTTGCCCTGGATGGCCAGGGTGCCGATGGCCCCTTCGCCGGGCGAGAGGGTACCGCCGGAGGCGACCGTGGTGCTGCCCACCTGGCCGTTACCCGCCAGCACGCCACCGTCCAGTACCTGGGCGCTGTTGGTGTAGGTGCCGAATTGCGTGCGACCGACGGTGCCGTTGACCACCAGGGTGCCGTTGCCGACATTCAGTCGCGAATAGCTCTGGGAGAAGCTGGAAGCGCCGCCCAGATTGACCTGGTCGACGTTCCCGGCGAGCACCAGCCGGCCGCCGCGTACCACGACGGAGCCAGAGAAACCTGAGAGATCGCCACTCATCGTAGTGTCCCCGGCGAAGGAGTAGATCCGCCCCTGGCCGCCCACGCTGTTGCCGAACTGCAGGCCGCTGTCGGTGTGGTTGAAGGCCAGGGTACCGCGGCCGGGACCGAAGCGGACGGCGGTCTGGGGGTCCAGTTGCCCGGCGGCCTGGGCGGTACCGGCGGTGACGGAGTCGTAGTCGGTACTGCCATCGTCCACCGTCACGCCGCCGCCGATGCTGAGGGCGCCGCTCGCGGCGGTGTTGACGCCGGTCAGGGTGCCGAGGGTCAGGCCGTTGCCGGCGCTCAGCTGGGCGCCGTTGGACAGTGTCAGCACGGTGCTGGAACTGGTGGTGCCGAGGGTGAAGTCCTGGGCCACCGCCAGGCGCGTGCCCTGGCCGGAGACGTTCACCAGGGTGTTGCGATCGTTGTGCGCCGAGCCCAGCGCCAGGGTGTTGCTGGTCAGCACCGCGCCGTCGCTCAGGCTGAGGTCGTTCTTGGTGGTGAAGGCTCCGCTGTTGTCCCAGCGGCTGCCGCTGCCCGAGAGCTGGGTGACCGAGTCGATGGCGACCTGTTGGCTGTTGATGTGGCCACCGTTGCTGACCGTGATGCGCGAGTCGTACAAAAAGACCCCGCCGGCCTTGACATTGACGGTGTCGAGTAGGGCGTTCTGCCCGGTCACCACCAGTTCCGCGCGGGAAACCGCGTTGCCGGTACTGCCGTTGTCACTCAGTTGCACGGTGCCCGCCGACACCTGGGCACCATTGCTGATGGTGAGTTTGCCCCGGCCATTACTGCCGACCAGGAGCGAATTCCCCGTTCCGGTATTCCATTTGGTCCCGCTGCCATCCACCAGGATGTTGCCTTGGCCGACGTTGGCGGCGGAGGTGTTGGAGGCGCTGCTGACCTGGCCGCCCTGGCTGGTCACGGTCGCGCCGTTGTTGATGGTGAGGCTGGCGGTGTCACCGTTGCCCGGCTTGACCACCACCGCGCCATTGACCGTTTGATCACTGCTCCAGGTCTGCTGACCGGTGCTCAGTACGTAGTCGGCCGCGTGGGCCGGTGGCAGTAGCGCCAGGGAGATGGCGAAGGCGAGCGGGGATTGTTTGAATAGGGGCTTCATAACGACTCCAGAGACTCCATGGGTGCCAGGGTGGTGGCGACCGCTGTCACCACCTCGACCTTTCCTGACCGGCCGGTAGCCAGCGCGGGAAGTATCTGGAGCCGCTCTGCAGCGACGAATAGTACGGGTGTACAGCCAGTGCTTCTGTACTAGTGGCAACTCGCCGTGAACGGCCCTGGCGGTCGTCGGTGGCGCGGACGGCTGTTTGGCCGCGGCGCCGTGGCCAATGTCTGACGCGGTGAAGCGCCATACCCAGGGGGTATGGAAGGCCCACTTCGGCGGTATTGGACAGATTCCAGAGCGGCTGCGCATGCTGGCGGCATAACAACAAACTGCCAGGAGTATCGCCATGGACAGGGTCTTGCTGAGTGAGGGCAGCCAGGTCTTCGCCGCCTGTGCGCCCGGTCAGGTCTCGGAGTACGTCGGTCGCCACCTTGGTAGCCATCGCCTGCAGATCGGCCGCGACACCACCGCGCGGGCCAGTCTCGCCCATCGCCATTTCGCCGCCCTCGATCTCTGTCGGCTGCACTATGCCGGCCAGGTGCGCATCCTGGCCCCCGCGCTCGACGAGCTCTATCACCTGCAGATCCTCTTGCGCGGTCGCTGCCTGTGGCAGGGCCGTGACGGCGCGCGCTGCTACGGCTCCGGCGAGCTGATGCTGCTCAATCCCAACGAGCCGGTGGATCTGGTCTATTCCGACGACTGCGAGAAATTCATCGTCAAGCTGCCGGCGAGCTTGTTGGAGCGGGTCTGCCAGGCCCGCGGCTGGGTGTTGCCGAGCGCTGGCATCCGGTTCATCCGGCCCCAGGCCCAGCGTCCCTCGAGCGACATCCTCGACCTGCTCAGCCTGATCTGCCACGAGGCCGAGGCGGCGCTGCCCGGAGGCTTTCACGAGCCCTACCTGCAGATCCTGGCGAGCAAGCTGCTGCTGCAATTGCCGAGCAACCTGGCCGCGCCGGCGAGCAGGAGCGAACCCTGCAGCCGCTTCGCCCAATTGGTGGAGCACATAGAGGCGCATCTGGACGAAGAACTCTCGCCGCGCCAGCTGGCGGCCCAGGCGCACCTCAGCGAGCGGGCCTTGTTCAGCCTGTTCCAGCGCGAGGTCGGCTGCGCGCCGCTGGAGTTCGTGCGGCGACTTCGGCTGGAGCGGGTCCGCCAGATGCTGCTCGATCCCCAGGCGAGCGCGCGCAGCGTGACCGAGGTGGCCCTGGCCCACGGCTTCCTGCACCTGGGACGCTTCGCCCAGCAGTACCGGACGCGCTTCGGAGAAACGCCCTCGGCGACCTGGCGCGGACGCGCGAGTCAGACGGCAGTAGGCGGATAGTCCAGCACAGTGGCGGGATAGTGGCAGGGGTGCGGTAGGGCGAGCATGGACACCAGGGACGCAAGACGTCCCGCCCAGCGACAACGCTCCTACAACAACAACTCGAGCGCACCGCCATGTCCAAGCCTTTCGCGTTATCCACCGGCACGGCTTTGCCCGTCGTCTCCGCCTTGCTCCTCGGCCTGGGAGTCAGCCTGCCGGCCCAGGCCAACAATGGCGTCCAACTGCCCGCCTATGGTGCGAAGGCCATGGGCATGGCCGGGGTGTCCATCGCCCTGCCGCAGGATGCCGCCGCCTCCGCCAACAACCCGGCCGGCATGGCCCTGCTGGGTGATCGCTTCGACGCCGACCTGACCCTGCTGCGGGCACCGATCCGTACCGAAGTCGGCAGCAACCACTACGCCGACAACGCCGTGGTGGCCGTGCCCACCGGCGGCTTCAACCGGGTCATCAACGAGGATCTGAGCGCCGGTCTCTCGGTGTTCGGCCAGGGCATCGCCCTGGACTACGGCGAGCCGGTGTTCGGCACCCACGACCTCAAGTCCAGCCTGCAGCAGGTGGTGCTGGCGCCCACCGTCACCTGGCGCCTGGCCCCGGGTCACTATGTCGGTTTCTCGCCACGACTGGCCTATCAACGCCTGGAGATCGCCGGGCTGGAAGGCTTCGGCTTCGCCAGTCCAGGGACCGACAAGGCCTATGGCGGCGGCTTCGCCCTGGGCTACCAGGGTGCCCTGAGCGAGCGCCTGAGCCTGGGTGTCAGTTACGCCAGCCCGCTGTGGTTCCAGCGCCTGGAGCGCTATCGCGGCCTCTTGCCGGACGGTCGCCTGAACCTGCCGCAGCAGGCCGGCGTCGGCCTGGCATTCAAGGCCACGCCCCAGCTGACCCTGGCCGCCGATGCCCTGTGGATCGACTGGTCCGGCGAGCGCGCCTACGGCAATCGCCTGACCGAGGGCGGTCCCCTGGGCGCCAGCGACGGTCCCGGCTTCGGCTGGCGCGACCAGAAGATCCTGAGATTCGGCGCCAGCTACGCGCTGAACGAACGATGGACGCTGCGCGCCGGCGCCTCCTTTTCCAATCACTTCATTCCCAACAGCGAAACCACCTTCGCCACCCTGGCACCGCTGGCCCAGTACGACCACTACAGCCTTGGCGCCAGCTACCGGCTGGGCAACGGCTGGGAAGTCACCGGCAGCTATCTCTACGCCGTCAACGATCGCTTGAAAGGCAGAGACGCCAGCCAGGGTGTCAGCGTCGGCACCGACGTCAGCTATCTCAATCTCGGCATTGGCTACCGCTTCTAAGAGGACGACACCATGACCACTACCTACCTGCTGATCCATGGTTCCTGGCACGACGGTCGCGCCTGGGACGGCGTCGCCCAGGCCCTGCGCGCCCAGGGCGCCGAGGTGCATGCCCCGACCCTGGCCGGTCATGGCCACGGCGCGGATCTTGCGGCCAGTCACGCCGATTGCGTGGACTCCCTGGTCGACTACGTGCGCCGCCATGACCTGCGCGACGTGGTCGCCCTCGGTCACAGCTGGGGCGGCACCGTGCTGCAGCGCCTGGCCGAGATCGAGACCGCGCGACTCAAGCGCCTGGTGTTCCACAACGCCTTCGTACTGCGCGATGGCGAGGCCCTGTTCGACCTGGTGCCACCGCACTACCAGGCCCTGTGGCGCCAGTTGGAGCAGCCCGATGGCGGCATCATGCTGCCCTTCCCGGTGTTCCGCGATGCCTTCATCGGTGACGCCAGCCTGGAACAGGCCCAGGCGGTCTACGCCGAATACCTCACCCCGACCCCGGCGCGCAGTCACTTCGACGCCGTGCCGCTGAAGACCTTCGACGGCCTGCCGATCCCGCGCAGCTGGCTCTACGCCCAGGACGACGTGGCCCTACCGCCCGGCCAGTACGGCTGGCATCCGCGCCTGAGCGAGCGGCTGGGCGGCTATCGCCTGGTATCCCTGGCCGGCAGCCACGAGGTGCTCTTCACCCGGCCCGAGGCCTTGGCCCAGGCCATCCACCTGGCGGCTCGCGACTAGCGCAGGCACTTGACGAGGAAATCCCATGAACGCTCCCCTCAACATCGCCATCGTCGGTGGTGGCATCGCCGGCGTCGGCCTGGCCCTCGGCCTCAAGGACGCCCCGCACCTCAAGGTCACCCTGTTCGAATCCGCGCCCGCCTTCGGCGAGATCGGCGCTGGCGTCTCCTTCGGCGCCAATGCCGTGCGCGCCCTGGCCGGGCTGGGCATGGCCGAGCCCTACCAGGCCCTGGCCGACCGCACCCCCGAGCCCTGGCAGGACGTCTGGTTCGAATGGCGCCGCGGCAGCGACGCCAGCTACCTGGGCGCCACCTTGGCCCCCGGGGTTGGCCAGTCCTCCATCCACCGCGCCGACTTCCTCGACGCCCTGGCGCGCCGCTTGCCCGACGGCATGGCGGTGTTCGGCAAGCGTGCCTGCGGCCTGACGCAGGACGCCACGGGGGCCACCCTGAGCTTCACCGATGGCACCACCCACCGCTGCGACCTGGTGCTGGCCGCCGATGGCATCAAGTCCGGCCTGCGCGCGCCGGTCCTTGCCGGGCATGGCCTGGGCGATCCGGGCCCGCGCTTCACCGGCAGCGTCGCCTACCGTGGCCTGGTGGAGCGCGACCTGCTGCGCGAGCGCTTTCGTACGGCCGGGCTCGACCAGCACCTGCTCGACGTGCCGCAGATGTACCTGGCCCAGGACGGCCATATCCTCACGTTTCCCATCAAGCAGGGGCGGATCCTCAACATCGTCGCCTTCCTCACCGCCCAGCCACGCTCGGCGGTCTGGCCGGCGGACCAGCCCTGGGTACGCAACGCCAGTCGCGCCGAGGTCGGTGCCGCCTTTGCCGATTGGGGCCTGGCGGCCCGGACCCTGGTGGAATCCATCGCGTCGCCGACGCTCTGGGCGCTGCACGATATCGAGGAACTGCCGCACTACGTGCACGGCCGCGCCGCGCTGCTCGGCGACGCCGCCCACGCCATGCTGCCGCACCAGGGCGCAGGTGCCGGCCAGGGCTTGGAAGACGCCTGGTTCCTGCGCGAGCTGCTGATCGATCCGCAATTGGACAGCGGCAATCTCGAGCGGGTACTGGAGGCCTACGAGCGCTGGCGCCTGCCGCGTGCCTGCCGCACCCAGCGCACCTCCTGGGAAGCCGGCGAGCTCTACGAGTACCGCGATAGGACCATGGGCGACGACGAAGCCCGCCTCGGTCAGACCCTGGCCCAGCGCTTCGACTGGCTCTGGCAGCACGACCTTTTGAGCGACGTGCGCGAGGCCCGGCGCTGGCTGGGCTGGTCCTTGCAACCCGCCTGAGACTGACCGGTCAGGTAAAAGTGGTCGATTATCGATTAGCTAGCCGATAATCGAATTGTCAGCGGATTGGTGAGGAGCTTAAGGTCTGGCGAGCGTCGTCTGACGCCATAACAACAACGAGCGCCTCGCCATGACCCAAACCTTCGAATCCGCCACCTTACCCCTGGCCGGCAGTCCCGCGCCGGCCGTGACCGGTACCCTGGACGTCCAGCAATTCATCAATCGCCAGGCACTCTCCAGCTACCAGTGGCGCATCGTCGCCCTGTGCTTTTTGATCGTCTTCCTCGACGGCCTGGATACCGCCGCCATGGGCTTCATCGCCCCCGCGCTGTCGGTGGAGTGGGGCATTCCACGCGCCAGCCTCGGGCCGGTGATGAGCGCCGCCCTCGGCGGCATGGTCTTCGGCGCCCTGTTCTCCGGTCCGCTGGCGGATCGCTTCGGGCGCAAGGGCGTACTGGTGGTCGCCACCTTCATCTTCGGTGGCTTCAGCCTGCTGTCGGCCTTCAGCGCCAACCTCGACCAGTTGGTGATCCTGAGATTCCTCACCGGTCTGGGCCTGGGCGCCGCCATGCCCAACGCCACCACGCTGCTCTCGGAATACACCCCCGAACGACTCAAGTCGCTGCTGGTGACCAGCATGTTCTGCGGCTTCAACCTGGGCATGGCCGGTGGCGGCTTCGTCTCGGCCTGGATGATCCCGGCCTATGGCTGGCACAGCCTGCTGGTGCTGGGCGGCGTGCTGCCCCTGGCCCTGGCCGTGGTGCTGCTGCTCTGGCTGCCGGAGTCGGCGCGCTACCTGGTGGTGCACGGCAAGAGCGCCGAGCGCATCCGCCGGGTGCTGGTGCCCATTGGCCGTGAGGCCGCCGAGGCGCGCCACTTCGTGGTGCCCGAGCAGAAGACGGTCAAGGCCGGCAACGTCTTCGCGGTGATCTTCAACCGCACCTTCAGCGCCGGCACCCTGCTGCTGTGGCTGACCTATTTCATGGGCCTGGTGATCGTCTACCTGCTCACCAGTTGGCTGCCGACGTTGATGCGCGACGCTGGCGCCAGCCTGGAGCAGGCCGCCCTGATCGGCGCGCTGTTCCAGTTCGGTGGGGTGCTCAGCGCGGTGTTCGTCGGCTGGGCCATGGACAGGTTCAATCCGCACAAGGTGATCGGCCTGTTCTATGCCCTGGCCGGCATCTTCGCTTACTGTGTCGGCCAGAGCCTGGGACAGGTCGCCCTGGTCGCCACCCTGGTGCTGGTGGCCGGCATGTGCATCAACGGCGCCCAGTCCGCCATGCCATCCCTGGCGGCGCGCTACTACCCGACTCATGGCCGCGCCACCGGGGTGTCCTGGATGCTCGGCATCGGCCGCTTCGGCGCCATCACCGGCGCCTGGATGGGCGCGACCCTGCTGGGCCTGGGCTGGACCTTCACCCAGGTGCTCACCGCGCTGCTCTTGCCGGCGGGTATCGCCGCCCTGGCCGTGCTGATCAAGGGGGTGGTCAGTCACGCGGACGCGACCTGAGAGCCTGCTCAAAGTCTGCTGCGTGTTGGCCAAACGGCGCTGGAAAGGCGTTGCTTGGCGCTAGTTCTTGAGCCTTTGTGCAGGCTCAAGAGGGGAGCGGACGTCCGCGCTACTTTCCGCTACCCTGGCGCGCCCTGACCGGCGCGCCTGCATGAATATCTCCACTCTCGCCACCCTGACCGATCTCTTGACCAAGGCCCTGGCCGCGCCGCCGGGCGAAGCCCGCCGGCTGATCCATGGCCGCGGCCGGCTCCTGCCGGGGCTCGAGCAGCTCACCGTCGATTGGCTGGAAGGGGTGGTACGGGTCTGCCTGTTTCGCGAATTGCCGGTCGACGAATTGGAGGCCCTGCGCGATACCCTGAGGGCGCTGGCGGCTACCCCCGCATGGGCCGCCAGCGGCGCGCGCAGCCTGCTGCTGCAGCACCGCTATCGCCAGGACGCCGCCAGCGAGGCACTGATCGGGGCGCCGGTGGGCGAGCACGTCATCCACGAAGATGGCCTGAAATTCGGCCTGGACCTCACTCGCCACCAGAACATGGGGCTGTTCCTCGACATGCGCCTGGGCCGCCGCTGGGTGCGCGAGCAGGCCGCCGGTCTGCGCATCCTCAACCTCTTCGCCTACACCTGTGGCTTCTCGGTGGCCGCCCTGGCCGGCGGCGCGAGCCAGGTGGTCAATCTGGACATGGCCCGCGGTCCCCTGACCCGTGGGCGGGAGAACCACCGACTCAACGGCCACGACCTCGGCAAGGTCAGTTTTCTCGGGCACGAGTTGTTCAAGTCCTGGGGCAAGGTGCGCAAGCTCGGCCCCTACGACCTGGTGATCGTCGATCCACCCAGCTTCCAGCAGGGCAGTTTCGCCCTGACCAAGGACTACGCCCGCATCCTGCGCCGGCTACCGGAACTGCTCACCCCCGGTGGCCGGGTACTGGCCTGTGTCAACGACCCCGGGGTAGGCGCGGACTTCCTCATTGCCGGCATGGCCCAGGAGGCACCGAGCCTGGCCTTCGTCGAGCGCCTGGCCAACCCGCCGGAATTCGCCGACGAAGACCCCGAGGGTGGGCTCAAGGTGCTGGTGTTCCAGCAGGGCTGAGCTGCTGGTCCGGGCCGCGCTGGCGGGCACTGAAGCCTGTCATGACAGCGCGCCCAGTGCCCGCCGCAAGTCCTTGGCGGTCACCGGCTTGTGCAGCAGGGGAATGCCGCTGGAGGCTGCCTCGCTCAGGCGCTCGGGAGCCGTGTCGCCGGTAATCAACAGGGCCGGGAGCTCGCGGGCGAAATGCTCGCGCAAGGCGCGGATGACCTGTGCCCCGGTCTGCTGATCACGCAGTCGATAGTCACAGATGATCATGGTTGGTGCCGCGCGCCAGGGCAGGGCGACCGCCGCGTCATAGGACTCGGCCACCACGCAGGTGCAGCCCCAGCTTTCCAGCAACTGCTGCATACCGAGCCGAATGGCCTCGTCGTCGTCCACCACCAGGATGCAGCCGCGGACCTGCAGCGCCGTGTCCGTGTCCGGAGGCGGTCGGTCCGGATAGGGCGCCAGGGGCTGCAAGGGCGCGATTGGCACCTCCAGGCGAAAGGTACTGCCGCGGCCCACCCGTGACACCAGGGTCAGGCGATGGCCCAGGGAACGTGCCAGGCCCTCGACGATGGCCAGGCCCAGCCCCAGGCCCTTGCGGCGGTCGCGCTCGCTGTTGCCCAGTTGATGGAACTCGCGAAAGATTTCCCGCTGCTGGTCCGCGGCGATGCCGATCCCGGTATCCACGACCTCGAGGATGGCATGGCTGCGCCGTCGTCGCGCGGCGATCAGCAGCCCGCCACGCTCCGTGTAGCGAATGGCGTTGGTAATCAGATTGCGCAGGATCAGCTCCAGCAGCGCCGGATCGGAGAGGATCTGCAGTTCGGTCTCGCGACAGCGGTAGATGAGTCCCCTGGCATCCGCCTGCGGGGCCAGATCCAGCTCCATCTTGCAAAAGAGGCTGTGCAGATCCACGGGCTGCACACTGGGCTGCACCACCCCAGCCTCGATGCGGGAGAAGTCCAGCAGGGTGTTGAGCATGTCCGCCGACGCCAGGCCAGCCGCCTTGGCACTGGCCAGGACCTGGTGCTGGTGCTCGTCCAGACGGCTGTAGGACAGCGCTTCCAGGAACAGCCCCTGGGCATGGATGGGTTGCCGCAGGTCGTGACTGGCGGCGGCCAGGAAGCGCGACTTGGCCTCGTTGGCCTGCTCGGCCGCTTCGCGCGCGGCGCTGGCCATCTGACTCTCGTGCTGCAGACGCTCGATCAGGTCGAGGTTTTCGAAGCGCAGCCGGATGGTGGTGTTGATCCCGCCACCGACCAGCCGGGCCTGGCCGTACTGTCCGATCACATAGAGCAGGCAGCAGACGCCAATGGCCCTATAGGTCAGCTCGTCTAGTAGCATCAGCCGCAGCATGGTCAAGGACAGCATGGGGAGCATCAGGCTCAGGTAGAGCCGGAGAATCGGTGAAAGCATGGACACCGCATTGCTGCTGATCGCCGCCATCAAGGCCAGCAGCAGGGCGATGGAACTGGCCGGGACGCCGTCGCGCAGGCCGATCCAGGCCAGCGAGCCCCAGATCAGGCCCTCCGCCAGCTTGCTGAGCACCAGCACGCGCACCGTCGGCGTGATCGTGGCCTGGTCCGGCGGCTGCCGTAGCCGACGCCGGCAGTAGCCGACCTGGAAGAAGCGGCAGGCGAGAAACGCCAGGTACCATAGCGCCAACGGCAATTGGCTGGCGGTCAGCGGCCAGGCGTCGTCAGCCCTCGAGCGCCCGGTCACCAGAAAGACGCCGAACAACAGCGTCGACAAGAGGATGCCGACCCACAGCGACTGATCGATCCCTTGGAGGATCAGCCGGAGCCGCTCGCTCTGGATCCGGCCCTCATCGGTCAAAGAATCAGGCCCAGCCGGCGCGCGGCGTAGGTGGCTTCGGCCCGGCTGGCCACCCGCAGCGTGGCGAGCAGCGCCTGGACGTGGCCGCGCACCGTGTGCTCGGATAGATTCAGGCGGCGGCCGATCATCTTGTTCGACAACCCCTGGCTCACCAACTCGAGTACCTCGATCTGGCGTGGCGTCAGCCGGGGCTGGTCGCCCGCCAGTGCCGGTCCCTCGGGAAGCACACCGTCGAGCAGGGCCCGGATCTTCTGCAACAGCCGTTCGGGCTGTTCGGTCTTGGAGATGAACTCCAGCGCTCCCCGCCGTACCGCTTCGCGCACCACTTCCGACAGATCGAAGGCCGACACCATGACGATCTTCACCTGCGGCCATTTCTCGCGGATGGCCGCGATGCCCTCCAGCCCGCTGGCTCCCTGGAGCTGGACGTCGAGCAACACCAGCTGCGGCTCCACCTCCTCCAGGTGCAAGGCGTCTTCGAGCGAGCAGGCTTCCTCGATGGTGACCTGGGGCAGGCCCGCCGCCAGTACCAGGGCGATACCGGAGCGGAACAGGGCGTGGTCGTCGATGAGGAGCAGGGTAGTTGGCTTGTCCATTCCCGCAATCTAGACGCGACCACGCTGACGCTCAAGGGTTCCAAACCGGTCCAAATGGACTATAGGCGGCGACGGGCAGCATCCCTAAGGTAGCCAGACCTGTGAGCGGCCTCTCACGCAGGCCTGGGCTCGATGCCTGGCGCGCCGTTCATCACACCTGATCGAAGGTGCCTTACGCACCGTCAGACCAGCGCCTCATGGGCCGCGTGCGTACCAGGACCCAGACGCCACCCCGGGTCGCCGCTATCCGCGCCGCGACCTGATGCCACCTAGCGCTCCGCGAGGACAGCCGCCATGAACCGTATCTTCCGCACCCTCTGGAGCTATAGCCTGCAAATCTGGGTGGTCACCAGCGAACTGGCCAAGAGTGGCGGCAAGCGCGGCAGTGGCCGGGCGGTAGGGCTCCTGCTGCTGGCGCCCCTGGGTGCCGGGGCGGCGAACCTGCCCAGCGGCGGGACGGTGGTCTCCGGTAGCGGGCACCTTTCCAGCACTGGCCAGCAGCTCACCGTCGACCAGACCAGCCCCAACCTGGCCATCGACTGGCAGAGCTTCGACATCGGCACTGGCCATGGCGTGACCTTCCACCAGCCTTCCAGCCAGGCCGTGGCCCTCAACCGGGTGGTGGGCCAGGACGCCTCGCGCATCCTCGGCAACCTGGAGGCCAATGGCCGGGTGTTCCTGGTCAACCCCAACGGCATCCTCTTCGGCCAGGGCGCCAGCGTGAACGTCGGCGGCCTGGTGGCTTCCACCCTGGACATCGCCAACAGCGATTTCGAACAAGGCCGCTATCGTTTCAAGAGCCAGGGCACGCCGAAATCGGTGCTCAACCAGGGCAGTCTCAACGCCAAGAACGGCGGCGCCGTAGCCCTGCTCGGCGGCCAGGTCAGCAACCAGGGCGTGATCGTCGCCAACGGCGGCAGCGTGGCCCTGGCCGCCGGCCAGGCCATGACCTTGGACTTCGCCGGCGATGGCCTGCTCAGCGTCAAGGTGGATGAGGCCACCGCCGACGCCCTGGCGGAGAACCGCGAGCTGATCCGCGCCAACGGTGGGCAGGTGCTGCTCACCGCCCACGCCGGCGAGGCTCTGCTCAAGACCGTGGTCAACAACAGCGGGGTGATCGAGGCCCAGACCCTGGCCGAGCGTGGCGGCAAGATCGAGCTGCTCGGTGGTTTCGACGGCGGCACCGTGCAGGTCGCCGGCACCCTGGATGCCAGCGCGCCCACCACGGGCAACGGCGGCTTCGTCGAGACCTCCGGTGCCCATGTCCAGGTGGCCGACGGCACCCATATCACCACCAAGGCCACCCAAGGCAAGAGCGGCACCTGGCTGCTCGATCCCACCGACTTCACCGTCAGCGCGGGCACGACAGCCCAGAGCGACAGCGGCATCGGCGCCAGCACCCTGGCGGCCAACCTGCAGAACGGCAACGTCACCCTGCAGACCGTCAGCAGCAGCAACGGCAGCGATACGGGCACGCTCAGCGTGAATTCGGCGGTCAGCTGGAGCGCCGACACCACCCTGACCCTGAACGCCCATGGCGATCTCTATCTGAATGCGCCCATCACCGCCACCGGCGCCAGCGCGGGCCTGGCGCTCAACTATGGTGGCTACATCCAGAACGGCAGCGCGACCGCCGGCAGCGACTACCACGTCAGCGCCCCGGTCACCCTGAGCGGCACCACTGCCAGCCTGAGCATCAATGGCCAGGGCTACGGCCTGCTGCATAGCCTGGCGGATCTCCAGGCCATCAATACCCAGGGTCTCGGCGGCAACTATGCATTGGCTCAGGATCTGGAGGCGGTGGGGACGACCTATAACTCGGCGTTGATAGGATCTTACTCATCTTCATCGCGTTTCAGCGGTACCTTCGCCGGCATGGGCCATAGCATCCGCGATCTGACCATCGATTCCGGCAACGACTACGTCGGCCTGTTCGGCTACGTCGACCCCACCGCGATCCTCCGCGATCTGGCGCTGGTCAACGCCAGCGTGTCCGGAAGGCACTACGTCGGCGCGCTGGTCGGATACAACAGAGGCACCATCAGCAATGCCTATGCCACCGGGAGCGTGTCGGCTACCGACTATGTCGGCGGCCTAGTCGGAATGAACAGCGGCACCATCAGCAACGCCTATGCCACCGGGAGCGTATCGGGCACCGGCAGCTACGTCGGCGGGCTGGTCGGATGGAACGATGGCACCATCAGCAACGCCTATGCCACCGGGAGCGTGTCGGGCACCAACTACTACGTCGGCGGGCTGATCGGGTGGAACGGTGGCACCATCAGCAACGCCTATACCACCGGGAGCGTTTCGGGCACCTCCTACGTTGGTGGGCTGGTCGGATACAACAGAGGCACCATCAGCAATGCCTATGCCACCGGGAGCGTTTCGGGCACCTCCTACGTTGGCGGGCTGGTTGGATTCAACAACCTCGGCACCATCATTAGCGCCTATGCCACCGGTAGTGTTTCGGGCAGGGACTTCGCCGGCGGGCTGGTCGGAGTCAACTCCCAAGGCACCATCAACAACGCCTATGCCACCGGTAGCGTTTCAGGCAGCTCCTACGTCGGCGGGCTGATCGGCGCCAATACCGGCAGCGTCAGCAATGCGTCCTGGGACGTCGACAGCACCGGCCAGGCCAATGCCATCGGAAACGGCAACGGCGGCAGCGTTACCAGTCTGACCAGCGTCGGCAGCGGCAACCGCTACAACCACAGCAGCTACGGCAATCTCGGCACCTGGTCGCTGCTCGCCGGTACCAGCGACGTCTACGTCGCCAGCGATGGCGCCGGCAACCCGGCCTGGATCATGCTCGAGGGGCAGACGCGCCCCTTCCTGGCCAGCGAGTACAGCACCAGCATCGCCAACGCGCACCAGTTGCAGCTGATGGCGTACAACCGGGCGGCCAGCTACAGCCTGTCCGCCGACATCGATGCCAGCCAGACCGCCGGCAGCAATGCCAGCGGGACGTGGAGCAGCGCCGGCTTCTCCCCGGTCGGCGACAGCAACGCCGCCTTCACCGGCAGCCTGAGCGGCGCGAACCACAGGATCTCCGGGCTGACCATCGATTCCGGCAACGACTACGTCGGCCTGTTCGGCTTCGCCGGCGCCACCGCGACCCTCCGCGACCTGGCGCTGGTCAGCGCCAGCGTGTCCGGAAGGCACTACGTCGGCGCGCTGGTCGGATACAACGGAGGCACCATCAGCAACGCCTCTGTCACCGGGAGCGTTTCGGGCCGTGGCAACGTCGGCGGGCTGGTCGGAGTCAACTCCCACGGCACCATCAGCAACGCCTCTGTCACCGGGAGCGTTTCGAGCAGTAGCGTCGCCGGCGGGCTGGTCGGATACAACGGAGGCACCATCAGCAACGCCTATGCCACCGGGAGCGTTTCGGGTACCGACGGCTACGTCGGCGGCCTGGTCGGAGTCAACAACCAAGGCACTATCGGCAATGCCTATGCCACCGGTAGCGTTTCGGGCGCCTACTACGTCGGCGGGCTGGTCGGATACAACGACGGCACCATCAGCAACGCCTATGCCACCGGGAGCGTTTCGGGTACCGACGGCTACGTCGGCGGCCTGGTCGGATTCAACAGCCAAGGCACCATCGGCAATGCCTATGCCACTGGTAGCGTTTCGGGCAGTGCCAGCGTTGGCGGGCTGGTCGGATACAACGACGGCACCATCAACAACAGCTTCTACGCCACCACCAAGGCGGACGGTACCGCCATCAACAACGCAGGAGCCACGAACGGCTCGTTTTCCGGTAATGGCTATGGCACTGCCAAAACCTGGGCAGAACTCACCCAAGCCTCGACCTTCGCCGGCTGGGATATCGCCCGCACCGGCGGCTCGAATGCGATCTGGCGCCTCTACGATGGCTACAGCACCCCGCTGCTGCGCAGCTTCCTGCAGCGCGTCACGCTCACGGTCAACGCAGGCGCAGGCAGCAAAACCTATGACGGCACGGCTGCCACGGGTTCGACCCACTACACAGGCAGCAGCCTGGGCAATGCCCTCGACGCCAGCAAACTGCTAGGCAGCTTGGTTTACACGAGTAACAGCAAGAACGCGGGCACATACCGCAGCGCCGATGGCACCTTGATGGTCAGCGGTCTGTACTCGGGGCAGCAGGGCTATGACATCAGCTATGCGGACGCCAGCCTGCTCATAGTCAAAGCCAGCATCAGTGCCGTGACCGGCATCACCGCAGAAAACCGGACCTACGACGGCGGCACCGCTGCCACCCTGAACTACGGCGGGGCAGGTTTCACCGGGCTGATCGGCAGCGATACGCTGAACGTGAACTCCGCCAGCGGCGCCTTCACCGACAAGAACGCCGGCGCCGGCAAGACCGTGAACATTACCGGCATCACCCTCGGCGGTAGTGACGCCGGCAACTACGTCCTGGCCAACACCAATGCCTCGACCACCGCCAACATCACGCCCAAGTCCATCGCCGGCAGCATCACCGCCCAGGACAAGACCTACGACGGCACCGCCGTCGCTATGACCCACGGCAGCCTTGATGGCACGATCAGCGGTGACGCCGTGAGCCTGAGCGGCAGTGGGCACTTCACCGACAAGAACGCCGGCGCCGGCAAGACCGTGAACATTACCGGCATCACCCTCGGCGGTAGTGACGCCAGCAACTACACCCTGGCCAGCGCCAACGCCTCGACCACCGCCAGCATTACGCCTAAGTCCATCGCCGGCAGCATCAGTGCCGAGGACAAGACCTACGATGGCTCCACGAGCGCCACCACCAGCAGTAGCCTGAGCGGGGTCATCGACGGCGACGCCGTGAGCCTGAGCAGCAGTGGCAGCTTCGCCGACAAGAACGCAGGCAATGGCAAGAGAGTGAACGTCAGCGGTAGCCTCAGCGGCGCCGATGCCGGCAACTACACATTGGGCAGCACCAACGCCGCCACCACCGCCAGCATCACGGCCAAGTCCATTACCGGCAGCATCAGTGCCGAGGACAAGACCTACGAT
>NZ_JAVSJB010000014.1:0-127356 GCF_032027545.1 Pseudomonas oryzihabitans | reverse complement strand
AGGCGGGAAAAAGTTTAGTCGGACGCAAAAGCGCTTGAGGCGGATAGCCAGGTCAGTGGACGAAGTTAAGCCCGTGCCTGGGGTTGCCCTCTCCCTAGCCCTCTCCCTGAGGGAGAGGGGACTAAGAGCGGTACGAAGGAATAGGCTAGTGGAGTTCCTGCCAGCAAGGTGCTTGCGGATAGTTTGAAAGCAGAGCAAGGGCGACAACAGCCTGGCTATGCTGGGCTGTTGCGTTTCGGCGATAGGAACGTGCTGCGTCACAGATCAGATGGGACAGTAAGCTGGCGGTTTAATGCTGGGCTATAGATCGTTATCGCGGCCATGGGCCGCTCCTACAGTGATGCCCTGACTGTAGGAGCGGGCCCATGGCCGCGATAACGTAGGAGTCCAGGCAAAAGCCGGCAGATGCCCAATCTGCTACTTAAGCATTGATTGCAGCCTATCCTGCACGGCACTTCCGGCCATTCTGGTGACTACAAAAAACGCCGCGTTCCTGTGAAGGAAGCGCGACGTTTTTTCTTAATTGACTCGCATTGCGGCAGGTGCCGGGCCTTTTGCGTTCAGGGTTTGCGGGCGATGAGGGTGGCGCGCAAGGGGGCGGGGAGGCCTTCGATGGTACGACTGGGATTCTCTGGATGGAGGAAATCTGGCAGCGACTGGAAGCCCATCCATTCGGTGGAGCGTTGTTCGTCCACCGTGGTAGGGGTGAGGTCGACCAGGCGGATGTCCTGGTAGCCGGCGCGGCGGAGCCAGAGTTCGAGGGCGGCGGTGGAGGGCAGGAACCAGACGTTGCGCATCTGGGCGTAGCGATCCTCGGGAACGAGGACGGTGGTGGCGTCACCTTCGACGACCAGGGTTTCCAGGACCAGCTCGCCGCCGCTGTCGAGGCAGTTCTTCAGATCCAGCAGGTGGTCGATGGGCGAGCGACGATGGTAGAGGACGCCCATGGAAAAGACGGTATCGAAACCACCCTCCAAGGGCGGGAGTTCTTCCAGCGTCAGTGGCAGGTGCCAGGTGGGGAGGTCGGGCAGGTAGCGCTGCAGGGCCTGGAATTGACAGTGGAACAGCCAGTTGGGGTCGATGCCGATGACCAGGCCTGCCCCAGCGCCGAGCATGCGCCACTGGTAGTAGCCATTGCCGCTGCCGACATCCAGGACGCGCTTGCCCTGTAGATCCAGATGGGGAGCGACGCGATCCCATTTCCAGTCGGAACGCCATTCGGTGTCCAGATGGAGATCGAACAATTGGAAGGGACCCTTGCGCCACGGCCGCAGTTGCAGCAGCGCCTCGCGCAGTGCCTGGTGCTGCTCCGCTGAAGGAGAGCCGGCGAGACGCACGGCCGCACGCAGGTCGATATCTTCCACCTTGATCTCGGGCAGGGCATCGACGCCGGCTTCCCAGCGTTGCAGATCGCCATGGCCGCGTGCGTACTTGTCGGCGAGAACGCTGTCGAGCGCCTTGGACCAGACGGCCAGCGGCGTATCCGTGAGGGCTTGTTGCAGTTCAGCGAGGTAGGCCGGTGGGTTCATGGCAGGGCGATCAGGGAGGTGAAGTTGAGGCACTGGAACCAGGGCACGACGGTAGAGAAACCGGCGGCCTGCAGGCGTGCGCGGTGTTCGTCCAGGGTATCGGTCAGCATGACGTTTTCCAGGGCGGTGCGCTTCTGGGCGATTTCCAGTTCGCTGTAGCCATTGGCACGCTTGAAATCCAGGTGCAGGCCGTTGAGCAACTGCTGGGTCTGGTCATCCGGGAAGCGGATCTTTTCCGACAGCAGCAGGGCTCCACCCGGTAGCAGGTTGGCCCGCAGGCGGCTGAGCAGATCCAGGCGCCGTTCCGGAGCGATGAATTGCAGCGTGAAGTTGAGGGCGATCACCGAGGCCGGTGCGAGGGGCGCCTCGAGGATGTCGGCTTCCACCACCTCTACCGGGAGCAATTCCTCGTGCATGGAATCCTGGGCGCTGAGGTATTCTCGGCAGCGGGTGACCATGGCCGAAGAGTTGTCGATGGCGACCACCCGGGCGCCTTCGGCGCGGACATGGCGGCGTAGGGCCTGGGTGACCGCCCCCAGCGAGCAGCCGAGATCGTAGAGGCGGCTGTTGGGCTGGGCGAAGCGCGCGGCGATGACGCCGAGGTTCTCGACGATGGTGGGATAGCCCGGCACGGATCTCTTGATCATGTCGGGAAAGACGCGCACTACGTCTTCGTTGAAGGTGAAGTCGGCAGGAGGCTGCGGCGACGCGAACAGACGGTCGGCTTCGCTCATGGGCGGTACCCGGAAAATCGAAAGGGGGCATTGTACCCCCGGCAGGTGCTGCGGGACTTGGCTTTGCTTCAGCGGATTTCGATGCGGCAGTCGAAACGGGCTTGGGGCGCAGCCTGGGCGTCCCAGGGTTGGCGGGCCTCGAGTTCGAGATGGGCAGTGCCGGCGCCCTGGGCGCGGAAGCGCCAGAGGGACTGACCGGCGCTGCCGATGCCGCCCTGATCCTGGCGCTGTTCGCGGAAGACTTCCGGGCCGAGTTGCCTGAGGTTGTCGCTGCGCTGGAGGATGGTCCAGCGATAGCCGCTGCTGGGATCGCTCGGCAGGGTCAAGGTCAGCTCCTGGCCGCTGTGCATCGCGAGGGGTGTGCACTCGCTGTCATCGCCGAGTATGAGGTTGCCGCTCGGCGGGGTACTGCTGCAGCCGGCCAGTAGCAGGCTGCTCCAGAACAGAAGGCGCGGGGACATGGAAACCTCCGGGGTATGACGGCAAAACGCAGAGCATACCCCAAGAGGACAGGCGGTCGGATCAGAAGAGCACCTTGGCCACGTCGGTGAAGCGGCGGGCGAAGTGTACCGTCAGCCCTTCCTTCAGATAGGCGGGCAGTTCTTCGAAGTCACCCCGGTTCGGCTCCGGCAGGATCAGTTCGTTGATCTTCTGGCGCCGCGCCGCGATGACCTTTTCCCGTACCCCGCCGATGGGCAGCACCTGACCGGTCAGGGTCAGTTCGCCGGTCATGGCGACATTCTTCTTCGGCGCCTGGTTGCGCGCCAGCGATAGCAGCGCGGAGGCCATGGTGATGCCGGCGCTGGGTCCGTCCTTGGGCGTGGCGCCCTCCGGAACATGGAGGTGCACGAAGGCCTGGTCGAAGAAGTTCGGGTCGCCCTTGAAATCCTTGAGGTGGGCGGTGACGTAGCTGTAGGCGATCTCGGCCGACTCCTTCATGACGTCGCCCAGCTGCCCAGTGAGCTTGAAGCCGCGATTCAAGGTATGGATGCGGGTCGCCTCCACCGGCAGGGTGGCGCCGCCCATGCTGGTCCAGGCCAGGCCGGTGATGATGCCGACGCCAGCGAGTATCTGTTCCTTGCGGAAGGTGGGCTTGCCCAGGTAGTCCTCCAGATCCGAGGCGCCGATCTTGATCTTGAGTTCGGGCTTTTCGATGAGCTTGACCACCGCCTTGCGCACCAGCTTGCCCAGCTGCTTCTCCAGTTGCCGCACGCCAGCCTCACGGGCATAGCCTTCCACCAGGGCCTTGAGGGCGCTGTCGGTCAGCGTCAGGCGGTCCTTGGGCACGCCGGCCTTGTCCAGTTGCTTGGGCCAGAGGTGACGCTTGGCGATGGCCTGTTTCTCTTCAGCGATATAGCCGGAGAGGCGAATGATCTCCATGCGGTCGAGCAGCGGACCGGGGATGGAGTCCAGGGTGTTGGCGGTGCAGACGAAGAGCACCTTGGACAGGTCCAGGCGCAGGTCGAGGTAGTGGTCGAGGAAGTCGACGTTCTGTTCCGGGTCCAGGGTTTCCAGCAGCGCCGAGGCCGGGTCGCCCTGGTAGCTCTGGCCCATCTTGTCGATCTCGTCGAGCATGATGACCGGGTTCATCACCTTGACGTCGCGCAGGGCCTGGACGAGCTTGCCGGGCATGGCGCCGATGTAGGTGCGCCTGTGGCCCTTGATCTCGGCTTCGTCTCTCATGCCGCCGACGCTGAAGCGATAGAAGGGGCGGCCGAGGGATTCGGCGATGGATTTGCCGATGCTGGTCTTGCCGACGCCGGGCGGGCCCACCAGCAGCACGATGGAGCCGGCCACCTCGCCCTTGAAGGCGCCCACGGCGAGGAATTCGAGGATGCGATTCTTGATGTCGTCGAGGCCGGCGTGGTGGCGGTCGAGCACCTTGCGCGCATGCTTGAGATCGAGCTTGTCCTGGCCGTGGACGCCCCAGGGCAGGTCGGTGGCCCAGTCGAGGTAGTTGCGAGTGACGGCGTATTCCGGCGAGCCGGTTTCGAGAACGGACAGCTTGTTCAGCTCGTCGTCGATGCGCTTCTGCGCAGCCTCGGGCAGCGTCTTGCCCTCCAGGCGCTGGCGGAAGCTTTCGAGGTCGCTGCTACGGTCGTCCTTGGTGATGCCGAGTTCCTGCTGGATCAGCTTGAGCTGTTCCTTGAGGAAGAATTCGCGCTGGCGTTCGTTGATCTTGCGATTGACCTCGGCGGAGAGCTCTTTCTGCAGGCGTGCGACTTCCACTTCCTTGCGCAGCAGCGGCAGCACCTTTTCCATGCGCTGCAGCATGGGCACGGTATCGAGCACCTGCTGCAATTCGGCACCCGGGGCCGTCGTGAGGGCGGCGGCGAAGTCGGTCAGCGGCGAAGGATCGTTGGGGCTGAAGCGGTTGAGATAGTTCTTCAGTTCTTCGCTGTAGAGGGGGTTGAGCGGCAGCAGCTCCTTGATGGCGTTGATCAGGGCCATGCCGTAGGCCTTCACCTCGTCGCTGGGATCGGGGCTGGGGCGCAGGTGTTCGACTTCCACCAGGTAGGGAGGGCGCTGGCGCCGGAGCCAGCCGCGGATGCGCACCCGCGACAGGCCCTGGGCGACGAACTGCAGCTTGCCGTCCTGGCGACTGGCGTGGTGGATGCGCACCAGGGTGCCGTGCTGCGGCAACTGGTCGGGATCGAAGCCTTCGCTGCCCTCGGGTTGCTGCTCCATGTAGAACAGGGCGAGGCTGTGGTGGTCGGTCTTGGCCACCAGCTCCAGAGTTTCCGCCCAGGGCTCTTCATTGACGATGACGGGCAGCACCTGGGCCGGGAAGAAGGGGCGGTTGTGGATGGGGATGATGTAGAGCTTGTCGGGGAGATTCTGGCCGGGCAGGACAAGGCCGGTCTGGCCCGCTTCCTCGCTGAGAATGTCCGCTTGATTATCCTGATCGCTCATTGGCGTACCTTGGGCTTGGATGTGAGGCCAACATGGGGCGAGCTCGCGGCTTTTTCAACGCAGGCCAACACCTGTCTTCTTGACCGCCGAGGCGGACCCTAAGTGCGACCGCAGGGGCGATGAGTGGTCGGGAGTGCGATAAAGATTCTCCGGGCACGGCCGCTAATGCTGGAGTCATGCCGGAAAGCCGGTGATGGCTTCGACGGACAGGCACTGGAGCGTGGGTGGTGAACAAGCAGTGGGTGATGGCGGGGGTTCTGGCGCTGGGGCTGGGAACCGCGCAGGCCGCGGAGATCGCGGTCCAGGTGCTCGACAAGCAGGGTGTGCCCCTGACCGACGCCGTGGTGTTGCTGTCCGGCCAGGGCCTGGTGCCGGACCCGCGACCGGCGTCCATCGACCAGCAGAATCGGCGTTTCGTGCCCCATGTCCTGGCGGTGTCCACCGGGACGGCGGTGAGCTTTCCCAATTCCGATGACATTCGCCACCAGGTCTATTCCTTTTCTTCGGCCAAGCACTTCGAGTTGCCGCTCTACCACGGCATCCCCAGCACGCCGGTGGTGTTCGACCAGCCCGGGGTGGTGGTGGTGGGCTGCAACATCCATGACTGGATGGTGGGCTATGTCTATGTGACCGCCGCCGGGCGCGCCGCGGTGACCGACGGTCAGGGCCATGCCCGGCTCGAGGTGCCGGACGGTCATTATCGGCTGGCCCTTTGGCATCCCGACCTGAGCGATCAACGCGAGGTCGCTCAGCCCGACCTGGAGGTGGCGGGCAAGCCAGTGGCGCTGCGGCTGCAACTGGCGGTCCAGCCCAAGCCGCAGCCTGCGGAGCCGGCGACCACGGGCTTCGAGGAGGCCTTCCACAAGGCGGCGCACGATGAAGCTCATCCATAGTTTCCAGACCCGGATCGCTGGCAGTCTCTTCCTGCTGATGCTGGTGGTCATCGTCCTGGTCTATCTGCCGGTCAAGGCCGCCACCGAGGCCAGTGCGGTGCGCCAGTCCTACGATCAACTCGACACCGGTGCCCGGGTGTTCCGCCAGGAGCTGGACAGCCGTTGCCGCCGCCTGAACGATGCCGTTCGTGTGCTCGCTGCCGATTTCGGCTTCCGCGATGCCGTGGCCAGTGGCGACGTGCCGACCCTGAGATCGGTGCTGGCCAATCACGGCGCCCGGGTGGGGGCGGGTGATACCTATCTGCTGGACTTGGACGGGCGCCTGATCGCCAGCACCGTCGCCGGCCACAGCCAGGAGGAGCCCACGCCGAACTCGGTCGCGGCCGCCAGTGGCGATCACTGCGTGGTAGCGAGTGCGGGACTGCCGTTGTTGCGCGTGACGGTGCCGGTGCGGGCGCCGCTGCCCATCGCCCAGGTGGTGATGACCTTCGCCATGGATCAGGCCATGGCCGAGGAATTCCGCTCGCTGATCAATCTGGACGTGGTCTTTCTCGGCAATGGGCTGACCATGGCCAGCACACTGCCGGAGGCGCGCCGCGAGTTGTTGGCGGAGGCGTTGACCAGGGCACCGGCGACGGATGCCGTGTGGCAGGTGACCCTCGATGGGCGTCTCTATCAGGTCAAGCGCCTGGACTTGGGAATGGGTGATGCGCCGGTCTATATCTATCTGCTGCGTTCGCTGGATGTCGCTCTCGCCGAGTTCGAGCCTCTGCTCAGGCAGCTCGGGCTGATCGCCTGCGGAGCGTTGCTGACGGCGCTGCTGGGGGCCCTGGCGCTGGCGCGCAACCTGGGTCAACCGCTGCGCCAACTGTCCGAGGCGTCCTGGCGGATCGGACAGGGCGATTATTCGGTGAAGATCGAGGTGCCACGGCGTGATGAGTTCGGGCGCCTGGCGCAGGTGCTCGAGGGCATGCGCCAGGGCATCGCCGAGCGCGAGCAGCAATTGAGTCACAATGCCCTGCACGATGCCCTCACCGGCCTGCCCAATCGGGTGCTGGCCGAGGAGCGCCTGCGGGTGTTCATGGCGACTCAGCCCCAGGTGTCGCTGCTCTATGTGGGCCTGGACGGCTTTCAGGCGATCAACGAGACCGCCGGGGTAGCGGGTGGCGACCGCATCCTCAAGGTGGTGGCCGAGCGCGCCCAGGCACTCTTGGCCGGACGTGGCTGCGTCTCTCGCCCGGTGGGCGACGAATTCCTGGTGCAGCTCTGCCGCCTAGACGTGGCGGGTGCGGTCGGCCTCATCGCCCAGTGGCGAGCGCTGCTGGCCGAGCCCATCGAGCACGAGGGCCAGCTGTTTCGCCTGAATTGCCGAGTGGGCGTAGCGGGCTATCCGCAGCACGGGGATGATCCGCACTTGCTGATCGAACGCGCCCGGGGGGCGATGCTCGATGCCGGACGCATGCCGGATCGGTTGCGGGTCTACGACCAGGAGCGGGATGCGGCCCAGCAGCGACGCCTGCAGCTGGTCCAGGATCTGCCCCTGGCGGCCGAGCGTGGCGAGTTGCTGCTGGTGTTCCAGCCCAAGGTGGCGCTGCACCATCAGGGTGGCCACCAGGCGGAGGTGCTGCTGCGTTGGCGACACGCCGCGCTGGGCATGGTCTCGCCCGCTGAGTTCATTCCCCTGGCCGAGTGCAGTGGCAGCATGGCCGGCCTGACCCGCTGGGTGATCCGGGCGGCGATCCGCCAGCTGGCTCTGTGGCAGACCCAGGGCCGCGAGGTGAAGGTGTCGCTGAACGTCTCCGCGGTGGATCTCTCGGATCGGCAACTGCCGGAGCGGGTGATCGGCTGGCTCGACGAGGCCGGGGTGTCGGCTCGCCAGCTGACTTTCGAGATCACCGAGAGCGCCATCATGGCCGATCCTGAAGCGGCCATCGCCTTGCTCAAGCAGTTGTCGACCCTCGGCATTCGCCTGTCGGTGGATGACTACGGCACTGGCCATGCATCGCTGGCGCATCTCAAGCGCCTGCCGGTGGACGAGTTGAAGATCGACCAGTCCTTCATCAGGGAGCTGGAGGCCGGCAACGATGATGCCGTCATCGTGCGTTCGACCATCGAGATGGGGCACAACCTGGGGCTGGAAGTGGTTGCCGAGGGGGTCGAGGAGGCCCGGGCGCTGGCCCTGCTGAGGGGCTGGGGCTGCGATGTGATCCAGGGTTACTACATCAGTCGCCCGGTGCCGGCCGCCGAGTTCGAGGCCTGGATGGAGCGGCAGGATCTGCCCGTGACGGAGGCGCTGGCATGAACAGGAGGTGGGCGCTCGCGCTGGGGCTGCTGGCAGCCGGCGTGCAGGCCGATGGCGGCAAGTTGCTCGCCACCGGCGGGGCGAGCAGCCTGGAAGGTGCGGCCGGCGGCGGCATCACTCCCTGGGCGGTGATCGGTGGCTATGGCGAGAGTGGGCAGCCCGGGGCCACGGCCTTCGCCACCCGGGTCTGGACCGGCGATTATCGACTCGATGCTGCCGGCGCCGCGGTGGCCTATGACAATCGGGTGGAGGTGTCCTACGCGCGGCAGCGCCTGGACATGCCCACCCTGCGGCGGCTGATGAACCTGACGGAAGAAAGCCTCAGCCAGGACATCGTCGGTGCCAAGGTACGCCTGGCGGGCGACCTGATCTACGACCGCCTGCCGCAGGTGGTGCTGGGCGTGCAGTACAAGCACCAGCGCGATTTCGCCATCCCGGAGGCGGTAGGGGCCCGGCGTGACAGTGATGTCGAGGGCTACCTCGGCGCCAGTCGCCTCATCCTTGGCGGGGCCTTCGGCTACAACCTGCTGCTCAACGCCGGCGTCAGGTACAGCCGGGCCAACGAGATGGGGTTGCTGGGTTTCGGAGGGGATCGCAACGATAGTCGTCAATGGCTCAAGGAAGGCTCGGCGGCGGTGTTCTTCAATCCACGCTGGGCCGTGGGGACGGAGTATCGGCAGAAGCCGCAGAACCTGAGCTTCACCCACGAGAGTGACTGGGTGGATGCCTTCGTCGGCTACTTCCCCAACAAGCATCTCTCGCTGGTATTGGCCTATGCCTGGCTGGGCGAGGTCGCCACCCTGGACGATCAGGAAGGACTCTACCTGTCCCTGCAGGGAAGTTTCTGATGAAGCTTGGCCGGCTGGTGCTGGTTGCCGTGTTGCTGGGCTTGTTCGGCTGTACGGCGCAGCCGCCGGCGGGCGACCGGCTCTACCAGGAGCTGGGTGGACAGCCGGGCATCACCCGGATCGTCGAGGGTATGCTGCTCAACGTGGCCCGCGATTCGCGTATCCGACATTACTTCGCCAATGTCGACATCGGTCGCCTGCGCGGGCTGCTGATCCAGAAATTCTGCACCGACGCCGGAGGACCCTGTCACTACGAGGGGGCGAGCATGGCGGAAAGTCACCGTGGGCTGAATCTGCAGCCGGCCGATTTCAATGCGCTGGTGGAGGACCTGCAGCTGGCGATGCAGCAGGACGGCGTGCCTCAACGAACCCAGAATGCGCTGCTGGCACGACTCGCACCGCAGCGCGGCGAGGTGATCCGCCAGTAGCCTGCCGGTCGTCGCCGAAGACGAACCCGTGTTGCCTGAAAGCCTTCCTAGGCAAGAGGCCATCAGGAGGGACAACCCTTGGGCAAGACGACTTCGGCGGCCGATCTCGGCCTGACGCTCGCGGTGGACGACGAATCGGCACTGTTCGGCTGGTTCCTGGCAAGCTACCTGTTCGGCAAGCGCATCTCCCAGACCATCGCCGCCCAGGCCTGGACGGTGCTCTATCGCACCCATGGCCGCGATACGCCCCGTAAGGTGCTCAACCTGACTTGGCAGCAACTGGTCGATTACCTGGGCGAGGGGCACTACCGGCGTTATGACGAGAGCACGGCCACGCGCTTGCTGGAGGTTTGCCGCCACCTGCAGGAGGAATATGGGGGCAGCTTCGTCAGATTGCGTGACGCCAGCATGGATCGTGCGGACTTCGAACGGCGCTTGCAGACCCTGAAGGGCGTAGGGCCCAAGACCTGCGAGATCTTCATGCGCGAGGCGGGACCCTTGCTCTTTCCTGGCTGAATGCCTACCGCCGGCACAGGGCCGGCGGTGGGCAGGATGCGCGAGGAGTCGTTACTTACCCAGATCCGCCTTGAGACGGCTGCCGGCGTAGGCCTGGGCATCCTTGGCCTTCTGCACCACGGCAGCGGTACCGAAGAACTCGTGGGTGACGCCTGGATAGACCTTGCGCTCCACTTGGACGCCGGCTTGGCGCAGGGCGGTTTCCAGGAAGCCGCCGTCATCGCGCAAGGGATCGATCTCGGCGTTGACGATGGTCACCGGCGGTAGGCCGCTGAGATCGGCTTTGGTCAGGTCCAGGCGCGGATCCTTGAGATCGGCGGGCGAACGCGTCACCTGTTCGACGAACCACAGCATCATGGGGCGATTGAGCGGTTTGGCGTCGTCGTACAGCTCATAGGACTGGGTATGGGTATTGGTCTGGGCCACCGGATAGACCGACAGCACGTGCTTGGGTGCGGTGAGACCGGCCTTGCGCGCGGCGACGGCGGTCGCGACGGCCAGGTTGCCGCCGGCGCTTTCGCCGGCCAGGGCGAGACGCTGGGGGTCGCCGTTCAGCGAGCCCGCGTGGGTGGTCACCCAGCGGTAGGCGGCCAGGGCATCATCATGGGCGGCGGGGAACTTGTATTCGGGTGCCTGGCGATAGTCCACCGACACCACGATGGCATTAGCCTGCTTGGCCAGACCACGGGCGCCAGCGTCGTAGACGTCGCGATCGGCGAATACCCAGCCTCCGCCATGGAAGTAGAGGATGACCGGGAAGGGACCCTGGCCCGCAGGGGTATAGATACGTGCGGGCAGCACGCCGGCGGCACCATCCACGGCACGATCGACACTGGTCACACCGGGCACCAGGGCTTCCGGCTGGGTGGACCGGCCTTCGTCCTGCAGGACACCCTTGACCGCGTCGGCGATGGTAGGCTGCTGGCGGGCCTGCTGAGCGGTGAGTTTTTCCACGGCCTTGGGATCGAAGCTGGCGTACTTGTTCAGCACCTTCTGCATATCGGCATCGGTACGCGCCATGCTCTTGGCATTGCTGACCGCCTCGGCACCCAACGAGCGTTTTTCCGGATCGCGGGCACAGCCGGTCAGGGCTATGCCGGCACCAACCAGGGCCAGGGCGAGGAGTGTGGGTTTGCTACGCAAGACGGACAGCGGCATGGTAGAGATCCTGTGCGAATTCGAGAGGCTTGGAGTGGCTAACAAAACTATTGCGCGTCCGCCAGACGGGCGCGTGCAGTGCTCGGAATCCTCATGTATCACTCGTACACTCCGGTTCCTGCGCGCCGCGCGCACCCGCCTGACAACCGCTCGCTACGTTTTGTCAGCTGCTCTTACTCTCAAACCGACATGGTTATCGCGCGAGAGGTTCCGGTGGGCTGCTGGGCGGACCCCTGTCATCGCTCTGCTGTTGGGGCTGCTGGCGACCGACGTCTTCGCCGAGCCGGCGGCCTACTGGCGCTGGCGCAGCGCCGCGGCCGGCCACGAGTTCTGCAGCCAGACCTCGCCAGGGCCGGGCTGGACCCAGGTCGCCGGGCCCTTTCGCGATCTTCAGTGCCGGGAGCCGGGCAACGTGCCCCTGCGGCGCTGGGCGGCGCCGCCGCAGCGTACGCCCTAGGGTGGCGTTTCAGACGTTCGCACAAGAATTGGCGAATTTTTTGGCGGTTCGGCGCCCCGATTTGGCCAGGCGCCGCGACGAGCCATGGCAGGGCAATGGCGAGGATTGGCAACGCCGCCAGAAAGGTCCGCTTGCGCGGCGAAAGATCGCCGCCAGAGTTGTGCAGTCAACTGCTGAAACACCACACTAGTTGGAGTTCTCGGCGGCCTTGAGCAGGGCGCCGCCGATCTCGGCTTCGTACTGCTTCCACAGCGGCCGCATGGCATCGCGCCAGTGGTTCCGCTGCTCGGGCGTGAGGGTCAGGATCTCGCTGCCGCCGGTGGCGGCGATCCGGCCGCGGTCCCGCTGGTTTTCGGCTTCGGACTGCTTCTTCACCTCGAAGGTGACCTGGTCGATGATCTCCTCCAGGGTGCTGCGCACCGAGAAGGGCAGGGCCCGCCAGCGTTCGGCCTTGGCGATCAGCATATAGTCCAGTGCCCCGTGATTGCTCTCGGTGAAATAGCGTTGCTGCTGATCGAGGCGCTGGCTCCAGTAGTTGGACCAGGTGTTCTCGGTAGCATTGACCGTACCGCTGGTGAGTGCCTGTAGCGTCTGGTTGAACGGCAGCTTGACCGCTGTCGCGCCCAGGGTTTCGAACTGGGTCTGCAACACGTCCGAGTTCTGGATGCGGAAGATCAGACCCTTGGCATCGCCGGGCTCGCGGAGCGGCTTGCGGGCCGAGAGTTGCTTGAGGCCATTGGGCCAGTAGGCCAAACCGATGAGGCCGTTCGGTTCCAGGCTCTGCAGCAACTGCTTGCCGCTGGAACGTGCCTGGAAGTGATCGAGGGCAGCACGACTCTCGAAGAGAAACGGCAGATCGAACAGCTTCAGCTTGGGGCTCAGGGGGGTGAGCTTGCTGATCGCCGGGGCGAGGATGTCCACCTTGCCGTCCTGCAGGGCCTGCAGCTCGCTGGCGTCGTCGAAGGCCGTGCCGTTGGGCAGCACCTCTACTCGTACTTGGCCGGCGAGGCGCTGCTCCACCAGTTGTTGCAGCAGCAAGGCGCCCCGGCCCTTGGGCGTATCGGGGGACACCACATGGGAAAATCTCAGGGTTATGACATCAGCCCGGACGGTCGTCAGCGGCAGGCTGGCGAGCAGTAAGGCGCAGAGGGCCGGGATCGGTGACTTCATGGGGGCTCCAGGATCTTATTGTTGGTTCCTTATAAGCCTTACTTTACCAGTGCGACGCTTGGTCGCAGTCCCTGCCGTAGGGCCTTTGCTGCCGTTTGGCGGACGACCGGGAGAACCGCGAGTACTTGGGCGTTTCTAAACCGGTACACCCACCAGAAGGATGCGTCCATGAATACCGCTCAAACCGTTCGCCTGCCCGATGGCACAACCGTTCCGGCGCTGGGTCAGGGTACCTGGCGCATGGGCGAGAACGCCGACCTGCATCGCCAGGAGGTCAGCGCCCTGCGGCAGGGGCTGGACCTGGGGCTCACGCTGATCGACACCGCCGAGATGTACGGCGAAGGGCGCGCCGAGGAACTGGTTGGCGAGGCCATCGCCGGACGGCGGGACGAGGTCTTCCTGGTGAGCAAGTTCTATCCCAAGAACGCTACCGAAGCCGGGGTGCCCTTGGCCTGCGAACGCAGTCTCAAGCGCCTGGGCACCGACGTCATCGACCTCTATCTGCTGCACTGGCGCGGTCAGGTGCCGCTGATCGAGACGGTCATGGCACTGGAGAAACTGCGCGACGAAGGCAAGATCCGCCACTGGGGCGTCTCCAATCTGGACACCGCCGACATGCTCGAACTGGCGGACGATCGCTGCAGCGCCAACCAGGTGCTCTACAACCTGGAACAGCGCGGCATCGAGCACGACCTGCTGCCCTGGTGCCAGCGTCAGCAACTGCCGGTGATGGCCTATTGTCCGCTGGGGCAGGGCGGTGACCTCTTGCGGCATCCGACCTTGGCGACCCTGGCCGAACGGCATCAGGCCACGCCGGCGCAGATCGCCCTGGCCTGGGTGCTGCGGCAGCCTGGGGTGATCGCCATTCCCAAGGCGGGTGACGCCGGTCATCTGGAGGAAAATGCCCGGGCCCTGGATCTGCGCCTGGGCGAGGACGACTTCGCCCTGCTCGATGGGGCCTTCCCGCCGCCGCAGTCCAAGATCCCGCTGGCGATCATCTAGCCGCCGCGAATCAGCCGGCGCAGGGGAAAGCGATTGGGGTGGCAGGCTTGCGCCACTCGTCGCGGAACCGGTAGGGGCTCGTCCTCGAGCCAGGCTGCCAGCAGTTCGGCGGCCAGTGGCGTGGTGACCAGGCCGCGCGAGCCATGGGCCAGGTTCACGTAGAGGCCTGGCCGCCAGGGCGCCGGTTGATCGGGCACCTGGCGGGCATCCCGTTCCAGCACCTGATAGCGGTCGGCGAAGAGGGCCTCGTCCACCACCGGGCCGACCAGGGGCAGATAGTCCGGGGACGTACAGCGAAACGCCACCCGACCCTCCAGGGTCTCGGCCCGTCGTTCGGCCGCCAGTTCCGGCGATAGCTCGGCGAGCAACTGCAGATTGCTGGCATGTTCGGCCTGACTGGGCTCGGTGTCGTCTCGATCGAAAACGAAGCTGGCGCCCAGGCAATGGTCGCCGTGGCGAGCCGGTGCGAGGTAGCCCTCGCCGCAGACCACGGTAGCGAGTTCTTGGCTCAGGGGTGTGGCGGGCAGCGTCGACAACTGCCCACGGATCGCCTTGAGCGGAAGTTCCGGCAGCAACGACCGCGCCTGGGCAGCGCTGGCCACTACCACTACGGTGGCCGTGAAGGTGGCGTCGGTCGTCATGACCCGCCAGCCCGCTGCCGTCTCCTGCAAGCCGACGACGGCGGTGTCGGTGATCAGCTCGATGTTCGGCTGGGCCAACCAGTGCGCGCACAGCGCCGGCGGATGGACCCAGCCGCCTTCGGGGAAGAGCAGCCCACCTGCCGTCAGGCCGATGCCGGCGTGGTTGCTGGCGGCGTCGCGATCCAGGGGGTGCAGCAGGTCGGCTGGAAAGTGCGCCGCCAGTTGTGCCTGGCGGGCGGCGTCCTTGTCGCTCAGGGCCAGTTGCAGCACGCCGCAGGGCGACCAGACCGCACCCGTGGGTAGCGCTTGCAGTTCACGCAAGGTGAGGCCGAAGCCGTCGAGGATCAGTCGACTCAGCGGCGTCTCGTGGGCCGACAGCTTGAGGTAGAGCACCCCCTGGGGATTGCCGGATGCCTCCTGGGCAGGGGCGGCATGCCGTTCTATGACCTTTACCTGCCAGCCACGCCGGGCAAGGCTGGCGGCGGTGGCGCAACCGGCGAGGCCGGCGCCTATCACCAGCGCCTTGCGTGGACCTTCCGGGCGGGGCGGGCGGGCGTACCAAGGCGCTGCACGGGCGATGACGGGGCGCTCCAGGCCGCCAGCCAGCATTTCCCGCTTGTGGCCGAAGCCGGGCACCTTGCGCATGGCGAAGCCGGCCTCGTTCAGGCCGCGACGGACGAAACCCGCGCAGGTGAAGGTGGCCAGGGTGGCCCCGGGGCGGGACAGCCGGGCGAGCTCGGCGAACAGCGCCGGCGTCCACATCTCGGGATTCTTGGCCGGGGCGAAGCCGTCGAGGAACCAGGCATCGACCTGGGCATCCAGCTCCGGCAGGCGCTCCAGCACATCGCCGACCAGCAGGGTGAGGGTGATGCGTCCCCCGCCCAGGATCAGGCGTTGGAAGCCTGGGTGGATGGCCTGGTACTGCCGCTGTAGCGCTGCGCTATAGGGCGCCAGCTCCGGCCACAGCGCCAGCGCCTGGGCGAGATCAGCGGCGGTGAGCGGAAAGCGCTCGACGCTGACGAAGTGCAGGCGGGCATCCTGGGGCGCCTTGGCCTCGAACAACTGCCAGGCGCAGAGAAAGTTGAGGCCGGTACCGAAGCCCGTTTCGCCGACCGTGAAGACCTCTCCCGCCAGGGCGGCGAAGCGTTCAGGCAACCGATTCTGCTGCAGGAAGACATAGCGCGTCTCTTCCAGACCGCTGGCGCGGGAAAAGTAGACATCGCCATAGGTGCGGGAGAGGGGTTGCCCGGAGGCGTCCCAGTCGAGCTGGGCGTGCTGGAAGTCGGTCATGGACGGCGCGGCCTGGAGGTCAGGGCGCGCAGTCTAAAGGATAGGACGCAGTCGGTCAGACGTTGCTGACGGATTGGCGCAACAGGTCCTCGGCGGTTTGCAGACGTTCCAGATAGCGGTCGATCTGGTTCAGGGCTTCCTCGCGGCTGAAGAACGGGCCTTCCAAGGTACCTTCACGGGTGGTGAAGAAGAACTGACCGTTGACCACGCTGACGCGCTCGCTACGAAAGTGGGTGCTGGCCCCGGGGTCATCACTGCGTTTGCCGAACATGAACGTTTCCTCCTCGTCTTGCCAACAGACCATGCCGGGAGCCTTGGGTTGCCCGAACGGAGTGATTTATCGTTTCCCTGTCTAGCACCCTAGCCGCCGTTGCGCTTGGGTGGGGAGCGCCCTGTTGAGATGTGACTGGCTTCTCGATTTTCGCCTGGCCGATTCGACGGGATGGCCCTGTCGACCGCGCCTTTCGCGTTATAACCACAGCGCGATCCGATCTTTCCCGCCGTCGGTACAGAGCGGCATAGTGCCTTCATCCCTACCTGCATCAGGAGAACTGCCAATGAGTATCCGTCTGGGCGATATCGCCCCCGATTTCGAACAGGATTCCAGCCTGGGCCGCATCCACTTCCACGAGTGGCTGGGCGACAGCTGGGGCGTGCTCTTTTCCCATCCGGCCGACTTCACCCCGGTGTGCACGACCGAGTTGGGGCTGACCGCCAAGCTCAAGGATGAATTCGCCAAGCGCAACGTCAAGGTGATCGCCCTGTCGGTGGACGGCCTGGAATCGCACCAGGGCTGGATCAAGGACATCGAGGAAACCCAGGCCACTGCCGTGGGCTTTCCCATCCTGGCCGATGCCGACCGCAGCGTCGCTACCCTCTACGACATGATCCATCCCAACGCCAACGACACCCTGACGGTACGCTCGCTGTTCGTCATCGATCCGCAGAAGAAGGTACGGCTGTCCATCACCTATCCCGCCAGCACCGGGCGCAATTTCGACGAGATCCTGCGGGTGATCGACTCCCTGCAGCTCACCGACAACCACAAGGTGGCCACCCCTGGTAACTGGAAGGATGGCGACGACGTGGTCATCGTGCCTTCGCTCAAGGACGAGGAAGAGATCAAGCGGCGCTTTCCCAAGGGCTACACCGCCGTCAAACCCTATCTGCGCCTGACGCCGCAGCCCAATCGCTGAAATCTTCCGTGACAAGAAACCCCGGCCCAGGTCGGGGTTTTGTTTTTCTGGTTATAAACAAGTGCCTAAAAGGTATTTTTAGGGAATAAACACCCACTGCTAAGGTCCGCTCATTCCTTTTCGAGCGGCGCGACACCGCTCTTTTTTCTTCCGGAGGCGGCGATGCAGGTGGTGACTTTGGCGGGTAGTCCGGCAGCGCGGTCGCGCTCCAGCGGCGTGCTGGATCTGGCCGCGAACTGGCTGCAGGCGCGGGGCGTGGAGCTGTCGTGCTGGCGGATCCAGGACTTTCCCGCCGCTGACCTGATCGGTGCGCGTTTCGACAGCCCGCCGGTGGTGGAGCTGATCGCCCAGTTGCAGGCCGCCGATGGCCTGGTGATCGCCACCCCCGTGTACAAGGCCTCCCTGGCCGGTGCCCTCAAGACCCTGCTGGACCTGCTGCCCGAGCGGGCCCTGACCCACAAGGTGGTGCTGCCGCTGGCCACGGCCGGTTCCAGCGGCCACCTGCTGGCCATCGACTATGCGCTCAAGCCGGTGCTCTCGGCGCTCAAGGCCCAGGAGATCCTCAATGGCGTCTTCGCCGACGACAGCCAGGTGGCCTACACCGAGACCGGCGTGGCCCTGGCGCCTTCGCTGGAGCAGCGCCTGTACGAGTCCCTCGACCAATTCCATGCCGCCCTGGCGCGGCGTCCCCAGTCCCTGACCCCCGAGTTGCTGGCCGATCGTATCGGCCAGGCACGCTGGGGCATCTGACACGGAGCGTTAGCCATGCAGTTCTCGTTCAAGCGCTCGATCCTGGCCGTTTCCCTGCTGACCCTGGCTGCCGGCCTGGCCCAGGCGGAAGAGACGGTACGCATCGGCTACCAGAAGTACGGCACCCTGATCACCCTGAAGGCCCGCGGCACCTTGGAGCAGCGGCTGGCCAAGGACGGCGTCAAGGTGCAGTGGACCGAATTCCCTGGCGGCCCGCAGCTGCTGGAAGGGCTCAACGTCGGCAGCATCGACTTCGGCGTGACCGGCGAGACGCCGCCGGTGTTCGCCCAGGCGGCCGGTGCGGATCTGGTCTATGTGGCCAACGAACCGCCGGCGCCGACCAGCGAAGCCATCCTGGTGCCCAAGGATTCGCCGATCCATTCCCTGGCTGAGCTCAAGGGCAAGAAGATCGCCCTGAACAAGGGCTCCAACGTCCACTACCTGCTGGTGCAGGCGCTGGCCAAGGCGGGCATCGACTACAAGGACATCCAGCCGGTCTACCTGCCACCGGCTGACGCCCGCGCTGCCTTCGAGCGCGGCGCGGTGGACGCCTGGCTGATCTGGGACCCCTACCAGGCCGCCGCCGAGACCCAGCTACAGGCGCGCACCCTGACGGATGCCACCGGCCTGGCCGACAACCACCAGTTCTACCTGGCCACCCGCAGTTTCGCCAAGGCCCATCCCGAGCAGGTCGGCGCCATCGTCGACGAGGTGCGTTCGGTGGGCGAGTGGGCCAAGGCCCACCCGGACCAGGTCGCCGCCCAGGTGGCACCGCTGCTCAACTTGCCGCTGGATACCGCCCTGACCGTGGTCAAGCGCCAGGGCTACGGCGCGCGCTTCGTCACCCCCGAGGTGGCCGCGCAGCAGCAGAAGATCGCCGACGCCTTCACCGCCCTCAAGTTGATTCCCAAGCCGCTGGTCATCCGCGACGTGGTGTGGACCCCGCCCGCCAGTCTGCAGACCGCCGCCGCCAAACCCTGATTCCGCCTTCTGGAGAACGTCCCATGAGTCTCGACATCTTCTGGTTCCTGCCGACCCACGGCGATGGCCATTACCTCGGCACTGCCGACGGCGCCCGCGCGGTCGACCACGGCTACCTGACCCAGATCGCCCAGGCCGCCGACCGCCTGGGCTTCGGCGGGGTGCTGATCCCCACCGGCCGCAGCTGCGAGGATTCCTGGCTGGTGGCCGCCTCGCTGATCCCGGTCACCCAGAAGCTCAAGTTCCTGGTGGCCCTGCGCCCCGGGATCATTTCGCCCACGGTGGCGGCGCGGCAGGCGGCGACCCTGGATCGCCTCTCCGGCGGCCGGGCGCTGTTCAACCTGGTCACCGGTGGCGATCCGGACGAACTGGCCGGTGACGGCCTGCACCTATCCCACAGCGAAAGGTACGAAGCCTCGGTGGAATTCACCCGTATCTGGCGCCGGGTGCTGGAAGGCGAAAAGGTGGACTACGAGGGCAAGCACATCCAGGTGAAGGGCGCCAAGCTGCTCTATCCGCCGCTGCAGCAGCCCCGTCCGCCCCTGTATTTCGGCGGTTCCTCCGAGGCCGCTCAGGACCTCGCCGCCGAGCAGGTGGAACTCTATCTGACCTGGGGCGAGCCGCTCGACGCGGTGCGCGAGAAGATCGAGACGGTCAAGGCCAAGGCGGACGCCCTGGGGCGCACCGTGCGCTTCGGCATCCGCCTGCACGTGATCGTCCGCGAGACCAACGAGGAAGCCTGGAAGGCCGCCGACCGGCTGATCGCCAACCTGGACGACGCCACCATCGAGAAGGCCCAGGCTGCCTTCGCCCGCTTCGATTCGGTCGGCCAGCAGCGCATGGCTGCCCTGCACGGGGGCCGCCGCGACAACCTGGAGATCGCTCCCAACCTCTGGGCCGGCGTCGGCCTGGTCCGTGGCGGCGCCGGGACCGCCCTGGTCGGTGACGGCCCCACCGTGGCCGCGCGGGTCAAGGAGTACGCCGCCCTGGGCATCGATACCTTCATCTTCTCCGGCTATCCGCACCTGGAAGAGTCCTACCGGGTGGCCGAGTTGCTGTTCCCGCACCTGCCGGTCAAGCGGCCGACCCAGGTGGAAGGTGCCAACTACGTGAGTCCCTTCGGCGAGATGGTGGCCAACGACATCCTGCCGCAGAAAGCGGCGCAGAGCTGAGGGAGGCCGGCATGAGCAGTACGACCGAACGCCAATTGCAGCGGCTGGCGCCCTGGGTGGTCCCGGTGGCCCTGATCCTTGCCTGGCAGCTGTCGGTGAGCAGCGGCTTGCTGTCCAGCCGCATCCTGCCGTCGCCGGCCGCGGTGCTGGAAGCCGGCTGGAGCCTGGTCAAGAGCGGCGAGCTGTGGCAACACCTGGCCATCAGCGGCTGGCGCGCCGGCATCGGCTTCGCCATCGGCGGCAGCATCGGCCTGGCGCTGGGCTTCATTACCGGCCTGTCGAAATGGGGCGAGCGGCTGCTCGACAGCACCCTGCAGATGGTCCGTAACGTGCCGCACCTGGCGCTGATCCCGCTGGTGATCCTCTGGTTCGGCATCGACGAGTCGGCCAAGCTGTTCCTGGTGGCCCTGGGGGTATTCTTCCCCATCTACCTCAACACCTACCACGGCATCCGCAACGTCGATCCGGCGCTGGTGGAGATGGCCCGCAGCTACGGCCTCTCCGGCGCGCGACTGTTCTGGCACGTGGTGCTGCCGGGGGCGCTGCCGTCCATCCTGGTGGGGGTGCGCTTTGCCCTGGGCCTGATGTGGCTGACGCTGATCGTCGCCGAGACCATCTCCGCCAGCTCCGGTATTGGCTACCTGGCGATGAACGCCCGGGAATTCCTGCAAACCGACGTCGTGGTGCTGGCCATCCTGCTCTACGCGGTGCTCGGCAAACTGGCGGACCTCGCCGCCCGCGGCCTGGAGCGCGCCTGGCTGCGCTGGCATCCGGCCTATCAGAAAGGGGCCCACGCATGACCAATCTCCAAGCCTTCCCGCCCTTGGCGCGGGGCATCGCCCTCAAGCTGCAACAGGTGGTGAAAAAGTTCGGCGAACGCACCGTATTGCATGGGATCGACCTGGAAATCCCGGCCGGCCAGTTCGTTGCCGTAGTGGGCCGCAGTGGCTGCGGCAAGAGCACCCTGCTGCGCCTGGTGGCCGGTCTCGACAAGGCCAGCGGTGGCAACCTGCTCGGCCAAGACGAACCCCTGGCGCAGCACCGCGAAGACACCCGGCTGATGTTCCAGGACGCGCGCCTGCTGCCGTGGAAACGCATCATCGACAACGTCGGCCTGGGCCTCAAGGGTGACTGGAAGCCCAAGGCGCTGGAAGCCCTGGAGGCGGTCGGCCTGGCCGATCGCGCCCAGGAATGGCCCTCGGCGCTCTCCGGTGGCCAGAAGCAGCGCGTGGCCCTGGCCCGCGCCCTGATCCACCAGCCGCGCCTGCTGCTGCTCGACGAGCCGCTGGGCGCCCTGGACGCCCTGACCCGCATCGAGATGCAGCAACTCATCGAAGGCCTCTGGCAGCGCCATGGTTTCACCGTGCTGCTGGTCACCCACGACGTGGGCGAGGCGGTGGCCCTGGCCGACCGCGTGGTGCTCATCGAAGACGGCCACGTCGGCCTGGATCTCGACGTAAACCTGGCACGCCCGCGCGCCGCGGGCGACGCCCAGCTGGCCCGTCTGGAAGCCGAGGTGCTGGCGCGGGTGCTCCAGCAGCCGCTCAACCCCGATCTACCCGAAATCGTGCAACCCCTGCCCACGCAACTGCGCTGGGCCTATTGATCGTTCATCCGAGGAGTTCTGCCATGACCATCAAGGCCATCAACGTTCGCAACCAGTTCAAGGGCACCATCAAGGAAATCATCGAAGGCTCGGTGCTCTCCGAGATCGACGTCCAGACCGCTGCCGGCATCGTCACCTCCGTCATCACCACCCGCTCGGTCAAGGAGCTGGAGCTCAAGGTGGGCAGCGAGGTGATCGCCTTCGTCAAGTCCACCGAGGTGTCCATCGCCAAGCTGTGATGCTGCCGTCGTGTTGAAAAACCCCGCCCTGGTGGCGGGTTTTTTCATGGGGGATCGGGTGTCGCCAGTGGATCAGCCTGGCCTGAGCGCCGCCCTGGCGCATTCCTGCCACGATTCTGCAACCTGCGTCGGTTCCAATGCCGCTTTTGCCTGGGGGAATGCGGGTGCGGCGACAAAGAGGCGTGGCACTGCTCATGGCGCTCTGGGCGCTGGCCTTGGTGGCGGCGCTGTTGCCGGTACTGCTGGCCGAGGGCCGCGCCGAGTTGCAGCGGGCGCGGTTGCTGGAGCACGAGACCCTGGCGCGGGCGCTGGCGGCCGGAGCCGAGCAGGTGGTCACGCAGGGGCTGGTGCAGGCTGGGGCGCGGCAACGGCCGGAGTTCTGGCGCAGCCTGAGGGGCGAGGTGCTGGCCTACCAGGTGGAAGGGGCCGAGGTCCGCGCCCAGCTGCGCGACCTGCATGGCTGTTTCAACGTCAATGCCCTGGCCGGACCGGAGCGTGACCTGGCGCTGCGGCAGCTGAAGTTCCTGTTGGAGCAGCGCCCTGGTGGCCTGGCCGAACCGGGGCTGACGGCCCAGGGGTTCGCCGAACGCCTCGCTGATTGGGTCGACGCCGATGGCGAGACCCGCGAATTCGGTCTGGAAACGCCCGACGCCCTGCGCCTGGCCCCGCCGCTGCTGGTGCCCAATCTGCCGTTGGCCGAGGTGGGCGAACTGGACCGGATCGTGCCGGCGCGCCCTGGTCGGCATCTGCAATTACGCGAACTCTGTGCGCTGCCGGAAACCGGTGGCTGGCGCCTCAACGCCAATGCCCTGGGCCTGGCGCAGTTGCCGCTGCTGGAGGCGCTCTTCCTCGGCGAGGTGCCGCGGGAGACGCTGCAACTCTTGATCACGGCGCGGCCCGCCCAGGGCTATGCCACCGTCGAGGGCCTGCGCGAGGCGCTGCCCGGGGTAGGGGAGGAGACCTTCGCCCTGCTGACCCGGCGGCTGATCCTCAACAGTGGTGACTTTCTGCTCGGGGTGGAGGTAAGGCGTGATGGCCAGGTCTTTCGTCAGGTAAGGCAATTGTCCGCCCAAGGCGTGAGTCGTTGGCACGCGGCGGTGCCGGCGCAGCGGGTACGGCTGTTGGCGACGCGGGACACCACGCTGTGGGTGCCGGGGCCCGGTGGGGCGGAGGTGTTGCAGTAGGGTGAGGTTTATCGCGGGCATGGCGGTCTGTCGCTGCGGCCTTTCCTACTGGACTCTGGCGTTTTGCTGATCGCGGCCATGGGCCGCTCCTACAGACTCTGCCGTAATCGTAGGAGCGTCCGCGTCGGCGGACCGCGATGGCCGCGATGGCTGGGCATCAGTGGAAAACGCTGGCGCGGTTTTCCACGCTACGGACGAGCGTCTGGTGTAGGGCGGAAAACGGCGCAGCCTTTTCCGCGTGGGGTCGGTGGTCGTGGAGCTATCTTGCGGGAAAGCAAAAAGCTCCCGCGGTCGTGCCCGACCGGGGAGCCTGGTTATGCCTGGCTCGATCAGACGCCGATCTGGCCGCCGTCGAGCTTCTGGATCACCACAGTGGAGGCCCGCGGCCGGACCTTGGTGCCAGTCGGGGTGGCCTCGGTGGCGACTTCGCTGAAGGGCCAGTTGTCCGGGTGCTGGACGTTGATGAACATGGTCGTCAGGTCCGGGGTCCAGGTGATGCCGGTGATCTCGCAGCCGTTGGGACCGACCAGGAAGCGGCGCAGCGCAGTCTGGTTGGTGGCCGAGATGGCGATCTGCTTGCCGCTGCCGTCCACCACCTGGGCGGGTATGACCGCCAGCAGCTGGTCGTTGGTATAGTCGGCCACGGCGTTGTCGCTGTTGTCGGTCTCGATCCAGAGGATCCCGCGGCTGTCGAAGGCCAGGCCGTCGGGACTGGCGAACTGGTTGAGTTCGGTCAGGCCGGAGCGGTTGATGTCGGGCGATGCACCGGCGTCCGAGCCGAAGACGAAGATGTCCCAGGTGAAGTCGGTCTGGTTGCCGTTGTCCTTCCAGCGCACGATGTGGCCGTTGACGTTGGGCACCCGCGGGTTGGCGGCGTTGGCCGCGGTGCGCGCGGAATTGTTGGTGAGGGTGACGTAGACCTCGCCGGTGAAGGGGTTGACCGTGGTCCACTCCGGACGGTCCATGGGGGTCGCGCCCACGGCGTCGGCGGCGCCGCGGGTGTTGAGGATGATGCCGGCCAGGTCACCATAGAGGGCGCCCAGGGTGCGGCCATCCTTGGTCGGCGAGTTGACCGTCAGCGGCAGCCACTTGCCGTTGCCGCCGTCGTCGAAACGGGCGACGTAGAGGGTGCCGTTGTCCAGGTACTTGGCGCCGGTGGCCAGGCGGTTGGCCGGGTTGGCATCGGCCGGATCCCAGGCCGCGGCGGAGACGAACTTGTAGATGTATTCGTTGCGCGAGTCGTCGCCCATGTAGAACGACAGCGGCTGGCCGGCGACCGGGATGCCGTAGGCCGAACCCTCGTGGCGGAAGCGGCCCATGGCGGTGCGCTTGGTGGCCGGCGCGGCGCTGTTGTAGGGATCGATCTCCACGATGTAGCCGTAGCCACTGGCTTCGTTGCGGAAATCCTGGGTGGCGTTGGCACCCGTGGGGGTCAGGTCGAAGCGGCGGAATTCGTTGTCCACCTCGCTGGCGTCTCCGGCTGGCGTCTCCCAGCCGTAATTGCTCTTGTTGGTGATGCCGATGCGCCTCTGGTCCACCGGCAGGGTGCCCTTGTTGACGAAGATCCCCGGCCAGTTTTCCTCGCAAGTGAGGTAGGTACCCCAGGGGGTGAAGCCGTTGCCGCAGTTGTTGTTGGTGCCGCGGGTACGGGTGCCGTCGGGGGAGTAGGGAGTGATCAGGTTGGCGTTGCCGCGCAACGGACCGGCGATCTCCATGGGCGTGGCGCTGGTGAAGCGACGGTTCAGGGCATCGTTGGTGACCACCTGCCAGATGCCATTGACCTTGCGGATACGGATCACCGCCGCGCCGTGGGCGTTGATTTCCTTGCGCACTTCCTCGGCCGGACGCTTGCCGTTGGTGGTGGTCGGGCCGTTGGGGTGCAGCACCTTCTGGTCGATGTATTCGTAGTTGATGGCCAGCAGGCCGTCGCTGCTCGAATCGTTCAGCGGGAAGAAGTGCATGCCGTCATGGTGCATGCCGGCGGCGTTGGCCTGGTCGGTGGAGGTGTTGCTGCCGTCGCTGCGCCAGGCATTGGCGAGGTTGTTCAGCGGGGTGCCCCAGGGCGCCAGGGTGCGCGCGCTGTAGCCGGCGGCCAGGACGATGGCGTCGATCCGGGCGCCACGGATGGAGTCGAAGCCGAGCTTGAGCTGCGGCGTGGTGGGTTGGCTGGGGGCTGGATCGTCGTCCGAGCCGCCACCGCCGTCGAAGCAGGCGGTGAGACCGCCGCCCGCGATCAGCGCAATGGCGGCGCCCAGACCTCCTTTCATGACACTGCGGCGCGACAGGTAACGGTCGACGACGGCGTCCAGCGGTTCGTTGCCGCTTTCGTTGCGATTACGGTCGTCGCTCGTGAAAGTGCTCATGCGCAAAGCTTCCTTGGTTGATCACGGGAGTCGGCGACTTTAGGAAGGCTCTGTGATGGTCCGGTGACGGAAGGGTTACAGGCGTTAAGTTTCCGTCGGTCAAGCTGTAACAGTTTGTAACTTGTTGTTTTGTCATGAATTTGTAGCTTCTTGCCGCCTAGGATGCCGCCCTCTCTAGCGCGCAAGGCAGATATCGGATGGGCAACTGGGCACGACGCCAGGTCTTGGGTTGGCTCGCTGTGGGCGCCACGGTGCCGGTGCTGGGCGGCTGTGCCCAGGGCTTCTCGACCCGCTCGGACGCTGCCGATCTGCAAGTGCTCTATGTGGCCGACACCCTGGATGCCCGCGAGCCCGGCTGGCCGGTGGTGCCTCGGGTGCGCCTCGGCCCGGCCGGGCGCATCGGTGCTGCGCCCTGGCGTACCGGTGCCGATGCCGCACGCCTGGCGCCGGCGCTGGCGCCCCTGCTCGATGCCGGGCGTGGCGATGGCCAGCGCTACGGCGGCTATGCCGCGCTGGCCAGCCAGCTGGCACAACTGCGCACCCGCCAGGGTGCGACCCGTAGCCTGACCCTGGAAAACGGCCAGTGCTGGAACGGCAGCGGTCTGACCCAGCTGACCCGTGGCGAAGCCGGCGTCGATGGCAGCCTGCTGCTGGGCAGCGACGCCCGGGTGAGCAGCGACGAGCGCCTGCTCTGGCCCGAGCGCAGCGCCGCCCTCTATCGCCGCTACACGCGCCCGGTACTGGGTGCCACCTTGACCGAGGAGCAGCGCACCGCCCTGGGCGTCGTTCCCTTTACCCTGGTCGAGCGCGACGGCGTGCGCATCGCCCTGGTCGGCGTCACCGATCCCTACGCCAGCGACCAGCAGGCGCCCCTGGCCGACTGGTATGCCCGGTTGCGCCCGGTGCTGGCCGAGGCCCGAGCCAAGGCCGATCTGCTGGTGGTGCTGGCCGATGTCGGTACCGGCCCTGGCCTCTGGTTGGCCGAGCGGCTGGAAGAGGCGGACCTGCTGCTCTGTGCTCGGGGTCAGGATCTCTGGCCGGAGCTGATTCCGGTGATGCGTGGCAGTGGTCGCCCGCTGCCAGTCTGCTTGCCGGGTACTCGAGGCGTCGGCTTCTTCGAGATTCGCTGCCGTGGCGGTCGCGACGGCTGGCGCCTGGACGCCGTCTTCCATCCGGTGCAGGCCGAGCGCGTGCTCGACCGCGCCCTGCTGGAACGCCATCAACGCCAGCTGGCGGCAGCCCGGGCGCCCCACGCTGGCTGGCTCGACCAGCGCCTGGCGCGGGCGCCGGTGGATCTCTGGCGCCGCGACCTGCTCGGCGGCAGCTGGGACGCCCTGATCGCCGCGGCCCTGGGCGGCAGCGAGGCCCAGCCGGTGCTGCTGCCCGGGTTGAGATACGACCTGCCGCTACGGCGGGGCGACTGGATCACCCGCGAACACCTGATCGCCCTCTGCGGCGGTCACGAGGCCACGGTACTGGAGTTGCCCACCTCGGCCGATGGCCTGCGCAACCTCCTGGAAGAGGCTGCCGACAACCGTTTCGGCGAACCCCTGCTGCTGGACAACAGCCAGGATCTGCCGCGGTTGATCGGTGCCCAGTGGAGTTGCCGCTACGGCGCGCCCCGTGGCCAGCGCATCGGGCCGCTGCAGGCGCCCCTGGGCGGTTCCTTCACCTGTCGCACCTTCGCCCTGGGACGGGACCTCGGCAGCGGCGAGGCGCTCTGGCAGCGTCTGGAAGCCTATCTGCGCGCCCGGTCCGCCGACTGGGGACTGCCACCGCTACCGGTGCCGCGCCTGGAGTTCGTCGAGGGGCATCCCGGTTGGCATCCGCTGGCTGCCCTGCGCCAGCGTCTGGGGCGGCTGGCCTGATGGCGCGGCTGCTCAGCCATCCCCTGGTCCTGCGGCTACTCATGCTGCTCTGGCTGGGTATCGCCGCCTGGCTGGCGGCGCGTGTGGTCTGCGATCTGCGCCTGCTCTGGCTCGCGCCGCCAGCGCCGAGCAGCCAAACCGCGCCGGTGCCGGCTACCGATCTACTGGCCGTTCACTGGCGCGCCACCAGCCGGGCAGCGCCCAGTAACCTGCCGATCCAGTGGGTCGGCGCGATCAAGGCGATACCCATCGATGGCTCCGTGGTGGTGCTGCGCTACGGCGAGCGGCAGGTTTCCCTGGTGCAGGGGGACAGCCTGGCACCCGGCCTGGTGCTGACCGCCATCGACGCCCAGGGCCTGGTCTTCAGCCGCGGCGATCGCCAAGAGCGGCTGTCCTGGCCGGCGCCACGGGAGCTGGTGGGCCTGGCCGCCAGCGGTGCGGCCACGTCGACCACGGTCAAGGCCGCGCCCGCGCTGGCAGCGGAGGAGGGTGACCTGGCCAGCCTGCTCAGACGCATTCGCGCCACCCCGGTGCGCGAGCACGGCGAGCTGACCGGTTACCGCCTGCAGCCCGGCGCCGAGCCGGCCTTCTTCAGCGGCCTGGGCCTGGAGCCCGGCGATGTGCTGCGCCGGGTGGATGCCGTCCCCGTCGCCGATACCCGGGCGCTGCTGCAACGGCTACCGCACTGGCGTGCCACCGGCGCCCTGACCTTGGAACTGGAACGTCAGGGCCGTGCCCTGGCCCTACCCGTGAGACTGTCCCTGTGAAGAAACGCAGCTATTGCGGCCTGCTCCTCGCCTTCTGGCTGCTCGGCGTCCAGGCCGAACAACGCTTCGAGGTCAATTTCGAGAACACCGAGATCGATCTGTTCATCGAGAGCGTGGGACGCATCACCGGCACCAATTTCGTCATCGACCCGCGGGTGCGCGGCACCCTGACGGTACGCAGCGCCCAGCCCCTGGCCGCCGATGACGTCTACGCCCTGGCCCTGGCCCAGCTGCGTGCCAACGGCTACGCCGCGGTGGAGCTGGACGACGGCAGCGTGAAGATCCTGCCGGACCAGGCGGCGCGCACCGAGCCGCTGCCGGTGGAGGTGGACGACGGCGCCCCGGCCAAGCCCGGCGCCGGCGATACCGTGGCGACCCGGGTGTTCGCCGTGCGCGGTGGCAATCTCGAACAGCTGCTGGGCATCGTCCGCCCCTTGATGGACACCCGGGTCGGGGTCGCTACGCCTTATCCGGCCAGCAACCTGCTGGTGGTGACCGACTGGCGCAGCAACCTCAGCCGCATCGGCCAGTTGCTGGCGCGGCTGGATCGCGGGCGCGACGAGCCGGTGGAGATGATCGCCCTGCGCCACGCCCAGGCCCGCGACACCGCGCCCCTGGTGGAACGCCTGCTGGCCAGCCGGGGCCAGGCCGGTGGTGGCGTCCAGGTGCTGGCCGATGCCCGCAGCAATGCCCTCATGGTGCGCGGTGACGAAGCTGTCCGCCGCCAGGTACGCCGGCTGGTGGCCGAGCTGGACGTCTCCCGCGATGCGGCCAGCGACACCGAGGTGGTCTACCTGCACCACGCCAAGGCCGGCGAGGTGGTCAAGGTGCTGCGCGGCCTGAGTGGCGAGGTCACCCAGGAGGCGCGGGTGGAGATTCCCGTGGCAGCGGCTCCCGTCGGTAATACCACCCCTATGGAGAGTGACGGAGAGGGAGCGATCTCCTCTGCCAAGGCGGGTGGCGGGGCCTTGGCGACAGGGGCACCCGGCATCCGCCTGGAGGCGGACCTGGGCACCAATGCCATCGTGCTGATCGGTCCGCCACGGGAGTTGGCCGCCTACAAACGCATCATCCAGCAGCTGGACATCCGCCGTGCCCAGGTGGTGGTGGAAGCCATCATCGCCGAGATCACCGACACCAAGGCCAACCAGCTCGGTGTCCAGTGGCTGTTCCTCGATCGCAACGGCAACCTGCCGGCGGGCAGCGTCAACTTCACCAATGGCACACCCATCAACGGCATCGCTGCTGCCGCGGCCAACCAGGACACCACCGCCCTGGGCAGTCTGCTCTCGGGCATGCAGGGCATCTCCGCCGGGGTCGGCCGCCTCGGCGGCAGCGGGCTGAACTTCGTCACCCTGCTGCAGGCCATGCGTAGCGAGAGCGGTTTCAACCTGCTGTCGACGCCGACCCTGCTGACCCTGGACAACGCCGAGGCCTCCATCATGGTCGGTCAGGAGGTACCCTTCGTCACCGGTTCGGTCACCAGCAACAACGCCAATCCCTACCAGACCATCGAGCGCCGCGAGGTGGGGGTCAAGCTGCGCCTCAAGCCGCAGATCAACGAAGGCGACACCGTGCGCATGGAGATCGTCCAGGAGGTCTCGTCCCTGGCCGACAATGTCCGCGCCAGCGACGTGGTCACCAACAAGCGCGAGATCAAGACCACGGTGATGGTGGAGGACAATGGCCTCATCGTCCTCGGCGGCCTGATCAGCAACGAGGGCACCGACAGCGACCAGCGGGTGCCACTCTTGGGCGACGTGCCGGTGCTGGGCAATCTGTTCAAGTCGCGCACCCGCTCCAGCACCAAGCAGAACCTGGTGGTGTTCATCCGCCCGCGCATCCTGCGTGATCCGGGCCTGGTGCAGCAGATCAGCGAAGACAAGTACCGCGGCATGCGCGCGGCCGCCCCGGCCGCCGCCTTGCCGGCCACGCCGCCGGGCACGCGCGGCGCGCCCACCCTGCAGAGTCTCTACCCCTCGGCGCGGGCGCGCCTGGACGGCCTCTGATGACGCCGAATCTGCCCTATCGCCTGGCGCGCCAGGCCGGCATCGCCCTGGCTGCCGGACCCGATGGCTATCGGCTGCTGTGCCGCACGGATGCCGACCTGGCGCTGCTGCAAGAGGTGCAGCGCCGCCATGGTCCGCCGCTGGGTTGCGACTGGCTGCCCCGCGAGGTCTTCGAGCAGCGCCTGGGGCCGCTTTACGAGGCCGGCCAAGCCAGCACCGAAGCCCTGGTGGAAGGCCTCGGCGAGACCGTCGACCTGGCCGGGCTGATGGAGGAGTTGCCGCGGGTGGAGGACCTGCTCGACAGTGCCGGCGAGGCGCCGGTGATCCGCCTGATCAACGCCCTGTTCGCCGAGGCCCTGCGCCTGGACGCCTCGGACCTGCACGTGGAGACCTACGAGCAGGCGCTGGTGGTTCGGGTGCGGGTGGATGGGGTGCTGCGTGAATTGCTGCGCCCGCCGCGGGTGCTGTCGGCCATGCTGGTGTCGCGGATCAAGGTCATGGCGCGGCTGGACATCGCCGAGAAGCGCCAGCCCCAGGACGGCCGCATCACCCTGAGGGCCAGCGGCCGCGACGTCGACATCCGCGTCTCGACCCTGCCCGGCGTCCACGGCGAGCGGGTGGTGATGCGCATCCTCGACAAGCAGGCCAGCCTGCTGGAGCTGGCGCGCCTCGGCCTGCCGCCAGCCATCGACGCCGGCCTGCGCGGCGCCCTGGCCCAGCCCAATGGCATCCTGCTGGTCACCGGCCCCACCGGTTCGGGCAAGACCACCACCCTCTATGCCAGCCTGGGCCTGCTCAACGAAGGCAGCCGCAGCATCCTCACCGTGGAAGACCCGGTGGAATACGCCTTGCCCGGCATCGGCCAGACGCCGGTCAATCCCCGTGCCGGCCTGACCTTCGCCACTGGCCTCAGGGCCATCCTGCGCCAGGACCCGGACGTCATCATGATCGGCGAGATCCGCGACGTGGAGACCGCTGGCATCGCCGTGCAGGCCAGTCTCACCGGGCACTTGGTGCTTTCCACCCTGCACACCAACAGTGCCCTGGGCGCCATCACCCGCCTGCGCGACATGGGCGTGGAGCCCTTCCTGCTGGCCTCCAGCCTCAAAGGGGTGCTGGCCCAGCGGCTGGTGCGGCGGCTGTGCGCTTGCGCCACCTGGCGCCCGCTGCGCCCGGCCGAGCGGGCGCTGCTGCCAGGGCTGGCCAGGCTCGAACGGCTGCGCGAGCCCCAGGGTTGCCCGAGCTGCAACGGCAGCGGCTATCGCGGTCGCCTGGGGCTTTACGAATTCGTCGCCCTGGACGCCGAACTGGCCGAACTCATCTATCGCGGTGCCGGCGAAGGCGAGATGGCCCGGCTGCTCGACGGCCGCCGCGCGACCCTGGCCGAAAGCGCCCTGGAGCGCCTGGCGGCGGGCGAGACCAGCCTGGCGGAGGTGCTGCGTGCGGTGCACCAATAACGCCTGCGGCGGAGCGCTGCGCTGATGCCGGCCTACCGTTACCTGGCGCTGGACGGCGACGGGCGCCGCCAGCGCGATGTCATCCAGGCCGAGAGCGAGCGCCATGCCCGCCAACTGCTGCGCGAGCGCGGTCTCTTTCCCCGCCAGGTGCAGGCGACCGGTCCGACGCGGGGCGCGCGCAGTCGCGCCGGACGACTGGACGCCAACAGCCGCACCGACTTCACCCGCCAGCTGGCGACCCTGGTCGGCGCCGCCATTCCCCTGGCCGAGGCGCTGCAGATGCTCGAGCGCCAGAGTCGCCAGTCGGTGCTCAAGGCGCTGCTGCTGGATCTGCTGGGCCAGGTGCGCGAGGGCTATACCCTGGCCGACAGCCTCGGGCGCCATCCCGGTACCTTCGATCCGCTGTACCTGACCCTGGTGGCCGCCGGCGAGCGGGCCGGGCGCCTGGGGCCGGTGCTGGAGCGCCTGGCCGACTATCTCGAACGGGTGCAGCGCCAGCGCCACAAGGCACGCACCGCGCTCATCTATCCCCTGGCGCTGGCCCTGGTCTCCATCGCCGTGGTGGCCGGCCTGATGACCTTCGTGGTGCCCAAGCTCACCGAGCAATTCATCCACAGCGGCCTGCAACTGCCCTGGATCACCCGCGCGCTGGTGGCCGCGAGCGACGGCCTGCTGGTCTTCGGTCCCTGGTTGCTGGGCCTGCTGCTGCTGACCGGGGTCGGTCTCCAGCGCCTGCTGCGCCAGGTCGAGTGGCGGCGGCGCTGGCACCGGCAGCTGCTGCGCCTGCCACGTCTGGGCGAGTTGCTGCGCACCCTCGACAGCGCCCGCCTGACCCGCAGTCTGGCGATCCTGGTCGGCAGTGGCATCCCGGTGCTCGAAGGCCTGCAGGTCAGTCGCGCCACCCTGGGCAACCAGGTGCTGCGCGATGCCCTGGAAGCGGCCATCGAGCAGGTCACCGCCGGCACCGGCCTCGGCCGGGCACTGGACCGCACCGCGGTGTTTCCGCCCCTGCTGGTGAACATGGTCGCCAGCGGCGAGGCCAGCGGCACCCTCGATGCCATGCTGGAACGGGTCGCCGATGCCCAGGAGCGGGATTTCAACCAGCAGGTGGACCTGGCGCTGGCGCTGTTCGAACCGGTGCTGATCCTCGTCCTCGGCGGCGTGGTACTGGCCATCGTCCTCGCCATCCTGCTGCCCATCATGCAGCTCAACCAGGCGCTCAACCTCTGATGCACCCCAAGGAGACTTTCGCGATGCGCTCTCACGCCGTACCCGCCCACCAGGCCGGCTTCACCCTCATCGAGATCATGGTGGTGATCTTCATCATCGGCCTGCTGGTGGCCATCGTCGCGCCCAATGTGCTGGACAACCAGGACAAGGCCATGCAGCAGAAGGCCCGCGCCGACCTCGCCAGCCTGGAGCAGGCGCTGGACATGTATCGCCTGGACAACCTGCGCTATCCCACCGCCGAGCAGGGCCTGGTCGCCCTGGTGAGCAAGCCGACCCAGGCCCCCGAGCCGCGCAACTATCGCGCCGACGGCTATATTCGCCGCCTACCGGAAGACCCCTGGGGCGCTGCCTATCGCTACCGTATCCCCGGTGAGCACGGTCGGGTGGATCTCTATACCCTCGGCGCCGACGGTCGCGAAGGCGGCGAGGGCAGCGATGCCGACATCGGCAATTGGACCCTCTGAGTCGCCATGTCAGGGCACCAGGCCGGCTTCACCCTGCTCGAGCTGATGGTCGTGCTCTTGATCGTCGGCCTGCTCACGGCGGTGGGCGTGGCGCGCCTGGGCGGCGGCAGTCCGGCCGGGCAATGGCGGCTGGAAAGCCTGGCGACCGACTTCCAGCTGGCGCGGGACACCGCCCGCCGTAGCGGCCGCGTCCTCGGCTGGCAGGCCGACGCCACCGGCTTTCGCTATCTGCAACTGGTGGCCGATGCCCAGGGCCCGCGCTGGCAACCCCTGGCCAGTGCCGACCTGCCCGACGGGCGCTGGCCCAGCGGTTTGCAATTGGCCGAGCCGGTGAGTGCGCAGCCGCGGCTGATCTGGTGGCCGAACGGCGATACCCGCCCTCAGCGCCTGGCCTTCGCCGAGGAAGAGCGGCAGTGGCTGCTGACGGTGGACGCGCGCGGTCGCGCCGCGGTGGGACGGCCATGAGGCAGAGCGGCTTCACCCTGCTAGAGGTGCTGGTGGCCCTGGCCATCGTCGCCTTCATGGCGGTGGGCGTCAGCCAGGTGATCGGCCAGCGGCTGGACATCGCCGGCGTCGCCCAGTCCCGCGAGCTGGCCCAGCTCTGCGCCCGCGAACTCACCGCCCGCTGGCAGGTGGAAGGCCCCACCGCCGACCAGGGCGAACTGAGCCAGGGCGGCGAGCGCTGCTACTGGCGTCTGGACGGCGAGGGCGGCCCCCTGGGCGCGCAGCGCCTGTCGCTCTATGCCGATGCCGTCCACCGCCGCGCCCTGGGCGACTGGCCGGTCTACGCCGGGGCGCGCCCATGAAGCACCAGCAGGGCATGACCCTGATCGAGGTGCTGCTGGCCATCGCCCTTACGGCGCTGCTCGCCGTGCTGCTCGGCAGCCTGGTCAATCTCTGGCTCGATGCCCGCGGTCGCCTGGCCGCCCGGGAGTCGACCAACGCCCGGGTGCTGGATCTCTGCGGCCTGCTGGACCGGCGTCTGGGCGGTCTGGTGCTGCGCCCGCTACAGGAGCGTCGCCTGCCGCTGCACAACGCCCCGCTGGACTGGCGCCCCGCCGAACACCGGCTGGATTGGGTCGCCCTGGATGCCTTGCCGCTCGGCGCGGACCAGGGCGCCGGCCGGTTGCGCCGCCAACGCCTGGAATGGGACGCCGTCCAGGAGCGCCTGCGGCTCTGGCGCAGCGCCGAGCTGGATGCGGTGGACACTCCCGCCTGGCAAACGGTCCATGACCAGCCGGGCATCGAACGCCTGCAAGTGGAATTCCACGGCGGCGGGCGCTGGCTTACCTATCCGCCCCAGGCCGAACCCGCCAATGGGATACGGCTGACCTTCATCCTCCAGGGTGCCGGCTATGTCTGCACCTTCGCCCTGCCTCAGACAGGTTGATGCCATGCACGCCTCCTTGACCCTCGGTCGCCATCTGCCCCTCTGGCGCCGCGACCTCAGCCCGGCTCGCAGCGGCGAACGCCTGCTGCTGCGCACGCGTCGCCCCGGTCCGCCCGGTCCGGACAATCCACTGATGGCCGCGCGCCTCCAGGACGACCAGCTCCAATCCACGGCAGCGCTGCCGGCGTGCGCCCAGCCGGTGACCCTGCTGCTGCACGGCGAAGACTGCAGCCTGTTCGACGTTGCCGCGCCCAAGGGGCTGCGCCCGCACGAGTGGGGGCTGCTGCTGGAAGACCACCTGCTGGCGGACGCCAGCGGCCAGCACCTGGTCTGCCTGGGTCGCCCTCCTGGCCGGTCGCGCCTGCTGGCCGTGGATCGGGCGCTGCTGGACGCCTGGCGCGAACGCTGCGCCGTCTGCGGCTGGACGGTGGCGGCCTGCTGGGTCGATTTCCAGCTGCTGCCCGAGGCGACTGCCGAGGACGGGATAGGTCTGTGCCTGGGCGACAGCCTGAGATTCAAGACCCGCGTCGACGACCGGGAGCTCTGGCTGACCTGGCCGTGCGCCCTCGAAGCCAGTCTGCCGCCGGACCTGGCCGCGCTCCTCACGCCGGCCTCGAACGAGACCCGGGATGACCTCTGGCCCCGGCCCGCCAAGGGCGTCGCGCCCCAGGATCTCTGGCCGCGTCAGGGCCGGCGCCGGGCCCGACCTACCTTGGGACTCCCCCGGCCGCTAGTGGCCGGCATGGCCGCTGCTGCCCTGCTGGCCGCGGTGCATCTGGGGCTGCAACAGCTCCAGCACTGGCGCCAGGCCCAGACGGACCGGGCCTATGTCGCCCAGCGTCTGGGGCTGGCCAGTGGACGTCTCGACGCTGGCCGCGCGGCGGGGGAACTCCAACTGGCCGCTCGCACCCAGCGCCAGCTGGAGGAGCGCTGGCGACTCTGGCAGCGCCTGGGCGGTCCCCTCGGGGCCGCCTTGGCCGCCCAGCCGGGTCTGCGACTGGTGGAGTGGTCGCTGGACGAACAGGGCATTCGGGTGGCGCTGGACGGACCGGCCAGCCTGGACAAGGCCCTACGCACCCAACTTGGCCAGGCATTCGATACCCTGCAGTGGGAACGGCAGGCCGGCCGCCTGACCCTGCGCCTGGCCACCTCCCCGGAGCCGCGACCATGACCACCCTCCTTCAGCACTGGCAACGCCTGCCCGCCGAGCGCCGCCGATTGGCCCTCGGCGGCCTGGTCATTCTGGTGCTGGCCACCATCCTGCTGCTGCGACCGACGCCTGGCAGCCGTCCAGTCACGGCGGACTGGTCCCAGCTCGCCGACCAGGCCCGCGCCCTGCCCGTCGCCCAGCCCCTGCAAGAAGCGGACTGGCGCGGGGCCGTGAGCGGGGTGACCTTCAGCGCCCTGACCCTGGCCGAGCCAGCCTGGCAACTGCGCGGCGAAGCCGCAGACGTGGGCGCCGTCGAACGGCTGCAGGCCTGGGCGCGTACGCGGGGTTGGCTACCGCGGACGCTCAAGGTCAGCAGCCAGCCAAGCGGCGTGGCCTTCGAGCTGGAAGTGCTCCCGATCCTGACGGGGCGGGCGCCATGATCCGCTGGCTCAGGCGCCTGGCGTTCACCCTGTTTGCCCTGCTGATCTTCGCCCTGGGTTGCCTGCTCTATTGGCCCGCGGCGGACTGGCTGCCGCGGTTGCTACCGCCCCAGGTCACCCCGGTCGGCCTGCAGGGGTCGCTGGTCGGCGGCGGCATGCAGCGCCTCGATTGGCCGGGCGGCGGGGCCGGGCCCTGGCAGTGGCGGCTACGTTGGCCAGGCCGGCTGCAGATCGCGGTGGGTGAGCCCGAGGCCGCCCCCTGGGGGCTGACCCTGAGCGGCTGGCCCTGGCAATGGCGGGCCGAGCTCGCCGGTGGCGACCTGCGCTGGTTGCAGGCACCCGGCAGCGCGTTGCTCGCTGGTCGGCTGGTCGGCACAGTGCGCCTGGAGGGCAGTTGGCGCCGTTGCCAGGCGGCCACTGGCAGCTGGCAAGGTGCTGGGGTGCAGGTTCTGGTGCCGCGGCGATTGGCCTTGGGGGAGGCCCGGCTGCAGGTGGATTGCCAGACGGCACCCTGGTTGCAGGGCGTCTTCGAGCAGGTTGCGCAGCATCGCCTGGAGTTGCGCCTGAGCCTGGCCAACTGGCGCGGGCAGGTACAGGGCACCGCTCAATCGGGCAGCGAGCTCGCCCCGGTGCTGCAGAGTATCGGCTGGCTCAAGGCCGGCCAGACCCAGGTGTCGGGGCGTTTCTGATCAGCCAGGCGTGCTCAGGCGACCCGCAGGCCCTGATGCGAACCCAGCTTGGCCAGATGGACCAGCCCCTCTTCCCACTGGCGATGCCCGGAGCGGGTATTGATATGGCCGGCGCCAGGTAGCACGTCCAGCTCACTGCCCCAGTCCCGCGCCAGGGCGTCGGCCCGGGACAGGCTGATGGCGTGGTCGTTGTCCGAGGTCACCACCCGCGACGGGAAAGGCAGCGGCTGGCGGTCCAGGGGGGCGAACCCTACCAGTTCCGCCGGGCAGCCTTGGCGTTCCACGTCGGCCGGGGCGACCAACAGCGCCGCCAGCACCCGCTGCCGCCGCGCCACCGTGGCACTGGCCGCCCAGCGCGCCACGGTCACGCAACCCAGGCTGTGGGCGATCAGCACCACGGGTGAGGGCGAACTGGCGATGGCCTGGTCGAGGGCATCCACCCACCGTTGCGGATCGGGGCGTTGCCAGTCGTCCTGTTCGACACGACGGGCGTCCGGCAGCAGGCGTTGCCAGTGGGTCTGCCAATGTTCAGGGCCAGAGCCTTGCCAGCCAGGGAGGATGAGATAGCGGGTCATGGCGGATCTCCGCGGACGAAAGGGGAGCGTCGATAGTGACGGCGGATGATTCGTACAGGAAAGAATAAAAGGCGCTTTGGTTATGCCGAAGGATTCAACGAGGGGGTAATGATCGCGGCCATGGGCCGCTCCTACAGGGCGTAATGTTTTTGTAGGAGCGGCCCATGGCCGCGATAAAAAGATCAGATGAGATCCGTAGCGTAGAAAACGGTACGGCCTTTTCCTCTGGAGGCTTCCTGCAAGGCGGACCTCTCCCCAACCCTCTCCCGGAGGGAGAGGGGGCGCTTCGAGCAGATGTCATCTTCGGTGGCTCAGGCGAAGACAGTTGCTCCTACGGTTCAGTGTAGGAGCGGCCCATGGCCGCGATAAGGTATGAGCGGACCTACTCGTTCCGCCCCAGCCGCTCCACCTCCTGCAACCAGCGCAACCGCTGTTCCTCGTCGGCCGCCCGTACCGGCGAGTACTCGTGCACCTGCAGCACCTGGATGCCGCAGGCTTCGAGACCCTCCTGGATGCCCTGGCGATGGGGCGCCTGGTTGCGCAGGCGTTGCCAGGGGGAGGGCGGGGTGTCGGAGGTGACCAGCAGCTCGGCGCTGCGTCCGGCCAGCAGGGGCTCTCCGCCCCAGGTCTGGTCGCGCTGGGCGAAGGCGAAGCCCGGCTGCAGCACCCGTTCGAGAAAGCCCGCCAGCAGCGCCGGCAGGCCGTTCCACCAGACCGGATAGATGAACACCAGGTGCTCGGCCCAGTGGATCTGCCGCTGGGCTTCCAGCAAGTCCGGCTCCAGCGGCTGCGAGAGATCGTAGCCTTCGCGCAGCACCGGGTCGAACTGGGCCTCGGCCAGTTTGAGCTGACGTACCACCTGGCCACTGGCCTGGGCGCCCTGGACATAGGCGTCGGCCAGCGACTGGCAGAAACTGGTGCGCTTGGGATTGCCCTGGATGACCAGCAGGCGCCGGCCGTCCCCTTCCAGCGGCGTGGCGCCGCGGGCTTCAGCCACGGCCACCGGCTTCCAGCATGGTTTCCGGGCGGACCCACTCGTCGAACTGCGCATCGGTCAGGTGGCCGAGTTCCAGCGCGGCGGCGCGCAGGGTCTTGTTCTCGGCGTAGGCCTTCTTGGCGATCTCGGCGGCCTTGTCGTAGCCGATGTGTGGATTGAGCGCGGTCACCAGCATCAGCCCCTGCTCCAGGTGCTCGGCCATCTTGTGCTCGTCCGGCTCCATGCCAGTGACGCAATGGGTGTTGAAGTTGCGGCAGCCATCGGCCAGTAGGCGGATGGATTCCAGCACGTTGTGGGCGATCACCGGCTTGTAGACGTTGAGCTGCAGATGCCCTTGGCTGGCGGCGAAGCCGACGGTGACGTCGTTGCCGATCACCTGGCAGGCCAGCATCGACAGCGCCTCGCACTGGGTCGGGTTGACCTTGCCCGGCATGATGGAGCTGCCCGGTTCGTTGGCTGGTAGCTTGACCTCGGCGAAGCCCGCGCGTGGACCGGAACCCAGCAGGCGCAAGTCGTTGGCGATCTTCATCAGGGCCACGGCCAGGGTCTTCAAACCGCCGTGCAGGGCCACCAGCGGCTCGTGGCCGGCGAGGGCGGCGAACTTGTTCGGCGCGGTGACGAAGGGCAGGCCGGTGAGTTCGGCGATCGCCTTGGCGATGGCTTCGTCGAAGCCCTTGGGTGCGTTCAGACCGGTACCCACGGCGGTACCGCCCTGGGCCAGTTCCATCACCGCCGGCAGGGCGTTGCGGATGGCACGTTCGGCGAGATCCAGCTGGGCGACGAAGGCCGACAGTTCCTGGCCGAAGGTAACCGGAGTGGCATCCATCATGTGGGTGCGCCCGGTCTTGACCAGGTGCTGGTAGCGCGCCGATTGCAGCGCCAGGCCGCCGGACAGCTCGGCGATGGCCGGCAGGAGATCGTTATGCACCGCCAGGGCCGTGGCGATGTGCATGGCGGTGGGGAAACAGTCATTGGAACTCTGGCCGCGGTTGACGTGGTCGTTGGGATGCACGGGCTTCTTGCCACCCTTGCCGTTGCCGGCCAGTTCGTTGCTGCGGCCGGCGATGACCTCGTTGACGTTCATGTTGCTCTGGGTGCCGCTGCCGGTCTGCCAGACCACCAGGGGAAACTGGTCGTCATGGAAGCCGTCGAGAATCTCGCTGCTGGCCTTCTCGATCAGGGTGGCGACGTCTTCGGGCAATTCACCCAGGCTCAGGTTCACCCGCGCCGCTGCCTTCTTCACCGTGGCCAGGGCATGCACCACCGCCAGCGGCATGTGCTGGGTGCCGATGGCGAAGTTTTCCAGCGATCTCTGGGTCTGGGCACCCCAGTAGACGTCGTCGGCCACTTCGATGGGGCCGATGCTATCGGTTTCGGTACGGCTCATGGCGGTCTCCGCTCGTAAGGTATGGGTGTGACTAGGTTGGGCAGCAGGTTAGCGCCAGGGTTCCCAAATGGGAAGTGTTCTCAATTGACTGGTCGTCCTCGATAAATTCAGGCCAGGTTCAGCCGCCCTGTGGCACACTCGCGGTCCATTTTCAGCCTCCTGAAGGATGCCCATGAAGAAGACCCTCCGTACGCTTGGCGCCGTTGTCGTGCTCGCCAGCGCCAGCAGCTTCGCCCTGGCCGATGCCAAGAGCCACGCGGCCGACGCGGAGCGCTTTCTCAAGCTGGCCAATGCCGACAAGCTGACCACTCCGGTCTATGCCCAGGTGCAACAGCTGTTCGCCCAGCACTTCGAACAGGCCAAGGCGCCCGGCAAGAAGGCCGTGCTGGAAAGCTACACCGCCCGCGCCAACCAGGCGCTGGACAGCACCATCGGCTGGGACAAGATCAAGCCCGACATGGTCAAGCTGTACACCGACACCTTCACCGAAGACGAGCTGGAAGGCCTGATCAAGTTCTACCAGTCCGACCTGGGCAAGAAAATGCTGGCCACCATGCCGCGGCTGTCGGCCCAGTCCGCCGAGCTGACCCAGGCCAAGCTGGAGCAGGCGGTACCCAAGGTCAACGGTATCCTCGCCGAGATGGACAAGGAGCTGGGGGTCAAGCCGCCGGCGGGTGCCGCCAACGGCGCTCCGCCTGCCAAGCGCTGAGCCCACCTCTCCCGCGAAGCCCGGACCCGTTCCGGGCTTCGTCGTTTCCTGGCCGACGGGGCGATTCCGACCTGGGCGCGAGCCCGTTAGAATGATGGTTCTCACAGTCGAGGTAACCCCATGAGCATGCGCGAACGTATCCAGTCCAGCCTGGGCCTGTTGCAACCCGAGCACCTGGAGGTAGCGGACGAGAGCCACATGCACAGCCGTGGCCAGGAGACCCACTACAAGGCGGTGGTGGTCAGCGCGCACTTCGCCGGGCTCAATGCGGTGAAGCGGCACCAGAAGGTCTATGGCACCCTCGGTGAGCTCATGGGCCAGTTCCACGCCCTGGCATTGCACACCTACACCCCGGAAGAATGGGCCGCCCGGGGCCAGGCGCCGGATTCGCCCACCTGCCGCGGCGGCAGCCAGCACGATTTGGCGCACTGATCTCAAGGCGCCACTGTTCGGCGCCTCGCTAATTGGTTAAAATTTGACCGACGCCGGCATCCTTGCCGGCGTTTTCGTCAGAGAACCTGTTTCACGACCTAGCGAGCTAGAGACAAACAAGGCGAAAAGGCCTGAGGAAGCGGAGTTTACGAATGGTAAATGAGCATTCCGAAGGCCTTTTCAACGCGGTTGGGCCGACGCGCAGCAGGTCATGAACAGGTTCTAACCGGTCCGCCCTTTGCGAGGGCTACTCCTGGGAACTCGAAGATGACCGACAAGATTGTCGTGGCGGCCTTGTACAAGTTCGTCACCCTGGACGACTACGTCCAATTGCGTGAACCCCTGTTGCAGATCCTGCTGGCGAACGACGTCAAGGGCACCCTGTTGCTGGCCGAGGAGGGTATCAACGGCACCGTCTCCGGCAGCCGCGCCGGCATCGATGCCGTGCTCGCCTGGCTGCGCGCCGATCCGCGCCTGGTCGACATCGACCACAAGGAATCCTACTGCGCCGAGCAGCCCTTCTATCGCACCAAGGTCAAGTTGAAGAAGGAGATCGTCACCCTGGGCGTGCCCGGTGTCGATCCCAACCAGCGCGTAGGCACCTACGTCGAGCCGCGGGACTGGAATGCCCTGGTGGACGATCCCGAGGTACTGGTGATCGACACCCGCAACGACTACGAGGTCGGCATCGGCAGCTTCAAGGGTGCCATCGATCCCCAGACCAAGAGCTTTCGCGATTTCCCGGCCTATATCCGCGCGCACTTCGATCCGGCCCAGCACAAGAAGGTCGCCATGTTCTGCACCGGCGGCATCCGTTGCGAGAAGGCCTCCAGCTTCATGCTGCAGGAGGGCTTCCCCGAGGTGTTCCACCTCAAGGGCGGCATCCTCAAGTACCTCGAAGAGGTGCCGGCGGCCGAATCGCGCTGGGAAGGCGAGTGCTTCGTCTTCGACAACCGGGTGACCGTGACCCACGAGTTGGCCGAGGGCGTCTACGACCAGTGCCACGCCTGCCGCAATCCGGTCTCGCCGGAAGACATGCAGTCGCCGCATTACAGCCCCGGCATCAGTTGCCCGCACTGCTGGGATTCGCTGTCGGAGAAGACCCGTGCCGGCGCGCGCGAGCGGCAGAAGCAGATCGAGCTCGCGCGCCTGCGCAACGAGCCTCATCCCATCGGCCGCGATCCGCGGCTGAACGCTACACCCCACCCCGAGGAGGTCTAGGATGCCCGGTCGCCTGCTCTATGTGATGGACCCCATGTGCTCCTGGTGCTGGGGCTTCGCCCCGGTGGTGGATCGCCTGGCCGAGCGGGCGGCTGCCCGGGGCATTCCCCTGCGCCTGGTGGTGGGCGGCCTGCGCCGTGAGCGCGTGGCCCAGGACACCGCCAGCCGGGTGCGGACCCTGGCCTACTGGCAGGCGGTACAGGAAACCACCGGCCAGCCCTTCGCCCTGGACCAGGGGCCGCCGGAAGGCCTGGTGTACGACACCGAGCCGGCCTGTCGCGCCCTGGTCGCGGCGCGCCAGCTCGACGAGGAAGCCGTCTGGAGCCTGGCCAAGCGTATCCAGCAGGCCTTCTATGTCGAGGCACGCGACGTGACCCAACCGGCGCTGCTGGTGGAACTGGCCGAAGCCAGTGGCCTGCCGCGCATCGAATTCGCTCCGCTGTTCGACGGTGAACCGGCGCACCAGGCCACCCAGGCGGATTTCGACTGGGCGCTGAATCTGGGCATCGCCGGCTTCCCGACCCTGCTGGCCGAGCGTGATGGCCAACTGGCGTTGATCACCAACGGCTACCAGCCGCTCGATGAGCTGGAGCCGCTGCTGGACGCCTGGCTGACCCGCGGCGCACAACCGGCGTGACCCTGGTCATCGACGAGCGCCTGACGCTTCCCGAGCAGGAGATCCAGCTCAGCGCGGTACGCGCCCAGGGCGCCGGTGGGCAGAACGTCAACAAGGTCTCCAGCGCCGTCCACCTGAGATTCGACATCCAGGCGTCTTCGTTGCCCGAGCCGCTCAAGGAGCGCCTGCTGGCCTTGCGTGACCAGCGCATCAGCCGTGACGGCGTGGTGGTGATCAAGGCGCAGCAGTACCGCACCCAGGAGCAGAATCGCGCCGATGCCCTGGAGCGCCTCGCTGCCCTGATCGCCGCCGCCAATGTCCCGGAAAAGCCCCGCCGCCCCACCAAGCCCACCTACGGCTCCAAGCAGCGCCGCCTGGAAGGCAAGTCGCGCCGTAGCGGCCTCAAGGCCAGTCGCGGGCGGGTGGATTTCTAGGCGCCTCAGCGCGGCGTGGCGCTCTCATTTGCCAGCATCTTCAGCCACTCACCGACCGCCGCCAGGGCGGCGTCCGTACGATTTCGCGTCGGCATGACCAGGTAGTAGCCCCAGTCGCTCTGGACGGGGTCGACCATGACCTGGAGCAACTGACGTCTTTCCAGGGCCTCGCGCACGAATCGGCGATTGACCATGGCCACGCCCTGGCTCGCCAAGGCCGCGTCTATGGCCAGGGCGGCCTGGTTCATGTGCAACGCCTGGCGTATGGGCTGGCCCTGCAGCACCGCTGGCCAGTCGGCCTGGCCGTCGTCGAGCAGGGGATAGCGGGCCAGCGCCGCCGCATCCAGCGGCAGCGGCTGGGCGCCGATCAGCGCTGGGCTGGCCACCACGATCAGTTCGGCGAAGAGGAAGTCCGCCGTCACGCCGCGCTGTGTGGAGCGGCGGGTGAGGCGGACCGCCAGGTCGACGCCATCCCGGGCGAAGTCCACCAGAACATCACTGGCCAGCACCCGCAGATCAAGGGTGGGATGGGCCTGGGCGAAGGCCGGCAATTGGGGGATCAGGCATTTGGCAGCGAAGGTGGGCGTCACGCTCACGGTGATCACCCGTTTGCGCGACAGCAGCGTGTCGGTGGCTTCGCGGAGCAGGGCGAAGGCGCGCTGCACGTCGTGGAAGTAGGCGCGACCGCGCTCGCTCAGTTGCAAACCCCGTCGCTGACGCAGGAACAGCGGAAAGCCTAGGCGTTCTTCCAACTGGCGCACCTGCTGGGCAACCGCCGCCTGGGTGACGGACAGCTCTTCGGCTGCGGACTGGAAGCTGCCGCGCCGCCCGGTGGCTTCGAAGGCGTGCAGGGCTTTCAACGGGGGGAGTCGCTGGCTGGTCGTCATGGTCGGCCTGACCCTAGTTCCGCTATTGGCTGGGCTCAATGGATAGCGTGCCAGGAATTGGCGCGAGCCCTGTAGATAGAGACCTTTATTCCATGATTCGGCAGCGGTTGCCAGGAGGGAAACGTGGGTCTTACCGTCGTGATGTTCGGGGCGCTCGGCCTGTGCTGGGGTTCGAACTTCATCTACATGAAGCTGGCCGCCGAGGTCATCTCACCGGCGCAGATGACCCTGCTGCGGGTCGCCTGCGGCTTCGTACCCTTGCTGCTGGTGGCTTGGCGGCGAGGCGTGATGGGCCGCCGGCAACTGCGGCTGCTGCCGCATTTCGGCGTGATGGCGGTGTTGGCCACGGCGTTCTACTACTTCGCCATCGCCAAGGGGACCGAACTGCTGCCGTCCGCCGTCGCCGGCGTGCTCGGCGGGACCATCGCCCTGTTCACCACCCTTGCCAGCCTGCTGTTTCTTCCTGCTCAGAGACCCAATGCCGCCATGCTTGGCGGTGTCTGGCTGGGTTTTCTCGGCGTGGTGCTGTTGATCGCGCCCTGGCAGGGCACAGCGGCGGCGCTGAATGGCCGGGGTGTGCTCTGGATGCTCGGGGCGGCGGCGCTGTTCGGCGGTTCCTACGTCTATGTCTGCCGGTTTCTCGCGCCCCACGGCCTGCCGCCCCTGGCGATGGTGACCTGGCAGATGGGGCTGGCCCTGGCGCTGTTGCTGCTGGTCACCGATACCTCGGGTATGGGCGAGTTGCTGCGACACCCGCGGGCGCTGGCGGGGGTGACCGTCGGCCTGGGCGTGTTGGGCACCGGGCTGGCCTTCCTGATCTACTACGCCCTGCTCGAGCGGCTGGGCGCCGTCGCTTCGGCGGCCGCGACCTATCTCACTCCGGCGGTAGCCCTGATCATCGGCTGGGCCAATGGCGAGGCGGTGGGGCTGCGTGAACTCTCCGCAGCGGGGGTGATCCTGCTGGGGATCGCCCTGATGCAACGTGGACCGACCCGCGTCATCGGACGCTAGCGCACCACGATCAGGGCACTGCCGGTGGCTTCCAGCATATTGCGGGTGTTGCTGCCCATGAAGAAGTGGCGCAGGCGGGAATGGCCGAAGGCGCCCATCACCACCAGCTCCAGGCCGTGCTGTTTGCGATAGCGCTCCAGGCCCAGCTCCACATCGCCGTCGGTGAGGGCGGTGGTGACCTGACGGCCCCCGGCGCGCAGTTCTTCGGCGGCGCGGGCCAGGGCGGCGCGGCGTTCCTCGCGATCGCGGCCGACGGTCACCAGGTGGCAGGCGAGGCCGTCGAACAGCCGGCAGTTCGCCACCCAGGTCACGGCCTTGCGCGCACTGCTGCTGTCGTCATAGGCCAGCAGCACGCCCTGGGGTTTGACGAAGGCGTGGCCGGCGACCAGCAAGGGGCGGTGCAGGAGGCGGATGGCGCTTTCCAGGTGGCGACCGATCAGCCGCTTGGGCGGACTGTCTTCGCCCTGGCGGCCCAGTACGATGAGGTCGAAATCCTCTTGCAGGCTTTCCAGGGAGTCCATCAGGTCGCCGTGTTGCAGCACGGCGCCGGCGCAGCGGGCGTGCTGTTCCTCCACCCGCAATTGCGCCGCATCCAGCAGTAGCCGACCCTGATCTTCCGCCAGGCTGCCTCGCCGGGCGTCCAGCGCCGCCAGCTCGGTGAGCAGGTGCTCGCGATTGACCAGCAGCGGCGGCGGGGTGCCGTTACCGGGGCGGGGAAAACGGCGCTGATCCAGCACGTGCAATAGGGTCAGCGGCACGTCCAGGGCATTGCCGGCCCAGGCGGCGAAGTCGCAGACGGCGGCGCTCACGGCCGAGCCGTCGAGGCAGGCGAGGATCTTGGACATGGCCGCGGGTCTCCGAGCGCAGGGCATTGCTGCGACAGACCCAACGGCGGCGCCCGGGGTTCAATCGCCGAGGACGAGGTCGTCCGTCACGCCGCCCCGGCGCAGCAGTTGCTTGCAGCGCTGGGACAGGTGCAGCACCCGTACCCGCTTGCCGGCCTTGGCGTAGCGTTCGTGCAGGGTGCGCAGTGCCGCGACCGCGGAATAATCGACGAAGCTCAGGTGGCTGCAGTCCACCACCACCTTCGGCGGATCGCCGGCCGGGTCGAACTGGTTGAGGAAGGCGGCGGTGGAGGCGAAGAACAGGGTGCCGTGCACCTGGTACTGCTTGCTGCCGTCGGCGGCCAGGTGGCTGTCGGCATAGAGCCGGCGGGCGTGCTGCCAGGCGAAGTTGAGCGCCGCCAGGACGATGCCGCAGAGCACGGCGGTGGCGAGGTCGGCGAACACCGTGATGACGGTGACCGCGACGATCATCAGCATGTCGCTGCGCGGTACCCGGTGCAGCACCCGCAGCGAGGCCCAGGCGAAGGTCTGCTGGGCGACCACGAACATGGTGCCCACCAGGGCGGCCAGCGGAATACGTTCGATCAGGGGCGAGAGGAACAGCACGAAGAGCAGCATCAGCCCTCCGGCGACCACCCCGGACAGTCGGCCCCGCCCGCCGGAACTCAGGTTGATCATGGTCTGGCCGATCATGGCGCAGCCACCCATGCCGCCGAACAGCCCGGAAGCGAGGTTGGCCGCGCCCAGGGCCACGCACTCGCGGTTGGGGTAGCCGCGGCTCTCGGTGATCTCGTCGGTGAGATTCAGCGTCAGCAGCGTCTCCAGCAGGCCGACCAGGGCCATCAGCACCGCATAGGGCAGGATGATCTGCAGGGTGTCGAGATTCCAGGGGATATCCGGCAACGCCAGTTGCGGCAGGCCGCCGGCGATATGGGCCATGTCACCCAGGGTGCGGGTGGGCAGATCGAGGCCATACACGGCCAGGCCCACGCCGAGGATGGCGGCCAGGGCCGGTGGCACCGCGCGGGTGACACGCGGTAGCAGCCAGATGATGGCCATGGTCGCCGCGGTCAGGCCGAGCATCAGGTACAGCGGCGCGCCGCTCAGCCAGGCGCCGCCCTGCTTGAAGTGCTCCAGCTGGGCCATCGCGATGACGATGGCCAGGCCATTGACGAAGCCCAGCATCACCGGGTGCGGCACCATGCGGATCAGCTTGCCCAGGCGCAGCAGGCCGAAGGCGATCATCAGCAGGCCGCCGAGCACCACGGTGGCCAAGAGGTACTGCACGCCGTGCTGGACCACCAGGGCGACGATCACCACCGCCATGGAGCCGGCGGCACCGGAGATCATGCCCGGGCGGCCGCCGAAGAGGGCGGTGAGGGTGCAGATGAAGAAGGCCCCGTAGAGCCCCATCAGCGGATTGAGATGGGCGACCAGGGCGAAGGCGATGCACTCGGGCACCAGGGCGAAGGACGTGGTGAGGCCGGCCAGGATGTCGGCGCGGGCAGAGACTCGTTTCATGGCGTATCCGGAACGGGCGACGGCGCGGTGGCGGGCGGTCGCGAAAAAACGACGGGGCAGGATGAGGGACGCACGCCCCGAGGAAGGGTAGCGGGCGGCAGCGGCGCGTGCGGCTATGGCGGCGTCGGCAGGCGATTGGACATGACGGGAAAGGTCCGGGGTATCGCGGGGAAAGTCGCTTATTTTAGCATGAGTTGCGGTCCTCGCCGAATCGGCGGGACTGGTGGTCGCGGTCGGGACGGATACGCACGGAAGTGACCTGGTTCAAGATTTCGCCGGTTACTGCTCGCGGCTGGCGAACATCTCCGGGAAGCGCGACTCGAAGGCGCGTTGCGCAGATGGATGCGCGACATCCTTGCAGTGGCGCCGCGCCCCAGCCTGTCTGACCAGCCTGGAGCGCTTCGCCACTGGACCGTCGAGGCCTTACGCAGGAGTCAGCCCCATGGAGCTCAATTATCGCAGGGACATCGATGGCCTTCGCGCCATCGCCGTGCTGCTCGTCGTCCTCAACCACGCTGGCTTCACCGCCTTCGGTGGTGGCTACATCGGGGTCGACGTCTTCTTCGTCATCTCCGGCTATCTGATCACCCGCAAGACCGCCCCGGACATCGCCCAGGGGCGCTTCAGCTTCGCCGACTTCTACCTGCGCCGGGTGCGACGCCTGCTGCCGGCCTTCGTCGCCATGGCCCTGGTCACCAGCGTGGCGGCCGCCTTCATCCTGCTGCCGCGAGACCTGGCGGTGTACAGCAAGAGCCTGATGGCGGCCTTGTTGTCGATCGCCAACGTCTTCTTCTGGCGCGCCAGCAACGGCTACTTCTCGCCCACCGCCGACGAATTGCCGCTGCTGCACACCTGGTCGCTGGCGGTGGAGGAGCAGTACTACCTGTTCTGGCCGGTGCTGCTCCTGCTGGGCTATCGCTGGCTGGGCGTGCGCCGCTGCGGCCAGGCCGCGATCCTGCTGGCCGTCGCCGGGTTGGCGCTGTCGGAGTGGGCCGCCCGTGCCCAGCCCAATGCCGCCTACTACCTGCTGCACGCGCGGGCCTTCGAGCTGCTGCTGGGCAGCCTGCTGGCCCTCTACTGGGACCGCCTGCCGCGCCCCAGCGCCGGGCAGGCGAGCGCCCTGGGAATCCTGGCCCTGGCGCTGATCCTGGTGCCGGCCTTCACCCTCGATCACCACAGCCTGTTCCCCGGCTTCAACGCCCTCTGGCCCTGCCTGGGCGCTGCATTGCTGATCTGGACCGGCGAGAGCGGTCGCGGTCCGGCGCGCTGGCTGCTGGCACAGCGGCCGCTGGTGTTCGTCGGCCTGATCTCCTATTCGCTCTATCTCTGGCACTGGCCGCTGATGGCCTTCGCCAACTACATGGAATTGCCCAAGGACCTGGCCCTGCGCCTGGGCCTGGTGGCGGCCTCGCTGCTGCTGGGTACCCTGTCCTGGCGTTTCGTCGAGCAACCCTTCCGTGGTCGGCTGCGCGGGTCGCCGCGGGTTACCTTCGCCGCCCTCTACGCTGCCCCTTTGCTGGTCGGCGCTCTGGCGGTCGGGCTGACCCTCAAGTTCCAGGGCTTCCCCCAGCGTTACGACGGTCCTACCGCCGCCATGGTCGAGGCGCTGGACAGCAGCTTCGTCACCGCCCGCGGCGGCTGCTTCATCGAGGAATTCGGCAACGTGGCGACCCAGTGGACGCCGGAGCGCTGCCGCCTGGGCGCCACCGACCGGCCACGGCCGGACGTGCTGCTGGTGGGGGATTCCCACGCCGCCGCCAGTACCGGGATGCTCGACGTGCTGCTAAAGGACGCCGGCCTGCGCGGCTTCGACATGACCCGCAGCGGTACCCTCTACCTGCCGGGTATCTCCGGTCTCTACATCACCCGACCGGGCAATCGCCTGGACCCCTCGATCCAGCTCACCGCCCCGGTGGTGACCCGCGCCATTCGCGAGGGCGGCTATCGCTACGTGGTGCTCGGCGGGCGCTGGCCGATGTACCTGGAAGGCATGAGCGAGGCGGGGCTGTCGCACTACAACGTGCTGCGCCGTGAAGGCGACGCGGCGACGCCCGCCGAGCTGCTGCGCGAGGGCATGGACAATGCCATCCGCATCATCACTGAGAGTGGCGCCACCCCGGTGATCCTCGCCGGCATCCCCGAGGTCGGCGCCGGGCGTGATACCTGCCAGGTGAAGAACCGCCTGTTCCATACCCGCAACGATTGCGCCGTCGACCTGGCCGAGGTGATGCGCCGCCAGGAGCCCTTCACCCTGATCCTCGACGACCTCAAGCAGCGCTATCCGCAGCTGGTGACCCTGGATCCCAAGGCGATCACCTGCGATGCCCAGCGCTGTCATTCCGCCCTGGACGGCACCCCGCTGTACCAAGATGGCAACCACCTTAACGTCGAGGGTTCGCGCTTGATCGGCGAGCGCCTGATCGAGCAGGGCGACAACCCGCTGCAGCCGGAGCAGGCGCCACCAGCCATGCAGGAGAAGCCCAACCGCCAGGCCGCCTCGAGCTGAGGGACGCCAGGGCGACTTCCATTGATCGGCGACAACCGCTTAGTGCTCGATAAGCCGGGCGGTTGGGTTACTCTTGCCTCAGGACCCGGCCATGTACCGGGTCCAGCCTGAACGAGGATAAGAAACGTGGATATGAACCGTCGGCAATTCTTCAAGGTCGCTGGAGTCGGCCTTGCGGGATCCAGCCTGGCGGCGTTAGGCATGGCTCCCACAGCCGCCTTTGCCGACCAGGTGCGCCATTTCAAACTGGCGCACACCGTGGAAACCCGTAACACCTGTCCCTATTGCTCGGTCGGCTGCGGCCTGATCATGTACAGCATGGGCGACCGGGCCAAGAACGTGGCCCAGAACATCATTCACATCGAGGGCGACGCCGACCATCCGGTCAATCGCGGCACCCTCTGCCCGAAAGGCGCCGGCCTGCTGGATTTCATCCACAGCCCCAATCGCCTCAAGTACCCTGAAGTCCGCAAGCCCGGCAGCAACGAGTGGACCCGCATCAGCTGGGACGAGGCGCTCGGGCGCATCGCCACCCTGATGAAGGAAGACCGCGATGCCAACTTCATCGCCACCAACGACCAGGGCCAGACGGTCAATCGTTGGTTGACCACGGGCTTCCTGGCCGCCTCGGCGTCCTCCAATGAAACCGGTTATCTGACGCAGAAGATCGCACGGAGTCTGGGCCTGCTGGCCTTCGACAACCAGGCGCGCGTTTGACACGGCCCGACGGTGGCAGGTCTTGCCCCGACGTTTGGCCGTGGTGCGATGACGAATCATTGGAGCGACATCAAGAACGCCAATCTCGTCCTCATCATGGGCGGCAATGCCGCTGAAGCCCATCCATGCGGCTTCAAATGGGTCACCGAGGCCAAGGCGCACAACAACGCCCGGCTGATCGTGGTCGATCCGCGTTTCACCCGCTCCGCCTCGGTGGCGGATTACTACGCGCCGATCCGCACCGGCAGCGACATCGCTTTCTTGGGCGGGCTGATCAATTACCTGATCACCCACGACAAGATCCAGCAGGAGTACGTCCGCAACTATACCGACGCCGGCTTCCTGGTGAAGGAAGGCTTCACCTTCGAGGACGGCCTGTACAACGGCTACGACGCCGAGAAGCGTACCTACACCGACAAGGTGAACTGGGGCTATCAGATCGGTGACGACGGCTTCGTCAAGATTGATCCGACCCTGCAGGATCCGCGCTGCGTCTTCCAGCTGATGAAGCAGCACTACAGCCGCTACACCCTGGAAGTGGCCAGCCAGACCTGTGGCACGCCGCCCGACGCGATCCAGAAGGTCTGGGCCGAGATCGCCGAGACCTCGGCGCCCGGTCGCGTCATGACCATCCTCTATGCCCTGGGCTGGACCCAGCACTCCATCGGCGCGCAGATCATCCGTTGCGGCGCCATGGTGCAGCTGCTGCTGGGCAACATCGGTCTGCCCGGTGGTGGGATGAACGCCTTGCGTGGTCACTCCAACATCCAGGGCCTCACCGACCTGGGCCTGCTGTCGATCCAACTGCCCGGCTACCTGACCATCGGCGGCGACGGCGAGCAGGACTACAACGCCTTCATCGCCCGGCGCGCCAGCAAGCCGCTGCGCCCGGGGCAGATGAGCTACTGGCAGAACTACGGCAAGTTCCACGTCAGCCTGATGAAGGCCTGGTACGGCGACAAGGCCACCAAGGACAACGACTGGTGCTACCACTGGTTGCCCAAGGTCGATGTCACCGGCGCCGGCTACGACGTGCTGCGCTACTTCGACATGATGGGCAAGGGCCAGGTCAACGGCTATGTCTGCCAGGGCTTCAACCCCATCGCCGCCTTCCCCAACAAGGCCAAGGTGCTGCGCGGGTTGTCCAAGCTCAAGTGGCTGGTGATCATGGACCCGCTGGCCACCGAGACCTCCGAGTTCTGGCGCAACCACGGCGAGCACAACGATGTGAACACCGCGGAAATCCAGACCGAGGTGTTCCGCCTGCCCACTACCTGCTTCGCCGAGGAAGACGGCTCCCTGGTCAACTCCAGCCGTTGGCTGCAGTGGCACTTCAAGGGCGCCGAGGCACCCGGGGAAGGGCGCAGTGACATCGCCATCATGGCCGAGCTGTTCCTCAAGCTGCGTGAGGCCTATGCCAAGGAGGGTGGGGCCTTCCCCGATCCGATCCTGGGGTTGTCCTGGCCCTACGCCAAGCCGGAGGAGCCGGCCCCCGAGGAGCTGGCCAAGGAGTACAACGGCTACGCGGTCACCGATGTGCTGGATGCCAAGGGCGCGGTCTCGGCCAAGGCCGGTCAGCAACTCGCCGGCTTCGGCCAGTTGATGGACGACGGCAGCACCGCCTCGGGTTGCTGGATCTTCTGCGGCGCCTGGACCGAGCAGGGCAACCAGATGGCCCGGCGCGACAACAGCGATCCCTTCCACATGGGGCAGACCCTGGGCTGGGCCTGGTCGTGGCCGAACAACAGACGCATCCTCTACAACCGTGCCTCGTCGGACCCCAGCGGCAAGCCCTGGGACCCGAGCAAGAAGCTGGTGTGGTGGAACGACAAGGCGCAGAAGTGGGGCGGCACCGACGTGCCCGACTACAAGATCGACGCCAAGCCGGCCGACGGCATGAGTCCCTTCATCATGAACCCGGAAGGGGTGGCGCGTTTCTTCGCCCTGGACAAGATGGCCGAGGGGCCCTTCCCGGAGCACTACGAGCCATTCGAGACGCCCATCGGCGTCAACCCGCTGCACCCCAACAACCGCAAGGCGCTCAACAGCCCGGCGGCGCGGGTGCTCAAGGACGACTGGGCGGACTTCGGCGATCGCAAGGACTTCCCCTATGCGGCCACCACCTACCGCCTGACCGAGCACTTCCACTACTGGAGCAAGCACTGCCGCCTCAACGCCATCATCCAGCCGGAGCAGTTCGTCGAGATCGGCGAGGTGCTGGCCAAGCAGAAGGGCATCGCCGCGGGTGATCTCGTGCGCGTCACCTCCAAGCGCGGCCACATCGTCTGCAAGGCGGTAGTGACCAAGCGCATTCGCCCACTGCAGGTCAATGGCGAGACGGTGCACCACGTCGGCATCCCCATCCACTGGGGCTTCTCCGGCGTGGCGCGGATGGGTTACCTGGCCAATACCCTGACCCCCTTCGTGGGTGACGGGAACACCCAGACGCCCGAATTCAAGTCGTTCCTGGTCAACGTGGAGAAAGCGTGATGGCAAGCCAAGATATCTATGCCCGCTCCGCGACCACCAAGGCCTACACCTCGGTGCGCACCCAGGCGGAAGTGGCCAAGCTGATCGACGTGTCCAAGTGCATTGGCTGCAAGGCCTGCCAGGTCGCCTGCTCGGAATGGAACGAGTTGCGCGATGAGGTGGGTCACAACCACGGCACCTACGACAACCCGGCGGACCTCACCGCGGATTCCTGGACCCTGATGCGCTTCACCGAGCACGAGGACGAGGCCGGCAAGCTGGAGTGGCTGATCCGCAAGGATGGCTGCATGCACTGTGCCGAGCCGGGTTGCCTGAAGGCCTGTCCGAGTCCGGGGGCCATCGTCAAGTACGCCAACGGCATCGTCGACTTCAACCAGGACCATTGCATCGGTTGCGGCTACTGCATCGCCGGTTGCCCCTTCGATATCCCGCGGATCTCGAAGAAGGACAACAAGGCCTACAAGTGCTCGCTCTGTTCGGACCGGGTTGGCGTCGGCCTGGAGCCGGCCTGCGTCAAGACCTGCCCGACCGGCGCCATCGTCTTCGGTACCAAGGACGCCATGAAGGAGCACGCTGCCGAGCGCATCGTCGATCTCAAGAGCCGCGGCTACGAGAACGCCGGCCTGTACGACCCGGTTGGGGTAGGGGGCACCCACGTCATGTACGTGCTGCACCATGCCGACCAGCCGCAGCTGTACAACCACCTGCCCAAGGATCCGACCATCAGCCCCACCGTGGGTCTGTGGAAGGGCTTCACCAAACCCCTGGCGCTGTTCGCCATGGGGGCGGCGGTGCTGGCCGGCTTCTTCCATTACGTGCGCGTCGGCCCGAACCGGACCGATGACGACGACGAGGTGGTCGAGGCACCGCCCCGTCCCGAGGGCGATGCGCCCAAGGGCGAGGTCAAGCAGCTGAGTCCGTCCGTGCAGATCTTCGATCCGCACGACAAGCAGCCCTAGCAGGGGTACGCCCCCGGTTTGGCCGGGGGCGTCCTGGGAGATCGAGATGAAACCTGAAATCCAGCGTTACAACGCCAACGAGCGGACCAACCACTGGATCGTGGCGATCCTGTTCTTCATGGCCGGGCTGTCGGGACTGGCGCTGTTCCATCCCGCGCTGTTCCCGTTGTCGAACCTGTTCGGTGGTGGCACCTGGACGCGCATCCTGCACCCCTTCATGGGCGTGGCGATGTTCGTCTTCTTCGCCTTCCTGGTGATCCGCTTCTGGCGGCACAACAAGCTCGGCCGCGAAGACGCCCAGTGGCTCAAGCAGATCAACGACGTCCTGAACAACCGCGAGGAGAAGCTGCCGCCGATCGACAAGTACAACCCCGGGCAGAAGATCCTGTTCTGGGTACTGCTGGCCTGCATGCTGGTCCTGCTGGTCAGCGGCGTGGTCATCTGGCGGCAGTACTTCGCCCACCTGTTCCCCATCCCGGTGATCCGCCTGGGCGCCCTGGCCCACGCCGTCGCCGCCTTCGTGCTGGTGCTGTCGATCATCGTGCACATTTATGCGGGGATCTGGATCAAGGGCTCGGTGACCGCGATGATGACCGGTTGGGTCAGTCGCGCCTGGGCGAAAAAGCACCACTCTTTGTGGTACGAGAAGGTCACCCGCGAGAAGAAGTGAGGCTGTTGTTGGGCTTCGCTGCGTTCAACCCAACCTACGGATGAGGTGTGCAGGAACCTCCGCATGCACCTGTCTAACCCCCTCTCCCTCGGGGAGAGGGTTGGGGTGAGGGCAGCGGAGCCCAGCATCTCGACCCGCCCGCTATCCTGAATCCTCCATCTTCCACCGTTCTGCTAAGGAGCCCTGCCATGGCGGGCCAGATCCTCGAGCCCGGCGAAATCGAAGCCGCGGCCGTCAATCCCGATTTCATCCTCCTGCCCGGTGGCGAGCTGTTCGGCTATCGCGCCGACCGCCTGCGACTGTTGGCGGCCGGCAATGCGCTGGCTGACTACCTGCTGCTGATGGCCGACCTCTGCGAGGCCCAGCAAGGGGTCTTCGACCGCCTCTCGCCCCTGCCGCTGGACGAGGCGCGCAGTGCCCAAAGCCTCAGGCACGGCCTGCCGCCGCTGGGCTACGACACCCTGGTCCGTGAAGGCGACTGGCTGCCCGCCTTGGATGCCTTGCTGGACACCTTCAAGGGTGGTCAGGCACCGGTCCAGGCCGCGCTGGACGAGCTACGCGCGGCCGCTGCCGGTCAACGCAAGGCCTGGGCCATCGCCCTGCTGGCCGGCAGCTACGAGCTGGTGCCCGCTGGCGTGGTGCCCTTTCTCGGCGCCGCCCTGCAGGTGGCTTGGACCCACTGGCTGCAACGCAGCGACTTCAGCGCCCTGCGCGAACAGGGCAGCCAGACGTCCTGCCCCTGCTGCGGCGCGCCACCCATGGCCGGCGTCATCCATCACCTGGGCAAGGCCAACGGCCTGAGGTACCTCACCTGTTCGCTGTGCGCCTGCGAATGGCACTTCGTGCGGGTCAAGTGCAGCCACTGCGAGACCGGCAAGGGCCTGGGCTACTACTCCCTGGATGCCGACGACGCCAACGCCCAGAAAGCCCCGCTGCGCGCCGAGACCTGTGCCCACTGCAAGACCTACCTCAAGCACCTCTATCGCGACCACGACGCCCGCAGCGAGCCCCTGTCCGCCGATCTCGCCAGCCTGGCACTGGACGTACGCCTGGCGGAAGCGGGCTACCAGCGCCATGCGCCCAACCTGCTGTTCGCCCCGGGCTAGCGGCTAGCCCCGGCCGTCCGGCAGCGGGCGGCCGTTTCCCCGAACCCCGGTGACGAGGGGGCTTCTGTTGCCGTATGTAAGCACGGCTGGGGTGCTTGAGCCGTGGTGCGCTCCGAGCGACCGCTGGTTTTCTCGAAGCCAAGCCGCGCGAACCTCGGCAAAGCGGTGGAGATCCCTCGTTATCGCGCGAAGAATAGGTCGGCAGGCTGCTGTCGTGGCGAGGTCCTCTCGCAGAGCCAGTCTATCGGTCGGCAAAAAACCTTCTATCACACAGGCTCCACAAGCCGTCTAGTATGGACGTTACGCCGCTTCGTCGGCGTACCCGTCTTGATGAAGGGATAACAACGAACGAAACGTCCGCTTTGCCCGTGGTGGGAATCCCCCTTGGCCGGCGCTGATCCGCTCGCCGGTCCGGTCGGTCCAGTAGACCGATCCCGTTGGTACCACCACTCCAGAACGCCGCGCGTCGTCGTGGCTGAACAACCGGATGAACAAGACCCTGCTGAGGTAGCCAAGAAGATGTCGACCGAATCCAAGTGCCCGTTCAATCACGCCGCCGGCGGTGGTACCACCAACAAGGATTGGTGGCCGAACCAGCTCAATCTCAACTTCCTGCACCAGCACTCGTCGCTGTCCGATCCGATGGGCGAAGAGTTCGACTACGCCACCGAATTCAAGAGCCTGGACCTCGAAGCAGTGAAGGCCGACCTGCGCGCCGTGATGACCGATTCCCAGGACTGGTGGCCGGCCGACTTCGGCCACTACGGCCCGTTGTTCGTCCGCATGGCCTGGCACAGCGCCGGTACCTATCGCGTCGGTGATGGTCGCGGCGGCGCCGGTCAGGGCCAGCAGCGTTTCGCCCCGCTCAACAGCTGGCCGGACAACGTCAGCCTGGACAAGGCGCGCCGGCTGATCTGGCCGATCAAGCAGAAGTATGGCCGCAAGATCTCCTGGGCCGACCTCATCGTCCTCACTGGCAACGTCGCCCTGGAATCCATGGGCTTCAAGACCTTTGGTTTCTCCGGCGGTCGCCAGGACGTCTGGGAGCCGGACGATGCCGTGTTCTGGGGTTCGGAAACCGTCTGGCTGGGTGGCGACGTCCGCTACGGCGAGCATAAGCAGATGGAGCAGCCCGGCGATGGCGTGCTGACCGCGCAGCCCGAGCAGCATCCGGTGGAGCACAGCCGTAACGAGGGTCCCAGCCGCGTGCTGGAGAATCCGCTGGCCGCCGTGCAGATGGGCCTGATCTACGTGAACCCCGAGGGTCCGAACGGCAATCCCGATCCGGTGGCCTCGGCCCGCGATATCCGCGAAACCTTCGGCCGCATGGCCATGAACGACGAGGAAACCGTCGCCCTGATCGCCGGCGGTCACGCCTTCGGTAAGACCCACGGTGCCGGTCCGGCTACCAGCGTCGGTGCCGAGCCGGAAGCCGCCGACCTGGAACAGCAGGGCTTCGGCTGGCAGAACAGCTACGGCACCGGCAAGGGCGCCGATACCATCACCAGCGGTCTCGAAGTGACCTGGACCTCCACGCCGACCCGCTGGAGCAACGAATACTTCGAGAACATGTTCAAGTTCGAGTGGGAGCTGTTCAAGAGCCCGGCCGGTGCCCACCAGTGGCGGCCGAAGGACGGCGCCGGTGCGGGCGCCGTGCCCGATGCCCACGATCCGAGCAAGCGCCACCAGCCGACCATGCTCACCTCGGACCTGGCGCTGCGCTTCGATCCGGCCTACGAGAAGATCTCCCGCCGCTTCCTGGAAAACCCGGACCAACTGGCCGATGCCTTCGCCCGTGCCTGGTTCAAGCTGACCCACAGAGACATGGGCCCGCTGGCTCGCTACCTGGGCCCGGAAACGCCGGCCGAGGAACTGTTGTGGCAAGACCCGCTGCCGAAGGCCACGGCTGCGCCCCTGGGCGACGCCGAGGTCAAGGTGCTCAAGGACAAGCTGGCGGCCTCCGGCCTGAGCGTGTCCGAACTGGTCGGCACCGCCTGGGCGGCCGCGTCCAGCTTCCGCGGTTCCGACAAGCGGGGCGGGGCCAATGGTGGCCGGCTGCGCCTGGCGCCGCAGAAGGATTGGGAAGTCAACCAGCCGGCGCAACTGGCCAAGGTGCTGGGTGTGTTGGAAGGTATCCAGCGCGATTTCCAGGCGCAGGGCAAGCAGGTGTCCATCGCCGATCTGATCGTGCTGGCCGGTAGCGTCGGCGTGGAAAAGGCTGCCCAGGCGGCTGGCCACGCGATCACCGTGCCCTTCACCCCGGGGCGCGTGGATGCCTCCCAGGAGCAGACCGATGTCGAGTCCTTCGGCCACCTGGAGCCCTGGGCCGATGGTTTCCGCAACTATGTGGGCGGGCAGTTCAAGGTCAAGTCCGAGTTCCTGCTGGTGGACAAGGCCCATCTGCTCAACCTGACCGCGCCGGAGCTGACGGTGCTGCTGGGTGGCCTGCGCGTGCTGGACATCAACGTGGGCGGCGCCAAGCACGGCGTCTTCACCCAGCGGCCGCAGACCCTGACCAACGACTTCTTCGTCAACCTGCTGGACATGGGTACCGAGTGGAAGGCCACCGGTCCGGACAAGGCCACCTTCGAGGGGCGTGACCGCAAGACCGGCGCCCTGAAGTGGACCGGCACCCGGGTCGACCTGGTGTTCGGCTCCCACGCCCAACTGCGGGCGTTGAGCGAGGTCTATGGCAGTGCCGACGCCCAGGAGAAGTTCGTCAAGGACTTCGTCAAGGTGTGGACCAAGGTGATGGAGCTGGATCGCTTCGATCTGCGTTGATCATCCCGCAGTGACGAAAACGCCTCCTTCGGGAGGCGTTTTTTTTGGCCTGGTGACCCGACTCCCATCCATCGCCGATCAGTGGTAGGACCTGCAAAAAGCCGCATTCCAGAGCTGTCGGGGCTTCCATGGGGCTGCCGCCATCCCGCCTTAAGCAAACCCTAAGCGCACCTTAAGGAGCGCGTAACCCGGGAGATACAAACTGCGCTAAACAACCAGAGGCTGTCCCCATGGAAGCGCTTGTCGAACTCTCCCTCAGTCTGGTCGAAGGCGCCGGGCGCCCTGACCTGTGTCGCGACGAAGTCCTCGCCGATCTGTTCGAGGCCACCGCGGCGCGGGCGCCCGAAAGGCCGGCGCTGCTCGAAGGCGAGCGCAGCCTGAGCTATGGCGAGCTGGACGCCTGGGCCAGCCGCGCCGCCTCGCGGCTGCTGGCCGCGGGTGCCGGACCGGGGCGGGTGGTCGGCCTCTGGCTGCCGCGCGGCATCGAGCTGCTGGTGATGCAACTGGCCATCGCCAAGACCGGCGCCGCCTGGCTGCCCTGCGATGCCGAAACGCCGGCCGACCGCGTGGCCCTCTGCCTGGAGGATGCCCAGGCGGTGGGCGTGATCACTGGGGCGCCTTTCGCCGATCTGCTGGCGCGTCCGGGCCTGCAGTGCTGGACGCCGACCCTGCTGAGCGCCCCCTTGGCCCCTGGCGAGACCCTGCGTCGCCGCGGCCAGGTCTCGCCGGACAACCTCGCCTACCTGATCTACACCTCCGGCTCCACCGGCAAGCCCAAGGGCATCGGCATCCGCCAGGACAGCATCTGCCACTTCCTGCGTAGTGAGAATTCGCTGCTCGGCATCGAGGCCGGCGACCGGGTCTACCAGGGGTTCTCGGTGGCCTTCGACATGTCCTTCGAAGAGATCTGGATCAGCTACCTGGTAGGCGCCACCCTCTGGCTGGCGCCGCGGGAGATCACCGCCGATCCCGAGGCCCTGGCTCGGGCGCTCACCGCCAATCGCATCAGCGTGCTGCACGTGGTGCCAACGCTGCTGGCGCTGCTGCCGGAAGACGTGCCCAGTCTGCGGCTGATCAACCTCGGCGGCGAGATGTGCCCCGAGTCGCTGGTGGCGCGTTGGAGTCGGCCGCAACGGCGGCTGTTCAACACCTATGGCCCGAGCGAGGCCACCGTCTCGGCGAGCCTGGCGCAATTGCAGCCGGGCGAGCCGGTGACCATTGGCCGGCCGCTGCCCAACTACAGCCTGCTGGTGGTACCTGCCGATGCCGCCAAACCCCTGGCCCTGCTGCCGCGCGACCAGGTGGGCGAACTCTGCATCACCGGTCCGGGCGTCGCCGACGGCTATCTGGGGCGCCCGGAACTGACCGCCGAGAAATTCCTGCCCAACCCCTGGAGCACCGGCAGCCACGATCTCAAGCTCTATCGCACCGGCGATCTGGCGCGGGTCGACGCGCACGGGCAGGTGCATTGTCTGGGCCGCGTCGACGACCAGGTGAAGATCCGCGGCTATCGCGTCGAGCTGGGCGAGATCGAAGCCACCCTGGCGCGGCAACCCGGCGTGGGTACCGTGGCCGTGGTGCTGCGTGAAGAAAGCGGTGTGGAGCAACTGGTCGCCTTCCTGGTCAGCGACGGCGGCCCGGTGCCGCGCAGCGATCTCTTGCGGACCGAGCTGGCCGGCTGCCTGCCGCTGTACATGGTGCCGAGTCGTTTCGAGTGGCTCGGCGAGATGCCCCGGCTGAACTCCGGCAAGATCGACCGCAAGCAACTGCGCGCACGCCCGCTGGCCATCGCCGCCGTGGCCCCGGTTACCGCGGCCAGTGGCGCCCTTGGTGCGGTCCTAGCGGCCACCGCCGAGCTCTTCCCCAGCCAGCCCCTGCAGGCCGAGCTGGATTTCTTCGACGACCTGGGCGGCCACTCGCTGTTCGCTGCCCGCCTGGTCTCGCGGCTGCGCCAGGACCCGCGCTATGCCAATGCCACGGTCAAGGCGGTCTATGCCGGCCGCACCCTGGGCGCCATCGCCGCGGCCCTGGAGGCGGATGCCGCCGAGGCGGGCCAGGCGACCGCCACCGACGCCTGGGCGCCGCCCAGTCGCTGGCGGCGCTGGCGCTGTGGCCTGGCCCAGGCGGTGGCCCTGCCGCCGCTGCTGACCCTGCGCCTGGGCCGCTGGCTGGCCCCCTTCCTGGCCTTCCCGCTGTTGATCCATTCCGGTACCGCGCTGCTCCTGGCGATGCTGACCGCCCTGAGTCTGTTCGTCCTGGCCATCGGCCTGGAATTCGCCGTGGCCCTGGTCGGCAAGCGCCTGACCGGACGCCTGGAAGCCGGGCGCTATCCGCTGTGGGGCCTGACCTACTACCGCTGGTGGCTCGGTGAGCGCTTCCTGGCCCTGGCCCCGGCCTACCTGCTCAGTGGCTCACCGCTGGCGCGTGGCTGGCTGCGGCTGCTGGGCGCCCAGGTCGGTGACCAGGCGTTTATCGGTACCTTTACCTTGCGCGCCCCCGAATTGCTGACCCTGGGGCAGGGCGTGAGCCTGGGCAACGGCGTCAATTTCGAGAACGCCCGGGTGTTGCGCGGTGAACTGCTGATCGGCGCCGTGACCCTCGGCCAGGAAGCCCAGGTGGGTTCCTATGCCATCCTCGAAGGCGATACCGCCATCGGTGACAATGGTCGGCTGCAGGCCCAGTCCGCGCTCCGCGCCGGGCAACGCGTGCCGGCCGGGCGCAGCTGGGGAGGCGCTCCGGCCCGCGACCAGGGCGCCGTGGGCGCCCGCATCGTACCGCCAGCACCCAGCTCGCGGGCCAAGCGCGGTCTGCTGAACACCCTCTATGCCCTCAGCGGCCTGGCGGTGTCCGTGCTGTTCTTCATGCCGCTGTTCCCCCTGGCGCTGCTGATCGACGAGTTGGAAAGCCTTGGCGGCCTGCCCTGGTGGCATACCTCTTCGCTGCTGCTCGATGCCCTGCAGTACGGCGTGCTGGCGCTGCCGCTGGGTGTGGTCAGCGTCGCCCTGACCCTGCTCGGCTGCGCCCTGGCCCGGCGGCTGATCCTGCCGCGCCTGGAAGAAGGCCAGTGGTCCGTCGACAGTCTCTTCTACTGGCGCAAATGGCTGGCCAACCTGATCCAGGAGTCGGCGCTGCAGAGTCTGCAGGGACTCTATGCCACGGTGTACTCGTCGCTCTGGTACCGCCTGCTGGGCGCCCGCGTGGGACGCGATGCGGAGATCTCCACTGCCCAGGGCCCGGTATCCTCGCTGTTGGAACTCGGTGACGAGACCTTCATCGCCGATGCCGTGATGCTGGGCGACGAGCAGATCGCCCAGGGCTGGATCACCCTCAAGCGCACCTCCGTCGCCCGCCGCAGCTTCGTCGGCAATGGCGCCTACGTGGCCGATGGCTGCCATATCCCCGAGGACGCCCTGGTTGGCGTCCTGGGTCGACTCGACGAAGGCGTGCCGTTGCGCCAGGGCGAAACCTGGCTCGGCTCGCCCGCAGTTCGGCTGCCGGCGCGGGAAGTCCTCACCGGCTACCCGGAAAGCCTGACCTTCCGCCCCGCGCCCTGGCGCCGGGTGGCCCGCGGCCTGATCGAGGCCCTGCGCATCGTGCTGCCCACCGGCTTCACCGTGGCTGCCGGCTGCGCCATCGCCGAAGCCCTGGTACCGCTATGGCAGCAGGGCGCCTGGCTGAGCCTGCTGGGCGAGACCCTGCTGGCCGGCAGCACCTTCGCCCTGGCCAGCTTCCTGGTGGTGGTGGCGCTGAAATGGCTGGTAGTGGGGCGCTATCGTCCGCGCTCGGCGCCCATGTGGACCTTCTTCGTCTGGCGCAGCGAGGCCATCACCAGCCTCTACGAAACCCTGGCGGTGCCCAATCTGCTCGCTACCCTGCGCGGTACGCCCTGGCTGCCGCTGGCCCTGCGCCTGCTCGGTGCTCGCCTGGGCCGTGGCACCTACCTGGATACCACCGACCTCACCGAATTCGATTGCGTGCGCCTCGGTGACCATGGCGAACTCAATGCCCTGGCCGGTCCCCAGACCCACCTGTTCGAGGATCGGGTGATGAAGGTCGGCGAAGTGGAGCTGGGCGCCGGCGTCAACCTGGCACCGCGCAGCGTGGTGCTCTATGGCGCCCAGGTCGGCGACGACGTGGAACTGGGCCCGCTGTCGCTGGTGATGAAGGGCGAGACCCTGCCGGCGCGGTCGCGTTGGGAGGGCAACCCTGTCCAGCCGCGCCGTTAGGCGTCAGCTGAAAAGCGCCTGCGCTCTGTCATACAACTATAAAGACAGCCCTGGATACTCCGCCCCGTACAGCGATGACGGGGCAGGGCGATGACGGCGTGGGTGAGACGGATCAGGATCGGACGCAGGGCTTGGCTGTTGGGACTGGCCCTGCTGCTGGCACTAGGACTCACCCAGGGCCTGCGCAGCAGCCACCTGGATAGCCAACTGCTGTTCTGGCTCGGCCAGCAATGGCAGGCCGAATCCCGTCCTACCCTCGAACTCGGTCGCTACCGGGTGGCGGTGGAAGCCAAGCCGGTGGCCGGCGTCAGCGAGAACCTCTCGGACCTCAGCTACGACCCGGTGCGGGATCGGCTCTGGGCGGTGGTCAACAATCCACCGGAACTCCTGGCCCTGAGTCGCGATGGCGACCTGCTGGAACGCCATCGGCTGGAAGGCTTCGACGATGTCGAAGGCGTGACCTACCTGGGCAACGACCGCCTGCTGCTGGCGGAGGAGGGTGCCAACGCCCTGACCCTGGTGGACATTCCCGAGGGTGACGACGTGCTCAAGCGCAGCGACTATCGCAGCCTGACCCTGGATCTGTTCCCCCGCGCCAATCAGGGCTTCGAGGGCCTGGACTACGACGCCACCCATGATCGCCTGTTCGTGGTCAAGGAACATTCGCCGCGCAAGCTCTATGAAATCCGCGGCCTGCTCAAGAGCTTCGACGGCGACTTCGCCCTGCGCATCATCGACCGCCAGGCCTGGCTGGACCAGGCGCCCAGCACCGGTGACCTGTCCGCCATCCACGTCGATCGCCGCAGCGGCCACCTGCTGCTGCTCAGCGACGAATCGCGGGTGCTGATCGAACTCGACGACCAGGGCCGGACCCTGGATACCCGCTCCCTGGCGGCGCCCTTCGGCGGCCTCTCACGGCGCATCCGCCAGCCCGAGGGCGTTACCCTGGATACGGCCGGCAATCTCTATGTGGTCAGCGAACCCAATCTGTTCTATCGCTACCAGAAGCCCTGATCAGGCGCCGCCCAGTCGCTCCAGCACGGCCGGCGTATCCTGGGCGCCCATGGCGCGGGCCACGCTCAGCGCCGTGTTGCCCGCGGCGTCCCGCGCCTGCGGGTCGGCGCCCCGCGCGACCAACAGTTCCACCATCTGCACGTGATTGAACATGGCCGCCATCATCAGCGCGGTCTTGCCGTCGGGCATGGCGCCTTCCACGGCGGCGCCCTGGTCCAGCAGCAACTCGGCCATGGCCAGGTTGTTCTTGAAGGCGGCGCCGGCCAGCGGTGACTGCCCCATGTCGTTGGCCAGGTTCGGATCGGCCTGGTGTTCCAGCAGCACGCGACTGGCCTCCAGGTGGCCGTGGTAGCTGGCCAGCATCAGCAGGCTGTCGCCCTTGTGATTGCGCAGGTTGGGCGTCAGGCCCTTTTCCAGCACCAGGGCCAGCACCTCGGCATTGCCGGTGCGGGCGAGGTTGAATACCTCGGTGGCGAATTCCTGGGCTTCTTCGTCGGTCATGCGCTGGGGACCCTGGTCGGTCATGGCTCTCTCCTGGTCGATGCGGGTAGCGGGGCCCTGAAGGCCCCGAGCGATAGGGAGGCAGACCCGGGCGATACGCCGGAAGTTTCCTTCCGGCGTATCGCCAAATACCCCGGCCGCCTGCTAGCCGTAAGTTGCGTGGGTCTCGGCAAAGGCCTGTAGCTCCGCCACGCTGTAGTTGCCGACCATCAGCACCGGTCCATGGGCCGTGCCGATATGGGCCGGCAGGGTGTCGAGAAAGCCGCCGGTAGGGGTCACCCCCAGGTTGGTGTATTCGGCAGCCGGCAGGTGGAATTCGGCGACCAGCCGCACCGCCTCGGCCAGGCCCGTGGTGACGCTGACCGGGTGCAGGGCGGCATCCAGAGGATTGGCCTGGCCGCCGTTGTCGCCAGTGAACAGATGGCCCACCTTGGCCGCCGCCTGGGCCAGGTCGTGCTGGTCTGATTGAGCACCGATCAGGAACAGCGAACCATAGTGCGGCAGGCTGCCGCCGCCCTCGGCCTGGCTGACGAAGGTGGGGGCGAAGGGTTGCTCACCGTGGATGTCGGAACTGTAGTTGGCCACCGGATCGCCAAGGGTGACCACATTGACGAAGTTGCTGCCGTGGCCTGCCGCCTGGGCATCGCGTGGGATGCCCGAGGCCTCGAAGCTGATACCACCGAGGCCGGTCTGCTGGGCGACGTATTCCGCCGAGATGCCCCCCAGGGAATGACCGGTGACGAAGATGTCCTGAGTGCCATAGCCCTGCTTGGCTGCTGCCTCGATCACTTGATGGGCGAAGTCCAGCGACTGCCGCTGCGCACTGGAGACCTGCTGGCTGAGGATCTGCAGGTCGCTCAGCAAACCTCCTGCGGTGGACAGGGGATCGATCAGCAGGTTCTCGCCGCGGGTGGTGCCGGCGTAGCTGATGAGCAACTGGTTCTCGGCGGTGATCCAGGTATGGGCCGTCGCGCCGTTGAGCGAGTTGTGCAGCGTCATCTGATGACCATCGACCAGGAAAGGGCGCATGCCGTCGGGGGTGCCGCCCAGCACGTACTCGCTGATGGCGCCATTGAGGAATTCGCTGACGGTAGGCGTCGTGGCTGAAGCGGTCTGGTGCAGCGGCGCCGGGGCGGCGTTCTTCAGCGCCTGTAGATAGGTGAAGTTGCCGAGGCTGATGAGGTCACTGGTGTCGAGGAGGGCATCGCTCGCCCAGGGGGAGGCTTTCTTGGACATGACGGCACCTTTGTTGTTGTCGTGGGCGGTGGGCATAGTCGTCTAGCCTTCGCCAACTGCCGGGGAAAGGCTCGAAATCCATCCTAGGACGGGCTCTGGCACGCGGCAAACCGGGAACCCGGGGGTCATTTCCAGACGGCGAGGTCTGGCCCCGGGTCTTTTCGCCCAGGGCGGGCAAGGCCTGCAGCAGCCCGACGCATGCTGGGCGACCCGTCGCCGGTTCGGGCTACACTGGGGCTCGACTCGACCCGAGAGGCCTTCATGACCGCCATCCGCCTGCCGTCCATCGACCGCCTGCTGCGCCATCCCGCTTCGCGTCCGCTGGAGGAGCGCCACGGTCGCGAGCTGGTCCTTGGCGGCTATCGTTCGCTGCTGGACGACCTGCGCGACGCCCTGCGGGCCGGCACCCTGACCGCCGTAGAGGTGGAAGAGGGCGTGCTGGCCGGCCGCCTGGGCGAGCGCCTGGCCCTGAGCAGCCGGCCGCGGGTGCGGCGGGTATTCAACCTCACCGGCACGGTGTTGCACACCAACCTGGGGCGGGCGCTGCTGGCGGAAGAGGCCATCGCCGCGGTGACCCAGGCCGCGCGCCAGCCGATGAATCTGGAGTTCGACCTAGCCACCGGCAAGCGTGGCGATCGCGACGACCTGGTGGCCGAGCTGGTGCGCGAACTCACCGGTGCCGAGGCGGTGACCGTGGTCAACAACAACGCCGCGGCGGTATTGCTGGCCCTGCACGCCATCGGCGCGCGCAAGGAAGGGGTGCTGTCCCGCGGCGAGCTGATCGAGATCGGTGGTGCCTTCCGCATCCCCGACATCATGGCCCGCGCCGGAGTCAAGCTGGTGGAGGTGGGTACCACCAATCGCACCCATGCCCGTGACTATGAAGCCGCCATCGGCCCGCGCACCGCGCTGCTGATGCGGGTGCACACCAGCAACTACAGCGTCCAGGGCTTTACCGCCAGCGTGGCCACAGCGGAGCTGGCCGCCATCGCTCGCGCCCACGACGTTCCCTTGCTGGAGGACTTGGGCAGCGGCACCCTGGTGGACCTGACCCGCTGGGGCCTGCCCGCCGAACCCACGGTGCAGCAGGCCCTGCGCGACGGGGCGGATCTGGTGACCTTCAGTGGCGACAAGCTGCTCGGCGGCCCCCAGTGCGGCCTGATCGTCGGTCGTCGGGACCTCGTCGAACGCATCAAGAAGAATCCGGTCAAGCGGGCGTTGCGGGTCGACAAGCTGACCCTGGCCGCCCTGGAGGCGACCCTGGCGCTCTACCGCGATCCGGATCGGCTGGCCGAGCGGCTGCCCACCCTGCGCCTGCTGTCGCGCCCGGCCGAGGAGATCACCGCCCAGGCCGAGCGGCTGCTACCCACCTTCGCCGCCGTGCTGGGCGAGACCTATGCCGTGAGCGTCGAGCCGGCGCTGGGCATGATCGGTAGCGGTGCCCAGCCCGTGGCCCGCCTGCCTGGCGCGGCGCTGTGCTGTCGCCCCCAGGTCAGCAAGCGCCTGCGGGGGCGTGCCCTGCGGCAGTTGGAGGAAGGCCTGCGCCAGCTACTCATCCCGGTGGTGGGACGGATCGACGCCGACGCCCTCTGGCTGGACCTGCGCCAACTCGACGATGAAGCCGCCTTCCTCGCCCAGTTGCCAGCGCTGCTGCTGCCGGAGATTCGCTAAGAGCCTGTTCAAAGGCTCGCGAGCTAGAGCCAAACAAGGCGAAAAGAACTGAGGAAGCGGATCGGACCCGCGCTCGGGTTTACGAATGGTAAATGAGCATTTCGACGGGGCCGCCTAGGCGGGGCTGGCGACCCAGGGTCTTTTCAACGCCGTTTGGCCGACGCGCAGCAGCCTTTGAATAGGCTCTAACGAACGACCCAGCGCTGCCGGGCCCAGTTGCTCAGCAGATCCACGCCCAGCACCAGCACCAGCATGCCGAGGATCACGGTAGCGGCCTGGGCCTGCTGAAACAGGCTCAGGCTGAAATACAGCTGTTGTCCCAGGCCACCGGCACCGACGAAGCCGAGGATGCTGGCCATGCGGATGTTGTTTTCCCAGCGATAGAGCAGATAGGCCAGCAATTGCGGCCAGACTGCCGGCAGGGTGCCGTAGAGAAAGGCCGCTATCGCGCCGCCGCCAGCCAGGCGGATGGCCTCGGCCGGCGCCTTGGGGGTGTTTTCCAGGGCTTCGGCGAACAGCCGGCCGAGTACCCCGGCGGTGTGCAGGGCCAGGGCCAGGGTACCGGCGTTGGGCCCCAGCCCTGCCGCCAGCACCATCAGCGCTGCCCAGACCAGCTCGGGTACGGCGCGCAGGGCATTGAGCAACAGCCGCGCCAGGGCCAGGGCGGTCAGGCCGAAACGACCGGCGGCCGGCAACGCCAGCAGCAGCCCCAGCAATCCTGCGAGCAGGGTGCCCAGGGCCGACATCGCCAGGGTTTCCACTGCGCCCCGGACCACAGCCGTCAGTTGGGCGAGGGAGAAATCGGGCTTCAGGAAGTCGGCCAGGAAGCTGCCCATCTGGCGCAAAGCACGGGCGCTCAGCAATTCGCCGAAGGCGGTGCCCAGGTAGTTGGTGGACGCGAGCAGGGCGACGATCATCGCCGCTATCGTCAGCACTCCGCGGCCACGGCCCTGGCTGCGCTCCACCTGGCGCAGCAGGCGACTGAGCACATCGGCCAGCAGCACCAGCACCAGGAAGGTCAGCAACAGGCTGGCCACCTCGCCGCCGGCGAACATGCGCAACGACAGGTCGACCTGCTGGCCGAGGCCGCCGGCGCCGACGAAGCCCATCACCACCGAGGCGCGGATGGCGCACTCCCAGCGATAGACGCTGTAGGAAATCATCTCCCCGGCGGCGTTGGGCAACACGCCATAGACGAAGGCCTGCAGACGACCGGCGCCCTGCAGCAGCAAGGCGCGCGCCGGGCGTGGATCGACCGATTCGAAGATCTCCGCATAGACCTTGCCCAGCATGCCGCCGTAGGTGATGGCGATGGCCAGCACCCCGGCGGTGGGGCCCAGGCCCACGGCGCGGACGAACAGCAGCGCCCAGACGATCTCCGGCACGCTGCGTAGCACGATCAGCACCCCACGGACCAGACCGCGGGGCACCCGCGGCAGCTGTCCCGGGCGACCGGCGCGGGGCAGCGCGGAGATCGACAGGGCGCGGGTGGCGAGCAGGGCGGCGGGCAGGGCGATCAGCGCGGCCAGGGCCATGCCCAGGCTGGCGATGGCCAGGGTTTCCAGGGTGGCGCGGCCCAGCACGGCAAGGAAGTCGGCGTCATGGGCGGGTGGCCAGAAGCCGGCGAGAAAGTGGCCCATGGTGCGGGCGTTGTCGCCGCTGAAGAGGCCGAGCAGATCGAATTCCGCCAGGTGTAGCGTCGGCCAGGCCAGCAGCAGGGCCAGCAGGGTCAGCAGCAGGCGGGGGCGGGCAGCGGGGTCCCGGTGGGGCGGATTCAGCATCGCGGCAGGTCGAGGAGCGTCTCGGCCGTGGCCGGCGCAGCGGGCGCCGGGGCGGGGTTCAGCCCCTCGTTGGCATAGAGCGCGGCGAGATCGTCCGTCGTCACGGCGCTGGCGGGCTTGTCCCACAGTAGCCGCCCGGCGCGCAGGCCGAGGATGCGGGGGAAGCGTTGCAGGGCCAGTTCGACGTTGTGCAGGCTGGTGACCAGGGTGGTGCCCTGGCGGGTCGCGGCGTCGCGCAGCACCTCCAGGGTGTGACCGGCCAGCACCGGGTCCATGGCCGACACGGGTTCGTCGGCGAGCAGCAGTTGCGGCTGCTGGTAGAGCGCCCGGGCGATACCGATACGCTGCAACTGGCCACCGGACAGTTGATCGCAGGAGGCGTAGAGACGGTCAGCCAGGTCCAGCGGCGCCAGGGCTGCGGCGGCCCCGGCACGATCCAGCGGATGCACCAGGCTGACCAGGCTGCGCGCCAGCGACCACTGGCCGAGCCGCCCGGCGAGCACCGCGGTGATGACTCTCTGGCGGGCCGGCAGCGGGGGTGCCTGGTGGATGAGACCGATGCGGGCGCGCAACTGGCGCCGCGCCCGGTTGCCGAGGGCCCAGGGGTCTTCGCCGAGCAGCTCCAGTTGCCCGGCGACCGGCCGCAGCCCGGTGGCCAGCAGCCGCAGCAGGCTGGTCTTGCCTGCCCCGGAGGGGCCGATCAGGGCGACCTGCTCGCCCTGCTCCAGGCGCAGGTCGAGATCGGCCAGGGCGGGCGAGCCATCGGCGTGTACCAGCGTCACGCCCCTGAGGGCGAGACTCACTTGAGCAGGCCGGCCGCCAGGGCGGAAGCCTCGATGCCCTTGTAGTTATCCGGCGAGGTCGGCACGAAGCGGCTGGCCGCCTGCAGGTCGAGGATCGCCTTGTCCGCCGGCTTGGCCGGGTCCAGGTCGAGGAAGGCCTGCTTGATCTTGGCCGCCAGTTGCGGGTCGAGGTTGCCGCGTACCGTCCAGTTGTAGTCGTAGTAGGGCGGGGTGGTGGCGATCACCCGTACCTTGTCGGTGTCGACCTTGCCGGCATCGACCAGCTTCTTCCACACCGAGGCGTTGAGCACCCCGGCATCGGCCTTGCCGGCGGCGACCCAGGCAACGGTAGCGTCGTGGGCACCGGAATAGGCCACCCGCGAGAAGAACTGCTCGGGGACGATGCCGTCCTCTTGCAGGAAGTAGCGCGGCATCAGGCTGCCCGAGGTCGAGGAGACCGAACCGAAGGCGAAGGTCTTGCCCTTGAGGTCCTGCAGGGTCTGCACGGCCGGGTCGGCGGTGATGAACTTGCTGGTGAACTGCTGATCTTCCTCGCGCTGCACCAGGGGAATCATCGGCGCCTTGCGCTGGGCCTGGACGAAGGTGAAGCCGCCGAACCAGGCCAGGTCCAGGCGATCCGCGGCCATGGCTTCCACCACGCCGGCATAGTCGGAGACCGGCACGAATTTCACCGGCATGCCCAGGCGCTGCTCCAGGTATTCACCCAGGGGCTTGAACTTACGGATCAGCTCGGTGGGCGCCTCGTCGGGAATGGCCGAGACGCGCAGTTCGTCGGCGGCGTGGGAGAGCAGGGAAGTCAGGGACAGGGCCAGGCCTGCTGCCAGGGCCAGCGAACGCTTGAGCATGGGTTTCTCCGGTTCAATAGCGGAAAAAAGGGGGCTGCAGTATAGGGGGTGGCGCTGCTTTGCGCAGCCCGCACCAGGGACCAAGCTCGGCGGGATCAGGCGGTCGGGCGCTGGAAGGGCCCTGGCGTGCGGCTGGGCAGCGGACTCGGTTGTGCCTTCGAGTCCGCTGGGCTGGTATCAGGGCTAGCCTGGCGGCACTCAGGTCTCGTCGAAGAAGCGCTCGTTCCAGTCCACCAGCGGTTGCGGTGCGTTGAGCTTCTGGCCGTAGATCACCGCATAGGCCAGCACGTTCTGCACGTACTGCCGGGTCTCGTCGAAGGGAATGGTCTCCACCCAGACGTCGAAGGCCAGGTGGCGCGCGCCGCTCAGCCAGCGCTTCACCCGGCCGGGACCGGCGTTGTAGGCCGCCGAGGCCAGCACCCGGTTGCCGTTGAACTGGGCATGGACCATGGACAGGTAGGCGGTACCCAGCTGGATGTTCTTCTCCGGCGTCAGTGCCTGTTGCGGCGAGGCCAGAGGGATGGCGAACTTGCTGGCGGTATGGCTGGCGGTGGCCGGCATCAGTTGCATCAGGCCCATGGCGCCCACCCCGGAGCGGGCATCGGCCATGAAGCCGCTCTCCTGGCGGGTGATGGCGAACACCCAGCTGCTGTGCAGGCCGCGGGTCTGGGCCTCGCGCACGAAGCTTTCCCGATAGGCGATGGGGAAGCGGATGTCCAGGTCGTCCCAGTACTTGGCCAGGCTGATGGTGCGGATCGCCGGGAAGTACCACTGCATGTCGTAGGCCAGGCGCGCCTGGGCGACCAGCTCGTCGCGGTTGAAGTGGCGGCTGACGTAGAACCACTCGCGGCGGGCATTGATCGGCTCGCCCCGGGCGATGAATTCCAGGGCGCGCTGCACGCCGGGGGTGTTGCGTACCTTGCGCTTGAGCGCTTCGCTCAGCACCAGCGGCTTGTTGTTGAGTTGATAGGGCGCCTTGCTGCGGTCGGCGGCGAGGAAGCCATAGTAGTCCCGCTCGCGACTGACCTCGGCGTATTCGCGCAGCACCGCCGGACTCTGCGGCTGCATCAGCTCCAGGGTGCGGGCGCGCCAGTATTCCCAGCGATTGGCCTTCGCCAGGCTCGGCGGGAAGCGCTCGATCAGGGCGTGGGCATCGCTCCAGCGACCCAGGCGCAGGAGCAGCCGGGCGCGCCATTCGCTGACGTCGTCGTCGCGTAGCTCGGGGTCGTAGCGCTCCATCAGCGGCAGGGCGCGCGGATCGAAGTTCTTCGCCAGGGTCAGGCCGATCTGGCGGGCGATGGCGACCTTCTCGTCACGGGTGAAGGGCATGCGCTGGCTGTAGACGTCGAGCAGGCTCATGGCCTGTTCCGGGTCCTGGCGCGCCAGCTTGCGCAGGCCCAGGCCGACCACGTCGGCGAGGCTCTCGCTGGCCGGGGCGAAGGCCTGGACGTTGGCGATCTGCTGCGGCTTCTGGGCCACCTCGATCAGGCGCTGGGCCTGGCCGGACAGCGTCGGCAACTGGGCCATCAGGGTGCGCACCAGGCCGTACTCGCCCTTGTCGGCGGCCAGCTTGGCGCGCTCCCAGACACGCTCCTCGGTGAGCTGGCCACGCGCCGCCCAGGCTTGGAACAGACCGTCGCAGGTAGTCGGCTGGGCCTTGCCCACCAGCCAGTATTTTTCCGCCAGCTTGAAGCCCTCGCTGGCATCGCCCTGGGCGATCAGGTACTGGCCGTGCAGGCAGTCCAGCTCGGTGAAGTTGTAGTCGGGCGAATAGTATTTCTCGAAACGATTCCAGTCGCCGCGGTCGGCCAGGCTGCGCAGCCAGCGCAGACGCAGCCAGTTGGACTGCGGCAGGTCGCCGTGCTCGGTGAGAAAGGTCTCGATCTCGGCGTCGCTGGCGCCGGGGACGCGCTTGATCAGCTCGTCGTAGGCCAGGTAGGGCTCCAGCGGATAGGTGCGCAGCTCGCCGCGATTGGCCAGGTAGACACTGGCGTCGCCCCGGTCCAGTGCCGCCTTGGCCTGGTCGTAGAGTTGCCGCTGCTGCTCCAGGGGAGCGGCTTGCGAAGTGGTGGAGCCGATCAACGGAGCGAGGAGCAGGGGCAGGATGACGAACAGGCGACCGCGCATGGGAATTCCGTAAAAGCTGGATGCGGAGGGGGTGGCGCGCACTGCTCAAGGCAGGTGGCCGACCCGTCACGGGGCAGTCTAGCTTACGTGCCGGCGCCAGACGGCGAAAGCGGCGCGGATCGCCTGCCGTCGGGTGGTGCGTACGTTTCGCCGGCCGGCGCTGGGGGGGCGTCTCTGCTAGACTGGCTGGCCTTTTTCGCGGAGAAACCCATGGCGCTGCTCAAGTTCACCAACGTATCCCTGGCCTTTGGCGTCACCCCCTTGCTGGACGGGGTGTCCTGGCAGATCGAGCGGGGCGAGCGGGTATGCATCATCGGCCGCAACGGCACTGGTAAATCCAGCCTGCTGCGCATCGTCAAGGGCGAGCAGCAGGCCGATGACGGCGAAGTCTGGCGCGCCCCGGCGCTGAAGATCGGCGAGCTGCCGCAGGAATTGCCGCGAGCCGACGACCGCACGGTGTTCGACGTGGTGGCCGCGGGCCTGGCCGGCGTCGGCGAACTGCTCGCCGAGTATCACCACCTGACCCAGGACACCAGCGGCGAGCTGGATATGGACCAGCTCATGCGCGTGCAGCAGGAGCTGGAAGCCCGCGACGGCTGGCGCCTGCAGCAACTGGTGGAAAGCACCCTGAGCCGACTGCAACTGCCGGCCGACAAGACCCTGGCCGAGCTCTCCGGCGGCTGGCGGCGGCGCGTGCTGCTGGCCCAGGCCCTGGTGGCCGAGCCCGACCTGCTGCTGCTCGACGAACCTACCAACCACCTGGACATCGGCGCCATCGCCTGGCTGGAAGACGCCCTGCGCGGCTATCCCGGCGCCGTGCTGTTCATCACCCACGACCGCGCCTTCCTCCAGGCCCTGGCCACCCGCATCCTCGAACTGGATCGCGGCAACCTGATCGATTGGCAGGGCGACTACGCCAGCTTCCTGGTGCACAAGGAACAGCAACTGGCTGCGGAAGAAACCGCCAATACCCTGTTCGACAAGCGCCTGGCCCAGGAAGAGGTGTGGATTCGCCAGGGCATCAAGGCCCGCCGCACCCGCAACGAAGGCCGTGTCCGCGCCCTCAAGGCCATGCGCAACGAGCGCAGCGAGCGCCGTGAGCGCCAGGGCAAGGCCAACCTCCTGCTGGAGACGGCGGACAAGTCCGGCAAGCAGGTCATCCTCGCCGAGCACATGAGCTATGCCCATCCCGGCGGCGAGCCGCTGATCCGCGATCTGACCCTGCTGATCCAGCGCGGCGACCGCATCGGCCTGCTCGGCCCCAACGGTTCCGGCAAGACCACCCTGCTCAAGCTGCTGCTGGGCGACCTGCAGCCCACCGCCGGTACCATCCAGTACGGCACCAAGTTGGAAATCGCCTATTTCGACCAGTTGCGCCTGCAACTGGAACCGGAGAAGACGGTGATCGACAACCTCGCCGAAGGTCGCGAATTCATCACCATCAACGGCCAGGATCGCCATGTACTGAGCTACCTGGGCGACTTCCTGTTCAGCCCCCAGCGTGCCCGTACCCCGGTCAAGGCGCTGTCCGGCGGCGAGCGGGCGCGGCTGTTGCTGGCCAAGCTGTTCAGCAAGCCGGCCAACCTGCTGGTGCTGGACGAACCCACCAACGACCTCGACGTCGAGACTCTGGAATTGCTCGAAGAGGTGCTGCTGAGCTTCGAGGGAACCGTGCTGATGGTCAGCCACGACCGGGCCTTCCTCGACAACGTGGTGACCAGCACCCTGGTATTCGAAGGGGAAGGGCGGGTTCAGGAATACGTGGGCGGCTACCAGGATTGGTTGCGCCAGGGCGGCTCGCCACGCCTGCTCGGGGTGCAGACCCGTGAAGACAAGCCGGCACCGGCCGCCAAGGTCGAGCCCGCACCGGTCGCCGCGGCCGCCGCACCGGCCAAGCGCAAGCTCAGCTACAAGGAGCAGCGTGAACTGGATGCCCTGCCAGCCGCGATCGAGACCGCGGAAATCGAGCTGGAAGCCTTGCAGACCGCCATCGCCGACCCGGGTTTCTATCAGCTGCCGGCCGAGGTTACCCAGGCCAAGCTCGCCCGCCTGGACGAGCTGCAGGCGGAGCTGGATCGCCTCATCGAGCGCTGGGCCGAGCTGGAGTAATCCAGCTCGGTTGCGGACTTGGAGCCCGTTCAAAGTCTCGCGAGCTAGAGCCAAACAAGGCGAAAAGATCTGAGGAAGCGGAGTTTACGAATGGTAAATGAGCATTCCGAAGGTCTTTTCAACGCCGTTTGGCCGACGCGCAGCAGACTTTGAACAGGCTCTTAGGCCTTGTCTTTCTTCAGAGCTACCGCGAGGGTATCGCAGGGCGCCCCGTGCAGCAGGTCGTTGGACGTCGAGCCCAGCAAGAGCGCCAGACCGTGACGACCATGGCTGCCGACCACGATGAGGTCGCAGCCCTGTTCCTTGGCCATGCGGTGGATCTCCTGGCGCGGCTGACCATAGGCCAGCACGCAATTGCCGGCCAGCTCCGCATACTGGGTGGTGAAACCGTCCAGTCGCTCACGGGCCTGTTCGATCTGCTGCTGCTGCAGCGACGACAGGTCCATGGGCACGTCACCGCCGAAGGCCATGGCCATGGGCTCGACCACGTGCACCAGCGACACCTTGCTGCCACAGCACTGACCCAGCGCCACCGCACGCCGGATCACCGGCTGGCAATCCTCGGTCAGGTCGACTGCGACCAATATGTGTTGGTAGGCCATACACCTCTCTCCTTCATGATAGGGCGCCAGACCGTACCGTGGCTGACGCTCGATTCGCGGACTTCAGGCTTCAGCGGGAAAGCGCCGGCACTCGCGCGGCGGCTTTTCAGCCAGACTCCAGTCCACCTGTAGTTTCGACTCCAGGAGTCGGGGATAGCTCCACGGCTATCTTGCACAGAAGCGCGGCAAGCTCAAGCGCCCACCGCTCGAACCTCCAACTACGCTTTCCCTGTGCGTCCCAATTGACAAGCGCACGCTTTTGCCAGAAGGTTGTGCGAGCCGTTCAAACGGTTGTATGAATTTTCGCCCCGGCCTGCCGGTGCCCTCCACAGAACAATATCGGGGCTGGCGATTCTCGGCTTCCAACTGAAGCTGCCGCCCGCCTCGCGACCAGGACTCAAGGGAGACCCGCTGATGATTTTCGAAGGCAAAGCCCTTTCGGTGCGCGACGTGGAGGACGGCATCGCCGAACTTCGCTTCGACCTCCAAGGTGAATCGGTCAACAAGTTCAGCGCCATCACCCTGCGCGAATTCCGCCAGGCCGTGGATGCCCTGAAAGCCCACGCCGGCCTGCGCGGCGTCATCGTCACCAGCGGCAAGGACGTCTTCATCGTCGGCGCCGACATCACCGAATTCGTCGAGATGTTCAGCCGACCGACCGAAGAGCTGCAGGCTGGCATCGCCGAGATCAACCGCATCTTCAACGACTTCGAAGACCTGCCGGTGCCCACCGTGGCCGCCGTGGGCGGCATCGCCCTGGGTGGCGGTTGCGAGATGACCCTGGCCGCCGACTACCGGGTGCTGAGCACTGCGGCCCGCATCGGCCTGCCGGAAGTCAAGCTGGGCATCTACCCGGGCTGGGGCGGCACCGTGCGCCTGCCGCGCCTGATCGGCAGCGACAACGCCATCGAGTGGATCGCCTCCGGCAAGGAAAACGACGCGACTACCGCCCTCAAGGTCGGCGTGGCCGATGCCGTGGTGGCCCCCGAGCACCTGTTCGACGCGGCCCTGGACCTGGTCCGCCGCGCCGCCGCCGGCGAGCTGGACTACCGTGCCAAGCGCAAGCCCAAGCTGGAGAAGCTGCAGCTCAACGCCATCGAAGCCATGATGGCCTTCGAATCGGCCAAGGGCTTCGTCGCCAGCCAGGCCGGCCCGCACTATCCGGCGCCGCTGGAAGCCATCAAGTCCATCCAGAAGTCCGCCAACTATGGCCGCGACAAGGCCCTGGAAGTCGAGGGCGCCGGTTTCGCCAAGATGGCCCAGACCTCGGTCTCCGCCAGCCTGGTCGGCCTGTTCCTCAACGACCAGGCGCTCAAGCGCAAGGCCAAGGGACTGGAGAAGCTGGCCGCGCCGGTCAAGCTGACCAGCGTGCTGGGCGCCGGCATCATGGGTGGCGGCATCGCCTACCAGTCCGCGCTCAAGGGCACGCCGATCCTGATGAAGGACATCCGTGACGAAGCCCTGGAGCTGGGCTTGAGCGAAGCCAGCAAGCTGCTCAACAAGCGCGTCGAGAAGGGCCGCCTGGAGCCGGTGAAGATGGCCGAGGCACTCAACCGTATCCGCCCGACCCTGTCCTATGGCGACTTCAAGAGCGTCGACCTGGTGGTCGAGGCCGTGGTGGAGAATCCCAAGGTCAAGCAGGCCGTGCTGGCCGAAGTGGAAGGCCAGGTGCGCGAGGACGCCATCCTCACCTCCAACACCTCCACCATCTCCATCAGCCTGCTGGCCCAGGCGCTCAAGCGCCCGGAAAACTTCTGCGGCATGCACTTCTTCAACCCGGTGCACATGATGCCCCTGGTCGAAGTGATCCGCGGCGAGAAGACCAGCGAGAAGGCCATCGCCACCACCGTGGCCTATGCCCGCCAGATGGGCAAGAACCCCATCGTGGTCAACGACTGCCCCGGTTTCCTGGTCAATCGCATCCTCTTCCCCTACTTCGGCGGCTTCGCCGCGCTGTTGGCCCAGGGCGCCGATTTCCAGCGCGTCGACCGGCTGATGGAGAAGTTCGGCTGGCCCATGGGCCCGGCCTACCTGATGGACGTGGTCGGCATGGATACCGCCCACCACGCTCGCGACGTCATGGCCGAGGGCTTCCCCGAGCGCATGAAGGAAAGTCGCAAGACCGCGGTGGACGCCCTTTACGAAGCCCAGCGCTTCGGCCAGAAGAACGGCAAGGGCTTCTATGTCTACGAGACCGACAAGAAGGGCAAGCCGAAGAAGGTCGCCGATCCGGCCGTGGCCGAGGTGCTGGCACCGGTCACCTACGAACAGCGTGAGTTCACCGACGAGGAGATCGTCGAGCGCATGATGGTGCCGCTGTGCCTGGAAGCCGTGCGCTGCCTGGAAGACGGCATCGTCGACAGCGCCGCCGAGGCCGACATGGGCCTGATCTACGGCATCGGCTTCCCCCCCTTCCGGGGTGGTGCGCTGCGCTACATCGACAGCCTCGGCGTGGCCGAATTCGTCGCCATGGCCGATAAGTATGCCGACCTCGGGCCGCTGTACCACCCGACCCCCAAACTCCGCGAAATGGCCGCCGCCGGCCAGCGCTTCTTTGGTTGAGCCAGGAGCCAGAACAAGATGAGCCTTAATCCGAGAGACGTCGTCATCGTCGACTTCGCCCGCACACCCATGGGTCGTTCCAAGGGCGGCATGCACCGCAATACCCGCGCCGAGACCCTGTCCGCGCGGCTGATCGATGCGGTCCTCGACCGCAATCCCCAGGTCAATCCGGCCGAGGTGGAGGACGTGATCTGGGGCTGCGTCAACCAGACCCTGGAGCAGGGTTGGAACATCGCCCGCATGGCCTCGCTGCTGACCCGCATCCCGCACACCAGCGGCGCCCAGACGGTGAGCCGCCTGTGCGGTTCCTCCATGAGCGCCCTGCACACCGCCGCCCAGGCGATCCAGACCGGCAACGGCGACGTCTTCGTCGTCGGCGGGGTGGAGCACATGGGCCACGTCGGCATGATGCACGGCGTCGACCCGAATCCCCAGCTGTCGCTGCACGCCGCCAAGGCGTCCGGCATGATGGGCCTGACCGCCGAGATGCTGGGCAAGATGCACGGCATCACCCGCGAGGCCCAGGACCAGTTCGGTTACCGCTCGCACCAGCTGGCCTGGAAGGCCACCCAGGAAGGCAAGTTCAAGGAAGAGATCATTCCCCTGGAAGGTCATGACGAGAACGGCTTCCTCAAGGTCTTCGATTTCGACGAGACCATTCGCCCGGAAACCACCGTCGAGGGCTTGGCCGCGCTGAAACCGGCGTTCAACCCCAAGGGCGGCACCGTGACCGCCGGTACCTCCTCGCAGATCACCGATGGTGCCTCCTGCATGCTGGTCATGTCGGCCCAACGCGCCCAGGACCTGGGTCTGCAGCCGCTGGCGAAGATCCGCTCCATGGCGGTGGCCGGCGTCGATCCGGCGATCATGGGCTACGGTCCGGTGCCGGCGTCGCAGAAGGCGCTCAAGCGCGCCGGCCTGACCATCGCCGACATCGACTTCATCGAGCTCAACGAGGCCTTCGCCGCCCAGGCCCTGCCGGTGCTGAAGGATCTCAAGGTACTCGACAAGATGGACGAGAAGGTCAACCTGCACGGCGGCGCCATCGCCCTGGGTCACCCCTTCGGTTGCTCTGGCGCCCGGATTTCAGGCACGCTGTTAAATGTCATGAAACAGAATGACGGCACCTTCGGTCTGGCCACCATGTGCGTGGGTCTCGGCCAGGGCATCACCACGGTGTTCGAACGCCTGCGCTGATCCGCGGCGTGCGTCATCCGACCGGGGCGCCCCCAGGGCTGCCCCGGTTTTCTTTTTTCGAGGTGGAACATGGCATTGCAGACGGGACTCTACCGGCACTACAAAGGTCAGCAGTATCGGGTGCTGGGTGTGGCCCGGCACTCCGAGACCGAGGAAGAGCTGGTCATCTATCAGGCGCTGTATGGCGAATATGGGCTCTGGGCCCGGCCCCTGAGCATGTTTCGCGAGAGCGTCCAGGTGGATGGCGAGCAGTTGCCGCGCTTCTCGCTGATCAGCGTCGAAGCCGATCCCTTGGGTCTGGAAGCCAAGACCCAGCCTTGACCTTGCCGACATCGCCACTATATATAGCGGTGCCGCGTTGGCCGACCGCCCCCGGCGCACCAGACTGATGTCGGTCTGGTTCTCCATTCGCCGTCCCGGCGCTCGCTCTCCGCTCGCTCATCGCTTTCAAGCAGGAATCTGACTCTCCCATGGGTAAATCGCTGGTCATCGTGGAATCCCCGGCCAAGGCCAAGACCATCAACAAGTACCTGGGCAACCAGTACGTGGTGAAGTCGAGCATCGGCCACATCCGCGACCTCCCCACCAGCGGCGCCGGCACCGCCAAGGAGCCCGCCGCCAGGACGCGCAAGACCGCCTCCGAGGCGCCTGCGCTGTCACCCAAGGAAAAGGCCCGGCGCCAGCTGTTCGCCCGCATGGGCGTCGATCCCGAGCATGGCTGGAAGGCTCACTACGAGATCCTGCCCGGCAAGGAAAAGGTGATCGAGGAACTGCGCCGCCTGGCCAAGGACGCCGACACCGTCTATCTCGCAACCGACTTGGACCGCGAAGGGGAGGCCATCGCCTGGCACCTGCGGGAAGCCATCGGCGGCGACGACTCGCGCTACAAGCGCGTGGTCTTCAACGAGATCACCAAGAAGGCCATCCAGGAGGCCTTCTCCCGGCCCGGCGAGCTGGACATCAATCGCGTCAACGCCCAGCAGGCACGCCGCTTTCTTGATCGCGTGGTCGGCTACATGGTCTCGCCGCTGCTGTGGTCGAAGATCGCCCGTGGCCTGTCCGCCGGTCGGGTGCAGTCGGTAGCGGTCAAGCTGGTGGTGGAGCGCGAGCGCGAGATCCGTGCCTTCGTGCCCGAGGAATACTGGGAAATCCATGCCGACCTGGCCACGCCGAAGAAGGCCCAGGTGCGCTTCGAGGTGGTACGCGAGAAGGGCGAGGCCTTCAAGCCGCTGAACGAAGCCCAGGCCAAGGCGGCCCTGGCCCAGCTGGAGAAGGCTGCCTATCGCATCGCCAAGCGCGAGGACAAGCCGACCAGCAGCAAGCCCTCCGCCCCCTTCATCACCTCCACCCTGCAGCAGGCGGCGAGCAATCGCCTCGGCTTCGGCGTGAAGAAGACCATGATGATGGCCCAGCGTCTCTACGAGGCTGGCTATATCACCTACATGCGTACCGACTCGACCAACCTGTCGGGCGACGCCATCGCCATGGCTCGCGGCTACATCGAGAGCGAATTCGGCAAGCAGTACCTGCCGGAGAAGGCCAACGTCTACGGCAGCCGCGAAGGTGCCCAGGAGGCCCACGAAGCCATCCGGCCGTCCGACGTCAACGTCAAGCCCAACAGCCTGTCGGGCATGGAGCGGGACGCCGAGCGCCTGTACGAGCTGATCTGGCGCCAGTTCCTGGCCTGCCAGATGCCACCGGCCGAATACCTGTCCACCACCGTGACCGCAGCGGCGGGTGACTTCGAGCTGCGCGCCCGTGGCCGTATCCTCAAGTTCGACGGTTATACCCGGGTGCTGCCGCAGCAGAGCAAGCCGGGCGACGACGACGTCCTGCCCGAGATGAAGCAGGGCGAGGATCTGGGCCTGATCAAGCTCGACCCGAGCCAGCACTTCACCAAGCCACCGGCGCGCTTCTCCGAAGCCAGCCTGGTCAAGGAGCTGGAGAAGCGCGGTATCGGCCGGCCGTCCACCTACGCCGCCATCATTTCCACCATCCAGGATCGTGGCTACGTTACGGTACACAATCGCCGTTTCTATGCCGAGAAGATGGGCGACATCGTCACCGATCGACTCAACGAAAGCTTCGCCAACCTGATGGACTTCGGCTTCACCGCCAGCATGGAAGGCAACCTGGACAACGTCGCCCAGGGTGAGCGGGACTGGAAGAATCTGCTCGACGAGTTCTATGGCGACTTCAAGCAGAAGCTGGAAACCGCCGAGGCGGGCGAGAAGGGCATGCGCGCCAACCAGCCGACCCTGACCGACATTCCCTGCCAGCTCTGCGGCCGGCCGATGATGATCCGCACCGCCTCCACCGGCGTCTTCCTCGGCTGCTCGGGCTACGCCCTGCCGCCCAAGGAACGTTGCAAGGCCACCATCAACCTGGTGCCGGGTGACGAGATCGCCGAGGACGACGAGGGCGAATCCGAGTCCCTGGTCCTGCGCGGCAAACACCGCTGTCCCATCTGCAGCACCGCGATGGATGCCTATCTGATCGACGAGCACCGCAAGTTGCACGTCTGCGGCAACAACCCGGACTGCCCGGGCTACGAGATCGAAGAGGGCAGCTACCGCATCAAGGGCTACGAAGGCCCCTCGCTGGAATGCGACAAGTGCGGCAGCGAGATGCAACTCAAGACCGGTCGTTTCGGCAAGTTCTTCGGCTGTACCAACCCGGCCTGCAAGAACACCCGCAAGCTGCTCAAGAACGGCGAGCCGGCCCCGCCGAAGATGGACGCGGTGCCCATGCCGGAGCTGCGCTGCGAGAAGGTCGACGACACCTATGTGCTGCGCGACGGCGCCTCGGGGCTGTTCCTGGCCGCCAGTGGTTTCCCGAAGAATCGCGAGACCCGTGCGCCGTTGGTCAGCGAGTTGCTGCCCCATCGCGACGAGATCGATCCCAAGTACCATTATCTGCTCAGTGCCCCGGTGAAGGATTCCGAAGGCCGTCCGGCGGTGATCCGCTTCAGCCGCAAGACCAAGGAGCAGTACGTACAGACCGAGGTCGAGGGCAAGCCAACCGGCTGGAAGGCCTTCTACGACGGCAAGAAGTGGCAGGTGGAAGAAAAGCGCTGAGGCCAGTCGGCCCCGGCGGGAGATAGCCGACCGGCGCGCGCCGGTCGTAGGAGAGGGCCATGGCCAACGAGCGTTACACCCGCACCAACCAGAAGCTGTATTTCGCCGGCCTGGCCCTGGAAAGCTGGCGTGCCGCCCTGGCCGCGCCCTCGGCGCAAAGTCAGGGACGCATCTTGGCCGAGCGCGAAGCCTGCCTGTTCCACCTGCAGGGCGCGCTGCTGGGCCTCTGCCAGGAGGTAGCCGGCTTCTACCGCCACCCCACCATGGACGCCACCTCGCTGGCTACTCACCTCGCACCCGAGACCCTGGCTAGCGCACCCAGCCCCGAAATGGGCGAGCTGATCGAGCTGGCCAGCAATCCCGAGACCTGGCTGGCGCAGCTGATCGCCGAGTACCAGCGGCTGCTGCAGCCGCCCCAGGTTCTGCGGCGTCCCAAGCAGGACCCGACGCTACCGCTGATCGAGGCAGTGAGCCTGGAGCCCGCCGAGCCAGAATTGCCGCTGGAAGAGGTGGAAGCCTGGCGGGAAAACCTCAAGCAGACGGCGCTCAGATTCCGAGGTGCCATGACGGAGTGGTAGGGCGCGGCGTTCACGCCAACCCTGGAAGCCTGCCTGGGATTCGGTAGTCATGGCGCTGCCCTGGCGAGACTGCCGGTTCCCGGCGGTATTGCCATTTTCTCGTCTGTGTCGTGCCGTGACTCCTGGCGGCAGCTTCCGCTCAGGAATCCCCGCTAAGCTTCACGCGAAGGTCCCGGTACGTCGGTCGACCTGCAGGCCATCGAAAAAGACTCAGGCAATCCAGCCTCTCAGACCCCACGCTGTTACACTATCCGCTTAGCTGTGGAGATACTGAATGACTACTGCCTACCTGGAAATCGTTGAACTCTCCGATGGTCGCATCGTGTTGCGCCGTGCGGACGATGAGGAAGCACTCGTCACCCTGGAGTTTTCCAGCGATGCCAAGGATTTCCTGCATGGCCAGCAGGTGGAGGTGGCCAAGGCCATGTTCAACCTGGGCGTGCAGATGGCCGGTCGGCTGGCCGAAGGCGACAGCCTCCAGCGTGACGATCAACCTCGCGTCCTGCACTGACCTCCGCGTCGATCCCGGCACCCCGCATTGGGATGCCGCCGCTCCCTGCCAACGCCTCCGCCGGGTTCAGGCGAATCTGATGTTCAGGCTCTGACTGTTGCCCTGGGCCGCCGCCCGTGCCAATTGCTGCTTGCCCGCATCGCTCAGGTCATGCAGCCAACTGATCACCGTATGGCTTTGCCCCTTGCGCAGCACTTCGCAGGCCAGCTGCAGCGTCTTGGCGGAACTCGGGGTCTGCAACAGCAGCACCCGTTCCTTGTTCAGATGGGTGCTGCGCAGCCAGGCGCTGCTCAGCAGCGAAGGCGGGGTGACCAGGGTCAGCCAACGGGCATCATCCTTCTCGCTGAGTTGCCGCAGGATCGGGGCCAGCAACTGCAGGCACTGCTCCTGGCTGCCATGCAAGGACATCTCGCTGAAGGTATCGGGCAGGGGCGCGACCGGTAGTTCCCGGGCGACTTTGCCGGGCTTGGGCAGGAAGGCCGTCAGCTCCTGCAAAAGCAGGGTCGGTGCCAGGTCCAGCTCTTGAACGGACGGGCGCGGTGTATCGAACATCAGGGGAAATTGCATGGCGACCTCCTGGAGGCGACTCGATCAATCCACTCGACGTCCGTGCCACTGCTACGGGACGTCACTGTTCTCCGGCCTGGTCTTGAGCGCTTTCTGGAGCGCGAAACTATCCCCCGATCAAGACTTCGGCATTGATGGTGCTGGTTGAAAAGGGCTGGCGGTGGACCAGCCCTAGAGGTTAGCGGCGGATAACGCCGACGCTTAACCCTTCGATGGCGAATTCCTGGGTGGAAAGATCGACCTCGATAGGAGCGAAGTCGGGATTTTCCGCCAACAGGGTGACCTGGTTGCCCGAGCGCTTGAATCTCTTCACGGTCACCTCATCGCCTACCCGGGCCACGACGATCTGGCCGTTGTGCACTTCGCGGGTCACGTGGACAGCCAAGAGGTCGCCATCGAGGATGCCGACGTCCTTCATGCTCATGCCCTTCACCTTGAGCAGGTAGTCGGCACGGGGCTGGAAGAAGGCCGGGTTGATGGCACAGTTCTCCTCGACGTTCTGCTCGGCGAGGATGGGCGCACCAGCGGCGACCCGACCGATGACCGGCAGGCTTTCGTCGGCCTTGCGCGTATCCAGTCCCGGAATCCGGATGCCGCGCGAGGCACCCGGGGTCATCTCGATGGCGCCCTTGCGGGCCAGGGCCTTGAGGTGCTCCTCGGCCGCATTCGGTGATTTGAAACCAAGCTCCTGCGCGATCTCGGCGCGGGTGGGCGGAAAGCCATTGGCTTCGAGGCAACGCTTGATGAAGGCCAGGATCTCGGCTTGTCGCGGTGTCAGTTTCAGCATGATGCACGTCGCGTCGTCTAGTGATGCTGTGATTATATACAGTAACTTCCAGGGGCAAGCAATACCGCGTCCCCAACATCTGATGGTAGGCAGGGGCAAGGGCCCCCGGCGCCTATCCTGCATCGTCGAGTGTCGCAAGGGTCGGCGTGATTGACTCGACCGCGTTTGAAACATATGTTTCAAACGGAATTCTTCAGGTAGGGAAGGTCATGGCCCAGTCGGATACCGTCGAGCGCATCCTGGATGCCGCCGAACAGCTGTTTGCCGAGCGGGGCTTCGCGGAGACCTCGTTGCGGCTGATCACCACCCGGGCCGGCGTCAACCTGGCCGCCGTCAACTATCACTTCGGCTCCAAGAAGGCGCTGATCCAGGCCGTATTCTCGCGTTTCCTCGATCCCTTCTGCTTCAACCTGGAACGGGACCTGGATCAGTGGCAACCCAAGACGGGGGAAGAGGTGAGCCTGGAGGCGCTGCTCAACCTGCTGGTGGACCACTCGCTGGCCATCAAGCCGCGCCATGGCAACGATCTTTCGGTGTTCATGCGCCTGCTCGGCCTGGCGTTCAGTCAGAGCCAGGGGCATCTGCGCAAGTATCTGGAGCAGACCTACGGGCGGGCATTTCGGCGTTTCCTGTTGCTGGTGAATCGCGCCGTCCCCGAGATTCCGCCGCTGGAGTTGTTCTGGCGCGCGCATTTCATGCTCGGCGCCGCGGTGTTCAGCATGTCCGGCATCAAGGCGCTGCGGGCGATCGGCGAGAACGACTTCGGGGTCGATACCCACACCGATCAGGTGCTGCGGCTGATGGTGCCTTTCCTCGCCACCGGCATGCGCGCGCCCACGGCGATGCACGCACCGGAACTGGCCCAGGCACAGTATCGGCCGCGGCGTCCGGTTGCGGCGGAGACGGCCGAGACCTACTAGGCTGCGAGGCCGGTAGCGCCTGGGTTAAGCTTGCGTCCCTTTCCCGGCCCCTGTGCCGGGCCAATCGGACGAGGTACCCATGCAAGGCTCCCTGATGGTCGATATCGCCGGCCCCTGGCTCACCGCCGAGGACCGGCAGTTGCTGCGCCAACCGGAAGTGGGCGGACTGATCCTGTTCGCTCGCAACATCGAAACCCCTGCACAGGTACGCGAGTTGTGCCGCAGCATCCGGGCGGTGCGTCCCGACCTGCTGCTGGCCGTCGACCAGGAAGGCGGCCGTGTCCAGCGTCTGCGGCGTGACGTGGTGCGTCTGCCGGCCATGGGGCAACTCGCCGGGCGGGTGGACAGCCCGGAGTTGGCGCGTCTCTGCGGCTGGTTGATGGCGACCGAGATACTGGCTGTGGGGTTGGACTTCAGCTTCGCTCCGGTGCTGGATGTCGACCATCAGCGCAGCCAGGTGATAGGTGCCCGTTCCTTCGGCAGCGCCGACCAGGTGATAGCGCTGGGTGGTGCCTTCGTCGCTGGCATGGGCGACGCCGGCATGGCTGCCACTGGCAAGCACTTCCCCGGTCATGGCTGGGCGGAGGCCGATTCCCACTTCGCCATCCCCACCGACGAACGCGATCTGGAGACCCTCCAGCGTACCGACCTGCGTCCGTTCCAGGCGCTGTTGCCCAAATTGGGCGGGGTGATGCCCGCCCACGTCATCTACCCCGCAGTGGATCTCCAGCCGGCCGGCTTCTCGCGCCGTTGGCTGCAGGACATCCTGCGCGGTGAGCTGGGCTACCGGGGCGTCATCTTCAGTGACGACCTCTCCATGGCTGGCGCCCACGTCGCTGGGGATGCCGGACAACGCGTCGAGGCGGCCCTTACCGCTGGGTGCGACATGGCGCTAGTCTGCAATGACCGTGGCGCCGCCGAGCTGGCCCTGAGCCGGGCGCAACAGCTGGGCCTTTCGCCCGCGCCGCACCTGGCCAGCATGAGGGCCCATCGCCACGTCGATGTCGATTATCGGCAGCAGCCGCAGTGGAGCCAGGCGCTGCAACGGTTGCGCCAGGCTGAACTCATCTAAGAGTCTATTCAAAGCCTGCTGCGCGTCGGCCAAACCGCGTTAAAAATGCCTTCGGAATGCTCATTTACCACACGTAAACTCCGCTTCCTCAGGCATTTGATTCGCTGGCGCTCACCCTACGGGCCAGCCGTTGGCTGTTACTCCCGTTGGTCGTTGCGCCTTGTTTGTCTCTAGCTCGCGAGCCTTTGAACAGGCTCTAAGGACCTTCCCATGACCACCTACGCCATCATCGGCGGTACCGGCCTCACCTCGCTTGCCGGCCTGGAGCTGGACCAGGCCCAGGCCTTCGAAACGCCTTGGGGCGATCCCTCGGCGCCTGTGCAACATGGCCACTATGCCGGCCGCCCGGTGCTGTTCCTCGCGCGCCACGGCCATCCCCATCGCATTCCACCACACCAGGTCAACTACCGCGCCAACCTCTGGGCGCTCAAGGAAGCCGGCGCTGAAGCGATCCTCGCGGTGAATGCCGTGGGCGGTATCCATGCCGCCATGGGCAGCGGCCACCTGTGCGTGCCCCATCAGCTGGTGGACTACACCTGGGGCCGCGGCCACACCTTCTTTGAAGGCGCGGACCTCGAGCATGTCACCCATATCGACTTCAGCTTTCCCTACGACGAGCCCCTGCGTCAGCGCCTGCTGAGCGCGCTGCGCAAGTTGCAGCTGCCGCACAGCGACCATGGCGTCTATGCCGCCACCCAGGGGCCGCGCCTGGAAACGGCGGGAGAGATTGTCCGGCTGGAGCGCGATGGCTGCGACATCGTCGGCATGACCGGGATGCCGGAAGCGGCCCTGGCCCGGGAACTGGGCCTGCCCTACGCCTGCCTGGCGCTGGTGGTGAATCCGGCGGCCGGTAAGGTACAGCGGGAGATCACCATGGCCGAGATCGAAGCCGTCCTGGCCAGCGGTATCGACGAGGTGCGGCAGGTGCTGGCCGAGGTGCTGGCGGGCTGATTGGTGCTCGCGCCGCTCCCGAACGCTCTCAGAGCCTGTTCAAAGTCTGCTGCGCGTCGGCCAAACGGCGTTGAAAATGGCCTGGAAGGCCAGCCCCATCGGAATGCTCATTTACCCCTCGTAAACCCGAGCGCGGGTCCGATCCGCTTCCTCAGCCATTTTTGCCTTGTTTGTCTCTAGCTCGCGAGACCTTGAACCGGCTCTCAGGAGCGGCGCGGTCATCAGCTGGTGGCCGGCGTCAGCCGATCGAACAGGGCTTCCAGCACGTTGAAGCGTTCTTCGGCGCGTTCCATGGGCACCTGGAACTTGAACAGCGTGGCGCCTTCCAGCCGGTACTTCTTCGGCTGCGCCTGGATCATCTTCACCAGCACCAGCGGATCCACCTGGGTATCGGCGGCGAATTCCAGCCGCCCGCCCTGGGGCCCGGCATCCACCTTGACGATGCCCAGGCCTTCCGCCCGCAGTTTGAGCAGCGTCAGCCGCACTAGGTTCTTGGTCGGTTCCGGCAACAGTCCGAAGCGATCGATCATCTCCACCTGCAGTTCCTTGAGCGCCTCTTCGTCCGCTGCCGAGGCGATGCGTTTGTAGAGGATCAGCCGCGCATGGACGTCGGGCAGATAGTCCTCCGGGATCAGCGCGGGAACGCGCAGGTTGATGTCCGGCCCACCGCCCAGGGGTTGCTCCAGGTTGGGTTGCTCGCCCTTGCGGATGGCCTTGACCGCCCGCTCCAGCATTTCCATGTAGAGGGTGAAGCCCACCGCCTGGATCTGGCCGCTCTGGCCTTCACCGAGCAGTTCGCCCGCGCCGCGGATCTCCAGGTCGTGGGTCGCCAGGATGAAGCCGGCCCCCAGGTCCTGGGCGCCGGCGATGGCTTCCAGGCGCTTTTCGGCGTCCGGCGTCATGCCCTTGCGTGGCGGGGTGAGCAGGTAGGCATAGGCCTGGTGGTGACTGCGACCGACCCGGCCGCGCAGCTGGTGCAGCTGGGCCAGGCCGAACTTGTCGGCGCGCTCGATGATGATGGTGTTGGCGCTGGGCACGTCGATACCGGTCTCGATGATGGTCGAGGCGACCAGCACGTTGAACCTCTTGTGGTAGAAATCGCTCATCACCTGTTCGAGATCGCGCTCGCGCATCTGGCCATGGCCGATGCCGATGCGCGCCTCGGGCACCAGCTCCGCCAGCTCGCGGGCGCGCTTCTCGATGGTCTTGACCTCGTTGTGCAGGAAGTACACCTGGCCGCCACGCAAGAGTTCGCGCAGCAGGGCTTCCTTGATCACCGCGTTCTGCTCCTCCATGACGAAGGTGCGCACCGAGAGACGCCGGGCCGGTGGAGTGGCGATGATGGACAGGTCGCGCATGCCCGCCACGGCCATGTTCAAGGTGCGTGGGATCGGCGTGGCGGTGAGGGTGAGGATGTCCACCTCGCTGCGCAGCGACTTGAGCTGTTCCTTCTGGCGCACGCCAAAGCGGTGTTCTTCGTCGATGATCGCCAGCCCCAGATCCTTGAACTTCACATCGCCCTGCAACAGCTTGTGGGTACCGATGATGATGTCGATCTTGCCATCGGCCAGCTCGCGCGTGGCGGCGGCGACCTCCTGGGCCGATTTGAAGCGGCTCATCACCTCGACCCGCACCGGCCAATCGGCGAAACGGTCGCGGAAGCTGTTGTAGTGCTGCTGGGCGAGCAGGGTGGTGGGCACCAGTACCGCCACCTGGCGACCCCCGTGCACGGCGATGAAGGCGGCGCGCATGGCCACCTCGGTCTTGCCAAAGCCCACGTCGCCGCAGATCAGACGATCCATCGGCGTACCCGCCAGCATGTCTTTGCGCACCGCCTCGATGGCCGCTTGCTGGTCCGGCGTCTCCTCGAACGGGAAGCCAGCGGAGAAGGTGGCGTAGTCGACCGCCGGGTCCTTGAAGGCATAGCCCTTGCGGGCAGCACGACGGGCATAGATGTCGAGCAGCTCGGCGGCCACGTCGCGCACCTGTTCGGCGGCCTTGCGCTTGGCCTTCTGCCAGGTCTCGGAGCCCAGCTTGTGCAACGGGGCCAGGGCATCGTCGGTGCCCGAGTAGCGGGCGATCAGGTGCAGGTTGGCCACCGGCACATAGAGCTTGGCGTCGTCGGCGTATTCCAGCAGCAGGAATTCCTGGGGCTGGTCGTCCAGCTCCAGGGTGATCAGGCCCATGTAGCGGCCCACACCGTGATCGATGTGCACCACCGGTGCGCCTTCGCGCAGCTCGGTGAGGTTCTTGATGACGTTCTCGCCACCATCGCGACTCTTCTCACGACGGCGGCGCTGCATGATGCGCTGGCCGAACAGCGGATTTTCCGGGATCAGGGCGACCGCGGGGTCGTCCAGCACCAGGCCTTCGTCCAGCGGCGCCAGGGCGATGGCGATGCGCTCGCCGCTAGCCTGGAACGCCGCCCAGCCCTCGACCTGACCGGGGCGCAGGTTCAGGCGGGCCAGCAGTTCCAGCAGCACCTCGCGGCGCCCGGCGCTTTCCGCGGTAAACAGCACGCGACCGGGGAAGTCGGTGATGAAGTGTTCCAGGGCTGCGAGCGGCTGGCTGGCCTTGGCGTCGATGGCCAGGTCCGGCAGGGCGCGCGCGGCGAAGCGCTCGCGGCCCACGCCGGATTCCAGGTCATCCGCGCCTATGACCACTCGTGGCCAGTTCTTCAGGCGGGCGAAGCAGTCCTCCACCGGCAGGAAGACCTCCACTGGCGGTAGCAGCGGTCGTTCGGGGTCGACCCGGCGATCTTCATAGCGCGTACGGACATCGGTCCAGAACTGTTCGGCGGCCTGTTCGATGCCAGGCAGGGAGAACACCTGGGTATTGGCCGGCAGGTAGTCGAAGAGGGTCGAGGTCTCCTCGAAGAACAGCGGCAGGTAGTACTCGATGCCTGCCGGGGTGATGCCGCTGGCCAGGTCCTGATAGATGGGGCAGCGGCGATAGTCCACGTCGAAGCGCTCGCGGAAACGCGCGCGAAAGCCGGTCACGGCTTCCTTGTGCAGCGGAAATTCCCGCGCCGGCAGCAGGCGGATGCTGTCGACCTTGTCGATGGAGCGCTGCGTCTCCGGATCGAAGGTGCGCAGCGTCTCGATCTCGTCGTCGAACAGGTCGATCCGGTAGGGCAGGCTGCTGCCCATGGGGAAGAGATCGATCAGGGCGCCGCGCACGGTGAATTCGCCGTGTTCGTACACCGTATCCACATAGCGATAGCCGGCCGCTTCGAGGCGCGAGCGGGTGGCTTCCACGTCCAGGCGCTGGCCGATGTCCAGCACCAGGCTGCTGCCGAGCAGGAAGCGCGTGGGCGCCAGGCGGTGTAGGGCGGTGGACAAAGGGACTACCAAAATGCCGTGGGAGAGCTCCGGCAACCGATAAAGGGTGGCGACGCGCTGGGAGATGATGTCCTGGTGTGGCGAGAAGACATCGTAGGGCAGCGTCTCCCAATCGGGGAAATTCAGCACCGGCAATTCAGGGGCGAAGAAGCGCAGTTCCTGCTCCAGGCGGTCGGCACTCTGGCTGTCCTGGGTGATCAGCAGGGTGAAGCGGCGAGTCGCGGCCTTGGTGGCTTCAGCGATGGCGAGGGCTAGCGCGGCGCCGGGCAGGTTGCCCCATTGTTGGCGACCAGCGGTTTCAGGAATTGACGGGGTACGCAAAACTGACACGCGGGCGGAACTCCGGTGGATGTTCGGTGGGTTGGGATTGTAACGACCGGGCTTTCGCGCTGTCAGTGCAGCGACGCGCGTCGATTGCCTGGGACAGGCGGCGCGGTCATAATGTAGTTCCTTTTTTCAGCTCCTACATAGGGAAGGATTTGTCGTGAGTCAGAAGCCTGAGCAGTGCCTTGAAGAATGGATCGATCGCGAAGCGCTCGCCGAGGCCATGATTCCCCTGATTGGTCAGCTGTACCGCAACAACAACGTTGTGACCTCCATTTACGGTCGCGGTTTGGTCAACCGTTCGGTGATCTCCATTCTCAAGGCTCACCGATTCGCGCGCCAGATCGACAACGTCGAGCTGTCCGTGCAGGACACCTTCCCGCTGGTGAAAGCCCTGAGCGAGCTGGAACTGGGTGCCGCTTCCATCGACCTGGCCCGCCTGAGCCTGAAGTTCAAGGCCGAAGGTGCCGGTCGCGACCTCAAGGATTTCCTGCGCAGTGAACTGGCCGCCGTGGTCGGCAAGCAGGGCGTCGAGCAGCGCAAGGGCACCGACGTCGTCCTGTACGGCTTCGGTCGTATCGGTCGTCTGCTGGCCCGTATCCTCATCGAGCACCAGGGCAGCGGCGACGGCCTGCGCCTGCGTGCCATCGTGGTCCGCAAGGGCGCCGACAACGACCTGGTCAAGCGTGCCAGCCTGCTGCGCCGCGATTCCGTGCACGGTTCCTTCGACGGCACCATCACCGTCGACGAGGCCAACAGCACCCTGTGCGCCAACGGTACCCTGATCAAGGTGATCTACTCCAACGATCCCACCAGCGTGGACTACACCCAGTATGGCATCCAGGACGCCATCGTCGTCGACAACACCGGCAAGTGGCGCGATGCCGAAGGCCTGGGCCAGCACCTCAAGTGCAAGGGCGTGTCCCGCGTGGTGCTGACCGCGCCGGGCAAGGGCAACCTGAAGAACATCGTGCATGGCATCAACCATGACACCATCACCGCCGAAGACACCATCGTCACCGCGGCTTCCTGCACCACCAACGCCATCGTGCCGATCCTGAAGGCGGTCAACGACAAGTACGGCATCGTCAACGGTCACGTCGAGACCGTTCACTCGTACACCAACGACCAGAACCTGATCGACAACTTCCACAAGGGCGATCGCCGTGGCCGTAGCGCTGCCTTGAACATGGTGATCACCGAGACCGGCGCCGCCAAGGCCGTGGCCAAGGCGCTGCCGGAACTGGCTGGCAAGCTGACCGGCAATGCCATCCGCGTGCCGACGCCCAACGTCTCCATGGCGATCCTCAACTTGAACCTGGAAAACGGCACCAGCAAGGACGAGATCAACGAGTACCTGCGCACCATGGCGCTGCACTCGCCGCTGCACAAGCAGATCGATTTCGTGAATTCGCCGGAAGTGGTCTCCAGCGACTTCGTCGGCTCCCGTCATGCGGGCGTGGTCGATGCCGGTGCTACCATCGTCAGCGACAACCGCGTCGTGCTCTACGTCTGGTACGACAACGAGTTCGGCTACAGCTGCCAGGTCGTCCGGGTATTGGAAGAAATAGCGGGCGTCAACCCGCCGGCCTTCCCGGCCTGAGTCTTGCGTTTCCAGCAAGGCTGACTTGTAAGAAAAAACGGGAGCCCAGGTGGCTCCCGTTTTCGTTTTGCCAGAGTTTTGCGCCACAATGGCGACCCGTGACAAGAGGTCGCAGCCCTCGGGGGCGATCTCACGTCGGACGTCACCTCCTGTCAGGTGGGTCCGGCTCCAGCCGTCGCCTGCAGACGGCTAACCTTCTAAGGAGAAAGCATGGCGGTCTATAGCTACGACGTGGTGGTTCTGGGTTCGGGACCGGCCGGCGAGGGTGCGGCGATGAATGCCGCCAAGAACGGTCGCCGGGTGGCGGTGGTGGACAACCGCCAGGTGGTCGGCGGCAACTGCACGCACCTGGGCACCATCCCGTCCAAGGCGCTGCGCCATTCGGTCAAGCAGATCATCCAGTTCAATACCAACGAGATGTTCCGCTCCATCGGCGAGCCGCGCTGGTTCTCCTTCCCCGACGTGCTGCGCAGCGCCGAACGGGTGATCGCCCGCCAGGTGTCCTCGCGCACCAGCTATTACGCGCGCAATCGCGTCGACCTGTTCTTCGGCACCGCCAGCTTCGCCGACGAAAACACCATCGAGATCGTCAACCTGCGTGGCGACTTGGAGCGGCTGGTGGCCAAGCAGGTCGTCATCGCCACCGGTTCACGTCCCTATCGCCCGGTGGACGTGGACTTCAGCCATCCGCGCATCTACGACAGCGACACCATCCTGTCCCTGACGCACACCCCGCGCCGGCTGATCATCTACGGCGCCGGGGTGATCGGCAGCGAATACGCCTCCATCTTCAGCGGCCTCGGCGTGCTGGTGGACCTGATCGACAACCGTGACCAGTTGCTCAGCTTCCTCGACGACGAGATCTCCGACGCCCTGAGCTACCACCTGCAGAACAACAACGTGCTCATCCGCCACAACGAGGAATACGAGCGCATCGAGGGCCAGGAGCACGGGGTGGTGCTGCACCTGAAGTCCGGCAAGAAGCTGCGCGCTGACGCCTTGCTCTGGTGCAACGGCCGGACCGGCAACACCGATCAACTGGGCCTGCAGAACGTGGGACTCGCGGTCAACAGCCGTGGCCAGGTCTCCGTCGACGAGAACTACCGGACCTCGGTGCCCAACATCTATGCCGCTGGCGACGTCATCGGCTGGCCGAGCCTGGCCAGCGCCGCCTACGACCAGGGCCGTTCGGCCTCGGACAACCTCCTCCACGACAACCGTGGGCGGGTGGTCAACGACATCCCCACCGGTATCTACACCATTCCGGAGATCAGCTCCCTGGGCAAGACCGAGCGCGAGCTGACCCAGGAGAAGGTGCCCTACGAAGTGGGCAAGGCCTTCTTCAAGAGCATGGCGCGGGCGCAGATCTCCGGTGAGCCGGTGGGCATGCTGAAGATCCTCTTCCACCGCGAGACCCTGCAGGTGCTTGGCGTGCACTGCTTCGGCGACCAGGCGTCGGAGATCCTGCACATCGGCCAGGCGATCATGAACCAGGAGGGCGAGGCGAACAGCATCCGCTATTTCGTCAACACCACCTTCAACTACCCGACCATGGCCGAGGCCTACCGGGTAGCGGCGTTCGATGGGTTGAATCGGTTGTTCTGACGTCTTCGGTCGGAAAGGCATCGCGGCCATGGGCCGCTCTTACGGTGACGTCCGTGCCTGTAGGAGCGGCCCATGGCCGCGATCGGTCGGGGTCAGGGAGGCATAGGAGTGGCTGCGTCGGCGGACCGCCAGGGTCGCGATCCGCTACCCCAATGTCCTCCGCGCCAGGCTCGGGAAGTCAGTGATGAGGCTGTCCGCGCCGAAGTCGGCCAGGCGGCGCATCAGGCTGGCGTCGTTGACCGTCCAGACCGAGACGTGCAGGCCCTGGCGCTTGGCCTTGAGCAGACGTTCCGGGGTGCACAGCGTCCAGTTCAGTGCCAGCAGATGACAGCCATAGTTGGCCGCCACCTTGAGCGGATCGAGCCAGGCGTATTCCGCCACCAGGCCACGGGCCAGGTGGGGTGTGTCGCGTTGCAGGGCGCGTAGCACTTCCCGTGAAGAACTGGTCACGGTGATCTTGTCCTGCAGGCCGAACTCCTCGACCAATGCGGCGATGGCCCTCACGGTCTGGGCCGCCCGTACTCGCGAGGCGCTCTTCACCTCCAGCTGCCAATGCTCGAAGCGGCACTTCTCGAAGAGTTCGCGCAGGGTCGGGATGGGGGCAGGGCGTGGCCATGCCGGGCCACCCTGGCGGGCGTCCAGTGCCACTAGGTCGGCCACCGCCTTTTCGCTGACCTTGCCGCCACGCCCGGTGGTGCGCTTGAGGGTGGGGTCATGGATCACCACCAGCTCGCCGTCCCGCGAGAGGTGCAGGTCCAGCTCGCAACGCTGGACGCCCAGTTCCAGGCACAGCTCGAAGCCGGCCAGGGTGTTTTCCGGCGCTTCGCCGCGGGCGCCGCGGTGTCCGTAGATGAGGGTCATGAAGGCTCCTAGACGCTAGGGTGAGGGAGACGGGCGGCGCGGTTCGCGGACCGCATCCAGCACCCGATCGTTTTCGAAATAGACGCTGAACGCTCGATAGTCCCAGCGGCGGATGGCCGGGTGGCCGACCGGCGGATGTTCCTGGTCGGGCAGGCCGAAGCGTTCCAGTACCTGAGCACGACTGTCGCCGCGCAGGGGGAGGGAGACGCCGGGGTCGCCCTGCTGGCCCAGCGGGATCTGCAGGGTATCGGCCCAGCCGGGCGCGGCCGTGCCGAGCAGCAAGGCCAGCCAGGCGCCTTTCACGTGTCCTCTCCGCGGTCGGCGCGGCGGCCGCGGGCCTGCTGGCGCAGGACGTGGCGGGCCAGCAGCTGACGCTGGGCGTCTTCCAGCTCGATGAAGCTGGTGCCTATTTCATGACCGCCGGCGACGGCCTGGCAGCTGGTCACCTCGGCGAGTACCTGCAGGCCCAGCCCCTGGGGCGGCAGGGCCATGCGTAGCTCCAGGCGCGTGCCCAAGGCCAGTGGCTCGGCATCGACGAAGGCCAGGCCGCCTTCCGACAGCACCACCTCCCGGGTGGCGCCACTGTCGTGCATCAGGTTCCAGGCGAAGGCCTGGCCGAGCAGGTCGAGGCGCTTGTGCACCAGACGCAGGCAGGCGGTGATGGCGCGGTCGCGTTCGTCCAGGTTGCGCAGCAGATGACGGGATTCGAATTCCAGCTGGTGCAGTTCGCTCAGCAGTGCGAACAGCGGCGCGGTCTCGCCGGAGGCGCCTTCGGCAGGGCCGATTTGCAGTGCGATGCGGTCGGTGATGCGATAGTATTCCCGCCGTTCACGCGCGTCTGGGGTGGTCATGTCGGGCCGCTCCGTGGGTGATGGCCCCGAGTGTAGCTGGCGAGCCGGCACGGTGTCGCCGTCCACCCCGCAGGGCGCCTACGTCTTCCCGCCGTGCAAGCGAGCCTATGTTCAGACCCCTGCCGATCTACCTTGGCCTGCGTTACGTCCGCGCCAAGCGCCGCAATCATTTCGTCTCCTTCATCTCGCTCACGTCCATGATCGGCCTGGCGCTCGGCGTGGTCGTCATGATCGTGGTGCTGTCGGTCATGAACGGCTTCGACCGCGAGATGCGCGAGCGCGTCCTGGGCATGATTCCCCATGCGACGGTGGAGTCCTACCAGCCGGTGACCGACTGGCGCAGCGTGCGCGAGCGGGCGTTGCAGAACAGCCAGGTGGCGGCGGTGGCGCCCTTCACCCAGTTGCAGGGCATGCTGGCCCACGACAAGGCGGTGCAGACCGTCCTGCTCAACGCCATCGACCCGGCCGAGGAGCCCAAGGTCTCGATCATCGCGAGCTTCATGCGCGAGGGTAGGCTGGACGACCTCAAGCCGGGTGAATTCGGCATCATCATAGGGTCGCTGGCCGCCGAGAAACTCGGCGTCAAGGTCGGCGACAAGCTCACCTACATCGCCCCCGAAGTGGCCGTGACTCCCGCCGGCATGTTTCCGCGCATGAAGAGATTCACCGTGGTGGGCATCTTCAGCGTCGGCGCCGGCGAGCTGGATGGCTCGGTAGGCCTGATCCACATCGAGGACGCCGCCCGGCTGCAACGCTGGCCGGCGAGTGCGGTGCAAGGTGTGCGCCTGAAATTGCACGACCTGTTCCAAGCGCCCGACGTGTCCTGGAACATCGCCCGCCAGTTGCCCGGCAACGACTGGTATGCCCGCGACTGGACCCGCACCCATGGCAACCTCTACCAGGCCATCGGCATGGAGAAGACCATGATCGGCCTGCTGCTGCTGCTGATCGTCGCCGTAGCCGCCTTCAATATCGTCTCCACCCTGGTGATGGTGGTGACCGACAAGAAATCCGACATCGCCATCCTGCGCACCCTGGGCGCCACGCCCCGGCAGATCATGGCGGTGTTCATGGTCCAGGGCACCTTCATCGGCGTCATCGGTACCGCCATCGGCTGCGTGCTGGGCGTGCTCGCCGCGCTCAACGTCAGCGCCGCGCTGGCCTGGGTGCAGCGTCTCAGCGGGCACCAGTTCCTCAACGCCGAGGTGTATTTCATCGACTACCTGCCGGCCCAGCTGCAACTGCACGACGTGCTGCTGGTCTGTGGCGCGTCCTTCGCCCTGAGCTTCCTGGCCACGCTCTATCCCTCCTGGAGCGCTGCCCGTACCCAACCCGCCGAGGCCCTGCGTTATGAATGATCGAGCCGTTTTGCGTTGCCAGGACCTGGGCAAGCGCTACGAGGAAGGCCCCCAGACCGTCGAGGTGCTGAGCAACGTCCAGCTCACCCTGCAACCAGGTGAGCGCGTCTCCATCGTCGGCAGTTCCGGTTCGGGCAAGACCACCCTGCTGAACCTGCTCGGTGGCCTGGACACCCCCAGCAGCGGCAGCGTCTGGCTCGATGGCGAAGAGCTGTCGGCGCTGAACGAGAAGGCCCGTGGCCTCTTGCGCAACCGCGCCATGGGCTTCGTCTACCAGTTCCACCACCTGCTGCCCGAATTCAGCGCCCTGGAAAACGTCTGCATGCCCCTGCTGATCGGCAAGGCCTCCATCGGCGAAGCCCGTGAGCGCGCCGCCAAGCTGCTGGAGCGGGTCGGTCTCGGTCATCGCCTGGGCCACAAGCCGGCCGAGTTGTCCGGCGGCGAGCGTCAGCGCGTGGCCATCGCCCGCGCCCTGGTCAACCAGCCCAAGCTGGTACTGCTCGACGAACCCACCGGCAACCTCGATCAACACACCGCCCACGGCATCCAGGACCTGATGCTGGAACTGTCCACCTCGCTGCGCACGGCCTTCCTGGTGGTGACCCACGACCAGGTGCTGGCTGGCCAGATGGACCGGATGCTGCGCCTGGACGAAGGCCATCTGGTCGACGCCACGCCGGCCCGGCAGGTCTGAGGTCGCCATGTTCAGACCGCTTTCGCTGTTCATCGGCCTGAGATACACCCGCGCCAAGCGGCGCAAGTCGTTCATCTCCTTCTTCTCGCTGGTTTCCATGTTCGGCCTGGCGCTGGGCGTGCTGGCCATGATCCTGGTGCTGTCGGTTATGAACGGCTTCCAGGAAGAGATGCGCGGCCGCATCCTCGGCATGGTGCCCCATGCCTTCATCAGCGGCGCCCAGCCGCTGGACGACTGGCGCCCGCTGGCGGCCAAGGCCGAGCAGCAGCCCCATGTGCTGGCGGCGGTGCCCTATACGCAGTTGCAGGGCATGCTCTCGGTACGGGGTCGCATGCAGCCGCTGCTGGTGGACGGCATCGATCCGGCCCAGGAAAAGCGCGTGTCCATCGTCGGCGAGCGCATGACCCAGGGTAGCCTTGATGCCCTCAAGCCGGGCGAATTCGGCATCGTGCTGGGCGAGATCGCCGCGCGACGCTTCCAGCTGGAGCTGGGCAGCCAGGTCACGGTGATCATCCCCGAGGTCGGTGCCACCGGCAGCATCACCCCGCGGCTGCGGCGCTTCACCGTGGTCGGTACCTTCAAGGTCGGCGCCGAGCTGGATGCCTCCCTGGCCCTGATCAACGTGGCCGACGCCGCGCCGCTCAAGGGCTGGCAGCCGGGCCAGGTGGAGAGCATCCGCCTGGCGCTGGACGATCTGTTCCAGGCGCCGCGCATTTCCCGTGACGTGGCCAAGGCCCTCGGCGATGGCTACCAGGCGCGCGACTGGACGATCTCCCAGGGCAGCCTGTTCCAGGCGATGCAGATGGAAAAGACCATGATCGGCCTGCTGCTCTTGCTGATCGTCGCCGTGGCCGCCTTCAACATCATCGCCACCCTGATCATGGTGGTGGCCGACAAGAAGGCCGACATCGCCATCCTGCGTACCCTGGGCGCCACGCCGGGGCAGATCATGGCGGTGTTCATGGTCCAGGGCACGGTGATCGGCCTGGTCGGCACCCTGATCGGCGGCATCCTCGGCGTCATCGCGGCGCTCAACGTCAGCAACTGGATCGCCGCCCTGGAGCGACTGGTCGGCCACAAGCTGTTCGGTGGCGACATGTACTTCATCAGCAACCTGCCATCGCGGCTGGAGCTGGAGGACGTGGTGCTGATCGCCGTGGCTGCCCTGAGCATGAGTTTCCTGGCGACCCTTTACCCTGCCTGGCGCGCCTCGCGCACCTCGCCGGCCGAAGCCCTGCGCTACGATTGATCCCTTCGCCAGGGCAACTTAGGCGAGTCCACCCGTAGCCCTGGCTCTTCCGCCCTCAAGCTGCTCTAATTCGCGCATCCTAGACCTTTCGGTTCTCCACGGATGGAGTCCTGATGCGTGCTGTTCTGCTTGCCTTCGCCCTGGGTGTGCTGGTCCTGCGCGCCTTCCCGGCCTTGCCATCGATGCCCCTGCTGGCGGCACTCGCTGCCGTCGCCTTCATCTCGCTCGGCACCCGTCTGGCGGTCGTGGGCGCTTTCGGTCTTGGTCTGGCCTGGGCCGCGCTCCATGCCCAGTGGGCACTGCAGGATCGTCTTGATCCGGGGTTGGAACAGCGGGTGCTGTGGATCGAAGGGCGGGTGAGCGGGCTGCCAGCGGTGGACGCCGATTCGGTGGGTTTCCTGCTCGCCGACGCCAGCAGTCGGCGCGACCTGAAGCTGCCGACACTGATACGCCTGAACTGGTATGGCGGCCCGCGCCCCTTGGCGGGCGAGCGCTGGCGGCTTGCCGTGGAGCTGCGCAGTCCCGCGGGCCTGGCCAATGCCCTGGGCCAGGATCGCGAGGCCTGGCTGCTCGCCCAGGGCATAGGCGCCACCGGCAGCGTCAAGGATGGCCAGCGCCTCCAGGCGGCCAGCGGCCTGGCGACCTGGCGCGATGCCATCCGCCAGTACCTGCACACCCGCGATCCGGCCGGGCAGGGCGGCCTGCTCGCCGCCTTGGTGATCGGCGACGCCTCCGGCATCACCGACGCCCAGTGGCAACTGTTCCAGGACACCGGCACCGTGCACCTGATGGTGATTTCCGGCCAGCACATCGGGCTGATCGCCCTGGGTGTCTATGCCGGGGTGGTCACCCTGGCGCGCCGTGGCTACTGGCCGCGCCGGCTGCCCTGGCGTCTGTCCGCCGCCGTCCTGACGATGGTCACCGCCCTGGGCTACGGCCTGCTGGCCGGCTTCGAGGTGCCGGTGCAGCGCGCCTGTCTCATGGTCACCCTGGGCCTGCTCTGGCAACTCGGACGGCAACAGGTACGGCTGGGAGATGCCCTGCTGCTGGCGCTGGTGGGCGTGCTGGCGGCCAATCCGCTGGTCAGCCTGTTGCCGGGCTTCTGGCTGTCCTTCGGCGCGGTGCTCCTGCTGCTGTGGAGCTTCGCCGGGCGCCTGGGGCGGCTGCCCTGGTGGCATACCCTGGGTCGCGCACAGTGGTGCATGGGCGTGGGATTGGCGCCGCTGCTCCTGGCGTTGGGGCTGCCCCTGAGCCTCAGCGGGCCCCTGGCCAATGCCATCGCGGTGCCGCTGATGGATATGGCCATCGTGCCCCTGGCGTTGCTGGGGACGCTGCTGTCCCTGCCATGGTCGCCACTGGGCGATCCCGCGCTCTGGCTGTCTGGCTTTCTGCTCAAGGTGCTGCTGTGGCTGTTGGATTGGCTGGCGCAGTTGGCCGCGGCCTGGCAACCCGCGTTGGCGCCCGCCTGGGCGCTCTGGCTGGCCGGACTCGGCGCCTTGCTGGCGCTGCTGCCGGCGGGCGTACCGCTACGTGGCTGTGGGGCACTGCTCATGTTGCCGGGGCTATTCCCGGCGATCCCGCTGCCTGCCGAGGGGCAGGCGCGGATCACGGTACTGGACGTGGGGCAGGGCCTGGCCGTGCTGGTGCGCACCCGGGAGCACGCGCTGCTGTATGACGCCGGTCCGCGGCAGGGCAGCTACGACAGCGGCGCCCGTGTCGTGCTGCCCAATCTGCGCGCCGCGGGCGTCGACGAACTCGACATCCTGCTGCTCAGCCACGCCGATGCCGACCATGCCGGTGGGGCGTCGGCCGTAGCCAAGGGTTTACCGCCGGGCCTGGTGCTCAGTGGCGAGGCTGGTCAATTGGCGCCGCGCTTGCGCGCCCAGGACTGCGTGGATGGCGCCAACTGGCGTTGGAACGCCGTCAACTTCACCACCTGGTGGCGGCCCAGCGCGGACTCCAATGCCTCCTCCTGCGTGCTCAAGGTCGAAGCCAATGGCGAACGCTTGCTGCTGACCGGCGACATCGACGAACGCCGCGAGGTCGAACTGCTAGCCAGCGGCCTGCCCCTTGCGGCGCAATGGCTCAGCGCGCCGCACCATGGCAGCCGCAGCGGCTCCAGTGCCGACTTCATCGACGCCGTGCTACCGCGCGGAGTGCTGATTTCCCGCGGTCGGCACAATCGTTACGGCCATCCGCATCCCCTGGTGGTGGAGCGCTATCGCGAACGCGGCGTGACGCGCTACGACACCGCCGAACTCGGCGCCCTGGACTGGACCCTCGGCAAATGGGACTTGCCCCGGGGGCTGCGCCAGGCTCGTCACTGGTGGCGGACGCCCCCTCCCGCCCCGACACCCTGAAGCGTTCGTGCTAGAGTGGCGGCATTTTGCGGCGGGGGTAACGGTCTCGTGTTCGAAATGGTCAAAGCTGGCGGCTGGATGATGCTGCCGATCATCCTCAGTTCCATCCTGGCCACGGCCATCATCGCCGAGCGGCTGTGGACCCTGAGACGTAGCCGGGTCGCACCGCCCAACCTGCTTGCCCAGGTCTGGCGCTGGATCCAGGACAAGCAGCTGAACAACGAGCGGTTGCGCGAGTTGCGCGCCGGTTCGCCGCTGGGTGACATCCTCGCCGCGGGCCTGACCAATTCCCGCCATGGTCGCGACATCATGAAGGAGGCCATCGAGGAAGCCGGCAGCCGCGTGGTGCACGACCTCGAACGCTATCTCAACACCCTCGGCAGCATCGCCGCCCTGGCGCCGCTGATGGGCCTGCTCGGCACAGTGTTCGGCATGATCGACATCTTCAGCGCCTTCATGAACGACGGCATGGCCAATGCCCCCATCCTCGCCGGCGGTATCTCCAAGGCCCTGGTGACCACCGCTGCTGGCCTGCTGGTGGCGATCCCCGCGGTGTTCTTCCACCGCTACCTGCTGCGCCGGGTCGACGAGTTGGTGGTGGGCATGGAGCAGGAAGCCGTCAAGCTGGTGGACATCCTCCATGGTGATCGCGAGGTGGACGTCCGCGAAGGAGCCGCCGCGTGAAATTCCGTCGCCGCGCCGGGGGCGCCGCTCGCGAAGAGGTCTATATCAACCTGGCGTCCTTCATCGACGTCATCTTCGTCCTGCTGCTGTTCTTCGTGGTGACCGCGACCTTCAGCCGGCCCAGCCAATTGAAGATCGAACTGCCCGAGGCCGACAGCGCCGCCGCGGCCGCCAACCAGGGCAAGACCCTGGAGATCAGCATCACCGCCGACGGCCAGATGGCGCTCAATGGCCAGACGCTGGTGCGCAACGACCTGACCGGCCTGACCACCGCGCTGCAACGCGAATCCGGTGGCGACAACAGCTTGCCGCTGGTGATCACCGCCGATGGCCGCGCCACCCACCAGTCGGTGGTCATGGCCATGGACGCCGCCGGCAAGCTGGGCTTCAGTCAGTTGCGCATCACCACTCTCGAGGCCCAGGCGAAACGCCCGTGAGCCTGGGCGAACGCCTGGTCCGCGCCTGGTACGAGGGCCATCCCGCCCTGCGCCTGCTGGCGCCCCTGGAAGCCCTCTATCGCCAGGTCGCCCGGCGCAAGCGCCAACGCTTCCTGGCGGGGCAGGGCAGCATCCATCGTGCGCCGGTGCCGGTCATCGTGGTGGGCAATCTCACCGTCGGCGGTACCGGCAAGACCCCCATGATCCTTTGGCTGATCGGCCATCTGCGCGCCCGCGGCCTGAAAGTCGGCGTGGTCAGTCGCGGCTATGGCGCCACCCCGCCGAGTCTGCCCTGGCGCGTCCAGGCCACCGACACCGCGGCGGTGGCCGGCGACGAACCCCTGCTCATCGTGCAGCGCACCGCGGTGCCCCTGGTGATCGACCCCGACCGCGGTCGCGCCGTCGAGCGGCTGCTCGCTGAAGAAGCGCTCGATGTGATCCTCAGCGACGACGGCCTGCAGCACTATCGCCTGGCGCGGGATCTGGAACTGGTCATGGTCGATGCGGCGCGGGGCTTCGGCAACCGTCGCTGCCTGCCGGCCGGCCCCTTGCGCGAGCCCCTGGAGCGCCTGGCCGAGGTGGACGCCGTGATCCATAACGGCGCTACCCGCGACCCCGTCGATGGCTACGGCCTGATCCTGCAGCCCAGCGCCCTGATCAATCTGCGCAGCGGCGAGGCGCGGCCGCTGGATTTCTTTCCGCCGGGGCAGCGCCTGCACGCCCTGGCCGGTATCGGCAACCCTGGACGTTTCTTCGCTACCCTCGAAGGACTACACTGGCAGCCGTTGCCCCATGCCTTCGCCGATCATGCCGCCTACAGCGCTGCGGAACTGGCTTTCACGCCGGAACTGCCGCTGGTGATGACCGAGAAGGATGCGGTCAAGTGCCGGCCCTTCGCCGCCGCCGACTGGTGGTACCTGGCGGTGGACGCCCAGCCCTCGGCCGCCTTCGTCGCCTGGCTGGATGCGCGTCTCGATCGTCTCCTGCCCGAACATTCTCTCTGACGGAACCCTCGCCATGGACCTCAAGCTGCTGGACATCCTCGCCTGCCCCCTGACCAAGAGCCCGCTGATCCTGAGCGACGACAAGACCGAGCTCATCAGCAAGGCCGCCGGCCTGGCCTTCCCGATTCGTGACGGCATCCCAGTGATGCTGGAAAGCGAGGCGCGCATCATCACCACGGACGAGCGTCTGGATAAATGAGCACCGCCTTCACCGTCGTCATCCCGGCGCGGCTCGCCAGCACCCGGCTGCCCAACAAGCCGCTGCTCGACATCGCCGGCAAGCCGATGATCCAGCACGTCTGGGAGCAGGCCCGGCGCAGTGGTGCCGAGCAGGTGGTGGTAGCCACCGACCACGACGACATCCTGCGCGCCTGTGAAGGCTTCGGCGCCCGAGTGCTGCTGACCCGGCCCGACCATGCCTCGGGCACGGATCGCCTGGCCGAGGTGGCCGAGTTGCTCGGCCTGGCCGACGACGCCCTGGTGGTCAACGTCCAGGGCGACGAGCCGCTGATTCCCCCGGCGGTGATCGACCAGGTGGCGGGCAATCTCGCCGCCCATCCCGAGGCGGGCGTGGCCACCCTGGCCGAGCCCATCCACGACGTCGACAGCCTGTTCAATCCCAATGTGGTCAAGGTGAGCACCGACGTGAACGGCCTGGCGCTGACCTTCAGCCGGGCGCCGCTGCCCTGGGCACGTAGCGCCTTCGCCGGCGACCGCACGCAACTGCCTGCCGGCTTTCCCTATCGTCGCCATATCGGCATCTATGCCTATCGCGCCGGCTTCCTCGCCGATTTCGTCGGCTGGGGCCCCTGCGCCCTGGAAGAGACGGAAGCCCTGGAGCAACTGCGCGCCCTCTGGCATGCCGTGCGCATCCACGTCGCCGATGCCCTGGAAGCGCCCCAGGCCGGGGTGGATACCCTGGAAGATCTCGAGCGCGTCCGCCGCCTGCTGGGAGCCTAGATGAGCCTGCGCATCCTCTTCGTCTGCATGGGCAACATCTGCCGCTCGCCGACCGCCGAAGGCATCCTGAGATCCAAGCTGGAAGCCGCCGGCCTGGCCGCAGCGGTGGAGCTTGATTCGGCTGGAACCGGCGACTGGCACCGCGGCAAGGCGCCGGATTCCCGCGCCATCGAGGCGGCCGCCAGTCGCGGTTACGATATCAGCGGCCTACGCGCGCGCCAGGTGACCGTCGAGGACTTCCAACGCTTCGACCTGATCCTGGCCATGGACCACGACAACCTCGCCTGGCTGGAGCAACTGCGCCCCGAGGGCGGCAAGGTGCCCGAGCTGTTCCTGGCTCGCCAGGGCCTGGCGGTGGACGAGGTTCCCGATCCCTATTACGGCGGCGCGGCCGGTTTCGAACGGGTGCTCGACCTGCTCGAAAGCGCCTGCGACGGTCTGGTTGCCGAGGTCGCTGCCCGTCATGGTCGCTGAGGTGCAACAGGGCGTCCCGCTGCAGGGACTCAATACCTTCGGCCTGGTGGCCGAAGCGGATGGGTATCTGGAAGCCGCGAGCGATGCCGATGTATTCGAGGCCCTGGCGTTGGCCCGCGATCAGGGCGTGCCGTTACGGGTACTGGGTGGCGGCAGCAACCTGGTCCTGCCCGAACGGGTCGAGGGCCTGGTGCTGCGGCTGACCTCGCGCGGTATTCGCCTGCTGGCGGAGGAGGGCGATGCCCTGCTGGTGGAAGCCGAAGCCGGCGAAGCCTGGCACCCCTTCGTCATGACCACCCTGGCCAACGGCTGGTACGGGCTGGAAAACCTCAGTCTCATCCCGGGGACCGTGGGCGCCTCGCCGATCCAGAACATCGGCGCCTATGGCGTCGAACTCAAGGATCGCTGCGCCGGCGTCACGGCACTCGACCGCCACAGCGGCGAAATCCATGACCTGGCGCCGGACGCCTGCGCCTTCGCCTATCGTGAAAGCCGCTTCAAGGCTGAAGCCGGACGCTGGATCGTGCTGCGCGTGCGCTTCCACCTGAGCCGCCAGCCACAGCTGGTGCTGGACTACGGTCCGGTGCGCCAGGCGCTGGCCGAAGCCGGGGTCGCGCAGCCCACGCCGGAAGCCGTCAGTGCTGCGATTTGCAGCATCCGCCGCAGCAAGCTGCCCGACCCGGCGGTGTTGGGCAATGCCGGCAGCTTCTTCAAGAATCCGGTGGTGAGCGCGGCGACTGCCGCCGTCCTCAAGGAAGACCATCCGACGCTGCCGACCTATCCCCAGGCCGATGGCACGGTCAAGCTGGCCGCCGGCTGGCTGATCGACCAGGCTGGCTGGCGCGGCCATCGCGACGGTGCCGTTGGGGTACATGCCGCCCAGGCGCTGGTGCTGGTCAACTTTGGCGGCGCCAGCAGCCGTGACGTCCTGGCCCTGGCCGAGCGCATCCGCGCCTCGGTCCGCGAGCGCTTCGGCGTGACGCTGGAAATGGAGCCGGGAAGCCTGACGTGACCGACGACTCGCCCGATGCCCAGCGTCGCCGCCTGCTGATCGCCACCACCTCCGCTGTCGGCGGCCTGGGCCTGGTGGCGGGCAGCGTGCCCTTCGTCTGCGCCCTGCGGCCCGGTCGGTCGGCGGAGGTGGCGGCGGCTCCGGTCGAGGTGGATATCAGGACGCTGGGCGAAGGCGAGCAGCTCACGGTGCAGTGGCGCGGCCAGCCGGTCTGCGTCCTGCGCCGTAGTGCGACGGATCAGGCGCGACTGTTGGCCGACCAGGCCAACCTCGCCGACCCGGACTCCAGGGAATCCAGCCAGCCGCTCTATGTCGACCCCCGCCTGCGCTCGCGGCGTCCGGACATCTTCGTGGTCACCGCCATCTGTACCCACCTCGGCTGCATCCCCTCCCTGGCGCCGAGCGCGGCGAATCAGGACGGCGGCTATCTATGCCCCTGCCATGGCTCCCACTTCGATCTGGCGGGCCGGGTCTATCGCGACCAGCCAGCACCACTGAACCTGGCCGTGCCGCCCTATCATTTCCGCGGCGACAGCCTGCTGGTGATCGGCAGCGACGAGGAGGGAGCGGCATGAAGGACAACGAGCGTGGCTGGCTGGAGCGACGCCTGCCGCTAGGCGCCTTCTGGCGCCGGCATATCAGCGACTATCGCGTGCCGCGCAACCTCAACGTCTTCTATCTATTCGGTGCGCTGCTAGTCTTCATCCTGGCGCTGCAGGTGCTGACCGGGCTCTGGCTGCTGTTCGGCTACGAACCGACGGTGCGGGGCGCCTTCGCCTCGGTCCAGCTGTTCATGCGCGAGGTACCCTTCGGCTGGCTGATCCGCTACCTGCACGCGGTAGGCGCCTCGGCGCTGTTCGTCTGCCTCTATCTGCACCTGCTGCGCGGCCTGCTGTACGGCTCCTATCGTGCCCCGCGCGAGCTGGTCTGGACCTTCGGCGTGCTGCTCTACGTCCTGCTGCTGGCCCAGGCCTTCTTCGGTTACTTGCTGCCCTGGGGGCAACTATCCTATTGGGGAGCCCAGGTGTCCCTGAGCGCGGTCGAGGCGGTGCCGCTGATAGGTTCGAGCCTGGCCGATTTGTTGCGGGGCGGGGTGGTGCTATCCGATGCCAGCTTGCGCCGCTTCCAGGCCCTGCATGTGGTGGGGCTACCGCTGCTGATTCTGACCTTGGTGACGTTGCACATCGTCGCCCTGCGCCAGACCGGCTCGAACAACCCCGAGGGTGACGAGCGCGACCTGCGTGGTGCGGCTGGGGTGCCTTTCCATCCCTACCTGACCCTCAAGGATCTCTGCGGGCTGGCGATCTTCCTGCTGGTCTTCCTCGGCGTGGTGCTGCTGGCGCCGGAGCTGGGCGGCCTGGTGCTGGAACCGGCCAACCAGCAGCCGGCCGATCCGCTGGTCACCCCCAGCCATATCGCCCCGCCCTGGTATTTGGCACCCTTCTATGCGTTGCTGCGGGCGGTGCCGAGCAAGGCCGGTGGTCTCGGCCTGGCGGCCCTGGCCATCGCCCTGCTGTTCGTGCTGCCCTGGCTGGATCGCAGTCCGGTGCGCTCGGTCCGCCACAAGGCCTGGCCGGCGCGGCTGGGGTTGTATGCCGGCTGCCTGGCCTTCGCCGCGTTGGGCGTGCTGGGCATAGTGGCGATCACCGACGGGCGCCTGTTGCTGGCGCGCCTGGCCGCTGGATTCTACTTCGCCAGTCTGCTGGGCATGCCCTGGTACAGCCGTCTGGGGCGTGCTCGACCGCTGGTGGAGCAAACGCCATGAGGTACCTGTTGCTGAGCCTGCTGCTGCTGTGCACCGGTCTGGCCGGCGCTGCCGAACCGGGCGATCCACGCGCGGGCGCCATCACCTTTGGCCGCTACTGCCTCGCCTGCCACGGCCAGGAGTACCAGCGTTTCGACCGCGTCGCCGCCGATCTCCACCTCGACCTCGCCAGCTGGGCGCCTGGCCGCACCGCCAGTGCGCCCATGCTCGGCCTGCTCAAGCCCGAAGACGCCCGCCGCGCCTTCGGCAGCGTGCCGCCCGATCTCACCCTCATCGCTGTCGTGCGGGGCGAGGCCTGGCTGCGTGCCTTCCTGCAGGAGTTCTATGTGGCGCCGGATCGCCCGCTCGGAGTCGATAACCTCGCGGCGCCCGGTACCCGCATGCCCGACGTCCTGGCCGCCCTGCGCGGTCGGCAACTGCGCGACTGCAACGACGGGCGTTGCGTGCTACGCCTGGAATCCGGCAGCGGCGCCCAGACGCCCGAGCAATTCGCCCGCACGGTCGAGGATCTGGTCGCCTACCTGGGCTATTCGGCCGCGCCGGAACGTGCCCTGGCCTGGCGTCTCGCCCCCTGGGTGCTGGGCTATCTGGTGCTGTTCGCCATCCTGGCCTTCTGGCTCAAGCGCCAATTCTGGCGGCGATTGCCCGACAGTGAGCGATGAGACTAGGTGGCAGGCGGCAAGGTGCGAGATAATCCCGCCTTTACAGCTTCGCCCCCAACGGGGGAGGGACCCATGGGCGCCATAACCCGCCTGACCTGTTTCCACGATCCTGAGGATCACTACAGCCACCGGATCCGTCTGATCCTGGCGGAGAAGAACGTCGAGTGCGAGCTGGTCGCCGTACGCCGTGGCGAGTGCCCGCGGCAACTGGCCGAGCACAATCCCTATGGCACCGTGCCGACGTTGATGGATCGCGATCTGGTGCTCTATGGCACCGAGGTGCTCATGGAGTACCTGGAGGAACGCTATCCGCATCCGCCGCTGTTGCCGGCCTACCCAGTGACGCGCGGCAAGTCCCGGCTGCTGATGCACCGCATCGGCCGTGACTGGTGTACCCTGGCGGACGCCATCCTGCAGGCGGCGCCCGGTGCCGACCTCGCCGTCAAGCGCAAGGAGTTGCGCGAGAGCCTGACCGGCGTGGCGCCGATCTTTGCGGAAACCCCCTTCTTCCTGAGCGACGACTTTTCCCTGGTGGACTGTTGCCTGCTCCCCCTCCTGTGGCGACTGCCGCGCCTGGGCATCGAACTGTCCCGGGCGGCCAAGCCGCTGCAGGACTACATGGATCGTATGTTCGTCCGCGACAGTTTCCGATCCAGCCTTTCGGTCACCGAGCGTGAGATGCGCTAGAGGAGAACCCCATGAATTCCAGTCGCCCTTACCTGGTCCGCGCGCTCTATGAGTGGATCGTGGACAACGACTGCACGCCCCACCTGCTGGTCAACGCCGAGTACGCCGAAGTGCGCGTGCCGCCGGGCTATGCCAACGACGGCCAGATCGTACTCAACGCCTCGCCCAGTGCCGTGCGCGACCTGCACATGGACAACGAAGCCGTGAGCTTCAACGGCCGTTTCGGCGGTGTGGCCTACAACCTCTACATTCCCGTGGGCGCCATCCTCGCCATCTATGCCCGGGAGAACGGCCAGGGCATGGTCTTCGACAGCGAGCCCACGCCGCCTGATGACCAGGGGCCGGACAATGGTGGCAACAAGCCCGAGGCACCCAAGCCCACGCCAGCCCGACCGAGCTTGAAAGTGGTCAAGTAAAGCTGACCGACACCTGCTGCAGAGACTTCTGCAGCAGGCAAGAAAAAGCCCCTGTCGGCGCTGCCGACAGGGGCTTTTCTGTGACCGCTACGGACTCAGCGCTTGAGCGAAGCCGGCAGATGCGGCTGGATCTGAGTCAGCAGGCCGCGGAAGCACTTGGGATTGCCGGCGACGATGTGGCCCTTCTCGAGGAAGTCGTGACCACCGTTGAAGTCACCGATCAGGCCACCGGCTTCCTGCACCAGCAGGGCGCCCGCGGCCATGTCCCATTCCGACAGCCCCATTTCCCAGAAGGCGTCGAAACGACCGGCGGCGACATAGGCCAGGTCCAGGGCGGCGGAACCGGCACGGCGAATGCCGGCGGTCTGGCCGATCAGGCTGCGGAACATGCCCAGGTAGTTGTCCAGGTGGTCGACGTCATTGGCGCGGAAGGGGAAGCCGGTACCCAGCAGGGCGCCTTCCAGGCTACGACGATTGGTGACGCGAATGCGGCGACCGTTCAGCGCGGCACCGCGGCCACGGCTGGCGGTGAATTCTTCCTGGCGTACCGGGTCCAGGACCACGGCGTGCTCCAGGCGACCCTTGTACTTGCAGGCGATGCTCACCGAGAAGTGCGGGACGCCACGAAGGAAGTTGGTGGTGCCGTCCAGGGGGTCGACTACCCAGACGTAGTCGGCGCCTTCGCCTTCGCCAGGCAGATAGCCGGACTCCTCACCGAGGAAGCCATGGGTGGGGTAGGCCTTGCGCAGGGTGGCCAGGATGGTCTGCTCGGCGGCGCGATCCACTTCGGAGACGAAGTCGTTGGCGCCTTTTTCGTCGACGGCGATCACGTCCAGGCGCTCAATAGAACGGAAAATCAATTCACCGGCGCTGCGGGCCGCGCGCAGTGCGATGTTCAGCATGGGCTGCATGGATAGATCACCTGGGTTGTATAAGGAAAGCCGGCAATGATAGCAGACTTCGTGGCGCGGGAAGGGGTATTCGTAGCATGCGGGCGCAGGTGGGCGTAGTATACGGCGCCGATTTCCCGCGTCCGCTCGAGGATAGCCACGTGCTGAACAACATCCGCGTCGTCCTGGTCAACACCAGCCATCCCGGCAACATCGGCGGCGCCGCCCGGGCGATGAAGAACATGGGCCTGTCGCGCCTCTATCTGGTCGAGCCCGAGGATTTCCCCAGCGGCGAGGCCAATGCCCGCGCCTCCGGCGCCAATGACGTGCTCGATGCCGCCATCGTCGTCGACACCCTGGAGGAAGCCCTGACCGGCTGCAGCCTGGTACTGGGTACCAGTGCCCGGGATCGTCGCATTCCCTGGCCGCTGCTCGATCCGCGTGAGTGCGCCACTACCTCCCTGGCCCAGGTGGAGCAGGGCGGCGAGGTGGCCCTGGTGTTCGGTCGCGAATACGCCGGCCTCACCAACGAAGAGCTGCAGCGCTGCCACTACCATGTGCACATCCCCTCGGACCCGGCCTTCGGTTCGCTCAACCTCGCCGCCGCGGTCCAGGTGCTGGTGTACGAGGTGCGCATGGCCTGGCTTGCCGCGCAGAACCAGCCGACCAAGATGAACAAGGTCGAAGCCACCGCCATGCTCAATACCCAGCCGGTGACGGTGGAGGAGCTGGAACTCTATTACGACCACCTGGAGCAGACCCTGGTGGAGATCGGCTTCCTCGATCCAGCCAAGCCACGTCACCTGATGAGTCGCCTGCGCCGACTCTACGGCCGTGCCGGCATCAGCAAGCTGGAGATGAACATCCTGCGCGGCATCCTCACCGAAACCCAGAAGGCCGCCCGTGGCGAATCCCACCCGCGGACTATCCCCCCGATAGATAATGCCTGAGTGATTTGGTCGGTTTTAAAGTTGACCTTTTTGGTCGGGAATCCGATAATCGGGTTATCCGATGCAACCCGCTCGAGTTCGTCATGAGACTGACCACCAAAGGCCGCTATGCCGTCACCGCCATGCTCGACCTGGCGCTGCATGCCCAACGGGGCCCGGTGTCGCTGGCCGACATTTCCGAGCGGCAGGGCATCTCGCTGTCCTATCTGGAACAGCTGTTCGCCCGGCTGCGCCGTGGTTCGCTGGTCAACAGCGTACGCGGCCCGGGCGGTGGCTATCAGCTGGCGCGCGACATGGGCGGTATCCATGTGGCCCAGGTTATCGATGCCGTCAACGAATCCGTGGATGCCACGCGCTGCCAGGGCAGCGGTGGCTGTCACCAGGGCGATACCTGCCTGACTCACCATCTGTGGTGCGATCTGAGCGATCAGATCCACACCTTTCTCAGTGGCATCACCCTGGCCGACCTGGTCGCCCGCAACGAGATCCAGCAGGTTGCCAAGCGTCAGGACAACAAGGCCTGTGCCAGCAAGCAATCGCCCTTGGCGGTCGAAAAAATCGAAGCGTCCACCATCGACTGAGCAGAGACGCCCGTCTGATTAGGAGTAACCGATGAAATTGCCGATCTACCTAGACTATTCCGCTACCACGCCCGTCGATCCGCGCGTCGCTCAGAAAATGAGCGAGTGCCTGCTGGTGGACGGCAACTTTGGCAACCCCGCATCGCGCTCCCACCTGTTCGGCTGGAAGGCCGAGGAAGCCGTGGAAAACGCCCGTCGCCAGGTGGCCGAGCTGGTCAATGCCGACCCGCGCGAGATCGTCTGGACTTCCGGTGCCACCGAGTCCGACAACCTGGCCATCAAGGGCGCCGCGCACTTCTATCAGAACAAGGGCAAGCACCTCATCACCTCCAAGATCGAGCACAAGGCGGTGTTGGATACCACCCGTCAGCTCGAGCGTGAAGGCTTCGAGGTGACCTATCTCGAACCCGGCGAAGATGGCCTGGTGACGCCTGAGATGGTCGAGGCCGCCCTGCGTGAAGACACCATCCTGGTGTCCATCATGCACGTCAACAACGAGATCGGCACCGTCAACGACATCGCCGCCATCGGTGAGCTGACCCGCTCCCGCGGCGTGCTCTTCCACGTCGACGCGGCCCAGTCCACCGGCAAGGTCGAGATCGATCTGGAAAAGCTCAAGGTCGACATGATGTCCTTCTCGGCGCACAAGACCTACGGTCCCAAGGGTATCGGTGCCCTCTATGTGCGCCGCAAGCCGCGCGTCCGTATCGAGGCCCAGACCCACGGCGGTGGCCATGAGCGCGGCATGCGTTCCGGCACCCTGGCCACCCACCAGATCGTCGGCATGGGCGAGGCCTTCCGCATCGCCAAGGAAGAGATGGCCCAGGAAAATGCCCGTATCAAGGCTCTGAGCGATCGCTTCTACCGTCAGTTCGAAGGCCTCGAGGAGGTTTACCTGAACGGCAGCCTGATCCATCGGGTGCCGCACAACCTGAACCTGAGCTTCAACTACGTCGAAGGCGAGTCGCTGATCATGGCGCTCAAGGACCTGGCGGTCTCGTCCGGTTCGGCCTGTACCTCGGCGTCCCTGGAACCGTCCTACGTCCTGCGCGCCCTGGGCCGCAACGACGAGCTGGCGCATAGCTCCATTCGCTTCACCTTCGGCCGCTTCACCACCGAAGAAGACGTTGACTACGCCGCGAGCAAGGTCACCGAAGCCGTCAACAAATTGCGCGAATTGTCTCCGCTGTGGGACATGTTCAAAGAAGGCGTAGACCTGAGTCAGGTCGAGTGGCAAGCCCACTGACCCACCCCTGATGAGTGAGGATTGAACCATGGCATACAGTGAAAAGGTCATCGACCACTACGAAAATCCGCGCAACGTCGGCAAGTTCGACGCGGCCGATCCCGATGTCGGCACCGGCATGGTCGGCGCCCCGGCCTGCGGCGACGTGATGCGTCTGCAGATCAAGGTCAACGAGCAGGGCATCATCGAAGATGCCAAGTTCAAGACCTACGGCTGTGGCTCCGCCATCGCCTCCAGCTCCCTGGCCACCGAGTGGATGAAGGGCAAGAGCATCGAGGAAGCGGCGTCGATCAAGAACAGCATGATCGCCGAAGAACTGGCCCTGCCGCCGGTGAAGATCCACTGCTCGGTGCTCGCCGAAGACGCCATCAAGGCGGCCGTCAGCGACTACAAGCAGAAGAAAGGCCTGCTCTAAGGAGGAACCATGGCGATCAGCATGACCGAGTCCGCCGCCCGTCACGTGCAGCGTTCCATCGATGGGCGTGGCAAGGGTGCCGGCATCCGCCTGGGCGTTCGTACCACGGGCTGCTCGGGACTGGCCTACGTCCTCGAGTTCGTCGATGAACTCGCGGCCGAGGACCAGGTGTTCGAAAGCCATGGCGTCAAGGTCATCATCGACCCCAAGAGCCTGGTCTACCTGGACGGCACCGAGTTGGATTTCGTTCGTGAAGGCCTCAACGAGGGCTTCAAGTTCAACAATCCCAACGTGCGTGGCGAGTGTGGCTGCGGCGAAAGCTTCAACATCTGAGGCCAGCCATGGGTAAGCCCTGTCACTTCGCGCTGTTCGAAATCAAGCCCGCCTTCGAGATCGACCAGGCGGGCCTGTCTTCGCGCTATCGCGATCTGGCTCGTACCGTCCACCCGGATCGCTTCGCCGATGCGCCGGAGCGCGAGCGCCGCCAGGCGCTGGAGCGTTCGGCCGAGCTCAACGAGGCCTACCACGTGCTGCGGGCTCCCTCGCGCCGTGCGCGCTATCTGCTGGAGCTCGAAGGGCATGAGATGCCCCTCGAAGCGACCATCCAGGACGGCGACTTCCTCATGCAGCAGCTGCAATGGCGCGAAGAACTGGAAGAGCTGCAGGAGGCGGGCGACAGCGCCGGCATTCCCGCTTTCCGCCAGCGTCTCAAGGATGCCCAGCGCGACATCGAGCAGGCCTTCGCCGCGATCTGGCAGGACGCTGTCCAGCGCGAGCACGCCGAGCGCCTGGTCCGTCGCATGCAGTTCCTCGACAAGTTGGCCAGCGAGATCCGCCAGCTCGAAGAGCGTCTGGACGATTAATCACAGGTGTCGCCGAGGCACCGACAACCATAAGCCGACTAGCCAATGGCTCTATTGCAGATTGCCGAACCCGGGATGGCGCCTAAGCCGCATCAGCGCAAGCTGGCGGTAGGCATCGACCTGGGCACTACCAATTCCCTCGTGGCCGCCGTGCGCAGTGGCGTGGCCGAGACCCTGCCCGATCTGCAGGGTGAGGTGATCCTGCCGTCCGCCGTGCGCTACGCCGCCGGCGGCGTGGAAGTGGGCGCCGGCGCCAAGGCTGCCGCGGCCCAGGACCCTTTCAACACCATTCTGTCCGTCAAGCGCCTCATGGGGCGTGGCATCGCCGATGTCAAGCAGCTGGGTGAGCAGTTGCCCTATCGCTTCGTCGCCGGTGAATCGGAAATGCCCTTCATCGAGACCGCTGCGGGTCGCAAGAGCCCGGTGGAAGTCTCTGCCGACATCCTGCGCGTGTTGCGCGAGCGCGCCGAGGCCACCCTCGGTGGCGAGCTGGTCGGCGCCGTGATCACCGTGCCGGCCTATTTCGACGATGCCCAGCGCCAGGCCACCAAGGATGCCGCCCGTTTTGCGGGGCTGAACGTGCTGCGCCTGCTCAACGAACCCACCGCTGCCGCCGTGGCCTATGGCCTGGACCGGGGCGAGGAGGGCGTGGTCGCCATCTATGACCTGGGTGGCGGTACCTTCGACATCTCCATCCTGCGCCTGACCCGTGGCGTCTTCGAAGTCATGGCCACCGGTGGCGACAGCGCCCTGGGCGGTGACGACTTCGACCATGCCATCGCCAACTGGATCGTCCAGCAGGCCGGGCTGTCCAGTGACCTGGACCCGGGCACCCAGCGGCGCCTGCTGCAGAGCGCCTGTGCCGCCAAGGAAGCCCTGTCTGCCGCCGAGCGCGTCGAGGTCCGCCATGGCGACTGGTCGGGCGTGCTCGAGCGCAGCACCTTTCAGGAGCTCATCGCGCCCCTAGTCGCCCGTAGCCTCAAGGCCTGCCGTCGCGCCCTGCGCGATGCCGACGTGGAGCCGGCGGACATCGCCGCCGTGGTCATGGTCGGCGGTTCCACTCGCGTGCCCTATGTCCGTGAAGCGGTCGGCGAGCTGTTCGACTGCACCCCGCTCACCGACATCGACCCGGATCGCGTGGTCGCCATCGGCGCGGCCCTGCAGGCCGACTCCCTGGCCGGCAACCGGGCCGGCGAAGAGCTGTTGCTGCTGGACGTCATTCCGCTGTCCCTGGGGCTGGAAACCATGGGTGGCCTGATGGAGAAGATCATCCCGCGCAACACCACCATCCCGGTGGCGCGCGGCCAGGACTTCACCACCTATCGCGACGGCCAGACCGCCATGCTGGTGCATGTGCTGCAAGGCGAGCGCGAATTGGTCAAGGATGCCCGTTCCCTGGCCCGCTTCGAACTCCGCGGCTTCCCGCCCATGGTCGCCGGTGCCGCCAAGATTCGCGTGACCTTCCAGGTCGATGCCGACGGCCTGCTCGGCGTCAGCGCCCGCGAGCTGTCCAGTGGCGTGGAAGCCAGTGTGCAGGTCAAGCCGTCCTACGGCCTGACCGATGGCGAGATCGCCAACATGCTGCAGGATTCCTTTCGCCATGCCGGTGACGACATGCAGGCCCGCGCGCTACGCGAGCAGCAGGTCGAGGCCCGGCGGTTGGTCGAGGCGGTCACCGCCGCGCTGGCCGCCGATGGCGAGCGCCTGCTGGACGTCGAGGAGCGTCAGGTGATCGAGCTGGAAATCGGCCGGCTGGCCGAACTGCTGGAAGCCACCGACGTCCAGGCGCTCGAAGAGCAGACCAAGCGTCTTTCTCACGTGACCGATGCCTTCGCCGCCCGGCGGATGAACGCCTCGGTCAAGGCGGCCCTGGCGGGTCGCCGTCTCAACGATATCGAGGAGTAGTTCCATCATGCCGCAGATCACCCTGCTGCCCCACGCCGAACACTGCCCCGAGGGCGCGGTCTTCGAAGCCAGCGAAGGCGAGACCATCATCGCCGCCGCCCTGCGCAACGGCATCGACATCGAGCACGCCTGCGAGATGTCCTGTGCCTGCACCACCTGCCACGTGGTCATCCAGGAAGGCTTCGATTCGCTCGAACCTTCCGACGAACTCGAGGACGACATGCTGGACAAGGCCTGGGGCCTAGAAATGCGCTCGCGCCTGTCCTGCCAGGCGGTAGTGGGCAGCGAAGACCTGGTGGTGGAAATTCCACGTTACACCATCAATCAGGTTTCCGAAGGTCACTGAGGGTAGCGTCATGGCACTGAAATGGACCGATGTGCTGGATATCGCCATCGAACTCAATGACGCCCATCCCGACGTGGATCCGCGCTACGTGAATTTCGTCAATTTGCGCAACTGGGTGGTGGCCCTGCAAGACTTCGACGACGATCCCCTGCGCGGTGGCGAGAAGGTGCTGGAAGCCATCCAGGCCGCCTGGATCGAAGAATCCGCCTGACGCCTCGCCCGCACCGCGCTACGCTTTTCACCGGGACCCGCGTATAATCCGCGGGTTTCGTTTTTGCTTTATTCCCACATTCGGAGTTTACATGTCTGTTCAACGTACCCTGTCGATCATCAAGCCCGATGCCGTAGCCAAGAATGTCGTCGGTGAGATCGTCACCCGCTTCGAGAAGGCTGGCCTGCGCGTCGTCGCTGCCAAGATGGTCCAGCTGTCCGAGCGCGAAGCCGGTGGCTTCTACGCCGAACACAAAGAGCGTCCCTTCTTCAAGGACCTGGTCTCCTTCATGACCTCCGGTCCGGTCGTGGTTCAGGTGCTGGAAGGCGAGAACGCCATCGCCAAGAACCGTGAACTGATGGGCGCTACCGATCCCAAGAAGGCCGACGCCGGCACCATCCGCGCCGATTTCGCCGTCTCCATCGACGAGAACGCCGTTCACGGTTCGGATTCCGAAGCGTCCGCCGCTCGCGAGATCTCCTACTTCTTCGCAGCTACCGAAGTCTGCGAGCGCGTCCGCTAAGGATGAGCGCCGGCCAGGAAAGCGGCCAGTCCGCCTTCCTGGCACCGCCCGCGCCCTGCGCGGGTTCCAAACAGATTTCGTCGAGGTGATCCCATGACCACAGCCACCGATAAGGTCAATCTGCTGGGCCTGACCCAGCCGCAACTCGAGTCGTTCTTCGAGTCCATCGGGGAGAAGCGCTTTCGCGCCGGCCAGGTCATGAAGTGGATCCATCACTTCGGTATCGATGATTTCGACGCCATGAGCAACCTGGGCAAGGCGCTCAAGGAAAAGCTCAAGGCCGCCGCGGAGATCCGTGGCCCCGAGATCGTCAGCGAGGACATTTCCCGCGACGGTACCCGCAAGTGGGTGATCCGCGTCGCCTCCGGCAGCTGCGTCGAGACCGTCTACATCCCGCAGAACGGCCGCGGCACCCTGTGCGTGTCGTCCCAGGCCGGTTGCGCCCTGGACTGCAGCTTCTGCTCCACCGGCAAGCAGGGCTTCAACAGCAACCTCACCGCCGCCGAGGTGATCGGCCAGGTGTGGATCGCCAACAAGTCCTTCGGCACCGTACCGGCCAAGATCGACCGTGCCATCACCAACGTGGTGATGATGGGCATGGGCGAACCCCTGCTGAACTTCGACAACGTCGTCGCCGCCATGCGCATCATGATGGACGACCTCGGCTACGGCATCTCCAAGCGCAAGGTCACCCTGTCCACCTCGGGCGTGGTGCCGATGATCGAGGAGCTGGCCAAGCACATCGACGTCTCCCTGGCGCTGTCGCTGCACGCGCCCAACGACGAGCTGCGCAACGAGCTGGTGCCGATCAACCGCAAGTATCCGCTGGCCATGCTGCTGGATGCCTGCCAGAGATACATCGGCCAACTGGGCGAGAAGCGCGTCCTGACCATCGAGTACACCCTGCTCAAGGATGTCAACGACCTGCCCGAGCATGCGCACCAGATGATCGAGCTGCTGCGCAACGTGCCCTGCAAGATCAACCTGATTCCGTTCAATCCTTTCCCGCACTCCGGCTACGAGCGGCCGAGCAAGAACGCTACCCGCCGTTTCCAGGAGCTGCTGCAGCAGGCCGGCTTCAACGTCACCGTGCGCACCACCCGCGGTGATGACATCGACGCCGCTTGCGGGCAGCTGGTCGGGCAGGTCATGGACCGTACGCGGCGCAGCCAGCGCTACATCGCCGTCCGCCAGCTCGACGGTGCCGAAACCGTAACGCCGCTCCAGGGCTGAGGGCGCGACCATGGCGATCACGCGCTGTGCCATTGTCGCGCTCGCCCTGTTGGTCGGTGGCCTCGCCGGCTGCGTGACCGAGGGTGACCGCAATCCCATGGATACCCGCCAGGGACGGATGCAGGCGCGTGATGCCTACATCCAGCTCGGCCTCGGCTATGTCCAGGAGGGCAACACCGAGCAGGCCAAGGTGCCGCTGAAGAAAGCCCTGGAGCTGGATTCTTCGAGCGCCGAAGCCCACGCTGCCCTCGCGCTGGTCTTCCAGGCCCAGGGCGAAGCCAAGCTGGCGGACGAGGAATACCGGTTGGCCCTGCGCGAGCGCCCCCGCGATGCGCGTATCCTCAACAACTACGGCAGCTTCCTCTATGAGCAGGCCCGTTATAAGGATGCCTACGAACGCTTCACCCAGGCGGCCGAAGACACCCTCTATCCTGAGCGCGCCCGGGTCTTCGAGAATCTCGGCCTGACCGCCCTGCGACTCAATCAGATCGACTTGGGCAAGGAAAATCTGGAAAAATCCCTGCGCTTGGACCGTAACCAGCCCAGGGCCCTGTTCGAATTGGCTCAATTGGCCTATCAGTCGCGGGACTACGTGCCGTCCCGTAGCTATTACCAGGCCTTCAGCCAGCTCAGTCCCCAGGATGCCCGCAGCCTATTGCTCGGGATCCGCCTCGCCGAAGTGTTCAACGACCGCAACACCGCGGCGAGCTATGCCCTGCAGCTGAAGCGCCTGTACCCGAACTCACCTGAATATCGTCAACTTCAGTCGGAGCAGAAATGACCGCAGTGCAATCCGAAGCGGTACACGCCGGACGGGGCCACCCTGGTGAAATCCTGCGGCAAAAACGCGAGGAGCTTGGCTGGAGCCAGGCCCAGGTCGCCCAGAGTCTCAATCTGAGCGGACGTATCATCGAGCAACTCGAAGCCGGCAATTACCAGCAGATGCCGGGACATACCTTCACCCGGGGTTACATCAAGGCCTACGGCAAGCTGCTCGGCCTCGATCAGGTGGAGCTGGTGCGTGCCTTCGACGGCTATACCGGTACCGATGCCAAGGGCAGCACCGTGCACAGCCTGGGGCGGCTCGACGAGCCGGTGCGCTTGTCCCGTAACGTCCTGAGATTCGTCAGCTTCATCCTGGTGGTACTGATCATCGCCATGGGCCTGTTCTGGTGGCAGGAACGCAGTCGCCAGGCCTCCAGCAGCGGCGCAGTCAGCCTGGAACACGTGGAAGTGGAGGGCGCCGATGGCAAGACCGAGATCCACCCCATCGACGAGCCGGAAGAGCAGCCCCAGGCGCAAGCCCAGACGCCGGCCGCCAGCGTGCCTTCGCCCGTAGGGACCCCGGTGCCCGACGCCAGCACCGTGGCCTCCATGCCCGCGCCTACCGCCCCCCCTGCGTCCGCGACCCCGGCACCCGCCACGCCGGCGCCGAGCAGCGCGGCCCCGGCAACCGTGCCCGGCACGCCAGCGCCGAACGCCCCAGCGACCGCTCCCGTGGCTGGTGCCGACAGCCTGAACATCCGTTTCTCCGCCAACTGCTGGCTGCAGGTCAGCGACGGCACCGGCAAGATCCTCTTCAGTGGCATGAAGAAGGGCGGCGAGACCCTCGATTACGCCTCGATCAAGGCACCGGTCAATATCCGGCTCGGTTTCGCTCGCGGAGCCCAGATCACCTACAACGGTCAGATCGTCGACCTCGCGCCCTTCACCAAGGGCGAGACCGCCCGAATCAAACTCGGTCAGGCCGGACAATGACGTCCGGCGACCTCATGGGAAACCAGCATGCATAGCGAATCGCCCATCAAACGTCGGCCCTCCCGCAAGATCTGGGTCGGCTCGGTGCCGGTCGGCGGCGATGCCCCCATCGCCGTGCAGAGCATGACCAATACCGAAACCTGCGACGTCGACGCCACAGTGGCGCAGATCCAGCGCCTGCAGGATGCCGGTGCCGACATCGTGCGTGTCTCCGTGCCCGACATGGACGCCGCCGAAGCCTTCGGCCGCATCAAGCAGCGGGTCAGCCTGCCGCTGGTGGCCGATATCCACTTCGACTACAAGATCGCCCTGCGCGTGGCCGAGCTGGGCGTGGACTGCCTGCGCATCAACCCCGGCAACATCGGTCGCGAAGACCGGGTGAAGGCGGTGGTCGATGCGGCGCGCGAGCGTGGCATCCCGATCCGTATCGGCGTCAACGCCGGTTCGCTGGAAAAGGACCTGCAGAAGAAATATGGCGAGCCCACCCCGGAAGCCCTGGTGGAATCGGCCATGCGCCATGTCGATCACCTGGAGAAGCTGGACTACCCGGACTTCAAGGTGAGCGTAAAGGCCAGTGACGTCTTCATGGCCGTGGCCGCCTATCGCCAACTGGCGACGCGCATCGAGCAGCCGCTGCACCTGGGCATCACCGAAGCCGGCGGCCTGCGCTCGGGCACGGTAAAATCCGCCGTGGGCCTGGGCATGCTGCTGGCCGAGGGCATCGGTGACACCATCCGCATCTCCCTGGCGGCCGATCCGGTCGAGGAGATCAAGGTCGGTTTCGATATCCTCAAGTCCCTGCGCCTGCGTTCGCGTGGCATCAACTTCATCGCCTGCCCGAGCTGCTCGCGGCAGAACTTCGATGTGGTCAAGACCATGAACGAGCTGGAAGGGCGCCTGGAAGACTTGCTGGTACCCCTGGACGTCGCGGTGATCGGCTGCGTGGTCAACGGCCCCGGCGAAGCCAAGGAAGCCCACGTCGGCCTGACCGGGGGTACGCCGAACAACCTGGTGTACATCGACGGCAAGCCTGCGTCCAAGCTGAACAACGACAATCTGGTGGACGAGCTGGAAGGGCTCATCCGCCGCAAGGCGGCCGAAAAGGCCGCGGCGGATGCCGCGCTGATCGCGCGCAGCTGAAAGATCAAGGAATAAGGCCCTTTCGTGAGCAAGTCCCTGCAAGCCATCCGTGGCATGAACGATATCCTGCCGGAGCAGACTCCGGCCTGGCGCTACCTGGAGCGTACCTTCGCGACGTTGCTCGATGGCTACGGCTACCACGAGATCCGTCTGCCCATCATGGAGTTCACCGAACTCTTCGCCCGCGGCATCGGCGAGGGCACCGACGTGGTCGACAAGGAGATGTACACCTTCCTCGACCGCAACGAGGAATCCCTGACCCTGCGGCCCGAAGGTACCGCGGGTTGCGTGCGGGCGGTGCTGGAGCACGGCCTCACCGGCGGTGGCCAGGTGCAGAAGCTCTGGTACGCCGGACCGATGTTCCGCTATGAAAAGCCGCAGAAGGGCCGTTATCGCCAGTTCCACCAGATCGGCGTGGAGGTGTTCAACCTGCCCGGGCCGGACATCGACGCCGAGCTCATCGTGCTCACCGCGCGCCTGTGGCAGCGCCTGGGCCTGGCCGACGCCGTCACCCTGCAACTCAACAGCCTGGGCTCCAGTGCCGATCGCGCGCGCTATCGCGACGCCCTGGTGGCCTATCTGCAGGAGCGCTTCGAGCAGCTCGACGAAGACAGCCAGCGCCGCCTGACCACCAATCCTCTGCGCATCCTCGACAGCAAGAATGCCCAGACCCAGGCGCTGCTGCAGGAGGCGCCGACCCTGGCCGACTACCTGGACGACGACTCCCGCGCCCACTTCGACGGCCTAAAGGCCCGTCTGGACGCCGCCGGGATCCGCTACCAGATCAATCCCAAGCTGGTGCGTGGCCTGGATTACTATGGCCGCACCGTGTTCGAGTGGGTCACCGACAAGCTCGGCGCCCAGGGCACCGTCTGCGCCGGCGGCCGCTACGATGGCCTGATCACCCAGTTCGGTGGCAAGCCGACTCCCGGCGTCGGTTTCGCCATGGGCGTCGAGCGACTGGTGCTGCTGTTGGAAACCCTGGAGTGCCTGCCGGGCGACCTGCAGCGTCCCGCCGACCTGTACCTCTGTGCCTTCGGCGAGGCGGCCGAGCTGGCCGGCCTGCGCCTGGCCGAGCAACTGCGTGATGCCCGTCCCGACCTGCGCCTGTTGGTCAATGCCGGTGGCGGCAGCTTCAAGAGCCAGTTCAAGAAGGCCGACAAGAGCGGCGCGCTCTGGGCCATGATCCTCGGTGAGGACGAGCTGGCCGCGCAGCGCGTGGCGCTCAAGCCGTTGCGCGGCGAAGCGCCCCAGGAAACGGTGGATTTCGCGGCCCTGGCCGCACGTCTGGACGAGATTTTGCCCCCGGCCGGTACCGGTCGCGGGAATTGAGGAGAACGGATTTGAGTTCCATCGACGACGACAATCTGGTGGTCGCCAAGGCCTGGTGGCAGCGTAACGGCAAGCCGCTGGTGGCGGGTGGGGTCATCGCCCTGGTGGCGGTGCTCGGCTGGCAGGGTTGGCAGCGCTATCAGAACAACCAGGCGCAGGGCGCCTCGGTGCTCTATCAGCAGCTGGTTGAAGCGGCCCTGGCGCCCGGCGGCAAGGTCGACACTGCCCAGGTGACCGATACCTACGGCAAGCTCAAGCAGGATTATTCCGGTACCGCCTACGCCCAGTACGGCAGCCTCTTCGTCGCCAAGGTGGCGGTGGAGAACAACCGTCTGGACGATGCCGCCAACGAGCTGAAGGCGGTGGTGGACAAGCCCCACGACGCCGAACTCGGCGAGCTGGCGCGCCAGCGCCTGGCCCGGGTCCTCGCCGCCCAGGGCAAGGCCGAAGAAGGCCTGAAGCTGCTCGCCGGCGATGCGCCCAAGGCCTATGTCGCCAATCGCGAAGAACTGCGCGGTGACCTGCTGGTGGCGTTGAAGAAGCCCACCGAGGCCCGTGCGGCCTACGAAAAAGCCCGCGCTGCGTTGCCCAACGATGCAGCCGAAGGCGTGTTGCAGATGAAACTCGATGATCTCGCCAAAGGAGATGCCTGATGTTGCGCTGGAAGCCTATCGCGGTACTGGGTCTCGCCCTTGCGGTCGTCGGGTGCAGCAGCACTGGCAAGAAGGAATTGCCCCCGGCCGAACTGAAGGACTTCAAGGCGGAAGTCCGGCTGGATGAAGTCTGGAGTCGCTCCGTGGGTGACGGCCAGGGCAAGGAATACAACCGCCTGGTGCCGGCCGTGGACGGCCAGACCATCTTTGCCGCCGATGCCGATGGCCGAGTCATGGCGATGAATCGCGAGACCGGCGCGGTGCTGTGGAAGAAGGACCTGGACCTGCCGGTCTCCGGTGGGGTCGGGGTCGGTTCCGGCCTGGTGCTGGTCGGCACCCTGCGTGGCCAGGTGATCGCCCTCGACGCCGCCAGCGGTGACGAGAAGTGGCGCGCCCAGGCTTCCAGCGAGGTGCTGTCCGCCCCGGTCGTCAACAACGACGTGGTGGTGGTCCAGTCCCAGGACGACAAGTTGCAGGCCTTCGAACTGGGCAGCGGCACCCGTCGCTGGATCTACGAAGACACCCAGCCGGTGCTGAGCCTGCGCGGTACCGGTGCGCCCCTGGTGGCCAACCAGGTGGTCATGGCCGGCTTCGCCAGCGGCAAGGTGGTCGCCCTGGACGTCCAGCGTGGCCTGCCGTTGTGGGAACAGCAGATCGCCATACCCAAGGGCCGTTCCGAGCTGGAGCGCGTGGTGGATATCGACGGCGGCCTGTCGTTGTCCGGCGATACGCTCTACGTGGTCAGCTACAACGGTCGCGTGGCTGCGCTCAACCCGGCCAATGGCCAGGTACTCTGGCAGCGCGATGCCTCCAGCTACGACGGCGTGGCCGAAGGTTTTGGCAACGTCTACCTGAGCCTGGACAACGGCACCGTCGAGGCGGTCGAGGAATCCTCCACCTCCGCGCTGTGGACCAACGCCGATCTGGCGCGCCGCCAGCTCACCGGTCCGGTGGTCTGGTCGAGCAACGTGGTGGTGGGCGACTACGCCGGCTACATCCACTTGCTGAGCCAGGTCGATGGCCGTTTCGTCGGCCGCACCAAGGTCGATGGCGATGGCGTCCGGGTACGACCCCTGGTCGTCGGCGACATGCTCTACGTTTACGGCAATGGCGGTAAACTCGTCGCCTATCGCCTGCGCTAGAAACTATTATCCTCAACCGATGGCCGCTACCGGGAATTTCGGTAGCGGCCATCGTGTTTTCTGCTCTGGGAGAGCCGCATGGTTCCCGTAATTGCCCTGGTGGGGCGGCCGAACGTCGGCAAATCCACGCTTTTCAACCGCCTGACCAAAACCCGCGACGCCATCGTCGCCGACTTCGCCGGCCTGACTCGCGATCGCAAGTACGGCGAAGCCAAGTGGCAGGGACGGACCTATATCGTGGTCGACACCGGCGGTATCTCCGGTGACGAGGAAGGCATCGACCTGAAGATGGCCGAGCAGTCCCTACAGGCCATCGAAGAATCCGATGCGGTGCTGTTCCTGGTGGACTCCCGCGACGGCCTGACCGTCGCCGACCAGATGATTGCCGAGCACCTGCGCAAGAGAAACAAGCGCACCTTCCTGGTGGCCAACAAGGTCGACACCGTCGACCCCGACATCGCCCGGGCGGAATTCAGCCCGCTGGCCATCGGCGACGCCTATCCCATCGCCGCGGCCCATGGCCGCGGCGTGAACAACCTGCTGGAAGCCGCCCTAGGCGTCTTTCCCAAGGACGAGGTGGAGGTCGAGGAGCTCTCCGAGGAGGAGGTGCGGGCGGCTGCGGAAGAGGGCGGTGACGTCTTCCGCCGCGTGCAGGGCATCGACGAGACTACCGGGATCAAGATCGCCGTCATCGGTCGCCCCAACGTCGGCAAGTCGACCCTGGTCAACCGCATGCTCGGCGAGGAGCGGGTGATCGTCTTCGATCAGGCCGGTACCACGCGGGACAGCATCTACATCCCCTTCGAGCGCAACGAAGAGCGCTACACCCTGATCGACACCGCTGGTGTGCGCCGCCGCGGCAAGATCTTCGAGGCGGTCGAGAAGTTCTCGGTGGTCAAGACGCTGCAGGCGATCCAGGACGCCAACGTGGTGATCTTCGTCATGGACGCCCGCGAAGGGGTGGTCGAGCATGACCTCAACCTGCTTGGCTTCGTGCTGGAAACCGGCCGCGCCCTGGTGATCGCCCTCAACAAGTGGGACGGCATGGAGTCCGGCGAGCGCGACTACGTCAAGACCGAGCTGGAGCGCCGCCTGCTGTTCGTCGATTTCGCCGACATCCACTTCATCTCGGCGCTGCACGGCACCGGCGTGGGCCATCTGTACAAGTCGGTGCAGCAGTCCTTCGCCTCGGCCACCACCCGCTGGCCCACCAGTCGCCTGACCCAGATCCTCGAGGACGCGGTGCAGGAGCACCAGCCGCCGATGGTCAGCGGTCGCCGCATCAAGCTGAGATACGCCCACCTGGGCGGCGCCAATCCGCCGCTGATCGTCATCCACGGCAACCAGACCGATGCGGTGCCCAAGTCCTACACCCGCTACCTGGAGAAGACCTATCGCCGGGTGCTCAAGCTGGTGGGGACGCCGATCCGCATCGAGTACCGCGGGGGTGAAAACCCCTTTGAGGGCAAGAAGAACACCCTCACCGAACGCCAGGTGAACAAGAAGCGTCGCCTGATGAGCCACCACAAGAAGGCCGAGAAGAAGCGCAAGGACAAGCGGCGGTAAGCCGGCAGGGCATTGCGAAAGGAAGGGGGCTCAATAGCCCCTTTTTCTTTGGGCGTTCCGTTAGCATTCCCGTAGTGGATGCTCCAGTGGAAAAGGCTGTGCCGTTACCCTCACCCTGGCCCTCTGCCAAAGGGAGAGGGAATGTCTGGATGAGGGCATGTACCTGAGCCCATCTCGGAGGACACCCTTATCGCGGCTATGACGGTGCGCTGATGCTACAAGATGCACTGAGCTACCCCCTCTCCCTGGGGGAGAGGGTTGGGGTGAGGGCGTCCCTGCGGATTCATAAGTGGAAAAGGCTGCGCCGTTTTCCACGCTACGAGGTTAGCCTTATCAAGGCCATGGCGGTCCGGCGCATACGGAGCGCCGAGGTTCTGCAGATCGCGGCCAAGGGCCGCTGCTGCCGGATGCGATCTTC
>NZ_JAVSJB010000013.1:0-128206 GCF_032027545.1 Pseudomonas oryzihabitans | reverse complement strand
AGCCCGACAGCCCGAGATCGGGCTGCGCGACTGCAGCCTGCCTGAGCACCTGGCGAACGGATTGGCGCGTGGTGATCCGGAGAGCGGGCCGGCCACGGACAGAGCGTATGCCGTGTGAATGGCGATTTCCCTTACTCCCTTGTTCTCACTTCCCTGAAGCTCTGAGGTCGGCCGGGCCCTCTCCCGGCGGGGGAGAGGATCAGAAGCGGTGCGAAGGAGAGACTGGCGAGTTGCCTGCCAAGCAAGGTGCTTCGAGTAGTCCGAATGCAACGCGTGGGCGACAAATCGCTAGCTCCCAGGCAGTGCTTACCGCTGGTAAGCTAGAACATCTCCTTTGCCAGAGAGGCGCTGGATGCGCTTCATTCTTCTGCGTTTTTTCGGTATACAATGACCAGCAGCCTTGGGGCTGAGAAGCAAGGGGTGCGCAGCGTCGTACCCCTTTTTTTTTGCCGTACCAGCAAAATTTACTCTGGGCCCTAGGATCTTATCCTGCGGGCCGGTAAGGTTCCTGGATATTTCGTTTGGGTGAATACGGGCGCTGACAACGTCTGTGAAGAGGATTCGATTTTGATCAAAGTGCTGGTCGTCGACGATCACGATCTTGTCCGTACCGGCATCGTCAGGATGCTGGCGGATGTAGCGGGAATTCAGGTCGTTGGCCAGGCAGACAGCGGGGAAAGCGCACTCAAGCTAGCCCGAGAACTGAATCCTGATGTAGTGCTGATGGACGTCAGGATGCCTGGTATCGGTGGGCTCGAAGCCACCCGCAAGCTTCTACGTAGCCAGCCTGATATGAAGGTCGTCGTCGTTACCGCTTGCGAGGAAGATCCCTTTCCCACCCGCCTCCTGCAGGCTGGTGCGTCTGGCTACCTGACCAAGGGCGCCGACATCGAAGAGATGATCACGGCGATCAAGCAGGCATTCGCCGGTCGCCGCTATATCAGTGCCCAGATCGCTCAGCAACTCGCCTTGAAACCCTTCCAGTCGAAGGCCGAGGCGTCGCCTTTCGATCAGTTATCCGAGCGCGAGATCCAGATCGCCTTGATGATCGCCGGTTGTCAGAAGGTCCAGGTCATATCCGACAAACTTTGCCTGTCGCCCAAGACCGTGAATACCTACCGTTATAGGATCTTCGAGAAATTATCGATTACCAGCGATGTCGAACTGGCCATGTTGGCCGTTCGTCACGGCATGGTAGACGCTACGAGTTGATATGAATTCATCTTTCGATGCTGCAGCTTTTCTAGCCGGCTGCAGCGGGCGTCCCGGTGTTTATCGGATGTTCGACGAGGCTGGTAAGCTGCTTTACGTCGGCAAGGCCAAGAACCTCAAGAACAGGCTTTCCAGCTACTTCAGAAAGACCGGTTTGGCGCCCAAGACGGCTTCGATGGTTTCGAAGATTGCCCAGGTCGAGACGACCATTACCGGCAATGAAACCGAAGCGCTGCTGCTCGAGCAGAACCTCATCAAGCAGTGGCGTCCGCCCTACAATATTTTGCTCCGGGACGATAAGTCCTATCCCTACGTCTATCTTTCGACCGAGGACCAGTATCCTCGGCTCACCATCCATCGTGGTGAGAAAAGAGGGAAGGGGCGTTACTTCGGGCCTTATCCCAGCGCTGGTGCTATTCGCGAAAGTCTCAATCTGCTGCAAAAGGCCTTTCTGGTCAGGCAGTGCGATGACAGCTACTTCCGTAATCGGACTCGTCCCTGCCTGCAGTATCAGATCAAGAGGTGCAAAGGTCCTTGCGTCGCTCTGGTCAGTGAACAGGAATATGCCGAAGACGTTCGCCACTCCGCCATGTTTCTCGAAGGGCGCAGCAATGCCTTGGCTGAAGAGCTGCAGGCCAAGATGGAAAAGGCGTCCATCAATCTGGAGTTCGAGCGAGCGGCGGAGCTACGGGATCAGGTGGCCCTGGTCCGGCGTGTGCAGGATCAGCAGAGCATCGAGGGTGGCAGCGGCGATGTCGATGTCATCGCCGCCCTGGTCAACCCTGGTGGAGCCTGTGTGCACCTGGTCACCGTCCGTGGCGGACGGGTGTTAGGCAGCAAGAACTTCTTCCCGGAGGTGGGTATCGAGGAGGACTCCAGCGAGGTGCTGGCCGCTTTCCTCGAGCAGTACTACCTGGCCTACCTGGAGCGAGACTTGCCCGAAGAGATCATCGTGAATTCGCTTCACGAAGACTTCGCCACCCTGATCGATGCCTTCGCCGAGGTCCACAAGCGCCAGCTGGTCATCACCCACCGCGTGCGAGGTACCAGGGCGCGCTGGCAGCAGTTGGCGGTGACGAATGCGGAGCAGGCGTTGAACACTCGTCTGGCCAATCGTCAGCACATGGGGCTGCGTTTCGATGCCCTGGTGCAGGCCCTCGACCTGCCGGAGCCACCGCAGCGGCTGGAGTGCTTCGATATCAGTCATTCCAGTGGCGAGGCGACGGTGGCGTCCTGCGTGGTCTTCGGACCCGAGGGGCCGCTCAAGTCTGATTACCGACGCTACAATATCGAAGGCGTGACGGCTGGTGATGACTATGCCGCCATGCATCAGGCGCTCACCCGGCGTTTCAGTCGTCTGAAGGCGGGTGAGGGCAAGCTACCGGACATTTTGCTGGTGGACGGTGGTAAGGGGCAGCTGGCCATGGCGCGAGAAGTGCTGCGCGAGCTGGCAGTGCCGGATTTGGTGCTGCTTGGCGTCGCCAAGGGCGTCACCCGCAAGCCCGGTCTCGAGACCCTGTACCTGGACGATCCTTCCAATGAGTTCACCCTGCCGGCGCATTCACCTGCGCTGCACCTCATCCAGCAGATCCGCGATGAAGCGCATCGCTTCGCCATCACCGGGCACCGTGCTCGTCGGGGCAAGGCGCGTAGAACCTCGTCCCTGGAAGAGGTGGCCGGTATAGGTCCCAAGCGCCGGCAGGAGCTGCTGAAACATTTTGGCGGCCTCCGAGAATTGCAGCGTGCAAGTATCGAGGAGATCGCCAAGTCTCCCAGCATCAGCAAAAAGCTGGCCGAGCAGATTTATGCCGCCCTGCACAGCGAGTAGAATCGCCCCACGTTCATCAATAGCCGCGCCAATGAATATCCCAAATCTGCTCACCGTACTGCGCGTCTTCCTCATTCCCCTTTTCGTTGCCCTCTTCTACCTACCGGTGCATTGGAGCTATTGGACGGCCAGTGCCGTCTTCGCGATTGCCTGTGCCACCGATTGGCTGGATGGCTACCTTGCCCGTCGGTTGGGGCAGAGCACGCCCTTCGGTGCCTTTCTCGATCCCGTGGCTGACAAGCTCATCGTGGCGGTAGCCCTGGTATTGCTGGTACAGGAGCACGCCAATGCCTGGTTGACGCTCCCGGCGGTGATCATCGTCGGTCGCGAGATCGTGGTATCGGCGTTGCGCGAGTGGATGGCGGAGCTCGGTGCACGGGCCCAGGTCGCGGTATCCAGCCTGGGTAAATGGAAGACCGCCGCGCAGATGCTGGCCTTGGTCATTTTGCTGGCCAATCCGCCGCAACTGACCTTCTGGGTGATCAGCGGGTACGCTTTGCTCATCGTTGCCGCGGCATTGACGCTTTGGTCCATGTGCACCTATCTGATGGCCGCCTGGCCACACCTGATGAACGCCGAGAAAAAAAAATAAGTTTTTGAATCAATAGGTTGACATACCGGGTGGCTGATATAGAATGGCGCCCGTCACCAAGCGGGAATAGCTCAGTTGGTAGAGCACGACCTTGCCAAGGTCGGGGTCGCGAGTTCGAGTCTCGTTTCCCGCTCCATGTTTTACGTGAGTGTCGCAAGACATTCAGGTTTGAGGCCGGGTGGCAGAGTGGTCATGCAGCGGATTGCAAATCCGTGTACGCCGGTTCGATTCCGACCTCGGCCTCCACTATTGAGAGCCCCGTAGATCCTAGGTCTACGGGGCTTTTCATCATCCAGGGATGTGTGAATACTGGATCAGGTTTTACGAACTCGGCTATGGGCGGGTTCGGTTCTGCCCGAGTGGTGAAACTGGTAGACACAAGGGACTTGAAAATTTGAGCCCTTCAGGGGAAACCTTGAAGGTGACGCCCGTCAAATTCGGCGAACGCCCTGGAAGCTTTCCGAGCCAACGCCGAGCCAAGCCCCCTGGTGGGGAAGGTGTAGAGAGCAGACGGCGGGCACCTAAGGCCTTCGGGCTAGGGTGAAGGCGTGCTCCAGACCACGAACGGAAGCAGTAGGCCGGCGGCGAAAGCCGAAGTGGTAAGAAAATCCCTCGACTTAACGGTCGTGCCGGTTCGATTCCGGCCTCGGGCACCATCCAAAGAAAAAGGCCACTCACGTTCGCGTGAGTGGCCTTTTTCGTTCAGGAGGGGATCGTCCAGTAGGGCGTTTCGTCCGCGTCACGTTCGATGCGGGAACGGCTGTCCATAATGAAGGCCTCGAGCATGGGTGCATCTAGCAGCTCGGTACGGGCGATGGGGCGTTTGAGGACGGATTGACCGCTGCGGGAGAAGACTTCGACGTCGTAGGCGCGCTGATCTCGGGTCGAAATCACGCAGCGCAACGGCTCGAAGCCGCCTTTCAGGGTATTGAAGGCGCTGGCGAGTTCGACATAAAGGGTCATCCGAAAAAGCTTCCTGTTCAAAGATGGCACTGTGACAGCAGTGGCTGCTACAGGGTTTCACCTTTGCAGATGAGTGCTGTCTTATCGCGATGCTAGTCGCAAATTCACAGCCCTGCTTTCGGAGTTTCATTGCCAGCCTTGCAGCCAGCATTCTGCATCCAGCAGCTCGTGCCAGTCCAGCGTCCAGGTACGCCGAGTGAGAACGGCTTGTAGATCTATTCGCTTGATGGGATCGGTATCGACTTCGGGAAGATGCACGCGGGTGACGATGAAGTGCCGCTGGCGTTCACGGGGCTGGGTTGCGGTCCATTTGCTGTTCAGCAGCTTGTGGGGGTTGATGCGTCTTTCACTCATGCCCGGATGGCTTCCAGCAGGGGGGCACGACGATAGCGCTGCAGCAGGGCCTCTAGGTTGCGATCGGGCATGGCGTGGGCCCTGAGCGCTGTAATGGTGCGCTCGACGTACTCCAGAGTGGTGCCGAAATGGCCGCAGGCTTCGGTCAGGACACGGTTGAGGATGTCGTCGGGAAGACTGCCGGCGTAGCAGGGCAGGTTACGCCGGAGGACGAAGCCAAGCGCCTGGACCTTGCTGCCGTCTTCCAAGTGGCAATTGAGCCAGCGCGGGCGATAGGAGCCATCCGGCATCTCGCGTTTCCATAGCGCCAGCAGGTGGTCGTCCAGCTGTTCGTCCGGTAGCTGGTAGGCGAAGCCGGAGCAGGAGCCGCCACGATCCAGGCCCAGTACCAGTCCGGGCTGCTCGGGCGTACCACGGTGCAGCTGTGACCAGAGATAGAGGCCGCGGTGATAGCCATGGACCCGCGCGCGTCGGACCGCGACCGCCGGGCACTCCGGGCGCCAGATCAGGGAGCCGTAGGCGAACAGCCAGACCGGGCCGGGTTGGCGTTGCTCCAGGGTGGCCTCCAGAGAGGCGACCAGTTCCGGATGGGTGAGGGGAGTGGCAGGCGCGAGCTTGGGTGGGTAGGAGTCGAAAACGTGGGAAGAACTCTGACTATGCATAGGGTGCCTGATCCTCAACCGCAAGAGCTGCCGAGTCTGGGGGCTCGGTCATGAGATCCTAACGAAAGTATGCTGGGAACCCATAGACCGTTCATGCCCATCTTTATGACGCTTGGTTAGAGCGCAGCCAGAAGCATGCCAGGGCGGAGAACCGTCGGGCGAAAAAAAGCCCGGCATAGGCCGGGCTTGGTCAACTGTCGAGAATCAGGCGCTGGTGCGGATCAGGTGATCGAAGGCGGCCAGGGAGGCCTTGGCGCCTTCACCCAGGGCGATGATGATCTGTTTGTAGGGCACGGTGGTGACATCGCCAGCGGCGAAGACGCCGGGCAGCGAGGTCTGGCATCGGGCGTCCACTTCGATTTCGCCGCGCGGCGACAGCTCCACGGTACCTTTCAGCCAATCGGTATTGGGCACCAGGCCAATCTGCACGAAGACGCCTTCCAGCTCGATCTGGTGGAACTCGCTGGAGTTGCGGTCCTTGTAGACGAGACCATTGACCTTCTGGCCGTCACCCTTGACTTCGCTGGTGAGGGCGCTGGTGATCACGGTGACGTTGGGCAGGCTGAACAGCTTGCGCTGCAGCACGGCATCGGCGCGCAACTGGCCGTCGTACTCGATCAGGGTGACCTGGGCAACGATGCCTGCGAGATCGATGGCGGCTTCGACGCCCGAGTTACCACCACCGATGACGGCAACGCGCTTGCCCTTGAACAGGGGGCCGTCGCAGTGCGGGCAGTAGGCCACGCCGCGGTTACGGTATTCCTGCTCACCCGGCACGTTCATTTCGCGCCAGCGGGCACCGGTGGCGAGAATCAGCGTCTTGGCCTTGAGCGAGCCGCCGTCAGCGAAGCGAACCTCGTGCAGCCCGCCGGCGTCGTGGGCCGGAATCAGCTGTGAGGCACGCTGCAGGTTCATGATGTCGACTTCGTACTGCTTGACGTGCTCTTCCAGCGCCATGGCGAGTTTCGGGCCTTCGGTCTCCTTGATGGAGATGAAGTTCTCGATGGCCAGGGTGTCCAGCACCTGACCGCCGAAGCGCTCGGCGGCTACGCCGGTACGGATGCCTTTACGCGCGGCGTAGACGGCAGCTGCGGCACCGGCCGGGCCACCACCAATGACCAGGACGTCGAAGGCGTCCTTGGCGTTGAGCTTGTCGGCGGAACGGGCGGCGGCGCCGGTGTCGAGCTTGGCGACGATTTCTTCCAGGCCCATGCGGCCCTGGCCGAAGGGTTCGCCGTTGAGATAGACGCTGGGCACGGCCATGATCTGGCGCCGCTCGACTTCGTCCTGGAACAGGGCACCGTCGACGGCGACGTGCTTGACCCGGGGGTTGAGCACGGCCATGAGGTTCAGGGCCTGGACCACGTCGGGGCAATTCTGGCAGGACAGGGAGAAATAGGTTTCGAACTGGTAGTCGCCGTCGAGCGCCTTGACCTGCTCGATGACGTCCTGGCTGGCCTTGGACGGATGACCGCCGACCTGCAGCAGCGCCAGGACCAGGGAGGTGAATTCGTGACCCATGGGCAGACCGGCGAAGCGCAGGTCGATGTTCTGGCCGGGGGTGAGCAGGGCGAAGGAGGGACGGCGGGCATCGCTGCCGTCGGTGCTGAGGCTGACCTGGTCGGACAGACCGGCGATGTCCTGCAGCAGGCTGAGCATTTCACGGGACTTCGCGCCATCGTCGAGGGACGCGACGATCTCGATGGGGCGCGTGACGCGTTCGAGGTAGGTCTTGAGCTGGGCTTTCAGGTTGGCGTCCAACATGGCGACGTGGCTTCCGTAAAAAATGGGCAAAAAAAGAGCGCGCGGGCAAGGCGCCCGGGCGCTCGGGCTAGATCAGGCGGGCGTTAGATCTTGCCGACCAGGTCCAGCGAGGGGGTCAGGGTCGCTTCGCCTTCTTTCCACTTGGCGGGGCAGACTTCGCCCGGGTGGTTGGCGACGTACTGAGCGGCGCGGACCTTGCGCAGTAGCTCGCTGGCGTCACGGCCGATGCCGTTGTCATGGATTTCGCACAGCTTGATCTGGCCTTCCGGGTTGATCAGGAAGGTGCCACGCAGGGCCAGGCCTTCTTCTTCGATCAGCACTTCGAAGTTACGCGCCAGGCGGGCAGTGGGGTCGCCGACCAGCGGGTAGTTGACCTTCTTGATGGCTTCGGAGGTGTCGTGCCAGGCCTTGTGAGCGAAGTGGGTGTCGCAGGACACGCCGTAGATCTCGACGCCCAGCTTCTGGAACTCGGGGTACAGGTCAGCAAGGTCTTCCAGCTCGGTGGGGCACACGAAGGTGAAGTCAGCCGGGTAGAACACGATGGCGGACCATTTGCCCTTCAGATCGGCCTCGGTCACCTGGACGAATTTGCCATTGTGGTAGGCAGTCGCGGTGAAAGGCTTCACTTCGGTGTTGATCAGGGACATTGATGACTCCTTGAGGGTTGGAAGGTAAGGGTTGAAATTGATAGGACGCATACTAATCGCCTTTTGACGATTTGCCTCATTGTTAAAGGCGATGCCGGCGATTGGGCGTCTCTATCGGATACTACAGCCGTTATTGCAAATCAGTGACTTAGGGGCTGCTGGGCCTATTTTAGTCCTGACCTAGGGCCTTGGTCGTGTTGGGATGCTGGCCCCACTCGCTCCAGGAGCCGTCGTAGAGTCTGCCATCCGGCAAGCCGGCGACGTTGAGCGCCAGCAATAGCACCGCTGCCGTGACGCCGCTGCCGCAACTGGCGATGACCGGATGGAGGCCATCGACGCCGAGGGCCTGGAAGCGCTGGCGCAGCTCCTGCGGTGGCAGCAGAGTGCCGTCGGCGTTCAGCAGGCTGTCGTAGGGCAGATTGAGGCTGCCGGGCATATGCCCCGAAGCGACGCCCGGACGGGGCTCGGCGACTTCGCCGGCGAAGCGCTTGGCGCCGCGGGCATCGAGCACCTGGGTCTGGCCGACGCTGAGGGCGGTCTGGACGTCGCCCAATCCGCAGAGCAGGCGGTAGTTCAGGGCGGTGGGGTACGCCGGCTGGGGTTGGGCGTGGTTCTCGCCGGCTTCGAGCGGCAGGCCCAGGTTGCGCCAGAGCGGCAGACCGCCGTCGAGCACGGCGATGCGCTCGTGACCGAACAGGCGGAATAGCCACCAGGCCCTGGCCGCGGAGAACAGGCCTTTCTGATCGTAGGCGACGATGAAGGTATCCGGGGTGACCCCCAGCTCGCCGGCGAGGCGAGCGAAGCGACCGACACTGGGCACCATGTGCGGCAACGAGGTATCCGGGTCGGAGAAGTGTTCGATATCGAAGCGCAGGGCGCCGGGCAGATGCTGTTGCCGATAGATTTCATCGGCGACCTGGGGCTCGTTGGGCAGGTAGAGGCTGGCATCGAGGATCATGAGGTCCGTACGGCCCAGTTGTTCCTGCAGCCAGGTGGCGGTGACCAGGGGGGAGGCGAGCATGGGGCGCTCCTTGGTTGGCGAGGGGTGACAGCTTACCGCGCGTTGGGCGGCGTGGGCTGTCAGGGATGACCGGATACTTTATCCTCGGCAGTCTGGCAATTGGATAGATGACTCATGAACGAATTTAACGGGCAATCCACCGGTGGCAATGATTGGCAGCTGGGTCGCATCGTCGACGAACTGCATGCCGCCCGTAGTCAGTGGCGCGAAACGCACGGGCGCTTCCGCGAATTCAGTGGCCGCGAGCTACCTTCCCGCAGCGTGATGGCGACGGTGATCGAGTCCCTCAGCGGCGCGCTCTTTCCCTTGCGCCTCGGCCCGGATCAGCTGCGGCAGGAGAGCGAGGACTTCTACGTGGGCTTCGAGCTGGAGCGGGCGCTGAACGCCCTGATGATCCAGGCGAAGCTGGAGCTCGACTATTTCGCCAAGCAGCGGGGCGAGAACGGCGCCAATCGCACGGATGAGGCCCGGCGTCTGGTCCAGGCCTTCGCCCTGGCCTTGCCGGATCTACGCCGATTGCTCGATACCGATGTCATCGCCGCCTACCAGGGCGACCCGGCGGCGCGCAGCGTGGACGAGGTGTTGCTGTGCTATCCCGGCATCTACGCGATGATCCATCATCGCATCGCTCATCACTTCTATAGCAGCGGCTTGCCGCTGCTGGCGCGGATGGTCAGCGAGCGGGCGCATTCGGCGACGGGCATCGACATCCACCCCGGCGCCCAGATCGGTGAGGGGTTCTTCATCGATCATGGTACGGGCGTGGTGATCGGCGAGACCTGCATCATCGGTGACCGGGTGCGCATCTATCAGGCCGTTACCCTCGGCGCCAAGCGCTTCCCGGCGGACGCCGATGGCAGCCTCAAGAAGGGGCATCCGCGGCATCCCATCGTCGAGGACGATGTGGTGATCTATGCGGGGGCGACCATCCTCGGCCGCATCACCATCGGCCAGGGTTCGACCATCGGCGGTAACGTCTGGCTGACCCATGGGGTGCCGGCCAACAGCAACGTGAGTCAGGCCAGCCTGCAGGGCTGCGCCGGCTTGGCTCAGGAGTAGTCGGCAGCAGCCTGGTCACGCACGAACTTGGCGAGAAAGCGCCGGGTTCGTTCCTCGCGAGGTTGGTTGAAGACCTCGGCCGCGCTGCCTTGCTCGACGATGCGCCCGCCGTCCATGAACAGCACACGGTGGGCGACGTCGCGGGCGAAGGCCATTTCGTGGGTGACGATGAGCAGGGTACGCCCCTCTCGTGCCAGGGCGCGGATGGTCTCCAGCACCTCGCCCACCCGTTCCGGGTCGAGCGCCGACGTGGGTTCGTCGAAGAGGATCGCCTGGGGGCGCATGGCCAGCGCCCGGGCGATGGCGACCCGCTGCTGCTGACCGCCCGAGAGCTGACCTGGATAGGTGTCGGCCTTGTCCGCCAGGCCGACCTTGGCCAGGAGTTCGCGGCCATGGGCGAGGGCCGCGTCGCGGCTCTGCCCTTGGACGATGATCGGCCCCTCGATGACGTTCTCCAGCGCGGTGCGATGGGGAAACAGATTGAAGTTCTGGAAGACGAAACCGACGCTTTGGCGCAGCCGACGAATCGCCGCCTGCTGGGCTCTCAGGGGGCGCGCCGCATCGATGCTCAGATCGCCTACGTGGATGGTGCCGGCGTCGGGTGTCTCTAGCAGATTCAGGCAGCGTAGCAGGGTGGTCTTGCCCGAGCCGCTGGGGCCGATGATGGCGACCACCTCGCCCTGGGCCACGCTGAGGTCGATGCCCTGCAGCACGGCCTGCTGCCGGAATGACTTGAACAGCCCCTGCACTTCGATCATGACTGACCCCGTTCGTTGATGTGGCGACCGTAGTGCCGTTCCAGGCGGTTCTGCAGCGTGGACAGCAGGCTGGCCAGCACCCAATAGAGCAGCGCGGCAGCCAGATAGAGGCTGAAGATCTCGAAGGTGCGAGCGGTGATCAACTGGGCCTGACGGAACAGTTCCGGTACCTGGATGGTGGCCGCCAGGGAGGTGTCCTTCACCAGGGAGATGAAGCTGTTGCCCAGCGGTGGCAGGGCGATGCGCAGGGCCTGGGGCAGGATGGCGCGTCTCAGGGTCTGCAGCGGCGTCATGCCGATGCTGGCGGCGGCCTCCCACTGGCCACGATCGATGGCGCCGATGGCGGCGCGGATGATCTCCGCGGTGTAGGCGGCCATGTTCAGCGAAAAGCCGATCAGCGCCGCGGGTAGCGGATCGAGCTGCAGGCCGAGCTCGGGCAGCCCGTAGTAGATGACGAACAGTTGCACCAGCAGCGGTGTGCCACGGAAGAACGAGATGTACAGCCGCGCGACGCTGCGCAGCAGCAGATTGGCGGAGCGTCGCAGCAGGGCCAGGCCAAAGCCGAGCAGCAGCCCGAAGAACATGCCGCCGAGGCTCAGGACCACCGTCCAGATCGCGCCCTTCAGCAGGAAGGGCAGCGAATCGAGCAGGAGCTGCAGCGTGTCGCTCATTGGGTGACGTCAGCCTTGAACCACTTCTCGGAGATCTTGGCCAGGGTGCCATCGGCGCGCAGCTTGGCGATCGCCTGGTCGACCGCGGCGTGGAATTCCGGATCACCCTTGCGTTCGGCGATGCCCGACTCCTGACGGCTGAAGGGCTCGCCGGCCAGGGCCAGGCGGTCCTTGGTCTTGGACAGCAATTCCAGGGCGGCCAGGCGGTCGACGAGGATGGCATCGATGCGGCCTACGCGCAGGTCCTGGTACTTGGTGGGATCGTCTTCGTAGGTGCGGACGTCCGCCTGGGGCACGTTCTGGCGTAGCCATTGCTCGTAGTTGGTACCCAGGCCGACGCCGACCTTCTTGCCGGCGAGATCGGCGGCGGTCTTGATGGTGTTGGCGTCGTCCTTGCGCACCAGGGCCTGGATGCCGGACACGGTGTAGGGCGTGGAGAAGTCGTATTTTTTCTTGCGCTCTTCGCTGATGGTCACCTGGTTGATCACCACATCCAGGCGGCGGGACTCAAGAGCAGCCAGCAGACCATCCCACTTGCCGGGCTCGATCTTGGCTTTCACCCCCAGCTCCTTGGCCAGCGCCTTGGCGAAGTCCACCTCGAAGCCGGCCAGCTGGCCCTGCTCGTCCTGGAAGCTGAAGGGCGGGTAGGTGCCCTCCAGGCCGACGACCAATTCACCGCGTTGCTTGACGGTCTGCAACAGGTCTTCCGCCTGGGCGGTGGCCTGATGGGCCAGGCCCAGGGCGAGCAGCAGGGCAGCGCTGCGGAATAGACGGTGGGAGAGGGGTTTGCGCATGGAAAGGGTCCTTGTAGGTATGAGCGGCCGCACTATGCCAGAGTCTAATGAGACAACCTTAGTGCAAAAACGACTGACGACATGCCAAGTTCCCAGATCGCGCTTCACGCGAGCCAGTGTTGGTAGGCGAAGGTGCCTGGTGCCCCGCCGGTATGGACGAAAACCAGGGGGCCGGGTGGCAGCTCCTCGCAGGCGACCAGGTCCAGCAGGCCGGCCATGGCCTTGCCGGTGTAGACGGGGTCCAGCACCAGTCCCTCCAGACGCCCAAGGCGCCGAATGGCCGCCAGGGTGCCGGGGTTGGGTTCACCGTAGCGGGGGCCTTGGTAGCCGTCGCGTAGCCGGGGCGCTACCGCAGGATCGGCAAGGCCTAGCAGCTCGGCGAGTTGCCGTCTGAGCAAGGCGACTTTTGGTAACTGCTCCTGGACGGTGCGGGACACGGTGATGCCGAGCACTGGGATAGCGGGGCGCAGCTGATTGAAGGCCAGATCCAGACCGGCCTGGGTCCCGGCACTGCCGGAGGCGACGATGATGGTAGCCGGCTGCAACGCCAGGGCGTCGAGCTGGTCGGCCAGTTCCAGACCCGCGCGGACGTAACCAAGGGCGCCCAGGGCATTGGAGCCGCCCACGGGAATCACCTTGGGCGTACGACCCAGTTGGCGCAGGCGTTGGGCCTCGGCTTGCAGCTGGTGCTGCGGATCGTCGAGGGCGGCCACCAGTCTGATGTCGGCGCCAAAGAGGTCGAGCAACAGGCGATTGCCACCTTGGAGATAACCCTCATCCTGGGTGGCAAGGGGATTTTCCAGGAGGGCGACGCAGGCCAGCCCTTGCTGGGCGGCGACCGCGGCGGTCTGGCGAACATGGTTGGACTGGATGGCGCCGGCGGTCACCAGGGTGTCGGCGCCTTCGGCCAGGGCTTCGGCGACGAGGTATTCGAGCTTGCGCACCTTGTTACCACCGAGGGCCAGGCTGGTGGTGTCGTCGCGCTTGCAGTAGACCGCTCGCCCCAATTCGGCCGACAACCGCGGCAGGAAGTCCAGCGCGGTGGCGGAGGGCTGCAATTCCAGGCGAGGAAAGCGGGCGAGGGCGGTGGTGAGCATGATGAGACCTGGTTGAGTTAGCGACGCTTTACTCTAGGCCTGGGTTCTGGACGAAAAGTGCCGGTGCTCGACGACTTTTCGTATACGAACCAGGGCGCGGCGGCCAGCCATTGCGGACTCAGGCCAGGTCTGGACGACGCGCCAGCGCCTCGGGCAGCAGGGACCGTAGCAACATGCCGTAGAGCGGTACGAAGAGGATCAGGCTTACCGTCAGCTTCACGCCGTAGTCGACCAGGGCGATTTCCGGCCAATGGGCGGCCATGAAGGGATTGTCGCTGCGCCAGAAGGCGACGGAAAAGAAGGCGAGGGTGTCGAGGGCATTGCCGAACAGGGTCGAGACGGTGGGTGCCAGCCACCAGTGGCGCGAGCGGCGCAGGCGGTCGAATACCTGGATATCGAGCAGTTGGCCCAGCACATAGGCACAGAAGCTGGCCAGCGAGATGCGCAGGACGAAAACGTTGATCGCCGCCAATGCCGCCCAGCCCTGGAATTGGCCGTCCTGGAACAGCACGGAGACGACATAGGACACCAGCAGCGCCGGAAGCATCACCCGGGCGATGACCTGGCGTGCCGCAGCCTTGCCCATGACCCGGACGGTAAGGTCGGTGGCGAGAAAGATGAAGGGGAAGCTGAAGGCGCCCCAGGTGGTGTGCCAGCCGAATAGTTGCAGTGGCAACTGCACCAGATAGTTGCTGGCGATGATGATCAGGACGTGGAAAGCAACCAGCGCGGCGACCGTCGTGCGGCGCGCGGAGTCGAGACGTTTTAGCATGAGCGGGCCTTTTTGAAAGTGCCTGGGGTGAGGGAACCCAGGCCCCGGAATTCGGGGCGGCGCCATCCTAGCCTAAGAGCCTGTTTAAAGTCTGCTGCACGTCGGCCAACGGCGTTGAAAATGGCCTGGAAGGCCAGCCCCACCTAGGCGGCCCCGTCGCAATGCTCATTTATCACTCGTAAACCCGAGCGCGGGTCCGATCCGCTTCCTCAGCTATCTTCGTGGGGCCCCCTAGGCCTTGTTTGTCTCTAGCTCGCGAGACTTTGAAGAGGCTTTAAACACGGCGCCTATCACCAGCGAACGGCTGCTGGGCCACGATAATAGGTGGGAGCGGCTCATCCTGGAGCGCTCCCGGCGAGAGTGAAGAGGCTCAGGCGGCCGGCTTGAGTACTACCTTGGTCCAGCCCTCGTCCCGTGCATCGAAATGGCGATAGGCTTCTGGCGCCTCGGCCAGGCTCAGGCGATGGGAAATGATCTGCGAGGGTCGCGCCTTGCCCGCATGGATCAGCCGCGCCAGCTCGCGGTTATAGTTCTTGACGTTGGCCTGGCCGGTGCGGATCTGCTGGCCCTTGAACCAGAAGTTACCGAAGTCGAAGGCCATCTTGCCCTGCTTGGCCAGGTCGTTCTGGCCGCCTGGGTCCTGGGGCACGAATACCCCGACCACGCCGATACCGCCGGTGGCGCGTGTCGAGGCCACCAGGTTGTTCATGGTGAGGTGATTGACTTCGTGCCCATGGTGATCACAGCACTGATAACCGACGCACTCGCACCCACGATCGGTACCGCGCCCGTGGGTGAGGTTGAGCAGTTGCTCCACGGCATCGCCTTCCTTGGCGTGAATGGCCTTGGCGCCGAGTTTTTCCGCCAGCGCCAGGCGATCCGGTTGATCGTCGACCACATAGACCTCGGAGGCGCCACGGATCATGGCGGAGTGGGCGGCCATGAGGCCGACCGGGCCCGCGCCATAGATGGCGATGGATTCCCCCGGGCGCAGGCCGGCCAGCTCGGTGGCATGCCAGCCGGTGGGAAAGATGTCGGACAGCATCACGTAGTCGTCTTCGCGCTCCGCAGCGTCCTCGGGCAGTACCAGGCAGTTGAAGTCGGCATAGGGCACCCGCAGCAACTCCGCCTGGCCGCCCTGGTAGGGGCCCATGTCGGCGAAGCCGTAGGCCGCACCGGCGACGCCCGGGTTGGCGGTGAGGCAGAAGCCGGTCAGCCCGCGCTCGCAGTTCTCGCAGAAACCGCAGCCGATGTTGAAGGGCAGGCAAACCCGGTCGCCGACCTTGATGCGATCGACGCCGAGGCCGACCTCGACCACCTCGCCGAGATTCTCGTGGCCGAAGACCCGGCCACTTTCAAAGCTGGTGCGGCCTTCGTACATGTGCAGGTCGGAACCGCAGATGTTGGTGGTGGTGATCCTGACGAGGACGTCGGTGGGTTTTTCGATGCGGGGGTCCGCGACGTTCTTGACCGCGACGTCGCGTGGGCCCTGATAAACCACAGCTTTCATGATGTCACTCCGGAGTGCCGCGCCGGTCCTCTACGGGCACCCGCCTGGGTAGGTTGAGGTCATCCGTGGGCGAAGCGGCCATGGCCGTTGCACCAAGGGGAGGGCAACCCGATTCAGGGGGTAGTTCAAATTGTCTGACGAGTTGGGCTTCGCTTGGAAGTCCTGCTAACGTTGCGGTTTCGACCGCGAAAGAGGCTTGCCATGCACTATCGATCCCTGGGCCGAACCGAGCTGAAGGTGAGCGCCATTTCCCTGGGCACCATGACCTGGGGCGAGCAGAACACCGAGGCAGAAGCCTTCGAACAGATCCGGGTTGCCAAGGCGGCCGGCGTCAATCTGCTGGATACCGCCGAGATGTATCCGGTACCGCCGCGCGCCGAGACCTATACCCGCACCGAGACCATCATCGGCAACTATTTTCGCCAGCACGGCGAGCGAGCCGACTGGGTCCTGGCGAGCAAGGCGGCCGGCCCCGGCCGTGACATGGACTACATCCGCAATGGCGGCCTGGCGTTCACCAAGGCCAATCTCACGGCCGCCCTCGATGCCAGCCTCAAGCGCCTGAACACCGATTACCTTGATTTGTACCAGCTGCACTGGCCAGATCGCCGCACCAACTTCTTCGGTCAACTGGGCTATGAGCATACCGATGCCGCCTTCACGCCCTTCGAGGAGACGCTGGAAGCCCTGGACGGTTTCGTCCGGGTGGGCAAGGTGCGTCATGTCGGGCTCTCCAATGAAACGCCCTGGGGCGTGCAGCAGTTCCTGCACCTGAGCGAGACGCGCGGCTGGCCGCGGGTGGTCTCGATCCAGAATCCCTACAACCTGCTCAATCGCAGCTTCGAGGTGGGCCTGGCCGAGCAGGCCATACGCGAGCAGGTCGGGTTGCTGGCCTATTCGCCGCTGGCCTTCGGCGTGCTGGCGGGCAAGTATCTGGACGGGGCACGACCTGCGGGGGCCCGCCTGACGCTGTTCGAGCGCTTCCAGCGCTATAGCAATCCGCAGGCGCAGCGCGCTGCCCAGGCCTATGTCGAACTGGCTCGCGAGCGCGGTCTGGACCCGGCGCAGATGGCCCTGGCCTTCGTCACCAACCGGCCGTTCGTGACCAGCAACATCATCGGCGCCACCTCGCTCGCCCAGCTGGAAAGCAATCTGGCGAGCAGCGAGCTGGAGCTGGATGCCGAGACCCTGAAGGCCATCGAGGCCATCCACGTTTCCCAGCCGAATCCGGCGCCCTGACTGAGGGAGTGCGCCTGACTGCCTGACACCGGCGGCGCTTTTGCCGCGGGCGTCGGGCTGCATCGGGATGTCGCGGTCGGTGGGTGGCGGGGGCGGTGCCTTGGCGTGGCCCGTTTCAGTCCTTGTCTCCCTCGACCGTGGCGCGGCCTGCACCGAGGCCGCTCCGCTCTCCCTGATAGTGCAGCGTTGCCAGTTGTGCTGACCGCTACGCCTATTAAACATCTGCAATCGTCGTTCTAAGGTGGCTGGCACTTTTCCCCGGCGATTGCAGGTATCCGTCATGGCGTCCTATGAAATCGTACTCCTGGGTGACCAGGACCCTGCCATCGTCGCGCATCAGGCCATTCCCCAGGCCCTGGCCCTTGCCGCTGCGGAGTTGGACGTGGCGCTGCGGGCGCGCTGGTTGCCCACCCTGGAGGCCAATGGCGAGCTGGCCGACTGTGACGGGCTGTGGTGCGTACCGGGCAGCCCTTACCGTAATCGCGAGGGCGTGCTGGCCGTGATTCGCACCGTTCGCGAGCGCCGCCTGCCCTTTCTGGGGACCTGTGGCGGTCTGCAATACGCCTTGCTGGAGTACGCGCGCTCGGTGCTGGGGTGGGCGGACGCCGCCCATGCCGAGGACGATCCCCTGACCCCGCGCGCGCTGCTGGCGCCTTTGAGTTGCGCGCGCGTCGAGGTGCGGAATCGCATCCAGTTGGTGCCTGGATCGCGTCTGGTTGGCGCGGAGGGGCGTGAAGCGGCCCAGGCTGCCTACCACTGCCGTTTCGGGGTGAATCCCGATTACCTGCCGGCACTGCTCGCGGCGGGCTGGCGGGTACTGGCCTGGGATGAGGAAGGGTTGCCCGTCGCCTTCGAACTAACAGGCCAGCCCTGTTATTTCGGCACCCTGTACCAGCCCGAACGCGAGGCCCTCGCCGGTCAGGTGCCGATAGCGGTACGGGCTTGGCTGGAGGCCGTCATCGCCAATCGGGGAGAGGTCGCATGAGCCGGCTGGAACTGCCCGAGGGCTGTGTGACCGTCATCTTCGTCTCGCAGCGTGCGGAGGAAGATCCGGACTATGGCCGGATGGCCGAGCGCAGCCGCCTGGGGCGCCCACCCGGAGCATCGCCTGGCTCAGCGGCTGGGTCGGGAGCGCTGGTATCACTGGCACGTCACGCGTATCGCGCAGGTGCTCGCGATACGTTGATGAGCGGTGCAGTTGCCCGAAGCCAATGTCATTCCACCCGGGTGGCGCCCAGCGTGGGAATGATGCGGATCCAGCCGACGTAATTGTCCTTGCCAACCACCATTACTTTCTTCCACGGACGAAAGGGGATGCTTTCCAGCACCAGGACGCGATCTCCGGGCTCTATCATGGTGATTCGCTGCCGGTTGGCCAGCAGGCTGCGCTCGGGCATGGAGGGGTTCTGCATGAGCGGGATCGGGCCGCCACGCAACTGCCAGGTCTCGCCGCTGGAGGCGTTGATGAAGGTCGGTAGCTGGGTGAGCAGGAGGGCCAGGGTCAGAATGGCCGTCAGAGCCAGGACCAGGCGGCGAATCGCCTGGCGAGCGGCAGCGATGTCGGTAGCGGTCTTGCCAAGCGTGGGCATGGACATGGACGTGGCTCTTGGCTGCATGACGAGGTAGCGCGATGCTATCGTCATGCGGCCAATTGACATCATTCCTGCCGCTAAAGCCCGAACCTCGTCTCATTTGCCGTCTTCAGAGTGTGACCGGCCGCAAAAGGTCGTACTAGAGGGGCGGCTCTGGCCTCAGGGTGCCAGCTGGCGGGTCACTTCGACGGCTTTCTCGAAGGACGGATAGCCGCTCTTGGCCACCGCCAGGTCCGCATAGGCGCTCTTGTAGGTCTGCGCCTGGATGGGATCGGCCTCGGCGATCAGGAAGGGGTCGGCATACAGCCGATAGAGCAGGGCATAGGCCAGCGGATAGCGACGGTCGGCCGAGCGATTGAGCAGGTCCAGGACATCGTCGGTCTGCGGGCCCTGCTTGATGGCGATCACCGCGCGGTAGAATTCCACTTCGCCATCGGCGCTCTGCCCACCATTGCGCAGCAGCAGGGCATCGGCGAGGCGGAGCTGTTCTTCACTTCCGCCCAGCACCAGCAATTTGGCTTGCAGCAGGTCGTTCTGGCGCAGCAGGGTGGTCTGTTCCTCGCTGAGCGGGCGCGTTTCGGCTGCCTCGTGATGGCCGCCCAACGAGCAGCCGGCAAGGGAAACACACAGCAACGGGAGCATCCATTTCTTCATGTCGAGATCTATCCGCGGAGTCGTGACGCTGGTTCCAAACTTTGGACGATAGCAGTTCTTTGACGCTTTGCGCAGAACCGGACGGGATTCCTGGAGTCCTACTCGCACGTCCAGTGAGCGCCCTTGTCTGGCTATTTCCAGCGCCGCGCGCTTCGGGCATTGTATGCGACAAGCGGCTGGATAGACCGCCGTTCGTTTTGCCTTCACGTCAGATCAAAGGACTCCCATGATCACCAAATGTCTGTTTCCGGCAGCCGGCTATGGCACTCGTTTTCTCCCCGCGACCAAGGCCATGCCCAAGGAAATGCTGCCCATCGTGAACAAGCCTCTGGTGCAGTACGCCGTGGAGGAAGCGTTGGAAGCGGGTCTGCATCAGATCGGGATCGTCACCGGTCGTGGCAAGCGTTCGCTGGAAGACCATTTCGACATCAGCTATGAGCTGGAAAGCCAGATCAAGAACACCGATAAGGAAAAGTACCTGGTCGGCATTCGTAACCTGATCGACAACTGCACCTTCTCCTACACCCGTCAGGTGGAGATGAAGGGCCTGGGCCACGCGATCCTGACCGGCCGCCCGCTGATCGGTGACGAGCCCTTCGCCGTGGTGCTGGCGGACGACCTCTGCCTGAACCTGGAAGGCGACAGCGTCCTCAAGCAGATGGTCAAGCTGTACAACCAATTCCGTTGCTCCATCGTGGCCATCCAGGAAGTGCCGGCCAACGAGACCAACAAGTATGGCGTGATCGCCGGCGAGATGATCCGTGACGACATCTACCGGGTGAACAACATGGTCGAGAAGCCCAAGCCGGAGGATGCTCCCTCCAACCTGGCGATCATCGGCCGCTACATCCTGACTCCGGACATCTTCGACCTGATCGAGCAGACCGAGCCGGGCAAGGGTGGCGAGATCCAGATCACCGACGCCCTGATGAAGCAGGCCCAGGACGGTTGCGTACTGGCGTACAAGTTCAAGGGTCAGCGTTTCGATTGTGGCAGCGCGGAAGGCTTCGTCGAAGCCACCAACTTCTGCTTCGAGCACCTGTACAAGGCCCTCTAAGCCTGCCGTGCAGTCGACAAGGCCACCTGCGGGTGGCCTTGTCGTTTCTGGCGATTGGCCCGGCGACCATAGCCGGCGGCGGCTTGCGTTATGCTGACGCCAGCAGAAACCCAGAGAGTGTTCCATGACGACCTATGATTTCGACCTCTTCGTGATAGGTGCCGGTTCGGGCGGGGTACGTGCCGCGCGCTTCGCCGCCGACTTCGGTGCCCGGGTGGCGGTAGCGGAAAGCCGCTACCTGGGAGGCACCTGCGTCAACGTGGGCTGCATGCCCAAGAAGTATTTCATCTACGGCGCGTCCTTTCGCGATGAATTCCGCCAGGCGCGGGGCTACGGCTGGGACGCCGAGGTACCGGCATTCGACTGGAACACCCTGGTCGCCAGCAAGGATCACGAGATCCGCCGCCTGAACGGCATCTATCGCGCCCTGCTGGTCAACAGCGGGGTGACCTTGCTGGAAGCCCATGCGCGCATCCTCGATCCCCATACCGTCGAGGTGGAAGGCCAGCGTTATCGCTGCGAGCGCATCCTCATCGCCACCGGTGGTTGGCCTGACGTGCCCGAGTTCCCGGGGCGCGAACACGCCATCACTTCCAACGAAGCCTTCTATCTACCGGAGCTACCCAAGCGGGTGGTAGTGGTGGGTGGCGGCTATATCGCCGTGGAATTCGCCTCGATCTTCCAGGGCCTCGGTGCCCAGACCACGCTGCTGTATCGCCGGGAGCTGTTCCTGCGCGGCTTCGACCGCAGCGTGCGCGAGCACCTGCGTGACGAGATGTCCAAGCGCGGCCACGACCTGCAGTTCAATGCCGACGTCGCGCGTATCGACAAGGCCGCCGACGGTACCCTGCAGGTCACGCTCAAGGACGGTCGCGTCCTGGAAGCCGACTGCGTCTTCTATGCCACCGGCCGGCGTCCGATGCTGGATGACCTGGGCCTGGAGAACACTGCCGTGGCCCTGGACGAGCGCGGCTTCGTGCAGGTGGGCGAGACCTTCCAGACCGCGGAGCCGTCGATCTACGCCATCGGCGATGTCATCGGACGGGTGCAGCTGACCCCGGTGGCCCTGGCCGAAGGCATGACCCTGGCGCGCCATCTGTTCAACCCGGACAGCTACCGGCCGTTGAACTACGATCTGATCGCCAGCGCGGTGTTCAGCCTGCCCAACCTGGCCAGCATCGGCCTGAGCGAGGAAGAGGCGCGCAGCCGCGGTCATCGGCTGAAGATCTTCCAGAGCAGCTTCCGGCCAACCAAGCTCAGCCTGACCGATGTCCAGGAAAGAACGCTGATGAAGCTGGTGGTGGATGCCGACAGCGACCAGGTGCTGGGTTGCCACATGGTCGGGCCGGATGCCGGCGAGCAGATCCAGTGCCTGGCCATCGCCCTCAAGGCGGGGGCGACCAAGGCCTGTTTCGACGACACCCTGGGCATCCATCCCACGGCCGCGGAAGAGTGGGTCACCATGCGCAAGCCGATCCACGAAGACGAGGCGCGCTGAGCAGGCGCCTCGCTCACGGATTGGATCATTTGGGCAGGGGAACCGCCGCCGCAGGCGCGGCTTCCACCACCTGGCGCCGGGCATAGCGCTGGGCAAGCACCGCGCAGACCATCAGCTGGATCTGGTGGAACAGCATGATCGGCAGCAGCACCGGACCCATGGTGCTGCCGGCGAAGAGCACCTTGGCCATGGGCACGCCCGTGGCCAGGCTCTTCTTGGAGCCGCAGAACACCACGGTGATTTCGTCTTCCTTGCTCATGCCCAGCAGGCGCGCGCTGTAGCGGGTGGCCAGCAGCACCAGGGTGAGCAGGGTGGCGCAGATGAACACCAGGCCGACCAGCGACAGCACTGGCGTCTGCTGCCACAGACCCTCGATCACCGCGGCGCTGAACGCGGTGTAGACCACCATCAGGATGGAGCCCTGGTCGACGAACTTGAGCGAGGCCTTGTGGCGATCCACCCACTTGCCGATCACCGGGCGCAACAACTGGCCGGCGATGAAGGGCAGCAGCAGTTGGACGCAGATCTTGGTGATGGCATCAAGGGTGCTCTGGCCGTCCGAGCCGCCGTGGGCATCGAGCAGCAGTCGCACCAGCAGTGGGGTGAGGAAGATACCGATCAGGCTGGACAGCGAGGCGCTGCACACTGCCGCCGAGACGTTGCCGCGGGCCATGGAGACGAAGGCGATGGAGGACTGCACGGTGGCCGGCAGGGCGCACATGAACAGCACGCCCAGGTAGAGCTCGGGCGTGACCAGGGGCGCCAGCAGCGGCTGCAGGGCCCAGCCGAGCAGCGGAAAGGCGATGAAGGTGAAACTGAAGACCAGCAGGTGCAGGCGCCAATGGGTGACGCCGGCGACCAGCGCCTGGCGCGACAGCTTGGCACCGTGGAGGAAGAACAGCAGGCCGATGGCGATGTTGGTCACCACGTTGGCGATCTGGGCGGCGAGGCCCCGACAGGGCAGTACGCTGGCCAGGATCACCGTGGTAACCAGCAGCAGGGTGAAGTTGTCGGGCATCAGGCGGGTACGAGCCATGGTCACTCTCGAGTTGTGTGCGGTTGTGTACGAGTAGCCTGGAAGGCTATCGTCTACCGACTTATCCGGCTAACGCGAAAAGCCCCAATGATATCGCCAAACGGACAGGTCGCCGTCGAGCGCCTGGTTCCCGAGCTTGCCTCCCTGCCGCGCCGGCTCTATGCGCGGGTCGAATCCCTGGCACAGCCCGCCTGGACGCCCTGGCATCGGCATCCCTGGGGACAGCTGTCCTATGCCATCAAGGGTGTGCTCATGGTGACCACCGCCGAGGGCAGTTACGTGGCGCCGCCGCAGCGGGCGGTGTGGATCGCCGCCGATGTGGAGCACCAGGTGCGTTCTTCGCCACGGGCGGAGATGCGCAGCCTCTATGTCAGTGCCGAGGCGGCACCCTACGTGGGCAGTCAGTGCCGGGTGATCGCGGTGAGTGCCCTGATCCGCGAGCTGATCAAGACCTTCAGCGGTTTCGAACGAGAGTACGACGAGGCCGGTGCGCACGGCCGCTTGGTCTCGGTGATGCTCGATCAACTGCAGGCGGCGCCGGAAGTGGGGCTGTCCCTGCCGGCGCCCCAGGATGGACGGCTGCGCCAGCTGTGCGAGGCCCTGGCGGCCAATCCAGCGGACGAGCGCACCCTGGCGCAGTGGTCGCAGGTGCTGGGGGCTTCGGAGAAGACCCTGAGCCGTACCTTCCTGAGAGAGACCCAGCTTACCTTCCGTGCCTGGCGTCAGCGGCTGCGGCTGATCAGTGCCCTGGAGCGGCTGGAAGAGGGCGCCGCGGTCACCGAGGTATCCCTGGATTGCGGCTACAACTCGCCCTCGGCCTTCATCGCGGCCTTTCGCCGGCAATTCGGCGCAACACCCAGGGCTTTCGCCCTGGGTATCTGAGTGTCAGGCCGTGGCCCCGAGCAGGCTAAGATAATCGCCGAACCCGCCGCGTGCACGGCAGTCGAGGCGCGAGCTGGTCCTTACGCGCACGCTGTTGCTCCAGGCGATGTCGGCACCGTCGGCCTTCAGCGCGGCTACCAGACTGACGTCTTCGTTCGCCGCCATGGCGGGAAAGCCGCCTACCCGTAGATAGGCCGAGGTGGCGATGCCGAAATTGGCGCCATGGATGTGTTGATGGCCTTCGCGGTCATGATAGGCCGCTTCGTAGCGGGCCCGTAGCCCGGCGGAATGAGCCGTCCAGTCGTCCACCTCCACCACGCCGCAGACGGCGTCGGCGCCGTAGGCGAGCTGGGCGGCGAACCAGTCCGGCGCGACCTCGGAGTCGGCGTCGGTGCAGGCGAGCCAGCGGGCGCCCTTCTGGATCAGGTGGGCTGCGCCCATCGCCCGGGTCATCCCGACGTTGCAGGCCCAGATCTCCAGCATGGTCACGGGCAACTGGCGGACGATGTCGGCGGTGCTATCGGTACAGCTGTCGAGCACTATGACGACTTGGACCTCTTCGCCCAGCAGCGCGGGATGCCTTGCCGCGCGCAGGACCGATAGCAGACAGCGTTCGACGTGTTGCTCTTCGTTATGGGCTGGTATCACGGCACCTATCATAGAAGCTGCTCCAGGCGGGCGACGGAGGTGGGGTCTGAGGACCAGAGGGTGAGGACGAAATCGGCTTCTTCGAGCTGGCTCAGGCGATACAGACCGGGCAGGGCACCCAGGCGCTGGTGGACCTGATCGCCGGTCAGGGCACAGCCTTCGATGGGGTGGCGCCAGTGGCAACCGAGCAGCACTCCACCGGGCAGCAGGGCGCTGTGGGCGTGGTTCAGCAGGGCGTTGAGGCCCTGCTCGCCGAGGTAATAGCCGATCTCGCTGATGACGATGAGGTCGAAGGCACCCTCCGGCCAAGCATCGGGTAGCAGCAGATGATGCACCTCCACGTGCGGCTGATCGGCCAGCCGCGCGCGGGCGGTGTCCACCGCGGAGACATTGCCGTCACTTACCAGCAACTGATCGCAGCGCTCGGCCAGGCGGCGGGACAGTTCACCGGTGGAGCAGCCCGGTTCGTAGCCCCGTGCGTAGCGACGGTGTGGCAGGATCGCCAGGGTGAGATCACGCTTGCGTGCTTCGTACCAGCGGTGGCGATAGTCCCAGGGGTCGTCACTGCCAGCATAGAGGGTATCGAAGTAGCTCATGGAGACGGTCACGTCAGATAGACCTCCCAGGCACGGGTCAGGCGGGCGATCACCGCGGGTGGCAGGATCGGCCCCTGGCCGGTGCTAGGGTCTTCACTCAATTGGCTACCGAAGGCATTGACCGCCTGCTTCTTCAGCGCCAGCACGTCTTGCCCCAGGTTGAGCCGGCGGGCGCGCTCCCAGGGCACCCGGGGATCGCCGGGAGCAGCCCAGTGCCAGGTCCAGATGGGTACCTCGATGCAGCGGATCCCGCGTTGGCGACAGGCGTCGACGGCAGCGCGGCCGGTCGCTTCATGATCAGGATGGCCGTCCAGGCGCCAGGTCACGAAGACGACGTCTTGCGCTGTGAGCATATCGAGCAAGCGCCGCTGCAGCGCCTCTTCCTGTTCGCTCACCTGGCCATCCGGGATCGCCAGGCGGGTCACGGTGGCGCGCTCCAGATGCAGCCGGCGCATGGCCTCGCGGGTTTCCAGCGGCCGGGTATTGCGCAGCCGACTTGCCGGCCAGAGGGCCGACTGCGGATGGCTGCCGTCGCCGTCGGTGACGGCCACCAGCGCCAGGCGCCGACCGAGTTCGTTGAGCAGATGGAGCAGGCCGCCGCAGCCCAGGATCTCATCGTCCGGGTGGGGCGCGACGATCACCGCGCGATGGCCGGGCGGGACCAGTTGGGCAGCCTCGATGTCGGGCATGTCGGCAAAGCCGACCCATTGCGCCCAGGCTTCGGGCGAGGTACCCGCGCCCTGGATCTGACGATCTCCTACAGTTGCCACGGTGCACCCTCCAACAGATTGAGATCACCCAGGACCGCCAGGTCACGCTCGGCGTGGCTCTGGCGCAGGTAGACGGGGAGGTCGGCCATGTGGCGAGCGCAATAGGCGTCCCGGCACAGGGGCGCGGCACCGAACGCCCGCCCGGTATGGCGCACGACGATTTCGGCGCCTTGCTCGACCAGCGCGCGCAGTTGGCAGATGCGATAGCGCGCATCGGCGTTGGGATGCTGATCGATCCAGTCGGCAGCCTGGCGCAGGGCAGTGGCAGCGCCGAGCAGGGCCGCATCCACATGGCCCAGGTGGGCGAGGGCATGGGGTTCGCGATGGCGTTTGCAGTAGGCCCTGAGGGTATCGGCCAGGGCGGTGGCGGAGCCGAACCAGCAGGCGGCGATGCCTCCGCCACCGTGCCAGAAGCCGGGACGATGCAGATAGCGACCGGGCGCCCCGACCAGTACGCCAGCGGCTCCGTCGAACAGCACATCGACACTGCCGGTGGCCTGCATTCCTATCGCCCGCCAGCCGTCCTGGGTGACCTCGACGCCAGGCTGGTTCATTTCTACCGCCACCAGCATGGGGTGATCATCCATCCAGGCGGTGACCAAGGCGTGGCTGACCAGGGAAGCACCCGAACACCAGGATTTGCGGCCGTGCAGGGTGACCATGCTGTCAGCCCCGTAACGTACCAGCAGGCGAGCATCCGGCGGCTCGGCCGCCCAGACGCCCCAGAGGCTGTCCAGCGGGGCGGTGAAACCATCCAGTTCGGCGAGGATGGCCAGGGCATCGGTGTGGCCTTCATAGAGCTTGGCCAGGCCCAGATCGAGTTTGGCGACCTGGGTAAGGGCGCGCCAGCGTTCCAGGGTCCGACCCTGGCCAGGCAGTGGCAGGCGGTCGAGGCCACGCTGATTGAGCGTCTGGAGGCGTTGCTGCAGCAGTGCGGGAGTGACCTCTTCGTAGGCCCACTCATCCAGGGTGTCCTGAAGGCTATCCAGATCGATCAACATCGGCTCCATCCCGTGGCTGGCGACGGCGCTGTCCACGACAACGCTCTTATGTGCAGACCATGGGGAGCGCTGGCGGGTTTCGCTTGGACCGACGTTGGCGACGGCAGGTGTGTCGTCAAGCCACGCCCAGGCGCTCGCGCCGGGCTTGAGTAAGACCCTGGCGCACCTTGGCATAGCCGGCCCAGGGATCGTCCTTGAGCCCTTCGAGCCGTTGCAGCAGGGTGTCGAAGTGCCACTGGTCGCTTCGCTCAAGCGAAGCCAGCTCCGCGCGCGCCACCGGTACGGAAACGCCGAGATGCGGGCGGGCGCGCAGGGAGAAGGCGCAGACCGTGGTGGCGCCGTGGCGATTGCGCAGGTAGTCGACGAAGATGCGGCCCTGGCGATTCTGGGCACCCATCTTGGCGGCGAACAGCTTGGGCAGGGTAGTGGCCAGGTGCTGGGCTGCGGCCTGGGCGAAGGCCTTGACGGTATCCCAGTCCTGCCGGCGATCCAGCGGTACCACCAGGTGCAGGCCGCGGCCGCCACTGGTCTTGACGAAGGCCTGCAGGTCGAGCTCGTCGAGCAGAGTGAGGGTGAGTTCGGCCGCTTCCACCATGCGCGACCAGGGCAGCGTGGGGTCGGGGTCGAGATCGAGGATGAAACGGTCGGGCCGCTCGATACGGTCGGCGGTGGCGTTCCAGGTGTGCAGCTCCACGGTGCCCATCTGGGCAGCGCCGATCAGAGCGTCGCGACTGTCGATGACCATCAGCGGGGCGTGGCCCGGGTCCAGCTCAGGGTCGAGTTCGCGGATATGGGGAATCGCCAGGGTCTGCTTGTGCTTCTGGAAGATCTGCTCGCCGGCGATGCCTTCGGGCGTGCGCACCAGGGCTACGGGCCGATCGTCCAGATGCGGCAGTATCCAGTCCGCGACGGCGGCGTAATAGCCCGCCACATCGAGCTTGCGCGCGCCGCTGGCCTCGTCGATGACCCGTTCCGGATGGCTGATGCGCACGCCGGCCACCTCGGCGTCCTTGGCCTTGCCAGGCTTGGCCGCTTTCGCCGGGCGTTCGGCCTCACGCGCCGGCGTCGCCGTTTCGAGGCCGATCTCCTGGGCCGGCTTGTCGTCCCGCAGGCCGTGGAAGACGCCTTGGCGCACGATGCGATCCTGGGTCATCTCGGCATAGGCGATCTCGCACAGTTGCTCGGGTTTGAGCCAGGTCACCTCCCGATAGGCCGCGCCCTTGGGCGGATCCGTCACCGCTGGCCGTTCGACGATCAGCGGCTGGAATTTCTCATGCAGACGCTTGAGCGTGGCCGCGGTGAAGCCGGTACCGACCTTGCCGGCGTAACGCAGCTGGCCCTGGTCATCGTGCAGGGCGACCAGCAGCGCCCCCAGATGCTGGCGACCACCCTTGGGCGGGGTATAGCCGACGATGATGAATTCCTGGCGATGGGCGCACTTGAGCTTGATCCAGTCCTTGCTGCGCCGGAAGCGATAGGGACTGCCGAGGCGCTTGCCGATCACCCCTTCGAGGCCCAGCTCGCAGGCGCTGCCGAGGATGCGATCGGCCGGGACTTCGAAGGCGGCGGAAAAGTGCAGCAGGTCACTGTCGTTGTGGTCTTCCAGCAGCTTGCCCAGCAATTCGCGGCGCTGCTCCACAGGGACATCCCGCAGATCCGCGCCGTTGAGATAGGGCAGGTCGAAGACGTAATAGCGGATCCGCGAGGCCTTGCCGGTTTCGAAGGCATTCTGCAGGGCCTGGAAACTCGACACGCCCTGGGCGTCGTTCACCAGGATCTCGCCATCCAGCCAGGCGCTCTCCACGCCGAGGGCGGCCAGGGCCTGGGCCTGCTCCGGCAGGCGCGCGGTCCAGTCGTTGCCACTGCGGGTGAACAGGCGAACGTGCTCGCCCTCGATGCGAGCCAGTAGACGGTAACCGTCGTATTTCACCTCGTACAGCCAGTCGCCGGCCGGTGGGCTGTCGACCAGGGTAGCCAGCTGCGCATCCAGGGTTTCGGGCAGCTTGGCCTTGCGCGCCTTGGCCGTGCTCTGGCGCGCTGGCGCCTTGGTGGCCTTGGGTTTGGCGGTGGTCTTGCCCTTGGCGGTGGGCTGCTCCAAGCGGGGCAGCGTCTTGTCGCTCAACACGCTGTCGGGCTCGGCGGTGGTCACCTCGTAGTCCGCGCTATCCCGCGCCTCGTCGTCGCGCTCCTTGATCAGCAGCCACTGGGGCTTGTCGCTGTGGCCCTGCAACCGGGTGCGGACCAGGGTCCAGTGGCCCCTGAGCTTTTCACCCCTGAGCTCGAACTTGAGCTTGCCGGCGGCGTAGGCCGCGGCGGCATCGCCCTCGGCCTGCCATTGGCCACGGTCCCAGACGATGACGTCGCCCGCGCCGTATTGGCCCTCGGGGATACTGCCTTCGAAGCTGCCATAGGCGAGGGGATGATCCTCCACCTGGACCGCCAGGCGCTTCTCGCCGGGGTCCAGGCTCGGACCCTTGGGCACTGCCCAGCTCTTCAAGGTGCCATCCAGCTCCAGGCGGAAATCATAGTGCAGGCGGCGGGCGTCGTGCTTCTGGATGACGAAGCTTGCGCCGCCCTTGGTCTTGCGTGGGCTATCGTCGTCGCGCGGTTCGGCGGTGATGTCGAAGTTGCGCTTGCGGTTGTATTCACTGGTGGAACTGGCCATGGCGGCGTTCCTCACTTGGCCTTGCGCGTACGGCTGGCGGCCGAACTGCGCCGGCTACCGGAGCGGCTGGCGGTCTTGCCCTTGGGCGCCTCGTCCTTGTCCTGGCGCTTGCCGCCCAGGCTGCGGCGCAGCAATTCGGTGAGGTCAATGACGTCGGCGCCGCTGTCTTCCTCTGCGGGTTCCTCGGTCACGGCTTCGAGCTTGCCGTCCTTGAGCTTGCGCTCGACCAGGGCCATGACGTTGTCCCTGAAGGTGTCGTGATACTGGGTCGGGTCCCAGGCTTCGGTCATGTCGTCCACCAGGCGCTGGGCCATGTCCACCTCCTTCTTGGTGACCTTGGCGTCCAGGCCTTCCAGGCCGACGTCATCCGTGGAGCGCACCTCGTCGGCCCAGCGCAGGGTGTTCAGCACCAGGGCGTCGCCCAACGGCATGATCACCGCCAGGTGCTGCTTGGTGTGCATCACCAGGTTGGCCACGCCGACCTTGCCGGCGGCGCTCAGGGTGTCACGCAGCAGCGCATAGACCTTCTCACCGTTCTTGTCCGGTGCCAGGTAGTAGGGCTTCTCGAAGTGCAGGATGGAGATCTCGCGCGCCTCGACGAAGGTGAGGATGTCGATGGTGCGGGTGGCGGCGGGCAGGGCGTTGTGGATCTCGTCGTCGCTGAGCACCACGTACTGGCCCTTGCCGTGCTCGACGCCTTTGACGATGTGCTCGCTGGGCACCTCCTTGCCGGTGTTCTTGTTGATGCGCTTGTAGCCCACCGGGTCCAGGCTGCGCTCGTCCAGCCAATCGAAGTCGATGCCCGCTTGCCGGGTTGCCGAGACGACCGAGACGGGGATGTGCACCAGGCCGAAGCTGACGGCACCTTTCCAAATCGAGCGGGGCATGGGCGTTCTCCAGGGTGGGGGTGTCCTCTATGGATAGGCCGGCGATCCACGGGGTTCCGCCGCAGGGAACCCCGCTTCGTCGCTGGGTTCTACCCCCGAACGATGATTTGCCGCCGCAGGCGCAGGGCAGAGAGGTGTGGGCGTGGACAGTGTCGATCAAGAAGTTTTGCGTACCACGGTGGCCTGGCGACAGGGCGGCCACCGGGTGAGCCTGTTCACCGTGGTCCAGACCTGGGGCAGCTCGCCGCGGCCACCGGGTGCCATGCTGGCGCTGCGGGACGACGGCCAGGTCTGTGGCTCGGTGTCCGGTGGCTGCATCGAGGATGACCTGATCGCCCGGCTGCATGCCGGCCAGTTCGCCGGCGAGCGTCCCGAGGTGATCACCTATGGCGTCTCGGGTGACGAGGCGGCGCGTTTTGGCCTGCCCTGCGGCGGTACCCTGCGCCTGGTGCAGGAGCGTGTCGACGACTGGCATTGGGTGGCACAGCTGCTGGAGCACTGTGACGGCCATGAGCTCGCCCTGCGCGAGTTGGACCTGGCGACGGGCAAGGTGCGTATTGCCGCGGCGACCCGGGACCAGCCCGTGACCCTGGACGACCAGCGCCTGCGCCTGGTGCATGGGCCGCGCTGGCGCCTGCTGCTGATCGGTGCCGGGCAGCTTTCGCTGTACGTGGCCGATATGGCCGCCATGCTCGATTTCGAGGTGCTGGTCTGCGATCCGCGCGAGGAATTCCGCCTGGGCTGGGAGACGCGGCAGGCGCGTTTCATCGCTGGCATGCCGGACGACGCCGTACTGGCGATCCGGCCGGACGAGCGCACCGCCGTGGTGGCCCTGACCCATGATCCACGCCTGGATGACCTGGCCCTGCTGACGGCGCTGCAATCCGACGCCTTCTATGTTGGAGCCTTGGGCTCCTTGCGCAACAACGACAAGCGCCGTGATCGGCTGCTGCAGCTGGAGGTACCGGTGGCGGCCATCAATCGCCTGCACGGACCCATCGGCCTGCACATCGGCAGCCACACGCCGCCGGAAATCGCCCTGTCGCTGCTGGCCGAGGTGGTGGCGGTGAAGAATGGCATCGCGCTCACCCAGAAAAAACGGGCCCTGGTAGCGGTGGAGCAGGTCGCCTAGCAGTGGCGCCGGTACAGATCCTCATCCTGGCCGCCGGCGCCGGTCGTCGTTTCCGCGCAGCAGGTGGGGGCGACAAGTTGCAGGCGTCGCTCCCTGGCAGTGCCGACCTCAGCGTCTTGCAGGCGACTTTTCGCCTCTGGCGCGGTCTTGGCTTGCCCTGCCTGGCAGTGGTCTCCAGTGATTTCGCCTGGCGCGCGGAACTGGCGCGCCGGGAAGGGCTGCAGGTGCTGAGCCTGCCCACGACCGGCATGGGCGACAGCCTGGCCGCGGCGGTGAAGGCAACCTCCAGCGCCGCGGGTTGGTTGGTGGCCCTGGGAGACATGCCGTTCGTGCAGCCCGCCACGGCGCACCGGCTGCTGGGACTGCATCAGGCCGAGCGGATCGTCGTGCCGGTCCACGCGGGTCGCCGCGGGCATCCAGTGCTCTTTGGTCGGAATTTTGCCGCGGCGCTGGCCCAGCTCAGCGGCGACGAGGGAGCGAAACGGCTCTTGCGCCAGGCATCGGTACTAGAGCTGGAGGTCGCCGACGCCGGCATCCAGCTCGACATCGATACCCCGGCCGACCTGGAACGATCGCCCACGGCAGGCTGCGAACTTCCCCGTTTCGCCACTCTTCCAAGGGGGGTGAAAGCGGTTTGGTGGAAGACGTCCATGAACATCATCGAGTCCATGCTGGACTATCTCAAGGAGCACGAGCTGCAGCTCACCACGGCGGAGTCCTGCACCGCCGGCAAGGTGGTGGGCTTGCTGTCCGAAGTACCTGGCAGTGGTAGTTGCATCGAGTCGGGCTATGTCGTCTATTCCCCGGAGGCCAAGCAGCGCCTGCTGGGGGTGAAGCCGGAGACCATCGAGCGGCATAACCTCACCAGCGAGGCGGTGGCGCGGGAGATGGCCGCCGGCGCCCTGCGCGACAGCCCGGCCCAGGTGGCCATCGCCAATACCGGGCTGGCCGGACCTGGCGGCGCCGACGGCATCCCCCAAGGTACCGTCTGTTTCGCCTGGGGCTATCGAGTGGGCGACGACATCGTGCTCTATGCTGAAACCCGGCACTTTTCCGGCGATCGCGAAGCCGTCCAGCTGGCGGCGGCCCGGCACAGCCTGGCAGGCGTGGTCCCCTACCATCAACGTCTTGAACGCGAACGCGAGGAGAACGCCCGATGACCGACGCCCAGCAGCGCGACATCATCCAGGCCCTGCAGGTACCCGCGCATTTCGATGCAGCGGAAGAAGCGGAGCGCCGCATCCAGTTCCTCAAGCACTACCTGCTCGACAGTCGGCAGGAAAGCTACGTCCTGGGGATCAGCGGAGGGGTGGATTCCTCCACCGCCGGCCGCCTGGCACAACTGGCGGTGGAGCGGGCGCGCGAGGAAAGCGGCAATGCGCGGCTGAGATTCATCGCCATGCGCCTGCCCTACGGCGTCCAGCGAGATGAAGAGGATGCCCAGCGCGCGTTGCAATTCATCCAGCCCGATGAGACCCATACCGTCAACGTCAAGCCGGCCAGCGATGCCATGCTCGCCTCGGTGCGGGAAGCGCAAGTAGCCTTCGACGACGAGCTGCACGAGGACTTCACCCTGGGCAACATCAAGGCACGCCAGCGCATGATCGCCCAATACGCGGTGGCCGGCGCGCGACGGGGGTTGGTGATAGGCACCGACCATGCGGCGGAAGCCCTGATGGGCTTCTATACCAAGTTCGGTGATGGCGCCTGTGACCTCACACCGCTGCATGGCCTGAACAAGCGGCGGGTACGGGCCGTAGCCGAATGGCTGGGTGCGCCTGCCGAGCTGGTGCACAAGATACCCACCGCGGACCTCGAATCCCTGTCTCCCGGCAAGGCGGACGAGGACGCCTTCGGCATCACCTATGCCGAGATCGATGATTTTCTCGAAGGCAAGCCCGTGAGCCCGGCGACGTTGGCAATCATCCTCAACACCTATAGACGCAGTGCGCACAAGCGGGAATTACCCTATACACCTTTTCAGTAGAATCAATGGCTTGCGATATATGGATAAAGTGAATAGTCATTAACTTCATCGGGCTAGATCGGAGAGAAGCAAGGCGATTGGCTGAATGAACGCTGTTCACGAGGCCAATTTCTCAACCTGATATCTGACTTTTCATTTAATTCTTAAGCTATTGTTTTTAAATTAATTATTTGAAATTAAGGCAAGCGTCAGGCGAAGCTCAGGCGCTGAACTTTTGCGCTTCCCTGTGGCTCAGACTCTTTCAGACACACCCGCGCGAGCGTTTCCTGTAGCGAAGCTGCCGCGGCTGTCTGGGACGATCGCTGGCGAGGTTCTCGCCTGTCGCTCCAGGTGCCGCACGCTTCCGCCCATGGAGCAGTCGCCAGCTGGCTAGCCTGGCTAGGACGTCAGCAGTCGCGGGGTCCCGACCTAGGCCGTATCGTCTTGGCGACACGGCCTTTCATGCGTCTCAAAGATCACGCGTCCAAAATGGAGTCAGGCTCGATGTCGAACACCGATCTCCCCGGTTCTTTTTCCACCCTTTCCCTCGACCCCGCTACCGCCGCGCAAACGCCGCGCATCGCCATCGAGTCGGTCACGCCAGCGGTCGACAATGGCCAGTTCGCGGCCAAGGGCATCGCCGGTCGGGTCGTCGAAGTGACCGCCAAGATCTTCGCCGATGGGCACGACAAGCTCGCCGCCGCGATCCTCTGGCGCCAGGAGGGCGACGAGAACTGGCAACAGGCGCCGCTGGCGCTGGAAACCAATGACCTCTGGCGTGGCCACTTCACTCCGCCGGTAGTGGGGCGCTACGAATTCGTGGTGCAGGCCTGGTGGGATGTCTGGGGTACCTACCGTTACGAGATCGAGAAGAAGCATGCCGCGGCGGTGCCGCTTAACCTGGAATTGCAGGAAGGCCGCCTCCATGTGGAGCAGGCGCTGTCCCGCGCCGAAGGCGAGCAACGGGGACCGCTGGAGGCCCTGCTGCAGCGCCTGGATCAGGCCGCCAGCGAAGGCGACAAGGTCGCCATCCTGCTGGCGGCCGAGGCGAGTCAGGCCATGGCGCCGGTGGATGCCTACGAGCACCTGACCCACAGCATCGAATACCCACTGGATATCGAGCGGATCCGCGCCGAGTTCGCCAGCTGGTACGAACTCTTCCCGCGCTCCATCACCGACGACCCGCAGCGCCACGGTACCTTCCGCAACGTGATCGGTGAATTGCCGCGCGTGCGCGACATGGGCTTCGACGTGCTGTATTTCCCACCGATCCATCCGATCGGCCTGGCGCACCGCAAGGGCAAGAACAACACCCTGGGTGCTGGCGCGGACCAGCCGGGCAGTCCCTATGCCATCGGCAGCCCGGATGGCGGCCACGATGCCGTGCATCCCGAACTGGGTACCCTGGAAGACTTCCGCGCGCTGGTTGCCGCCGCTGCGGATCATGGCCTGGAGATCGCCCTGGACTTCGCCATCCAGTGCTCGCCCGACCATCCCTGGCTCAAGGAGCATCCGGGCTGGTTCTCCTGGCGCCCGGATGGCTCCATGCGCTATGCCGAGAATCCGCCGAAGAAGTACCAGGACATCGTCAACGTCGACTTCTACGCCAAGGACGCCATTCCCGATCTCTGGCTGGCGCTGCGCGACGTGGTCTGGCACTGGGTAGAGCAGGGCGTGAAGATCTTCCGCGTCGACAACCCCCACACCAAACCGCTGCCGTTCTGGGAGTGGCTGATTGCCGACATCCGCGGTCGCGACGCCGACGTCATGTTCCTCGCCGAGGCCTTCACCAAGCCGGCGATGATGGCGCGCCTGGGCAAGGTGGGTTACAGCCAGAGCTACACCTACTTCACCTGGCGCAACACCAAGGCCGAGCTGACCGAATACTTCACCCAGCTCAACGAGCCGCCGCTGCGTGATTGCTACCGGCCGAATTTCTTCGTCAACACCCCGGACATCAATCCGACCTTCCTGCAGACCAGCGGCCGACCCGGCTTCCTGATCCGGGCGGCCCTGGCCACCATGGGCTCCGGTCTCTGGGGCATGTACGCCGGCTTCGAACTTTGCGAGGGCGCGCCGCTCACGCCGGGCAAGGAGGAGTACCTGGATTCGGAGAAGTACGAGCTGCGGCCGCGCGATTTCTACGCGCCGGGCAACATCATGGCCGAGATCGCCCAGCTCAACCGTATCCGCCGGCAGAACCCGGCGCTGCAGACTCACCTGGGGCTGAAGATCTACAACTGCTGGAACGACCAGATCCTCTACTTCGGCAAGCGCACCGATGACCTGGGTAATTTCGTTCTGGTCGCCATCAACCTGGACCCCTTCAATGCCCAGGAAGGTCATTTCGAGCTGCCCCTATGGGAGCTGGGGCTCGACGACCACGCCACCACTCACGGCGAGGACCTGATGACCGGCCACCGCTGGGCCTGGCACGGCAAGACCCAATGGACACGCCTGGAGCCCGCGATGCCCTTCGGCATCTGGCGCATCCAGCCGGCCCACTGACGCTATGACCAGGCGACCCGGGCGGCGCGGAGCAGGGCAGAGCCCTGTGCTGGCGCTGTTCGGATTCGTCGTTACCCCGAGCCGCCCGAGCGGCCGGTGCACGCCTTCGATTCGAACGCCCTGTTAAGGAACAGACGACATGGCAAAACCTAATAAAGCTCGTTCCCGCAAACCTGCCGCCTTCATCGACGATCCGCTGTGGTACAAGGACGCGGTCATCTACCAGGTGCACGTGAAGTCGTTCTTCGATTCCAACAACGACGGTATCGGCGATTTCCCCGGCCTGATCGACAAGCTGGACTACATTGCCAGCCTGGGCGTGAACACCATCTGGCTGCTGCCGTTCTACCCGTCGCCACGCCGTGACGATGGCTACGACATCGCCGAGTACCGCGGTATCCATCCCGACTACGGCACCATGGCCGATGCCAAAAGGTTCATCGCCGAGGCCCATGCCCGGGGCCTGCGGGTGATCACCGAGCTGGTCATCAACCACACCTCCGACCAGCACCCCTGGTTCCAGCGCGCCCGCCGCGCCAAGAAAGGTTCGGCGGCGCGCAATTTCTACGTCTGGTCCGATGACGACCAGAAGTACGACGGCACCCGCATCATCTTCCTCGACACCGAGAAGTCCAACTGGACCTGGGACCCGGTCGCCGGCCAGTACTTCTGGCATCGCTTCTATTCCCACCAGCCGGACCTGAACTTCGACAATCCCCAGGTGATGAAGGCGGTCATCTCCATCATGAGGTACTGGCTGGACATGGGCGTCGATGGCCTGCGCCTGGACGCCATTCCCTACCTGGTGGAGCGCGACGGCACCAACAACGAGAACCTGCCCGAGACCCACGCGGTGCTCAAGGAAATCCGCGCCGAGATCGACGCCAACTATCCGGACCGCATGCTGCTGGCCGAGGCCAACCAGTGGCCGGAAGACACCCAGCTGTACTTCGGCGACGGCGACGAATGCCACATGGCCTTCCACTTCCCGCTGATGCCGCGGATGTACATGGCCATCGCCCAGGAAGACCGCTTCCCCATCACCGACATCCTGCGCCAGACCCCGGAGATCCCGCCGAACTGCCAGTGGTCGATCTTCCTGCGCAACCACGACGAACTGACCTTGGAGATGGTGACCGACCGCGAGCGGGACTATCTCTGGAACTACTACGCCTCGGACCGCCGCGCGCGCATCAACCTGGGCATCCGTCGGCGCCTGGCGCCGCTGCTGGAGCGCGACCGGCGGCGGATCGAGCTGCTCAACAGCCTGCTGCTGTCCATGCCCGGCACCCCGACGCTCTACTACGGCGACGAGATCGGCATGGGTGACAACATCCACCTGGGCGACCGCGATGGCGTACGGACACCGATGCAGTGGTCGGTCGACCGCAACGGCGGCTTCTCCCGCGCCGACCCAGCCAGCCTGGTATTGCCGTCGATCATGGACCCGCTGTACGGCTACCAGGCGATCAACGTCGAGGCCCAGTCCCGCGATCCGCACTCGCTGCTCAACTGGACGCGGCGCATGCTCGCCGTGCGCAAGCAGCAGAAGGCCTTCGGCCGCGGCACCCTGAAGATGCTGTCGCCTACCAACCGGCGCATCCTGGCCTACCTGCGCGACTTCACCAACGCCCAGGGCGAGCACGAGACCATTCTCTGCGTGGCCAACGTCTCCCGCGCCGCCCAAGCGGTGGAGCTGGACCTGTCCAGCTTCGTCGGCCAGGTACCGGTGGAGATGATCGGCGGCAGTGCCTTCCCGCCCATTGGCCAGCTGCCCTACATGCTGACCCTGCCGCCCTATGGCTTCTACTGGTTCTATCTGGCCGGCAACGAGCAGATGCCCGCCTGGCACACCGAGCCGCCGGCGCCGATGCCCGACTACCAGACGGTGGTCATCAAGCGCAACCTGCAGGAGTTGCTCGACGGCGAACCGCGGCGCATCTTCGAAGAGGTGCTGCCGGTGTATCTGCCCAAGCGCCGCTGGTTCGGTTCCAAGGACGAGGCCATCACTGGCGTGCGCCTGGACTACGCCGCCCAGATCAACACGCCCAAGCTGCCGGTGATGTTCAGCGAGGTGGTGGTGACCAATGCCAAGGGTGAAGAGCGCTACGCCCTGCCACTGGGCTTCCTCGCCGAAGAAGACCAGCACTGCAGTCCGCTGGCGACCCAATTGGCCATCTCGCGTATCCGCCACGTACGGCGGGTGGGCCTGGTCACCGATGCCTTCGCCCTGACCAGCTTCGTCCATGGCGTGTTCGATGCTTTCCGCAAAGGCGCCAAGCTCGCGTCGCCGGCTGGGGAGCTGAGCTTCGAGGTCTATGACGACACCGACCTCGCACTGGACCCCGAGACCGAGATCAAGCACCTAGGGGTGGAGCAGTCCAACAGCTCGCTGATCGTTGGCGATCACCTGATGCTCAAGCTGATCCGCAAGGTGGCCCCGGGCATCCATCCGGAAGTGGAAATGGGCCGTTTCCTGGCCCAGGCCGGCTTCGCCAATATCGCCGCCACCCATGCGGTGGCCCAACGCATCGCGCCGGATGGCACGCCCCATGTGCTGATGCTGGTGCAGGAGCACATCCACAACCAGGGCGATGCCTGGACCTGGAGCTTGGACGGGCTGGATCGGGTCACCCGCGATCTGCTCAGCGGAGGCATCTCCGGGGTGGAAAACGAGTTCACCGCCATGGGCGACCTGATCGCCTTCGCCGGGGTCTTGGGCAAGCGTCTCGGTGAGATGCACCTCGTCCTGGCGCAGCCCACCAGTGACCCGGCCTTCGCACCCGAGAAGGTGGATGCCAAGGCGGCCAAGGCCCTGGCGCAGCGAGTTCGCCAGCAGGTGGACGGTGCCCTGGATACGCTGCAAGGCATGCGAGAGCAGTTGGATGCCACCAGCCAGCAGCTGCTCGAAGGCCTGGTCGGCAAGCGCGCCGCCCTGGCCAAGCGCATCGAAGCCCTCGCCGGCGACGTGGCTGGCGGGTTGCGTATCCGTGTCCACGGTGACCTGCACCTGGGTCAGGTGCTGGTGGCTCAGGACGATGCCATTCTCATCGACTTCGAAGGCGAGCCGGCGCGGTCGCTGGAAGAGCGGCGTGGCAAGTACGGCCCGCACAAGGACGTCGCCGGTGTCCTGCGTTCCTTCGACTACGCGGCGGCCATGGTCACCCAGGCGAGCAATGCCGGTGCCGATACCTCGGAAGAGCATATGCGCCTGCGTGCCCAAGCCGCCGAGACCTACCGCACCTCGTCCTATGCGGCCTTCCTGGATGCCTACCGCGCTGCCGCGGCCGATATCGGTCACACCTGGGGCGAGCGTGGCGAACAGGCCGCGCTGGATCTCTACTGCCTGGAGAAGGCGGTCTATGAGATAGGCTACGAGGCCGCCAACCGACCCACCTGGATCAACATTCCGCTACGTGGCGTCGCTGCCATCGTCGAGACCCTCTTGTCTGGAGCCCGCGTATGACCGATCACACCACCGCCCCCGTCGCCCCCCTGGACGACGCCCGGCTCTCGGCCGCGGAGGCCGAGTCGCTGGCACGTGGCGAGCACGGCAATCCCTTCGCCATCCTCGGCCCCCATGCCGACGGCGACGGGGTGATCGTCCGCGCCTTCCTGCCCAACGCCCTGGGCGTCGAACTGGTCGACCGCATGAGCGGCCGTTCCCTGGCGCAGATGCAACCCGGGCGCGTGCCCGGGCTGTTCGTCGCCCGGCTGGATTACACCGCGCCCTACAAGCTGGTCATTCGTTGGCCGAGCGGGGTGCAGGAGACCGAAGATCCCTATTCCTTCGGCCTGCTGCTGGGCGAGACCGATCTCTATCTGTTCAACGAAGGGCGCCATCGCAACCTCGGCGAGACCTTTGGCGCCCAGCGCTGCCAGGTCGACGGGGTAGAGGGGGTGCGCTTCGCCGTCTGGGCGCCCAATGCCCGGCGCGTGTCGGTGGTGGGCGACTTCAACGCCTGGGACGGGCGCCGCCTGCCCATGCGCCTGCGCGCCAACAGCGGGGTCTGGGAGCTGTTCGTCCCGCGCCTGCCGGTCGGTACCGCCTACAAGTACGAGATCCTCGGCCAGCACGGCGTGCTGCCGCTGAAGGCCGATCCCATCGCCCTGGCCGCGGAGCTGCCACCGCGCACCGCGTCCGTGGTGGCCGACAACAAGCCCTTCACCTGGCACGACCAGGACTGGATGGCCCATCGGCGTGAACGCCAGGGCCTGGAAGCGCCGCTGTCCATCTACGAGCTGCACGCCGGCTCCTGGCGCCGCGAGGGTGGCGATGAGGGCCGGCTCTACAGCTGGCGGGAGCTCGCCCAGCACCTGATCCCCTACATCCGCGAGATGGGTTTCACCCATATCGAGCTGCTGCCGATCATGGAGCACCCCTTCAGCGGGTCCTGGGGCTACCAGCCGCTCGGCCAGTTCGCGCCTACCTCTCGCTTCGGTACGCCGGCCGATTTCGCCGCCTTCGTCGACGCCTGCCACCAGGCCGACATCGGCGTCATCCTCGACTGGGTACCGGCGCATTTCCCCACCGACGAGCACGGCCTGGCCCGTTTCGACGGTACCGCGCTCTACGAGTACGAGCACCCCTACGAGGGCTTCCACCAGGACTGGAATACCTACATCTACAACCTGGGGCGCCATGAGGTGCACGGCTTCATGCTGGCCTCGGCCATGCATTGGCTGAAGCACTTCCACATCGACGGCCTGCGGGTGGATGCGGTGGCGTCCATGCTCTATCGCGACTATTCGCGCAAGCAGGGCGAGTGGATGCCCAACATCCACGGCGGTCGGGAAAACCTGGAGACCATCGCCTTCCTGCGCCATCTCAACGACGTGGTCCACGAAGAGGCGCCCGGTGCTCTGGTCATCGCCGAGGAATCGACCTCCTGGCCAGGCGTCAGCGCACCGACGAGCGAGGGCGGACTCGGCTTCGACTACAAGTGGAACATGGGCTGGATGCACGACAGCCTGCACTACGTGGAAGAAGACCCGGTGTATCGCCAGTACCACCACCACCAGATGACCTTCGGCTTGGTCTACGCCTGGTCCGAGCGCTTCGTGTTGCCCATCTCCCACGACGAGGTGGTGCACGGCAAGGGCTCGCTGATCGAGAAGATGCCCGGCGATATCTGGCAGAAATTCGCCAACCTGCGTAACTATCTCAGCTTCATGTGGACGCATCCGGGCAAGAAGCTGCTATTCATGGGCTGCGAGTTCGGCCAATGGCGGGAATGGAGCCATGATCGCGAGCTGGACTGGTTCCTGCTCGAACACGGCACCCACAGTGGCGTGAAGCAGTTGCTGGCCGATCTGAACCAGCTATATCGCCACGAGCCGGCCCTGCACCAGCGCGATCACCTGCCCGAGGGCTTCGACTGGGTGGTCGGCGACGACAACGGTAACAGTGTCTTCGCCTGGCTGCGCAAGGACGCCCAGCAGCGCCCGCTGCTGGTGATCGCCAACTTCACCCCGGTCCCACGTCACGATTACCGGGTGGGCGTGCCGTCCTTGGGCCATTGGCAGGAGATATTCAACAGCGATGCCGAGCGCTATGGTGGCTCCAACCTGGGCAACGGCGGTGGCGTCGCCGCCGAGGAAATCGCCGCCCACGGCCAGCCGGCGTCGCTGAACCTGCAGCTGCCCCCACTCGGCCTGCTGGTGTTCAAGCCGCACGGCTGATCTTCCGCGAAGCGCTCGGGATGGGCGCGTCACGCTGACAGGCATCGCCAATTTGGGCGATGCTTGGCGGGCGTCTGGCAACCGAGAACCCCATGATCGATCTCGCCGAATGGAATCTGACGGTACCTGTGCCCTTGCCCGTGGCCCAGGTAACCACCGCCGAGCTGAACAGCAGCAATTTCCGCAGTCCCTATCTTTACCGGGGTGAGGGCGGTTCCCTGGTGTTCTGGGTCCCGGTCACCGGTACCCCGCAGGCCTTCGACGACTATCCCGCCACCGAATTGCGGGAAACGCGGCCCGACGGCAGTGCCTATTCCTGGAAGTATCGCGAGGCCGATGCGCTGTTGCAGGCCGAAGCAGCCGTGCAGCAGGTGCCCTCACGGCCCGAAGTCATCCTCAGCCAGATCGAGGATCAGGCCAGTGCGCCGCTGAAACCGGCCGAGGCCCTGCTGCAACTGGTCTACCAGGTGGACAGCGCGATGGCCGACAAGGGCCAGGAGCTAGGCAAGCTGATCGCCCGCCTGCGAGAAAGTCCGGACGACAACCCCAAGGACGTGATCCTGCTGGAACGCCTGCCGCTGGCCAGTCGCTTCAGCTACGACATCAAGCTGGCACGCAGCGGCGTCCTCACCGTGCGCGCCCACGGCGCAGGTTCTCGTACCGGTGATCTAGGTCTGCAACTGGACAGCGCCTGGAGCAGCCATCACCTGTACTTCAAGGCCGGCGCGCGACTGCGCGACGCGGAGGGGCCCGCCAGCGAGGGCGGGAAGGTCCAGTTCTATCGGCTGATCTCGATGCACCAACCCAACAATCGCTGACTGCCGTCAGTGGCTGCTGGCTTCCTGCTGCTTGCGTTCTTCGCGCCGGTCATTGCTCACCTTGAGCTTCTTGGCGCGGCTTTCCAGGCCGAAATACAGCACTGCAGCGATCAGCAGGGGGACGATGAAGTACAGCGTCCGGTAGCCGAGGAGGGCTGCGATGATCTTGCCGTGGGACAGGCCATCGTTGGCCAGCAAGGCGATGAACACGGTTTCCAGAACGCCAACCCCGGCGGGAATATGGACGATGACCATGGCGATGCTCGACAGCAGCAGTACGCCCAGCACATGCAGGTAGTCCACCTGGCGGCCGAGGAACAGGTAGACGATGGCGGCCATGGCCATCCAGTTGATCGAGGACACCAGCAGCTGCAGGCAGGCCATGCGCAGCGAGGGTAGCGCCAGGCGCTGCTTGCGCACCGTCCATTCGCGCTGCTTGGCGAAGGCGCAGACCGCCAGGTAGAAGACGATGAAGGCCAGCAGGCCGGCGCCGATCAACCGCAGGGTGGTATCGCCGACGAACCAGTTGGAGGGCATGTCCACCACGCCACTGACGAAGATGCCGCCGGCCAGCAGGATATAGCCCAGCCAGTTGGTGGCGATGCTCAAGGAGAAAATGCGGGTGATGGTGCCGCTGGAAAGCCCTAGCCGTGAATAAAGCCTATATCTCATGCCGATGCCGCCCACCCAGGTGCTGAGGGTCAGGGTGAAGGCGTAGCAGATGAAGGACACCAGGAACACCTGGCGCTTGACCAGTTTGTGCCCACAGTAGGCGCGACCGATGAGGTCATAGCAGCCGTACATGATGTACGAGAGCACGACGAGGCCGCCTGCCATGGCCAGGGTGGTCCACTGGTAGCCGGTGAAGACCTTCCACACCTCGCCCCAGTCCACCTTGCGGGCATAGATCACCAGCAGCACGATGACCGCGATCAGGAAGGCCCAGGTCAGGATCTTCTTGGCCAGGACCCAGCGGCCACTCTGTGGCTTGGCGGCCTGCTGGCCGTCCTCGTCGGCATCGGCATCGGCACGATCCAGGGTGTCGCTATGGCTGCTCATCGTTGTGGGTACCTTGAAATCGAGGAATCCACCCGGTCCTGGGTTTCGAGCTCGGGTTGCACTGGCGGGCTGACCAGTTCGATCTTCGGCGTATGCCCGGGCAACCAGCCCACCCAGGCGGGGAAGTGGCGCAGGAAGTGGAACACCAGCATGGTCTTGGCCAGGTGCCAGTAGGTGCGCTTGGGCACCTTGCTGCTGTCCACGTGCTCGCAGTGATTCTGGATGAGGGTTTCCAGCCGGCCACGCAATTCACGGTTGAAGGCGTGGTCGTGGAAGATCAGGTTGCATTCGAGATTGAGCGAAAGACTCAAGGGGTCCAGGTTGCTCGAACCCACCGTGGACCAGTGCTCGTCCATGGTCGCCACCTTGCCGTGCAAGGGCCGCAGGCAGTACTCGTAGATCTCCACGCCGGCCTTGACCAGGTAGTTGTAGAGCATCTGGGCGCCGACCTTGACGATGGCCATGTCCGGCTCACCCTGGACGATGAGTACCACCCGGACGCCGCGCTGGGCGGCGTTGCGCATTTCGCGCAGCAGCCGGTAGCCGGGAAAGAAGTAGGCATTGGCGATGACCACCTCGCGCTTGGCATTGCGCAGCATCTCCAGGTAGTGCTTTTCGATGTCGGCGCGATGCTCGTCGTTGTCGCGGAATACCAGCAGCGCCTGAGCATTGCCGGGATTGCGATTGTTGGCCGGCTTCTGCGAGCGCTTGCCCCACCAGCGGTGGGTTTCGTCCGGGGAGTTGATGGCGTCGCGGGCGAAGCGGTGGATGTCATCGACGATGGGGCCTTCGACCTCCACCGCGTAATCCTGTTTGGCCTCGGGCCCGAAATCACCGAGGTGTTCGGCGGAGTAATTGATCCCGCCGATGAAGCCCAGGCGCGCGTCCACCACCACGATCTTGCGGTGCAGGCGGCGGAAGAGGTTGGTCCTCATACCCATGACCAGGGGACGCGGATCGTAGTAGCGAAAGCGCACGCCGGCATGCACCATTTCATCGATGAAGTCGCGTGGCAGATCGGGCGAGCCGTAGGCATCCACGGTGATGTCCACCTGGACACCACGCTTGGCCGCCGCGACCAATTCTTCCTGCAAGGCCTTGCCGACCTTGTCGTAGAAGAGGATGAAGGTCTCGATGATGACCTCGCGCTCGGCCGCGCGGATCGCCTCGAAGACCCGAGGGAAGAAGTCCTCGCCGTTTTCCAGCAAGGCAATGCGGTTTCCGTCCCGCCATTCGAAATTCATAGGTGGAAGTCCGCAGCCAGGGGAGCATGGTCGGACAGGTGCGACCACGGCTGATTGCCCAGCACCTGTGGGCGCCCGACGCTGACGTTGCGCGTGTAGATACGGTCCAGGCAGAGCAGGGGCCGCTTCGCCGGGAAGGTCTTGGGCAGTCGCCCTGCGGTCTTCATGAACACCTCTTCGAGTCCCGCGCCCTGGCCGAGGATGTCGTTGGCCTTCTGGCGCCAGTCGTTGAAGTCCCCGGCCACCACGACGGGGGCGTCGCTGGGCAGGGAGTTGATGTGTTCGCAGATCAGCTGCATCTGCATCTGCCGATGTTTCTCGCGCAGGCCCAGATGCACGCAGATGACATGCAGATCCACAGCCTGATCCGGGATACGCAGGACGCAATGCAGCATCCCGCGCTTTTCCGGACCGGCGATGGAAATGTCGAAGTTGTCGTAACTGACGATGGGAAACTTCGACAGCACCGCATTACCGTGATGGCCGTCCGGGTAGACCGCATTGCGCCCGTAGGCGAAGTCGGTCCACATGGAATCGGCCAGGAACTCGTACTGCGGCGCCGCCGGCCAGTTCTCGAAGCGCAACGGGTGCTTTTCGTGGGTACCCAATACCTCCTGCAAGAAGACAATGTCCGCTGACACCGTCCGCACCGCCTCGCGCAATTCCGGCAAGATGAACTTGCGGTTGAAGGACGTGAAGCCCTTGTGCGTGTTGATGGTCAGGACCTTGAACGAAAAACCCTGTTGCGCGTTCGTCATGCCTGGCGCTTCCTCCGCTTGGTCTGGGTCAGCTCGAACAGCAATACCGAGCGTCCGGTGACCTGATAGGTGTCTCCGAAATTGAAGACGTCGCCGGCATCCAGGTCAGGCTGATTGGTATCCAGCTGCAGGGACCAATGCTCGCCCATGGGGACTTCCGGCAGGGTGAAATCCACCACGTCATAATGAGCATTGACCAGAATCAGCAGCGAGGTATCCGCGCCCTTGCGACGAATACCGGTCGGCTGGGCACGGCCATCGAGCAGGATGCCCATGCACTTGTTGCTGCCGTCCTGCCACTGCTCGTCGCCCATCTCGGTGCCGCCGGGCTGCAGCCAGGTGACATCCTTGACGCCCAGTTCTTCGTTGTAGGCACCGGTGAAGAAGCGGCTACGACGCAGGAGCGGATAGCGGCGACGCAGGTCGATCAGGTTGCGCACGTATTCCTGCAGCTCGGCGCTCTTCTCGCTGATCTCCCAGTTGACCCAGCCGATCTCGCTGTCCTGGCAATAGGCGTTGTTGTTGCCACCCTGGGTACGGGCGAATTCGTCCCCGGCCAGCAGCATGGGCGTGCCCTGGGAGAGGAAGAGGGTGGCCAGCAGGTTGCGCATTTGGCGATAGCGCAGCTCGATGATCTCCGGATCGTCGGTCTCGCCCTCGGCGCCGCAGTTCCACGACAGGTTGTGGGAATGACCGTCCTTGTTGTCCTCGCCGTTGGCCTCGTTGTGCTTGTCGTTGTACGACACGGTGTCGGCCAGGGTGAAGCCGTCGTGGGCGGTCACGAAGTTCACGGACGAGTAGGGCTTGCGACCGCGACGGTTGAACTTGTCGCCGGAGCCCAGGAAGATCTTCGCGAAATCGCCGATCTTGTCTTCGTCACCCTTCCAGAAGGCACGCGCGGTGTCGCGGAAGGTGTCGTTCCACTCCATCCAGCCGGGTGGGAAGTTGCCGACCTGATAGCCGCCGGGGCCGCAGTCCCAGGGTTCGGCGATAAGCTTGGTCTCGGCCAGGATCGGATCCTGACGGCAGGCATGCAGGAAACCGCCGCCTTCGTCGAAGCCGTCCGGCTCGCGGCCTAGAATGGTGGCCAGGTCGAAGCGGAAGCCGTCCACGCCCATCTCGGTCGCCCAGTAGCGCAACGAGTCGGTCACCATCTGCAGCACGCAGGGGTGGCTCATGTTCAGGGTGTTGCCGGTACCGGTGTCGTTGATGTAGTAACGCGCATCATCGGGCATCAGCCGGTAGTAGTTGGCGTTGTCGATGCCCTTCAGCGAAAGGGTCGGGCCCATCTCGTTGCCTTCGGCGGTGTGGTTGTAGACCACGTCGAGGATGACCTCGAGGCCGGCATTGTGCATGCGCGCGACCATCACCTTGAATTCGCCGATGGACTGGCTGGCCATGTAGCGCGAGTGTGGGGCGAAGAAGGCCAGGGTGTTGTAGCCCCAGAAGTTTCTCAGGCCCTTTTCCAGCAGGTGGTTGTCATCGAGGAAGTAGTGGATCGGCATCAGCTCGACGGAGGTCACGCCGAGGGACTTGATGTAGTCGATCACCTCGCTTTCCTGCAGGCCGGAGAAGGTGCCCCGGGCGTTCTCGGGCACTGCCGGGTGCTGCATGGTGTAGCCGCGCACATGGGTCTCGTAGAACACGGTGCGGTCACGCGGGACACGCGGATGCGTGGTGTTACCCCAGGTGAAGGCGGGGTCGATCACCCGGCAGCGCGGCATGAAGGGGGCGCTGTCACGCTCGTCGAAGGAGAGGTCGCCATCGGGATGGCCGATGGTGTAGCCGAACAGGGCATCGTTCCACTCCAGCTCGCCGACGATCTGCTTGGCGTAGGGATCGATCAGCAGCTTGTTGTGGTTGAAGCGGTGGCCATTCTGCGGCTCGTACGGGCCATGCACGCGGTAGCCGTAGAGGGTGCCGGGACGGGCATCGGGCAGGTAGCCGTGCCAGATCTCGTTGGTGAATTCCGGCAGTTCGATGCGTTCGATTTCTTCCTTGCCTTCGTCGTCGAAGAGACAGAGTTCTACCTTGGTGGCGTTGGCGGAGAAGATGGCGAAGTTCACGCCGGAGCCGTCCCAGGTAGCGCCCAGGGGATAGGGCAGGCCTTCACGAACACGAGACTTGGACTTGCTGATGAACGCGGTCGCTTCGGTTAAGGGCTTGTTGGAATCGGTTGATGTCATTTCGACGCTCTCGGGGATAGCTAGGAAGGAAGTAGCTCTGATTTGGCTCTCGTTACCTGCCGGTGGCTGAATCGATACAGATCCGGCTACCTGCATATGAAAGGCCCGACGCAGCGCAGTTCCGGGCTCCCGAAGCGAGCCGACAAAGCGTTGTTTTTGCAGGAAAAACTTGGAAACTCTGGGGGGATCGACACCGCTCACGAGCGGTAGGGAGAAGGCCTGGCCAAACGGCCAGGCCGAAGCATCACATCACATCACTCGCCGGTGGCCGGTTTGGTTGCAGCGGGTTTGGCCCGGGAAGCACGCGGCTTTTTCGGCGTGGCGGGGGCCACACCCACACCGGTGGCTTCGACGGCCGCGTCGGGCTTGGCCTTGCTCGCGCTGGTCTTGGCGGGGGCGGCCTTGCTGGAGCTGGGCTTGACTGCCTGCTTGGCCTTGGACACCACCTTCTTGGCCGCCGCCTCGACCTTCTCGGTCACGGACTCACCGTCAGCGGCCGCTTCGGTCGCCGCCTTCTCGCTGCCGCTCTTGGTCTTGCCCGTGGTGCTGGGCTTGGCAGTCGCCGGCTTGCTGGTGGTGGTCTTGGTTGCCCGGGGCTTCTTGGCGACGGTCTTCTTGGCCACACCCTCCTGTTCGGCTTCGTACAGGCGGGTCGCCATCTCCCAGTGGCGATCATGTTCGTGCGCCGGACGCCCTTCGGACTCCCAGATCTGATAGGCGAGCTGCTGGATGCGTTCGTCTTTTTGGGTCATTGCGGTGCGGCTCCTTGAGTGATGTCTTGTGTGCTGAGCAATCCAAGCGGAAAACGTGCCAGAACCTCGCCGACAGATAGCTCTTTCTTCTGGTCATGGACAGATGAGGGAGCGAAAGTTTCCCCGAAACGGTACATGGACAAGGTTTCCGGAAGTTTTATCCGGGTGTCCTGCCAGACATCCGCGGAAAAGCCGATTTTTTCATGGCCCAGGAGGAGGTCCGAGGCCTGCAATGGCACTATCACGATCACCGCCTGCTCCTCCCAGGTACGGGCGAAGGCCAGTACCTGGGTGGCCTTCGCCCCTTCCACGCTCAAGGGGACATAGCGACCTTGGGTGAACAGTTGCGGACAGCCCTTGCGTAGCTGCAGCACCGCAGCCAGCACCTGCTGTTTCACCTCGCCGCTGCGCCAGTCGGCCAAGGCGGCGAGCGCCGATTCGTGAGCGGCCAGGGCCCGTTGCCGCGGGGCATAGTCCACCGCGCGACGATTGTCCGGCTCCACCAGGCTGAAGTCCCAGAATTCCCCGCCCTGGTAAAGATCGGGTACCCCTGGCGCGGTGTTGCGCAGCAGCAACTGGACCAGGCCATTCAGCGCGCCGGCGGGAGCCAGGTCGTGCACGGCGGCGACGATCTCTCTTCGCAACGAAAGGTACTTGGCATCGGTGAGCAGGCCTTCCAGGAAGGCCTTGCAGGCGGCTTCGTAGTCGCCATTGGGCGCCCACCAGTCCGACTCCAGCTTCTCCTCCCGCAGCGCTTTTTCCTGCCACTGCAGCAGGCGCTCCAGATAGGCGTCGAGCCCCTGGCGGTCATCGGCTTCCAGGGCCAATGGCCAGCTGGCGAGCAGGGTCTGGTAGAGCATCAGCTCGTCACCCGGCGTGGGCGCCGGGGCCTCGTTCCATTCGCCACGCAGCGATGCGGCCTGCTCCATCCAGCGACGGGCCTGGGCGATGTAGGCCCGGGGATCTTCCGAGACCACCGCGAGCCGCGCCCGGGTGTCTTCGCCGCGTTTATGGTCATGGGTAGCGGTGGTCAGCATGTTGCGCGGGAAGTGTTCGGCGCGCCAACCGCTGGCTGCGTGGAAGGCACTGACCGGCTGGGAGAAATGCTGGGGATCGAAGCCCACGTCATTGCGCGAGAGCAGCGGCGCGGAGCGATAGCAGGCAGTGTCTTCCACTGCCTTGGCGGCGATGGGCGAGGTGAGCTGCTGGAACTTGGTGATGGCCCTGCGTTGTTCACGGCGAGCCACGCTGCCGACCGGCTTGTAGCGCGGCGCATCGCCGCCCAGCCAGGCACGCAGTTGCTCGAGCAATGGTTGTTCTGCCTCGCCGACCTGGGGCCGGGCCGCTTCCAGCGCGGTATCGAACCACTGGGCATCGTCGCCGACGAAGCCGGCTGCCCCCGCATAGGTGCGATAGACCTTGAACTGCACGATCAACTCCAGCAGCACCCGGCGGATGGCGCCCTGGCTGGTGTCGCGGGTGCGCCAGTCCTGCTGGGCCAACAGGTGCAGGGTGTGCACGGCGGATTCGAACTCACTGTTCAGGGCGGTGGTGAGCACCAGGCGCCGGGCTTCCCGGACTTCCACGAGGAAGTCCTCGGTACGCCCGGTGGCTTCCGCCCAGAACTCGCGTAGCGGGGCTTCGCCGCTGGCAGCGTGCTGCACCGCCGAGACCTCGTTCATGAATTCGTAGCCGGTGGTGCCGTCGATGCCCCAGCCTTCACGCAGGTGTTCGCCGTCGGCGAGGATCTTCTCGATGTAGATGGGGAAGCCGTCTTCCGGTGCACCGCCGGTACGGCTGGCGCAGAGGTCGTCTACCCGGCGACGCAGCTTGCGGCAATAGGCACGCGGATTGGCCAGGCCGTCGATATGGTCCAGGCGCAGGCCGTCGAGCAGGCCTTCGCTGATCAGGCGGAAGATCAGCGAATGGGTTTCCTCGAATACCTCGTGGCGCTCCATGCGCAGGCCACCCAGTTCGGTGATATCGAAGAACCGCCGCCAGTTGATGTCGTCCGAGGCGGTACGCCAGCTCGCCAGCCGATAGTGCTGGCTCTCCAGCAGGGCATGCAGGCGCTCTTGGTTCTCCGGCTGGCTGCCGTCGAAGGCGGCAATGGCCTTGTCGATGGCGGCCGCGACCGTGGGCTCCTTGGCGGCATCCGCCAGTTGGCGCTGGGCACCGCGGGCCTCCTGCTGGTCCTTGGCGCGGGCGGAGAAGGCATCCGCGAACAGACTCAGCTGCGGCAGATCGCTCTCGCGCAGGATCTGGCCATAGGTGCCCGGATTGATGGGGAAGTGGTGGGCGTAGTACTCCACGCGGAAAGCGCCTTTTTCCGCATCGAACACCAGCTTGAGTTCGCCCGCTTGCAGGACGTTGCCATAGGCGTCGCCGAGGAAGGGCAGCAGCACCTGGCCTTGCAGGTCGGGGTCCGGGCCATACCAGTTGATGTCGTAGAAGCCGGCGTAACGGCTCCGGCGACCCCATTCGAGGATGTCCAGCCACCAGGCGTTCTCCGAGCCGCCCACGTTAGTGTGGTTGGGTACGAAGTCGGCGATCAGGCCCATGCCGTGCTCGCGCAGGCGGGCGACCAGGCGGCGCAAGGCCTCCTCACCGCCCAACTCCGGATTCACCCGGGTCGGGTCCACCACGTCGTAGCCGTGGACGGAGCCGGCGCGGGCGGTGGTGATGGGGGAGGCATAGAAATGGCTGATGCCCAACTTGGCGTAGTACTCCACCAGGGGCAGGGCATCGTCGAAGGTAAAGTCCTTGTGGAACTGCAGGCGTACGGTGGCGCGCAAGCGACTCATCGAGTGTTCTCCGGATTGTTACGAGCAGCGCTCAGCACGCTTAGGCGTCGTTCAGGGATGGCGGCGTCCAGCAAGAGATCCGCGGGGTCGTCCCAGCGGCGCAGCCAATTGGGGTGTTCGTTGGTGGTACCGGGCAGGTTGGCCTGCTCCAGTTGGCCCAGGGCGTCTTCCACCGGCAGGATGATCAACGGGGCCGGGGTACGACCGATGAAGTCGATGGCGGCGTCCACGGCCGCCTCGACGTTGTCGACACTGGTGTCGTCGAGGTGCAGCACCTTGGCCAGGTGACGGCGATCCTCGGCGCGTTCGGCCAGTCGATCTTCACGACTGGTACCATCGGGCAGCAGATCCAGCTGTTCCTGCCAGTCGGCGTCGCGTGCCCGCCACCAACCGGTCAGGGTCGGCAGATCGTGGGTGGTGGGCATACCCATGGCCGTCGCCGACCAGTTCTTGGCTGGCTTGAACGCCTGGCCGTCGCGTTCGAACAGCAGCACCTGCATGCCCATGATGGCGCGCTCGGCCAGCCGCTCGCGGAAGCCCTCGGGCACCGTGCCCAGGTCTTCACCCATGACCACGCAGCGATGCCGCCAGGACTCCAGGGCGACCAGGCGCAACAGATCGTCGATGGGATAGGACAGGTAGGCACCCTCGGCCGGCGAGGCCCCTTCGGGGACCAGCCAGAGACGTTGCAGACCCATCACGTGATCGATGCGCACCCCACCGGCGTGGGCGAAGTTGGCCCTGAGCATCTCGATGAAGGCACGGAAGCCATGCTTGACCATGCCGGTGGGCGAGAAGGCGGAGATGCCCCAACCCTGGCCCTTCTGGTTGAGCAGATCCGGCGGACACCCGACGGTGACCGAGGCCAGCAGCTCTTCCTGGCGACTCCAGGCCTGACTGCCGCCACCGTCCGCGCCCACGGCGATATCGGCGATCAAGCCGATCTGCATGCCCGACTCGCGGCACTGCGCCTGAGCCGCAGCCAGGCCTTCGCTGGCCAGCCACTGGGTGAAGGCATAGAACTCCACATCCTGGGCATGGCGCTCGGCGAATTCGACCACCGCCGGATTCCTGGGATCGCGATATTGCTGCGGCCAGTGCTGCCAGCTCGGCGACGCCTCGCCCTGGGTGAAGGAGGCATGCAGGGCTTCGAAGCGGCAGTGATTCTCCAGGGCTTCACCGCCCTCGCGGCGAAATGCCTCGAAGCGCTGGCGCAGGTCACTGTCGGCGGTGCGGAAGTCCAGGTGCAGGGTACGCAGCAAGCGCAGGCGCATTCTCGCCAGCGCCGGCCAGTCGATCAGCTCCAACTGCTCCAGGCGCTCGGCTTCGCGCTCCAAGCCGGCGCGCTGTTGCGCCTGGCGGACCCGCTCGGTACCGAAGACCACTTCCGGCGCTGCATAGAGCACATTGAAAAACACCCGGCTCGACGGTGAGTAGGGGCTGTAGCGACTGCCGTCGGCGCTGAACATGGCATGGAGCGGACTGATCGCCAGGGCATCGGCGCCCTTGCTGGCGGCGGACTTGGCGAGTTGCACCAAGCCCTGCAGATCACCCGCACCGCTGCCGCCCTCGCGTCTCAGGCTGTACAGCTGTACGGCCAGTCCCCACAGTCGGGCGTTCTCATCACCCGTGGCATCGGCGATGGTGTAGCAGCGCTCGGGTGCCACCGCGAGGGTCAGCTGCTCGCCGCCGACCTCTGCCTGGTGGTAACCCACTTCGCTGATCGCTGAGAGTTGCCCCTGGGCATCCACGGTGCCCTCCAGGCGTTCGCCACCCTCCAGTTGCACCTGGTAGGAGACGCCACGCTTGAACTGATCCGGGGTGCCGACAGGCTTGCCCACCAGGGCGGTGATCAGCGGCGGCAGATGGTGCTTGTCGCCCACCTCGGCCAGTTTGCGCAGGCTCGCATCGATATCGGCATCGCTGTCTGCCGGCAACTCAATGGCCTTGAGCAGATTGCGCAGGGCTTCAGGACTTACTCGTTGGCGCTCGCCATCGTAGGCGGTCCACTCGATGGCGATGCCGGCCGCCTTGGCCAGTTGTTCCAGACGATCCTCGCTCATGCCTTTTTCTCCAGCCAGACCAGGGCGCTGTGGCCGGCCAACTGGCCATCCTGGCGCTGGGCGATCACCTTGGCGTCGCTGCTGTGCAACAGCTCGCCGGTCGATGGCTCATCCACCGTTACCGCGGCGTCGTTGAGGTTGAGCTCGATGGTCAGGCGACTGCCATCGGCCAGGGTCCAGCGCGCCCTTACGGCACGCTCGCCGAGCGCCTCGGCACCGGCGGCGCGGGCGCCTTCCAGGCGCGGAAAGAGTTCCTTGCGGCGGATCTCCAGCAACTCCCGGTACAGCCCCAGCCAGGCCGCATGGTCAGGCTGGTCGGCTTCGCCGAAGTTGGGCTTGGAGTCTTCGAAGGTCTTGGGCGCGTTCGGATCGGGAATCTGCTGGCGATGCTCTTCGCTGGTGAAGAAATCGAAGTCCTTGAACTCGTTGCGCCGGCCATCACGGACCAGTTCGGCCAGTTCGTCGTTGTGGCTGGTGAAGAACAGGAACGGCTGACGGCTGCCCCATTCCTCGCCGATGAACAGCAGCGGGATCATGGGGCTGAGCAGCAGCAGGGCGGTCGCGGCGCGCAGTGCCGGTTCCGGCGCGAGGCGGGTGAGGCGTTCGCCGAAGGCGCGGTTGCCGACCTGGTCGTGGTTCTGCAGGAAGATGATGAAGGACGAGGCGGGCAGGTCCTTGCTCGGCTCGCCACGGGCCTTGCCATGACGGGTCTTTTCGCCCTGGTAGATGAAGCCCTCGCCCAAGCAGCGCACCAGCTTGGCGGTGGCGTCCTGGGTGAAGTCCTGGTAGTAGCCCTCGTCTTCGCCGGTCAACAGCGGATGGATGACGTTGTGCCAATCGTCCGTCCACTGGGCGTTGTAATGCTTGCCGCCGAGCAGAGTGGCGGTGTTGTCCTCGTTTTCCAGCATCAGGTGCACGTGGCGGCCCGGCTCGACGGTGGCACGGATCTCCTCGGCCAGTTCCTCCAGGAAGCCCTTGTCGTTGATGGCATGCACGGCGTCGAATCTCAGGCCGTCGAAGCGGTACTCCATCAGCCACATCAGGGCGTTGTCGATGAAGTAGCGGCGGACCGCGTCCTGGCGGAAGTCGATGGCCGCGCCCCAGGGGGTATGGATGTCCTCGCGGAAGAAGCGCTCGGCGTAGGCGTGCAGGTAGTTGCCGTCCGGACCGAAGTGGTTGTAGACCACATCCAGGTACACCATCACGCCATGGGCGTGGGCGGTGTCGATCAGCGACTTGAGATCGTCCGGCGTGCCGTAGGAGGCTTCCACGGCATAGGGCAGGACCCCGTCATAACCCCAGTTGCGACCGCCAGGGAATTCCGAGAGCGGCATCAGCTCGATGGCGGTGATACCAAGGGCCGCCAGGCGCGGGACCAGCTTCTCGACGCCAGAAAAGCCTCCCAAGGTGCCGACATGCACTTCGTAGATGACACTCTCGTGCCAGGGCCGGCCGCTCCATTCCACGGTCTGCCAGTGGTAGGTGGTGGGGTCGATGACGATGCTCGGCTCGTGCACGTCTCCGGCTTGGGCACGGGAAGCGGGGTCCGGCACCAGCAGATCGCCGATCTGGTAACGGTAGCGCGTGCCCGCACCGCACTGGGCCTCGATCCCGAACCAGCCGTCCCCCTGGGCTTCGAGCGCTATGGTCATGCCGCCTTCGAGCGCCACGGACACCCTGTCCGCGCTGGGTGCCCAGAAATGGAAGAGGGTGCGATCCTTGCCCAGCAGGGTGGCGCCAGCACGGGTCTGCCAGGCGTAGCCCCCGGTCGTTGCGGCTGCGTCGCGAGAAATGTCAGTCATGAATGGATAACTCCCGAAACCGGAGGGCATAAAAAGCGCTGCGGCCCTGATGGCCGCAGCTGCTGATATGACCGGTGGGAGTCGCTCAAAGTTGAGCGGGGCAGGCGCTTTTCGTCGGTCTTGAACCCAGAAAAAGCGCCGGCCAGGCGGCGTTCGATCTCAGGCGTGAGCCTGGCGCTGCTGTTGAGCGTGAACGCCGATCATGTCGAGGTAGAGCGAAGCGTAGGGCTTGGCGCATTCGGACCAGAAGAAGGGACCCTGCATGGCGCGGCGACGCATGGCGAACAACAGGTCCTGACGCTCGAACACACCCAAGGCACGGTCGATGGCGCCGAGGTAGTTCTCCAGCGAGAGCGGGGTGAACAGGAAGCCCGTGGTGCCGTCTTCGATGCTGTCGGCCAGGCCACCGGTACGGGTGGCGATCGGCAGCGAGGCGAAGCGCTGGGCATACATCTGGCTCAGGCCGCAGGGTTCGAAGCGCGAGGGCATCAGCAGGAAGTCGCTGCCCGCGTACATGCGCCGGGCTTCGGTTTCGCAAAAGCCGATGTGGGCGCTGACCCGGCCCGGGTGACGCAGGGCCAGGGCCCTTACCTGCCGCTCGATGTGCTGCTCGCCGCAGCCGATGATCATCAGCTGGCCACCACGGGCAACGATGTGATCGGCCGCCTCGATGGTCAGGTCGATGCCTTTCTGTTGCACCAGGCGCGAGACCACGGCGAACAGAGGACCGGTGGACGGCTCCAGACCGAATTCCTCGCGGATGCGCGCGGCGTTCACCGCCTTGCCTTCCCAGTCCGACTCGGTGAACTGCTGGCACAGGTGCGGATCGCTGCAGGCGCTCCAACCGTCGTCGATGCCATTGAGCAGGCCGGTCAGCTTGCCTTCGAGTGCCTTGACCTGCAGCAGGCCTTCCAGGCCGTAGCCGAATTCCGGCGTGGTGATTTCCTGGGCGTAGGTGTGGCTGACCGTAGTGATGTGGTCGGCGTAGACCAGGCCGGCCTTGAGGAAGGACACCTTGCCCCAGAACTCCAGGCCCTCCATCTGGAAGGCATGCTCGGGGATGTCCAGGTCGGCGAGCACGGAGGCCGGGAACAGCCCCTGGTAGGCCAGGTTGTGAATGGTGGTCAGGCAAGGAGTGGTCGAGCCTTTCCAGCGCAGGTAGCCAGCGGCGAGACCGGTCTGCCAGTCGTTCAGGTGCAGCAGGTCGGGCACCCAGCGAATCGAGGCATCGCCCAAGGCGAAGTCGGCGGCGGCACTGGACAGCCGGCCGAAGCGGATGTGGTTGTCGGCCCAGTCGACGTTGTCGAGGTCGCCATAGGGATTGCCCGGGCGCTCGTAGAGTTCGGGGCAGATCAGGACGTAGACGACCAGGCCGTCTTCCAGATTCACGCGGCCGACGTCACAGGCGGGCATGGCACCGCGGGCGGCGATGCGACCCACCATCTGCATGCGATCCTTGACCGCAGCGATGACCTGGCGATAGCCCGGGATCAGCACCCGTACATCATGGGACGCCGCGAGGGCGCGGGGCAGGGCGCCGGAGACCTCGCCCAGGCCGCCGGCCTTGACGAAATCGGAAATTTCCGGAGTCACGAAGAGAATGCGCTTGCGACTTTCGACGACGGAGCTCAGCGTCAGCTGAGGTTCTTCCGAGCGCTTGCGAGGAGTGCTGGATCTGGTGGTGCGAGTGGCAGTTTCAACGGGCTCGAGAGCCCCAAATTTCCCCACGACGGCGTTTGCCATGGTGCGCTCCCAATGCAGCGAGTTCGAGACTGAGGTTTACCTGATTGCTTCTTTCCTGAAGCTCGATGCTTCCTGGTTCAAAAACGCCTACAGCCGAGCTGCTACAGCCTTTTTGCCGGTCACCTCTTCCGAGATGTCTGGAATTGGGCGAGAACTGCTTCGCGAAAATCCAGATTGCTCTCGCACTGACTCACGGACGGCATCACAAGTTTCCCGCGCGAATGTTGCCGTCTTGTCTGTCTTTGCGAGATGCGTGCCCGAATTGGCGGGGGTACTATCCACTGGCGTTGGAAACATGACGGGGATGAATCGCTTGATCCTCACCTGATTGGCGAAAATGACTGACGATTCAAACTTCTGGTTGGCGGGCCACCGGCTCTTGCCTTTCGTCGGATTGCATGGTCGGTAGGCTGTCTCGCCGGCCCAGTTCGGTTCGCAGCTTGGGCAGGCAGAGGGGGAATTCGCGATTGATGAAGGTAATCAGCCGCTCGCGCACGAAACAGCGCAGGTCCCAGTTCTTCGATGAATCATCGGAACTCACCAGCACGCGGATCTGCATGGATTCGCTGGACGCGTCCGTCACCTGGAGCACGCAGACGCGGCCATCCCACAAATGGGGCACTTCCGCGCAGGCGCGTTCCAATTCGGTGCGGATGGATGCCAAAGGCAGGGAATAGTCAACCCAAACGAACACCGAACCGATCAGGCTGGAGGAGGAGCGTGTCCAATTCTGGAAGGGTGTCTCGATGAAGTACTGCAGGGGCACTACCAGGCGCCGATCGTCCCAGATGCGTACCACCACATAGGTACCGGTGATCTCCTCCACGCGTCCCCATTCCCCCTCGACGATCACCACGTCATCGAGCCGAATCGGTTGGGTGACGGCAATCTGTAAGCCGGCGATGAGATTGCCCAGTACCGGCCGCGCCGCGATGCCCGCCACCAGCCCGGCGACCCCGGCGGAAGCCAGCAAGCTGGCACCCACCTGGCGCACGGCGGGAAAGGTCATCAGCATCAGGGCGATACCGACCAGCAGCACGACGAAGCTCAGGCTGCGTACCAGCACGCGATTCTGGGTCTGGATGCGGCGGGCCCGCAGGTTGTCGACCACGTCCACCGGGTTGCGCAGGGCGATGGTGGCGCCCACCGCTTTCACCGCCCGCAGGCCCAGCCAGGTGAAGGCGGCGATGCTCAGCAGACCGGTGAGGTGCTGCACGGCACGCAACAATGGCAAGGCATCGGGTGCTGAATTCCAGACACCTTGCAGCACCACGAGGGGTATGGCGAAGCGTGCCGGCTTTTCCGCGTACCTCACCAGGTTACGGGCAAGCAGGAAGGGATTGGCGAGGCGGCGGATGGCGGCAAAGGCCAGGGTGAGAGCGATGGCAGTGATCGCCAGAGCGATCACCGCAGCGATCAGGGTGGTGACCCAGGGGGCTTGCAGCCAGCCTGTCCAATCGATGGCCGTCATGCGCTTTTCCTCCGGCTGACGGCTTCCCAGGATCCGCAGAGCTGGCGCGTCGGAATCGCGGGAAGCCCTTCGAGATACTTGGAGTCCGACTGGCGGCAATTGGCCCTGGTTCCCGTACAGGGTTCCCACGGCACGAGAAGCAGGACAGTAATACCACCCCTGTATTATTGCTTTGAGTGGTCCCTTGGCGACTTTTTCCGCCGGCTGGCGCGGCGCAATGTCGCAGGGTGGGTCTAGGCTGGACGGACGGGCGGGAGGCGCGTGGGCAGCCTGTCCGGCGCCACAGGGCCTTTGGGAAGGCCGAGTACGGCGCGCCGCTGCTGGCGGAGCCAACAGGCCCTGAGGACCTCGCGCAACGAGGAAACTGCCCGCGCGCCCTGGATGAGAGTAGAATCCGCGCCCCAACAAGACACGTCCTGTCGAACGGCGGACCTACGAAGATCGAGACGGATTTATGAAACCAGTGGTAGTGGTCGTCGAAGACGAGAACATGTTGCTCGGGCTGATGGAAGAGGTGCTCGAAGGCGAAGGCTTCGAGGTGCGCACCTTCGGTACCGCAGATCAAGCCTGGGAACACTTGTCGAGCGCGCGACCGACCCCCGATCTGCTGATCACCGACGTCCGCATGCCCGGCACCATCGATGGTCTCGAGCTGGCGCGGCGCGTCAAGCAGCAGTTGCCGGGTCTGCCCATCATCGTCTCCTCGGGCTATTTCGAAGAGCTGCAGCCCGAGCGCGCACCGGATATCTATTATCTGCCCAAGCCCTGGCGCTTCGATGACCTGCTGGCAGGTTGCTTCCGCTTCCTGAATCAGCGCAAGGCCTGATGCCTCTCGCGGTCTGGTGCCGGGCCGCGTACTCCAGTGTCAGCCAGACGTGGGGCGAGGCTCTGCGAGCGAAAGATCGCGATGCCTAAGCTGATTCCATTTCGTTATTTATTTTCCGATCTTTAGATCGTTTAGCTTGGCCTCCAGCTCGCGTCGCTTCGACGCGCCATGTGCCCCGATGGGCGCTAGACAAGGAGGCCTCTTTGAATTCCCTCATCAAATCCCTGATGCTCGCGGTCAGCGCCTTGGCGCTGGTCGGTCAGGCCCAGGCCGCCGATCTGGTGATCGGCTACCAGACCGGTGTCGATCCCTCCAAGGTGGCCCAGGCCGATGGCCGCTACGAGAAGGCGATCGGGCAGCAGATCGACTGGCGGCGCTTCAACAGTGGTCCGGAAGTGGTCGCTGCCCTGGCGTCGGGTGATGTGCAGATCGGCAACCTCGGCTCCAGCCCGTTGGCCGCCGCCACCTCCCGCAAGCTGCCATTGGTGACCTTCATCGTCTCGGCGCAGATCGATTCCGCCGAGGCACTGGTGGTGCGCGACGGCAGCGGCATCGACAAGCCCGAACAACTGGTGGGCAAGACCATCGCCACGCCCTTCGTGTCCACCTCGCACTACAGCCTGCTGGGCGCCCTCAAGCATTGGGGCGTCGATCCCACCAAGGTGAAGATCGTCAACCTCAATCCCACCGAGATCGCCGCGGCCTGGCGGCGTGGTGACATCGATGGCGCCTTCGTCTGGTCGCCGGCCCTGGGCGAGATCAAGAAGAACGGCAAGGTGCTGGCCGATGCCGCCCAGGTAGGCGCCTGGGGCGCACCCACCTTCGAGGTCTGGGTCGCCCGCAAGGACTTCGCCGAGCAGCATCCCGAGATCGTCGCCCAGTTCGCCAAGGTCACCCTCGACGCCTTCGCCGACTACCAGGCCCACGGCAAGCAGTGGGGAGCTGATTCGGAGCAGGCGAAGAAGATCGCCCGCCTCACTGGTGCCGACGCCGGCGACATCCCCGAGCTGCTGGCCGGTTCGCGCTATCCGGACGCCCAGGCTCAGCTCGGTCCGGATCTGCTCGGCGGCGGCACGGCCAAGGCCATCGCCCGCACGGCCGAATTCCTCAAGGAGCAGAAACGTATTCCCACGGTACTTGATGACTACTCGCCCTACGTGAGCGCCGAGTACGTCCGCAAGGCCCAGTGATACCCCGTTCTTCACGCCACGACTCGCCCCTCTTCGGAGGGGCATTTTTTTCCTCTCCCGACAGGAGCCGATCATGAGTCGACTTAGCTTGGAACAGGCCAGTCTCGGTTTTGCCCGCCGTGGCCGTACCCAGCCGATACTGCAGAATCTCGATCTCACGGTGGAGAAGGGCGCCGCCGTGGTGGTGCTGGGGCCTTCCGGCTGCGGCAAGTCCAGCCTGCTCAATGTGCTCGCGGGTTTCCAACCGCTCGATGGCGGGCGGGTGCACCTCGACGGTCGGACCCTGGAGGGGCCTGGTGGTGAACGCGGCGTGGTGTTCCAGGACGATGCCCTGATGCCCTGGCTCAACGCCCAGGATAACGTCGCGCTCGGCCTGCGCCTGCGTGGCCTGTCGCGCGGCGAGCGTGAGCGCAAGGCGCAGGAGATGCTGGAATTGGTAGGCCTGGCCCGGCATGGTGGACACGCCATTGGTGAATTGTCCGGCGGCCAGCGCCAACGCCTGGGGCTGGCTCGTGCCCTGGCGGTGGATCCGGATTTCCTGCTGCTGGACGAGCCTTTCGGCGCCCTCGACGCCCTGACCCGCGAGCGCATGCAGGTCCTGCTGCTGGAGGTGTGGAAGCGCACTGGCAAGGGGCTGTTCCTCATCACCCACAGCGTCGACGAAGCCCTCTTCCTGGCCACTGAACTGCTGGTGCTGGATGGCCCGCCGGCACGGGTCGTCCGCCGCCTGGACGTGCCGTTCTCGCGGCGTTACCTGGCGGGCGAGCCGGTTCGCGAGATCAAGGCCGATCCCCGCTTCGCGCGGTTGCGCCAGGAACTTCTCGACCTCTTTCTGCAGGAGACGCCCGACCATGCCCTCTGAAACCCTGACGACCCCGGCCCAGGCGCTGCGGCAAAAACGCAGCTTCCCGCTGGACCGCCGCCGCGTCGCCGCCCTTGGCACCCTGGCCGCCGTGGTGGCGCTCTGGTGGAGCGCAACCCACCTCGGCTGGGTGGATACGCTATTTCTGCCGTCTCCCGAGCAACTGGTCGTGGCCCTGCAGGGACTGCTCGCCGACGGCTACCTGGATGCGAGTCTCTGGCAGCACCTGGGCACCAGTCTGCTGCGGGTGCTCGCCGCGCTGCTCGCCGCCGTGTTCACCGCGGTGCCCCTGGGTATCGCCATGGGACTTAACCCGACGCTGAACGCCGCTCTGGACCCGCTGGTAGAGTTCTATCGACCGATTCCGCCGCTGGCCTATCTGCCGCTCATGGTGATCTGGTTCGGCATCGGCGAGCTGTCCAAGGTGCTGCTGATCTACCTGGCGCTGTTCGCACCGCTGCTGATCGCCACCGTCGGCGGGGTACGCCGGGTCGATCGTGCTCGCATCCAGGCCGTGCGTTGCCTGGGCGCCTCGACAGGGCAGGTGGTACGCCACGTCATCCTGCCCAGCGCCTTGCCGGACATCCTCACCGGCCTGCGGATCGCCCTCGGGGTGGGCTGGTCGACGCTGGTGGCCGCCGAACTGATCGCCGCCAACCGGGGCCTCGGCTTCATGGTGCAGTCGGCTGCCCAATTCATGGCGACCGACGTGGTGGTGGTAGGCATCCTGTTGATCGCCAGCATCGCCCTGTCCATCGAACTCGGCTTGCGCGCCTTGCAGCGGCGCTATGCCGGCTGGAAGTGAGGAGAAACCAGATGACCATTGCCTTCGAACGTCTCAGTCCGGCACTGGGCGCCCGTGTCCACGGATTGGATCTGCGCGAGCCCCTGACCGCCGCGAGTCACGCGGCGCTGCGCCAGGGGCTGTTGGAACATCAGGTGCTGTTCCTGCGCGACCAGTTGCTCACGCCGCGCCAGCAGCGGGACGTGGCCGCGCATTTCGGCGACCTGCACATCCATCCGATCTATCCCAAGCACCCCGAGCAGCCGGAAATCCTGGTGCTGGACACCGAACTCAACGACCTGCGCGACAATGCCCTCTGGCACACCGACGTCAGCTTCATCGAGGCGCCGCCGTTGGGTTCGCTGCTCAGCGCCCGGCAACTGCCGCCCTATGGCGGCGACACCCTCTGGGCCAGCAACTCGGCGGCCTATGCCGCGTTGTCCGCGCCTATCCGCGAGCTGCTCGAAGGGCTCAGCGCCTGGCACGACCTGAGCAAGTCCTTTCCCTTGGAACGCTTCGGCCAGACCTCGGAGGCTCTGGAGCGCTTCAATGCGGCGCGGGCGGCCAATCCGCCCGTGCGCCATCCCGTGGTACGGGTACACCCGGAAACTGGCGTGAAGGGCCTGTTCGTCAGCGAGGGCTTCACCACGCGTATCGTCGAGCTGGCGGAGAGCGAGAGCGATGCCCTGTTGCGGCTGTTGTTCGCCCAGGTCGCGCGGCCGGAATTCCAGGTGCGCTGGCAGTGGCAGGCAGGGGATCTGGCCTTCTGGGACAATCGCATCACCCAGCACTACGCCTGTGACGACTATCGTCCCCAGCGCCGCGTGATGCACCGGGCGACCATCCTCGGCGATCGGCCGCGAGGACCGCGGGACGCGATCTGAAAGAGAGGACTGCCGGCTCCCGGGTCGCTGACCTGGGCGCGACGAGGGCGATGGACGTCAGTTACCCAGGACGTCTACCAGGCCGAGGACGAAGAACAGCACGATGCAGACCACGGCGACCACCACGGGAATGAAGCGCGGATCCTTGATCGCCTTCCACATGACCTGACGATTGCTGCGGGACTTGTCCATGACGCCACTCCTTCGGGAAAGCCTGGTAGCTTACTGCATCGGCTGCCTTGACGAGTAGCATCTTGGTCGGCTCTGGAGGGCGCTTCGGCGGTTGGCGCGACCGCCGCCGATACCCCTCGGCGCCTCAGGCCACGCCGATCTTCCACTGGGGCGGCGGCGCGGTCCCGTTGACCGCGAAGTCGCCGACGATCCGATCCTTGTAGATGCGCGGATTGTGCGAGGCGAGGGTGCGGGCATTGCGCCAGAAGCGGTCCAGCCCCTGGGGCCTCAGGGTCGCCGAGGCACCCAGGGCGTCGAACAGCCGTCCGGAGGCGTCGATGATGAGGTCGGTGACCACGTTCAGCGCCTGGCAGACCTCCAGCTCCGCCAGGTCCACCGCCTGATCCTCGGCGATCTGGTCATCCGCGTGGCGCAGGTCATGCACCCGCTGCAGCGCCTCGGCGGTCTTGAGGGTGATCACCCCGGCGCAGTAGGCAGCGCTGCGCACCTTGCCCACCACTTCCAGAACCTGCGGGTCCTGGCTGACCCGGTCGGCGTTGCCGATGGTGAAGGTGCGGGTGCGGGCAGCTACCGCGGCGGCGACCTCGTCGCTCATCGCACGGCCCATGCCGGCGAGGTTGGCCAGGTGGAAGACCTGGAAGAAGCCCGGCGAATAGCGAAAGCGTTCACCTACCGCCACCACATCCTCCGGCGCCACCCGCACGTTGGTGAAGGTCGCAGTACCACTGGCCGTGAGGGTCTGGCCAAAGCCATTCCAGTCGTCCACTACCTCCACGCCGGGGGCATCGCGCCGCACCGTGGCCATGACGCGGTTGCCGGCGTCGTCGGTGGCGCCCACGTCGATCCAGTCGGCATACAGGGAGCCGGTGGTGTAGAACTTGATGCCCGAGAGCAGCAGCAGGTCGCCGTCGCGCCGCAGGCGGGTGCTGAACTCGGCGCGACGGGCATCGCCTACCTCGCTGGAGGCGGGGCCGAGGGTCTCGCCTCCAGCGATGCGGGCGAACCAGCGCGTGCGGCGGGCATCGTCATCGCTGTTCAGCAGCCCCTCGACGAAGCCCATGTGGCCGCGCAGCGCCTGGACCAGGTTGGAATCCGCTTCACCCAGTTCGATGAGCAGGGCGAACAACTCCGGCAGGGTGACGCCCGCACCGCCGTGCTCGACGGGCAGGCGCAGCGCGGTGAAGCCTGAAGTCTTGAGCCAGTCCAGTTCCTCGACGGGCAGGCGACGCTGCACCTCGCGCTCGATGGCGCCCGCGCGGATGCGCTGGAACAGGGGGCGAAAACGGGCCGAGAGCTCGGTATGACGAGGGGAGGGGCCAGCGCCCCAGCCGGAGGAAATGACGGTCATGCGCAACAGGGTCCTTCTGGTCGTTTCAATGGAGATCGGGGTCGACGAAGTCGGCGAGGACGTCATCGCGCAGGGCGAGGAAAGCAGCGTCACTGCGATGGCGTGGCGGCACGGGTATACCGATCAGGGCGATGATCGCGACGAGGCGACCCGGGGTTCCTGCGCTACCCAGGTCAGGCACCTCGATGGACCGTCAGGCGGCCAGGTGTTTCTTGTCGGCCTCGGTAAGCGGCGAGCGGGCCTCGGCGGTGGGCTTTATGGCCTGGCTGGGACGGCCGTCCACGCCGAAGGGCACCTCTCCGGCGATGGTGGTCCGGCGCATGATGCGTTCGGCGCTACCGTAGTCGTCGATGGCGATGTGCTGGGTGGCCCGGTTGTCCCAGAGCACCACGTCGCCAGCCTGCCAGCGCCAGCGCACGGTGTTCTCCAGCGCCGTCGCCCGGTCCTGGAACAGGCGCAGCAACTGTCGCGAGTCGTTGGTGCTCACGCCCTGGATCTGCTTGACGAAATGCCCCAGGACCAGAGCGCGCTCGCCAGTCTCCGGATGGACGCGCACCAGCGGATGCTCGGCCTCGTACACCTCGGCGGTGAATTCCTCGCGGTAGCGCCGCAGGCCGTTGGCGTCGGCGTGGCGCGGCGGGGCATAGTCGTAGAGATTGGTATGCAGGGCGCGTAGGCCGTCGGCCAGGGCCTTGAGCGGTTCCGGTAGATCGGCGTAGGCCGCGGCGGTGTTGGCCCATACGGTATCGCCGCCCTGGGCCGGCACGACTACGGCGCGGAGGATGGAGATCTTCGGGTAATCCACCACGAAGGTGACGTCGGTGTGCCAGGAGTTGGCCCGGCTGTGCCGCGAGTCCAGGTTGAGAATGGCGGCGCTGCGTTCCGCGGAGCGCACGGTGGGGTGGGGGACCTGCGCACCGAAACGGCGGGAGAAGGCTTCGTGTTCGTCGTCGGTGAGGTGCTGTTCGCGCAGGAACAACACCTTGTGGGTGAGTAGCGCCTGGTACAGCGCGGCGAAGGTCGCCTCGTCGAGGGCTGCTGACAGTTTCACGCCGGTCACCTGGGCGCCGATACGGCCAGTGATAGGTTCGATGACGACAGACATGGCAACACTCCTGACAGGATAAAAGATCGCTGGAGTGTAGAAGTGGCTTTCATCAAGTTGCCAATCTTAAAAGGGACTAAGTTTATGCCGCGGGCGAGTTGTTGCTCCAGTGTTCCTGAAGCAACAATTCGCGTTGATTCTTCTAGTCTGAATGCATTGTCCAGGTAATTGTTTTTATAGGTTTTTTGACTCTCGAGTAGAGCGCTTGAGGGGTTCTTTGAAGATCGCTGTCCGCACTGGAACAGCAGCTCTTCCGTGTGCCGTGCGACGGCATGAGGTAATGCCGCAAGGTTATTTGGCGCTGACCATTTTCTTGATTAGGGTCGCTCTTCATTTGCTCTTGTCGAGTGCAGCGGTGAACCTCTATCTGGATGCGCGGCAACGCCGCTTCGTGAAACTGTTGCAAGGAACCGTCACGGCGAGTAGCGAATGGCCGACCTGGGCGCTGCTGATCGGCGTTTACGGCGGTTGGCTCGTGTTGATCGCCGGCTGGTCCTGGCTGGGTTACTGGGTCCTACCGCCCCTGGTCCTCATTCTGGTGCTGCATCAGTCCTTGCAGCATGAGCTTATTCACGGGCATCCCACTTCCTGGCAGTGGCTCAATGCGCTGCTGGCGTATCCGCCGCTCGGACTCTGGTTTCCCTATCCGCTCTACCGCGACAGCCATCTGCAGCACCACCAGCGCGAGCATCTCACCGATCCGCAGCTCGATCCGGAAAGCCGCTATCTCGCGGGCGAAGCCTGGGAGCGGCGGGGGCCGGCGGGCCGCGGCCTGCGCTGGCTGGACAAGACCCTGGTCGGGCGCCTGCTGGTAGGGCCGTTCCTGTCGCTGCAGGGAATGGGCGGCGATGAACTCCGCCGCCTGCGGCGGGGCGAGCGCCCGGTGCTGCGCGTCTGGGGCCTGCATCTGGGGTTAGTCATCGCCTTGTTGCTCGGCATCCAGCTTCTGGCAGGGATGCCGGTGGCGGTCTATGTCCTGGGCGTCGCCTGGCCCGCCCTGGCGCTGGCTCTGGTGCGCTCCTTCTACGAACACCGCCCCGCCCAGGATCCGGCGCAGCGCTGCGTGCTCAACGAGAGCCGCGGTCCGTTGCGCTTGCTGTTCCTCAACAACAGCCTGCATCTGGTGCATCACGATCTGCCAGGCCTCCCCTGGTACCAGATTCCCCGTGTCTATCGCGCCAGGCGGAAGGCCTACCAGGCTCGCAGCGGTCATTTCGTCTTCGCCGGTTACCGCGACCTGGCCCGCCGTTTCGCCTGGCGCCCGGTAGATGCTCCCCTGCATCCCGCCGCGTCCATCACGGCTACGCCGGCAGAGGATCAGCAGCGGCCCTGCGCCTACTGTTTGCCTTGGTAATACCACCCCTTGTCAATTACGGGGGCAGCGTAATCCTCGTAGCGCGCCCGGTAATCAAGAGAGCGGGGTGGCATCGGGCGTCTGCTAGAGTGCGGCCTTCGCTGACTCGGAGGGCTGGCTGTGCAGGAAAAGACCTATGAGGTGATCGTCCTGGGGCTGGGCGCCATGGGCGCCGCCACCCTCTATCAACTGGCCAGGCGGGGCGTGAAGGTCGCGGGGATCGATCGCCACTCGCCACCCCACGACCTGGGCTCCAGCCATGGCGCGACCCGCATCACTCGCCAGGCGGTGGGAGAAGGCGCTGCCTATGTGCCCTTGGCGCTGCGTTCGCACCAGCTCTGGCGCGAATTGGAGGCGGAGCGTGGCCTGAGGCTGTTCGAACAGTGCGGGGTGCTGATCATGACGGCCACCGCCACGGCGACGAGCCATCACGGCCGGCCGGATTTTACCCGGGCCACCCTGGAGCTGGCGCAGCGCTATGGCATCCCGCACGAAGCCTGGGACGGCCCTGGCATTCGCCGGCGCTTTCCACAATTCCAGGTGGAGGACGATGCCCTGGGTTATTTCGAGCCGGGCGGCGGCTACCTCTACCCGGAAGCCTGCATCCAGGCGCAGTTGGATGGCGCCCGTGAGCGCGGCGCTCAGCTGTTCACTGACACCATCATCGAGCAGGTAGTCCCGGACGGGCAGGGCGTGCTCCTGCGTTCGGCCCAGGGCACCTGGCGGGCCGAGCGGGTCATCGTCGCCGCCGGCATGTGGAGTGCCGAGTTGCTCGGCGCGCCCTTCACGAATCTGCTGCGCGTCTGTCGCCAGACCCTGCACTGGTTCGAGCTAGCCGAGCCCACGCGCTTCCCTACCGATTCGCCCAGCTTCATTTTGGCGCATGGCAGTGGCGACAGTGATCTCTTCTACGGTTTCCCGCCGCTTCCCGGCGAGCACTCGGTGAAGATAGCCACCGAACAGTATCTCGATAATACCACCCCTATAGAGATTGACCGATCAATCCAACCGGACGAATCGAGCAGGCTGTTCAGCGATCAAGTAGGACAGTGGGTCGGCGGCGTGTCGCCGCGGGCGGTCCGCAGCGCGGTCTGCGCCTATACCGTCACGCCCGACTTCGGCTTCATCGTCGACGAGCATCCCGCGCTGCCGGGCGTCACCGTAGTCAGCGCCTGTTCCGGGCACGGATTCAAGCATTCCGCTGCCCTGGGAGAAGCCCTGGCGCAGCGGGTGGTGGAGGGGCACAGCGCCATCGATCTGAGCGCCTTCGCCCTGGCGCGGTTCGGCTAGCGGTTGCGTACCGTCAGGGTGACCAGGCGAGTGACCACCAGGGCGATGTACATCACGCCGGAGAACTGCCCGAGCATCACCAGTGAGCGAGCCATGGGACGGATCGGATAGATATCGCTCAGGCCGACGCCGGAGAGGATGGCGAAGCTCACGTAGAGCAGCTCCGTCCAGGTGCGGGGGGCGGTGGGATCGTTGGCCGCGGTGAAGCTGCCTGGCTGCAGCATCTGGCAGGCGGAAAAGGTATGGGCGAAGGCCCAGGCCAGTAGGGTGAAGGTCGCGCCCACGGCGAAGAGTTCGTCCGTGGTGGCGCGCTGGTCTTCCATCATGTAGGCGATCAGGCTGCCGGCCGTGTAGAAATAGAAGATGGCGTCCAGAATCGCCAGGGTAACCACGAACTGGTGCTCGCCCCGCCATTCGATCAGCACCGTGAGGACCAGGATGCAGCCCGCCAGGATGAAGCCTAGCCACTGGATGGTCGGGCTGCGTCTTACCATGCGCAGGGCGGTGGCCAGCACGATGATGCCGAAGGCACCGACCAGGGCACGACCATGCTCCTGGTGCTCCACCAGTGGGTAGAGCAGCAGCCCGAGTAACTGGATGAACAGCAGGTTGGCGGACGGGTAGCGGACCAGGTAGTGCAGCGGGGTCTTCATCGGAGCTCGGACAGCGGTTCAGGGGCGGCAAGCGTAGCGGTTGCCGATCGGCTGCGCCATGACGAGCGCACGCCATTGGGACGGCGTGCGCTCGTGGTGTCCAGCCTCAGGTGCCCTTGCGGCGGGTAGAGGGCAGCAGGATGGTCAGCACACCCAGCAGCGGCATGTAGGAACACAGCTGGTAGACGTATTCGATGCCGTGATGATCCGCCAGCGCGCCCAGGCCGGCCGCGGCGATGGCGCTGAAACCGAACATCAGGCCAAAGAAGACGCCGGCGATCATGCCTACGTTGCCCGGGACCAGTTCCTGGGCATAGACCACGATGGCGGAGAAGGCGGAGGCCAACACGAAGCCGATGATGACACTGAGCACGCTGGTCCAGAACAGGTCCACGTAGGGTAGGGCCAGGGTGAAGGGCGCCGCGCCGAGGATCGAGAACCAGATGACCGCCTTGCGTCCGATGCGGTCGCCGATGGGGCCGCCGAGGAAGGTACCGGCGGCCACCGCGCCGAGGAAGAGGAACAGGTGCAACTGGGAGCTGGCCACCGACAGGCCGAAGCGCTCGATCAGGTAGAAGGTGAAATAGCTGGTGATGCTGGCCATGTAGATGTACTTGGAGAACACCAGTAGCGCCAGCACTACCAGGGCGAAGGTCACCCGTCCGCGCGACAGGCCATGATCCACCTTGGCCGCCTGGCGTCCCTTTGCGCTGCGCAGGTGATTGCGGTACCAGCGCGACAGGCCGTACTGCACGCCGATGGCGAAGACCGCGAACAGGCCGAACCAGGCGACGTGCGTCTGGCCGTAGGGAATGACGATGGCGGCGGCCAGCAGCGGGCCAATGGCGGTACCGGCGTTACCGCCCACCTGGAAGGTCGACTGGGCCAGGCCGAAGCGACCGCCCGAGGCCAATCGCGCGACTCGCGAGGTCTCCGGATGGAAGGTGGAAGAGCCGACGCCGATCAGCGCCGAAGCGGCGAGGATAGCCGGAAAGCTGCCGACGAAGGCCAGCAGCAACACGCCGATCAGGGTGCAGACCATGCCCGCCGGCAACAGGTAGGGCTTGAGATGGCGATCGGTGTGGAAGCCGATCCAGGGTTGCAGCAGCGAGGCGGTGATCTGGAAGGCCAGGGTGATCAGGCCGATCTGGGTAAACGTCAGACCATAGCTATCCTTGAGCATCGGATAGATCGAGGGCAGCACCGATTGGATGAGGTCGTTGATCAGATGCGCGAGCGCGCAGGAGGCGAGAATCCCCATGACCAGCGGTGAGGCCGTCGTGGCGCTGGCGACAGCTGTTTCGCCGGCTGTGATCGGGGAGGCAGAGGAAACGGCCATGCAGGTATTACCCTTATTATTTATGTCCAGCCCCTCACTGTGGCATCCTGTGAAATCGGAATCCAGCGCTAGTTACCGGATGTTTCCAGGAGCCGATGACGCCGGCGCGAGTCTTGTGGCTCGATGCGGCATCCGATGGCCCCGATCCATCCTGTTTCTGCCTCTCGCAACGGCCTAACCATGACTGTCAAAGATCCACTGCTGCTCGACCAACAACTGTGCTTTTCCCTCTATTCGGCTTCGCTGGCCATGACGCAGCTCTACAAGCCGTTACTGGAAAGCATGGGGCTGACCTTCCCGCAATACCTGATCATGCTGGTGCTCTGGGAGCATGACGGCCTCACGCTCAAGGAATTGTCCAGCCGCTTGCGTCAGGATTCGGGGGCCCTGACGCCGGTGGTCAAGCGTCTGGAAGGGGCGGGGCTGGTCACTCGGCGGCGCAGTGCGGAAGACGAGCGCAACCTGTCCATCGAACTCACGGCGAACGGGCGTGCCCTGCGCGACCAGGCCAACGGCGTCAACAGCCGGGTGCGGGAAGTCTGCGCCCTGGGCGATGCCGGCCTCGACGACCTGCGCGAGACCCTGGTGCGACTGCGCAGTCGCCTCGATCAGGAAGGCGACATGAATTCCTGAACCAACCTCGGGCTGGGGGTTCCCATGGCTACAGCCGCTCGGGAATTCGTATGACCTTCACCTACCAGCCTGACCGCGACTACCTACTCGTCGACCTCGCCAGCGGCCGCACCGCAGGGAAGCTGCTGCAGGGCGAGCTGCACATCGCGGCGGGCTGTGACGGCGAAGATCCGCGCAGCTACGCGCGGCTGCTCGGCGACGTGCTACGCAGTACCCTGGGCGACGAGGTCGGTCAGTGCGAGGGTGACATCCTCACGCTGAGACGTACCGGTATCAAGCTGCGGCTGGTCCCGGTGGAAGTCGCCTGCAACTGAGCGGTGGCGCGGCGCCGGCGTCGGGTGCCGCAATGCCGATCTGGATCGCTCCGGGATGTCGGAAGCGCATAAGCCGGAGACGTGGTCAGACCTCTTTAACCGACGCTGGCCTTTTGTAATCAAGCCGACATCTGGCTTCCCTAGTCTTCGCGCATTATCGTCTTCTGGTAGTGGCGACCATGCTCCGTCTTTTCGCTCCCTTGCGTCGTTCGTCCCGCCGATCCTGGCTCAGATCGCTCAGGACCGGCCCGCGGATGCTGTGCTCCTTCACCTTCGCCGCCTTGTTGCTGGCCGGCCTCGGCAGCTTCTCGCTGTGGGAAATGCAGCAGCTGCGGCGCCAGGCGCTGATCATGGAGGAAGACTGCCTGCCGAGCATCGCCATCGCCGATGCGCTGGCGGTGAACCTCGGGAAATTGCGTAATCAGGCATCGGTGGTGTTGCTCAATGCCGAGGACCCCGGCGCGGTGGCCATGACCAAGATCACCCTGGAGCAGTTGGTGAACGAGACCGACCAACTGTTCCGCGACTATGACGCGGTGATCACCGATAGCACCGAAGGCGATTCGGTGAAGGCGCTGCACGAGGCCTACCAGCCCTTCGTGACCGGCCTGCGCCAGGAGGTGCAACTCATCGAGCAGCAGCAGATACCCGCGGCGCGAATGCAGCTGGATACCGTGGTGAGCCTCAAGGGCGATCTGATGGACATGCAGGTCCAGCTGTTGCGCGAACTGAACAAGCAGAGCGCAGCCCAGGCCAAGGAGCGCGCGGAGAGCCAGTTCGTCAAGGCCCGTACCATCGTCTGGTCGGCCATCGGCAGTGCCATCGTGTTGCTGTTGCTACTGGCCTGGCGCCTGACCCGTAGTGTCGTGCAGCCCCTGCGCCAGGCCGTGGAGATATCCACCGGTATCGCGGCGGGCGATCTGCGGCAGCACATCGAGCCCCAGGGGCGGGATGAAGCGGCCATGCTGCTGCTGGCGCTGGAGCGCATGCAGGGCAACCTGCGCGAGGTGTTGGCGCGGACGGGCGATGCCTCCGAACAACTGGCATCGGCGTCGACGCAGATGTGCGCGGTGATGGAGGAAAGCTGTGTCAGCCTGGAGCGCCAGACCGCCGAGATCCAGCAGGCAGCGGTGGCGGTCAACCAGCTCAACCAGGCGGTGCAGGCCGTCTGCGAACACGCCATGTCCACCTCCGAGGAGTCCCGGCGGTGCGTCGACCAAGCTCATGAAGGAAAGGCACAGGTGCAGGAGACGCTAGCCGCCATCACCGAGCTGGTGGGCAACGTGGACGAGGCCGCCGCCCAGGCCGAGCATCTTGCCGAGCAGTCCAAGGGCATCAGCAAGATGCTCGACGTGATTCGCGAAGTGGCCGAGCAGACCAACCTGCTGGCGCTCAATGCCGCCATCGAGGCGGCGCGCGCCGGTGAAGCCGGACGTGGCTTCGCGGTCGTGGCGGACGAAGTCCGCGGCTTGGCGCGACGAACCGGTGAATCTACTCGCGAGATCGAAGGCTTGATCGGCGGCGTGCAGCAGGTCAGCCGGAAGACCGCGGTGGCGCTCGATCAGAGCCGCGTCCAGGCCAGTCAGACCCGTACCAAGGCTGAGGCCACCTGGCAGGTGCTCGAAGGTATCACCCAGGCCGTGGCCGCCATCGAGCGGCGCAACGATGCGATTTCCGCGGCCACTCAGCAGCAGACGGCCACCACCGAAGAGGTCGACCGTAACCTGACGCTGATTCGTGATGCCGCCACCCAGACCTCCGCCGGCGCGCAGCAGACCAGTGTCAGCAGCCATCAACTCTCGACGCTGGCCGCCGACCTGCACGGCACCTTGCAGCGTTTCGTGGTCTAGCCGTCAGGCCAGCGCCTCAGGCGGCCAGCATCACTCGATCGCGCCCTTGCTGCTTGCCCAGGTAGAGCGCCTGGTCAGCGCGCTCCAGGGCGCTGGCGAAGGCTTCGCAGTCTCGGATCTCGCAGACCGCCAGGGTGGCCGTGACCCGTCCGGGGCCCCGTTCAAGGGCCTCGGTCACCTCGGCCAGGCGTTGTCGAATGCGCTCTGCGACGGTCCAGGCGACGCTGGTCGTGGCACTGGGCAGCAGCACGAGGAATTCCTCACCGCCCCAGCGCGCGGCCAAGTCCGATTGGCGTACCTCGCGGCGAATGACGTCGGCGATCCGCTGCAGTATCAGATCACCACAGTCGTGGCCGAAGCGGTCGTTGATGTGCTTGAAGTGGTCGACGTCGAACAGGATCAGGCTGCCGCTCAGGCCTTTTTCCTGACGTGCCTGATCGAGGATGCGGCGCCGATTGTAGAGATTGGTGAGGCTGTCGTGGCTGGCGGAGTGCAGCAGGTCCAGCTGCATCTTGGTGCTGTAATGGAAGGCGGCGCCTGTGCCATAGAGCAGCAGCAGGAGGGCGCTGATGATATTGCCGGTGCCGAACAGCTGCATGGCGGTGGGTTCCAGCCCCGCTTGCGGGTGCAGCAGGTAGCCACCGGCGAGCGTGACCAGGATACCGACTACCAGCAGCAGGTGCCGCTTGGGTGCCGTGCGGTAGTTGTAGATGACGATCGGCAGGATGCACAGGACGTAGTAGTGGAAGTTGCTGTCCCACCCCAGCTGCCAGGTGGCGAGCCAGGCATGGGCGACGATCTCGCTGCTCATGAGGAGGCTCGCGGAGCGATAGCGGCGACGACGCAGGGCGATCAGACAGCCGACGTACATGGAAATGCTGAGCACGTTGGCGCACACCATCAGGGGCTTGTCGATCAGAGCGAAGACGACCAGCAGCGCCAAGTGGATCGCCAGGGCTGCCTGGACCACGGGCGTGGCGACGCACCAGAACTGCTCCAGGGAATCCTGCAGGGCCTGGTTGCGGTCGCGAGAGGATAGGGTGCTCATGGAAGGGGTCCGCCAAAAAGAATCGCGTCAACAATGATGACGCTAATAGTAAGCTTAATGGCAAAAAGCTATCGAGGGGAGGGCGCGGGCCGAACGGAGTGCTGGAGGCGCCCAGCGGCCGGGCCGGTCGCGACCTTGCGGTCATTTCCGGGAAGCCGTGGCGGCGCATGGTCCCGGCTCATCTCTGCTTGCCGGGGAGCGTCATCCACCATGCCCGCCTGCATCAGCCACCGAGACGCTGGCTGATGGTCCGAGCGGCGTGGCGCAGGTGCGAGGCGGCCGTACCGTCCAGATCCGCGGTAAAGCCCGGGGCGGCGCCGACCATGGTGAGCACGCCCGCGAGGCGGCCGCCGACGCCGAACAGCGGGGCCGACAAGGCGTTCACGCCCGCCATGAGCAGCCCCTGTATCGGTTGGATGCCGATCTCGCGCAAACGGGCGACTTGCGTCTGGAGGTCTTCGGCAGTCGGCGCCGTCGGTAGGCGCAGGGCCTCCTGGCGCAGCGCCCGAGTGTCGGCATCCGGCAGGAAGGTGTTGAACACCAGTCCGGTGGACGAACCGAGCAGCGGCAGCACCGAGCCGACCTGGGTGACCAGGGTGACGGCGCGGACGGCCTGCTCCACCAGCACCACCGTCGGCCCCTGATTGGCCCAGACCGCCAGGAAGCAGGTCTCGCCGACCTCGTCGCGCAACGCCGTCAGCACCGGCGCGGCGATCTTCACCACGTCCAGGCGACCCAGCGCGGCCAAGCCGACGAACAGCGCGGCCTGGCCGAGTCCGTAGTGATTGGTGCGCGGGTCCTGCTCGGCGAAGCCGCTGGCGATCAGTGCCTGCAGGTAGCGGTGCACCTTGCTGGCGGGCATGTCCAGATGGCTGGAGAGTCGGGAGAGGGAGGTGGAAGGCGCCAGTTCGGCCAGGGCCTTGAGGATATCGGTGCCGACTTCGGCCGCCTGGACCTTCTGCCGCCGGGGGGAGGCCTCTTCGGGAGTGTTCGTCATCTGCTGGACCGCACGGGGAAAGGCGGAGTTATAGCTTGACGCCTCCCTGGGTTCAATTTACTTTTTGCGTAAACCTATTACGCAAAATGGATAGGCCATGGACGCACAACAACAAGAAGGCGCTCCTCTGGATTATCAGTCGGGCTTCGGCAACCACTTCAGCTCCGAGGCGCTGGCCGGTGCCCTGCCGGTCGGCCAGAACTCGCCCCAGCGCGCGCCCTACGGGCTCTATGCCGAGCAGCTTTCCGGCACCGCCTTCACCGTGCCACGGAGCGAGACGCGTCGCACCTGGTTGTATCGCCTGCGCCCTTCGGCGACCCATGGCCGCTTCGAGCGCTCGATCGCCCAACTGACCGGTCGCGAGCTGGGCGCGCCGACGCCCAACCGCCTGCGCTGGAATCCCTTGCCAGTGCCCGAGGCGCCCATCGACTTTCTCGCCGGTTTGGAACTCGTGGCGGCGAATGCCGTGGGTGAGCAGGTGGAAGGTGCGAGTCTCTATCGCTACGCCGCGAATACCACCATGCAGCGCGTCTTCTACGATGCCGACGGCGAGCTGCTGGTGGTGCCGGAGCAAGGGCGCCTGGCGCTCGTCACCGAGCTGGGCGTGCTGCGCCTCGAACCGCTGGAGATCGCGGTGATTCCGCGCGGGATAAAATTTCGAGTGGAGTTGCCCGACGGTGGACCGGTGCGGGGCTACCTCTGCGAGAACCATGGCCGCGCGCTGCGCTTGCCGGAGCTGGGGCCCATCGGCAGCAACGGCCTGGCCAATCCGCGGGACTTCCAGGCGCCGGTGGCGCGCTTCGAGGACGTGACGGCGCCCACCTGCCTGGTGCAGAAATTTCTCGGCGAACTCTGGGAAACCGAGCTGGATCACTCGCCGCTGGACGTGGTCGCCTGGCATGGCAACAACGTGCCGTACAAGTATGACCTGCGCCGCTTCAATACCCTGGGGACGGTCAGCTTCGATCACCCGGACCCCTCGATCTTCACGGTGTTGACCGCGCCGGGCAACACCGAGGGTATGGCCAACCTCGACTTCGTGATCTTTCCGCCACGCTGGATGGTGGCGGAGAGCACCTTCCGCCCGCCGTGGTTCCACCGCAATCTCATGAACGAATTCATGGGCCTGATCCAGGGCGCCTACGACGCCAAGGCCGATGGCTTCGCCCCGGGCAGCGCCTCCCTGCACAGCTGCATGAGCGCCCACGGCCCCGACCAGCAGACCACCAGCAATGCCATCGCCGCAGAGCTGCGGCCACACAAGATCGAGAACACCATGGCTTTCATGTTCGAGACCAGCCGGGTGCTGCGACCCAGTCGGCATGCCCTGGCCTCACCGCAGTTGCAGGCCGACTACGACGCCTGCTGGGCGGGCCTGGCCAAGACCTTCGGGCAACCCGGTGAAGGAGGGCGGTCATGAGCGCGTACCTGCATAGCTGGGTGGTGTCGGCCAATGATCACCCGGATTTCTCCCTGCATAACCTGCCGCTAGGTATCTTCAGTCGCGGCGAGGAGCGGCCGCGTGGGGGAATCGCCGTGGGCGATCTCATCCTCGACCTGGGCTTCGCCGCCGAAGCCGGACTGTTCCAGGGCCAGGCGCAGCGGGCTGCCGAATTGGCGGGCCAGGAGACGTTGAACGCCTTCTTCGCGGCCGGCAAGCCCGCTCGGGTCGCCCTGCGCCAAGCGGTGCAGGCACTGCTGAGCGCTGACCACCTGCAACGCGAGGACCTGCAGGCGTTGGGCGAGCACCTGCTGGTCCCCCAGGCTGACTGCCGGATGCATTTGCCGGCACGGGTCGGCGACTACACCGACTTCTACGTCGGCATCCACCACGCCACCCAGATCGGCAAGCTGTTCCGGCCGGACAATCCGCTGCTGCCCAACTACAAGTACCTGCCCATCGCCTATCACGGGCGGGCTTCTACCCTGGGCGTGTCTGGCGAGGCCTTCCGGCGGCCCAAGGGCCAGACCTTGCCGCCGGGGCAGGACGCACCGAGCTTCGGACCCTGTCGCCGGCTGGATTATGAACTGGAGCTGGGGATCTGGATCGGGCCGGGCAACGTCCAGGGCGAGCCCATCGCCATCGGCGCCGCCGCGGCGCACATCGCCGGCTTCTGCTTGCTCAACGACTGGTCGGCGCGGGACATCCAGGCCTGGGAATACCAGCCGTTGGGGCCCTTCCTGTCCAAGAGCTTCGCCAGCACCCTCTCGCCCTGGGTGGTCACGCCGGAAGCCCTGGAACCCTACCGCGTCGCCCAGCCGCCGCGGCCCGCCGGTGATCCGCAACCCTTGCCCTATCTGCTCGACGAACAGGACCAGGCCGGCGGCGCGCTGGAGCTGGAGCTGGAGGTGCTGCTGCTCACGCCGGCGATGGCCGAACAGGGCCTGCCGCCCCAGCGCCTGGCCTTGAGCAACACCCTGAACATGTATTGGACGGTGGCGCAGATGGTGGCGCATCACACGGTCAATGGCTGCGCCCTGAATCCCGGCGACCTGTTCGGCTCGGGCACCCTCTCCGGACCCGATGCAGAGAGCTGCGGCAGCCTGCTGGAGCTCACCCAGGGCGGCAAGCAACCCCTGCAACTGCCCAGCGGCGAGACGCGCACCTTCCTCGAGGATGGCGACGAAGTCATCCTCAGGGCCCGCGGCTGCCAACCCGGCCTGCCGGGCATAGGCTTCGGTGAATGCCGCGGACGGGTGCTGTCAGCGGACTAGGCTCGCGCGCCCGTGGCTCCAGGAACGTCGCTTGGGTACCCGCCGTTGACTTTCCTCCTGTCCCAGGTGCAGATTCCATGAGGCGTAATCAAATTACGCATAACAACAATAGCGAAGGCGATCGCGGGGCAGCCCTGATGGACCTTTACACCTACTACCGCTCGACCTCGCCCTACCGCGTGCGGCTCGCCTTGGCCCTGAAGGGACTGGACTACCGCGCCGTGCCGGTCAACCTGGCGCGCGACGTGGCTGAGCAGCGCCAGCCAGCCTATCGGACGCTCAATGCCCAGGGTCGCCTGCCGTGCCTGCGGACCGACGACGGCGCCGTGCTGATCCAGTCACCGGCCATCATCGAATACCTCGAGGAGCGCTATCCGACGGTGCCGCTGCTACCGGCTGACCCGCTGCTGCGTGCTCGTCACCGCGGTATCGCGGCGTTGATCGCCTGCGATGTCCAGCCGCTTCATAACGTCGCCGTGCTGGACCGCCTGCGCGGGCTGGGCCTGGAAGAGCCGGCCATCCTGCAGTGGATCGCCCACTGGATCGAGGAGGGCCTGACGGCTGTCGAGGCGCAGCTTGGCAAGGAGGGCTTCTGTTTCGGCGCCGTGGGGCTGGCGGACGTCTATCTGCTACCCCAGGTCTATGCCGCGCGGCGCTTCGACGTGGACCTGTCGCGCTACCCCCGCATCCTCCGCGTGGAGGCCTTGGCCTGCGCGCATCCTGCCTTCCAGCAGGCCCACCCCGCGGTCCAGCCGGACGCGCCAGCGCAGGTGGCCTCGTGAAGCTCCTGGGCTGCCAACTCATCCTCGGCGACTTTCTCGCCCGTAGCGTGCGCGGCATCTCCTGTGCGCCGCCCTTGACCAGTGTCTAGGCCTCCCACCCAGTCCAGTCGCCAGTCAAGGAGCCAATCATGGCCGATCTGTTTGAAAACCCCATGGGCCTCATGGGTTTCGAGTTCATCGAGTTCGCCTCGCCCACGCCCAACGTCATCGAACCCGTGCTGGAAAGCCTGGGCTTCAGCCATGTCGCCAACCACAGATCCAAGGATGTGGTGCTGTTCCGCCAGGGCGACATCAATGCCATCGTCAATCGCGAGAAGACCGGCCATGCGGCCTATTTCGCCGCCGAGCACGGACCGTCCGTGTGTGGCCTGGCCTTCCGTTGCCGGGATTCCCATCACGCCTACGCCAAGGCCCTGGAGCTGGGCGCCCAGGCGGTGGACATGCCCACCGGGCCGATGGAGTTGCGCCTGCCGGCCATCAAGGGCATCGGCGGCGCGCCGCTGTACCTCATCGATCGCTACGAAGAAGGCAGCTCCATCTACGACATCGATTTCGTCTTCCTGGACGGGGTGGAGCGCAAGCCCTTCGGCGCCGGGCTGAAGGTGATCGATCACCTGACCCACAACGTCTATCGCGGGCGCATGGCCTATTGGGCCGACTTCTACGAGCGCCTGTTCAACTTCCGCGAGCTGCGTTACTTCGACATCAAGGGCGAGTACACCGGCCTTACCTCCAAGGCCATGACCGCACCGGATGGCCTGGTGCGCATCCCGCTGAACGAGGAATCCTCCAGGGGCGCCGGGCAGATCGAGGAGTTCCTCATGCAGTTCAACGGCGAGGGCATCCAGCACGTGGCCTTCCTCACCGAGGACCTGGTCGCCACCTGGGATCGACTCAAGGCCTACGGCACCCGCTTCATGACCGCACCGCCCGAGACCTACTACGAGATGCTCGACGGGCGCCTGCCCGACCATGGCGAGCCGGTGGAAGAGCTGAAAGCCCGGGGCATCCTGCTCGACGGCACGGCCGATGGGGGCGAGCGCCGGCTGTTGCTGCAGATCTTCTCCCAGACCCTGCTGGGGCCGGTGTTCTTCGAATTCATCCAGCGCAAGGGCGATACCGGCTTCGGCGAGGGCAACTTCAAGGCCCTGTTCGAATCCATCGAGCGCGACCAGGTCCGCCGCGGGGTGCTGGGCACCTCGGAGTAGCCAGGCTGCTCGTCCCATCGACTTGCCCGGCGATGGAGCCCCCTCTAAGGTGACGGCGCGCCACACCGGCGTACCTTGACCTCGGAGGTGGCCATGGAGCTGAGCCAGACGCTGGCGCAGGAAATCGTCGAGCGGGCCATGCGTATCCTGCCGGGCAACGTCAATGTCATGGACGCAGCCGGGCTGATCATCGGCTCGGGAGATACCAGGCGGCTGTTCACTCGCCATGCCGGTGCGCAGCGGGTCATCGCCGAAGGCCAGGCGGTGGCCCTGGATGCCGCGGCGGCGGCTTGCTTGCCTGGTGCCCAGGCCGGCATCAACCTGCCGCTGTATCGCCAAGGCGAATTGGTGGGCGTGCTTGGGGTAACCGGGGAAGACGCCGAACAGCTGCGCCTGCCGGCCGAATTGCTGCGCCTGACCGCCGAGATGCTCATCGAGCAGGCGAGCGGTCACCCGCGTGCTGACCGCGGCATGACCGTCACCCTGCTACGCCAGCTGCTGGCCCCCGAGGCTGCGCCAGAGCTGGGGCGGCACGCCCGGCTGCTCGGCCTGCGACCGGAGTTGCCGCGGGACGTGCTGCTGCTGGAATTCGCAGGGCCAGCCTCGACCTTTGGTGACTGGGCTCAGCGGTGCGTACCCGACAGCTGGTGCCTGCCCCGCGAGGGTGGCCAGTGGCTCTGGTATCGGCCTGGCAGCGAGTCGCCGAAGGCGCTTCTCGCCGCGCTGGCGGCGGAGGGCTGGTCGTTGCAACGTAGCGCCTGGATCGCCCAGGCCCGGCCTTGGACCGGCTTGGCGCAGAGCACCGGCTGGGCGCTGGACCTGGCCGCCGTGGCGAAACGTCTGGAACCCGAGCCACTGCTGGCGACGCTCGACGAGCTGGCGCTGCCGACCTGGCTGCAAGGTCAGGCCAGATGTCCCGAGGGCGCCTGGCTGCTGGAGCCGCTTGAGCGCCTGCGTCAGGCCGACCGCGACGGCCAGTTGCTCGCGACGCTACGCAGCTGGTTTCGGCATGACGCCAGCCCCCAGGCCTGCGCTGCCGCCCTGGGCTTGCATCGCAATGGCCTGCGCCATCGGCTGGATCGCATCCAGGCCCTGACCGGTCGCGATCCGCGTCGCTTCGGTGCGGCCACGGAGCTCTACTGCGCGCTGCTCCTCGCCGATGGTAGGTGGGCAGAAGGACAGTAAAGAGATTCTTGAATTGGGCGTTCGTCCGGTTGTGGTGGGGCGTGATCCACGGAACACTCGGGCAATAACAACGGAGAATCGCCCATGAAGATCGTCATCGCCCCGGATTCCTTCAAAGAAAGCCTGTCTGCCGCCGGCGTTGCCCGCGCGCTGGCCCGCGGGCTGCAACACGCCTTGCCGAATGCAGAGCTGATCGAGTGCCCACTGGGGGATGGCGGCGAGGGCACCCTGGATGCCGTGCTGGCGGCGACCGGCGGAGAGGTACGCCGGATGCAGGTGACCGGTCCCCTGGGCGAGCCGGTGACTGCCCGCTGGGGTTGGCTGGCCGGGCAGCGCACCGCCTTCGTCGAGATGGCCAGCGCCAGCGGCCTGGAATTGGTGCCCAGGGCGCGGCGCGACGTGCTGGTCGCCACCTCCCGCGGCACCGGCGAGTTGCTGCACGCGGCGCTGGACGCCGGCGCCGAGCGCCTGGTGCTGGCCATCGGTGGCAGTGCCACCAACGATGGCGGCGCGGGGCTGCTGCAAGCTCTGGGCGTGCGGTTGCTGGATGAGCAAGGGCGGACGCTGGTACCTGGCGGGGCGGCCCTGGCACAGCTGGCGCGGATCGAATTATCGCCGCTGCATCCCCGCCTGACGGAGGTAGAGGTGGTCATCGCCGCCGATGTCGACAATCCCCTTTGCGGGCCCCAGGGCGCCAGCCACATCTTCGGTCCGCAAAAGGGTGCCTCGCCCGCGCAGGTCCGCCAGCTCGACGAGGCCCTGGCGCATTTCGCCACGGTCACCGCCGCGACGCTCGGCCATGACGTCCGCGAGCAACCCGGCGCCGGGGCTGCCGGTGGGGTCGGCTTCGCCGCCCTGGCCTTTCTGGGGGCCACCTTCCGCCCGGGCATCGAGGTGGTCGCCGAGCTGGTGGGCCTGGACGCGGCGCTGGCCGGCGCCGATCTGGCACTGACCGGAGAAGGACGGCTGGACGGCCAGACCCTGAGAGGCAAGACCCCTGCCGGCGTGCTGCGCCTGGCCCGCCGCCATGGCGTGCCGGTGGTGGCGGTGGCCGGGTCCCTGGGCGAGGGCTATGACGCCCTCTACGAACAGGGCCTCGCCGCGGCCTTCAGCCTCGTGCCCGGCCCGCTTAGCCTGGAGGAGGCCCTGGCCCAGGCCGAGGTACTGCTGGAACGCACCGCGCAGGATATCGGTCGGCTCTGGCGGACTGCGAAAGGCTAACGCCCGCTCAGTCCGCTTCGCCAGCTGGGTCGTCGAGGTGGTCGATGCGCTGAAAGCGTTCCACCAGGAAGTCGATGAAATGCCGCACCTTGGCCGACAGGTGATGGTGCTCGGAATAGACCGCATAGACGTCCGCCGAAGGTGGCCGGGCGTCTTCCAGCACCCGGCGCAGGCGCCCGCTGCGTACGTAGCGGGCGATGTCCCATTCCGCCCGGAGCAGGATGCCGCGGCCCTCCAGGGCCCAGTTCAGGGCGACCTCGCCATCGTTGCAGCTCAGGTTGCTGCGCACCTTGACGCTGCGGGTGCGCGAGCCTTCGAGAAATTCCCAGACGCCATGGATGCTGTCGTTCTGCCGCAGGAAGATGCAGTTGTGGGTAGTCAGATCCTGCAGCCGCTGCGGCGTGCCGTGGCGCTCCAGGTAGAGCGGTGAGGCGCACAGCAGCCGGCGATTGCTGGCGATGCGCCGGGCGTGATAGCCAGCATCGGGCGCCACGCCGAAGCGGATGCCCAGGTCCAGGCCATGGGCGGCCAGCTCCATGGGGTGGTCGCTCAGCAGCAACTGGGTCTCCACCTCTGGATAGCGATCGATGAAGGCCGCCAGCGCCGGCCCTATGTAGCGGCGACCGAAGCCCAGGGAGGCGTTCACTCGCAGCAGGCCCTTGGGCTGGCCGCGGCGACTGGCGACCATATCTTCCACCGCTTCGATATCACTGAGGATGCGTCCGGCGTGGCGGAAGTACAGCTCGCCCTCGGGTGTCAGCCCCAGGGAGCGGGTGGTGCGATTGACCAACCTTACCCCGAGGCGCTGCTCCAGAGCGGCCAGTCGCTTGCTCACCGCCGGCGGGGTGATGCCAAGTTCGCGTGCCGTGGCGGCGAGGTTGCCCTGCTGGGCCAGAAGGTGGAAGAAGCTGAGGTCCTGAGGGCGACTCATTGTTAACCGCAATTCACTTAAGTGATGATTTGAGGTGAATCCTAGCTCAGATTTCACTACCTATACTCGGCCCAACGCTGCCAGTCGGCGTCCCACCCAACGACAAGAACACAGGGCCCAGCCATGAAGAACTACAAGATCGCAGCCATTCCCGGAGACGGTATCGGGGTCGAAGTCATCGCCGCCGGCCTCGAGGTCCTCGACGGCCTGGCCAAGCGCCTGGGCGGTTTCGCCTTCGACGTCAGCCACTATCCCTGGGACTCGGAGTACTACCTGGAGCATGGTCACTACATTCCGGCAGGAGGCCTGGAGGAGATCAAGCAGGCCGACGCCATCTTCTTCGGTGCGGTGGGTAGTCAGAAGGTGCCGGACCACATCTCCCTCTGGGGGCTGCGCCTGCCGATCTGCCAGGGTTTCGACCAGTACGCCAACGTCCGGCCGGCGCGGGTGTTGCCAGGGGTGAAAAGCCCGCTGACCAATGGCCAGGCCATCGACTGGGTGATCGTGCGGGAGAACTCCGAAGGCGAGTATTCCGGCAGTGGCGGGCGGGTCCACCAGGGGCTGCCCATCGAGGTCGCCACCGAGGTCTCCACCTTCACCCGCGTCGGCGTCGAGCGCATCCACAGATTCGCCTTCGAACTGGCCCGTAGCCGGCCGGCCAAGCACCTGACTCTGGTGACCAAGTCCAACGCTCAACGTCATGGCATGGTGCTGTGGGACGAGGTGTTCGCCGAAGTGGCCAAGGATTATCTGGACGTCCGTACCACCCGCGAACTGGTGGACGCGGTGACCACCACCATGGTGCTCAAGCCGGGCAACCTGGACGTGATCGTGGCCACCAACCTGCACGCCGACATCCTCTCGGACCTGGCCGCGGCGCTTTCCGGCAGCCTGGGCATCGCGCCCACCGCCAACCTCAATCCCGAGCGTAGCTTCCCGTCGATGTTCGAGCCCATCCACGGCTCGGCCTTCGACATCACCGGCAAGGGCGTGGCCAATCCCATCGCGACCTTCTGGACCGCCGCGCTGATGCTCGATCACCTCGGCGAGCGCGACGCCAGCGCCCACCTGATGCGCGCCATCGAAGAGGTTACCGCCAGCGGTCTGCACACCCCGGACCTAGGCGGCACGGCCACCACGCGCCAGGTCACCGACGCCGTACTCGAACTGATCGCCCGCTAGACCGGCGGCGCCACCCGCGGCCAGGCGGCGCGGGTGGGCCAGCGCCCGCACTTCCATCGGGGCCCGCTCGCACGGGTCGCCTCCATTACAAGAACAACAGTGGACCTCCCATGAAGCGCCTACTCGGAAAACTCTACGTTCAGGTCGTCATCGCGGTCATCGCCGGTGCATTGCTCGGCGTCTTCCATCCCGATTTCGCCACCTCGCTCAAACCCATCGGCGATGCCTTCATCAAGCTGATCAAGATGCTGCTGGCACCGGTGATCTTTCTCACCGTGGTCACCGGCATCGCCAAGATGAACGACATGAAGGAGCTGGGTCGGGTGGGCATACGTGCCTTCATCTACTTCGAGGTGGTCTCCACCCTGGCGCTGATCGTCGGCCTGGTAGTGGTCGATACCTTCAAGCCCGGCGCCGGCATGAACATCGATCCGGCCACTCTCGACAGCTCGGCCATCGCCAGCTACACCGAGGCGGCCAAGCACGAGTCCTTCATCGCCTTCATGCTGCAGATCATTCCCAACACCCTGGGGGACGCCTTCGCCAAGGGCAACATCCTGCAGATCCTGCTGTTCTCCATCCTGCTCGGGGTGGCGCTGGCACGCTGTGGCGACAAGGGCAAGCCAATCATCCGTACCCTCGATAGCCTGATGCACGGCATGTTCGGCATCGTCAACATCGTGATGCGCCTGGCGCCGCTGGGGGCCTTCGGTGCCATCGCCTTCACCATCGGCAAGTACGGCTTCGGTTCGCTGTTCTCCCTGGGCAAGCTGATGGCCTGCTTCTACCTCACCTGCATCTTGTTCGTCGCCTTGGTGCTGGGGCCAATCTGCCGCGTCGCCGGCTTCAGCCTGTGGCAGCTGCTCAAGTACCTCAAGGAAGAGCTGTTCACCGTGCTGGGCACCAGTTCATCCGAGTCGGTGCTGCCGCAGATGATCCGCAAGATGGAGAACGCCGGTTGCTCCAAGCCGGTGGCCGGCATGGTCATTCCCTCGGGGCTGACCTTCAATCCGGATGGCCAGGCCATCTACTACACCGCTGCGGCCACCTTCATCGCCCAGGCCACCAATACGCCGCTGAGCCTGACCGACCAGCTCATCATCATGGCCGTGCTGATGCTCACCTCCAAGGGGTCGGCTGGCGTCACGGGGTCGGGATTCATCACCCTGGCGGCGACCCTGGCCAGCCTCGGTACCATCCCGGTGGCGGGCATGGTGCTGCTGCTGGGCGTGGATCGTTTCATGTCGGAGGCCCGGGCCATCACCAACACCATCGGCAATGGCGTAGCGACCCTGGTCATTGCCCGCTGGATCGGGGCGCTGGACATGCACCGACTGAAGGCCGCGCTGGATGGCAAGCCGATTCCTGCGCCGGAGGCCGAGGTTCAGGATCGCGTGGCGGTGGCCGAGCCAGGCCTGACGGCGTTGAGCGGCAAGACGCTCTAGGAGGGTCACACTGGTCGGGTGGCGGGATTTACCTCATGCTGGGCGTCTCGCTCCCCGATCAACTGGCGCCATGACCACGTCCTCGATCCCGCGTAGCTGCCTGCTGGCCGCTGCGCTGCTAATGATGCCACTGGGCTTCGTCCAGGCGGCCATTCCCAGCCTCAAGCCCACTGCCTCCTGCGTGCGCAGCGCCTTTCTGCTGCACTGCCGGGACGGGCAGGGTGGTTGGTACGGCGTGGCGGTGCAGGGCAACGACACCCTGATGCGCGGCTTCGATGCGGCATCCGGCCTGACCTGGGCGCAGACCAGCACCCGCCTGGGCCGGTTGCAGTTCTTCAGCGGGCTGAGCAGCGACGGTAACCTTTGGCTGGGTCGCACCCGGCAACTGGGCTGGAACGTCATCAGTCGCTTCTCCACCTCCCAGGGCGATAGAGCCCGTACCAGTTGCAATCGCGTGGCCGGGTGCGAGTGGCGCTGAGCAAGAGCCTACCAGGCCGTTTGGTCGTCCAGCAGCACCCGATTGCGCCCCGCGTGTTGCGCCCGATGGAGCGCGGCGTCGGCGCGGGCGAGGGTGGTTGACCAGGACCGCCTAGGGAGGTCTTCGGTCTGGCGATCAACCGAGCGGTGCATCGAGCGCCGGGCGCGGCAGGACGCCCCGTCCACGTTAGTCACGGGTATCGCGCTTGCGGCGTCGATAGGCGCCGGGCGGCAAACCCTGCTCCTTGGCGAAGGCGCGGACGAAGGCGGCCACCGAGCGATAGCCGACCCGTTCGGCCACGGCTTCCACGCTGTGGTTGGCATCCAGCTCCCGGCAGGCGCGGCGCATGCGCAGGGCGAGCAGCACCTGCCCCGGGGACTGGCCGCCGGTTTCCTGAAACTTCTTGCAGAAGGCCGAGCGCGACAGGCCGGTGACGGCGGCCATGTCCAGCAGCGACCAGGGCTGCTCGGGGGCGGCGATCAGCCGTTCCAGCAGGGGGCCGAACTGAGCGTGGCGGGCCAGGGCCACCAGGCCGCCATGGCGCTGGTCAGGGTCGTTCAACTGGTCGCGCAGCACATAGAGGAACAGCAGCTGGCCCAGGCGCGCCAGGAGGGAGGCCGAACTGTGCGCGGCGCCAGCTTCCTCACGGATCAGTTGGAAGAGGGTGCGGGCGGCCTGGGCGTTCTCGTCCGCGGCACGCAGGACGATCACTGCCGGCAGGGCGCTGACGATGAGGCGCGACAGGCCACCGGCGAAATCGAAGAAGCCACAGACCAACCCGGTCCCTTCACCGGCTCTTTCGTTCAGGGAGCCCAGGGTACCGCGGGGCAGTTCGCGGGCCTCGACCTGGTGGGCACTACTAGCCAGGCGAAAGGGCAGGTCGTGCAGCAGGAAGATCGCATCCCCGCTCGCCAGCGGTCGCACCGGTTCGTCTTCCAGATGCAGCCAGCACTCACCCTCGACCACCAGATGGAAGCTCGCGCGTGCCTGTCCCTGGGTAGACGCCTGCCAGGCACCACAGTAGCGACCGGCGTGAAAGAGGCTGGCGTCGCATTCGAGGCTGTCCAATAACCATTCGGTCGAAGCACTGGAAAAACTCATCTAAGCGGTGGACTCATGAGCAAGGGATGACGACTTTAGAATATGGAAACCCATTCTTATTACCAAGAAACTTGTCGGCATCCCCTCTGTCTCTTCCGGAGTCGAAGCCATGTCCCGTCTGCCGATCCTCACCCCTGAAACCGCTCCGGACGCTGCCCGGCCGTTCCTGGAGAACGCCTGCCAGGCGTCCGGCTTCATCCCCAACCTGCTGGGGGTGCTCGCCAATGCGCCAGCGGCGCTGGAGACCTATGTCACGGTGTCCGGGCTCAACGCCAAGACCAGCCTGAGCCTGGCGGAGCGGGAGGTGGTGCAACTGGTGGCGGCCACGACCCATGGCTGCGACTTCTGCGTGGCCGGGCATACCGCCGTCGCTACTCACAAGGCCAGGCTGGACGCGGCAACCATCGCGGCCCTGCGCAGCGGCGCGCCGCTGCCTGAGCCGCGGTTAGAGGCCCTGGCCGCCTTCGCCCGTGCGGTCATCGCCCAGCGTGGGGCGGTGACGGATGCCGAGTTGCAGCGATTCGTCGCGGCGGGCTACACCTCGGCTCAGGCATTGGAGGTCGTGCTCGGCGTGAGCCTGGCGACCCTGTGCAATTTCGCCAACGTCCTAGCACAGACGCCCCTGAACCCAGAGCTGGCGGCCTATCGCTGGGAGGCGGCCCATGGCTGAGTCCGCGCTACGCCAAGCGGCTCCGGTCGGCGACACCCTGGGGGATTGGCTGGACGAACACGCCGAGGCCCTCGACCAGGGCATTCTCGATCCCGAGAGCTTGTTGCCGCGGTTGGCCCAGGAGGGTCGCTTCGGTCTCGGCGTAGCTCGCGAGCTGGGTGGCGCGGGGGGTAGCCTGGGGCAGGCGGTGGAAGGCATCGCCGGTCTGGCCGAGCATTCGCTGACAGCGGCCTTCGTCTGCTGGGGGCAGCGGGCTTTCATCGAGTACCTGCTGCAGAGCCCCAACACGGCGTTGCGCGAGCGCTTGCTGCCTAGCCTGCTTAGCGGCGAGCTGGCCGGCGCCACCGGGCTGTCCAATGCCATGAAATTTCTTTCCGGCCTGGAAGAGCTGCAGATCGAGGCCCGGCGCGACGGCAACGGTTGGCGGCTAAACGGCCGCATGCCGTGGGTGACCAATCTGCGCAAGACGGGTTTCGTGGTAGCCGGCGCCGTGGCCCGCCAGGGTGAGCAGCGACCCTTCGTCGCTGCCTTGCCCAATTGGGTCGCCGGGCTACGCCGGTCCGCCGATCTGCAGTTGCTGGGCCTCCAGTCCAGCAACACCGCCGCCCTGGACCTGATCGAGGTGCCGCTCGACGAAGACTGGCTGCTGCACGAAGAGGCGCGCTACTACCTGCCGCGGGTGCGTCCGGCCTTCCTGGGCTTGCATTGTGGCCTGGCTATCGGGCTGGCACGGCGTAGCCTGGCCGAGGCCCGCCAGGTACAGGGAGAAGGACGCCGCACCCTGCAGAACGAACTCCAACCGCTGGAAGACCAGCAGCATGAACTGGAGGCGCGGTTGCTCCAGGGACTGGCGGACGAGCGTTTCATCGCACAGCCGGCGGAGCTGTTCCGGCTGCGCATCGGTCTGGCCGAACAGGCCGCGGCGGCGGTCCAGCTGGAGCTTCAGGCCCGCGGTGGCGGCGCCTATCTGCGAGAGCGCGGCGATGCCTTTGCGCGGCGCTGGCGAGAAGTCGCCTTCGTGCCCATCGTCACGCCCAGCCTCACCCAGTTGCGCGGTGAACTGGCCCGCCATGCCGCTCTCAAGGATGGCGCATGACCGTCGTGCTCAGTGCGCGCGGCCTGGCGGTGGGCTATCCGCAGGCAAGCGGTTGGCAGCCGGTGCTCAAGGATTTCGCCTTGGACGTGGCGCCCGGCGAGGTGGTCAGCCTGCTCGGCCCCTCGGGGGTTGGCAAATCCAGCGTGCTAAGAGCCCTGGCAGGCCTGCAACCGGCGGCCCAGGGCGAGGTGCGGCTGCTCGGTGAGCCGCTGCTGCGCCCGCATCCCCAGGTGGCAGTTGCCTTCCAGGACCCGTGCCTGCTGCCCTGGCTGACGCTGCGGGACAACGTCGCCTTCGGCCTGGATTTTCGCCGCCAGCCGCGACTGCCGGCGCAACAGGCACGCCAGCGGGTGCAGGACGCCATCGCCGCGGTAGGTCTCGCCGCTGCCCAGGAGCGCTATCCGGCCGAGCTTTCCGGTGGCATGGCGCAGCGCACCGCGCTGGCGCGCTGCCTGGCGCGCCAGCCCAAGGTGCTGCTGCTGGACGAGCCCTTCGGTGCCCTCGATGAGGTCACCCGGGGCGACATGCAGCAGCTCCTGCTGCAACTGGTGGCGCAGCAGGGTAGTGCCGTCGTGCTCATCACCCACGACATCGACGAGGCGCTGCTGGTCTCCGACCGGGTTCTGCTACTGGGCGACCACCCAGCGCGGATCATTGGCGAGTGGCGCATCGAGCTGGCGTAGCCGCGCACCGACGCCATCGAGGCCCTCGGCGCCCTGCGTATCGAGATCCTGCGAACCCTACGGCGGGCGAGCCGACCCAACCCCTTACTTCCCGCAGCGGAGTCTGCCCATGTGCCTGCACGATCCCCGTCCCTCGCGCCGTGAATTCCTCAAGCTGGCCGCACTGTTCAGCGCCGCCGGTGCCTTCCCCCTGTTGCGCAGCCTGGAGGCACGCGCCGCGGCCGAACCCGATGCGCCGGTACGCATCGGCTATCTACCCATCACCGATGCCACGCCCTTGCTGGTGGCCCATGCCCGCGGGCTGTTCGCTGCCGAGGGCGTCCAGGCGGAGAAGCCCGTGATGCTGCGCAGCTGGGCGCAGGTGATCGAAGCCTTCCTCGCCGGTCAGGTGAATGTCATTCATCTGCTGTCGCCGATGACCGTCTGGGCGCGCTATGGCAGCCAGGTGCCGGCCAAGGTGGTGGCCTGGAACCACGTTGATGGCTCGGGCCTGACCGTGGCGCCGGACATCCAGGAGGTACGCCAGCTCGGCGGGCGCACGGTGGCGATTCCCTTCTGGTACTCCATCCACAACGTGGTCGTGCAGGCATTGCTGCGCCAGCACGGGCTCAAGGTGGTGAGTCGGCCGGCCGAGGCGAGTTTGGGGAGTGACGAGGTCAACCTGCTGGTGCTGGCCCCGGCGGATATGCCACCGGCGCTGGCCAGCCGCCGCATCGCCGGCTACATCGTCGCCGAGCCCTTCAACGCCCTGGCCGAGAGCCAGCAGGTCGGGCGCATCCAGCGCTTCACCGGCGACATCTGGCGCAACCATGCCTGCTGTGTGGTGTTCATGCACGAGCACGACCTCAACGCGCGGCCGGAGTGGTCGCAGCGGGTGGTCAACGCCATCGTCAAGGCCCAGGCCTGGACCCGGGAAAACCGCGCTGAAGCGGCCGCCCTGCTGTCCCGCGAGGGCAGTGGTCGCTATACGCCCCATCCGCGCGGCCTGCTGGAACAGGTGCTGGTGCCGAACGCCGCGGCGCGGGGACGCTACCTGGGCGACGGTGCCATCCGCCACGCCGGCTGGCCCGAGGCACGCATCGACTTCCAGCCCTATCCCTTCCCCAGCTATACCCGCGAACTGGTGACCCGCCTCAAGAGTACCCTGATCCAGGGCGACGCCGGCTTCCTCGCCGCCCTGGACCCGGAGCACGCCGCCGCCGACCTAGTAGACGACCGTTTCGTCCGCCAGGCCATCGCCGCGGTGGGCGGCATGGGCACCTTCGGCCTAGCCGAAAGCTTTGCCCGCCAGGAGGAGATCAGCGTGTGAGGAACCAACGCCTCGAACGAATCCTGCTCGGCTGCACCGGCCTGCTGGTTTTGGTCGTGCTCTGGTGGGCGGCGGTGCAGGGGCTTTCGGCACCCGGCAGCCTGGTTCGCCGCTTCGACCCCGGCACCACCTTCGTCAGCCTCTGGCAGTTGCTGGCCAGTGGCGAGCTGTATCCGCACATCCTGGTCAGCTTGGAGCGAGTCCTGATCGGCCTGGGCCTGGCCTTGCTGGTCGGGGTACCCCTAGGGTTACTGGTAGGCTCCTGGCGCGCACTGGAAACTGCCACTACGCCGGCCTTTCAGTTCCTACGGATGATCTCGCCGCTGTCCTGGATGCCGCTGGCGGTGATGGTCATGGGGGTAGGGGACAAGCCCATCTACTTCCTGCTGGCCTTCGCCGCGGTCTGGCCGATCCTGCTCAACACCGCCGCCGGCGTACGCGGTCTGGACCCGCGCTGGCTGCAACTGGCCGACAGCCTGAGCGCCACCCGCTGGGAAGTCCTGCGGCGGGTGGTGCTGCCCGGGGTGCTCGGCCAGGTGCTCACCGGGGTGCGCCTGGCCATTGGCATCCTCTGGATCGTGCTGGTGCCCTGCGAAATGCTCGGCCTCAGCGCCGGCCTTGGCTACTACATCCTCGACACCCGCGACCGCCTGGCCTATGGCGAGCTGATGGCCCTGGTGCTCTTGATCGGTCTCCTAGGCTTCGCCCTGGATGTCCTGGCGCGGCAGCTGCACCAGCGCTTGCTGCCACGGGGATAGCCCATCCCGCCTACTAATGCGCCCTAAGTGTGATGTTTCAGAAGTTATCTACACAATTTTGGCGGCGCTTTTTGCCGCAGAGGCGGATCTCTCCGGGCGGCGTTGCCGCTCCTCGCCATAGCCCTGCTATGACTCGTCGCGGCGCCTGGCCCGAAGACAAAAACCACTCGTCAATTCTTGCGCGAACGTCTGAAACACCACACTAGCTACCGCCAACGATCAGGTTATCGATTTTCAACGTAGGTTGACCGACGCACACCGGAACGCTTTGCCCTGATTTTCCGCATACCGCGCCGCCGCCATCGAGTGCCAGGTCGTTGCCGACCATGCTGATCTGCCGAAGGGTGTCAGGGCCGTTGCCGGTCAAGGTCGCGCCCTTGATCGGCCGGGTGATCTTGCCATTCTCGATCAGGAAGGCGAGCTCGCTTTCGAAGGTGAACTGGCCGCTGACGATATCGACCTGGCCGCTACCCAAGTCCGCCAGGTAGATACCGTTCTTGACGCTTGCGATGATCTCCTCGGGATAGTGCTCTCCTGGAAGCATGAAGGTATTGGTCATCCTGGGCATCGGCAGATGCGCGAACGACTGCCGCCGACCGTTGCCGGTTGACGGCACCTTCATGAGGCGGGCGTTCAGGCTGTCCTGCATGTAGTGGGTGAGCACGCCCCCTTCGATCAAGGTCGTGCACTGACCGATTTCTCCCTCGTCATCGATATGGAGCGAGCCACGGCGTCCCGGCAGCGTTGCATCATCGACGATGTTGACGACAGGAGAGGCGATCCGCTGCCCCCTCTTGCCCGAATAGACGGAGGTGCCGTTCCGGTTGAAGTCGCCTTCGAAGCCATGCCCCATGGCTTCGTGAAGCAGCATCCCCGGCCATCCCGGACCGATGACCACCGGCATTTGCCCCGCTGGCCCGGGCTGGGCGTCGAGGTTGGTCAGCGCGGATTGCACGGTGCGCCGTACTTCGGCAGCCAGGGCCACACCACTGACGGCGCCCAGATCCGCTCGACCACCGAGGCGACCGCTGGCCTTTTCGACGCGTCCTGCTTGGCACGCCTGGACTTGGAACTGGATGAGCACCATGGGTCTGACGTCTGCTGCAAGACCGCCGTCTTCGCGAACGATCAACACCACCGAGTGGTGCAACTCCAGGTTCGCGAAGACCTGGCTGACGCGGGGGTCGCAGGCGCGGGCCATATGATCCACGGATTGCAGCAACGCGATCTTGTCGGCGGTTTCAGCGGCCGTCAGCGGATCTAGCGCGCCATAGGTGCCGCTTTTTTCCACGCGTCGCGACTGGACGCTGCGCCGTAAGGCGCCATGGGTGGCAACGGTGCGTACCGACTTCGCCGCGTCGAGCAATTGCGCCTTCGTGATCTCCTGGGAGTACGCGAAGGCTGTCTCGTCGACACTCAACGCCCGTAGCCCAAAGCCCTGGTCGACGGAGAAGGCGCCGGATCTGACGATGCCATTTTCCATCATCCATCGTTCGTGACGGCTACTTTGCAGGTAGAGGTCGGCATAGTCCGCATGGTGCGTCATCACGCAATCGAAAACGCTCTCGAGGTCCGAGATGTCCAAGCCGTAGGGTGTCAACAGCGTGTCACTGGCAAGGGCGATGTAATCAAGGTGCTGGTTTGACATGGTTTTATCTCTTACTGGCCGGCAACGTGCATCTCATCGATCAGGATGGAGCCGCTGGTAAAGGCACCTTGCGTCACGCAATCGCTGCCCACGGCAACGATCCCCATGAACATCTGCTGGAGGTTTCCGGACAGCGTCACACCGGTTACCGCATGCTTGATTTCGCCGTTTTCCACCCAGAAACCTCGGGCGCCCCGTGAGTAGTCACCCGTGATCAAGCGTACTCCGTTGCTCACGAGCGTCGTGACGAGGAAGCCCGTGCCGAGCTTCTTGAGCATCGCCGCGAAGTAGTCGGAGGGCTCGGTCAGGGCGCTGCCAAGCCGGAGATTGCCGGGGCCGTAGCCGTTTCCCGTCGGGGACAGGCCCAAGCGTCGCGCGCTGTACAGGGACAGGAGGTAGCCCCTTAGATCGCCATTCTCGACCAGCAGTCTTTGCCTGGGAGCGATACCGTCGCCATCGACATTGAAGCTCGCCAGGGCGCGAGGAATGAAAGGATCTTCAGCCAGGCTCAGATGACGGCTCATGACCGGCTCCCCGAGTTTTCCCACCAGGAAGGTCGATTTCATGAACAGCGCAGAACCGCTAACCGCCTGGGAGAAGTGGGCCAGTAGACTGGTCGCGGAACGGGGATCGAAAAGCACAGGGCACCGGCGAGTGGTAAGCGGCGCTCTGTCCAGGTAGGCCTTTGCCGCCGCCCCTGCGCGCCGCCCGACTTCTTCCGGCTCGAGGAGGCTCGCGCTCTGTCTGGCCGACTCCAGCCAATGGTCTCGCTCGCTGTATCTGTCGTTACGCGCGATGGCGCCAGCGACCAGTGTATGCAGCGTCTGGGCTGCTCCCGCATTGAATCCTTCGCTGGTCGCCAGTTGAAAATAGGATTCCTGGGTCGTCACCCGCGCGTCTTCGCTCTGCACGGCAGGGCCGAGCTCGCCAATACCATTCTCGATGCGCTGGGCGATGGCAACGGCCATGTCCTCGGACAGTGCCCAGGGATGATAGAGATCCAGGTCGAGCCGCGGCTGACCAAGCAGCTCGCGTTCTGCAGGCCCGCTGGCCGGATCGTCCTGCGTATAACGAGCGATGGCACAGGCGGCTTTCACCGATTCCTCCAGGGTTCTGCCCTTGAGGTCAGTCGAATTCACCGAGCCTTGGCGTGCCCCGGTAAAGACGGTCAGGGAAAAGCCACTGTGAGCTTCGCGAGTGCGAGAAACCACGCGACCTTGCCGCATACACAGCGACAGCCCTTGGCTGCGCGAGAGACTGACCTGGGCTTTGTCTGCACCCTGTTGGCGCGCAAGGCTCAGTATCTCTTGCGCAATATCGCCCAGCTCTTCTCCCGTATCTGATGCTTCACTCATCACGAATTCCTTTCGCTATCAGATACGCAGGAGCTGCGGTGCCTGCTTGAGTGCGGCGATCAGATGAGCCCGCGTCGCCGAATGCACCCCATGCAGCCCTTGAAGGTTGTTTTCGATGAACCTTGCTTCTTTGGCCTGGTATTCACCGTTCTCGTCGAGCCACTGGGCATGCAAGGCGGTTAGCTCTTCTGGAGAAAACTTGCCGGTGGCGGTCTGAGCCTCGCGCTCCGAAAACCAGTAGAAGCGTCTTCTTTCCATGTCGCGGTCTTCCGCTGTCCAGCCACACTGATGTTGACCGACACTGAATGAAAGGTCTCCGGCGAGGCGAAAAACCGCCGCCCATTCATCATGCTGATTGCAACCTGGTATCGGGGATAGTTCGAGGAGCACCTTCGCCAGCCGCTGGATTGCCCGGTCAGGATGCTGTTGCAGGCTTTCCGCCCGGCGTTTTATCTCGTCCATGGCCGCTTCATCGACAGGGTCGCCCTGCAGATGCTTTTTGCATTCCTTCAACCAGGCACAGCGTAAGGCATCCGCTTCTGCGGCAACTGCCAGCAGGCCAGGCCAGTCGAAGGTAGGCTCTTTGAGGTAGTCGTAGAGGACGAGTGCCGGTACCCGGCTAAGATCGGTGCCTACGGTCAGCGCCAGCGAGAGTGACCTGATCGTTTCCGGGGAGCTTGCCTTGACAAAGTCCAGGGCATGGCCGACGGCCGCGGGAATACCAGTGACACGTTCGAAGACCTCGATGTCGGCGTTATGGACCATGGCGGCCGCGAGAGTGCCTTTCCCTTCTATCCAAAAGGGATGGGGGCTGGCTTGAACCAGCCCTTCAAGAGCCTGCTGCTCCAGGCGAGAAAACAGGAACTCCTTGAGTTCAGGATCGCCGTAGAACGCAGGATACTTGGGGGTATCTGCACGAAGCACGGGCGGACGCTCGAGCACGATAGCGTTGCCGGTCATCCATTTCGTCAGCTGGTCGAGGGTTTTGACGCCTACCTCGCGGCTGACTTCTTTTCCATCCTTGAACAGCAGGAGGGTGGGAATGCCACGAACATTGAAATTGGCCATGGCGTCTGGATATTGCTCAACATCCAACTTGGCAACTTTCAAGGCCCCAACGGACAGCACCGCTAATTTCTCCAGATTCGGTGCCAGTGAGCGGCAGGGAGCACACCAGGGCGCCCATAGATCGAGAAGAACAGGCGTGCTTGAATGGAGGACGTCTTGTTCGAGCGTCTCTCCAGTGACCTTAACTACTGTGGACATGTTAATTCCTTAAGTCTTGGGTGTGAGATCGAGCGTTTGACTGTGGTATTGCGCCAGGGAGGTGCGATGGGCAACGCTGATGAGGGTGGTATCGGGAAGCGCCTCGACCAGGGCGGTATAGAGGCGATGCTCTGTCTCGGGGTCCAGGGCGCTCGTTGCTTCATCCAGGAAGAGATACTTGGGCCGCTGTAGCAGTACCCGGGCAATGGCGATGCGTTGCTGTTCGCCGCCAGACAGGGACTGTTGCCAGCGGTCATACACCGTCAGGGAGTCAGCCAGCGTGGGCAGGGCGGCGTCCTGAAGTGCGCGGCGACACGCCTCGTCGTCGAACTCGGTGCCGGCATGGGGATAGCACAGGGCATCCTTGAGCGTGCCCGTGGGGATGTAGCTTTTCTGCGGTAGAAAGAGGGAGCTACTGGTCTGGGGGAGGGCGACCTTGCCGCTGCCATAGGGCCAGAGGCCAGCGCAAACCCTCAGTAAGGTGCTCTTGCCGCTGCCAGAGCGTCCCGTTATCAGCCACCGCTCACCCGGTCGAACCTGCCATTGCTCGAGATAGGTCAGCGCCTGCCCGGTAGGGGTATGGAGCTGCAACCGGGTGCAGGACAGCGATTCGTCTGCCGTGTGGCTGTACTCGATGGCACTGACCCTGTTCTCTGCCTTGTTGATGGCCCACTGGAAATCGCGCAGCCGATTCGTCAGCGCCAACCAATTGGTGAACGATATATAGGCCTGGGGAAAATAGGCGATGGTGTTGGAGAGCATCGCGTAGGCGCCGGTAATGCGCACCATGTCGCCATAGGTGATCTTGCCATTCAACAGTAACGGCAGCGCCAACAAGGTGGGCAGCAGGCTGAACAGGTGAGAGAACATGTGCTGGCCGAACATAACCTTGAAGGTTCGGTTGATGATGCTGATGGTATTGGCGCGAACCCGTTGGAAGCGGTCAGTCAGGTGCCTGTTCTCGATATCGCCGCCGCGGTAGAAGGCGACTTGCTCCGCGTATTCCCGGACTTGCATGCCCTGGTAGCGAAAATCCGCCTCGACCGTCTGTCTGTGGTTGTTCAAGCCAATCAGCACCTTCCCTAGCCAATGGGAAAGCCAGAGGTGCAGGGCACAATAGGTATAGGCGGCAAAGACCATATAACCCGGTATCGATACCTGGGTGTCATCGATCTTGAAATCCAAGGTCCCTGAAATATGCCAGAGCAGTATCGAATAGGTGACGGCATTGACTATCACGCCAGTGACTGTGGTTAGCAGCGTCAGCGAAGTATCCGTGGTAAGACGGATATCTTCGGCAATCCGCTGCTCGGCGTTACTGACCAGGCCATCCCTTTCTATCTGGTAGAAGTGGGCGTTTGCCGTCCATTTTTCCAAGAAGTTATGGGTCATCCAGGTCCGCCAGCGCAGATCGAGGTAACCGGACAGCGCGGTGCTGACGATGGGCATCAAGACCGTTATCAGGCCAAGCAGCATGCTGGCCACCAGCAGGGGCTTGAGCGCCTCCCAGTTCAAGGCCACGAGGGCGTCGGTCAGGCTGCCTTGGACTTTATTGAGCTTGACGTGCCCGTAGGTGGCCGTGAAGGAGATGGTGAGTATTGCCGCCAATAATCCCAGGGCAATCCAGCTTTCATTCGACCGCCAGAACGGCAGCAGCAATTGGGCAATGGTCGGTCGTTCCGCGAGGGGCTTCACCTGAGGTTCGTCAGGCAAAACCCTAGCGGATCCGCGTTCTGCAGATGGGGTGGCATTCATGGTCGATTCGACTTGCTTGCTGTCAGGGAGCCGGTCTGGCGTCCGTTACAAAGTCGATCTTCGAAAGACCGGTACCTTGCGCCTTCATCATGAAATTCGCGACTCGCCCATATTCCACGGCTTTATCGGCATAGATCCGCAATACCGGTACCGGGTCCCGGACAGCGGCTACTGCCAGCTTCTGGTCAAGTTGCTGGTCGGTGACCGGCTCTTTGTCCCAGAGTATTTGGCCGTCGGCCGTGATGGATACATCGATACCCTTGTCATCCTGGGAGATGACCTGGGCGTCCCCCTTGGGGAGATCGACCTTGACTGCCTTGTTTATGACCGGCAGGGTGATGATGAAGATGATGAGCAGCACCAACATGACATCGATCAGCGGAGTCATGTTGATATCGTTGACGAGCGCCTCGTCCGAATCGAATTGCGATCCACCCGACATGCTCATCAGGCATTCCCCCTTTGCGTGGCGATCACCGGCCGCACCTTGTCCTTGGCTTGTCCTTGGCTGGCGGGAGTGGCCAGGTTTACCCGGGCGCCGGTCAGGAAGAAGGCGTGTAGGTCATGGGCGAAGCGACTGAGCTGGTGCACCGCGCCCTTGTTGTTCCTGGCCAGGGCGTTGTAGCCAAGCACCGCGGGAATGGCTACGAAGAGGCCGAAGGCGGTCATGATCAGGGACTCACCCACCGGCCCAGCGACCTGGGAAAGCGAGGCATCACCGCTGGCGGCGATGGTTTTCAGCGCGTGATAGATACCCCACACCGTACCGAACAGACCCACGAAAGGCGCGGTACTGCCAATCGATGCCAGGATCGCCAACCCGGCCTGGAGCTTGGCGATATGCTCATCCAGCACTTCTTTCAGGCAGCGCGCGAGCCAGTCGCTGAGGTCGAACCTCTGGTGGAGCTCGGAGCTGCGCTGATGCTGGTGAGCGTTGGCTGCATGCCCCGCGATGGCGAGTGCGTAGAAGGCATTATGCTTGGGATCGCCCAGGCCACTGACACCTTCTTGAAAGCTGCTGGCGTGCCAGAACAGCTGCGCGTTCCGCTGCATCTTTCTGGCCCTGTAGGCTTGCAGGCCCTTGACCGCCATGACGGTCCAGGAGAGCACTGACATGATGATCAGCACCACAGCCGTCGACTTGGATACGTAATCCGCTTGCTGCCAGGCATACGCCAATCCGAATTCTTGCATCTGTAGTTACCTCTCGGGCTGTTTAACGACTAAGGCTGAAGTTGATGGGCTGGGCAGCACGCACGGAAAGGGCGCGGCCGTTTTCCCGGTAAGGCTCGCAACTGGCATTCAGCACCGCTTGGCGAGCGGCTTGGTCGAGCTCGGCTGAACCACTGGAGCGGGAGACTTGTGCGCTTTGCACCTTGCCGCTGGTGTCGATGACCATCGAGATCAGGACGGTCCCTTGTTGGCCGAGGCGCCGGGCTTTGCGCGGATACTCCGGGGTGGGCACTCGGCAGCCGACGGTCTGGACATCCTTGGGCCCCGAGGCCGGTAGTTCGAGGGACTTCTCGGCCACCGCCGGTTGGGCGGGCGCGACCGGCGCCGGCTTGATGGGGAGAGGGTCTTCAGCGACCGGCAAAGGTTCGGCCGGCGGCTTGATAGGCGTGGGCTTCTTGACCGGCTGTGGCTTGGGTTTGGGCACGGGTTTCGGCGGTACTGGCTTTTGCTGCGGAACCTCCGGTTTCGGCTCGGCAACGGTGCGCTCTGCCTCCTTGGCCTTCATCACCGGCGGCTCTGGTGGCGCCACGACTGGCGCGACGGGCTCGGGAGGCGGAGGGGGCGGCATTCTGCTCATGGTTACCCGGACGGCAGCGGGCGCTGCCACCAGCGAGATCTCCTTCTGGCTGGTCTGCGTCAGGAACAGCGCGATCAGCGCAACGTGGGCCAGGATGACCGCCAGGGCAATGGGCACGAGTTGGAGGCGCGAAGTGCCTTGCACCGGTGGTGGTTCTTGCTCCGGCACCCAAGGCTGGTGCTCGGTGCGATTCTTCAGTTGCAGATTCAGATTGGTCATCATTCCGGCTCTAGCATTCATGGACATGGACTGCACTCAAGCGAGCTACTCGCAGGCAGGAGAGGTCACTGCACGCTGATTGAAAGCGGCTTCCGATCGATGCCGGACTCGGACTGCTGAAACCACGCAGGTCAACCTCGATCAACACGGCCTCAGCGCTGTGAGACAGTGACAAGTCGATGGCCCTGACCCAGGAGGCAAGGGGTAAGGTAGGGGGGCATGTGGTGTTCAAGCTCACCTCATCTTTTCTTCTCTATAAGGTCTGTGCGGCGAGAAGAAAAAAGTGACAGTGCCCGAGCAAACTTTTTTTCACCTGGCGCCATTCCTCGGGCGTGGCGAGGTGGCTGACGGGATGAGCGACTACCGCTATCGGGGGTGGATAAGGGCGCCGGAGCGGGGGGAGGCCTGCTATCGCGCAACGCCTGGGCAAGCCTAGTAGGCAGGGAGCGGACAGGCGTCCGGGAGCGGGCTGTCTGGCGGCTAGCGGCGGAAGGAGGCAGCTCGGGAGAGAGGGGAGGCCACGATGGGTAAGGGCGGCTGCGACCCTAGTGGGTCTGAATGACGTCAGGCGCTGCTGATCGTCACCCAGTAATCGGTGGTGCGGGACACGCGAATAGGGAAGGTTTGCGCCAAGGCGTCCAGCGTGAAATCGGTATCGTCCAAGGGGAACAGCCCACTCACCCGGATGGCGGCGGCTTGCGGGGATATCCGTACTATGCCGGGACGATAGTCGCGCAGGGCATCGATGAGCTCGCTGAGCGGTCGATTGTCCATTTCGATGAAGCCATTGATCCAAGCGACCTCGGCGGCCGGATTGATCTTGATCGCTGAGAGATCGCTCGCCGTCATCAGCGCACCCGTAGCAGGTTCCAATTGTAGGGAGCGGTTGCCGCGATTCACTGCAACCCCCGATGCGGACAGGGCCGCTATCCGTACCTGATCTGCGCGCTGGGTCACGACGAGCTTCCCGCTGTTGACCTGGATCAGGCCCGCCGTGGTGGCGATCTGCAGAGGTATAGCGGAGGCGGCAACCGCTACGTGGATCTGCCCTTTGAGTAGCTCGATGCGCCGCTGGGTGCTATCGAAGCGGGTGTCAACGACGCTGCGGGCATTGAGGATCAGCGTCGAGCCATCGGCGAGTGTGGTCGTCTGGCGTTGGCCTGTGCGGGTGCTGAGATCCGCGAGAAAGGCATCGAGTGGTGTATAGCGATTGACGAGCCAGCCGCCAGCGTAGGCGACCCCCGCAAGGGCCAGGGCATTGCCCAGGAACTGACGGCGACCTGGATTCTGTAGCGTCGAGCGCACTTCCGGGACGGCGCCGAACTGGGGGATTCGCCCGAGCGTCCGTTCGAGTCGGCGACAGGCCTGTTCATGAGCCGCATTCGCCGCGCGCCATTGCTGAAATCGCTCTCGTTCGGCCGCACTCATCTCCCCTGAATGGACTTGAACCATCCAGGCGACAGCTTCTTGGGCTACCGGGTCGAGACTAGGGCGCATTCAACTCTCCGCTGCTATGGCGTAGCACCTGGTCAGCGCCTGGGTCATGTACTGGCGCACCATACTCGCCGATACACCCAGTTCGATGCCAATCTGCGCATAGGTCATGCCGTCCAGCTGGCTATAGAAGAACGCCTTGCGTGCCTTCGTCGACAGGCCTTCCAGGGCTTTGTCGATCGCAACCAGGGTTTCCAGCAAGAGATGCTGCTCTTCGGGCGAGGGGATGACATGTTCGGGGGCGAAGGACAACGCCTCCAGATAGGCCTTCTCCAGCGTACGGCGGCGCGAGATCTCATACATCACGCGATTGGCGATGGTGGTTAGCATCGCGCGCGGCTCGCGCACCTCGTTCAAGCCGGGCAGCGTTGAGAGGTGCAAGAACGACTCGGACGCCACATCCTCAGCATTGAATCGGCAGCCCAGTCGATAGCGGAGACGCTCGGTCAACCAGCGATAATCGCTTCGAAAAATCTGGGTCAGCAGGTCGGCTCTTTCCAGCGCAGCAGAGGCCATACTTCTTCCTCATGCAGAGGGTTCATCCAGTAGTGACCCTGACAGGTGTCACAAAATGGTGGCAATGCAACTCGGATGCCATGTGCCTGAGAGGGGGCTGTGTAGAGCTGGATGAGGCCAGGACTGCCCGTGGTGCGCAGTGCTGCCTCCGATCAGGGCAGAACGCTGCTTTTTGCACCACCAAGGTGCCCGATGCCCCTTGCTTTCCGCTCTTTGGTTGGTAAACCAACGGCGCTACGGCTTGGCTTCGGCGCCTCGAACAGGCCTTTGCCCCTGACCTGATACCCGTCGAGTGGCACATCACCTGATCGTTACGACCGTCCCGTTCCCCTGACCACCTGCGCAGGATTACCGCGGTACCGGCGAACCCGCCGGCCAGGCCGCTCGCTCGACCAGCCGATGTTTTTCAAGTGTTACTGTCACTTTTTCGCTCAGATTGCACAGAGGAGGTGACAACACAAAAGTGCCGACCGTTGCTGGCGAGGGATGAAGATGAAGTCGAAAAAGAGTTTCGTGTTGAAGCCTGTACATCTGGGGGTTGCGGTCGTTCTGGCAGGAGCACCGATACACGTGATGGCTGCGGCTGCTAGCCAAACCAAGGTAGCCGCGGTGCAAACCTATTCACTGGCGGCAGGCCCGTTGGCGGAGATGCTGCAAAGCATCGCGCGTCAAGGGGGCAGGGCCATCTCCTTTGACCCGGCCCTGGTCAGCGGCTACCAAGGCAGTGCCGTCAGCGGCAGCATGACGGTGGAACAAGCCATCGCCACCAGCCTGAAGGGGACGGATCTGGCGTTGGATGTGACGGCCAACGGCACGCTCACGATCACCCGCCCTAACATCCCCGCCGCATCGACAGCGGCGGGAGTCGATGCCCAGCTTCCAGAGATCGCTGTTACCGGAGCAACAGCGAATGAAGATCAGCTGTACTACAACCCGACACGGACCAGCGCCGTCGGGCGAACGGAAATGGCACTCAAGGAGGTGCCCCAGTCCGTTCAGGTGGTCAGTGGCAAGGTGCTGCAGGATCGTCAGGTGAATTCGCTGGCTGAAGCCCTCAAGAACACTGCAGGGGTCAGCGTTAGCGAAACCAACCGGGGCGCGCCTTCTTTCAAGATTCGCGGGTTCGCCGTCCAACAGACCTCCACCAACGGTGTCCCCAACGCCTCTGTAAATGACGTGGCGATGGAGGGGATCGAGCGCGTCGAAGTCATCAAGGGGCCCGATTCCATCACCGGGGGCAGTAGTTCGCCCGGCGGCACCATCAATCTAGTACGCAAGGAACCGGTCACCGAAGACCTGCACAAGGTAACCCTGGAAGTTGCCGAGTATGGGGAACTCAAGCAGGCCGTCGACCTGGGCGGGGCGCTCAATTCCGATAAGTCGCTGAGCTATCGTCTGAACCTGGTGAACATGAAGAGTGACGCCTCGGCCCCTGATTTCGATGGCGGCCGTCGGGTGTATGTCGCTCCAGCGCTGCGATGGCAGTCGGACGCTACCGAACTCACCTTCGGCGCCGAGTACGACAACTCGCGGAACGCCGCTCCCCGTGCTGGAGCTGCCTACAACGGTCGACTACTGGATTTGCCGAGCGCCCGGATCTTTCAAAAGGACAATGCCTTTCTCAATGAAACGAAAACCGCCTATTACGAGTTGAAGCAGGACCTTATCGAGGATTGGTCATTCAACAGCAAGGCTACCTACACCCAGGCCGATAACAGCGTTCGTATCTTTCAGCCGCAGGCTATCACGTCCACCGGAAGCGTGGCCTTTGGTGGCCCGACTTCCATCGATACCACTACCGACTCGTGGGGGCTGCAGAATGACATTCGGGGAAAGTTCAAAACAGGCCTTGTCACGCACAAGGTCTTGGCTGGAGTTGATTACCAACACATTACCACTGACCAATATGAGCTCTCCATTCCTGGGTTGTCGAGACCCTATCCTCAGGTGTCTTTCTACGACCCTGACTCTTTTGACCTGTTGCCGAAGGTTCCAGATCCAAACTACCGCTCTCTGTCGACGAGAACTCAGCAGCGGGGGCTCATCCTCCAGGATCAGATGGACGTCGGTGACCGTCTACACCTCCTTCTCGCGACGAAAAGAGCCGACTGGATCGGCGATAGCGCAGCCTACCTTACCAGCGGTAGCCTCTATTCCGAAAGTTCTTATGAAGCCAGGAAATGGGTTCCAAACTATGGGATTAGCTATGATCTAACCGATGAAATGACGGTTTACGCCAATGTCATTCGTGGCTTCACGGGCTCTTCTACAGTGGACAGGCGGACGGGAGCGGCCCTTCCTCCGGTGGAGAGCAAGTCAAAAGAGCTAGGGGCCAAGTTCAGCTTGCTGAATGACGCGCTAACGCTTACGACCGCATACTTTGAACTTGAGCAAACGAACGTTGCCGTCTTCGATGTCGCAGGCAATGCGATTGGCACCCAGGGTCGGGAAAGCAAAGGGTACGACATCAGTCTTGCCGGGGAGATTCTACCGGGTTGGAACCTGACCTCTACCTTCACCCACATCAAATTCAAAGAAGATGCGGGATCCGTCTTATTCATAGGCGAGCCGAAGAACACCTTTAGCCTCTGGAATACGTATGAGTTCCAGAGCGGCCTCTGGAAAGGTTTTGGGGTGGGCGCCGGGGTAGAAGCCTTTTCATCTAATACCGGTGGCTATAGATCGCAATACTATGAAATTCCAGGCGGCGCAATCACGGATGCATCGGTGTTCTATCACGGCACCGATTACTCGGTTACGCTTGGGGTGAAAAATATCTTCGACCGTACGGCTTATTTGAACTCTACGACCAACACCTATATCCCGCTGCGCGATGAACGTAACGCGCGCCTGACCTTTACCTATAACTTCTGATGAGACCTGACCGCGACGCCGCGGTCAGTCCGTTAAAACGCCTTGCGTCCCCGCCCGGATCTTTACCCGATGACTATCGATAAGGACGTTCTGTCTAAAATCGCCAAGGTTACGCTTGGCCATGTTGTGCAGGAATTTCCACACTCCCAGGCGCGCGTCTATCGCTCGATAGATGATTTCGCCAGGCCAAGGCTCATCCATCCGATCTTTTTCGGCAGTTACGATTGGCATTCCTGTGTGCACAGCTACTGGTTGCTGGTGTGCCTGCTGGATGTCGAGCTCGAGCAGACCCAACGTCACGGCATAGTGGAACTGCTGGACCAGCAGCTCACGCCGGACAAGGTTGCCAAGGAGCTGGCGTTTTTCGCCCGTGGGGATCAAGCCGGTTTCGAACGGCCCTATGGCTGGGCCTGGCTGCTCATGCTGACGGCACAGTTGCAGCGGTCGAACCACCCTCGGGCTCCGGACTGGCTGGTCAATCTACGCCCCTTGGCTCAGCTCCTGAGAGACAAGCTGATTGGCTATTTCACCAAGCTGCCGAGGCCTATGCGGTCAGGGCTGCATAGCAATACCGCCTTCGCCATGGTGCTGGCCTTGAGGTATGCCAAAGCAGTAGGCGACGAGCCGTTGGCTGCGTTTTTGATCGAGCGCGCCATGGTCTATTTCCCTGACGCCATGCCTGCTGCGGTGAATGAGCCGGACGGTGAGGATTTCCTGTCGCCGGCCTGGCAGCAATTGCTGCTCATGCAGCGCGTGCTAGACGAGCGGCAGTTCGAGAGCAGGGTGGGGCGGTTTCTACACTGTATCGATTCGCCCCAGTGGAGCGAACTCATCACACCGGTCATCACGGTCGATCGAGCGGATGGTCGCTTGGCTCACTGGGATGGATTGAACCTCAGCAGGGCCTGGTGCATGGCCAGCATCGCCAGGTCCTTGCCCAGCGGCAGCCGGCATCGCGCCCGGCTGGAACGGGCAGCGGCGGATCATCTAGCGGCGGGAAGCGCTCACCTGCATGACCACTACATGGGTGAGCACTGGCTGGCTACCTTCCTGTTGCTGGCCTGCATGGAGCCTAGTGATCTCTAAGAGCCTGTATGGAGTGCTGGCCCTGTTGCCCTGGCATGCGCGCTGGTCGTGCGCGAAAGCCCGTGACCAGGGGCCAGAGCTCCGAGGCCGCTGGCGTCCTCAGCCCAGCGCCTGGGTCAGCAGGGCGAACTGCTCCAGGCCGTCGCGGGAGACCGGTGGCTCGCCCCTGGCCATCTGCTCCACTTCATCGACCTGCGGGACGCCTAGCTCCAAAAGCCAGGGATTGAGACCACTGCGCGCCGTCACGTCGAATCTCACGTAGCGACCTTCCGCCTGGCGCAGCAGGGTGAGGATCAGCGCCTTGGCCTGCTCGGTGGATTCAGCGATCACCGGGCCGACCGAGAGGCCGCGGCCATAGGGGCGCAGCAGGGCGAAGCCGCGCAGTTGGCCCTCGCGTTCCAGGCCGACGATTCGCTCGGCCTGGGGCAGCAATTCCCGCAGCAGGGCGGTGCGGTCCAGGCCACTGGCGAGCTGGGCAAGGCGTTCCAGTTGTGGGGCCGCTGCCAGGGTCAGCTCGCGCACCTGGCTTTCCAGCGGCTGCCGTTCGGTCACGGCGGGCAGCGTCGCGATCTGGTGCTGGTAGATGCGCTCATAGGACTCGAAGCCCTGGCTGCGGTAGAGCGGGGCGCCGCGTACCGTGGCGACCAACAGCGGCGTGCGGGTGCCGGCCAGTTGCAGCAGGCCGTCCATGAGGCGGCGCCCATGACCTTTACCTTGATGGCTGTCGGCGACGATCACCAGGCCGATGGTGGCGTAGTCGCCCTGGGGCACGCAGAAGCCGGTGCCGAACACCCCCTGATCGTCCTCCAGCACCAGGCCTTCGCCGGTGTGGAAGAGGCACTGCCAGTCTTCCAGACGGTGTGGCCAATGCAGCGCCTGGGACAGGCGGTGGGCGGTGACGAGGTCGGTTTCGCGCAGGGGTCTTAGGGGGACGTGGGACACGGCAGGGCTCCGGTTCGGGTCTGGCTGATTCAGGCGCCAGCCTAGCAAGACCCGACGGCAGATTCGGTTGCCGGTGGGTAGGCGCAGCGCTGGGAGGCGCCGAAGGTCCGCATCAGTTCGGCAAAAGATGGCGGCAGGCGCGCCTAGCATGGGGCCAAGCCCACAGCCCTAGCGGAGCGCGCCATGGCCTCGTTCGACCCCAGAGCAATAGCGGTTCGTTGTGCCCATTTCATCGGCGGTCGTACCCGCGACGCCCGTGCCGAACTGGAGGTGTTCCGGCCTTCCGATGGTGGCTTCCAGAGCGGCTTGCCGTGCGCCTCGGCGGATCTGGTGGACGAGGTGGTGGAGGGCACCTGGCGCGCCTGGAAGGCCAGCGACTGGGCCAGTCGGCCGCCGCGCGAACGAGCGCGGGTGATGCGCCGCTGGGCCGATCTGGTGGAAGCCGACGGCGAGGTGCTCGGGCCGCTGGAAGCCGTGGGTTCGACCCGTCCGCTGCGCGAGGTGCTGGCCTGGGACATCCCCTATGTGGCCGAGGGCATCCGCTTCTTCGCCGAATTCGCCGACAAGCACGGCGGCGAGGTGGCGGCCACTGCCACCAGCCACCTCGGCCTGCAGATCACCGAGCCCTATGGCGTAGTGGGGGCCATCGCGCCCTGGAATTTTCCGCTGAGCATGGCCGGCTGGAAGATGGCGCCCGCGCTCGCCGCCGGCAATGCCGTGGTGATCAAGCCGTCGGAGCTGACGCCGTTCTCCATCCTGCGCCTGGCCGAGCTGGCCGTCCTGGCGGGCCTGCCCGCCGGCATCCTCAGCGTGGTCCAGGGCGATGGCCGGGTGACGGGCGATGCCCTGTGCCGCCATCCGCGCATCGGCAAGGTCACCTTCACCGGCTCCACCGGCACCGGTACCGCCATCATGACCGCCTGCGCCGAAAGCGGTCCCAAGCCGGTGACCCTGGAGCTGGGTGGCAAGAGTCCGCAACTGGTGTTCGCCGACGCCCCCGATCTGGCCCGCACCGCCCGTAGCGTGGCCGCCGCCATCACCGGCAACGCCGGCCAGGTCTGCGTCTCCGGTTCACGCCTGCTGGTGCAGCGTGCCGCCCTGGAGCCGATGCTGGACGGCATTCGCGCCGCCTTCGCCGAGCTGCGTCCCGGGCCAACCTGGTCGGCCGAGGCCACCCTGGCGCCGATCATTTCCCACCGCCAAGGCCAGCGCATCCAGGACATCGTCACCCGCAGCCGGGCGGCCGGCGCGGAGCTCCTGGTCGGTGGCGCCTTGGAGGAGGACATGGGCGGCGCCTACTATCAACCGACGCTGATCGCCGGGGTCGGCGCGGACAACCCCGCGGTGCGCGAAGAGATCTTCGGCCCGGTGCTGACCGTGCAGGTGTTCGACGACGACGCCGAGGCCCTGGCTCTGGCCGATCATCCTACCTATGGCCTGGCGGCCGGGGTGCATACCGCCGATCTCGGTCGGGCACTGCGCCTGACGCGGGCACTGGAAGCCGGTACCGTCTGGGTCAACCGCTATGGCCGCAGCCACGACTGGATCATCCCGACTGGCGGCTACAAGCGTTCCGGCATCGGCAAGGACCTGGGCCGCGCGGCCTTCGAAGCCAACCTGCGCAGCAAGAGCGTGCTGATCGACCTGGAGCACTCCTGAGGCTTCCGCAAACTATGCTGAGGCCTACCTGCAAAACGGCTTTTTCTGTCTCCCGCGATGCCTGAAAGCGGACATTCGTCAGGCCTGCCGATGCTGTAATGCTTGCCAGGGACACCACCGGGGTCCCAGCCTCCACTTACGACTTTCCGTCAAAGGACCCACGCCATGACCGCCTTTCGGCCCAAGTACATCACCTTCGACTGCTACGGCACCCTGACGCGTTTCCGCATGTCCGACATGGCCCGCGAGATGTTCGCCGACCGCGTCCCGGCCGAGGCGATGGACCAGTTCTGCAAGGATTTCAACGGCTACCGCTTCGACGAGGTGCTCGGCGCCTGGAAGCCCTATTCGGAAGTGCTGTATTCGGCGGTGGAGCGTACCTGCAAGCGCTGGGGCATCTCCTTCACCGACGCAGAGGCCAACGCCTACTACGAGGCGGTGCCGAGCTGGGGGCCACACCCGGACGTGACCGCCGGGCTGGCCAAGATCGCCGGCAAGATCCCCCTGGTGATCTATTCCAACGCCGCCGACGAGCAGATCATGGCCAACGTCGACAAGCTGGGCGTCCCCTTCCACCGGGTCTTCACCGCCGAGCAGGGCCAGGCCTACAAGCCGCGCCTGGCCGCCTTCGAATACATGCTGGACAACCTCGGCTGCGGCCCGGAAGACGTGCTGCATGTGTCCTCGAGTTTCCGCTACGACCTGATCCCGGCGGACTACATGAACATCAAGCACAAGGTGTTCGTGAATCGCGGCCACGAGCCGAGCACGCCGTTCTACCGCAACACCGAGATCAAGGACATCGGCGGCCTGGCGGCCGTGGTCGGTCTCGAGTAAGCCCTTGCCGCAGGAGAGCCCCGCATGACTCACGGCCACGCATCGTCCGAATCCTACTGGCTCGCCACGGCGCCGACCTTTACCGGCGGCGCCCAGGGGCCGGTGGCGGGGGAGGTCGATGTCGCCGTCATCGGCGGCGGCTTCACCGGGCTGTCGGCGGCCGTCGCGCTGCGCAGGCGTGGCGCCAGCGTGGCCGTGCTGGAGGCGGGCCGGGTGATCGGCGAAGCCTCCGGCCGCAACGGCGGGCACTGCAATACCGGGGTCGCCCAGGATTACGCGGCCCTGCGCGCCAGCCTGGGCGCCGAGCGGGCCCGGGCCTTCTACCAGGCCTATGCCGATGCGGTGGCCAGCGTCGAGGCGGTGATCGCCGAAGAGGGCATCACCTGCGACTTCCACAAGGCGGGCAAGCTCAAGCTGGCGGCCAAGCCGCAGCACTACGACAGCCTGGCGCGCACCTGCGAGTTGATCCGCACGGAAGTGGACCCGGACGTGGAGTTGCTCGGCCCCGAGCAGGTGCGTACCGAGGTGGCCTCCGACGGTTTCCATGGTGGGTTGTTGCAGCGCAACGGCGCCCAGATGCACATGGGGCGCTTCGGCGTTGGGCTGGCCGAGGCCGCCGTGCGCCGTGGCGCCTTGGTCTACGAAGGGGCGGCGGTGAGCGATCTGCAACGCCTGCCCGATGGCAGCTTTCGCGTGGTCAACGCCCGCGGCGAGGTGCGCGCCCGCCAGGTGCTGGTGGCCACGGGCAACGCCAGCGTCGGCCCTTTCCAGTGGTTTCGCCGACGCATCGCCTCGGTGGGCAGCTTCATCATCGCCACCGCGCCCTTGCCACGAGAACAACTCGATGGGCTGCTGCCCAACCGGCGCACCTATGTTACCAGCCGCATCATCGGCAACTATTTCCGCACCACGCCGGATCACCGGCTGATCTTCGGTGGGCGGGCGCGCTTCGCCCTGTCCGATCCACGCCAGGACGCCAAGAGTGGCGCCGTGCTGCGCAATGCCCTGGGCGAGCTGTTTCCCTCCCTGGCCCAGGCGCCCATCGATTATTGCTGGGGCGGCCTGGTGGACATGACCGCCGACCGCCTGCCCCGTGCCGGCGAGCAGGATGGGCTGTTCTACGCCATGGGCTACAGCGGCCACGGCGTACAGATGTCGGTGCACATGGGGCGGGTGATGGCCGAGGTGCTGGAGGGCCGCAGCCAGGCCAATCCCTGGCGGGTGCTGGACTGGCCGGCCATTCCCGGGCATTTCGGCAAACCCTGGTTCCTGCCGTTGGTGGGGTTGTATTACCGGGTGCAGGATCGGTTGCACTAACGTGGCGATCACCGAGCCGCCAGCTTGCGTCCGTCTTCGACGGTGCGCGGGCTGGCGGCTTTTGAGCGCCTGGGCGCTGCTCAAGGCCTGGCCACAGGCGATTTCTCTCCAAGAGCCTGTTCAAAGTCCGCTGCGTGTCGGCCAAACTGCGTTAAAAATGGCCTGGAAGGCCAGCTCCGTCGGAATGCTCATTTACCACTCGTAAACTCGAGCGCGAGTCCGATCCGCTTCCTCAGCCATTTTTGCCTTGTTTGTCTCTAGCTCGCGAGACTTTGAACAGGCTCTAAGCAGAAACTGCTGCAAGCGGGCCGCTTGGCGAGCTGTCCCGCGCCGACACAGCCCTTGGCGAAGAGGTGTTTGCCACCGGCGAGACGCCGCTGGCGCGCGCCAAAGCCGGGCATAGGCGCGGCCCATGCGCCGCGGCGAAGCACACCGCAAAGAATGCTGAGCCGGTCGGGCAAAACGATCTTTTCTATCTCGCCGCAGGGCCAATACGACGGTAATCGGCGAGGGCCCGGTGCTGTAATGACTCAGGCCGCTGGATAAAGCGGCCACGAGGACAGCGCCGCGCTCCCGGGGAGGGGCGCGCGGACTGGCGACAGAGCCCCCAACGAGCGAGCCGACATGACCGAGAAAAAGACTGGAAGTCCCCTGATAGGTGCTGCTGAGAGCGTTTGGGCCTTCGAAGCCCTGCACCGGGGCTTGTCGCGGCGCGATGCGCTGCGCCTGCTGGGCGCCGCCGGGCTCATGGCGACCGGGGTGGGCAGCCTGCTGGGCCGGGACGGCCAGGCGTTCGCGGCAGAAGATGCGGTCAGCGCCACGCCGCGCCGTGGCGGCAAGGTGCGCGCCGCTGCTGCCGGTTCGTCCACCGCCGATACCCTCGATCCGGCCCGCGGTGCCTTCTCCGGCGACTACACCCGCCAGTACTTCTTCTACAATGGGCTGACGGTCTTCGACAGCCATCTCGAGCCCCAGATGGCCCTGGCCACCGCCTTCGACACCCAGGATGCGCTGACCTGGACGATCAAGCTGCGCCAGGGCGTGCAGTTCCACAATGGCAAGACCTTCGACAGCGCCGACGTCGTCTACTCGCTGCTGCGCCACAAGGACCCGGCGGTGGGCTCCAAGGCCAAGGCACTGGCCGACCAGTTCGCCGAGGTCACCGCGGTGGCGCCGGATGAGGTGCGTATCCGCCTGGTCTCGCCGAACTCCGAGTTGCCGGCGGTGCTGGCCATCTCGCCGTTCCTGATCATCGCCAACGGCACCACCGATTTCTCCACCGCCAACGGCACTGGCCCCTTCAAGGTCAAGGAGTTCAAGCCGGGCGTACGCACCGTGGGTGTGCGCAACGAGAACTATTGGAAATCCGGCAAGCCCTATCTCGACGAGGTCGAACTGATCGGCATCACCGACGAACCGTCGCGGGTCAATGCGCTGCTGGCCAACGACGTCCAGCTCATCGTGTCGGTGGATCCCCGCTCGGCGGAACGGCTCAAGCAGGGCGGCAAGCTCAAGGTCGTGGCTAACAACTCCGGCAGCTATACCAATCTCATCATGAGAATTCCCAACCGCCCCTTCAATGATCCCAATGTGGTGGAGGGCATGAAGCTGCTGTTCGATCGCGAGCAGATCCTCAAGTCGGTGTTCCTCGGCTACGGCATCATCGGCAACGACCAGCCGATCATGCCCGGCACGCCCTATTATTCGGCCGATGTCCCCCAGCGCCCCTATGACCCGGACAAGGCCAAGTTCCTGTTCCAGAAGGCCGGCATCGCCGGTGCACGGATGCCCCTGGTGACCTCCACCGCGGCCGACAACGCCAACGAGATGGCCCTGGTGCTGCAGCAGTCGGCGCGCCAGGCCGGGCTCAACCTGATGGTCAACCGGGTCAGCGCCGACGGCTACTGGGACAACCACTGGATGAAGGACCCGCTGGGCTTCGGCAACATCAATGCCCGGCCCACCGCCAACATCCTGCTGTCGCAGTTCTTCAAGTCCGATGCGCCCTGGAACGAATCCGGCTGGAAGAACGAGCAGTTCGACCAGTTGCTGGTGGCTTCGCGCGGCGAGACCGATTTCGCCAAGCGCAAGCAGATGTACGCCGACATGCAACTGCTGGTCAACCAGCACTGCGGCATCGGCCTGCCGATCTTCACCAGTTCAATCGACGCCCACTCACCCAAGCTTGGCGGCTACGGGATCATCCCCATCGGCGGCCTGATGGGCTACATGTTCGCTGAACACGTCTGGCTGGAAAGCTGAGGCGCCGTACCTGGCGACGCTCCTGGGCGGGAAGGCCCCGGGGCGTCGCCGCACCCCTTCGCAGGAGGTGACCTTGGATCGTTCCGTCGTTTCCCTCATCGCCAGGCGCCTCGGCGGCGCCGTGCTGACCCTGTTCATCGTCTCGCTGCTGGTGTTCTTCGTCTCGGCCTTGCTGCCGGGCGACGCGGCGCAGCAGGCACTGGGGCAGTTCGCGTTGCCCGAGCAGGTCGCCGCGCTGCGTGCCCAGATGGGCCTGGACCAGCCGGCGCTGCTGCGTTACCTCCATTGGCTCTCAGGATTGCTGCACGGCAATCTCGGCCAGTCGCTGGCGAGCCAGCTGCCCATCACCACCCTGATCGGCGACCGGCTCGGCAGCTCCCTGATGCTCGCCGCCGTGACCACCCTGGTCTCGGTGCCGCTGGCCCTCGGCCTGGGCATCGTCTCGGCGATGAATGCCGGCGGGCGCCTGGACCGAGCGCTGAATGTCTTCACCCTGGGTATCGTCGCCGTGCCGGAATTCCTTGTCGGTACCCTGGCGGTCCTGGTGTTCGCCGTCCACCTGCACTGGACCTCGGCATTGAGCTTCGCCCATGACGTCGCCGGCCCGCTGGACTTCCTGCGCGCCTATGCGCTGCCGGTGGGCACCTTGTGCTGCGTGATCGTGGCACAGATGGCGCGTATGACCCGCGCCGCCCTGGTCGACCAACTGCAGAGTCCCTATGTGGAAATGGCCCGGCTCAAGGGCGTGGGTCCGGTCCGCGTGGTGTTGCGCCACGCCTTGCCCAACGCCGTGGGCCCCATCGCCAACGCCATCGCCCTGAGCCTTTCCTACCTGATGGGTGGGGTGGTGATCGTCGAGACCATCTTCAACTATCCGGGCATCTCGCAGTTGATGGTGGACGGTGTCGCCAGCCGCGACCTGCCGCTGATCCAAGCCTGCGCCATGCTGTTCTGCTGCGCCTACCTGGTACTGATGACCCTGGCGGACCTCTGCGCCATCCTGTCCAACCCGAGGCTGAGAACGCTATGACCCGACCCGTGACTTCCGTGCGTCCCGCACCGGTCCTGCCGGTGGACGGCAAGACGCTCGACGCCCAGCTTTCCCCGCCCCGTACCCGTCGGCGCGCCCGTCTTTCGCTGACCGGACTCCTCGGCGGCATCCTGGTGGTCTTCTGGCTGTTCATCGCCGTCTTCGGCACCTGGCTCGCGCCCTACGATCCGGGCGCCCTGGGTGATAGCGCCGTGCTCGCCGGCTACAGCCTCGCCCATCCCCTGGGGACCGACTACCTGGGCCGCGACGTGCTCAGCCGCATCCTCGACGGCGCCCGCTTCACCGTGGGCCTGGCGCTGGTGGCCGCGGTGCTGGCCTGCGCGGTGGGGACCGGCCTCGGTCTGCTGGCGGCACTCTCGGGGCGCTGGGTGGACGAGCCGTTGTCGCGCCTGATCGATGCGCTGATCTCCCTGCCGAGCAAGATGCTGGCCCTGGTGATGGTCTCCGCCTTCGGCTCCTCGGTACCCCTGCTGATTGTGATGGCGGTGGTGGGCTACGCCCCGGGCTGCTATCGCATCGCCCGCAGCCTGGCGATGAACCTCACCGAGCTGGAATACGTCCAGGTCGCCCGCACCCGCGGCGAGGGCCGGCTGTACATCGCCCTGCGGGAGATGCTGCCCAACATGCGCCTGCCGCTGCTCACCGACCTGGGCCTCAGATTCGTCTACATCGTGCTGCTGCTCAGCGGCATGAGCTTCCTCGGCCTCGGCGTGCAGCCGCCCAATGCCGATCTCGGCTCCCTGGTGCGGGAAAACATCGGTGGGCTGGCCGACGGCGCCCCGGCGGTGCTGATGCCGGCCCTGGCCATTGGCACCCTGACCGTGGGCGTCAACCTGCTCATCGACCGGTTCGGCGCGCGGCGTCGGGGAGGGCGCTGAGATGACGGTCCTGGTAGAGGTCAAGGACCTGCGTGTGGTTGCCGAGGCCGAGGATGGGAGCGAAACCTCCATCGTCAAGGAGGTCGGCTTCAGCCTGGCCAAGGGCGAGGTGCTGGCGCTGATCGGGGAGTCCGGCTCGGGCAAGACCACCATCGCCCTGTCGCTGCTCGGCTATGCCCGTGAAGGTTGCCGACTGGCGGGCGGCTCGATCCGCGTCGGCGACACCCAGGTGCTGGAGCTGGATGCCGCCGGTCTGCGCCGGCTGCGCGGTCATACCGTGGCCTATATTGCCCAGAGCGCGGCGGCGGCCTTCAATCCGTCACGGCGGCTCTTGGAGCAGATCATCGAGGGCGCCCTGATCCATGGCGTGCTGACCCGCCGGGAAGCCGAGGCCCGGGCGCTGCAGCTGTTCAAGGAGCTGGCGCTGCCGGATCCCGAACACATTGGCGCGCGCTATCCGCACCAGGTGTCCGGTGGCCAGTTGCAGCGGCTGATGGCGGCCATGGCGCTGATCACCGATCCGACCCTGGTGATCCTCGACGAACCCACCACGGCGCTGGACGTGACCACCCAGATCGAGGTGCTGCGGGTGTTCAAGCAGGTGGTGCGCGAACGCGACGTGACCGCCATCTATGTGTCCCACGACCTGGCCGTGGTGGCCCAGATGGCCGACCGTATCCTGGTGCTCAACGGCGGCGAGGTGTACGAGAATCGCCGCACCGAGCGTCTGCTGGCCAGCGCCCGGCATCCCTACACCCGCAGCCTGCTGGCCGCAGCTCGGCCGGAGCCTTTGGCCGAGCGTGGCCTGCCGGCGAGCGAGACGCGTCCGCCGGTGCTGGAGATCCGTGATCTGGTCGCTGGTTACGGACCGATGGATGCCGAGGGGCTGCCACGTTACCGGGTACTGGAGGGCATCGATCTGCGTATCGCACCGGGGCAGGCCCTGGGCGTGATCGGTGAATCCGGCTCCGGCAAATCGACCCTGGCGCGGGTGATCGCCGGTCTGCTACCGCCAGCACGAGGCAGCGTGCACCTGGGCGGCGAGGCCTTGCCACCGGGGCTGGAGGGTCGCACCCGCGAGCAGTTCCGCCGGGTGCAACTGGTCTACCAGAACGCCGATACGGCGCTCAATCCGGCCCATAGCGTGGAGCGCATCCTGATGCGCCCACTGGAGACCTACCACGCCTTCGACCAGGCTACCCGCCAGCGCAAGGTCCGCGAATTGCTCGACCGGGTGCAACTGCCGGCGAGCCTGGCCCAGCGACGGCCGGGCGAGCTTTCCGGCGGCCAGAAACAGCGGGTCAACCTGGCGCGCGCCCTGGCGGCCGAGCCCGAGCTGATCCTTTGCGACGAGGTCACCTCGGCGCTGGACACCGTCGTCGGCGCGGCCATCCTCGACCTGCTGGCCGAACTGCGCCGCGAACTGGGGCTGGCCTATCTGTTCATCAGCCACGATATATCCACGGTGCGCAGCCTCTGCGACGAGGTGCTGGTGCTCTATGCCGGCCAACCCGTGGAGCTGGGTACGCCGGCGACCCTGCAACGGCCGCCCCGGCATCCCTACACCGAACTGCTCACCGCCTCGGTGCCCGAGTTGCGCCAGGGCTGGCTGGAGGAGCAACCGATTCGCACGGTAGCGCCCCTGGCAGCTGCGAGCCAGGCCAGCGGGCCGCTATGCAGCTTCCTGCGCCGCTGTCCGGTCCGTATCGAGGGCCGCTGCGACCGCGAGGCGCCGCGCCGGCAGCGGCTTCCAGGCGGCAACCTCATCCTTTGTCACCATGACGGCGAGACCTTGCAGCGACTGCAGGGCGGCGCCGTGCTGCACACCCAAGGAGTTCGCGCATGACTACCCGCTTCCAGCGCCTCGCCGAGACCGGCCGGCCGCAGGTCAGCCTCACGGTCGACGGCCTGCCGGTCAACGCCCTGGCCGGCGACACCCTGATGGTGGCCTTGCTCACCAACGGCCCGGCCTTGCGCCGCTCCGAATTCGGCGACGACCGCCGCTCCGGCTTCTGCCTGATGGGGGCCTGCCAGGATTGCTGGGTCTGGACCGCCGACGGCGAGCGGCTGCGCGCCTGTGGCACCGAGGTCCGCGAAGGCCTGCAGATCCTCACCGAGCAACCGGAGGTCGCATGGAACCTGGCCTGAAGCAACCCCGCGTGGTCATCGTCGGTGCCGGCCCGGCCGGGGTGCGTTGCGCCGAAACGCTGCTGGCCGCTGGTATCGCTCCGGTGGTGATCGACGAGAACCGCTGCGATGGCGGCCAGATCTATCGACGCCAGCCCGAGGGCTTCCAGCGTCCCTATGCCACCCTCTACGGCAGCGAGGCGGCCAAGGCCGAAGACCTGCATCGCACCTTCGACGGCCTGCGCGGCCGGCTCGACTATCGCCCGGACACCCTGGCCTGGCACCTTCACGAGCGCACCCTCTACACCGTGCAGGGCAACCGCCAGCGCACCCTGGACTTCGATGCCCTGATGCTCTGCACCGGCGCGGGCGACCGCCTGCTGCCGGTGCCGGGCTGGAACCTGGCGGGCACCTATACCCTTGGTGGCGCCCAGATCGCCCTCAAGGCCCAGGCAGTCTCCATCGGCCGCCGGGTGATCTTTCTCGGCAGCGGTCCCTTGCTCTACCTGGTCGCCAGCCAATACCAGCAGGCCGGGGCCACGGTGGCTGCGGTACTGGATACCGCACCGCTGCGCCTGCGTGCCCTGGCCACGCCCAAGCTGCTGGCCCGGCCAGGCGTCGCCTGGAAGGGCGTGCAACTCATGGCCGCGCTCAAGCGCGCCGGAGTACCGCTGCATGTCGGTGTCACCCCGCTGGAGATTCTCGGCGATGCCGAGCAGGGCGTGCGCGGGGTGGCCTTCGCCGACGCCCGTGGCCTGCGCCAGGAGGTGGTCGGTGACGCCGTGGGCCTGGGCTATCACCTGCGCCCCGAGACTCAACTGGCCGATCTCGCCCGTTGCGCCTTCGAATTCGAGCGCGCAACGGGGCAGTGGGTGCTGCAACTGGATGACGAGGGGCGGACCTCCATACCCGGCGTCTACGCCGCTGGCGACGGCGCTCGGGTAAGGGGTGCCGACGGTGCCGAACTGGCCGGCCGCCTGGCTGCCTGCACGGTGCTGGCGGATCTGGGGCGCACGCCGCCGACCGGGCTGGCCGAACGCTGCCGGGAACAACTCGGCGTGCAGGAACGCTTCCGCCTGGGTCTCGCCGAAGCCTTTCCCTGGCCGGCCAGGCAGATGGCCAGCCTGCCGGACACGGCGGTGGTCTGTCGCTGCGAGGGCATCACCGCCGGTGAGCTGCGCGCCGTGGTGCGCGAGAAGGGCGCCCGCGAAGCCAACCGGGCGAAGGCCTTCAGTCGGGTCGGTATGGGCCGCTGCCAGGGGCGTTATTGCGCCCAGGCCGGGGCCGAGATCATCGCCGCCGAATCCGGCGTGCCGGTGGAGGCCGTGGGTCGCTTGCGCGGCCAGGCGCCGGTACGGCCATTGCCGCTGGGTCTCGTCACCAGCGAAGAGGAGCTTTCGTCATGAGTCAGACAGCCATCAACCGGGCGGACATCATCGTGGTCGGTGCCGGCATCATGGGCAGCGCCAGCGCCTTCTTCCTGCGCCGCCGCGGCCTGTCGGTGCTGCTGCTGGAGCGCGACCAGGTCGGTCGCTTCGCCAGTGGCACCAACTTCGGCAACGTGCGGCGGCAAGGGCGCTACCTGTGCCAGGTGCCCCTGGCCACCCGTTCGCGGGGTATCTGGGGGCGCTTGCCGGAACTCATCGGTGAAGACCTGGAATTCATTCCGGGCGGGCATCTGCGGGTCGTTTACGACCCGGCGCGCATCGCCATGCTGCGCGAATACGCCCAGGCGCCGGAAGTCGCGCCCCTGGGGCTGCAGATCCTCGAAGGCGAGGCCCTGCACCAGAAGTTTCCCTACCTGAGTCGCGAGGTGGTGGCCGGCTCCTATGCCCCTTACGACGGCCAGGCCAATCCACGCCTGGCGGCGCCAGCCTTCGCCCGTGCCGGGGTGCGTGAGGGCGTGAGCCTGCACGAGGGAGTGGAGATCACCCAGGTGGCCAAGCCGGACGGCGACTTCCTGGTGCAGGCGAGCGATGGCCGGCGCTTCCAGGCACCGCGCCTGCTGATCACCGCTGGCGCCTGGGGCAGTCGCCTGTCCAGCCAGTTCGGTGAGCCGGTTCCCATCGAGACCCATGGCCCGCAGATGGGCGTCACCGAGCCCTTGCCCTATGTGTTCCGTGAGACGGTGGGCGTGTCCTCGCCGCGCATCGACGAGACCATCTACTTCCGCCAGATCCCGCGGGGCAACGTCATCTTCGGCGGCTGCTTCCGTACCCGGCCAGACCTCGACACCCGCCTGGCCCGCGCCGAACCTCACGGCCTGCTCAATCAGCTCGCCCAGTTGCGGCGCCTGGCGCCAGCCCTGGGCCGGGTCAATGTGATCCGTACCTGGAGCGGGGTAGAGGGCTATATCGCCGACGACCTGCCGATCATGGGGCCGAGCAGCCAGGTGGACGGTCTCTACTACGCCTTCGGGTTTTGCGGCGCGGGCTTCCAGCTCGGCCCGGGGGTGGGCGACACCATGGCCGAACTCATCGCCACCGGCCGTACCGAGACGCCCCTGGCCGCCTTCGATGTGGCCCGCTTCACCCAAGCCCCCAGCGAGAGCCTGGCCGGATGAACAGCCAGGACCTGCTGCGTACCCTGATCGGCTTTGCCACGGTCTCCGCCGACTCCAACCTGGCACTGATCCACCATGTGCAGGGGATGCTGGAAGCGGCGGGTATCACCTGTCGCCTGGTGCTCGACGAGGGCGGACGCAAGGCCAATCTCTTCGCCAGCGTGGGTCCCGCCGACGTGCCCGGCGTGATGCTGTCCGGCCATACCGACGTGGTGCCGGTGGAAGGCCAGGCCTGGACCCTGCCACCCTTCGCGGGCACCCTCAAGGACGGGCGGATCTATGGCCGCGGCGCCTGTGACATGAAGGGCTTCGTCGCCTGCGCGGTGGTGGCCATGCTGGCCGCCGCGCGAGGCGCTCCGCTGAAGCGTCCGTTGCAACTGGCCCTGTCCCACGACGAGGAGATCGGCTGTGTCGGGGTACGGCGGCTGCTGGATGTGCTGGAGCTGGCACCGGTGCGGCCCTTCCTCTGCATCATCGGCGAGCCCACCGAGCTGCAGGTCGCCCTCGGCCACAAGGGCAAGGCGGCATTGCGCGCCCACTGCCATGGCCAGGAAGGGCATTCTTCGCGGGCACCGCTGCACGTCAACGCCATCCACCTGGCCAGTGACCTGGTCTCGGCGCTGCGCAACAGTCAACGGCGCCTGGTGGAAGAGGGCGCCCGGGATGCGGCCTACGACATTCCCTACACCACCCTGCATGTCGGCCGGATCGATGGCGGCAAGGCGCTGAACATCGTGCCCAACCGCTGCACCCTGGACTTCGAGATCCGCCATCTGCCGGCGGACGATCCCGCCAGCCTGGTCGCCGCGCTGCAGGAAACGGCGGACCGCCTGGTCAGTGAGGCACGGCAAACTTCCGCCAAGGCCGCCATCGAGATCGAGACGGTCAACGCCTATCCGGGCCTGGACACCCATCCCAGTGTCGAAGCCGTGCGCTTCCTGCAGACGCTGGTCGAACCCGGCACCACCCAGCTCAAGGTGGCCTTCGGCACCGAGGGCGGACTTTTCGCCAGTCGGCTGGATACCCCGGTGGTGGTCTGCGGCCCCGGCAGCATCGAACAGGCGCACAAGCCGGATGAGTATGTCGAGTTGAGCCAGCTCGACGCCTGTGATGCCTTGCTGGCGCGGTTGCGGGTGGCCTTGGGCTGACTCTGCATCCCCGTCCTCTCGAGTGGCGCCTCAGAGGGAAGGGTGGCCGCGCAATTCGCACGGAAGACCCGGCGTATGGTGTAGGCGTCGGTTTCAACGCCTCTCACGTCGTACACACGTAATTGGATTTTCCCGTTTTAACAAAAAATCATAAACGGAGATCTGCAGACGGTTTTCTAGAAAACACATATCCAGACTCATCAAGGTGCCAATGAATTGCACTCCTGCGGTAAGTAGGGTGCAACTTTCCACTCAGGTGACACGGCTGCGCCTAATAGGTCTGGATATGCAAAGCGTTGTGCGCTCGTCTGCGAAAACCATCGGCGTACTGGCGTTGACCTTTACCGCCTGCAATGCCACCACCCATGGCTTCAGCATTTTCCTGTATTCGGCCTTGCTGCCCGATATCCGCCAGGCCTTTGCGCTGAGCTATAGCCAAGCTGCGTTCATCGCAGCTCTGCTGCAGCTGTTCTATATGGCGGCGTCCATCGTCAGTGGTATCGCGGCGGCCTGGATCAGCCCGCGCAACATGGTCCGCCTGACGATGGCCCTGAGTCCCGTGCTGCTGGTCCTGGCCGTCGCGACACCCTGGGTCCTACCCTTCGCCCTGTGCCTGGCCTTGGTCTCCGCCTGTGCGGTATCCAACTGGAATGCCATTGCCGCGCTGGCCAGCGAAGTGATCCCTGGCGCCTACCGCAGCCGGGTGTTGGGGTTGGCCTCATCGGGCGCGGCGTTCGCGATCTGCCTCAACGGGGTACTGATCGCCCTCTTGCAAGGCATCTCCTTGGCCCATTTTTGGTTCATCTGTGCCGGCTTGACCGCGATGGTCACCCTGCTGACGTTCTGGACCCTGGCCTCCTTGCCTCAGGATCACCAACGCGAGCGGGAAAGCGCCCCCTCGTTGCGGGTGATACTCGCGCAGTGGGGTAGCCTCTGTCTGAAACAACCCGTGGCGCTGCACATCCTGCTACTCAGTGCGCTCATCGGGGGAGTGAGCGGGCCCTTTCTTAACTTTCTCTCGGCCTTTGCCAGCGAACGCTTGGCGGCCGATGCCCATATCACCGGATCGCTGTGGACGCTCATTGGCATCAGTGGTGTCGGCGGCGGCTTGTTGCTGGGTTCCCTGGCAGATCGTCTGGGCACTCTGAGGGTAATGACCCTGAGCATAGCGGCCTTCGGCCTGGCCATGCTGGCCCTGCTGTGGCTGCCGACCATCAACCTGACATTGCTGGCCGCTGGACTGTTCGGGCTATTTTATTTCCCCATCTGGGGCTTGATGGCGGCCTACCTCAGCGCACGCCTGAATCCGATCCATAGCCTGCAGGTGGTGAGCCTGAGCATGGTTGGCTATGGCTTGGGCAGCGCTGTCGCCAACTGGCTGTGCGGGCGGTTGCTGCAGGCGACCGGGGAGTTTGCCCTGGTGCATGGCTGGATCGTCTGCTCGTTGGCAGCCAGCCTGTTGCTATTGTGGTGGATGTCCCGCCGTCAGGGATGCGGCGCGGTGCTCGGGCAGACGCTGTGAACCTTCCAACTGGTACAGGAGGATGTCGACGAAGGCATCCACCGTCCGCGTCTTACCCTGTTTCGCACGCCAGATCATCAGTTGCGCCGGCTCTATCGGCGGAAAGCCCTGGGACTCATCGAGCACCTGCCAACCCGCCGGTACCAAACGCCTTGCCGTGACGCCGACCGACTGACCTTGCTCGATCGCAATCCCGATTCCCCGCGGGCTTTGGCTGGTATAAACCACATGCCAGGGCCGTCCGGCCTTGGCCAGGGCACTGACGGCATTGGCGCGAAATGCACAACCTTCGGCATAGACCGCCAGCGGTACCGAGCTGTTCTTACCTGTATCCCACTCGTCCTTCACGACCCACACCAGGGGCTCATCGCAGAGGTATTCTCCCGGTTGTAGATCGGCGTGTTGCACGCCCAACACCAAATCCAGCTCACCGCGCTGCAAACGACCGACCAGTGCCGTCGACCGCTCGCAGCAGATGTCTGGCCGCACCTGGGGAAACTGCGCACGGAAGTCCTTCAACACGGCCGGCAGGTAGAGCTGCGCATAATCCTCGGGCATGCCGACATGAATGCAGGCCTGCTCGTCGGGCAGGCGCACGGCGTTGACGGCATCGGCATGCAACTTGAGGATTTGTCTGGCGTAAATCAGGAACGTCTCACCGCCGGGCGTCAGACTCACCGAACGGCTATTACGCTGCACCAGCGGCGTGCCAACGATGTCCTCCAGGCGCTGCAAACTTTGGCTAATGGTTGACTGAGTTCTATGCAGGCGCTCGGCGGCTGCGGAAAACCCATTGCAGTCAATGATGGCGACGAAGACTTTCAACAGTGCCCCATCCAATTCGCCCGCCATGGCTATCGCACCCGCCGATGGATTCTATCGCAACTTGTAATTTCCATTTCAGCCTCCCGCTACGCAATTATCGACTCGGCACTCATCACTATTAACCGACCGCTCCAGGAGACTTTCATGAGCCTTCGACTTGCCGATGCCGAGGTAGGAGATATCAGCGATATCATCAATACCGACCTGTATCCCATTCATGATTCGGGCCATGTTCAACTGCAGGCATTGATCGAGCACGCCCGCGCCGAGCTCGCCGAGGATGGCTGTTGTTTGCTAAAGAATTTCCTGCGGCCTGAAGCCTTGGAACAGGCCCGCGCCGAAGGCCAGGCGCTGTCGGGCAAGACCTTTTATTCCGTGCGCAAGGTCAATGCCTACTTCACCGAAGACGACCCGACTCTGCCCCAAGATGATCCGCGACGCACATTCATGGAGCGTACCAGCGGTTTCGTCACCCGGGATATGATTCAGCCAGATGCTGTTATCCATCGACTTTATGTGTCGCCAATGATGAAGCGCTTTATTGGCGCCTGCTTGAACGAACCGGAAATCTTCGAATACGCCGATCCGTTCGCCGGGCTGGTGATTAATGTGATGCCCCAGGGTACCGAGCAACCTTGGCACTTCGATACCAACGAATTCATTGTCAGCATGATGACCCAGAAGCCTGAAGCCGGTGGACTGTTCCAATATGCGCCGATGATCCGCACTCGTACTCAGGAAAATCTCGGGGCTGTCGGCAAAGTGGTGCGTGGCGATGACCATAGCCGGGTAAAGGAGTTGGAAATCAACCCCGGTGATTTGCAGATATTCAAGGGCCGCTTTTCCGTCCACCGGGTAACTCGTGTCGAGGGCGCCACCGAACGCAACACCGCCATCTTCGCCTATTCCGAAAAGCCCGGCGTCATCGGCCGCGCCCAGCGTACCAAACAGCTCTATGGGCGCCTGTCCGAAGCCCATCTGCAAGCCGAGCGCAATCTCGTTCGCAGCGACCAATTGCTCGACTGATTCATCCCTAAAAATTCCTAGATAAAACCTACCGTGCTTGCCCTGCGAGGAATTCACCATGAGTCTGTCCGGCCCCAACCGCAATCCGTCCGACTGTGAACCGACGTACGACGAAATCCAGCAAATACAGCTCGACCGCCTGCAACGGGTGCGCAACGAGCTGAAAAAACGCGACTACGCGGCCTGTGTGCTGTTCGATCCGACCCACATGCGCTATGCCACGGGCTCGCGCAACATGCAGGTGTATTCGGCCCGTAACCCAGCGCGTTACGCCTTCATCCCGGCGGAAGGCCCGGTGGTGGTCTTCGAGTTCGGTGGCTGCCTGCATTTGGCGGAACAGCTCAATACGGTCGATGAAGTCCGGCCGGCCAAAGCCATCTCCTATTACTTTTGCGACAGCTTCCTGACCAACGTCACCGCGCAATGGGCTGCCGAAATCGATGAGCTGGCCCGTCAATGTGGCGGTGGTAATAAGCGCATTGCGATCGAAAGCGCTACCTCGGCGGCGGCTTTCGAGTTGCAAAAGCTCGGTTATCAGATTTTCGACGCTCAGGAACCACTCGAACGAGCCCGCTGCATCAAGGTGCCGAACGAGTTGAAGATGATCCGCGCCAGCCTGCGGGCTACCGAGGCGGGCGTGCGCTTGATGGAAAGCAAACTCCAGCCCGGCATCAGCGAAAACGAGCTCTGGTCGCACCTGCATCAGCACGTCATCGCGACCGACGGCGACTATGTGGAAACCCGCCTGCTGTCCTCCGGGCCGCGCACCAATCCGTGGTTCCAGGAGTGCAGTACCCGACCCATCAATGCGGGTGACCTGGTGGCCCTGGATACCGATGTGGTGGGCCGCTTTGGCTACTACGCAGACTTCTCGCGGACCTTCCTCTGCGGCGACCAGGCCGCGACGCAAAAGCAAAAGGACCTGTACAGACTCGCCTACGACCAGGTGCAGACCAACATGGAAATGCTGAAGGCGGGCCGCAGTTTCAAGGAATATGCCGAGCTGGCCTGGAAGATTCCCGACAACTATAAGGCCAACCGCTACTTCGCCCTGGTTCACGGCGTAGGCATGACCGGCGAATACCCCTATGTGGTTCATCGCGAAGACATAGATGCACTCGGCTACGATGGCGTGTTCGAAGCGGGCATGACCATCTGCGTGGAAAGTTATATCGGCCACGACGAAGGCGGCGAAGGCGTGAAGCTCGAAGAGCAGGTCTATATTCACGAAAATGGCATCGAACTGCTGTCCGACTATCCGTTCGATAAACGACTGCTGTCCTCGTGATGATCAGGGCTGTGACGCATGATCTCTAGTCACAGCCAACCTCCCGAACTTTGCGTGCAGCGCTTGACTATCGGTTGAACACTTCAACTGAGGAGCTCAGGTGCTGTAGCCTCGACAAATAGGTGTAACCCTCATGATTAAGAAACTACAGATGCTGGTGGTGGGGTTGTCCGTATTGTTCAACGCCGCCGTCAGCTCGGCGGACACCAAGAAAATAGACATCGGTGTGAATAATTGGGCGGAAAACATAGCCGTTGCCAATATGTGGAAGCTTCTCCTGGAAGAAAAGAATTACCAGGTGTCCCTGCAAAGCGCCAGCAAGATGATTTTATACAACAGTGTGGCCCAGGGTAAGCTCGACCTGACCTTTGAAGTATGGCTTCCCACTACCGACAGTGCTCCTTACAACAGCATCAAGGACCATGTCCAGCTGATTGGGCCGTGGTTGAAGGAGGCTAACCTGGGCTTGGCGGTGCCGGACTATGTGAACATCAAGAGTATAGATGAGCTCAATGCTCAGAAAGCGAAATTCGAATGGCATGGCCGGCCCACCCTCTTCGGGATAGATGCCGGCTCTGGAATAATGGGCCTGACTGAAAAGGCGATAGGCGAGTACAAGTTGGACTACAGCCTGCTGTCGTCTTCGGAAACGGCAATGCTCCAGTCCATGGAGCGCGCCATGAGACGCAAGGAACCCATCGTGGTGACGCTGTGGAAGCCACACTGGGTATGGGCCAAGAAAGACCTCCGCTACCTCGAGGATCCGAAAAAGGTCTATGGGACCACCGATTCCATCTACGCAATTGCCAACCAGTCCTTCAAGACGGAAGACCCCCAGGTCGAGCATTGGCTACAACAGTGGAAAATGGACGACAAGTCCTTGGGAGAGCTGATGGCGACCATCAATGAAAACGGCAGCAATACGCCGGAAAAGGGCGCCAAGATCTGGATCGATGCCAACAAGGCCATGGTCGATAGCTGGCTGAAATAGCACGATGGGAGAGAACTGCCGCCGATCATCGGCAGCTTCTTCCTTTGAGGCGCGAGTACTGATTTTCCTTGAAGTCAGTACTCGATGACCGCTGATAGCGAATCGACTGGCAGCTAACACTCAGTAACCCCGCTGCCGATCCACCCGTCCCAACATCGGCTCGCCACGCTGATGGCGCCGGATGTTCTCCAGCAACACCGTGAAGGCCGTCTCCGGTACGGTCATGGCACCCACGTGGGGCGTCAGCCAGATTCGGGGGTGCTGCCAGAAAGGGTGGTCGGTGGCGGGCGGTTCCGGCTCCACCACGTCCAGCACTGCCTGGCTCAGGTGGCCGCTATCCAGGGCGGCCAGTAGGTCGGCTTCCACCAACTGGGCGCCGCGGCCCAGGTTAATCAGGCTGGCGCCGCGGGGTAGGGCAGCGAACAGCCGGGCGTCGAGGATGCCACGGGTTTCACCGGTCAGCGGCAGCAGGCAGATGAGGATCTCGCAGTCGGCCAGGAACGTAGGCAACTGGTCGGGGCCGGCATGACAGTGCACTCCTGGCAGCTCATGGGCCGAGCGCGACCAGCCCGATAGGGCGAAGCCGAAGCTTGCCAGCCGCTCCAGGACTGCCTGGCCGATCTGACCGAGGCCGAGCACCCCGACGCCTCTGTTCTGCGCCGGCACCAGGGCGTGTTCCTGCCAGCGCCTGGCGCCTTGCTGGTCGAGATAGCGAGGCAACTGTCGATGCAGCGCCAGCACCATGAGCGTCGCGTATTCCACCATGCCGGCGACGATGCCCGGATCGAGCATGCGCACCACGGGTAACTCCGGGGGCAGCAGGCTCAGGTCGAACTGGTCCACCCCGGCCGAGGTGGCGAACAGCACCTCGAGGTTGGGAAAGCGACTGGCCAGGTCTGCCGGCGGTTGCCAGCAGGCCAGGTAGTGGATCTCTTCAGGGTTGCCCACGTCTGGCCACTGGCGGAATTCGATGTCGGGCGCACGTTCCTGGAACAGGCGTTGCCACGCCTGGCCCCGTACGGGATCGGCCTTGTAAAGTAGCGTCATGGGGAGGTCTCCGGCAAAGCCCAAGGATGACGCAACGGGGCGGTAGTTTGTCCCGAAATCCCAGGCACCGCCGCCATGATCGGTGGTGCGGTGGATACTGCGCCGCATCGCTGAAAAACGGCAGCTTCTGTGTTGCCTTGCGGCGGAAACGCCATAACCCCAGTGCGCTGCAAGTCGATACTGGCCTGGTCCGCGGCACACCCGCCGCGCCTCTCGACGTGAGGATTCGCCATGCCCCTGCTGCACTACTGCCAGCCGCCCGGAGACCGCCAGCTGCCCCGTGCGCTCCAGCCCCTGCACGATGATCCCCTAGCCGCCGGCCGCGAACTGCACCTGCACGATGGCCGTCTGGGCTATGTCATGGGCAGCGCCGTCGGCCACTCCGCCGACTGCCGATTGGACGACTATCCCTGGGTGGAAATGAGCATCATCGAAACCGGCGAGTTGCACCTCGAATGGATCGGTGGTGCCTTGCAGCTCAAGGCTGGCGATGCCTTCGTGCTGCCGCGCGGTCTGAATTGCCGTTGGCGCCATGCGGGCGAGTTGCGGCGGCTGTTCATGGCCTTTCCAGGTCGCGCCAGCGAAGGCCCCATGCCCTCGGCGCCGCTGCTGTTGGATCCTGAGGCCCCGCGTGAGCCTTCACCGCCGCCTGCGGCCAGCGTACTGCTGAGCCCCGAGCCGAGCGCGACGGGTTGCGATCTATTCGAAAGCGGTGGCGGCGCTCTGCGGATCGGGATGTGGGATTGCACGGCATACACGCGCAAGGCCGTGAGCAATCCCCACTGCGAGCTGATGCTGCTCTATGCCGGCGCCGTGACCCTGACGGTCGAGGGTGGCGCGTCCTGCCAGGTCAACGCGGGCGAGGCGGTGCTGGTGCCCGCAGATACACCCATGGCGTGGGATAGCCGGGAGACGGTGCGCAAGCTGTATTGCATTCTGAGTTAGCGGAAAGGCTTGGTGCTTCTGGATGGGCTAAGTCAAGCAGGCGTCATCTGCAACTGCGGCTACATGGTCGCCCCCGCCGCCCGCGGCCAGGGCGTGGCCAGCGCG
>NZ_JAVSJB010000012.1:0-136958 GCF_032027545.1 Pseudomonas oryzihabitans | reverse complement strand
ACGGGAATGCGGGCATCGGTCTCGCCGCGGTCGTGGGCCTGAGACACCTGGTTCATTTCCGCTACCAGGGTCTGGATGTTGTCCCGCACCTGTTCGAGGTTGTCGTTGATCACCGCCTTCTTGCCGGGGAAGCGCTCCAACTGGGCGGTCAGGTTGCCCTCGCCGAAGCTCTTCACGCAGGCCATGGCCTTGGCCGAATCGCTCAGGTGGCCGGCGACCATGGCATTGACGCCTTCGGCCATGTTGCGGAAGGTGCCCTGGAAGTTCTCCACCTGGATGCGCGCATCGGTTTCGCCACGATCATGCTCGGTGGACATCCGCGACATCTCTGCCACCAGCCCGCGCAGGGTCGTCACCATGCTCTGCATGGCGGCCATCAGGCTGGAATCGTCGCCTTGCCGCAGCTTCAGGTCGTCGGGCAGGTCGCCCGCCGCCACCCGGGTGGCGACCGCGGCCACGGTGGTCGGTTCGCCACCGAGCTGGCGCAGCAGGTTGCGGGTGATGAAGAAGCCCAGCAGGCCGATCCCCAGGAGCGTCGCCAGGGCGATGCCGATGGACAGCAACGTGGCCTGGTGGCGAGTGATGTCGGCCAGTTGCGCCTGGGCGGCGCCGAGTTGCTGATTGTAGGCCCGATGGGCGTCCAGCGCGTTGCCGACCTGATCGATCACGTTGCGCTTCTCGCCCAGGATACGCTTGACCTCCTCGTCCTGGCTGGCCCGAGACAGCGGCAGGATGGTGGCGGCCAGCTTGTTGAGCTCGGCGATCGCCTGCTGGTCGTCCTGCAGGAGCTTGCGATCCGCCTGATCCGAGATCAGCGGCTCATAGGCTTTGAGACTCTCCGCGGTCAGCCGCTGGGCTTCCGCCAGTTCATCCTCGGCTATTTTGGTAGCCGCTTCGCCATCGGCCGCCAGGTGGCGATACATACCAGTGATGATGTCCGCCGAATGGGCATCGATGGCGTCGATGCCGAGGATGGACGGCACGGTGTTGTCATTGCCGTAGTTGGCACGATCATAAACTTTTTCCAGTTGGACGTAGGCTAACCCGGCCAGCAGCACGATACCGAGCAGGGCCGAAACCACCAGCAACGCCATCTTCTTACTTACGGTCATGTCGAAAATCCTTTCAGGAAAGAGTGGCTGTCGCAGCGCCACGGGTGGCGCCCTGGGATACCTGGCCGATCAGCCCGGGAACGCTCAGGATCAGGGCCACGGCACCGCTGCCGAGGATGGTGAAACCACCGAGGCTGCGGTTGTGGCCGAACAGCGGCCCCAGGGGCTTGATGACGGTCTGGAACTCGCCGAGCAACTGGTCCACCACCAGGCCGGCGCGGCGGCCGGCGTAGTTCACCACCACCACGTTCTGGCGCCGCGGCGGAGCCTCCTCGACGGCGAACAGCTGACGCAGGCGCAGTACCGGGAGGACCTCGCCACGCAGGTCGAGATAGTCGTTGCCACGGCCCTGGGCACCCGTGGCGTCGGTGAGCTCGATGCACTCCTCCACCGCATCCAGGGGCACCACGTAGGTGGCGTTGCCGACACCGATGAGGAAGCCGTCGATGATCGCCAGGGTCAGCGGCAGGCGAATGGTGACGGTGGTCCCCCGACCTTCCTCGCTGGTGAGATCGACGCTGCCGCGCAGGGCGGTGATGTTGCGCTTCACCACGTCCATGCCGACGCCACGGCCGGACAGGTTGCTGATCTGCTCGGCGGTGGAGAAGCCGGGCTCGAAGATGAGGTTGAAGATGTCACGGTCCGCCAGGACCTGGCCCTCGGCGATCAGGCCACGCTCGGTGGCCTTGCGCAGGATGCGCTCGCGGGACAGACCGCCACCGTCGTCGGTGACTTCGATGACGATGCTGCTCGACTCGTGATAGGCGTTCAGGCCCACGGTGCCCTGGGCCGGTTTGCCGCGCGCCAGGCGCAACTCGGCGGATTCGATGCCGTGGTCCATGGCGTTGCGGATCAGGTGGGTCAGCGGATCGCCGATCTTCTCCACCACGGTCTTGTCCAGTTCGGTGTCGCCGCCGCTGATACGCAGGGCGATGTCCTTGCCGATCTCCTTGGAGACGTCCCGCACCACCCGCTGGAAGCGATTGAAGGTGGTACCGATCTGGACCATGCGCAAGGTCAGGGCGGTGTCTCGTACCTCCTCGACCAGCCGCGACAGCACGCCGGTGGATTCCACCAGTTCGGCCAGGCCGCTCTGCTGGGCGATGAGCTGGGTGCCGGCACCAGCGATGATGAGCTCGCCGATCAGGTCGATGAGTTGGTCGAGCTTGGTCGCATCGATGCGGATCAGTTGGCCATCGCCCGCGGGCGCATTGCGCTGTTCCTTGACCTTGCGCTGCTTGTCCAGCGCTGCGTCCACCACCGGCGGGTTGACCAGATTGGCCTCCACCAGCACCTCGCCGATGGGCTGCCGGGGCAGCGCCGGATCGGCCTGGCGGCGAAGCACCTCGTCCAGCTCGTGGGCGGTCAGGGTGCCGCAACGCACCAGGATCTCGCCCAGGCGCAGGTCTTCCTCGGGCAGCTCTTCGATCAGCTTGCAGTAATCGCTGCTGCGGCTGTGGGGCGGCAGGATGCGAATGTCGCTGTCCTCGCGGACGAACTCGAAGGCGCCCTCGATGGTTTCCTTGTCGGCGTCGCTGTCGAAGGCCACTTCGAAGCCCAGGTAGCAGGTCTCCGGGTCCATCTCGGCGGCGGCCGGGATGGCGTCGGTCAGGGTGACGATGTTGACGATGCGCCCGAAGCTGTTGAGGTAGCGGACGAAGGCCAGGGGGTCCATGCCGTTGCGCAGCATGTCTGGCCCGAAGCGCAGCGACAGGTGCCAGTGGCCGGCGGCGACACCGTCGGTGGCGAGTATGGGCGCGCGGGTCGCAACGGCCGGGCCGCTGGCCTTGGCGCTCGGGATGAGGTAGTGCTCTAGCCGCTGCACCAGGGCCGCGCCCGCAGCCTGGAAGTCGGCTTCGGGAGCGCTGCCGGAGTCCACCAGGGCGATCAGGCCATTGAGGTGATCGCAGACTTCCAGGAACAGGGCGGACAGGGTTTCGTCGAAGGCCAGCTCGCCACTGCGGATGCGGTCGAGCACGCTCTCGGCGACATGGGTGAAGGAAACGACATGGTCCAGGCCGAACAGCCCCGCCGAGCCCTTGATGGTGTGGGCCGCCCGGAAGATGGCATTGATCAGCTCCATGTCTTCCGGCGCCTGCTCGATCTGCAGCAGCGCGGCCTCCATCTGCACCAGCAGTTCCTCGCTCTCGGCGATGAAGGTCTTGAGAATCTCGTCCATGTTCATGCGGCCACCTCCTGGGTCGGGATGGGCATGAAGAACTGGGTGAGACCCGCCAGCTCCAGCAATTCGGTGATCGCCGGGCTGGGGTCGACCAGTTCCAGAGCGCCGCCCAGGCTGCGTGCTTCCCGCTGGGCCAACAGGAGCAGCTGCAAGCCAGCCGAGTCGAACTCGTCGACCTCGGCCAGCTCCAGGGCCAGGGTGACACCGGCGGCCAGAGGCTCCATCAGCAGCGGCTTGCTGTCCGCCGCGGTGTAGATGGTCAGGGGCCCGGAGAGGGGTAAGCGAGTGCGAACGATGTCGTTCATGGGCAGCCTCCGCGGGCTATCAGGGCATGATCAGTTTGGAGACCGCCGCCAGCATCTGCGCCGGCTGGAACGGCTTGACCATCCAGGCCTTGGCCCCGGCGGCCTGGCCGGCGGCCTTCTTGGTGGCGTCGGATTCGGTGGTCAGCATGATCACCGGGGTGAACTTGTAGGCCGGCAGCTTCTTGGCCGCGGTGACGAAGGTGATGCCATCCATGTTGGGCATGTTCACGTCGCTGATGATCAGGTGGATCTTGCGGCCATCCAGCTTGGTGAGGGCGTCGCGGCCGTCACAGCCTTCGATGACGTCATAACCGGCGCCCTTGAGGGTCATGGCGACCACCTGGCGGATGGAGATGGAGTCGTCGACGATCAGAATGGTTTTGTTGCTCATGGCAGAACGTCCTGTCAGAAGAAGGTGATATCGGATTCGGCGGGGGCGGCGGCACGTTTGCCGTGGTGTACGGCGACCTGCTCGGCCATGGTGTAGGTGCGGGCCAGCTCGGCGAGCCAGGCCTTGGTATCCAAGGGGGGCAGCGCCTGGCCGCTGGCCGCCAGGGCGCGTCGTTCGGCGACCAGGCACTCGAGACGAGCTTGGTCGTCACGCACGTGACCGAGCATCTGACTGACCCGATCCTGGAACTGCAGGGCGACCAGTACCTCGGCGATGGCGCCGCCGACGGCCGAGGCGTTTTCCGCCAGGGCATCGCTGCGCTCGACCACCTCGCGGGTGGTGCCACCGAAGGCCCCGATGACCTGCTCGATGGTCTCGCCGGACTGGTTCAGGGTGCCGGTATCGCGCTCGGCGTGAAGCTGCGACAGCTCCAGGGTACGGGCAATGGCGCCATTCACCGTTTCCACGGTCTCGCCGATCTTTTGCCCGGTATCGCCGGACAGGGTGGAGAGTTTGCGCACCTCGTCGGCGACCACCGCGAAGCCACGACCGGCCTCGCCGGCGCGCGCCGCTTCGATGGCGGCGTTGAGCGCCAGCAGGTTGGTCTGGCGCGCCACGTCGCCGACGTCCTTGGCCATGCTCTTGAGTTGTTCGGTGAGCGAGGCCAGGCCGTTGACCTCGTTGAGCAACGCGCCCTTGCTGGAGAGCGCTTCGCGCAGCGATTGCAGGATACCGTCCAGCTGGTTCTGGCTGGCGGCCATCAGGTTCACCAGGCGATCGCCGCCGCCCTGGTCGTTGCCTGCCACGTTCTCGATGCGGCCGGCCAGCTCGGCGAAGCGGCTGGTCAGGCTGACGATTTCCTGTTCGGTGTGAGCGCGCGCGGCCTCGATCTGTTCGGACCACACGGGAAGGACGGCGACACACAGATTCTCCAGGGCCTCGTCGCGCGCCAGGCTGAGTTCCTGGCCTGCGGCCTGGGCAGCCTCCAGCTCAGCCTGCAGGGTGGCGGCGCGCCGGTGTTGCCAGACGGCCGCTCCTGCCGCGAGGGCGACCTGGACGCCGCCGAGGGTGAGGGTCGTGGTGGAGAGGCCGGCGACGCCGAAAAGCGAGCATACCGACGTGACACCCAGTACCACTGGCGTCAGTAGGAAGGGTGGAACTATGATGTCTGATGTAGGTTTGGCCACTGTCAAGTACCGGTCTAGACGCGCAAAAGCGAGATAGTGTGACCGGGTTATCACGGCTTGGCGGCAAAAACTTTAGGACACCTCGAAAATAAATTAGTGATATCAAAACGATATTGTTTCTAATTGCTTCTAAAACTCATCTCGGCGCCTAGCGCGTGCCAACCGATGAGCCACCGCGCCCGCCTCCACCAGCACTTCCTGCACATAGGCCAGATGCCGATTGGCCGCCTCCCGTGCCGCCTCGGCGCGTCCATCGACGATGGCTTCGTAGAGCGCCCGATGCTGTTCCAGCAACCGCTCGCGGGTTTCGCCACGCTGGGCGTGCATGCCACCGATATTGGTCACCATGTGGTGCCGGAGCAGCTCGAACAGACTGCGGATGCTGTGTAGATAGACGGCATTGTGACTGGCCTCGGCGATGGCCATGTGAAAGGCCGCATCGGCCTCCCCTTCCTCTTCCCGACTGATGGTCTCGCGCCGGCGATAGCAGTCCTCCAGGCGTTCCCAGGCCAGCTTCAGCCGCGCCAGATCCGGTTCGGTGGCGCGCTGCGCGGCGTAGTAGGCACAGGCACTTTCCAGGGTGTGGCGAAACTCCAGCAGATCACGCCGGGTCTCCTCGCGACTTTCCAGCAGCGGCAACAGCGGATCGGTGAAGGCGCTGTTCAGCGCCTCGGTGACATAGGTACCCCCGCCCTGCCGACTGATCAGCAGTCCACGCGCCACCAGTTTCTGGATCGCCTCCCGCAACGACGGTCGCGATACCCCGAAGCGCTCGGCCAGGGCCCGTTCGGCCGGCAGGCGCTCGCCCGGCCGCAGTGATCCTTCGGCGATCAGCGCTTCCAGGTGCTTGACGATGTCGTCCGACAGGCGACGTTGCTTGACCGGTTCGAAACCCATGAAAAACCTCGGGAAATGCGCAAAGCGGTAGGGCGTGCTCGCCAGCTGGAAAAGCTGGCCGACGAAAGTCGCACGGCAAGTCGTTTGACAGCGGGAAAGACCCCGCTTAACGTGCGTGAAGTCGCCCTTGTAAATTGGTCTTACCAATTTTTGCCACAGGTCGCGATGCCGTGCAACCCCGTCCTGCCGCCTCCCTACAAAAACAATCAAGGAGCACCCGATGGAAACCTGGCAACAGCTCTATCTCCCCCTTGGCAGCCTGGGCCTTTCGGCCTTCGTCGCTGCCCTGCCGATCCTGTTCTTCTTCGTCGCCCTCGCCGCTCTCAGGCTCAAGGGGCACGTAGCGGGCGCCCTGACCCTGGCGATCGCCCTGGTCATCGCCTTGTTCGTCTACCACATGCCGGTGGACAAGGCTCTGGCTGCCGCTGGCTACGGTTTCCTCTATGGCCTCTGGCCAATCGCCTGGATCATCGTCACGGCAGTGTTCCTCTACAAGCTGACGGTCAAGTGCGGCCAGTTCGACATCATCCGCAGCTCGGTGCTGTCCATCACCGATGACCAGCGCCTGCAGGTGCTGCTGATCGGCTTCTGCTTCGGCGCCTTCCTGGAAGGAGCGGCAGGCTTCGGCGCCCCAGTGGCCATCACCGCTGCCCTGTTGGTGGGCCTGGGGCACAATCCGCTGAAGGCGGCCGGCCTCTGCCTGATCGCCAACACCGCACCGGTGGCCTTCGGCGCCCTGGGCATCCCCACCATCGTCGCCGGCCAGGTGACCGGCATCGACGCCTTCAAGATCGGCGCCATGACCGGTCGCCAGCTGCCACTGCTGTCGCTGTTGGTGCCGCTGTGGCTGATGTTCATGATGGACGGCATGCGCGGCCTGCGGGAAACCTGGAAACCAGCGCTGATCTGCGGCGGCACCTTCGCGGTGTTCCAGTATCTGACCTCCAACTTCATCGGCCCGGAACTGCCCGACATCACTTCGTCGCTGGCGGCCATGATCGCCCTCACCGCCTACCTGAAACTGCGTCAGCCGCAGCACGCCACCGCCGGTGCCACCACCGTGGTCGGCGGCGGTGGTGCCGCCATGCTGGGCGGCGGGGTTGGCTTCGGCAGCGGCGGTCGCCTGCCGCCGGAGCACTCCCTGGGCACAGTGATCAAGGCCTGGTCGCCCTTCCTGATCCTTACCGTGGTGGTGACGATCTGGACCACCAAGGCCTTCAAGGCGCTGTTCGCCAGCGGCGGCGCCCTCTATGCCCTGGTGATCAACGTGCCGGTGCCCTACCTGGACAAGTTGGTGCTCAAGACGCTGCCGATCGTGGCCACGCCCACGCCCATGCCGGCGGTCTACAAGCTCGACCTGCTGTCCGCTTCGGGCACCGCGATCCTGATCTCGGCGCTGATCTCCATGGCCATCTTCCGCATCAGGCCCTCGACCGCCCTGGGCGTGTTCAAGGAAACCCTGGTGGAGTTGCGCAAGCCGATCCTGTCCATCGGACTGGTGCTGGCCTTTGCCTTCGTCGTCAACTACTCGGGCATGTCCACCACCCTGGCCCTGCTGCTGGCCGGTACCGGCGCACTGTTCCCCTTCTTCTCGCCGCTGCTGGGTTGGCTGGGGGTGTTCCTGACCGGTTCGGATACCTCGTCCAACGCCCTGTTCGGCTCGCTGCAGGCGACCACCGCGCACCAGATCGGCGTTTCCGACACCCTGCTGGTAGCGGCCAACAGCTCCGGCGGTGTGACCGGCAAGATGATCTCCCCACAATCCATCGCCGTGGCCTGCGCCGCCACCGGCATGGTGGGCAAGGAGTCCGACCTGTTCCGTTTCACCGTGCGCCACAGCATCGGTTTCGCCGTGCTGGTCGGGTTGATCACCCTGGCGCAGGCCTATGTGTTCACCGGCATGCTGGTGCACTGATCGCGCGGTTCCCGGCGGCGGCTCCGGTCGCCGCCGGTCTTCTGGAGCCTTTTGATGATCTCGCGAGCTAGAGACAAACAAGGCGCAACGACCAACGGGAGTAACAGCCGACGGCTGGCCCGTAGGGTGAGCGCCAGCGAATCAAAGGCCTGAGAAAGCGGAGTTTACGGAGGGTAAATGAGCATTCCGAAGGCATTTTCAACGCGGTTTGGCCGATGCGCAGCAGATCATAAGCCGGCTCTCTTTTAACCGGGCCAACCCGGAGTATCCCGATGACCGACCTCTTCCACAACGCCGCCCCCAACGCCACCCGCACCGCGCCACCGCTGGCGCCGCCGCGGACCTATCCGCCGCAGAAGCCGACCCAGGTCTATCTGTTCGGCACCTGCGTGGTGGACCTCTTCTATCCCGAAGCCGGCCTGGACAGCATCCGCCTGCTGGAACGCGAAGGCATCCGCGTGCATTTCCCCCAGGCGCAGAGCTGCTGCGGCCAGCCGGCCTATACCTCGGGCTACAGCGAGGAAGCCCGCGGCGTGGCCCGCACCCAGCTGGCGCTGTTCGCCGAGCCCTGGCCGGTGGTGGTGCCCTCCGGCTCCTGCGCCGGGATGCTGCGTCATCACTATGCCGAGCTGTTCGCCGACGAACCCGAGACCCTGCATCTGGTACAGGACCTGGCCGAGCGCACCTACGAACTGGCGGAATTCCTGCTGCACGTCTGCCAGGTCGACTACCAGGATCGCGGCGCCCCGACCAAGGTGGCGCTGCACACCTCCTGCAGCGCCCGCCGCGAGATGCAGACCCACCTGCACGGCCGCGCCCTGCTCGGCCAGCTGCAGGCCGTGGAGCGCGTCGACCATGACCACGAGAGCGAATGCTGCGGTTTCGGCGGCACCTTCTCGGTGCGGATGCCGGACATCTCCGGCGCCATGGTGGCGGACAAGACCCGCGCCCTGCAGGACAGCGGCGCGGCCCAGGTGCTCACCGCCGACTGCGGTTGCCTGATGAACATCAACGGCGCCCTGGAAAAGCAGCGCGCCGCCCTGCGTGGCGAACACCTGGCGAGCTTTCTCTGGCGCCGTATCGGAGGTGCAGCGTGAACGAGATGCTGAAGATCCCCCTCACCGACGTCAGCGCGGCGCCCCCGTTCAAGACGCGGGCCCGCCAGGCCCTGGGCGACGACCAGCTCAGACGCAACTTCCGCACGGCCATGGATTCGCTGATGACCAAGCGCCTGGCCAGCATGAGCGATGCCGACGAGCGCGAGCGGCTGCGCGAGCTGGGCAATCGCATCCGCGCCCGGGCGCTGTCCAAGCTGCCGGAGCTGCTGGAGCGGCTCGAGGCGAACCTGACACGCAACGGCGTCCAGGTGCATTGGGCCGAGACTACGGCTGAAGCGAACGCAATCGTCCAGGGCATCGCCGAACGTCACCAGGCGCGGCTGCTGATCAAAGGCAAGTCCATGGTCAGCGAAGAGATGGACATGAATCTCGTCCTCGGTGCCCAGGGCATCGACTGCCTGGAGTCGGACATGGGCGAGTACATCATCCAGCTCGCCGGCGAGAAGCCGTCACACATCATCATGCCGGCCATCCACCTCAACCGGCAGCAGGTGGGCACCCTCTTCAACGAGCACCTGGGCGAGCCCTACACCACCGACGTCGACGAACTCATCCAGACCGGCCGGCGGGTACTGCGGCAGAAATTCTTCGAGGCCGACATCGGCATCTCCGGCGTCAACTTCGCCGTGGCCGAGACCGGCACCCTGTTGCTGGTGGAAAACGAGGGCAACGGGCGGATGTCCACCACGGTACCGCCAGTGCACATCGCCGTGACTGGCATCGAGAAGGTGGTGGAGAATCTGCGCGACGTGGTGCCGCTGCTGTCGCTGCTGACCCGCTCGGCGCTGGGCCAGCCCATCACCACCTACGTCAACCTGATCTCCGGTCCGCGCAAGGCCGAGGAGCTGGACGGCCCGCGCGAGGTGCACCTGGTGCTGCTGGACAACGGCCGCAGCCAGGCCTTCGCCGACAGCGAATTGCGCCAGACCCTCAATTGCATCCGCTGCGGCGCCTGCATGAACCACTGCCCGGTCTATACCCGCATCGGCGGCCATGCCTATGGCGAGGTCTATCCCGGCCCCATCGGCGCCATCATCACCCCGCACCTGGTGGGCCTGGAGCGCGCGCCCGATCACCCCAGCGCCTCCTCGCTGTGCGGCGCCTGCGGCGACGTCTGTCCGGTGAAGATCCCGATTCCGGCGCTCTTGCGGCGGCTGCGGGAAGAGAACGTCAAAGCGCCCAATGCCGAGCCGCACCTGCTGCGCGGCCAGGGCAGCAAGTTCTCCGCCCGTGAGCGCTGGACCTGGCATGCCTGGCAAAGTCTCTACACCTCGCCACTGCTATACCGGGGCTTCAGCTACCTGGCCACCCGCTTCGGCCGCTTCACCCCCGGCCAGCTCGGCCCCTGGACGGAGCACCACAGCGCGCCCAGACCGGCAGCGCGCTCGCTGCACGAACTGGCCCGCGAACACCTGGAGCAACGCCCATGAGCGCCCGCGACAACATCCTCGCCAAGCTGCGCGGCAGTCTGCAGGGCACCCAGCCGCTGGCGGACACCTTCGACGAAGCCCTGGTCACCGAACCCTGGCGCTATCCGCCTGAAGAACGCGTCGCCCGCCTGCGCACCCTGATGGAGACGGTGCATACCGAAACCCACCTGACCACCGCGGCGGACTGGCCGGCGCTGGTCGAGCGCATCCTTGCCGAACGGGGTCTGGATCAGCTATTGATCGCTCCCGGCACGCCCCACGGTGCGCGCCTGGTGGAGCGCTGGCAGGGCGACGGCCAGCCGCGCTGGAAGGCCTACGACCGCCCCGTGGAAGAATGGAAGGCCGAGCTGTTCAACGACACCCCCGCCAGCCTCACCGGCACCCTCGGCGCCCTGGCCGCCACCGGCAGCCTGGTGCTCTGGCCGGATCGCCAGGAGCCGCGACTGATGAGTCTGGTGCCGCCGCTGCACATCGCCCTGCTCAGGGCCAGCACCGTGGTCGACAACTTCTACGAGTTGCAGCGACAGCAGCGCTGGCAGGACGGCATGCCGACCAATGCCTTGCTGATCTCCGGCCCGTCCAAGACCGCCGACATCGAGCAGGTGCTGGCCTACGGCGCCCATGGGCCCAAGGATCTGGTAGTACTGATCGTCGAGGATGAGTGAGGCGTACGTCCCTCACCCCAGCCCTCTCCCCAAGGGCGAGGGAGCAGTTCCTTGGGGAGAGCAGATCCGGCGTCACCACGCGCGGAAAACGCTACGCGGGTTTCCGCCCTACGGCGGGGCATGCGTAGGGTGGACAACGGCGCAGCCTTGTCCACGCATTCGAGGATCAAGATAGCGCAGCGAAGCCAATCATCCCTGCCTCACTCCACCTGCCCGACCCGCTGCGCATCCGGCCAGAACAACGCCGCCTGCCCCAAGCGCCCGCCTTCCGCATCAACCAGATTCCACACCACACCCGCATGGATCATGAACGGCCGCCCCGTCCTATCCACCCGCCAGCCGGCGTAACCCGTGGCGTAACCCTGGCGACCCACCGTCTCCATCAGCACCTGCCGCGCCGCGCGATCCTTGGGCGAGGCGCTCAGGCGTGACGGCATGCCGATGAATTCGGTGCGGGAGTAGCCGAAGCAGCACAGGGCCTGGTGGTTGGCGTAGCAGAACAGCGGATCGACTTCACCGCCGTGGGCCAGCAAGGCATAGGGTGCCCGCTCGTGCAGCCAGGTGAAGAGGTCGGCCTGAGGCAGCCCGTCGGGACGGGGCAGCGGCTGGCCAATCCAGTGGCGATAGGAGGCATCCAGCAGGGGAAGCAGACTGGGATCGGTGGCGGACAACCCGGTAGCTCCTCGGGAATGGCAAGCCATCCATTCAAGAGCAAGCCGGCGAACTTGGGAAGCCCTTTGGCTGCCGCAGCAGGACACCACGGCAGCCAAAGGGCACGCGTTACTTCACCGCGGTCAGGTCGATGCGCACCACGCTTTCCGGCGCGGTGTTCATGTACTCCTTGTCGAAGGGCGTCTTCACCGTCGCATACAGCGTCTGGCCGTCGGGGCTGACCAGCAGGCTGTTGGGATTGGGCTTGAGATCGTAGGCCTTCTTCTCGGCGTAGGTGGTGGCGTCGAGGATCAGCAACCGGCCGCTCTCGCGCTGGGTGATGTACAGCTCGTTGCGTTGGGTATTGAGCTTGATCGCCAGGGCGTCACCCACCGGCAGGCGCTTGATCACCTTGCCGGTGCGAATGTCGAACACCAGCACGGTCTTGGCTTCGGAGTTGTCGGTGACGAACAGCTGATGATTCGCCCGATCCTCGGCCAGGTTCAGCAGCAGGTACTTGCCGCCATCGCCCGGCGTCCAGCGCTGTTCGATCTTGCGGGTACGCGGATTGATCACCAGCACCTCGCCGCCGCCATTGGCCGCATAGAGCCGCTGGGTATCCGCGGAATACAACAACCCGGTCACCCACTTGCCGGCGTTGGGAATGCGCGCCTTGAGGGTCAGGGTCTTGGCGTCCACCACCCAGATCACGCCCGGATCGCCGACGCCGCCGACATAGAGGTTGCCGTCGAGCAGGATGACCTGGCGCGGGTTGACCGGATGGCCGTCCCGGCCCATCTCGTTGAACTTCAGGCGCTTCTCCACCTTGCCGGTACGCAGGTCGATGCGCGTCAGGCCGCCGTCCAGGGAATTGGTGACGAACAGGGTTTCGCCAGCGGCATCGGTGGTCAGGGCGAAGTTCTTCAGGTCGGTATGGATCTGGCCAGTGACGGCCAGGGTCGCCGGATCGAGCTGGTAGATCACCCCACCGGTGACGCCCTTGGTCAGTTGCGCGGTCGCGGCATAGACCGCTTGCTTGGCCGGGCTGTAGGCCAGTTCGTAGAGGCCATAGCCCAGCTCGACGCGCTTGAGCTCGGCAGGTGCCTGGGGCGTGGCCGGCGCGGCAGCGACCGGGACCGGCGCCGGAGGGGGCGGCGGCGCCTCTGCCTGGGTGGAGCAGGCAGCCACTGCCAGCGACAGCAGTGCGAGGGCACCCAGCGTCGAAACCTTGTTCAAAGACACCACCATTTGCTTCTCCTAGGGACGAGGTGCGCAGGGTCGAAGCGACCCTGGAATGATAAACGTTCGCACTATGCCCAAGGAAAACAGGTCGTACAAGGTCGCGGGCACCCACTCTTGCAGCTAATCGTGGTCGCTTCTCCCCTCCCCGCCGCTCTGGTCCAGGGCTTTGAGCCGCCCCTGCCGATCCAGCCGAAATCGCGAAAAATCCTTGGCCAGGTGCAGCTCGCCCGAGTAGCGAGCCGCGGCTTCCTGGCGCAGCTCCTCGATGGACGGCGACCGTCCAGGATCGGCCTGATAGCGCGGGCTGAAATGAGTCAGCAGCAAGGCCGGCAACCGCTGCGTCTCCGCGAAACCAGCGATACCCGCGGCACTGCTGTGGCCCCAGCTCTGGCCGGTCTTGTCCACCTGCGCCTGGGTATAGGTCGCCTCATGGACCAGCACCTGGGCACCGTGGCAGGCCTCGGCCAGCAGCCCGGGATCGTCGTTGTCGCCCGCTACCACCAGCCGCCGCTCGCCGTAGGCGGCCTGCAGGAAATCGGCACTGAGCAGCAGGCGCCCTTCGTGAATCATGTCTTCTCCCGCCTGTAGCCGTCCCCACAGGGGGCCGCGGGGCACCTGTGCAGCGGCCAGGGCGGCGGGATCGAGGCGCTGCGGTCGACGGGTCTCGCGAAAGCGGAAGGCGTGGCTGGGCACACGATGGGAAAGCGCAAAGGCGTCGATGTCCCAGGCACCCAGGGCCAGGCCGGTGAAGTCCTCCAGGGCATGGAACTGCACCTCGAACGGCAGGTGCAGGGCGGTCAGGGCCTGGGTGGCGGCGAGCCAGGCCTGTACCGCTCGGGGAGCGATCAGGACCAGCGGCTGGCTACGTCCGGTCATGGCGGCGCTGGCCAACAGCCCCGGCAGGCCATAGCAGTGATCGCCGTGGACATGGGTGATGCAGATGGCACGCAGATCCGCCACCGACAGCGGCGTGCGCAGCAGCTGGTGCTGGGTGGCCTCGCCGCAGTCGACCAGGAACCAGCCCTTGCCCTGGTCCTCGATCAAGGCGACGGCCGAGACGTTGCGCCGCCGGGTCGGCACGCCGGCGGAGGTGCCGAGAAAGAGGATGTCCATGGACGCTCCGCAAAAAACGCCAGTCTAGCGCGTCCGGCTAGGTGTCGCCTGGGCAACAGCGATGGTGCAGCCGTGCTGCCCCCGGGGCAGGACGCAGGCGGAAAAGCCCGTCGGATCAGGCTTTGGAGGGCTGGCAACGCTCTTGCAATGGCTCTGGCGTAGACCTTTTCAGCCGCCGAGGATCATCATGAATCTGCCCGCTCGTCATCTGCCCCCCACCCGCACCGATGTGCCCGACTACGAACGCCTGGCCGCCCGCTTCCGGCCGATCTTCGCGCGCATCGCCGAGGGTGCCCTGGAGCGCGAACGCAGCCGCACCCTGCCCTACGCCCCCGTCGCTTGGCTCAAGGAAGCCGGCTTCGGCGCCGTGCGGGTGCCGGTGGAGTTCGGCGGCAGCGGCGCCAGCCTGCCGCAGCTGGTGCACCTGCTGATCGAACTGGCGGCTGCCGACAGCAACCTGCCCCAGGCCTTGCGCGGGCATTTCGCCTTCGTCGAGGATCGCCTAAACGCCCATGCCAGTGCCTCCCAGCAGGTCTGGTTCGAGCGCTTCGTCGCCGGTGAGCTCGTGGGTAACGCCTGGACCGAGATCGGCACCGTCAAGCTCGGCGAGGTGATCACCCGCGTCAGCCAGCAGGGGGGCGAGTGGCGCCTCAACGGCACCAAGTACTACAGCACCGGCAGCCTGTTCGCCGACTGGATCGACGTCTACGCCCAGCGCGACGATACCGGTGGCGACGTCATCGCCGCCATCCGCACCGACCAGCCGGGTGTGCGCCAGTCCGACGACTGGGACGGCTTCGGCCAGCGCACCACCGCCAGCGGCACCTCGGTGTTCGAGGACGTGCGGGTGGAGCCGGAAAACCTCATCGACTTCGCCACCCGCTTCAAGTACCAGACCGCCTTCTACCAACTGGTGCTGCTGGCCGTGATCACCGGCAGCGGCCAGGCCGCCGTGCGTGACTTCGCCGAGGCGGTGAAGGCGCGCACGCGCGTCTACAGCCATGGCAATGCCGACACGGCCAGCGCCGATCCCCAGGTACAACAGGTGGTGGGCAAGGCCTCGGCCTTCGTCTATGCCGCCGAGGCGGCTACCCTCAGCGCGGCCGCGGCAGCCCAGGTCGCCTATGAGGCGCGCTATGCCGAAGATGCCGCCGCCGAGCACCAGGCCAACGTCGCGGCCGAACTGGAATCCGCCCAGGCGCAGTCGGCGGTGGCCGACCTAGTGTTGCGCGCCACCAGCGACCTGTTCAACGCCCTGGGCGCCTCGGCGACCAGCCTGAGCAAGGGTCTGGACCGGCACTGGCGCAATGCCCGCACCGCCGCCTCGCACAACCCGCTGATCTACAAGGAACGCATCATCGGCGCCTGGGAGATCGAGGGGACCGAGCCGCCCTACGTCTGGCAGATCGGCGGCGGCAGCAAGCAGGGCTGACGCCTCGCCGTCGTCCAATGCACAACGGCAACCCGAGGGTTGCCGTTGCGTCAGCCAGGCTCGCGCGGGATCAGTTCGACAGCTGCCGGGCGAACCGCCCCACCGCCCCGACCACCCGCTGGGCGCCATCCTGGATCTCCACGATCACCTGCCCAGCCTGGCCGGCCAGTTCCAGCCCCTGCTCGGCCTGGCGTCGACCGTTCTCGATCACCGTCACCGCCTCGCTGGCCAGTTGCTGGTTCTGCTGCACCACCCCGACGATCTCCTCGGTGGCCTTGCTGGTGCGCGAGGCCAGTTGCCGGACTTCGTCGGCCACCACGGCGAAGCCGCGGCCCTGTTCGCCGGCCCGCGCAGCCTCGATGGCGGCGTTGAGCGCCAGCAGGTTGGTCTGTTCGGCAATACCGCTGATGGTCTTGATGATGGTGCCGATCACCTGGGACTGGTTGTCCAGCGCCTCGATGCCCTTCACCGCCTCCTGCATCTGGCTGGCCAGGACGCGCATCACGTCCACCGTCTGCTGCGCCACCACCGCGCCCTTGCGGGCAGTGTCGTCCGTCTGCTGGGACGTCTCGAAGGCCAGGCTGGCCGCTTCGGACACCGCCTGCTCCTGCTCGACCTGCTCGGTGATCACGGTGGCGAACTTGACGATCTTGTACAGCCGGTCGTGGGCATCGATCACCGGGTTGTAGGACGCTTCCAGCCAGACATCCCGGCCGTGGGCATCCAACCGCTTGAAGCGATCGACGACGAACTCGCCACGGCGCAGCCGTGCCCAGAACTGTTGGTAGGCCTCGGAATTGGCCTCCGCCGGATCGCAGAACAGCCGGTGGTGCTTGCCCTTGATCTGCACCAGGGAATAGCCCATGGCCTGCAGGAAGCGGTCATTGGCATCGAGCACCTCGCCCTCGAGGTTGAACTCGATGACCGCCGTGGAGCGGCGCAACGCCTTGAGCAGGCTTTCGTGCTCGCGGGACGTCTCGATGGTCCGGGTCAGGTTGTTGCAGAATAGCCGGAAGCGATTCACCTGGCCCTGGCTGTCGTGGAAGGGATGCAGGATGCCGCGCAGCCAGGCCTCGCGCCCGTCACCACGGATGAGGCGCAGGGCGCCACTGAAATGCTCGCCGCGACTCAGACTCTGCTGCAGACGGCGGCTGTGTTCCTCGTTCTTGATGTGCGCCGGAATCAGGTCGGTCAGCGGCCGTCCCACCAGGTCCGCAGCCCGTACGCCCATTTCCCTTTCGAAATTGGCGTTCACCGAGGTGATGCAACCCCGACCATCCAGTTCGGCACCGATCATTTCGGCGTTCAGTTCCTCCTTCAGCCGCAAGAAGGAGTTCGACTGCTCGCGCAGGCGCTGCAGTTCCTGCTTTAGTTTCTTATAGAACATCGCGCACACCTGCTCGGCGGATTGAGTAGTCGTTGTATCGCCTCGCCTGGTCGATCCTTTAATTGGCTGAAGGCAGGGAGGACCGAGCGGCCGCTTTACACGATGGATGGCCAGCCGCGGACAAACTATTACGTAATAACCAAAAAATATTTCATATCCAGGTTTGAGCGGCTTTAAGTTCTAACGCCTGCAGACCCGCCAATCTACAAGAGTCACCATGACCTATCCCGCGTTGGAAATCCTCACGCCCCTGCTATCCACCTTCGCCGCCACCGCCGTCGAGCGAGATCGCCAGGGCGGCACGCCCAAGGCCGAGCGGGACACCCTGCGCCAGAGCGGCCTGCTGGCCCTGAGCATTCCGCGCGAGCTGGGCGGTCGGGGCGCGCCCTGGGATGAAACCCTGGAAACCGTACGCCAGCTCGCCCGGGTCGACAGTTCGTTGGCCCATGTCTTCGGTTTCCACCACCTACTGCTGGCGACCGCTCAGCTGTTCGGCCAGCCGGCGCAGTGGCGGCCCTGGCTCGAACGCACCGCCCGCGAGGCGCTGTTCTGGGGTAACGCCCTCAACCCGCTGGACCGGCGCACCCTCGCCCGCCGTCAGGGCGATGCCTGGCAGGTGGATGGGCAGAAAAGCTTCTGCAGCGGCGCCCTGGATTCCGATCTGCTGCTGCTCTCGGCACTGGAGCACGACGACCAGGGCCGCTTGCTGATCGCCGTGGTACCGACCGGGCGTGCGGGTATCCAGTTGTTCGATGATTGGGATAACAACGGCCAACGCCAGACCGACAGCGGCAGTGCCCGTTTCGACGCCGTACGCGTCGAAAACGAGGAGTGGCTGCTGGAGCCCGGTCCGCTCAGCACTCCTTTCGCCTGCCTGCGACCGCTGCTGGCCCAACTGATCTTCGCCAACATCTTCCTGGGCCTCGGCGAAGGCGCCTTCGCCGAGGCCCAACGCTATACCCGCAATCAGGCTCGTCCCTGGTTCAAGTCCGCAGCCGCCAGCGCCAGCGAAGACCCCTACGTCCTGCGTCACTACGGCGAATTCTGGGTCGCCCTGGAGAGCACCCGCCTGCTGGTGGAACGCGCCAATCTCGGCTTCGAGCAAGCCTGGCGCCAGGGCACGGCGCTCACCGCGGCGGCGCGGGGCGACCTGGCCATCGCCATCGCCACCGCCAAGGTCGCCGCCAGCCGCCATGGGCTGGATCTCGCCAGCCGGCTGTTCGAGGTCGGCGGAGCCCGCGCTACCGCCGGGGCGCTACGGCTGGATCGCTACTGGCGCAACCTGCGTACCCAGACCCTGCACGACCCGCTCGACTACAAATTGCATGAACTGGGCGACTGGGCGCTGAACGACCGCCTGCCCACTCCCAGCTTCTACTCCTGAAGAGGACTCGCCCATGACTCTGCTGACCCTGACGCGCACCCCCGAGGTGCCTCGCTACCGGGCCACCGCTCAGGTCTTCACCGATCCGCGCTCCCGGGAGCTGCTCGCCCACCTGGAAAAGATCGCTCCCAGCGAAGCCAGCGTCCTGGTGATCGGCGAGACCGGCACCGGCAAGGAGCTGATCGCCCGCCACATCCATGCCCTGAGCCACCGCCACGCCGGCCCCTTCGTCGCCGTCAACTGCGGCGCCTTCGCCGAGAGCCTGGTCGAGGCCGAACTCTTCGGCCATGAGAAAGGCGCCTTCACCGGCGCCCTGGGCGCCCGTGCCGGCTGGTTCGAGGAGGCCAATGGCGGCACGCTGTTCCTCGACGAGATCGGCGACCTGCCGCTGTCGGTGCAGGTCAAGCTGCTGCGAGTGCTGCAGGAGCGCGAGGTGGTGCGCCTCGGCTCCCGGCGCAGCATCCCGCTGGATGTCCGCATCATCGCCGCTACCAACGTCCCGCTGGAGCGGGCCGTGGCCGAAGGTACCTTCCGCGAGGACCTCTGGTACCGCCTCAACGTGGTCAGTCTGCCGCTGCTGCCGCTACGCCAGCGCCAGGGCGACATCCTGCCCCTGGCCCGGCACTTCCTCCATGTCTATGCCCAGGCCCCGGTAGCCCTGAGCCCAGCAGCGGAGCGGCGCCTGCTGGACCACCCCTGGCCCGGCAACATCCGCGAACTGGAAAACACCCTGCAGCACGCCCTGCTGCTCAAGCCCCAGGGCGTGCTGCAGGTCGAGGACCTGCACTTCGTCCAGCGCCCCACGCGTACGCCGAACCAGCCCCAGCCAACCGCCCAGGCGCCCACCGATGCCCTGCTCACCGAGGCCTTCGCGCAACTCTTCGAAGAGCAGCCGGAGGCCCTGCACGAACGCGTCGAGGACGCCCTGGTCCGCGCCGCCTATCGCTTCTGCCACCGCAACCAGGTCCATACGGCGCGGCTGCTGGGGTTGAGTCGCAACGTCACCCGCGCCCATCTGATCCGCATCGGCGAACTGGTGGTCAACCATCGGCGCCCGCTGGCGCCCCGACCGGAGCGTGAGGTGCAATTCTCCATCTGACCGTCGCGGCAGCAGCGCTACCAGGGTACCCGCCCGGCGAGGGTATCCCTACACTGGCGTTTTCATCCTGAGAGGTCCGCCATGACCGCCCGTACCCTGCTGCATCGTCATCCCGCCCACCGCGATGACATCGGTGATCTCCATACCCGCCGTCCCCTGCCAGGTCCCGGCCTGCCCCATCTGGATCCCTTCCTCTTTCTCAACCACCACGGCCCCCAGGTCTATCCGCCGCACAACGTCGGCCTGCCCTTCGGTCCCCACCCGCACCGCGGCTTCGAAACGGTGACCTTCATCCTCGCCGGCGCCCTGGCTCACCGCGACAGCGGCGGCCACGAGAGCGTCATCGACGCGGGCGGTATCCAGTGGATGACCGCCGGCAGTGGCCTGGTGCACGCCGAGCTGTCCCCGGCCAGCTTCAAGCGCGACGGCGGCGAGCTGGAAATCCTGCAGCTGTGGGTCAACCTGCCAGCGCGGCTCAAGTTCACGCCACCCGCCTACCACGGCGTCACGGCGGACGAGCTGCCGCTGATCGAGGCAGACCAGGGTCGCGTGCGCATCCGCCTGGCCTCCGGTACGCACCAGGGCGTCCAGGGCGCCGTGCGCACCCCGACGCCCATCACCCTGATGACCGTCGAACTCGCGCCGGGCGCCACCGCTACCCTGCCGGCCCCGCCCGGCACCTCGGTGTTCTGCTATGGCGTACGCGGCACCCTGCAAATCGCCGGACAGGACGAAGCCCCCTGGCAGCTCTTCGAATTCGCCGATGACGGCGATCACATCGAACTCGCCAGCCGGGATGGCGCCGTCCTGCTATACGGCTATGCAGCACCCTTCGCCGAGCCCATCGTCGCCCACGGCCCCTTCGTCATGAACAGCGCCGAGGAAATCCGCCAGGCGATCCGCGACTACCAGGCTGGACTGTTCGGTGACGTACCGGACTGACCCCTCAGTCATCCGCCCTGACCGTCGACGTCCCGGGATTCTCGCTGCAGCTGGACCCGGGGCTCGCTAGAATCGAAGTTTTTCGAGGACAGTGACGATGGACAACGGCCTGAAGATCCAGGATCTGCACGAGGGCGACGGCAAGGCCGCGGTCAAGGGCGCCTTGATCACCACCCACTACGAAGGCTGGCTGGACGACGGCACCCTCTTCGACTCGTCCCGCGCCAAAGGGCGCCCGTTCCAGTGCGTCATCGGCACCGGACGGGTGATCAAGGGTTGGGATCTGGGCCTGATGGGAATGCGGGTGGGCGGCAAGCGCCGGCTGGAAGTGCCAGCGTCCCTGGCCTATGGCGAACGTCAGGTCGGTGCGCTGATCAAGCCCCACGCCAACCTCACCTTCGAGATCGAATTGCTGGAAGTTCTGACTCGGGACGATTGAAGGCGGACCAAAGCCAGAGGTACCGCGGAAAGCGCCTCAGCCGGGGGTCTTGACGTTATTGCGCACCAGTTCCAGCTGGGCTTCGAGCACACTGAGCCGGGCGTATTTCTTGGTATAGATGACGAACTGCTCCTGGAAGCTCTGGCGACTCCGGGCCAGCTCCTGACGATGGTTGCGAATCTGTTCTTCCAGATTCTGCAGCCGCTGCTGGGTGGTTTGCATGGCACCTGCTCCTTGTGCGAGAAATCTCGCATTCGACTCTACTCGCGGGTTTGTAAGTCAAGCTATAGCCATTCGTCGTCCTTACAGAGCCTGTTCCAGAGCCTCTGCTGCTGGCGTTCCGCCACCTGCTGACGACGCTTTCGCTGCGCGAGATGGAGGAAAAGCGACAACACCAGGGGTCTCGTCGCCGTCCGTTTTCAGCGCGTCACGCTCAACGCGGTCCGATCGCCGTACAGCTGTTGCTCGCGTCCACGTACTTCTTCAGCGTCGGCCATTGCGGCCGCTCGGCACCGTTCACCGGCTCCACCGCCAGGGGCGAGGAACCCCAGCCCGGGCCGGCGGCCCAGTAGGTCAGCGGCATGCAGTTCTGCTGCAGATAGGCCAGCAGATTGTCGGTGGCCGCCAACCAGCGGCTGTCGCCCGCCGGTACGCCGAACTCCGCGATCATGCCGCGCTTGCCATTGCGCTTGAGCCATTCGACGAAGGGCTTGACGCGATTGACCCCTACCTGCGGATCGAAGCTGGTCATGTCCTGGGCCGCGTAGTTGCCGCTGCCGTCCTGGTCCAGGTAGACGTTGGCCGCGTAGATCAGGTTGTTGGCCGGGTCCTTCAGATTCAGCAGGGCGTTGCTGACGCCCGGCCAGTTGGCCGCGCTACCCCAGGCATTGCCCTGGACGATCACCGGATGGGTACGGTCCATGGTGCGGACGCCATCAATCCCGGACTGCGCCGTCACCGGCCAGCCACTGTCGGCGCCATTGGGCTTGCCCATGATGTCGTAGCCGTAGAGCGCGGCATGGTTGCCCCACTGGAAGGCCAGGCGATACATCAGATCCCAGTAGTTGAAGTTGGTGACGGTTCCGGTACCGATCAGGGTGCCCTTGTAGCGACCACCGTTGTCCAGCGCCAGGATCACCTTCATGTTGTACTTCTTGGCCAGCTCCAGTACCTGGGTGATCTGCTGGGTGTAACCCTGCTCCAGGCTGCCGAAGAAGCGTGTCTGCAACCGCTCCCAGATCACCGGGAAGCGGATCAGCCGCACGCCCTTGGCGCTCCACTGCTGGAAGTTCGCTTCGCCGGGCATGATGTAGTTGACATTGGCCACGCCGGGCAGTACCTGGGGCGCGAAGGCAGCCCCCGAGAAGTTCAGGCCGACCAGGCTCAGCTTGTTGGCGTTCGCCGGCGTCGTACCGGAACCCGCGGGCGTCGAGGACGATCCGGTGGGCGTCGGCACCGCGGTGGTCGGCGTGGTGCTGCCGGTGCTGGGTGCGGGCGTGGTCACGACCGGCGTCGCATTGCCCGCGCTGCTGCCCGAGCCGGAACCCGAGGTGCTACCCGAGCTGCCGGTCGATCCCGTCGTACCACCACTGCTGCCGGTACCCGGCACGCTGACGGCCGAGCCGGAGGTGGTGGCCCCGGTACGCAGCGTCTTCGGATAGCCGAAGAGGTTGCCATCGAGCTGCGGACTCTCGATGAACACGCTCATGTTGCTGCCTACGACCTGGGCGTAGGTCACCTTGTAGCTCTTGCCATCCGCCGGGGTGATGAGGGCGCCGACCTTGAAGGCGTCCACGTTCACCGCCGATGCCGGGATGGAAAAGCCGGCAGCCTTGCGATAGACGCCGTGCAGCCAGTCTTCGTTGGTGAAGTCGTTGATCGAGGTGGTCACCCCGGTGGTGGTCGAACCACCCGTGCTGCCCGTCCCGGCCGCAGCGCCCGTTCCTGCCGTGCCACCACTGGTGGAGCCGGAACCACCAGCGCTACTGCCCGCGCCACTGTTGTTGCTGGAACCGCCCGCCGTACCCGTACCGCTGGCCGGCGTGGTCGCCGCGCCACTGCCCAGGGGACCGATGGCGGTACAGTTGCTGTCATCGATGTACTTGCGCAGGGTCGGCCACTGCGGACGGTCGACGCCATTGATCGGCTCCACCGACAGGAAATAGTTGCCCCAGCCCGGACCAGCGGCCCAATAGGTGGCCGGAATGCAGTTCTGCTTGAGGTAGGCCAGCATGCGATCCATCAGCGGGAGCCAACGGGGATCGTTATCCGGCACGCCGAACTCACCGATCATGCCCTTCTTGTTGTTCTTCTTCAGCCACTCGACGAAGGGCCGCACGCGCTCCACGCCGTAATCCTGGCTGAGCTTGCCCACGTCGATCCCGGTGTAGTTGCCGCCAGCGCTTTCGTCGAAATAGGAATGCGCCTGGAAGACCAGGTTGTTCGAAGGATCCTTGAGCGCCAGCAGGGCGTCGTTCCAAAGCGGCCAGCGGGTCGCCTCCGACCAGCCATTGCCCTCGATCATGATGATCCGGGTCTTGTCCACCGCGCGCACGCCATCGATGCCGTACTGGGCCGCGATCGGCCACTGGGCCATGGAATCATGGGGCTCGTTCATGATGTCGTAGGCGTACAGCGACGGCTGATTGCTCCAGCGCTGGGCGATGCGGGTCATGATCTCCTGATAGCGGGTATAGGGCACCGCCGCGCTGCCGATCACCGAGCCGCGATAGAAGCTGTAGTTGTGCAGGTCGAGGATGATGCGCATCCCGTACTTCTGCGCATTGGCGAAGGTCTCGTCCACCAGGGCGGCGTAGGTCGGATCCAGCGGACCGCCCAGCACCGGCTGCAACCGCTCCCAGATGATCGGGAAACGGATCAGCTTGACGCCCTTGGCGCTCCACTGCTTGAAGTAGGCCTCCACCGGGAAGATGTAATTGGTACCGTTGACCCCTGGCAGCACCTGGCCCGCGAAGCCGGCACCGGAGAGATTGAGACCCACCAGATTGACCTGTTCGGCCTTCACGGTGGGCATGACCGCCAGAGCGGCGACGAAGGGCAGCACTCGGGCTGTCCAGCGGGGAAACTTCAGGAAGGATGGTTTCATCATCACCAACTGCGCTAGATCGACACGTGAACGCACTCCCTGAACAACGGCCGATATGAAGTGAGAGAGACCTCGCTGACACTCTTCAACGAGACGACGCCTCCAGGCATGTCTCTTCATTCAAGCGATATGCCAACTTTCTCGCCAACTCCCTGCGGCCATTGTTTAGCCACTATACAAATCAAATTTAATTCATTGATTTATAGTTACTTTTTTGAATTTCCGTTCGTCGGCACGCTGATCTGAGTAACACCTTAGCCACATTCGAAACGGAACTTCTGGCCGGATTGTCAAAATTCTTCCGGCAATTCGGCGTTCGCGGCCAAAAAGTTCCCGAAGGTGCCAAAAAAAGTAAGTCATCAAATAACGATAACTACATCACATATCTTTTTGCGTGGAACTGACCTCCTGGCCAGCCGGTCATGGATACATCTCCTGCGCTGGAACCCACCATGGCCGTCCTCACCCTCGCCACCTATAACGTCAACGGTATCCGGGCGCGCCTTCCCATCCTCATCCAATGGCTGGAGCGGGAGCAGCCGGACATCGTCTGCCTGCAGGAACTCAAGGCCAAGAGCCTCGACTTTCCCGAAGCGGAGCTGGCGGCGGCAGGCTACGGTGCGCTCTGGGAGGGTCAGCCGTCCTGGAACGGCGTCGCCATCCTCGCGCGTGGCGACCAACCACTGGAGATCCGTCGTGGCCTGCCTGGCCTGGAGGACGACCCCCAGCGGCGCTATCTGGAAGCGGCGGTGAAGGGCATCATCGTCGGTTGCCTCTATCTCCCCAACGGCAACCCCTGGCCGGGCCCCAAGTTCGAGTACAAGCTGGCGTGGTTCGAGCGCCTGCTCGACCATGCCCAGGGGCTGCTGGACAGCGGCCATCCGGTGCTTCTGGCCGGCGACTACAACGTCGTCCCCACCGACCGCGACATCTACGATCCCAAGTCCTGGCGCAAGGACGCCCTGCTGCAGCCGGAGAGCCGGGCCTGTTTCCAGCGCCTGCTCGAACAAGGCTGGCTGGATGCCCTGCGCGCCCGCCATCCCGACGAGGCGATCTATACCTACTGGGACTACTTCCGTCAGCGCTGGCAACGCAACGCCGGTCTGCGCATCGATCACCTCCTGCTCAGTCCATCGCTCGCACCTGGACTGCAGGATGCCGGGGTCCATCGCTGGGTGAGAGATCTGGAGAAGACCAGCGACCATGCGCCGACCTGGATCAGTGTCGCGGCACCGGCCTGACGAGTGTCAGGCGTCGCGGAACAGGTCGTTGGCGTTGAGCAGGGCGTAGAGGATTTCCGGACGTTGCGTCAGGCCACGGCGAATGGCGGCCGGGATCGACTGATGCAGCTTGCGGCACAACCCCGGACGTGGCTGCAGCGCGATCGACAGGCCACGGGCGCTCCGCACTTCCCCGGGCCCCGGCGCTATCTCCAGGCAAATGCCCAGTTGCTCCTGCAACCGCTGTTGCAACCGCTGCAGATCGGCCAGGCTGCTGACCGCCTCGAGCCGCTGGAGCAGGCGCTGCTCCTCCTGTCGGTTGAGCAGCAGGGGCCGCGCATCGCGAGTCGGGTCGGCCAGTACGCCGTCCCGATCGCAGCTACAGACACCGGGCGGACAGGGCGCACGCAGAGCGGCCATCGCAACCTCCGCCGCGCTAGGCCCGATAGGCCCAATGGACCAGGCCGAAGCCCAGCGCCGTCATTGCCAGCGAACCGCTCAGATGGGCCCCCACCGTGGCCAATGCCCAACTTGGCTTGCCCTCCTGCAGCAGGACGATGACTTCCGCGGAGAAACTGGAGAAGGTGGTCAGGCCGCCACAGAAGCCCGTGGTGATGAGGGTACGCCATACCGGATCCATGTCCGGCACCTTGGCGAACCAGGCCAGGGCCACGCCGATGACCAGGCAGCCGATGAGATTGACCGCCAGGGTACCCAGGGGCAGCGAAGGAAAGAGACCATTCAACTTGAGGGCGAACAACCAGCGCAGCACGCACCCCAGGGCGCCGCCCACGATCACCGCCAGCAGGGAAAAAGCCAAAGCAGTGCCTCTTAGCCTAAGGATCGATCGGCAGGAACACAGCTAGGAAGCTCCGGTGCTCCCGGTCAGGCCACGATTCTATAACGCTGCAGCCTTCCGGATGACCCTCATTTTTAAATAGCCAAACATGATAAGTGAATGAAAAATACTTATTTTTAGCTATAAATCTGCATCGTTATTATGGGACTTTGCGTTGCAGTGATACCGGCATGCCTACCACCTCTCCCGACCTGTTGATCGTTCCCGCGGAGCAACAGAGCAATCTGACCATCCGCGCCAAGGCGCTGGCCTTCGCCGATCCCCGCTCACGGCATCTACTTGAACAGCTCGACGAGCTGGCGCCCCAGGCGCAGCCCGTGGTACTGGCCGGCGAATGGGGGACCGGCCGCGAATTGCTCGCCCGCCGACTGCACGAGCGCAGCGGCCGCACGGGCCTGTTCAGTAGCCTGAATTGCGCCTCCCTGAGCCGGCGCCACGGCGCCGCCGAGTTGTTCGGCTATGTCCCGCGCGCCTATGCCGGCACCTCGGGCAGTCGCGTGGGCTGGTTCGGCACCGCCAATGGCGGCAGCCTCTATCTGGACGAGATCGCCGACCTGCCCCGGGAGCTGCAGCAGGAACTGGCGCGGGTTCTGCAAGAGGGCAGCATCCTGCGCCTGGGCAGCAGTCAGCGCACCGAGGTCGAGGTGCGCCTGATCGTCGGCTCCAGCGTGGAGCTGGCACAAGCGGTCGAGGCCGGCCATTTCGAGACTCGGCTGTGGGAGCTCATCGGTCCGGGGCTCGTCTCCATCCCGCCACTGCGCGAGCGTCCGGCTGATCTGCTGCCGCTCACCCGCTATTTTCTCGCCCAGCACGCCGAACGTCTCGGCTGCGCGCCACCCGCCCTGACATCCGACGATGAAGCCGCCTTGATCGCCTATTCCTGGCCGGGAAACATCCGCGAACTTGAACAGGTTCTCCATACTGCCCTGCTGACCGCCTCGACGGCAGGGCTGCAGCTTGGCAAGCTGCTCACGCGCCTGCAACGGCGCTGAACTACACCGACGAACGGCAGTCCTAGCCGCGTATCCAGCCTACAGGTGACCCATGACCGCCACGTCCGCCAAATCGATGCCCACTCCGCCATAGCCAGCGGCCATCACTCTTCCCCAGGAAGATGATCGGAACCCAGAAATGGTCGCCAATGGCGGCAGGTCTTGGTTCGCGTGGGAAAAGCCCAGGGCTTTTCGAGCATCGATTTTTCAGGACGAACGCCTTCCGCTGAAGGCGTCCAGGCAAGCTTTCATGAATATTGTGATCACTGGCCGTTCCGGCCAGGTTTCGCGCGCCCTGCAGCGCGAGTTCGGCAGCACCCATTCGCTCACCGTCATCGGCCAGGCGGAGCTCGATCTGAGCCAGACCCATCGCCTGCGCGCCACCTTCGATCGACTGACGCCCGACCTCATCATCAATGCAGCGGCCTATACCGCCGTCGACCAGGCCGAACAGGATGTCGATCGTGCCGCGGCCATCAACGCGCACGCGCCGCAGATCCTGGCCGAGTGGGCACGCGAACGGGATATTCCCTTCGTTCACTACTCGACCGACTACGTCTTCGACGGCAGCCGTGATCGTCCCTATACCGAGGACTGCGCGCCAGCGCCCCTGAGCGTCTACGGTCGCTCCAAGTTGGCCGGGGAGCAGGCCGTGCTGGCGGCCGGGGGGCGCGCCCTTGTCCTGCGGACTTCTTGGGTCTACTCCCACGACCGCCCCTGCTTCTTCAACACCATGCGGCAGTTGCTCGCCGAGCGCGATGAACTGCATGTAGTGGACGATCAACTGGGCGCGCCCACCTGGGCACCCACCATCGCCCGGGCTACGCGCCATCTGGTCGAGCGTCTCCTGGAGCGACGCGACAGCACCGGGCTCTACCACCTGACCAGCGCCGGCCAGACCTCCTGGCACGGATTCGCCCACGCCATCGCCGAACGCCTGGCCGAACGCGGCGAGCTCCGTGCGCGCCTCTATCCCACCTCCACCGACAACTATCCGACTCCCGCGACCCGGCCCCGCTACTCGCGCCTGGATTGCCGCAAGGCCCAGGCACTGCTGCCCTTCCCCCTGCCCGACTGGCGGGAGGATTTCGCGCGGTGTTGGGCACGCGTCGCGGACGAAGCTGCCGAGCGCTGACGACCACCAGCGGCAGCGGGCGGGCCGCGCGCGGCGAACTACCCGGCAGCGCCGGGCGCGGGCGCTTCCTGTTCGCCCCTGGCAGGTCGCGGCCGGGCCCCGCTCCCCCACGCTGCGCGGGCCTTGGTTGTCCCGGAGCGGGTGGCCCTGGCAGATAGTGAAAGTGCTGCTGTCATCGCTCATGACGGTCTCCTGCTATTCACATGGAACCCAGCAATGACCGACCGCCCTGCCACCCGTTGTCCATCGCCAAACGAGCCGTCTCTCAGTAGAACGACGCCTTGGTGCTTCCGGCGACCATCCGTAGCCCTGGCGAGTACCTCTCGTCCGTTCGGCGGAAAAAGGCGCTGACCGCACTATCGATCCCATCCAGACTCCCCATAAGCGGTCGATAAGACTCTTGGCGATACTCTCGACCAGGAAGCCATCCGGAGGCCCGAATGCCCGAAGAAGACTACGACAGCGAACCGCTCCCCGCCGCCCGGCGAGTACCGGCCTCCGACCTGAATGAAATGGCCGTCGCCGTCGCGGCGGCCATCTCGATGTGGGCGCTCGCCACCCTGCTCACCTTGGCTGCCGGCCATCATGGCAGTGGCCCCACGGACAGAGTGAACCTGCTGACTCTGGCGGCTGGCCTGCTGGGTTTCGCCATCCGGCGCTGGCAACTGAAGCCGCGGCAGCGACGGCTGAACAGGCGCAGACTGCTGTCCTAGAGCGAATAATCTGCCAACTTGTTCTCATCCCAAGCGGAACTGGCTATCATCCGGGCCTTGGAATCATGGCAGGGATGCTCATGTCTTATCTGGTCTTGACCCGCCGCACCGATGAAATCATCAACCTTTCCCTCAAACCGGGAGCGGATGAAGAACAGGTGCTGGATCAGCTGTTCAATGGCGGCATCAACGTGCGCATCCTGAAAGTTCAGGGCGGTCGCGTACAGGTCGGCATCCAGGCACCCGCCGACATCAGCATCATGCGCCAGGAGCTGCTGCCGTTCTGACCTGAGGTTCAGACCGGCCTGGGGTTGTGGGCATACTCGAAGCGCCCTTCCAGTCCTCGCCATTCCACGCCCTGCCAGAGTTCGGGTGCCAGCGTGCCGTCCGCTCGCAGGTCCGCCCGATAATGGGCGAAGAACGGCTGGCCATCGCGCAGCACGATGACGTTGTGGCGCTCTTCGATCTGGGCGATGAGATCCAGGACGGCCTCCGACGCCCGGCCACCGCTCAGGCAATAGCAACTGCCGTACTGATGCAGCATGCTCTGGAAGCGGTAGCGATAGAGGGTGCAGCGATCAGTCTCGAGATGCACTCTCTGCCCCCTGGCGTCCTGCAGAGCATGGTGGACACAATGCTCGCAGTCCTCGAATTCCTGGCGGGACTCGACCCACTCGCCGAGGAACTGCTTCTTCCACCGCCAGACCAACAGCCCACGATCTTCAGGCCGTGAATACACGCTGACCTTGTAGAACATCGCTCGACTCCTCTTTTATTGTTATTCACTGAAGCCACACTTGGAAGCTAGGCGTGCAGGCCCGCCAGCGGGTCGTAGCCTGTGCTCGGGTGCACGTTTCCAGCATCGCTCCATTTCAGCGGGCCGTCCAGCTATCGAGCAACCCCGCGCCTGCCATCCGGCGGCGCCGGTCTCGTGCGCGGACGCAGCATGTCTCGCTGCATAGAATGGCGCGCATTACCATGACCTCGCTCAGCGCCACACTGCGACTGATCGCACCCGACAGCAGTCGGGAGCGGCCGGGCAGACAGCGGTGGTGCCACGGCCGAGCCGAATTCCAGCCAATAAAAAACCCCGAGGTGCCTGGCACACTCGGGGTTCTTCGGATATGGCGGAGAGATAGGGATTTGAACCCTAGGAGCCATTGCTGACTCAACGGATTTCGAATCCGTCCCGTTCGACCACTCCGGCATCTCTCCAACGCGGCGCATGATACCAGCCACGCGTACAAAAGCGAACAAGCAATTGCAAAAAAAGCTCTGGTATCAGCGGCTTGCGTTTAGAGGGGGACGCCCAGGCGCTGGGCTACCTCTTCGTAGGCCTCGATCACGCCGCCCAAGCCCTGGCGGAAGCGGTCTTTGTCCATCTTCTTGCGGGTGGCCTTGTCCCACAGGCGGCTGCCGTCCGGGCTGAATTCGTCGCCCAGGACGACCTTGCCGTGGAACAGACCGAATTCCAGTTTGAAATCCACCAGCAGCAGGCCGGCGTCGTCGAACAGTTGCTTGAGGATGTCATTGATGCGGAAGGTCAGCGCCTTCATCTCGGCCAGCTGGTCGAGGGTGGCCCAGCCGAAGGCCTGGACGTGGCTTTCGTTGACCATGGGGTCGTGCAAGGCGTCGTTCTTCAGGAAGAGCTCGAAGGTCGGCGGGGTGAGTTCCAGGCCCTCCTCCACGCCCAGGCGGCGCACCAGGCTGCCGGCGGCGAAATTACGGACCACGCACTCCACCGGGATCATGTCCAGCTTCTTGACCAGGCATTCGTTGTCGCCCAGCAGCTGTTCGAACTGGGTCGCGATGCCGGCGGCTTCCAGCTTCTGCATGACGAAGGCGTTGAACTTGTTGTTCACCATGCCCTTGCGCTCGAGCTGCTCGATGCGCTCGCCATCGAAGGCAGAGGTGTCGTTGCGGAACAACAGGACCAGGCGGTCGGGATCGTCGGTGGTGAATACCGACTTGGCCTTGCCACGGTAGAGTTCTGCGCGTTTTTCCATCTTGGACTCCGGTTCGAATGGCTTGCAGGCTGTGGACGAACCCAGGTGAGACGAGCGGTTCGGGACGAGTACAGCCGGGAAGCGCAGTTTACATAGGATCGTGGATCTTTTGGCCGCGCGGCAAGGCGCGGCCGCCAAAGAAAACTCGACTGGTGCCTCAGGCGATGGCCTGCCACGCCAGCCCCTGCTGCTGGTCGGCGATCTGCAGCCAGTCCGCATCGCAACCCAGTACATTGGTGAAACAGGCGCGGGCGAGCCAGGGGTTGTTGTTCTTCTCGCTCAGGTGGGCAAGCACCAGATGCTGCAGCCCTGGACAGGCCAGGTCCAGCACCAGGTCGGCCGACTGCCGGTTGTTGAGATGCCCGCGCACCCCGCCAACCCTCGCCTTGAGATGATAGGGATAGGGCCCATTGGCCAGCATGGCACTGTCATGGTTGGCCTCGATCACCAGGGCATCGAGCCCGCGATAGTGCTGCAGCACGCCCGGCGTGGCTTCGCCGAGGTCGGTGAGCACGCCCAGACGCTTGCGGCCATCGTCGAAGACGAACTGGGTCGGCTCCAGGGCATCATGGGAGACCTGCACCACGGTCACTTCCAGCGCATCCAGCACCAGGCGCTCGCCATCCACCAGCAGGCCCTCGGCCGCCACCGGCTTGCGCAGGCCACGTCCGGTGCCGGCGCTGTAGTAGACCGGCACCCCGTGCTTGCGCGCCAGCAGCTCGACGCCCTGGACATGATCGGAGTGTTCGTGGGTGACCAGGACGGCATCCAGCTGGGCAGGTACCACACCCAGCCGGGCCAGGCGACGCTCGGCTTCCCGCAGGGAGAAGCCGCAGTCGATCAGGACGTAGCTGTTATGGCTGTGCACCAGGGTCGAGTTGCCCCGACTGCCGCTGCCCAGGATTGCGAAGCGCATACTGCATGCTCGTCTGAAGCTTCTTCAGCACGCCTTCGGCGATATCCTGGGGTGCTGCGGTGTTGATGGTCTTGTCCAGGGTGACCTGAACGGTGTTGCCGACCGAGGTGAGGCGCACCTGGAAGCGCCGCGCCCGGGCGTCTTCCTCTTCCTTGGTCTCGCCCTTGCCGAACAGGCGACCGAAGAAGCCCGGCTTGCGCTCTTCCGGCTTCTGCGCCCCCTCGGCGAGGTTGACGTAGTACACGCCCAGGCTGCGATCCATGTCGTCGACGCGGATGTCGGCGCCTTCGATGGCGCGGCCGACGCTGGACCAGGCACGGTTCAGGTCGCTTTCCAGCACCAGCATGGGCACGCCGCTGCCATCGACCTCATAGGTGACACGCTCGGGGGTATCGTAGCCGCCCGCGGCCAGCAGGGACACCGAACCGCCACCCTCGGCGCTACGATCCAGACCAGCCAGCACCTGGTTCAACAGGGCATCGTCGAGCGCCGAGCTGTTCTGGCTGCTGGACCAGGACGGATCGCTGGAGCTGCCCTGGCTGCGGGTCTGGGTCTGGACGAAGATTTCGCTGCTGCCGGACTGCACGCCCGGCTCGATACGCAGTCGCGCCCGCAGTTCCTTACCGGGCTCCAGGCGACCGTTGGTGCTCAGGGCACGGGCCAGCGGCGTGGTCAGCTCGGTGGGCGACTGCCAGGCGGTGACCAGCTCGCCGGTCTGCGGACGCTCCTCGGCAATGCGGAAGCCGTTGTCGGTGAAGTACTGGCGAGCCGTTGGCCAGATCGTGGCCGGGACCTTCTGCGCGGCCAGCCAGCGGGCATTGCCGCTGCGCTGGACGCTGAATTGCTCGCTGCCACCGCCCTGGACGCTCAGTGCCTGGGGCCGCGGCACCTCGAAGCCATAGGAGCGGTTCTGGGTGTCGGCCACGTTGGCCGGAACCGGCAGCAGCGGGTCCAGCGGCTTGGCCTGCAAATCGGTCGGCACCTGCATCGGGCCGGTCTCGCGGGATTCGAGGTAGTCGTTGCCGCGATCACGGAAGTAGCCATGTTCGCCCCACAACCAACTGCAACCACTGGCGCTGGCCACGGCCAGGCCCAACGTCGTCAATCCAAGAATACGTTTCATCGCCTGCTTCCTAATCACGCCAGCACTCCCGCCTGACGCAGGGCCTGACGTACCACTTCATGGCAGCGCGAGCTGAGCCAGGTCAGGGGCAGACGGATACCGGCGTCGATCATGCCCATTTCATGGAGGGCCCACTTCACCGGGATCGGATTCGATTCGATGAACAGATTCTTGTGCAGCGGCATGAGCTTCTCGTTCAGCGCGCGTGCGGTGTCGGCATCGCCGCGCATGGCGGCGGCGCAGAGGTCGCTCATCGCCCGGGGCGCGACGTTGGCGGTCACCGAGATGTTGCCCTTGCCGCCCAGCAGCATGAGCTCGGCCGCGGTCGCGTCGTCGCCGGAGTAGACCAGGAAATCCTTGCTCACCCGGGAGAGGATGTCGCGGGCACGGGCCAGGTCGCCGGTGGCTTCCTTGATGCCGATGATGTTCGGTACCTTGGCCAGGCGCTCGACGGTCTCGGCCAGCATGTCGCAGGCGGTACGGCCCGGCACGTTGTAGAGGATCTGCGGGATGGCGACGGTTTCGGCGATCATGCGGAAGTGCTGGTACAGCCCTTCCTGGGTGGGCTTGTTGTAATAGGGCACGACCAGCAGGCAGGCATCGGCCCCGGCGTCCTTGGCGGCACGCGTCAGGTCGATGGCCTCACGGGTGGAATTGCCACCGGTGCCGGCGATGACCGGGATGCGGCCCTTGACCTGTTCGACCACATGACGGATCACGGCGACGTGCTCGTCGACATCGACCGTCGCCGACTCGCCCGAGGTGCCCACCGCGACGATGGCATCGGTGCCTTCGGCGAGATGGAAGTCCACCAGCTTGGTCAGGCTATCCCAATCGATACGCCCCTGGGCGTCCATGGGGGTGACCAGCGCCACCATACTCCCCGCAATCATGCAACCGCTCCTGCCGGAAAAAGAGAGCGGTAATGGTACTGACGCCTCCGCGCCAGCACAAGCAACGCACCCCGACGGGCATTCCCCCCGCGAGCGCTTTTCGCTACCCTTTCGCCTTTGCCAGTGTTATCCCCCCTGCCAGGAACCCCAATGTCCGCTACCCCCCCGATTCGCGAACAATTTCTCGTCATCAGTGCCATGGGCGCCAATCCCATGGAGCTGACCAACGTGCTCTTTCGCAGCTGCATGGACAATCGCTGCGCCGTGGTCAGCAGCCGCCTGAGCCGGCACGGAGAATACAGCGCGCTGATCCTGCAGGTGTCCGGCAACTGGGACGGCCTGGCACGCCTCGAGGGCGGCCTCGCCGGCCTCGGCAAGCGCCATGGCTTCACCGTCGGGGTGACCCGTAGCGCCGCGCTGGAGAATCGTCCGCAGGCGCTGCCGTACGTCGTTTATGTCAGCGCGGCCTATCGCCCGGATATCCTCAACGAGCTCTGCCAGTTCTTCGCTGACCACAAGATCGAGGTGGAGAACCTGGTGTGCGACTCCTACCAGGCGCCCCAGACCGGCGGCACCATGCTCAACGCCACCATCACCGTGACCCTGCCCGCCGGTACCCAGATCAGCTGGCTGCGCGACCAGTTCCTGGACTTCGCCGATGCCCTGAACCTCGACGCCCTGATCGAGCCCTGGCGGCCACAGAACAACTGAACGACCGGAGGACCTGTCCATGAGCGTGACCCTCGACCAGCCGCTTCCCACCTTCCAGGCCCAGGCCACCAGCGGCCTCGAGGTCTCGCCCGACAGCCTGCGCGGTCACCAGGTGGTGTTGTACTTCTATCCCAAGGACAACACCCCGGGCTGCACCACCCAGGGCCAGGGCTTTCGTGACCTGCACGAGCAATTTGCCGCCGCCAATACCCAGATCCTGGGGGTTTCCCGCGACAGCCTGCGCACCCACGAGAACTTTCGCGCCAAGCAGGGCTTCCCCTTCGAGCTGATCAGTGACAAGGATGAGACGCTGTGCAACCTCTTCGCGGTGCTGCAGCCGAAGAAGCTCTATGGCAAGGAGTACATCGGCGTGGATCGCAGCACCTTCCTGGTGGATCGTGACGGCGTGGTTCGCAAGATCTGGCGCAACGTGAAGGTGCCCGGCCACGTCGACGAGGTACTGGCCGCCGCCAAGGCGCTGAACGAGGCCTGATCAGGCTTTGCGCAGCCAGTAGCGGAAGGTTTCTCCCGCTACTTCTTCGCCCACCAGGGCATGGCCCGACAGCTTGGCGAAGGTACGAAAATCCCGTTGCGAGCCGGCATCGGTAGCGATCACCGCGAGCACCTCCCCCGGCGCCAGCCGGTTGAGTTCCAGCTTGGCCTTGAGCAGCGGCATGGGGCAGCTCAGACCGCTGGCGTCCAGCTGGGCGGTCACGGCGCCGGTGTAGGGTTGGCTCATCTCTGCCATGGGTTTCTCCGGTACGGGGTACGACAACGCCCGCGCTTGCTAGGCACTCGGACGGCGGGCCGCTAAAGTAGCCCTTTTGCGACCATGAGTCATGCCATGAAAGTCCTGCGCCCCGCCCTGCTGTCCCTGGCGCTGCTCACCGCGCCATTCCTGGCGCACGGCGCGAACGAGCTACCCTCGCTGGGCGACGCCAGTTCTTCGATCGTCTCGCCCGAGCAGGAGTTTCAGATGGGCCGCGCCTGGCTGAGCATGTTGCGCGGCCAGGTACCGACCATCAACGATCCGCAGCTCAAGCAATTCGTCGAGCAGACCGTCTACAAGCTGGCCGAGACCAGCGACCTGCAGGACCACCGCCTGGTCTTCATCCTGATCAAGGACCCGGAGATCAACGCCTTCGCCGCTCCCGGTGGAGTGATCGGGGTGAATGGTGGGCTTTTCCTCAAATCGGAGACCGAAGCCGAGTACGCGGCGGTCATGGCTCACGAGTTGGGTCACCTGATCCAGCGCCACTTCGCTCGCGGGGTGGAAAACCAGCAACGCATGCAGTTGCCGCTGATGGCGGCGCTGCTCGCCGGCATCGTGGCGGCTGCCGCGGGCGGCGGTGATGCCGGCATCGCCGCCATCGCCTCGACCCAGGCGGCGGCGATCCAGAGTCAGTTGCGCTTCTCGCGGCTGAACGAGCAGGAGGCCGATCGCGTTGGCATCGTCAACCTGGAACGGGCCGGCTACGATCCGCGCGCCATGCCGGAGATGTTCGGTCGGCTCGCCCGCCAGTATCGCTATGACCGTACCCCACCGGAGTTCCTGCTGACTCACCCGGTCACCGACAGCCGGATCGCCGATACCCAGGCGCGTGCCGAGCGTTTTCCCAAGGGCGGCGTCGAGGATAGCAAGCGCTTCCAGCTGATGAAGGTGCGTGCCCAGCTGTACTTCGAGGAAACCGCCGGTCTGCTGGTGAAGCGCTATCGCGCCCAGTTGCAGGACAATCCGGACAACGATGCCGTGCGCTATGGCCTGGCCATGGGCCTGACCCGCCAGGGCCAGCTCAACGAAGCCCGCGACACCCTGGCGCCGCTGCTGCGCAAGGCGCCGGACGACGTCAGCTACAACCTCGCCCAGGTCGACTTGGACATCACCGCCAATCGCCTGCCCGAGGCGCAGAAGCGGGTCCAGCGTCTGGTAGAACTCTATCCGGGCGATCTGGCCGTCACCCTGGCCCAGGTGGACATGCTCAATCGCACCCAGAAGGCCAAGGACGCCAGCCAGTTGTTGGACAAGCTGCTCAAGCAGCGACCGATCGACCCGGACATCTGGAACCTGGCCGCCGACATTCGTGGCCAGGCCGGTGATCTGATCGGAGTGCACCAGGCCCGCGCCGAATACTTCGCCCTGACCGGCGACTACAACCAGGCCATCCAGCAGCTGGGCTTCGCCAAGCAGCGCGCGGCCAGCAACTACCAGCTCGCGGCGCGGATCGACGCTCGCCAGCAGGAAATGATTGCCCAGCGCAAGCTGAGCGAAGATATCCTGCGCTAAGACATGCGGGCAGCGCCCTTAGGCGTTGCCCTTGATCTTTAGCTGCAGCGCCTGGGTGAAGTCGAGCATGCGCTTGAGCGGCTTGACCGCCTTGGGAATGAGCGCCGGATCGACCAGCACCTCGCCGGAGCCGTCGAGCAGGCAGTTGAGGGTGCGCTCGAGGGTGTTCATCGCCATCCAGGGGCAATGGGCGCAGCTGCGGCAGGCGGCGCCGTTGCCGGCGGTGGGTGCCTCGATGAAGACCTTGTCCGGGCAGGCCTGCTGCATCTTGTAGAAGATGCCGCGGTCGGTGGCGACGATGAATTCACGATTGGGCAGCGTCTGGGCAGCCTTGATCATCTGGCTGGTGGAGCCGACATGGTCGGCCAACTCGATCACCGCCTCGGGCGATTCCGGATGCACCAGAATCGCCGCCTCGGGATAGAGGCGCTTGAGGTCTTCCAGCTGGCTGGCCTTGAATTCCTCATGGACGATGCAGGAGCCTTCCCAGAGCAGCATGTCGGCGCCGGTCTCACGCTGGATATAACGGCCCAGGTGGCGATCGGGCGCCCAGAGGATGGTCTCGTCGTTGTCCATCAGGTGCTCGACGATGTCCAGGGCGCAGCCGGAGGTCACCACCCAGTCGGCCCGGGCCTTCACGGCAGCGGAGGTGTTGGCGTAGACCACCACGGTGCGCTCGGGGTGTTGGTCGCAGAAGGCGGAGAACTCTTCTACCGGGCAACCCAGGTCCAGGGAGCAGGTAGCCTCCAGGGTCGGCATCAGCACCCGCTTTTCCGGGTTGAGGATCTTGGCCGTCTCGCCCATGAACTTGACCCCGGCCACTACCACCGTGGACGCCGGATGGCGATTGCCGAAGCGGGCCATCTCCAGGGAGTCGGCAACGCAACCGCCGGTTTCCTCGGCCAGGGCCTGGATCAGCGGATCGGTGTAGTAGTGAGCCAGCAACACCGCGTTCTGCGCCTTGAGTTCGCGGGCGATGGCGGTCTTGTAGGCCGCGATCTCGTCCGGCCCGAGCGCCTTGGGCTGCTTGGCGGCCAGATGGGCCTGGACCAGGAGACGTTCGGAAATCTGCGCCATGGCGGGTACCTGAAAACGGGGGTCGTCAAGGCCGCGCATCATAGCAGCATCCTCGCCGACTCCCTACGGTCGCCCGCGGTGATCTTTGCTGATGAGTGGCCATCTGCCGCTAATGTCTGGCAACACTTGGCTTTTCACTTCTGCGGCGGCGGCAGGTCCGAGACAGCAATGCCAGGCGAGCGTATCGCCTGGCGTCTTCCTGGAGACCCACAGTGCCGCCTCGCTCGACCTCGCGTTCCCGGCCATCCGAGCAAGACCTCGCCACCCTGCTCGATGATTTGCGCCGCCTGCACACCACCCTGGAGCGGGCTGCTACAGATCCTCGCCTGGAGCATCAGGCGCTCAATCCCGCCTATCAGGCCAGCGCCCAGAATCTGCTCGCCTATCTGGCCCTGCGTGGGCAGGACCTGCACGCGTTGCAGCTGCAGCTGTCCGCCCAGGGGCTGTCATCCCTGGGTCGCTCCGAGGCTGCCGTGCTGCCTACGGTGGCGACCCTCATCGGCACCCTGGAGCGGCTACTGGGATCCAGCTCGGGGGCGAAGCCGGTGGCCAGGGCCCCTAACCCGCTGGCACGCCACGCCCGCGCCCTGTTCGGCGCGGCACCGCGCGAGCGCACAGTGCGCATCATGGTCACCTTGCCGAGTGAGGCGGCAGACCACTATTCGCTGGTTCGCGATCTGCTCGCGGCCAGGATGGATTGCGTGCGTATCAACTGCGCCCATGACGACCCCGCCACCTGGACGCGGATGATCGAACACACCCGCCGAGCCAGCGCGGAGCTGGACCAGCCGTGCCAGGTGTTCATGGACCTACCGGGCCCCAAGCTGCGGACAGGCCCGGTCGCCCCGGGCGCGGCGGTATGCAAGGTAAAACCCGAGCGCGACGACCAGGGCCGCGTACGGCATGCAGCGCGGGTTTGGCTGACTGGCCGGCGTAGCCCGCGACCGGCGCCTTCCTCTGCCGCCGCCAGCCTCGAGGTGGGTGATCGCTGGCTGGGCGGACTGCAGGCCGGCGAACGGATTCGCCTGGTGGATACCCGTCAGGCCGAGCGCCGGCTGGAGGTCGTCGAGGTGACCGCCAAGGGTTGCTGGGCGGAGGTCCACAAGACCACCTACCTGGCCCCCGGCCTGCGCTTGGGCGTCAAGCACGGCGGCCGCAAGAAATACAGCCACATCGGCGAGTTCGCCCCTCAGCCGGGCGCCCTGCGGCTGGCTGAAGGCGACCTGCTGATCCTGACCGCCGAACAGGCACCGGGACGCCCCGCCAGCCACGACAGCAGCGGCCGCCTGCTGACCCCGGCGACCCTGGGCTGCACCCTGCCCCAGGTGTTCGCCGACGTGCGCGGTGGCGAGCCCGTCTGGTTCGACGATGGCAAGATCGGCGGAGTGGTGGAGCAGGCCAGTCAGGAGGCGCTGCAGGTACGCATCACCCATGCCCCGGGCGGGGCCAAGCTCAAGGGTGACAAGGGCATCAACTTTCCCAAGAGCACGCTGCGACTCGCGGCGCTGGGCGAGCAGGATCTCGCGGCGCTCGCCTTCGCCGCCGCGCATGCCGATGGCGTGGAGATGTCCTTCGTCAACACCGCGGACGACGTTCAGGAGCTGCTCGCGGAGCTGGAACGGCTACAGGCGGATCGTTTGGGCGTGGTACTGAAAATCGAGACGCGACGCGGCTTCGATAATCTGCCCGCGCTGTTGCTGGCGGGTATGCGCCGCGGTGGTTTCGGCGTGATGATCGCCCGCGGCGATCTTGCCGTAGAGGGCGGCTTCGAGCGGCTGGCGGCGTTGCAGGAAGATATCCTCTGCCTGTGCGAAGCGGCTCACGTACCGGTGATCTGGGCGACTCAGGTACTGGAGAATCTGGCCAAGAAGGGATCGCCCTCGCGCGCCGAGATCACCGACGCGGCCACCGGGGTGCGCGCCGAATGCGTGATGCTGAACAAGGGTCCGCACATCCACAAGGCGGTCGCCACCCTGGATGAGCTACTGGTTCGGATGCAGGGCTACAACAGCAAGAAGCGGCAGATGCTGCGCAAGCTGGAACTGGCGTCGCCCTGGTCGGAGTGAGCCGACCAGGGCGGGCTGCGTCAGAGCACCTGGAGGCGGTCCGCGTCCAGACGCACCCGTGCACCGTACGGCCAGGCCTCGTTAGCCGGGCCATGGCCGCTGGGCAGGCCGCGATAGAGGGCGATACCCCGCGGCTCCAGCCATTCGGCGAAGATCTCCTCCAACGACTGCTCGACATTGCGCCGTGGGCAAGCGGTGAAGGTGCCCAGGCAGACCGCGCCGATACGGTGCTCGGTCAGGCCGCCCAAGATCTGGCACAGGCTACGTTCCAGGCGATAGTAGGGTTCGCCGACGTCTTCCAGCATGAGGATGGCCCCGTCGTGGGGACGCAAGGCGGCGGAAGTACCCACTATGCTGGCCAGGGTGGTCAGATTACCGCCGATCAACTCGCCCGCCGGGACGTGGGCGGGGCCGGCCAGACGCTCCAGGTCCCAGGCCGGACGTGCGCCGGCACACAGCTCCAGGACCGATTCCAGCGAGCGGGTCCGCGCCGCCTGGACGGCCGGGTCTTCTTCGGTACGTCCCCAGTCCAGGGCACCGGGCCCATGAATGGCGGTCAGGCCACGGCGATGGAAGGCCTCCAGCAGCACGGTCAGGTCCGAATAGCCGATCAACGGGCGGCCCTTGCTGCTGGACAGCCGCGACCAGTCCAGCCAGGGCAGCAGTTGGGCGGCCCCATAACCACCGCGCAGGCACCAGACGGCGTCCACATCGGCCTGACTGAAGGCCCAGTGCAGATCCGCTGCCCGCTCCTGCGCGGTCCCGGCCAGATAGCGATGCCGGCTGAGCGCCTGCCCGCCGAGCACGGGTTCGATGCCGGCGGCCCGTAGCCGCTCCATCGCCGCCGTGACCAGTTCTTCCTTGACCGCACCCGCCGGACTGACCAGCGCCACACGCTGTACAGGGGTCACTCCAGCACCTCCACCGGCATGCCGGCTTCGATGACGCCCCGCCCCAGCGGGATGACATTCATGCCGAACAGCATGCGGTTGTCTTCGAAGCGGTATTCGCGCAAGGCGGTCAGCGGCTGCCGATCAGGATCCTTCTCGCCCGTCACCGGGTCCTGGGTGACGACGATGCAGCGCGAGCAGGGACAGGCCACGGCGAAATCCACGCTACCGATGCGCAGGCGCCTCCAGCCATCCTCGGCATAGGCAGCGGCGCCTTCCACCACCAGGTTGGGTCGAAAGCGCAGCATCTCCAAGGGTTTACCCACCCGCGCCACCAGGTCGGCCAGGGAGGCCTCGTTGGTCAGCAGCAGCGGAAAGCCATCGGCGAAATGCACCTGCTGGCCGGGCTCGGCGAAGTCGGTATTGATCTGGCGGGCAAAGGGCTCGGCGATGTGCACCAGGCGACAGCGACGACCGAGGAAGTCGCTCAGCCAGGCGTCCGCTTCGGCGGCGACTGGCGCCTGCAGGGTGTCGCGCCAGATGGTCACGCCCAGCCGCTCTGCCTGGGCATCGGGTACGGCGACCTCCAGCGGCTCGCGGTCGGGCGCGCTCAAGCGCAGGCGATCAGCGGCCAGCCAGCGTGCTTCGATGCGATTCATCCGGGCCAGTTGGCGCAAGGTCAGGAAGCGACCGGTGTCGGCATCCACCACCATCCAGCGCCGGTCACCGACCAGGCCCAGGGCGTCCACCTCGGCACGCGCCAAGGTTTCCACGGCCGTCGACTTGACGGGATAACGGTAGAGGGCACTGAGGTGCGGCATGGGCGCGGCTTCCTGGCAGCTGAGGAGGGCCGCCAGTGTAAGGGAGGTGCCGGGCAGGCGAAACCGCGGGGATCAGCTCTCTTCGGACAGCGCCAGGCGCCGACGAACTTCCTCGACCAACAGATCGGGCTGGAACTTGGACAGAAAGGCGTTGCAACCCACCTTCTTCACCATGGCTTCGTTGAAGCTGCCCGACAGGGAGGTGTGCAACACCACGTAGAGGTCGGCGAGGCGTGGGTCCTGGCGGATCTCGGTGGTCAGCCGGTAACCGTCCATTTCCGGCATCTCGGCATCGGTCAGTACCATCAAGAGCTTGTCGGTCAGCACCACGCCTTCGTCGGCCCAGGCCTTGAGCTTGCGCAGGGCCTGCAGGCCATCGGTGGCGACATGGAATTTCAGGTCCAGCTGCACCAGGGTATCGCGCAGCTGGCCAATGGCGGTGCTGGAGTCGTCCACCAGCAGCACCTCGCGCCCGCGGGCCTTGGCCAGCAGCGGATCGGCCAAGCGCTCCTGGGAGACCTTGACGTTGTAGGGGACGATTTCGGCCAGCACCTTCTCGACATCGATGACCTCCACCAGCTTGTCTTCGATTCGAGTAATGGCGGTGAGGTAGTGCTGGCGCCCGGCGCCACCGGGTGGCGGCTGGATGCTGTCCCAATTCAGGTTGATGATGCGGTCGACGCCGCCCACCAGGAAGGCCTGCACCGAGCGGTTGTACTCGGTGACGATGATGGTGCTGTTCTCGTCGGGGGTGATGGGCCGCATGCCGATGGCGGCGGCTAGATCGATCACCGGCAGGGTCTGGCCGCGCAGATGGACCACCCCGCAGACCACTGGATGGCGCTTGGGCATCAGGGTCAGGCGCGGCAGCTTGAGTACCTCCTGCACCTTGAACACGTTGATGGCGAACATCTGCCGGCTGGACAGCTGGAACATGAGAATTTCCAGGCGGTTCTCGCCAACCAACTGGGTACGTTGATCGACGGTATCGAGAATGCTGGCCATGGAAATCCGCTCCAAAGATAAGTCAGGTGGAAGGCTATCGGCTGCAATCGCCAGCTCTTGAGGGCCGAGAAACGACGAAGCCGCCCGAACGGGCGGCTTCAGCGATCTACCAGTGGCTCAGGCGCGCGGCAGGGTCACGCCGCGCTGCCCCTGATACTTGCCGCCACGGTCCTTGTAGGAGACCTCGCAGGCCTCGTCGGATTGCAGGAACAGCATCTGGGCCACGCCCTCGTTGGCGTAGATCTTCGCCGGCAGGGTGGTGGTGTTGGAAAACTCCAGGGTCACGTGGCCTTCCCACTCGGGTTCCAGCGGGGTGACGTTGACGATGATGCCGCAGCGGGCATAGGTGCTCTTGCCCAGGCAGATGGTCAGGACGTCGCGCGGGATGCGGAAGTATTCCACGGTGCGCGCCAGGGCGAAGGAGTTCGGCGGAATGATGCAGACGTCGCTGACCACGTCGACGAAGCTCTTGTCATCGAAGTTCTTGGGGTCCACCACCGCCGAATGGATGTTGGTGAACACCTTGAATTCATTGGCGCAACGCACGTCGTAGCCGTAGCTGGACACCCCGTAGGAGATCACCCGGCTGTCGTCCGCGCCACGCATCTGGCGCTCGACGAAGGGCTCGATCATGCCGTGCTCCTGGGCCATGCGGCGAATCCACTTGTCCGATTTGATGCTCATGGCAGGTCTAGCTCCGGGCGAAAAAGTTGACCGCGCATTGTATTGGATCGCAGCGCGGTCTCAAAGGCACAGGGACGAAATCAGTCGTCGCTGACGGTGATGGTGGGCATACCGTCACCGGCCTGGCCGCCCTGGGCGATACGCGCCCCGACCTTGCGCGCCAGCTCCTGGTAGATCAGTGCGATCTGGCTGTCGGGATCGGCGATGGCCGTGGGGCGGCCGGCATCGGCCTGTTCACGGATGGCCATGGCCAGCGGCAGCGAGGCCAGCAGATCCACGCCGTACTGCTCGGCCAGCCGGCTACCGCCGCCTTCGCCGAACAGGTGCTCGGCATGACCGCAGTGGGAGCAGATGTGCACCGCCATGTTCTCCACCACTCCGAGTACCGGGATGTTGACCTTCTGGAACATCTCGACGCCCTTTCTGGCATCCAGCAGCGCCAGGTCCTGAGGCGTGGTGACGATCACCGCGCCGGCCACCGGGACCTTCTGCGCCAGGGTCAGCTGGATGTCGCCGGTGCCGGGCGGCATGTCGATCACCAGGTAGTCGAGGTCATTCCAGGCGGTTTGGGTAATCAGCTGGATCAGGGCGCCGGAGACCATCGGCCCGCGCCAGGCCACCGGGGTCTTGTCGTTGGTCAGGAAGGCCATGGACATCACCTCGACGCCATGGGCCTGCAGCGGAATGAACCACTTCTCGTCACGCACCTCGGGACGGGTACCCTCGGCGAAGCCGAACATGATGCCCTGGCTCGGACCATAGATGTCGGCGTCCAGCACGCCCACCCGGGCACCTTCGCGGGCCAGCGCCAGCGCCAGGTTGGCGGCAGTGGTGGACTTGCCCACGCCGCCCTTGCCCGAAGCCACGGCGATGATGTTCTTGACGTTGCCCATGGCGTCCAGCTGCGGCTGGGCTGCGTGGGGCGCGATGTGGCAATCGATCTGGATCTCGGCGGTCTCGACCCCGGGCACGTTCTCCAGGGCGGTCTTGAGCACCTGGGCCAGACCGCCCTTGAACAGCCCGGCGGCATAGCCCAGCTCGAAGCGGGCACGCACGCGGCCGCCGTCCAGGGCGAGGTCCCGCAGGGCGCCGGCGCTGAGCAGGTCCTGTTCGAGATAGGGATCGTGGTACTGGCGCAGCGCGGCCTCGATGGCCTCGCGGGTCGGAGCGGTCATGCAGACTCCCGGAAACGACGGATAGGAAAAAGCAGCTGCGGCCTATGCTACCCACTGTCCTTGGTAAAGCCTATCCGCGCGGCGCTACACTCCGGGCTTATGTCCCTCTCGCGGAGCCCCGTGTGAACACCCCTTCCCTGCACATCAGTTCCACCTTCGACAGCGGCGCCGTTGAGGTGCTGTCCCTGGCCGACCCCGCCGACATCCGCCTGCGCATCCGCCCCGACAGCGCCTCGCCCTTCACCCAGTGGTTCCATTTCCGCCTGGAAGGCGCCCGCGGCCTGCCCTGCCGGCTAAGCTTCGACAACGCCGGCGAGTGCGCCTACCCCGAGGGCTGGCGCGACTACGGCGTGGTGGCCAGCCACGACGGCCGGGAGTGGTTCCGCATCCCCACCCGCTACGACGGCAAGACCCTGAGCTGGACGGTGACACCGGAATACGACAGCCTGTTCTTCGCCTACTTCGAGCCCTATTCCGAGAGTCGTCACCTGGCCTTCATGGGCGAAGCGCAGCGTCACCCCGCCGTCCGTCTGGAAACCGTCGGTCGCTCACTGTTGGGGCGTTCGCTGGACCTGCTGCGCATCGGCACGCCAAGCGCAGAGAAGAAGAACCTTTGGATCATCGCCCGCCAGCATCCCGGCGAGCCTATGGCCGAGTGGTTCGTCGAAGGCTTGGTGAGACGCCTGCTCGGCTTGGGCGAGCATCAGGGCGATCCGGTCGGCGCCAAGCTGCTGGAGCAGGCGGTGCTGCACGTGGTGCCCAACATGAATCCCGACGGTTCGGCACTGGGCAATCTGCGCACCAACGCCGCCGGTGCCAACCTCAACCGTGAGTGGCTGGAGCCGGACGAACAGCGCAGTCCCGAGGTACTGGCGGTACGTCGCGCCATCGCCGCGACCGGCTGCGATCTCTTCCTCGACATCCACGGCGACGAGGCCCTGCCCTATGTCTTCGTCGACGGCTGCAACGGCCTGCCCAACTTCGGCGAGCGCGAAGAAGCCGAGCAGCGGGCCTTCCTGCAACGCTTCCTGCGCGCCAGCCCGGACTTCCAGACTCGCTATGGCTACCCTCGCGGTCACTTCGGCAGCGAGACCCTGAAGCTCGCCACCAAGTACGTCGGCCATACCCATGGCTGCCTGGCCCTGACCCTGGAGTTGCCGTTCAAGGATAACGCCAACGATCCGCGTCCGGACGTCGGCTGGAACGGCGCCCGTAGCGCCGCCCTGGGCGCCGCCATGGTCAGTGCGCTGTATTGGCAGTTGGCCGATCTCTAGGCCTGCTCCTGCCCTCGCCCGTCCCCACGGATGAAACCGACCGGCCATTTCGCTATGATGGTCGGTCACCTTATCAGCGTCGCGATCCAGCCAAGACCATGACCGAGCCCCGCAAGATTCTCGTCACCAGCGCCCTGCCCTACGCCAATGGTTCCATCCACCTCGGCCATATGGTCGAGTACATCCAGACCGATATCTGGGCCCGCTTCCAGCGGCTGCGCGGCAACCAGTGCCTCTACGTCTGCGCCGACGACGCCCACGGCTCGGCCATCATGCTGCGCGCCGAGCGCGAAGGCATCACGCCCGAGCAACTGATCGACAACGTCAAGCGCGAGCACAGCGCCGACTTCGCCGACTTCGGCGTGGCCTTCGACAACTTCCACTCCACCCATGCGGAAGAGAATCGCGAGCTGTCGCGCGCCATCTACCTGAAGCTGCGGGAAAATGGTCACATCGCCACCCGCCCGGTCACCCAGTACTTCGACCCGGACAAGCAGATGTTCCTGGCCGACCGCTTCATCAAGGGCACCTGCCCCAAGTGCGGTAGCCCCGACCAGTACGGCGACAACTGCGAGAAGTGCGGCGCCACCTATGCGCCCACCGAATTGAAGGACCCGAAGTCGGCCATCTCCGGCGCGACGCCGGTGCTGCGCGAATCCGAGCACTTCTTCTTCAAGCTCCCCGACTTCGCCGACATGCTCAAGGGCTGGACCCGGGGCGGCGCCCTGCAGGAATCGGTAGCCAACAAGATCGCCGAATGGCTAGACGCCGGCCTGCAGGAGTGGGACATCTCCCGGGATGCGCCCTATTTCGGCTTCGAGATCCCCGACGCCCCGGGCAAGTACTTCTACGTCTGGCTGGACGCCCCCATCGGCTACATGGCCAGCTTCAAGAATCTTTGCGCCCGCCGCGACGACCTGGACTTCGATGCCTTCTGGAACAAGGACAGCAGCGCCGAGCTGTACCACTTCATCGGCAAGGACATCGTCAACTTCCACGCACTGTTCTGGCCGGCCATGCTCGAAGGTGCCGGCTACCGCAAGCCGACCGCGCTCAACGTCCACGGCTTCCTCACCGTCGACGGCCAGAAGATGTCCAAGTCCCGTGGCACCTTCATCAAGGCGCGCACCTACCTGGATCACCTCAATCCCGAGTACCTGCGCTACTACTTCGCCGCCAAGCTCTCGCGCCATGTCGAAGACATCGACCTGAACCTCGAGGACTTCGTGCAGAAGGTCAATTCCGACCTGGTGGGCAAGGTGGTCAACATCGCCAGCCGCTGCGCCGGCTTCATCCACAAGGGCAATGCCGGCCTGCTGGTGGATGCCCAGGCCGCGCCCGAGTTGGAAACCGCCTTCCGCGCCGCCGCGCCGAGCATCGCCGAAGCCTACGAGACCCGCGATTTCGGCCGCGCCATGCGCGAGATCATGGCCCTGGCCGACCGCGCCAATGCCTGGATCGCCGATAAGGCGCCCTGGAGCCTGGCCAAGCAGGACGGCAAGGCGGACGAGGTCCAGGCCATCTGCGCCCAGGGCATCGAGCTGTTCCGCCAGCTGGCGATCCTGCTCAAGCCGGTGCTGCCCAACCTGGTCGCTGCCGCCGAGAGCTTCCTGAACGTCGCCCCCCTGACCTGGGCCGACCTCGGGACGCGCCTGGCCAACCATCAGCTCAACGCCTTCCAGCCCCTGCTCACCCGCATCGAACCCGCCAAGGTGCAGACCATGATCGACGCTTCCAAGGAAGACCTGACCGCCCAGGCCGCGCCCCAACCCGCCGGCAACGGCGAACTGACCAAGGCCCCTCTGGCCGAGACCATCGACTTCGACACCTTCTCCAAGGTCGATCTGCGCATCGCCCTGATCGAGAAGGCCGAATTCGTCGAAGGTGCCGACAAGCTGCTGCGCCTGATCCTGGACATCGGCGATGCCAAGCGTAACGTCTTCTCCGGCATCAAGAGCGCCTACCCCGAGCCGAGCAAGCTCGAAGGCCGCCTGACCCTCTACGTCGCCAACCTGGCACCGCGCAAGATGAAGTTCGGCGTCTCCGAAGGCATGGTCCTGGCCGCCGGCCCTGGCGGCACCGAGATCCACCTGCTCAGCCCCGACAGCGGCGCCAAGCCGGGCCAGCGGGTGATGTGATGAATACGGCGCCTCAGGGCGCCGTTCTTCCTCCTATGCAACGACCATGAACGCCCAAGCCAACCTCATCAGCGCCATCGATGCCCTGCTGCCCCAGACCCAGTGCGGCAAGTGCGGCCACCCCGGTTGCCAGCCCTATGCGGCGGGCATCGTCGCGGGCGAGGCGCACAACAAGTGCCCGCCCGGCGGCGCGGCCACCATCCTCGAGCTGTCTGCCCTGCTCCAACGGCCAGCGCTGCCGCTGGATTCACCCTATCCGGTCACGCCGAGCCAGCGCGCGGTGATCCGCGAGGACGAGTGCATCGGCTGCACCAAGTGCATCCAGGTCTGCCCGACCGACGCCATCCTCGGCGCAGCCAAGCTGATGCACACGGTAATCGCCAGCGAATGCAGCGGCTGCGAGCTGTGCCTGGCACCCTGTCCGGTGGACTGCATCGACCTGGTACCCATGGTGGAACCTGCGGATCGAGAAGCGTCGCGCCAGCGCGCGCGTTACTATCGTCGCCGTTTCGACGCTCGGCAGGCGCGCCTGCAGCGAGAGCGCGAGCGGCTGGAGGCCGAGCGTCAGCGGCGCCAGGCACCGGCAGCCGCTATCGCCCCATCCCCGGCGAACGCCGCCGCGGAAGCCCCGCTCAAGTCCCTGAAGATCGCCGCCGCCATGGCCCGCGTCGCCCTGCAGAAGGCCGAGCGGCAACTGGCCCAATACGGTACGCCAGCCCTGACGGCCCAGGTTCAGCAGTTGCGTGAGGCCGCTCGACAGGCCCAGGAAGCGCTGGACCAGGCCCAGCAGGCGCCGGTAGATCCGGCGGCGACTGCACGGACGCCTCCTGTCCAGGACCCTGCCGCCCTCAAGCAGGCCCGCATCGCCGCCACCCTGGCCCGCGCCCAGCTGACCAAGGCCGAGCGCGCCTTCGGGGTCATGCCTACCCCCGAGCAAGCCGCCCAACTGGAAGCGCTACGTGGCGCTGCCCGGCAGGCCGCCCACCACCTCGCCGCCCTGGAAGAGCGAACCGCCCCATGAACGCCGCCAAACGCCTGGAGATCTTCCGTCGCCTGCACGAGGACAATCCCGATCCCAAGACGGAGCTGTCCTACGCCTCGCCCTTCGAGCTGCTGATCGCCGTGATCCTCTCCGCCCAGGCCACCGACGTCAGCGTCAACAAGGCCACCGCGCGCCTCTATCCGGTGGCCAACACGCCCCAGGCCATCCATGAGCTGGGCGTGGAGGGGCTGTCGGAGTACATCAAGACCATCGGTCTCTACAACAGCAAGGCCAAGAACGTCATCGAGACCTGCCGGCTGCTGCTGGAACGCCATGGCGGCGAGGTACCCCAGACCCGCGAGGAACTGGAAGCCCTGCCCGGCGTGGGACGCAAGACCGCCAACGTGGTGCTCAACACCGCGTTTCGCCAGGTTGCCATGGCGGTGGACACCCATATCTTCCGGGTCAGCAACCGCACCAACCTCGCCCCCGGCAAGAACGTGGTGGAGGTCGAACTCAAGCTGCTCAAGGTGGTACCCAGGGACTACCTGCTGGATGCCCATCACTGGCTGATCCTCCACGGCCGCTACGTTTGCCAGGCGCGCAGACCCCGTTGCGGCAGCTGCCGCATCGAGGATCTCTGCGAATACAAGGCGAAAACATCGGACGATTGAAAAAGGGCGTATCAAAGCCCTTCAGCGATTGAAAAAATCTTTTTTACCGGCCTCTGCTTTGTCGCTATAAGGTCGGCGAAAAGGTTCGCAGCCCCGTCGATGACTGGCGTGTGACCCTGTCCAGCCTTGCAGGAGTTACCCATGGCCGAAGACAAAAGCGACATCGATGTAGACGAGGATTTCGAGACCGACGGCGAGGCGCCCGAGGCCGTCGAGCCCGTGGTCAGCAAGACCAACCTGACCAAGCGCCGGCTGATCGACAACATGCTCGAAGAGCGGCGCCTGAAGAAGCAGATCTCCGAATACGACTTCGATCTTTGAGCCAAGAAAAAACCCCAGCCTAGGCTGGGGTTTTTGCACACTGAACCACCCTTACAGCAGGGTGCGACCCTTGCCTGCGGCAATGCGCATGCGCAGGGCGTTGAGCTTGATGAAGCCCGCGGCGTCGGCCTGGTTGTAGGCGCCACCGTCCTCTTCGAAGGTGGCGATGTTGGCGTCGAACAGCGATTCGTCGGACTTGCGACCGACGACGATGACGTTGCCCTTGTACAGCTTCAGACGCACCACGCCGTTCACGTTGGCCTGGGAAGCGTCGATCATCTGCTGCAGCATCAGGCGCTCGGGGCTCCACCAGTAGCCGGTGTAGATCAGGCTGGCGTATTTGGGCATCAGCTCGTCCTTGAGGTGGGCCACCTCGCGGTCGAGCGTGATGGACTCGATGGCACGGTGAGCCTTGAGCATGATGGTGCCGCCGGGAGTCTCGTAGCAGCCACGGGACTTCATGCCCACGTAGCGGTTCTCGACGATGTCCAGGCGACCGATGCCGTTCTCGCCGCCGATGCGGTTGAGTTCGGCCAGCACGGTGGCCGGGCTCAGCTCCTTGCCGTCGATGGCGACGATGTCGCCATTGCGGTAGGTCAGCTCGAGGTAGGCGGGGGTGTCCGGCGCGGCTTCCGGGGACTTGGTCCAGCGCCACATGTCTTCTTCGTGCTCGGTCCAGGTGTCTTCCAGCACGCCACCTTCATAGGAGATGTGCAGCAGGTTGGCATCCATGGAGTACGGCGACTTCTTCTTGCCGTGGCGCTCGATCGGGATCTGGTGCTTCTCGGCGTAGTCCATCAGCTTCTCGCGGGAGAGCAGATCCCACTCGCGCCAGGGGGCGATCACCTTGACGCCCGGCTTGAGCGCATAGGCGCCCAGCTCGAAACGCACCTGGTCGTTGCCCTTGCCGGTGGCACCGTGGGAGATGGCGTCGGCGCCGGTTTCGTTGGCGATCTCGATCAGGCGCTTGGCGATCAGCGGACGGGCGATGGAGGTGCCCAGCAGGTATTCGCCTTCGTAGACGGTATTGGCGCGGAACATCGGGAAGACGAAGTCGCGGACGAATTCCTCGCGCAGGTCGTCGATGTAGATTTCCTTGACGCCCATGGCCTTGGCCTTGGCGCGGGCCGGCTCGACTTCCTCGCCCTGGCCGAGGTCAGCGGTGAAGGTCACCACTTCGCAGTTATAGGTATCCTGCAGCCACTTGAGGATCACCGAGGTGTCCAGGCCGCCGGAATACGCCAGGACAACCTTCTTCACATCCGCCATGCCGTTCGCTCCCGTGTGTTGCGTTGAGTCGGAAAGCGGCAATTCTACTGGTCGTGGCGCACCTTTTATAGGGGTGCGACCCGGTCAGATGTCTGAGCGACATCCGCGCCCGGGTAACTAGCCCTTGGGCTTGGCCGGCGGTGCAGGGGTAGGCGCCGCCGGCTCGGCGGGATTGGCCGCCGTGCTGGTAGGGGTCGCCGGCGCCGGGGCGCTGCTTGGCGGCACCCGCGAGAACACCAGGGTCACCCTCCGGTTCAGCGCTCGATTCGTCTTGCTGTTGTTGGGCGCCACCGGATACTGCTCGCCGAAGAAGCGCAATTCGATCTGCTCGGCGGCGAAGCCCTTGGTCTTGAGGTACTCCATCACCGCGATGGCGCGCAGGCGCGATTCCTGGCGATTGTCCAGGCGCGTGCCCTGGTTGTCGCTGTAGCCGGAGACGATGACGTGGTTGACCGTCGGATCGGCTTTCAGGTAGTCGTCGATGAGGTCGAGCTTGGCCTTGGCGACGTCATCCAGAGTATCGCCGCCGCCTGGGAAATTGATCTGGGAGCGGCGGATCTGCTCGAAGTTGACCGCCAGCAACTTCTGGGTGCAGGCCTGGAATTGTTGGTAGGCCGGCTCGAAACGCACCGGCAGCAGCCGCACCTCGACGTGCTCGTTCAGGGCACCTGGTCGACTGACCTGGGGCATACGCCCCTCCATCAGCCCCGACAGCAGGCGCTGGGCCTGCTGCGCGGTGGTCGCCAGGGCCTGCTCGCCCTCCACCACCTGCACCGAGCCAAGATTGATGTCGCCCAACCCCGGCTTCCAGGGCACCGCCGCCGCTTTCAGGCTGGCGCTGCCGGCCGGCAGCCACTGGCCGCTGGGGCGCAGCTCGAACACCGTGGCCTCGCCAGCGCGGCGCAGGAAGCCGCCACTGCCGAAGCGCGGGATGGGCTGTACCAGCCGACAGGCGAAGATATCGCCCTCCACCTTCCATTCCACGCTCTCGAGCCGGCTCTGGAAGGTGGTCCCCCAGGCCGGTACGGCAAGCAGTAGCGTGGTGAGGATGAGGTAGCGCGGGCGCACGGCGAAGCTCCGGGAGCGAAAGGTACTTGGGCTTATTATCGGTCGGGCAGGCGGAAAACTTGAGTACCGATAGGCCTCACGGGTGCCGGCTATCCGCCTTTTCCGGTAGCATTTCCCTACTTTCCCGCAGCCTGGAATCCCGCATGACCGACCGGATCACCCTCGCCCGTCCCGACGACTGGCACATTCACTTGCGCGACGGCGCCGCCCTGCAGCAGACCGTCGCCGACGCCGCCCGCGAATTCGGTCGCGCCATCGTCATGCCCAACCTGGTGCCGCCGGTGCGCAACGCCGGGCAGGCCGCCGCCTATCGCGAGCGCATCCTTGCCGCCCGCCCGGCTGGCAGCCGCTTCGAGCCGCTGATGGTGCTCTACCTCACCGACCGCACCAGTCCGGAAGACGTCCGCACCGCCAAGGCCAGTGGCTTCGTGCATGCCGCCAAGCTCTATCCGGCCGGCGCCACCACCAATTCCGATTCCGGTGTCACCTCCCTGGACAACCTCTTTCCCACCCTGGAAGCCATGGCCGAGATCGGCCTGCCGCTGCTGGTGCACGGCGAGGTCACCCATGCCGAGGTGGACGTCTTCGACCGTGAGAAGAAGTTCATCGACGAGCACCTGGTGCGCATCGTCCAGCGCTTCCCGACGTTGAAGGTGGTCTTCGAGCACATCACCACCGGCGATGCCGCTGCCTTCGTGCGCGAGGCCCCAGCCAACGTGGGCGCCACCATCACCGTCCACCACCTGCTGTACAACCGCAACCACATGCTGGTGGGTGGTATCCGGCCGCACTTCTATTGCCTGCCGATCCTCAAGCGCAATACCCACCAGAGCGCCCTGCTGGACGCCGCCACCAGCGGCAATCCCAAGTTCTTCCTCGGCACCGACTCGGCGCCCCACGCTCGTCATGCCAAGGAAGCGGCCTGCGGCTGCGCCGGCTGCTACACCGCCTACGGCGCCCTGGAGCTCTATGCCGAGGCCTTCGAGAGCCGCAATGCCTTGGAGCGCCTGGAAGGCTTCGCCAGCCACTTCGGCGCGGACTTCTACGGCCTACCGCGCAACACCGAGACCGTCACCCTGGTCCGCGAAGACTGGCAGGCACCGGCGTCCCTGCCCTTCGGCGATCACGAAGTGATTCCCCTGCGTGCGGGCGAGACCCTACGCTGGCGCCTGGAGGTGGGCGCATGAGCATGGACGAGACCTTCAGCGACGAACTGGACGCCAGCCAGCCGATGTCCGACTCGCGCATCCCCATGGCGCGACGTTTCCGCGGCTACCTGCCGGTGGTGGTGGACGTCGAGACCGGCGGCTTCAACGCCGCCACCGATGCGCTGCTGGAAATCGCCGCCACCACCGTGGCCATGGACGACGAAGGCGTGCTCTATCCGGACCACACCTACTTCTTCCGCGTCGAGCCCTTCGCCGGTGCCAATATCGAGCCGGCGGCGCTGGAATTCACCGGCATCAAGCTCGACCATCCGCTGCGCATGGCGGTCGGCGAAGAGCAGGCGCTCAGCGAGATCTTCAAGGGCGTGCGCAAGTCGCTCAAGGCCAGCGGCTGCAAGCGAGCCATTCTGGTCGGCCACAACAGCAGCTTCGACCTCGGCTTCCTCAATGCCGCGGTGCTGCGCTGCGGCCTGAAGCGCAACCCCTTTCACCCCTTCTCCAGCTTCGATACCGCGACCCTTGCCGGCCTGGCCTATGGCCAGACGGTACTGGCCAAGGCCTGCCAGGCGGCGGGTATCGAGTTCGACAATCGCGAGGCCCACTCCGCGCGCTACGACACCGAGAAGACTGCCGAGCTGTTCTGCGGCATCGTCAACCGCTGGCGTGAGATGGGTGGCTGGGTCGATCTCGATTGACCACTCGTCGCCTGGACCGCCTTTGATGAGATTTTGCCTCCTACAACTTTGACAATCATTCTCATTGTCATTAGCTTTGGCGGCACCTCCACTCATTCAGCAGGCGATCCATGTACGTGTGTCTTTGCCGTGGCGTGACCGACAAGCAGATCCGTGAAGCCATCTATGACGGCTGCTGCAGTTATCGGGAAGTTCGGGAAAGCACCGGTTGCGCCACCCAGTGTGGCAAGTGCGCCTGCCTTGCCAAGCAAGTGGTCAAGGAGACCCTTGGCGAGTTGCATGGCGCACAGCAGCTCGCCTATGCCCTGGACGTACCCCGCGTCTAGGCGATTTTTTGTAAAAGAGCCGGACCTTGTGTCCGGCTTTTTTATTGTCTAATCAAACGCTTACGAAAAGGATGGAAAAGCTTTCGATTACCGTTCGATTTTCGTCGATTTTTCAACGACTTAAGCTTTTGACAAAGGCCTTTTCGACGCTCAGACTCGCGGCAATCCCACCCATTCGCAGGTCAGGCCATGAAAGGCGATATCACCGTCATCCAGCATTTGAACAAGATCCTCGGCAATGAACTGGTCGCCATCAACCAGTACTTCTTGCATTCGCGGATGTACAACGACTGGGGTATCCGCAAGCTCGGCCACCACGAGTACAAGGAATCCATCGACGAGATGAAGCACGCCGATCGTCTGATCGAGCGCATCCTGTTCCTGGAAGGCCTGCCCAACCTGCAGGACCTGGGCAAGCTGATGATCGGCGAGAATACCCAGGAGATGATCCAGTGCGACCTGCGCCTGGAGATCAGTGCCGTGGCCGACCTGCGCGAAGCCATCACCTACTGCGAGAGCGTGCGCGACTACGTGAGCCGCGACATGCTCAAGGACATCCTCGAGTCAGAGGAAGAGCACATCGATTGGCTGGAGACCCAGCTGACCCTGATCGCCAGCGTCGGCATCGAGAACTACATCCAGTCGCAGATGCACGACGACGATGACTGAGTGAATCGCGCCCATGAAAAAGCCCGCTTGATGCGGGCTTTTTCATGGGCAAAGGAAAAGGAATCAGGCGTCCTTCTGCTCCACGGCCTGCTTGATCAGGGTTTGCAGCTCGCCCTTTTCGTACAGCTCGGCCAGGATGTCGCTGCCGCCGACCAGTTCACCACCGACCCACAGCTGGGGGAACGTCGGCCAGTTGGCGTACTTGGGCAGGTTGGCGCGGATTTCCGGGTTCTGCAGGATGTCGACATAGGCGAACTTCTCGCCACAGGCCATCAGCACCTGGGCGGCACGGGACGAGAAACCGCACTGAGGCGCGTTCGGCGAACCCTTCATGTAGAGCAGCACGGGGTTGTTGGCAATCTGGTCTTTGATGGTATCGATGATGTCCACGATGCACCTCGCTAATACGGTGGGACGATTGTAACGGAAAGGCCCGTCAGACGCCGGAATTTCCATGACGGCAGGCCTTTGCCGGCGTGCCTCGAATGGGTAATCGACCACGCGCCGGCCCGGCCGTTCGCGACAGCACGCCCGATCAGCGGCCAGCAAACTTTGCCGCCGGACCTGTGGTCAGGTTAAGGGTAGGCGCCGCTCGGTGCGCCTGTTTCATGATCCCAGGAGAACTCCATGAGCCTGTTCAGCAAGATCCTTTCCAAGCTCGGTATCGGCGAAGCCCAGGCGGACACCCCCGCCGCAGCGCCTACCACCGGCGCGACCGACACCGCTGCGCCGGCTGGCAGCACCGCTCCGGCCGGTGGCGCTGCGCCCATCAGCCCGGTGGACGTCACCGCCAAGCTTGATGCCCTGGCCGCCCAGAAGGGCGAACAGCTCAACTGGAAGACTTCCATCGTCGACCTGCTCAAGCTACTCGACCTGGACAGTAGTCTCGCCGCCCGTCAGGAGTTGGCCAAGGAGCTGAACTGCCCGGCCGATAAGCTGGGCGACTCCGCCCAGATGAACATGTGGCTGCACAAGGCCGTACTGCAGAAGCTCGCCGATAACGGCGGCAACGTGCCGGCCGATCTGCTGTAAGGCTCAGCCAGGCCGCCCGCCGAGGGCTTGGCCCCCACCGCACGCCCGGCATGCCGGAAAAGCCCAGGCGTGCGATGGTGGTAAAATGCGACATGAACTTATACCATTTCGCCTTTGGTCTTTCCGCCGTTCGAAACGGCATGTTCTCAGGTTCGCCGCGCCCTTCCCGGGCGGCCGTTACCTGGATGGGACGCTAGGGTAACGAAATGACGGTTCGCCATTTTCTTTCTTTCATGGACTGTTCCCCCGCGGAACTGCGCCAGCTCATCAACCGCGGCATCGAACTCAAGGCCCTGCGCAACCAGGGCGTCCTGCACGAGCCCCTGCGCAATCGTGTCCTGGGCATGATCTTCGAGAAGGCCTCGACCCGTACCCGCCTCTCCTTCGAGGCCGGCATGATCCAGCTCGGCGGCCAGGCGATCTTCCTGTCTTCCCGCGACACCCAGCTCGGCCGCGGCGAACCGGTACCGGATAGTGCCCGGGTCATGTCCAGCATGCTCGACGGGGTGATGATCCGTACCTTCGCCCACGAGATGCTCACCACCTTCGCGGCCAACTCCAGGGTACCGGTGATCAACGGCCTGTCGGACGATCTGCATCCTTGCCAACTGCTGGCCGACATGCAGACCTTCTTCGAGTACCGGGGCGACATCCAGGGCAAGACGGTGGCCTGGATCGGCGACGGCAACAACATGTGCAACAGCTACATCGAGGCCGCCGAACAGCTGGACTTCCACCTGCGCATCGCCTGTCCGGAGGGCTACGAGCCCAATCCGCGCTTCCTTGCCCGCGCGGGCGAACGGGTCCGGGTGGTTCGCGAGCCGCGCGAAGCCGTGGCCCAGGCTCACCTGGTCAGCACCGACGTCTGGACCTCGATGGGCCAGGAAGAGGAAACCCGCCTGCGCCTGGCGGCTTTCAAACCCTACCAGGTGACCGCGGAACTGCTCGACGGCGCGGCGCCCGACGTGCTCTTCATGCACTGCCTGCCGGCCCATCGCGGCGAAGAAATCAGCCACACCTTGCTGGATGATCCCCGCGCCGTGGTCTGGGACGAAGCCGAGAATCGCCTGCACGCGCAGAAGGCCCTGCTGGAATTCCTCATCAAGCCGCCGCTGCACGTCTGATCGTGCGGAGACTTCGGGCATAGCGAATGCCCGAAGCCCCCGGATCAGAGCAGCAGGCGCCCGCTGAACACCGTTACCGCCCGCCCGGCGATACTGACGCGATCCCCATCCAGACGACACCAGAGCTGCCCACCCCGGGCCGATAGTTGCTGGGCGGTGAGCATCCGCTTGGCCAGTCGTCGCGACCAGTAGGGAATCAGGCTGCAATGCGCCGAGCCGGTGACCGGGTCTTCGGCCACCCCCACCGCCGGCGCGAAGAAGCGCGACACGAAATCGACCTCCTGGCCGCGAGCCGTGACGATGACGCCCTGCCAGGGTAGCCGGGCGATGGCGGCGAGGTCCGGTGTGCAGTCACGCACCGCCTGCTCGGATTCCAGCAGCACCAGCAACTTATCGGCCGCCAGGGCATCCACCGGCGACACCCGCAGTGCCCGCTCCAGCTCCGGCGTGACCCCCAGCTCCGAGGGCACCAGCGCGGGAAAATCCAGCGCCAGCAAGCCGTCCGGCTCCCGGAACACCCTCAGGGTGCCGGACTGGCTGATGAACTCCAGCCGATCACCCGCCTCCCCGTATATCTCGAACAGCACGTGCGCCGCGGCCAGGGTGGCGTGACCGCAGAGCGGTACTTCCACGCGCGGTGTGAACCAGCGAATCCGCCAGGTATCGCCCTCGCGGACCACGAAGGCGGTTTCCGAAAGGTTGTGCTCGGCGGCGATGCGTTGCAGCAGCTCGTCGGCTGGCCAGCTCTCCAGTCGATACACGGCGGCGGGATTGCCACGGAAGAGCTGATCGGTGAAGGCATCGACCTGATGGAATTCTAGGGACATGCACGCTTCCTGAGCAGAGAAGGATGAACGGCGAAAGTCGGCGGTACCTGCGCCCTCCCTAGGCTGGGCCGGCATCGACGGGCAGTACGTCAGACCTGGCAACGTGGAATTCGTCTCGCGGACCTACCTGACCAAGGTAGCAGGCACCGTCGCCTTGGCAATGAATTGTCGAACGTCGTCACTGTTTTTGCGCTCAGGGGCTTTGACAGTTTTCGAATTTGAAATTAGATTTTCGGTTGCGAACAAATAGCTATCCAGCTACCCCTTAATAAATACAACAACACGAGGCTCCCCAATGAGTACTCCCCTCGCTCCAACCTTACGCGGTCAATGTATCGCCGAGTTCCTCGGCACTGCCCTGCTCATCTTCTTCGGTACCGGTTGCGTGGCCGCGGCGAAGGTCGGCGGTGCGACGCTTGGCTTGTGGGAAATCAGCATCATCTGGGGCGTGGGTGTGAGCATGGCGGTCTATCTCGCCGCTGGCGTCTCCGGTGCGCACCTCAGCCCTGCCGTCACCATCGCCCTCTGGCTGTTCGGCGGCTTCGAAAGACGCAAGGTCCCGGCCTACATCCTGGCCCAGGTCGCCGGTGCCTTCTGCGGCGCGGCGCTGGTCTACGGCCTCTACAGCAGCCTGTTTTTCGATTATGAACAGACGCACCACATGATCCGCGGTAGCCAGGCGAGCCTGGAGTTGGCCGGCGTCTTCTCCACCTACGCCAATCCTTCCCTGTCGATCGGCCAGGCCTTCTTGGTGGAAACCGTCATCACCGCCATCCTGCTGGCGATGATCATGGCCCTCACCGACGATGGCAACGGCCTGCCCCGTGGCCCGCTCGCGCCCCTGCTGATCGGCCTGCTGATCGCCGTGATCGGCGGCTCCATGGGTCCGCTGACCGGCTTCGCCATGAACCCGGCGCGGGATTTCGGGCCGAAGCTGATGACCTTCTTCGCCGGCTGGGGTGAGATCGCCTTCACCGGTGGCCGGGACATCCCCTACTTCCTGGTGCCGATCTTCGCGCCCATCGTCGGGGCCTGCCTGGGCGCCGCCGGTTACAAGGCGCTGATCTGCCGCCATCTGCCCGGCCTGGCTTCGGGTGCCTGTGACGTCCCGGCCAAGGCCGAGGACAGTGCCCGCACCGAAGTGACCTCCGCCTCCAAAGCGTCCTGATCGCCGCGAATCACAATAAGGAACAAGACCATGACCGACCAGAACAAGCAGTACATCGTCGCGCTCGACCAGGGCACCACCAGCTCGCGCGCCATCGTGTTGGACCGCAATGCCAACGTGGTGACCATCGCCCAGCGCGAATTCGCGCAGATCTACCCGCAGGCTGGCTGGGTCGAGCACGACCCCATGGAGATCTGGGCCACCCAGAGCGCCGTCTTCGTCGAGGCGCTGGCCCAGGCCAGCATCAGCAACGAACAGATCGCGGCCATCGGTATCACCAACCAGCGTGAAACCGCCATCGTCTGGGACAAGACCACGGGTCGCCCCATCTACAATGCCATCGTCTGGCAGAGCCGCCAGAGCACCGCGATCTGCGACCAGCTCAAGCGCGACGGCCTGGAAGACCATATCCGCAAGACCACCGGCCTGGTGATCGACCCCTACTTCTCCGGTACCAAGATCAAGTGGATCCTTGACCACGTCGAGGGCAGCCGTGAACGTGCCCGTCGCGGCGAGCTGCTGTTCGGCACCGTGGATACGTGGCTGATTTGGAAGATGACCCAGGGCCAGGCCCATGTGACCGACTACACCAACGCCTCGCGCACCCTGCTGTTCGACATCCACAAGCGCGAGTGGGACGCCACTATGCTGGAAGTGCTGGATATCCCCCGCGAGATGCTGCCGGAGGTGAAGTCTTCCTCCGAGGTCTACGGCCAGGCGCATCTGGGCAGCGGCCAGACCACCGGCATCCCCATCGCCGGTATCGCCGGCGACCAGCAAGCGGCCCTGTTCGGCCAGATGTGCGTGGAGCCCGGCCAGGCCAAGAACACCTACGGCACCGGCTGCTTCCTGTTGATGAATACGGGTGAAAAAGCCGTGCAGTCCCAGCACGGCCTGCTCACCACCATCGCCTGCGGCCCGCGCGGCGAGGTCAACTATGCCCTGGAAGGCGCCATCTTCAACGGCGGTTCCACCGTGCAGTGGCTGCGTGACGAACTCAAGGTGATCAACGACTCCCTGGATTCGGAATACTTCGCCACCAAGGTGACCGACAGCAATGGCGTCTACCTGGTACCCGCCTTCACCGGTCTGGGCGCCCCCTACTGGGACCCCTATGCCCGCGGTGCGCTGTTCGGCCTGACTCGTGGCGTCAAGGTGGATCACATCATCCGTGCCACCCTGGAATCCATCGCCTTCCAGACCCGCGATGTGCTGGATGCCATGCAGCAGGATGCCGGCGAGGCGCTCAAGTCGCTACGCGTGGACGGCGGCGCCACCGCCAACAACTTCCTCATGCAGTTCCAGGCGGACGTCCTCGGCACCCGTGTCGAGCGCCCGGAAATGAAGGAGACCACCGCCCTGGGCGCGGCCTACCTGGCGGGCCTGGCCACCGGTTTCTGGAGCAGCTTGGACGAATTGCGCAGCAAGAGCACCATCGAGCGCGTCTTCGAGCCGGCCTGCGACAACAGCAAGCGTGACCACCTCTACAAAGGCTGGAAGAAGGCAGTCGAGCGTACCCGCGGCTGGGCACTCGACTGAATGAAGCTGATCTGGGGGCTGTCGGCATCTGCCTGACGGCTTCAGACGGCACCCAACGAGACCGGCGTCTTCCGACGCCGGTCTTGCTTTGCGCGACAAGCGCTTTCCACGTTGAAAGACCTCCGGCATCCTCTGTGAATTTACTCGATCACCTCAAGGAAGCCGCAATGAGCCTGGCGCCTCGCCAACAGCAGATTCTCGAACTGGTCCGTGAGCGCGGCTACGTCAGCATCGAAGAACTGGCGCAACATTTCTCCGTCACCCCCCAGACGATCCGTCGCGACATCAACCAGCTCGCCGAAGCCGGCCTGCTGCGGCGCTACCACGGCGGTGCCGCCCACGACTCCAGCGTGGAAAACACCGAGTACAGCATGAGGGCCGGCCAGATGCGCGAAGAGAAGCGCCTGATCGCCGAAGCCGTGGCCGCCGCGGTGCCCGACCATGCCTCGCTGTTCATCAACATCGGCACCACTACCGAGGCCATCGCCCATGCCCTGCTCGGGCATCGCAGCCTCAAGGTCATCACCAATAACCTGCACGTGGCGAACATCCTCAGTGCCAAGGACGACTTCGACGTCCTCATCGCCAGCGGCAAGGTGCGTAGCGACGGCGGCGTGGTCGGCCAGGCCACCGCCGACTTCATCAAGCAGTTCAAGGTCGACTATGCCCTGGTCGGCATCAGCGGGATCGACGAGGACGGCACGCTACTGGACTTCGATTACCAGGAAGTCTGCGTGTCCCAGGCCATCATCCATAACGCCCGCCAGGTGTTTCTCGCCGCCGATTCCAGCAAGTTCGGCCGTAGCGCCATGATCCGCCTGGGCAGCCTGGAGCAGATCGATCACCTCTTCACCGAGCGGGAGCCCTCCCCGGCCTTTGCCCGCTGCCTGAAGGAGTGGCAGGTGAAGGTGGAAGTGGCACGTCCGCGCTGACGCCCCTGGCGACGACCATTCGTCGCCAAACCTTCGCATATATTCGTTTTTTTTCGTTTTAGTGGTCTCAGCAGAGGAGTCCAGCTAGAACAGCCAATTTCTCTGGGCTATGATGTTCGAAACCGAATAATTATGTTCGTTTCAAAGGAGGCACCATGGCCCAGGCACCCACCGTAACTCCCCGGACCTACGACCTCGCCGTCATCGGCGGTGGTATCAACGGCGTCGGCATCGCCGCCGACGCCGCAGGACGAGGCCTGTCGGTGTTCCTTTGTGAGCGCGACGACCTGGCGAGCCATACCTCCTCCGCCAGCAGCAAGCTGATCCATGGTGGCCTGCGCTATCTGGAGCATCATGAGTTCCGCCTGGTGCGCGAAGCCCTGGCCGAACGCGAGGTGCTGCTGGCCAAGGCGCCGCATATCGTCAAGCCAATGCGCTTCGTGCTGCCCCACCGCCCGCATCTGCGTCCGGCCTGGATGATCCGTGCCGGCCTGTTCCTCTATGACCATCTGGGCAAGCGCGAGAAGCTGCCGGGCTCCCGTGGTCTGAAATTCGACGCTCACGGTCCGCTCAAGGCCGAGATCAAGCGCGGCTTCGAATATTCCGATTGCTGGGTGGATGACGCCCGCCTGGTGGTGCTCAACGCCATGCAGGCACGAGAGAAAGGTGCCGAGATCGTCACCCGCACCCGCTGCGTCAGTGCCCGTCGAGTGGACGGCCAGTGGGAGGTGGAGCTCGAAGGACCCGCAGGTCGCCAACAGATTCGCGCCAAGGCTCTGGTGAACGCCGCCGGCCCCTGGGTAGCCAGCTTCATTCGCCAGGATCTGCAACAAAAATCGCCTTACGGCATTCGCCTGATCCAGGGTAGCCATGTCATCGTGCCCAAGCTGTATGAAGGCGAGCAGGCCTACATCATGCAGAACGAAGACCGTCGCATCGTCTTCGCCATTCCTTACCTAGGCCAGTACACCATGGTCGGCACCACGGATCGCGAATACCAGGGCGATCCGGCCAAGGTGACCATTACCGAACAGGAAATCGACTACGTGCTGGGGGTGGCCAATGCCCACTTCCGCAAGCAGCTCAGCCGTGACGATGTGCTGCACAGCTTCTCCGGTGTTCGTCCGCTGTGTGACGACGAGTCGGACAATCCCTCGGCCATCACCCGGGACTACACCCTGTCGCTGGCCGAAGAACAGGGAGCGCCCCTGCTGTCGGTATTCGGCGGCAAGCTGACCACCTATCGCAAGCTCGCCGAGTCGGCGATGGCTCAGTTGCAGCCTTACTTCCCGGCCCTGGGCGGCAGCTGGACGGCGGTCGAGCCGCTGCCCGGCGGCGAGAACATGACCACCCCCCAGGCCCTCACTCGCGAACTGCTGGACAAGGTCAGTGGCCTGACGCCTGCCCTGGCCCAGCGCTGGGCGACCACCTACGGCAGCCGGGTCTGGACACTGCTCGGTGATGCCCGCTCCGTGGACGACCTGGGCACCGTACTGGGCGCCGACCTGCACGCTCGCGAGGTGGAGTACCTGCAACGTCACGAGTGGGTCATCAGCATTGACGACATCCTCTGGCGGCGGACCAAGCTGGGCTTGACCTTCACCGAGGCCGAGCATTCGGCGTTGGAGGATTTCCTCGCCCATTCCGCGCCGCTGGTCCAGACCGCCAAGGGCAGCAACGCAGCCTGATCGCCGGCAGCACTGGCCGCGACGTCTGCCGACGTCGCGGTCGATGCAGCTTCCCCAGCGGGGCATAGGCAGCAACATGAAAAACCTTCATGATGCGCCTTTAGTGCCTGTGCCCGAGCCATGTTCGAACTTCGCCACCTCAAGACCCTGCACGCCCTGCGCGAATCCTCCAGCCTGGTGGAAGCCGCGGAGCGCCTGCATCTGACCCAGTCCGCCCTCTCCCATCAGTTCAAGGAACTGGAAGAGCGCCTGGGCACACCCTTGTTCATCCGCAAGACCAAGCCCATCCGCTTCACCAGTGCCGGCCTGCGCCTGCTGCAGACCGCCGATGCGGTATTGCCCCACCTGCGCAGTACGGAGCGGGATCTGGCGCGGTTGGTGGGCGGAACGGCGGGTCGCCTGCACATGGCCATCGAATGCCACAGTTGTTTCCAGTGGCTGATGCCGACCATAGACCAGTTTCGCGACTCCTGGCCGGAAGTGGAGCTGGACCTGGCCTCCGGGTTCTCCTTCGCACCCTTGCCTGCGCTGGCGCGGGGCGATCTGGATCTGGTGGTGACAGCCGATCCGGTGGACCTCTCTGGGGTCACCTATGTGCCGCTGTTCACCTACGAAGCCCTGCTGGCGGTAGCCAACCAGCATCCACTGGCACAGCGGCCCTATATCGTGCCCGAGGACCTCGCCCAAGAGACCCAGATCACCTATCCGGTGGAGCGCGATCGGCTGGATATCTTCACCCGCTTTCTCGATCCGGCCGATGTCGAACCCCTGTCGATTCGTACGGCGGAGATGACGGTGATGATGCTGCAACTGGTGGCCTCGGGCCGCGGCGTCTGCTGCCTGCCCAACTGGGCGATCCACGAGTACAGCTCGCGCGGCTATGTGACGGCGCGCCGGCTGGGAGAGAAAGGGCTCTATGCGACGCTCTATGCGGCGATCCGCGAAGACATGCTGGAGGCGCCCTTCATGCAGGACTTCCTGCTGACGGCCAAGGACACCTCCTTCGCTACCCTCGAAGGGGTCAGCAGCGCGCGCTGAGCCGGCGCGCTGCTCTGGGGCTTACTTGCTGTTGCCACCCGGAAAGCCGGCGAATCTCTTGTTGAAGCTCGAGACACGGCCTTCGACCTTCATCTGACGCTGCTCGCCGGTATAGATGGGGTGGGAGGCGCTGGACACGTCGAGACTGATGTAGGGGTAGGTCTGGCCTTCGTATTCCTGGGTCCGGTCGCTCTCGGCGGTGGAGCGAATCAGGAAGTAGGTGTCCGAAGTGGTGTCATGGAACAGCACCGGGCGATAGTTGGGATGGATACCGGGTTTCATGTTGCTTCTCCTGCTCTGGGCACCTGCGACGGAATGTCCATCGGCGCGCTCGATAAAGATACATTATAACATATAGGTGAGACTCTTGCAGCCCTGCCTGTGACGTCAGCGACAGCTCTGGGCCTTGCCATGGAACCATCCGCCGCGCTTGGGGCTCGTAACCTGAGGCCCTGACTGGCGGCATCTCCACGTTCCATGAGACCCGCCGCCGGTCGATGCGTGCGGCCAGGCCGATGATCTCCGGCAGACGAGCTGCCCTCTTCCGCGCCCTACCTGCACGCACAGCGCCCTGCATTGGCTTCTCAAGGACGCAGAGAAGTCCACACGCATTGGATGCGCACGCCGGGTTCGGGACTGAACCCACCGCGCCGCATCCCAAGGATTCAAGAGGCACAGAACCATGTGCGGCATCGCCGGCGAGCTTCGTTTCGATCAACAACCCGCAGCCATCAGCGCGGTGGAGCGCATCACCCACCGTCTGGAACAGCGTGGACCCGACGCCTGGGGCTTTCATAGCCAGGGTCCTGTCGCGCTGGGCCATCGGCGGCTGAAGATCATGGATCTGGCGGAAGCCTCGGGCCAACCCATGATCGAGCCGGAACTGGGCCTGTCCATGGTGTTCAATGGCGCCATCTACAACTATCCAGAGCTCCGTACCGAACTCGAGGCCAAGGGTTATCGCTTCCATTCCGGTGGCGATACCGAGATCCTGCTCAAGGCCTATCATGCCTGGGGCAAGGACATGCTGCCCAAGCTCAATGGCATGTTCGCCTTCGCCATCTGGGAGCGCGACAGCGGCCGGCTGTTCATCGCCCGCGACCGCCTGGGCATCAAGCCGCTCTATCTGTCCCTCACCGACAAGCGCCTGAGATTCGCTTCCAGCCTGCCCGCACTGCTGGAAGCCGGCGACATCGATACCCGCATCGATCCGGTCGCTCTCAACCACTATTTGAACTTCCACGCCGTGGTCCCGGCCCCACGCACCATCCTGCAAGGGGTGCAGAAACTGCCACCGGCGACCTGGATGACTTTTGACGCCTCCGGTAAGCAGCAGCAGGACACCTGGTGGACCCTGGATTACGGTCCCCACGAGGACGAACGCCGCTTCACCCTGGACGACTGGGCCGAACGGGTCCTCCACGGCCTGAAGGATGCCGTGGCGATCCGCCAGCGCGCCGCGCGCGAAGTGGGCGTGCTGCTGTCCGGCGGCGTGGATTCCAGCCTGCTGGTCGGCCTGCTGCACGACTCGGGGGTCAAGGACCTGCTGACCTTCTCCATCGGCTTCGAGGATGCCGGCGGCGAGCGCGGCGACGAATTCCAGTATTCCGACCTGATCGCCAACCACTATGGCACCCGTCACCGCCAGTTGCGCATCGCCGAAGACGAGATCATCCAGCAGTTGCCGCGTGCCTTCTCCGCCATGAGCGAGCCGATGGTGAGCCATGACTGCATCGCCTTCTACCTGCTGTCGCGGGAAGTCTCCAAGCACTGCAAGGTGGTGCAGAGCGGCCAGGGCGCCGACGAACTCTTCGCCGGCTACCACTGGTATCCCCAGGTGCATGGCGCCGCCGATCCCTTCGCCGCCTATCGCGCCGCCTTCTTCGACCGCGACTACGCCCAGTACGCCGCCACGGTGCAGGCTGGCGTGCGGCTGGAGGAGGATGCGGCCGAAGCCTTCGTCCGCCAGCACTTCGCCAAACCAGGCGCCAGTGCCGGAGTCGACAAGGCCCTGCGCCTGGACAGTACCGTGATGCTGGTGGACGACCCGGTCAAGCGAGTCGACAACATGACCATGGCCTGGGGCCTGGAAGCCCGGGTGCCCTTCCTCGACTATCGCCTGGCCGAGCTATCGGCGCGCATTCCCGCCGAATTCAAGCTGGGCGACGGCGGCAAGCAGGTGCTCAAGGCCACGGCGCGCAAGGTCATTCCCCACGAGGTGATCGACCGACCCAAGGGCTATTTCCCGGTACCGGGTCTCAAGCACCTGGAAGGCAATACCCTGACCTGGGTCCGCGAGTTGCTGCTGGACCCCAGCCAGGATCGTGGCCTGTTCGAGACCGCCGAGATCGATCGCCTGCTGACCAATCCGGCTGATCGCATCACGCCCCTGCGCGGGTCCAAGCTATGGCAGTTGGCGGCGCTCAACCTCTGGCTGAGCGAACACGGACTTTAAGGGTGCAAGACGCATGAAAGCCTCTAGCTACAACCAGCGCCTGCAACGCGCCCAGACACCCTCCTACGAACGCCTGCAGGCGCGTCTGGCGGAAGGCGACCACCCCGACTGCCAGCCGCTCTGCCTGCATTGCGGCTGGGGTCGACTGCTGGTGGGCCACACCTATCCCGACCCCGCCAGCCTGGCCAAGGAACTGCTGGCGGAAACGCCGGGCGAGCGCGATATCGCCCTCTACGTCGCCGCGCCGCACCAGGTGCTGGCCCAGGCGCCGCAGCAGCTGTTCCTCGACCCTTCGGATACCCTGCGCCTCTGGTTCAGCGACTATCGCCCCGCCCGCCGTATCTACCGCGGCTTTCGCATCCGCCGCGCTTGCTCGGCGCAGGACTGGAGCGAAATCAACCGGCTCTACCAGCAGCGGCACATGCTGCCGGTGGACACCGAGCGCCTCACGCCCAGGCACAGGGGCGGGCCGGTCTATTGGCTGGCGGAAGACGACGACAGCGGCGCCATCATCGGCTCGGTAATGGGCCTCAACCATGTCAAGGCCTTCCGGGACCCCGACGGTGGCTCTTCGCTCTGGTGCCTGGCGGTCTCGCCCGACTGCAGTCGCCCTGGCGTTGGCGAGGCGCTGGTCCGTCACCTGATCGAGCATTACGCCAGTCGGGGCCTGGCCTACCTGGACCTGTCGGTCCTGCATGACAACCAGCAGGCCAAGCGGCTCTACGACAAGCTGGGTTTCCGCCCGCTGCAGACCTTCGCCATCAAGTGCAAGAACGGTATCAATCAGCCACTGTTCCTCGGTCCCGGCCCGGGCGCCGATCTCAACCCCTATGCCCGGATCATCGTCGACGAAGCCCTGAGACGTGGCATAGAGGTGCAGGTGGACGATGCCGAAGGCGGCCTCTTCACCCTGATCCAGGGCAACCGGCGCATCCGCTGCCGCGAATCCCTCACCGACCTCACCTCCGCCGTGACCATGACACTCTGCGCAGACAAGGTGCTGACCAGCCGCACCCTGGCCCGTGCCGGGCTGAAGGTACCGGAGCAGCAATTGGCAGGCAGCGACGAAGACAACGCCGCCTTTCTGGAGAAGCACGGCGCTCTGGTGGTCAAGCCGGTCAACGGCGAGCAGGGCAAGGGCGTGGCCGTGGATATCCGCGATGCCGAGCATCTCGCCACCGCTATCCAGGCGGCGCAGCGCCATGACGATCGCGTGCTGCTGGAAAGCTTTCACCAGGGGCTCGATCTGCGCGTGGTGGTCATTGGCCATGAAGTGGTGGCTGCAGCCATCCGCCGCCCGGCGGAGATTATCGGCGACGGCCAGCATAGCGTCAGGGACCTGATCGAAGCCCAGAGCCGCCGCCGTCAGGCAGCTACCGGCGGCGAGTCGCGCATCCCGATGGACGAGGAAACCGAGCGCACCATCCGCGGCGCCGGTCACGACTGGGATAGCGTGTTGCCTGCCGGCACCCACCTGGCGGTGCGCAAGACCGCCAACCTGCATACCGGCGGCATCCTGGAGGACGTCACCGACGTCCTCCATCCGGTACTGGCCGACGCCGCCGTCCAGGCGGCGCGGGCGCTGGACATCCCAGTGACGGGCATGGACCTGCTGGTTCCCGCTGCCGACGCGCCCGACTACGTCATCATCGAAGCCAACGAACGGCCGGGCCTGGCCAATCACGAGCCGCGCCCCACCGCTGAACGCTTCATCGACCTGCTGTTCCCGCTGTCCCGGGAGGTTCCGCTATGAATCGATTGCCCGAACCGGATCTGGATTACCTGCGCAAGGTCCTGCTGGACCTGCTGGCGATCCCCAGTCCCACCGGCTTCACCGACACCATCGTCATGTACGTCGCCGAGCGGCTCAACGAACTGGACATTCCCTTCGAGCTGACCCGCCGCGGCACCATCCGCGCCACCCTCAAGGGCCACAAGGAAAGTCCGGATCGCGCGGTCTCCGCGCACCTGGACACCATCGGCGCCATCGTCCGCGAGATCAAGGACAACGGCCGCCTGGGTCTGGCGGCCGTGGGCCATTGGTCGAGCCGCTTCGCCGAAGGCAGCCGCGTCAGCCTGTTCACCGACGATGGCACCCTGAGGGGCAGCGTGCTGCCGCTACTGGCGTCCGGGCATGCCTTCAACACCGAGATCGACAAGATGCCAGTGAGCTGGGACCACATCGAGTTGCGCCTGGACGCCGTGACCAAGAGTCGCCACGAAACGGAGAAACTGGGCGTGCAGATCGGCGATTTCGTCGCCTTCGATCCGCTGCCGGAATTCACCGACAGCGGCTACATCAGCTCGCGCCATCTCGACGACAAAGCCGGCGTCGCCGCCCTGCTCACCGCGCTGAAGATGCTCAAGGAATCCGGCCAGACGCCGCCGATCGACTGCCATCCGCTGTTCACCATCACCGAGGAAGTCGGCTCGGGCGCGGCCGGCGCTCTACCCTGGGACGTCAGCGAATTCGTCGGCATCGACATCGCCCCGGTGGCCCCGGGGCAACGCTCCGACGAGCATCGCGTCAGCGTGGCCATGCAGGATTCCGCGGGGCCCTACGACTATCATCTGTCGCGGCACCTGCTGCGGCTGGCCGAGCGCAACGATATCCCGGTACGGCGCGACCTGTTCCGCTATTACTACAGCGATGCCCACTCGGCGATCAGCTCCGGGCAGGACGTACGGGTCGCCCTGCTGGCCTTCGGCTGCGACGCGACCCACGGCTACGAGCGCACCCATATCCTCAGTCTGGCCGCGCTGAGCCAGTTGCTGACCGGCTACATCCTCAGTCCGCCGGTGTTCGACAGCGATGCCCAGCCCGCCGACAGCTCCCTGGAGCGCTTCGGCCACCAGTTGCTGCCCGAGGACACCCACCTGGACAACCAGACGCAGCTACCGCCTTTGGAAGAGGTCGTCGGCGACGGTAGCAAATAGCGCTCGAATACGGCGTCTGGGATATCCTGGGCGCCTTTTCCCAGGCTCCTCTCGATGATCATTCCCCACGACCAACTCGCCGCCGCCACCCTCGACAATCTGCTGGAAGACTTCGTCACCCGCGACGGCACGGACAACGGCGACGACACCCCTCTCGCGACCCGTACCCAACGCGCCCGTCGCGCCCTGGAAAGTGGCGAGGCGGTGATCCTCTTCGATCCGGACAGCGCCCTCTGCCAATTGGTCCTGCGCCGCGACGTGCCGCGCGAATTGCTGGACGACTAGGCTGAAAATCCGGCTAGGCGCTACCTCGCGGCGCCAACAGGATCACCAGCGCCCCTGCCACGCACAGCAAGCCTCCGGCCAGGTCCGTCCAAGTCGGTCGGGTGCGTTCGACCAGTGCCAGCCAGCCCAGGGACGCCATGACATAGATACCGCCATAGGCGGCATAGGCCCGCCCGGCGTAGGCCGCTTCTATGCGGGTCAGCAACAGGGCGAAGAGCACCAGGCTGGCCAGCCCCGGTGCTATCCACCAGGGACTGCGATCCAGGCGCAGCCAGAGCCAGAAGGCATAGCAGCCGGCGATCTCGAACAGCGCAGCCAATAGGAACCAAAGGTAGTTCAGCATGGGGTCGCGCCATCCTCCTGGCGATAGGGCAAGGCCTCGACGGCCTGCCGCGCATAGGCCCGGACCCCGGCGCGCTCCTGGTCGAGAAACTCCGCCACCGCCGCTCGCAAGCCGGGATGCACCAAGTAGTGCCAGGAACGGGTCAGGGTCGGCTCGAAGCCGCGGATCAGCTTGTGCTCGCCCTGGGCCCCGGCGTCGAAGCGTTGCAGCCCTTGGGCGATGGCGTATTCGATGCCCTGGTAAAAGCAGGTCTCGAAATGCAGGCAGTCGAATTCTTGCAGGCAGCCCCAGTAGCGGCCATAGAGAGTCGTTTGGTCCTTGAGATAGAAGGCCATGGCCACCGGCCGATTGCCTTGGTGGACGAGTACCACGCGGATGGCCTGCGGCAGGCGCTCGGCCAGCAGGCTGAAGAAGGCCCGCGTCAGGTAGGGGTCCTGACCCCGCACTTCATAGGTATTGGCATAGCAGGCATAGACGAAGTCCCACTCCGCTTCGCTCAGCTCGCCTCCCGTGCGCCAGTCGAAAGTCACGCCCAGGCCAGCCACCTGATCACGTTCCTTGCGCAGTTGCTTGCGCTTGCGCGAGGTCAGGGCCGCGAGGAAATCGGCGTAGTTCCGGTAGCCGCGGTTGTGCCAGTGAAACTGACAGCCGATACGCGCCAGCCAGTCCTCGCGCTCTTGAAGCACGGCGTCGGCCTTCGGATCGGTGAAGTTGATGTGCAAGCCGGACAGCTCCAGGCCGGCCAGGCTACCCGTGGTGGCGTCGAGCAGGGTCGCGCAGGCGGCCGGCTCGCCCAGCAGGCGCGCGCCCTGCACTGGCGAAAAGGGTACCGCGGCCAGCAACTTGGGATAGTAGTCGATCCCGGCGCGGCGGCAGGCATCGGCCCAGGCCCAGTCGAAGACGTACTCGCCGTAGGAGTGCGCCTTGAGATAGGCCGGCATCGCCGCCAGCAGTCGCCCCTGGGCGTCCTTGAGGATCTGGTGCGCCGGTTGCCAACCGGTACCCTTGCCGAGGCTACCGCTATCCTCGAGGGTGGCGAGGAATTCATGGCGCAAAAACGGCTGGTCATCCGCCAGCAGCGCATTCCACTGGTCCGCGGGCAACTGGGCCAGGCTGTGCAGATACTCGACGATCATCCCACTCCCCTCGCTTGGACTCGGCGTACAGGTCTAAGAAGCTTTTCACGATCTGCTGCGCGTCGGCCAAACGGCGTTGAAAATGCCTTCGGAATGCTCATTTACCACTCGCAAACTCCGCTTCCTCAGGCATTTTCGCCTTGTTTGGCCCTAGCTAGCGAGATCGTGAAAAGCTTCTAACACAGTTGAGCGCCGCGATGGGCACCTGGGAAAGACCCTGACGGCTGGCTTTCGTGCGGACGAAAAAAAACCGCCTTGAGGCGGTTTCTTTCGCGTGTGGCGTCCCCTAGGGGACTCGAACCCCTGTTACCGCCGTGAAAGGGCGGTGTCCTAGGCCACTAGACGAAGGGGACGTTACCCTGGTGCGATCCTTAGCGGATCACGAATTTGGTGGAGCTAGACGGGATCGAACCGTCGACCTCTTGCATGCCATGCAAGCGCTCTCCCAGCTGAGCTATAGCCCCAAGTACAGCATCTTGCCACGCCTGGGCTGCGTGACCGATATGGCGTCCCCTAGGGGACTCGAACCCCTGTTACCGCCGTGAAAGGGCGGTGTCCTAGGCCACTAGACGAAGGGGACGTTACCCTGGTGCGACCCTTACGGATCACGAATTTGGTGGAGCTAGACGGGATCGAACCGTCGACCTCTTGCATGCCATGCAAGCGCTCTCCCAGCTGAGCTATAGCCCCGCGTACAACATTCGCCACGCCTGGGATACGTGACTGATATGGCGTCCCCTAGGGGACTCGAACCCCTGTTACCGCCGTGAAAGGGCGGTGTCCTAGGCCACTAGACGAAGGGGACGAAACCTTCTACCGATTTCCCCCGCAGGCGAAACCGAAATTTGGTGGAGCTAGACGGGATCGAACCGTCGACCTCTTGCATGCCATGCAAGCGCTCTCCCAGCTGAGCTATAGCCCCGTCGGTCAGGACGGGGCGCATGTTAAGAGGCCTCGCCTTCACTGTCAACACCAAAAAGCAAAAAAGCTGCTAGTAACAGACACTTATGCCCCGCTCCGCTCAAATCGCCCGGGACAGGGCCGCACGTTGGGCACGGGCGGCCAACAGATAGGCGAACTTGCCGTCGCTCGTCGACAGCTTGCGCAGGACCTTCTTGTCCAAGGCGCGATAGGCGCCCATTTCCAGCGCCGTCCGCCCCGAGCTGCCGATCACCATGCCGGGATTGGCCACCATCAACCTGGCGGCCCGCTCCACGGCCCTGGCGTAGCTCTTGCGGTCGTTCAGGTCGTAGTCTTGCAGCGGCAACAGCATGCGCAGCCACTCGGCCCAGTAGAACTCGAGGAACTCCGAAGGCAGGACCCGGCCGTCTGGCGTGCGCGGTTTGTCGTAGCCGATCTGCCGGGTGAAATACACCAGGGCCCGGTAGGGATCGTTCGCCATGGCGGTGAGGCCGAGGGAAAGCGGCAATTGCTCGGGGAGGATCGGCCGGCCCTGGGGGTCCTTGAGCCAGGCCTTGCGCTCTTCCAGCAGGCGAATCCAGAACTCTGCCGGGCTGGCGCTCTGGCTGAAATCGTCGGTCACCCTCACCCAGACCCAGGTGTCCGGACCACCCCCCGGCTGCTCCCAAAAGGCAGAAAAGGTGTGATGCCCATCGGTGAGATAAGGCTGCTGCCCCGGCCCGATGACGACGGTCTTCATCTCGTCCGGATAGCTGCCGGGTGGCCGGGCCCCCAGGCTGTCGTCTGCCGAGCGCAAGGTGGTGGCGGGCTGGAAGCCACCGCTCAGATGCTGGCCGTTGGCTTCACAGTAGTCATCGAACAGCTTGCGCCGGTCGCTGGCGTACTTGCCGAGCTTGTACAGCACCTGGTCGTGACCGATGGCGGGCTGGGTGGGGCGCAGCTGTCGCAGCTGTACCCTGAGCAGGTGTCCTGGCTGCACGTGGCCTCCCTATTTTCTCGCAGACGTCTTCCCAGGTCCGACAACGGACGACCGGGGAAGACTCCTGCCGCCGATCAGACCTTGCGCAGCACCACGCTGCCGATGGAATAACCGGCGCCGAAGGAGCTGAGCACCCCCAGGCTGCCGCTGGCCAGGTCTTCATGATGCAGATGCAGCGCGATGACCGAACCTGCCGAACTGGTGTTGCCGTAGGTATCGAGGATCACCGGGGCTTCGTTGGGCTCTGGTTCGCGACCCAGCAGGCGCTTGACGATGAGATGGTTCATCGCCAGGTTGGCCTGGTGCAGCCAGAAGCGCGAGACCCGCGCTACCGGAATGTCCAGTTCGGCCAGGTGAGCGGCGATCAACTCGGCCACCAAGGGGCAGACTTCCTTGAATACCTTGCGGCCTTCCTGGACGAACAGCTTGTCCGGGCTGCTCATGCCCTCCTCCGCCGCCCGGTTGAGGAAGCCGAAGTTGTTGCGGATATTGTTGGAGAACTGGGTGAAGAGGCGCGTACCGAGGATCTCGAAGCGGTGCGCCGAGGTCGCCTGGTCGGCGCGCTCCACCACCAGGGCGGTGGCGGCGTCGCCGAAGATGAAGTGGCTGTCGCGGTCGCGGAAATTCAGGTGACCCGTGCAGATTTCTGGATCTATCACTAGCACTGCCCGGGCCTGGCCCAGTTGCACGGCATTGGCGGCGGTCTGCAGGCCGAAGGTCGCCGAGGAGCAGGCGACATTCATGTCGAAGCCGTAGCCCTGGATACCGAGGGCGGCCTGGACTTCGATGGCCACCGCCGGATAGGGGCGCTGCAGGTTGGAGCAGGCGACGATGACGCCATCGATGTCGGCAGCGGTACGCCCGGCACGTGCCAGGGCCTCACGGGCCGCGGCGACGCCCATCTCGCAGAGGATCGAAGGCTCGTCGTTGCTGCGCTCGGGGATGCGCGGCACCATGCGCGCCGGGTCGAGGATGCCGGTCTTGTCGACCACATGGCGACTGCGGATGCCGGAGGCCTTCTCGATGAAGGCGGCACTGGACTCCGGCTGGGGGGCCAGGGTGCCCTGGGCGATGGCTTCGGCATGCTCGGCATTCCACTGGCCAGCCCACTGGTTGAAAGAGGCAACCAGTTCGTCGTTGGAGATGCTTTCGGGCGGCGTATAGAGCCCACTACCGCTGATGACCGCGTGCTGCACGGCTATTCCTCTTGTTGTCAGGATGACGCCGTGCCAGTTTGCCGTAAATCGGGGGTGGACGCCCGTGCAATCTCAGCGCCGGTTGGCCGCCTCGGCCGCCCGCAGCACATCGCTGCCCACCTCGCTTTCGTATCTCTTGACCAGCGGCGCCACGGCCGCTCGCCAGGCCTCACGTTCGGCCGGGGTCTGCACCAGGATCTTGCTGGTGTTGGCGGCCACCACCCGCTCGCGGGCCCTGGCGTTGATGGCCTCCGCATCGCGGTTCACCGAGAGCGTCACCTCGTCGAGGATGGCTTCCAGCTCCGCCCGGATCCCGAACGGCAAGCCATTCCAGAAGTTGGTATTGGTGATGACCATGTAGGTCAGGAAGCTGTGGTTGTCTTCGACGATATAGGGTTGGACGGTGTTGAGCTTCTGTCCCAGCAGATTGGACCAGGGATTCTCCGCGCCCTGCACCTTGCCGCTCTGCAGGGCTTCGTAGACCTGGGCGAACGGCAGCTTGACCGCCTGAGCGCCCAGTTGCTGGAAATAGGCGGCGAGGACGTCGGAAGACTCGATGCGGAAGGTCAGGTCCTTGAGGTCAGCCGGGGTGCGGATGTCGCGGGTAGCGGAAAGCTGCCGACCGCCGTTGTTCCAGTAACCGAGCCCGGTGATGCCGTGTGCTACCAGGCTGCCGAGCAATTCGCGGCTCTTGTCGCGGCGCTGGAAGCGCTTGACCGCTTCCAGGTTGTCGAACAGATAGGGCAGATCGTAGACCTGCAGGCCCTTGGCCATGCCATTGAGCTTGGATACCGAAGGCGCGAGCAACTGTACCTTGTTGGCTTTCAGAGCCTCGAGTTCGTCCGCGTCGCCCACCAGGGTGGAGTTGGGATAGACCTCGATCTTCACCTGCCCACCCAGCCGCTCCTGCACGAGCTTCTGGAACTGCAGGACGCCGCGGCCCTTGGGAGTATCGTCGTTCACCACATGGGCGAACTTGATGACGACGGGGTCGGCCAGCACCGGCCAGGCGGCGCTACCGAGCAGCGCAACGGCCAGGGTAGCGAAGAAGCGTTTGGTCATGGGAATCCCTGCGATTGACGATCCATCAGGTCGCACGCCAGCCCACGAATGGTGCGGTTGCGACGCCCTCACCTTAGCAGCCGCAGGGCTCGGTGCTGGTCACTGGGGCGGACTGGTACGACGAATGCACCGGAAAGCAGGATCAAGGGTAGAAAAGCGCCGTGAGAACGGCGCCAAGAAATCATCAGGGCGAAATCGGATCGCTGGCGGGAAAGGTTTCCTCGACGGATTCGTCGAGCTGCTCTTCGCTCACCTCATCTTCGTCGTCGACGGGCGGATCCTGGGGCTGTTGCTGGGCAAATACGGCATTCATGGCGCTTCTCCAGGCGATGCTTGGCAAAATGAGGAACAGGAAATCCTGCCCTTCTGATTAGTCCCGGCGATGCAGGCGGACGTTCAGCTCGTCGACGATCGGTGCCCAGTCGGCGTCCTCCATGATCTCGTCCTTCAGGAAGGCCTTCTGCGCGGGTGACCAGAAGTCGGCCTCCGATACCTTCACCTCTTGCGGCAGCGGGGAGTGGCTGGCGATGAAGGCATCGATGCTGGCAGGGTCCGAGTCGAGGCCCAGCTGTTCGAAAAGGGTCGTCAGGTCGTGAACGGGCAATTCCATGGCGGTCTCCAGGCAAGTGGCGGTCGGTGAGCATTGGCATCTAGAAAGACGTCAGCCTCAAGGGGTTCCCCGGCCTTAATAATTCCTTCAGCGTCACGCCTTAAGGTTGGCCCACGTTCACCCCAACCAGGGCCTTTGCCATGTCGCTTGTCTCCTCCTCGATCCAGTTCACCCCCGCGCCGCGTCGCATTCTCGTCACCGGTGCTACCGGCTTTCTTGGCGGCGCCGTCACCCAGCGCCTGCTGGAGCTGGGCCACGTTGAGGGGCTGAGGTTCCTGGTCCGCGCGGCCAACCAGGCGGAAGGCCTGGAGCGCCTCCTGCAGAATCTGCGCATGCACGATGTCGACGAACGCCTGGCCGCGCTGCTGCAGCCCGAGCAGATCATCTGCGGCGACCTGCTGGACACCCAGTGGATCGAAGCGGCCCTTCCGCAGCTGACAGCGCTGGACGAGGTCATCAACTGCGCGGCGGTAGCCTCCTTCTCGCGCAATCCGAAGATCTGGCCGGTCAACGTCGAAGGCACCTTCGCCCTCGCCGAGGCGTGCGCCCAGTCCAAACGCCTGAAGCGCTTCCTGCACGTGAGCACCGCCATGGCCTGCGGTCCCCAGCGCCAGTCACCGGTCGCCGAGACCTGGGATTTCCCGGAGCCCGAGCAACAGCTGGTGGACTACACCGCCTCCAAGGCCGCCATCGAGCTGAAGCTGCGCAACGAATTGCCGCAGCTGCCGCTGGTGGTCGCCCGGCCGTCCATCGTGGTCGGCCATCGCCGCTCGGGCTGCAAGGCCTCGGGCAGCATCTTCTGGGTGTTCCGCATGGGCTTCGCCCTGGAGCGCTTCACCTGCGGCCTCGACGAGCAGATCGATGTCATCCCGGTGGACTATTGCGCCGAGGCGCTGGTGGAACTGGCCTTGAAACCCGCGCTCAACCATGGCCTCTACCACATCTCCGCTGGGCACGCCGGCGCCTGCACCTTCGGCGAGATCGACCAAGCCTACGCCGGCGCCATGGGCGATGCCCCGGTAGGCGAGCGCTATCGGCAGGTGGACAGTGCCGACCTCAAGGAGCTGGCCGCGGACTTCAACGAGCGCATCGGCCCGGCCAACCCGCGCCTGGTGCTGCGTGCCCTGAAGCTCTACGGTGGCTTCGCCGACCTCAATTACCTGTTCGACAACCAGCGTCTGCTGGAGGAAGGCATCGCCGCCCCGCCCCGCTTCACCGACTACCTGGACGTCTGCGTGAATTCCTCGCGCGACATCAGCATTCCCGCCCAGATGCAATGGGATTTCAAGTGACGCCATCCGCCCCAAGAAACTTTTTGTAAAACCGTTCTAAAGCCCGCCCCAGAGCTGCCGATAGCCTGGTGGCGGGTTGTGTCCAGGGTAGGTCGATGGAAGTGACTGTAGCCGCTTTCTCGATCCGCTCGAATCCCGCGGACCTTTCACTCCGGGGATAACACAATGACAATCCTGCAACGTGTCGCCGGCGGTTTCGGCCTCTTGCTCCTGGTACTGCTTGGCATCGTCGCGGTCAGCTACCGCAGTACCGCCTCGATCCAGGATCGCCTCGCGGTCATCACCAACCAATCCGCACCTCTCGGTCGCACCACCAGTGAACTCGGTGTGCGCATTCTCAGCGCCAACCAGGCCATCCTCAGCCTACTGGCCGTCCGGAGCGAAGCTCAGGTCGCCGTCTCCCTCAAGACCTTCGATGAGCAGATCAAGCGTTACGAAGAGGCGCTCGGCCAGATTCCGGCGTTGCTCGAAGGCTATCCGCAACTGGCTGCTACCCTGCAACAGGAAAAACAACTGGGCCAGGCCTATGCGGACCAGGGCCGTCAGCTGGCACGGTTGCAGCAGGAGGTCTTGGCGGCGCAGGACAAGGTCCTGACACTGCAGGGCTATGCCACCGCCGAAGGTGATCGCCTGACGCGCTACCTGCAAGGTTATGCCGCGCGGCAGAAGGCTACCGAAGGTGCCGAAGCGGCGCGCCTGGCCGAACTGCTGCTGGTGGAAACGGCCAAGGCCTATGGCGGCTTCGCCACCCAGGCGACCAAGCCGGACCAGACCCAGCTGGATCGTACCCTCACCGGGCAGACCGACGTGATCCGCGACCGTCTCAAGGCTCTGGCCGTCGTCGACCCGCGGACGGCCCGCTATGTCGGGGTGATGGTCACCGGCCTGCTGCACGATCTCGAAGCCCCGGACGGGCTCTATCAGGCCTACCGCCAGCAGGACGCGATGCAGACCCGCCTGAACGCCCAGCGCCAGAGCACCGAGCAGGCGCTGAACGCCGTGCTGGCGAAACTGGGTGAACTCAGTACCCAGGCCGTGGACATGGCATCCCAGAGCAAGCAGGACACCGATGCGACCGTGCACAGCAGCCGCCTTGTGCTGCTGATCGCCAGCGCCGCCGCAGTGGCCGCGGCCCTGTTGATCGGCCTGTGGGTGGCGCGCGGCCTGCGCCGTCCGCTACGGCGCTTCCGCGAAGCCCTGCGCCAGGTCACCGCTGGCGATCTACGGGTTCGCTTCGATACCGGCAGCCGGGATGAATTCGGCGAGTTGGGCGGCTATCTCAACGAACTCACCGAGATGCTGCGGGGTACCTTCGGCGAGCTGACCCGATCCGCCGATGACCTGGCGAGTACCGCCGACACGAACGCGGCCGTCAGCGGCCGCACCACGGCGGCGGTGGAGGCTCAGACCCAGCACCTGGAGTCGACGTCCTCGGCGATGACCCAGATGGAAAGCACCGTCCAGGAAGTCGCCCGGCGCGCCCACGAAACCCGCGAGGCGGTCGACCAGACGCTCGGCCTCACCCAGCGCGTACAGACAGCGGTCAGCGATACCATCAGCGGCATCCAGCAGCAGGCTGAACAGATCCAGCGGGCGACCGGCGCCACCCATGAGCTGCAGGGGTATGGCCAGAGCATCGACGGCATCGTCGATGCCATTCGTACCATCGCCGAACAGACCAACCTGCTGGCCCTCAATGCCGCCATAGAGGCGGCCCGCGCCGGCGAGCAAGGCCGTGGCTTCGCCGTGGTGGCGGACGAGGTTCGTTCCCTGGCCAGCCGGACCCAGGGCTCCACCAGCGAGATCCAGCAGATGATCGGGCAAATGCAGCAGAAGATTCAGTCGGTGGTCAGCGTCATGGGAACCAGTCAGGCGCTATCGGACGACTGCGTGCAGCGCGCCTCCGGCTCCCAGCAGGCACTACAGGTAATGAGCGAGGCGGTGGCGACCATCCGCGATATGAACGTGCAGATCGCGACCGCCACCGAACAGCAGAGCACCACGGTGCAGGAAACCAGCCGCATGATGGTGCATATCAGCACCGCAGCCACCCAGGTGGCCCAGGGCGCGGACGATACCGCACGCAGCAGCGACGGTCTGGCGCGGATGGCCCAGGGACAACGCCAACTCCTGCATCGCTTTACTGTCTGAAGGGACCTCGCCATGACTCCTATCCGTTTCAGCTCCCTGCTCGTCGCCCTCCTCGCCAGTGCCTGGCTGGTCCCGACCCTGGGGGCGACACCCCTGATCGGTATCGCCGGTGCCAAGAGCGACAACTTCCAGAACCTGTTGCGCAGCAGCATGGAACAGCATGCCAGCCAGCTCGGCGCCGATACCTTCGTGATGGATGCCAACAACGATCCAGTCCTGCAGCAGCGCCAGGTACGGAACCTGATCGCGGCCAAGGTCGATGCCCTCATCGTGGTGCCGACCGTCATCAAGGCCGCACCGGACATCCTGCGCGAGGCGACGGCTGCCGGCATTCCCATCGTGTTGCTCAATCGCCAGTACCTGCCCGAGCAATGGCCAGCCAAGGCCGCCTATGTCGGCTCCAACGAGCTGGAATCCGGCACCCTGCAGATGGAAGAGCTGGCGCGGCGGGCGCACTACCGTGGCAAGGTCGCGATCCTGGTGGGCGACCCCGACAATCCCTCCTCGCGGATGCGTACCGAGGACGTGGAGAAGGTGGTGGCCAAGTATCCCGAGATGCAGGTGGTGCAGAAGACCACCGCCAACTGGGAGCGCAACCAGGCGACCGATGCCGTCGCCGCTTGGCTGAAGAAGGGTATGGCCTTCGACATCATCGCCGCCAACAACGACGAGATGGCCCTGGGCGCCATTCGCGCACTCGAAAAGGCGGGCAAGAATTCCAAGGACGCACTCATCGGTGGCATCGACGCCACCCCCGAGGCCCTACAGGAGCTGCGTTCCGGCAAGCTGGCGGTGACCGTGCTGCAGGATGCCAAGGGCCAGGGTGGCACGGCCGTCGACGTGGCGCTGGCCATGGCCCAGGGCCAACCGGTATCGGAGCACGTCAGCTGGATTCCTTTTCGTCTGATAACGTCCGACAGTCTCGAACAATCTCAGTGACCGAGGCGTAGCCGCCGCGGGCATCGCGCAGCATCGTCCGCAGGTTGCCCTCGATGGTGGTGCAGATGGTGCCCATGGTGATCTGGTGGCGACTGCGCTGGAAGGGACTCTGCAGATCGGTACCGACCTTCTCCAGGGCCAGGAACATGAAGCCCACCACCGTGGACGCCAGCGGCGTGTACCACTCCAGGCTCTCCACCAGCCCGATGGGCATCAACGCGCAGAACAGGAAGATGAACAACCGCGGGAAGTTGACGTAGGGATAGGGCAAGGGGGTGTTGGCGATACGTTCCATGCCGCCCTGCCAGTTGGACATGTCGACGAAGGTCGCCTCCAGGCGCTCCAGGCGGATGCTGTCCAGCCGTCCCGCGCGATACTCCAGGGCGATGAGGTTCGCCGAGCCGCTCAGGATGGCGTTGGCGAAGTTGTTGGTTTCCTTGCGCATCGCCCACTCTTCCTTGCCCAGGTAGTTGCGGACCTCCTTGGGCAGCGAATCGCCGCTGAGCTGGCAGGCCAGGCAACGCACATAGGCCAGGTGGCGCTCGATCAGCACGGTCTTGATGGCGTTGAAATGCTCGTCACCGTCGTCGATCAGCGTCAGCACCTGGCGGCCGAAGCTGCGCGAACTGTTGACCATGCCACCCCAGAGGGTGCGTGCCTCCCACCAGCGCTGGTAGGCGCTGGTGTTGCGGAAGCTGGTGAGCACGATCAGCGCCGAGCCGATCAGGGTCAGCGGGATACTGGGCAACTGGGCGCGTTGATCGACGAAGATCATGTAGTCGACGGTCACGGCGATGTCCCAGAGCAGTAGCCAGAACACCGACCAGCCGACATAGGAGAAGGTCTGCCGAAGGAAGGTCACTTTGCGGTCGATGAAACCCACGTTGATGTTCCTGATCGCCTGAAGGAAAAGATGCTCGCATACGAACCCGGGGGCTGGCACAGGTTCAGCGGAGGTCTCTGGAAAGAGGCTCGCCACGCATTCCTGGTATCGAGGCAGGCTTTATCTTTTCCGGATGTGAAGCCTTGCCGGGACGTGCACGGGACGCTGGCAGGATGGCGCGCGCCTGGCCTGGAAGAGGTCTGTGCGCGATCTCCGGCAGATATCGACCTGTTCAGCGAACATCCGTCCCGGATCGCGGTCCGACGACAGGATGCCCTCCCGGAGCACTGCCATGACCGCCACCCCGCGCGTTCGTCTGGATGTCTGGAGCGATTACGTCTGCCCCTTCTGCTACCTGGAACTTCCCCAGTTGGCGCGCCTGCAGGAGGAATTCGGCGACCGCATCGCCATCGAGTGGCATGCCTTCGAACTACGTCCCGAACCCACTCCGACCCTCGATCCCGCAGGCGACTACCTGCGACGGACCTGGGATCGCGCCGTCTATCCGCTGGCAGCCGAGTACGGCATGGTGCTGCGCCTGCCCCCGGTGCAGCCGCGTAGTCGCCTGGCCCTGGAAGCGGCGGAATTCGCGCGCGAGCACGACCGTTTCGAAGCCTTCCACCTCGCGGTGTTCCAGGCCTTCTTCGAGGAAGGGCGCGATATCGGTGACCTGGCGGTGCTCACCGACCTGGCGCGCCGCGTCGGGCTGGATGCCCAGGCCCTGGAGCGCAACCTCGTCGCGGGCGACTACAGTGACCTGGTGCTGCACGCCGAGGACCGCGCCGAGGCGCTGGGGATCACTGCAGTGCCAACCCTGCTGCTGCGCTCGGCCCAGGCCCCCATCGAAGCAGCCCAGGCATTGGACGGCGCCCTGCCCTTCGAACAGCTGGTCACGGTGGTACGGACGCAGCTCGACGCTAGCGCTGCGCCGCCGGTGCAAGTTCCGGAAACAGCACCTCGGTGAAGCCGAAACGCGCGAAGTCCTGAATGCGCGACGGATAGAGGCGGCCGATCAGATGATCGTACTCGTGCAGGACCACCCGCGCATGGAACCCCTCGGCTTCCTTGTCCACCGGCTGGCCGGAGCCGTCCACGCCCCGGTAGCGAATGCGTCGCGCCCGCGGTACCTCGCCGCGTAGCCCGGGAATGGACAGGCAGCCTTCCCAGCCCAGCTCCTCGGTGGCATCCAGTACCTCGATACGCGGATTGATCAGCGCCTGCCGGGGGACCGGCGGCGCCTCCGGATAGCGCTCATTGCGGTCGAAGCCGAACACCATCAGTTGCAGATCCTCGCCGATCTGCGGCGCGGCCAGGCCTACGCCACCGGCGGCGGCCATGGTGTCGAACATGTCCTGAATCAGCGTCTGCAATTCGGGCGAGCCGAGTCGCTCGGCGGCTACCGGCGGGGCAACCCGCAGCAGGCGTGGATCACCCATCTTCAAAATGTCGCGAATCATGCGAGGATTCCTCCCTTGGCCGGTCTCGTCACCGGCGTTCGTCAGGAGCTTAAACCAGATGTCTTCCCTACTGCTCGCCACTGCCGTCGGCCTGGGCCTCGGCGCCCCCCTAGCCCTGGCCGAGGACGCCGATCTCGCTGCCCGCCTGGACCCGATCCTGGAGCACGCCATCGCCCAGCAGCGCATCGTGGGTACGGTAGTGATGGTCGCGCACCACGGCCGGGTGGTGTATCACCGGGCGGCGGGCTTCGCCGATCGTGAAGCTCAGCGCCCCATGCAAGAGGACCAGCTGTTCCGCTTCGCCTCCCTGACCAAGCCGGTGGTGGCTGTCACCGCGCTGCGCCTGGCCGACCAGCATCGATTGGATCTGCAGGCCCCGGTGAGCCGCTACCTGCCCTATTTCACCACGCGCCTGGCCAATGGCACCCCGGCCGTTCCCACCCTGGCACAGTTGCTGAGCCACACATCCGGGCTGCACTACGGCTTCAGCGAGGACGCCGACGGCCCCTATCACCGCGCCGGCGTGTCCGACGGACTCGACGGCGCCACCCTTACCCTGGAGGACAATCTGCGCCGCCTGGCCGGCGTCCCCCTGGACTTCCCACCGGGTAGCGCCTGGCGCTATTCCCTGGGTCTGGACGTGGTGGGCGGGGTGCTGCAGGCCGCCAGCGGCCAGACACTGCCGGAGGTGGTGCGGCGCGAAGTGGCCGCGCCGCTCGGCCTGCAGGACCTGACCTTCCAGGTAAGCGACGCCACGCGCCTGGCAACGGCCTATCGCGACGGCTATCCGCGACCGGAACCCATGAGCGAGCCCTATCTGCTGCCTTTGCCCAAGGGCGGTATCCTCTATTCTCCGGCGCGCGCCTTCTCGACCACCGCCTTTCCCTCCGGTGGGGGTGGCATGCAGGGCAGCGCGGGCGCCTATCTCGCCTTCCTGGAGGCGCTACGTCAGGGCCGGCTGCTGTCACCTGCCAGCCAGCGGCTGTTCATGGACGATCAAATTCCGCAGTTGCAGCGCGAGGACGCCCCGGGCTGGGGTTTCAGCCTCGGCGCGGCGGTGTTGCGTGATGCGCGAGCGGCGAAGACGCCGCAAAATCCCGGCACCCTGCAGTGGGGCGGGGTCTACGGCAATGCCTGGTTCATCGATCCCGTTCGCGAGTTGAGCGTGGTGATCCTCACCAACACGGCCATCGCCGGCATGAGCGGGCCCTTCCCCGATGCCATCCGCGATGCCCTCTACGCCGACTGACCGGCCTCCAGCCGCGCCTGCAACGCGCGCAACTGCTCCTGCAGCGCGGCATGTTCCCGCTGCAGCGCCTGGTAGTCGTCGGTGACGGCATCGGTATCGATATACACCTGCTCGATGAATTCCTTCTCCACCAGGGTACGCGACAGCTTCGCCCGCTCCTCTTCGAGGCTCTCGCGCAGGACCTCCAGCTCGTGCTGGACCTCGTCTTCCACCGCCGCCGCTTCCGTCACCGGCAAGGCGGCGGGTTGCCGCTCACGCCACTCCGCCAATTCCGCCTGCAGCCGTTCCACCGTGGCCTGCAGACCGTCCCGCTCGCGCCGTGTTTCCAGCAGTTGGGTCTGCGTCTGCTCGTGCTCCCTGGAAAGGCGCTGCAACCTGGCCTCGGCACCGCGCAAGTCGCGATTCTGCGCATGCAGGTTGGTCACCAGCTTGTGCGCGCGATCCAGCTTGGACTTGAGATCGTCCAGCTTGAATTCGAGGGCTTCACGGTTGAACAGCAGGCCATCGATCTGGGCCTGGTTGTTCTTCTTCCAGTCGGGATAGGCCCCCTCGTCGACCTCATCGAGCGCCCCCACCAGATCCAGGCTATCGCTCATCGCCTGGCCGAGCGGCAGTACATCCTGCTGCTGGGCACTCTCGATCAGCTGAGCCGCCGCCTGGACCTGGCCGTCGGCGACGAGCCCCGCGTCGGTCCCCGGGGCGGGCACAGCCTTCGCAGCGTCGCTAGCCTGGGTGGCGTCCGGCGCTTGCTCTTCGCGGGCGCGGGGAAAGAGGCGCTGCCAGAGCAGCGTCAGGACGAGCCCGATCAACAGGACGTTAGAGCTGGTAACCAGCAGAAAGCCCCATTCGACGAACCGCGAATCGGACATGCTGCTCAGCTCAGCAGCAGGGCGATGAAGCCGTCACCCAGCCCGGGGAAGGACAGGCTGAAATCGGCACGCCCGTTGTTCTGGCGCCACAGGCTATAGAGCTTCTCGAAGGGTTTCTGCACCAGATGGCTGGTACCCAACACCAGCGGCGAGCCGCCCTTGCCGGCGGAAATCATGCCACTCAGATCAGCCAGGAAGGCCGCCGCGTTCTCGTAGATTTCCCGACTCAGGGTCGCACTGGCGATGGCCGAATGGATGGCAGCGGGCGAGAACCCGGCGAGCGAGCCGCCGAGGATGCAGGCCGCGTTGAGATCCAGCAGGCACACGGCTTCCAATGCCTTGCTCTGCGGATGACTGTAGATGCCGATCAGGTAGGGTAAGGCGAGGCGGTCGACCGGGATCGGCGCCATGGGCTCGATGTGGCAGACGATGGACGACAGCCCGAGCAGCTTCTGGATGACCTGGGTATCGGGGTTGAAGCGGGTCGGCAGTGGCAGACTTTCCCGCTCGGAAGACTGGATGGCCTGCTCGGCGCTGGCACCATCCTGAAGCACCGTCAGCACCGCCTGCTGCAGGGTTTCCTGGGTGAAGGGCTTGGTCACGACGAAGGCCGCTCCGTTGCGATAGGCCTCCTCGACATGGCGCGCCGAGGATTCGGTGGTGACGAAGCCCACCTGGATCTCGGCCCCGGCGCTCTGACGAATGGCCTGCAGCAGCTCCAGGCCCGTCATGCCCGGCATGTGCCAGTCGGTCAGCACCAGGTTGGGCGTCCAGTCACTCAGAAGCGCCAGGGCTTCTTCGCCGGTAGAGGCCGTGCGCAGCTCGCTGTCCTTGTACCCGGTGTTGGCCAGGATGCGCTTGATGATGGTCTGAACCGCTCGGCTGTCATCTACCACGAGGAATTTCATGCCCCTTCCCTGCTCTGCATACGTCAGATTATTTCCCAGGCCAGCATACGCCCACGAAAGCGCCTTGGATCAGGAATTCGATAGCAGTTGGCTAGCATCGACCGAACGGTGGAAAGCTCGTGATGAAACGTCATCGGTCAGCGAAGCGCTTTCTTTAACCAGTGGCCGGGGCAATTCCAGCATCGCACAGAACAGCCCGAGCAGTTCTAGCTCGGTGGTTTTCACCTTGTTATCCGCTTCGATCAAGCAGAGCAAGCCCTCCAGGACCAGCGTGCGGGCTTCCGGCACCAACAGGGCAAGGCCATCGAGGGCCCGCTCCAGCGCTGGGCGCCATAGCGGCGGTGGTGTATAGACGAGATGCCGTCCCGGAAAGGTCGCGGCGATGGCAAGCAGGAACGCCCGCTGCGCCGCCTTGAAGCTGTCATGGGCCTGCTCGGCCACCACGGCATAGAGTGCGACGATGGCCGCCTCGCCCTGGGCCAGGGTAAGGCGACCGGCGGGGCGCTGGCGGGCCGGGGCCAGGCTGGCGACCAGTTGGCGCTGCAGCACCCTGGCCAGGCAATAGCTGCTCAGATCGCTCGCGGCGCGAGGCTCCAGACGGGCCTTGAGCGCTACCAGTACCTCGCGCAGCCTCGCCCGCGGCAGTTGTCGCAGGGCCGGAAAGGTCAGTTGCGCCAGGGGCAGCCGCAGGGCGGGATGCAGATCGACAAGGTCACCGGCCAGCGCGGGGGTCAGGGCCGGGGCGGACGCCCCGGCCAGATGCAGGAGCAACGGCCAGGCCACGTCGGGCTGACGGGTGCCTTCGCGCAGGCGCACGGGCAACGCGGTGAGCAAGGCGGCCGCCGCCGCGACCGAGGGCAGCTCTGCCATGGGTACCGCGGCGGCAGACTCGGCCCTGACCACTGGCGGCGGCTCGCCCGCGACGTAGGCCTTGCCCAGCGGAATGCTGGCTTCGGCCCGCAGACGCTGCAGTTCGTGCGCCGAAAAGGACGGATCGAGCTGCTGGATACGCTCGAGCAGCGGCGGATGGGTGGCGAACCAGGAGGCGCCGGCGTCACCCACCAGCATGTGGGCGACGCTGCGCGCCTTGGGGTGGTAGAGCCGCCCCTGCAGGGGATGCGCGGCGATCTTTTGCAGGGCGCCGGCGAGCCCCTGTGGATAGCGGGTGAACTGCACTGCCGAGGCATCGGCCAGCCGCTCCCGCGAACGGGATACCGCGGCCTGGATCAACAGCGCGCAGCCCAGGCCCAGGGAGCCGCAGACGTATAGGGTCAGGCCGAAGACCACCTCGAACAGGGTGGCGGCCTGCAGCGATCTCTTGCCCGAGCCACGGGCGCGGGTGACCAGCAGTTCGCGGCCCAGGTCGGCGAGCAGGCTGATGCCGTGCAACCAGCCGATCAGACGTAGGTTGAGGCGCATGTCGCCATTGAGCAGATGGCTGAATTCATGGGCGACCAGGCCTTGCAGCTCGGCGCGATCCAACCGCTCCAGGGCGCCATGGGTCACGCAGAGCACGGCGTCGGCCGGACCGTAGCCGGCCACCAGGGCGTTGATGGCTGGTTCGTCGGCCAGCAGGTAAAGACGCGGCACGGGGACGGCCGCCGCGATGGCCATTTCCTCCACCACGTTGCGCAGCCGCTGGGCAGCGGCCCCGGCGAGTTCGTCCAGGGGCGTGGCGCCCAGTGCCGTCACCACCGCTGCGCCGCCCTGGCGCGCGAGCTGGCGGACTTTCCACAGCGAGGCGCCAGTCAGGACCAGCAGCAGGCCGAGGGCCGTGAGCAGTTGAGCCGCCCCTACCCCACCCAGGCGCGCCACCACACCTGGCGACAAGGCCAGGGGCGCGACGCTGCCACCCACGGCAGCGAGGCCGAGCAGAATTAGGGCGAACAGCAGGAAGCACAGCCGCGTCCGGCGTCGGGCGGCAGACTGGTCGAGAACGAAGCGCACCGGTTCAGCCCAGGCTGATGCGCGGCGCCTGGCGGGAAACGCCCTCCTCCAGCGGCAGCGGCTGTGCCCGAACGAAGGCGAAGCGGGCCGCGAGCAGATTGCCGGGGAAGGTCTCGCGGCGGTTGTTGTAGTCCATCACCGCATCGTTGTAGGCCTGGCGCGCATAGGCGATGCGATTCTCGGTAGACGCCAGCTCTTCGCTGAGCTGCTGTACGTTCTCGCTGGCCCTGAGTTCGGGATAGCTCTCGCTCACCGCCAGCAGCCGGCCAAGGGCCTGGCCGAGCTGGTTCTCACTGGCGCCCAGGGCCTGCAGGGCCGCCGGATCGTCCGGGTGGGTCTTGGCTTTCTGCAGGCCGAATTCCGCCTGCTGGCGCGCGGCGATCACCGCCTGCAGGGTCTCGCGCTCATGGCGCAGATAGCCCTTCACCGCCTCCACCAGGTTGGGCACCAGGTCGTGGCGGCGGGTGAGCTGGACGTCGATCTGGGCGAAGGCATTGCGGCAGGCGTTACGCGCCGTGACCAGGGCGTTGTAGAGGCTGACGGCGAACAGGCCGATGGCCACCAGGGCGGCCAGCAACAGCAGCAGTTTCATCGAATCGTCCTTGAGCTAGGCCGGAAGGCTCCAGTCTAGGGACTTCCACCCAGCCGCAGTCCACCGCACGACGGATGTGGCGGTTGAGCGGATGGCTGGTGTGACCAGCCCGCAAGCGACCGCTCAGGACGGAGCTGGCGCGTCGCTGTCGGTCGGCGTGCGCGGTGCCGAGCCCACCTTGCGGCCGGGATGCAACTCCGCCATCAGGGCATCCCGCTCCTGACGAATCTGGGCCAGGGTGGTCTGGGTCCGGGTCAATTCTTCCTGCAGGCGCTGGGCCCGGGCCTCGGACGCGCGCAGCTCACGATTCTGCGCGCGCAGTCCGGTCACCACCTTGTGGGCACGAGTGAGCCGCATGACCATGTTGTCCACCTTGAGCTCCAGGGCTTCGCGGTGGGACAGCAGCTCCTCTACGTAGGGGTCGTCGCTCTTCTTCCAGTCGGGGTAATTCTCGTCGTACACCTCCTCCGGGCCTTCGTCGAAGAGGTCGACGTTACGGTTCGGCGCAGGGCCGGGAGGGGTTGATGGCGGGGCCTCGGCCGGGGGGACAACGATCTCAGGCGAGATGACAGACGATGCGTCCTCGTTCTCGCTCTCGACCTTGGCGGCGGTGTCGTTGGCGAAATGACGCTGCCAGAGGAGGAACACGACGAGGGCGATCAGCAGGATGTTGCACAGGGTTATCAGGACGAATCCCCAATCCATCAACTGTGCATGACTCATCTGCCGCTCCGTTCTCTGCCGCTGGGTGTGCCGGGTTGCTCATGGAGGCCTATCGCCTACCCTGTCGGCGGCTATTCCTCGTTCTGCAGCTGATTTGAATACAGCTGTCAGACTAAAACACGTCTATCAGCCAAGCGGCGTCCGAGTGGAGACGAGTTGCCTGGCACACGGAAGTGCGCGCCTTTTCGGTCGCGAGGCGGTAGCTGATGTCCGACTATAGCCGCCGGGGAGATGACGGGCGAAAAAAGCCCGACGGCTAGACGTCAGGCCCTGATGGAAGATGCCGGGCTTCGCGGCGCGAGGCCCGGCAAGGAGCTCTGCCGAAGGCGTTATGCCAGGCTCTTGCTCACCACCTCGTAGACATCGCTGGACAGCTCGCCGCTGGCCAGGATGCGTTCCAGCTCGGCGCGCATCAGCGCCTGGCGCGCCGGGCCGTACTTCTTCCAGCGGGTCAGGGGCGTGAGCAGGCGCGAGGCGATCTGCGGATTGAGGCGGTTGAGGGTGATAATCTGGTCGGCCAGGAAGCGATAGCCGCTGCCATCCTCGGCGTGGAAATTGACCAGGTTGGCATTGGCGAAGGCACCGATCAGCGCTCGCACCTTGTTGGGGTTCTTCAGGGTGAAGACCGGGTGCTCCATCAGCGCCTGGACGCGCGCCAGACCGCCCGGCAGCGGGCTGGAAGCCTGGACGCTGAGCCAGGTATCCATCACCAGCGGATCGGCCTTGAACTCCTCGAAGAAGCGCGCCAGCACATCCGCCTTTTCCTGCTCGAAACCGGAGTTGACCAGGGCACTCAGCGCGGCCAGGCGCTCGGTCATGTTGTCGGCGTTGTCGAACTGTTCCAGAGCGGCATCGCGGGCCTCCGGCTCTTCCAGCAGCATCAGGTAGCCGAGCGCGGCGTTTTGCAGGCTGCGGCGGGCGATATGGTCCGCGCTGGCCTGGTAGGGCGTGGCGCGCGACGCCTCGCGGGCACTGCGGTAGCGCTGCCAGAGCACGTCACGCAGGGCCTCGGCGATGGCCAGGCGAGCCTGGCGGCGAGCACCGTGGATGGCGCTGGGATCGGCCTGCTCGGACAGCTCCACCAGATAGGCTTCGGCCGGCAGCGACAGCATCTCGGCAACCATGGCCGGATCGAGGGACTCGTCCGCGGCGACGGTGCGCAGGGCCTCTACCAGACGGCTGTCCAGTGGCTGGCCGGCGATCATGTCCTGCAGCACCTGGACCGCCAGCTGTTGGCCAGCGTCCCAACGATTGAAGCCGTCGCTGTCGTGCTGCATGAGGAAGGTCAGCTGCTCGCGGCTGTAGGGGAAGCTGAGCTTGACCGGCGCGGAGAAGCCCCGCAGCAGCGACGGCAGCGGCCGCTCGGGCACCTCGACGAAGACGAAGGTCTGCTCGGCCTGGGTGACCGACAGTACCCGGTCGGTACCCTGGGCCGCGTCCTCGCCTTCCAGGCGCAGCGGCAGCTCGCGACCCTGGCCATCCAGCAGGCCCAGCTGGACCGGGATGACGAAGGGTTCCTTGGTCGGCTGGCCCGGGGTGGGCGGGCAGCTCTGGCTGAAGGTCAGGCGATAGGTCTTGGCCGCGGCGTCATAGCTGTCGCTGACCGCCAGGCGCGGAGTGCCGGACTGGCTGTACCAGCGCTTGAACTGGCTGAAGTCGGCACCGTTGGCGTCTTCCAGGGCCTTGACGAAGTCGTCGCAGGTGACCGCCTGGCCGTCGTGGCGCTCGAAGTAGAGATCGGTGCCCTTGCGAAAGCCCTCCGGCCCCAGCAGGGTGTGCAGCATCCGCACCACCTCGGCGCCCTTCTCGTACACCGTCAGGGTGTAGAAGTTGGAGATCTCGATGAAGTGGTCCGGGCGCACCGGGTGGGCCATGGGGCCGGCATCCTCGGCGAACTGGTTGGTGCGCAGGAAGGCCACGTCCTCGATGCGCTTGACCGTCGGCGAGTTCATGTCGGAGCTGAAGCCGGCGTCGCGGAACACGGTGAAGCCTTCCTTGAGCGACAGCTGGAACCAGTCGCGGCAGGTCACGCGGTTGCCCGACCAGTTGTGGAAGTATTCGTGGGCGACGATGGCCTCGACCCGCTGGTGGGCGGCGTCGGTGGCGGTGCGCGGGCTGGCCAGCACGGCGCCGGAGTTGAAGATGTTGAGGCCCTTGTTCTCCATGGCGCCCATGTTGAAGTCGTTCACCGCGACGATCATGAAGATGTCCAGGTCGTATTCGCGGCCATAGACCTCTTCGTCCCAGCGCATGGACTTCTTCAGGCTGTCCATGGCGTGCTGCAGCTTGCCGATGTTTTCCGGCTCGACATAGATGCGCAGGGCCACGTCGCGACCGCTACCGGTGCGGTAGCGGTCTTCCACGGACCGGAGATCACCGGCCACCAGGGCGAACAGGTAGGCCGGCTTGGGGAAGGGGTCCTCCCAGGTGGCCCAGTGACGGCCACCCTCGGCGTCGCCACTGGCCACCGGGTTGCCGTTGGAGAGCAGGATCGGATACTTGGCCTTGTCGGCTTCCACCGTGGTGGTGAAGACGCTCATCACGTCCGGCCGGTCCAGGTAGTAGGTGATCTTGCGGAAACCTTCCGCCTCGCACTGGGTGCAGAACATCTTGCCGGAGACGTACAGCCCTTCCAGGGCGGTGTTGGTCTCCGGATGGATACGCACCGAGGTCTTGAGCACGAAGGCCTCACCCCGCGGCTGCAGGGTCAGGCTGCCACCCTCGACCTGGTAGTCGCCCGCCGCCAGGGCCTGGTCGTCCAGGGCCACCGTCAACAGCTCCAGTTCCTCGCCGTGCAGTACCAGCGGCGGTAGGCCACCACCACGCGCGGGGTTACGCTGCAGCCGCAATTCGGTATGCACCAGGGTCTGGTCATCGTGCAGCTCGAATCTGAGGCGGGTTTCCTCGATGAGGTACTCCGGCGCCTGGTAGTCCTTGAGGTAGATGGTCTGGGGCTGGTCGGTGCGCATGGCTTACGTCCTTACATCTCTGCTGCGGAGGCGGACACGGCCAACTGGTAGGCCGTGTACTTGCGAATGTTGATCACGCCGGTGTCGAACATCAGGTATTGACCCTTGATGCCCAGCAGCGTGCCTTCAACCACGGGGGTCTTTTCCAGGTCGTGGCTGACCACCTTGGTGGGATAGACCGTCACCGGATAATGGATCTCGATGGGCGCCATGTCGACCACCGGCTGAATCGCCTGCAGGCCGAAGCGGCCCTGGAGATCGTCCAGCCCCTGGGCGCAGGCATCGAAGATCCGCTCGCGCACCTCGACCAGGTCCGCCGGCGCAGCCACGCCCTTGAGCATGGCGCGCCAGTTGGTGCGATCGCTAACCTGGCTGCGCAGCACGTCTTCCACCAGGCCGGATTGCTGGCGGGTGGCGACCCTCAGGATCGGCAGCGCCTGGTAGGCACCCTGGTCGATCCAGCGGGTGGGCAGCTGGGTGGCGCGGGTGATACCCACCTTGAGGCCCGAGGAATTGGCCAGGTAGACCACGTGGGGCATCATGCAATAGGTCTCGCCCCACTCCGGTTCGCGGCAGGTGCCGTGTTCGTAGTGGCATTTCTCGGGGCTGACGATGCAGCTGTCGCACTGGGCCAGCGCGGTGAAGCAGGGATAGCAGTAGCCCTGGCTGAAGCTCTTGCGGGTCTTGCGTCCGCAGTGGGTGCAATGGATGGCGCCCAGGTATTCGAGCCGCACGCGACGGCCGATCAGCGGATTGACCGGCACCTCGCGCTCATCGAGGCGAAAGGCGTAGTTCACGGGGTCGGCCAGGGTCACGGCCATCTTGCGCAGGGCGCCACGGCCCAGTTCGGTCATCACGGTGGTGTTTCTCTATTCTCTAAAAAGCGCGAGGTGCCTCTTCTCGCGAAGGGCACCTCGTCGGGCGATGCGCGGACGATCAGTGAATGGCGTCGGACTTGAACAGGATGTTCTCGATGGGTACCGACTTGGAAGCGCATTCCTGGGGCCCCATGTAGCCGGTCCGCTGGTCCTCGGGCAGGTGCTTGGCCTCGTAGGCGATGACCGCCTGCAGGCATAGCTCCACCTGGTCACGGCTCAGCTTGCGGCCATCGGGCCATTTGCCGATTTCCACGGCCAGCTTCAGGCCCTCGTAGATATCGGGGGTGATGTTTTCCAGCATCTGGGCGAAGGACGTCGACATGGGTCGCTCCGGACTCTAGTGAATCACCAGTTTACCGGGCCGACGACGGCCATGCACCTCGGTGAGGTCAATGGTGGTCATAGGTTGTGTTTCAGTGGATCGCGGCCATGGGCCGCTCCTACAGTGGCCCCGTAGGAGCAACTGTCTTATCACCTGAGCCCCGAAGACGAACATCCGCTCGAAGCGCCCCCTCTCCCTCGGGGAGGGCTGAGGGAACGCTCGTGGCGAACTCCCCGTGGAAAAGGCTGCGCCGTTTTCCACACTACGGGATGCTTTTGTAGGAGCGGCCCATGGCCGCGATTCGCCGTGTAGCCTGGATAACGGCGCAGCCTTATCCATGGATCAAGCACGTACCCATTGTGGAAAACGTTGGCGCGGTTTTCCACGCTACGGATAACTTCGACCCGGACCGCCCTGGCCGCGATCAACCCTTTGCCGACCTCACCGCTCGGCGAACTCCAGAATGACGTTGCCGCAGTGCTCAGGCGCCACCTGCAGGCAGCCGCCTTGCTCGACGCCCGCGAGGCCACCGTCAGCCAGCACCTCGCGCACCTGCGCCAGGCTGGCTACCGCCACCCGGATGGCGATGGCATGGGGGCGCTCGGCGCGGGCCTGTGGCAGACCGACCGCTGCATACTCGGCAGCCGCCTGCTCGGGTGTCAGGGCACGCAGGAGGCCGCAGCCCGTGTCGGCCTGGAGCGAGTCGCCGTCGCGCCCTACCGCCGCCTCGCCGTAGAGCAGCCGCCAGCGTGCAGCCAGGCGTTCCGGCTCGGCGGCTACGTAGGTCAAGGCGTCGATACCCAGGGCGCCGTTGGGATGCTGTTGCCACCCTGGCACCCAGATGAGTTCGGGGCGATGCTGGTGGCAGATGAAATTGGACACGTCCGGCAGTTCGTCATCGAGGAACAGGCCGAGGGACACCACCGCCTCGCCGGGGCTGCCATCGGGCAGGCGCATGGCGCGGCGGAAATCGATGCGGCCCTGGCTGGCGAGTCCCCGCGTGACCAGGTCGGCATGGTCGCCATCGCAATCGGTACTGTGCAGCGCCACCAGGGACACGCCCTCCTCCCGCGCCAGGAATTCACCGAGCCGCCGACCGAAGCAGAAACCGTCCACCGCGCCGGTGCCGAACTTGGCGGGATCGGCTACGCCGATCAATTCGATGAAGTTGCTGGGAAACATCATCAGGCTGGTGACGGTGCCCCAGGGATGGTAGCTGATGGGCGACGGCGCGAAACCCAGGCGCCGATAGTTCGCCAGGGCGGCGGCATGGTCCCGCACGCTGACCAGGGGATGATCGATGCCGAAGCGTCGCTGGGCCAGGGCCATCAGACCACCTCCGCGGCTTGCAGGGCGCCCAGGGCGGCGGGGACCGCTCCCAGGTCGCGCGCCGGTACGCCACCGACGACCCGCCCTGCCGGCACCGGACGGGTCACTACCGCGCCGGCGGCCACCAGGGCGCCGGCACCCACCTCGATATTGCCCAGCACCGTGGCCCCGGCGCAGATCAGCGCGCCGCGGCGAATCTTGGGATGCCGGTCGCCGCTCTCGTTGAGGGTGCTGCCGAGGGTGACGCCATGCCAGAGGCTGACCTCGTCCTCCACCACCGCCGTCTCGCCGATCACCAGGCCCAGACCGTGGTCGACGAAGAGGCCACGGCCCAGGCGCGCCGCCGGGTGCAGATCGAGCCCCCAGGCGGTGGCCGCCCAGTTCTGCAGCAGCACCGCCGGATGCCGCTCGCCGGTTTGCCATAGGCGATGCGCCAGGCGCTGCACCTGCACCGCGAGGAAGCCACGGAATTCGAGAAAGCCGCAGAGTTCGTCCGGGCAGGCCGGATTGATGAGCGCCAGGCGCTGCAGGTCTGCAGTGGCGGCGGCGAGGACGTCCGCGTCGAGCAATTCGACGAACCAGCCCTGCAGTTCCACCCCGGCCGCGGGTTGCGCCAGCCCTTGGGCCAGGCGATCGGCCAGAGCATCGGCGAAGGAGTCATGCCGCAATACCCGCGCCTCGAGATAAGCGGCCAGCCGCGGTGTACGCGCCGCCTGATCCTGGGCCTGCTGCTGCAGCCGTGGCCAAAGTGCCGTCATAGATTCCGCTCCCTGTGCGTCTCAGCCAATCCAGACGAGTATGGTCTGCCCATCCGTCGCTACCAATAGCCGATCCGGGCGCCTGTGTTGCCCAGGACGCAACGCTGCTGAACCCTGGAACGCAACGGCCATCAGAGCAGGAAGCGTTTTCTGGAGCCGTCATGCCTGCCTACCACTCCCTCGTCCTCGCTGGTATCGAACTCTGGCTGCTCGCCGAAAAGGCCGTGTACTGGCCAGCCCGTCGTGCACTGCTGGTGGCGGACATCCACTTCGGCAAGGCCGCGGCCTTTCGCGCCCTGGGCCAGCCGGTGCCGCACGGGACCACGGCCGGCAATGTCGCTCGCCTGGACGGCCTGCTGGAACGCTACGACTGCCGGGAGATCATCTTTCTCGGTGACTTCCTGCACGCCCCGGAGTCCCGCGCGCCTCTTACCCTGGAGACGCTGGAGCGCTGGCGGGAACGCCAGGCCCGGCTGCGCATGCTGCTGATCCGCGGCAATCACGATCGCCGCGCGGGTGACCCGCCAGCCACCCTGGGCATCGACGTGGTCGCCGAGCCGCTGGAGCTGGACGGCCTGTCACTGCAACACGAGCCCGATCCGCACCCGCGCCTGCCGGTGCTGGCCGGCCACATCCATCCGGCCTTCCGTTTGCACGGTCGCGGCCGCCAGGCACTGCGTCTGCCCTGTTTCTGTCTGGAGAACGATGAGGTCCTGATCCTGCCGGCCTTCGGCGACTTTACCGGCGGGCACCTGCTGGCGCCCGATCCGACGCGGCGCTTCTTCGTGGTGGGGGATGGGGGTATCTGGCCCCTGCGCCAGAGCCAGACACCTTAGAGCCTGTTCATAATCTCGCGAGCTAGAGCCAAACAAGGCGCAACGACCAGCGGGAGTAACAGCCGAGGGCTGGCCCGCAGGGTGAGCGCCAGCGAATCAAAGGGCTGAGGAAGCGGACCGGGCTCGCGAGCGAGTTTACGAGTGGTAAATGAGCATTCCGGAGCCATTTTCAACGCCGTTTGGCCGACGCGCAGCAGATTTTGAACAGGCTCTTAGCGGTCAACCTTCCTCGGTGATCCCGGTAATGGTGATGCCGTGGCGCTCCAGCAGGGCCACGGTCGGCTCGTCGTAGTCCCGGGGGACTTCGCTGTCGTCGTACTCTTCCAGGGCATCGTCGCGGACGATCTGGGCGATGCGCTCCATGTCGGGCTTCTGCTCGGCCTCGGTGGACACCACCGAGGTATTACCGTCGCTGTTGCTGTAGGCGATTTTCCACTTCGACATCTCGAGACTCCTCTATTGGAAACGGCATTCAAGAGGTTAGAGGGCAAGATGCCGAGGAATTCGCCCTGAGAAACTATTCACGATCTCGCGAGCTAGAGACAAACAAGGCGCAACGACCAACGGGAGTAACAGCCAACGGCTGGCCCGTAGGGCGAGCGCCAGCGAATCAAATGCTTGAGAAAGCGCAGTTTACGATTGGTAAATGAGCATTTCGAAAACATTTTCAACGCCGTTTGGCCGACGCGCAGCAGATCGTGAACAGTTTCTAACGCGGACGAAAGATGATATCGAGCAGGCCCGCCAAGGCGCCATCGGCACAATCCGCCGCGGCCAGGGCGTCCCGCGCCTGCTTGAGATGGCTCTGCAGCTGGCGCTGGGCATGCTCACGGCCCAGCAGGCTGACCAGGGTGGACTTGTCGCCGTCCTTGCCGGCGTCCTTGCCCAGGCCCTTGCCGTCGTCGAGATCGTCGAGCAGCTGGAAGGCCAGGCCGAGCTGGCAGGCGAAGACGTGCAGCGCCTCGCGCTGCCCCGCGGTGGTAACCAGGGTCAGGCCGGCCATGCCCAAGGCAGCGGAGAACAGCGCCCCGGTCTTGAGCTGGTTGGTGAGGGCGATGGCATCGGCCGGGCGCGCTTGCCGCCCCCCGTGCAGATCATGGTACTGGCCGCAGACCAGTCCGGCGGTACCCACGGCATCGGCAAGCTGGCAGACCATCTGGGTCCGGATCTCCGCCGGTACCCCTTGCAGGCCGGCCACCAGGCGCAGGGCATGACTGAGCAGGGCCACGGCGGCCAGCATGGCCACGTCCTCGCCATACTGCACGTGCAACGTCGGCCGGCCGCGGCGCAGGCGGGCGTCGTCCATGCACGGCATGTCGTCGAGGAACAGCGAGGCGGCATGCACCATCTCCACCGCGCAGCCCAGATCCAGCACGGCGTCGTCGGGTTGCCCGAGATCATCGGCGACCAGGATCATCAGCAACGGCCGCAGCCGTTTGCCGGGCGCGAGGACCCCACTGCGAATGGCCTCGGCGACGGGATCGTCACCGGCCGGCAACAGCCCTGCCAGACGCTCGTCGATACGGGTACGCTGCCATTGCAGGGTAGCGGCGAAATTGTCTGTCGCGTTCGGCACTAATACGGTCGCCATGAGTCGAGATACTCCAGGTGTAGGACCGACGAACGGTCGCACCTCGGTGGATTAGGTCCTTCGCAAAGCGAACCCGTCGTCCCCTACCAGACCACAACGACCGACGAAAGGTCACTCAGGGCGGACTCTAGAAGACATGGTGGATTGGGAACTGGCAAGCCGCAAGAACGACCATCTGGATATCGTGCTGGATCCCCACAAGGCCCGCAGCGCGATCACCACGGGCTTCGATGCCCTGAGATTCGCCCATTGCGCCCTGCCTGAACTCGACCTGGACGACATCGATCTCCGCACCCGGCTGTTCGACCGCTCTCTGGCGGCACCCCTGCTGATCAGTTCCATGACCGGCGGCCCCGAGCGGGCCGCCTTGATCAATCGTCATCTCGCGGAAGCCGCCCAAGCCCTGGGTATCGCCCTGGCCGTCGGCTCCCAGCGCATCGCCCTGCAGCAGGGTGGCGACCAGGGCCTGACCAGCGAACTGCGCCGGCTCGCGCCGGACGTGCCGCTGCTGGCCAACTTCGGCGCGGCGCAACTGGTGGCAGGGTATGGTCTCGACGAAGCCCGGCGCGCCGTGGAGATGATCGAGGCGGATGCCCTGATCATCCATCTCAATCCCCTGCAGGAAGCCGTGCAGGCCGGCGGTGATCGCCGCTGGCACGGCATCCTGGGCGCCCTGGAAAACCTGGTTACACATCTCTCCGTGCCGGTGGTCGTCAAGGAAGTGGGGGCAGGCCTGTCCGGGCGGGTCGCCCGCCAGTTGCTGGACGCTGGCGTAGCCGTGCTGGACGTGGCGGGTGCCGGCGGCACCAGCTGGGCGGCGGTGGAAGCCGAGCGCGCCCGCGACGAGCAGCAGCGCGCCATCGCCCGCGCCTTCGCCGACTGGGGCATCCCCACCGCCGAGAGCCTGCGCCAGGTGCGCGCCGCCTGCCCGCAGGTGACCCTGATCGCCTCGGGTGGCGTCCGCGACGGCATCGACGTGGCCAAGGCCATCCGCCTCGGTGCCGACCTCGCCGGCCAGGCGGCCGCCGCGCTGCCCGGCGCGACCCAATCCACCGAGGCGGTGATCGCGCATTTTCGCGTGGTCATCGAGCAACTGCGCATCGCCTGCTTCTGCACCGGCTCGGCCGATCTGGCCCAGCTGCGCCAAGCCGAGCTGCTGGACGCCAACGCGCTGCAACGCCCATAGTGAAGGCCAGCCGACCGGACGCCGCCATGCATGTCGCCCTGATCTCGCCGCCGCTGCCGAGCCACCTGTCCACCCATCTGGTGCTGGGCGAGGCCCTGGTACAGCTCGGCCATCGCGTCACCCTGCTGCACCAGGCCGACGTCGGCGACCGCCCACGCCCGCCCGGCATCGACTTCCAGGCCATCGGCGCCGCCAGCCATCCGCGCGGCAGCCTGCCGCCCCTGCTCGCCCGCACCGCCAGTCGCCAGCCCTGGGCGGTGTTCGGCGTGATCGCCGACATGGCGCGCAACACCGACCTGTTCTGCCGCGAGGGCCCGGCCGCCCTGCGCGACCTGGGTGTCGACTGCCTGATCGCCGACCAGATGGAGCCCGCCGGTGGCCTGCTGGGGGACCATCTTGGGCTGCCCTATGCCTCTCTGGCCTGCGCGGTGCCGATGAATCGCGAGCCTGACCTGCCGCTGCCCACCCTGCCCTTCGCCTACCCCACCAGCGAGCGCGAACGCCAGATCGTCCAGGGGGCGACCCGGGTGTTCGACCTGATGATGGGCAACCAGGGCAAGGTCATCCAGCGCCATGCCCAGACGTTCGGGCTCGGCGACCGGCGGACGCTGGACGACTGCTTCTCGCCCTACCTGCAGCTAAGCCAGTGCCTGCCGGGTTTCGACTTTCCGCGGCGCGCCCCACCCGCGCAGTTCCATGAGGTCGGCCCGCTACGTTCGCCCAGCGTCCAGCAGCAGCGCTTCGACCTAGAGATAGATCCGCAACGCCCCTTCATCTTCGCCTCCTTCGGTACCCTGCAGGGCAGTCGACTGGCGCTGTTCCGGCGAGTGGCCCAGGCCTGTCGCCAACTCAATGCGCAGGTACTGATCGCCCACTGTGGCCGCCTCGACGGCACCGCCGAGCGACAACTGCTGGACGACGGCGCCACCTGGGTGACCGACTTCGCGCCTCAGGAAGCCGTCATCGCCCGTGCCGATGCCGTCATCACCCATGGCGGCTTCAATACCGTGCTGGACTGCCTGGCCGCCGGCAAACCCATGCTGGCGCTGCCCATGGTGTTCGACCAGCCAGGTATCGCCCGCCGGCTGGAGCGGGTCGGCGCCGGTATCTGCCTGGCGCCACGCCTGGCCAGCCGCGCCCGCCTCGCCCAGGCCCTCGGGGCGGTGCTGGCCGATCCCGCCTATCGGCGGGCGGCCGAGCGCTTCGTACCCATCGCCGCCGCGGCCGGTGGCGCCAGCACGGCGGCGCGACTGGTCGATGGCCTGGCGACGCGAGGACGGGATCGTGCGTCCTGACCTGCTGATCGTCGGCGGCGGCCTCGCCGGCGGCCTGCTCGCCCTGCGCCTGGCCGAAACCCGCCCGGAACTGGACTGGCGCCTGGTGGAAGCCGCTCCGCGACTGGGCGGCAACCATACCTGGTCCTTCCACCAGCCAGACCTCACCGCCTCCCAGCACGCCTGGATCGATCCCCTGGTCGCCCACCGCTGGCCGGGCTATGAAGTGCGTTTCCCCCAACGTCAGCGGCGACTCGGCAGCGGCTACGCCAGCATCAGTGCCGAACGCTTCCATGAGGTACTGAACGCACGCCTGCCGGCGGAGCGCCTGCTGCTGGGCCGCAAGGTGCTGCGGCTGCAGGACGATGGAATAGTCTTCACCGATGGCTACACCCTGGCCGCCGGAGCGGTGATCGATGCCCGAGGGCCGCGGCCGGATCCGGCGCTGTGGCTCGGCTACCAGAAATTCCTCGGCCAGGAGGTACGCCTCGCGAGTCCCCATGGCCTTACCGAGCCCATCGTGATGGACGCCACCGTCGACCAGTTGGACGGCTATCGTTTCGTCTATACCCTGCCACTGGCGTCCGACCGCCTGCTGATCGAGGACACCTACTACGCCGATGGCGAAAGCCTGCCGGTGGAACGCCTGCGCCAGCACCTGGCCGACTACGCCCACCAGCGGGGCTGGACCATCGCCGAGGTGCTGCGCGAAGAACAGGGCATCCTGCCCATCACTCTCGGTGGCGACGTGGACAGCTACTGGGACCACGTCACGGCCGGCGCGCCCATCGGCCTGGCCGCCGGGTTGTTTCATCCCACCACCGGCTACTCGCTGCCCGAAGCCGTCCGCCTGGCGGAACACCTGGCCGCCCAGCCCTTCAGTTCCAGCGCGGCGCTGCGCGAAACCCTGCGCCACTACGCCCAGGGACGCTGGCAACGGCAGGGCTTCTTCCGCCTGCTCAATCGCATGCTCTTTCTCGCCGGCCGCCCCGAACACCGGGTGCGCGTCATGCAAAGGTTCTACGGCCTCGGCGAACCCCTCATCCAGCGCTTCTACGCCGGCCGTCTCACCGCCTTCGATCGGCTGCGCATCCTCTCCGGCAAACCGCCGGTACCGCTGAAACCAGCGCTGGATGCCGCCCTGGCTCGTCCTCCCCAGTTCAAGGAAGCAACATGACCCAAGGTAACGCGCCCAAGCGAGCCGTCGTCATCGGCGCCGGTTTCGGCGGTATCGCCCTGGCGATCCGCCTGCAGTCGGCCGGTATCGCCACCACCCTCATCGAGGGTCGCGACAAGCCCGGCGGCCGCGCCTACGTCTACCAGGATGCCGGCTTCACCTTCGACGCCGGCCCCACCGTCATCACCGACCCCTCGGCCCTGGAAGAACTGTTCGCCCTCAGCGGCCGGCGGATGAGTGACTATGTGGAGCTGCTGCCGGTCAGTCCCTTCTACCAGCTGTGCTGGGAAGACGGCACCCGCTTCGACTACGTCAACGACCAGGCCCGCCTGGACGAGCAGATCCGCGCCCTGGAGCCGGATGACGTGGCCGGCTACCAGCGCTTCCTGGCCTATTCCCAGGCAGTCTTCGAAGAGGGTTATGTCCGCCTCGGCGCCAAGCCCTTCCTCAAGGTCGGCGACATGCTCGCCGCTGCGCCGAAGCTGGCCCAGCTCACCGCCTGGCGCAGCGTCTACACCCAGGTGTCGGGGTTCGTGAAGAACGAAAAGCTGCGCCAGGCCCTGTCGTTCCATACCCTGCTGGTGGGCGGCAATCCCTTCGCCACCTCCTCGATCTACGCGCTGATCCATGCGCTGGAGCGCAAGTGGGGCGTCTGGTTCGCCAAGGGCGGCACCCACGCGCTGGTGCAGGGACTGCTGAAGCTCTTCGTCGACCTCGGCGGCGAGTTGCGCCTGAACGCCCCGGTGGAGCGCATCCTCACCGAAGGCAATCGCGCCACCGGTGTCTGCCTGGCCGACGGCAGCCGGGTCGATGCCGACCTGGTGGCGTCCAATGCCGATGTGGTCCACACCTATCGCAAGCTGCTCGGCCACCACACCCATGGCGTGGTCGAGGGCAACCGCCTCAAGCGCAAGAGGCACAGCATGTCGCTGTTCGTCATCCACTTCGGCCTGAGCCAGCCCCCGGTCGGTCTCGAACACCACATGGTCTGCTTCGGCCAGCGCTATCGCGGCCTGATCGACGAACTCTTCAAGGGTCCCGGCGTGCCGGACGACTTCTCGCTCTACCTGCATTCGCCCTGCGTCACCGATCCGTCCCTGGCACCGCCCGGCCACAGCGCCCACTACGTGCTGGCGCCGGTGCCGCACCTGGGCAATGCCGACGTCGACTGGAGCGTCGAAGGTCCGCGCCTGAGAGACAAGATCCTCGCCTACCTGGAAGAGCGCTACATGCCCGGCCTGCGCGCCAACCTGGTCACCTCGCGCATCTTCACTCCGGCCGATTTCCGCCAGGAGCTCAATGCCCACCTGGGCTCGGCCTTCTCCCTGGAGCCCATCCTCACCCAGAGCGCCTGGTTCCGGCCGCACAATCGCGATACCGTCATCCCCAACCTCTACCTGGTCGGCGCGGGCACTCACCCCGGCGCCGGCGTGCCGGGCGTGGTGGGGTCGGCCAAGGCCACCGCCAGCGTCATCCTCGAGGAGCACGGTTAGCCATGACTGCCAGCCATGATGTCGTCGACCACGCCGAACAGAGCATCGCCGTCGGCTCCAAGAGCTTCGCCGCCGCCGCCAAGCTGTTCGCCCCCGAGACCCGCGAGAGCGCGGTACTGCTCTATGCCTGGTGCCGGCACTGCGACGACGTCATCGATGGCCAGGAGTTGGGCCACGGCCAGGTCGAGGGCGACCGCCTCGGCGGCCGGACACGACTGGCCGAGCTGGAGCGCCTGACCCGCGCCGCCTACGCCGACGAGCCTCTGCAAGACCCGGCCTTCGCGGCCTTCCAGCGCGTGGTGCAGCGCCATGGCATTCCCCTGGCCCTGCCCCTGGATCACCTGGCCGGCTTTCGCATGGACGTGGAGGAAAGGGTCTACGTGGAGCTGGAAGACACCCTGGAGTACTGCTACCACGTCGCCGGGGTGGTGGGCGTGATGATGGCGCGGATCATGGGCGCCGACGACGAGGAGACCCTGGATCGCGCCTGCGACCTGGGCCTGGCCTTCCAGCTCACCAACATCGCCCGCGATATCGTCGAGGATGCCCGCATCGGCCGCGTCTACCTGCCCCGGCGGTGGCTCGATGAACTCGGCGTACCCATCACCGAGCTGGCGGAGCCGCAGCACCGTGAAGCCGTGGCGCAACTGGCCGAGCGCCTGGTACGCCTGGCCGAGCCCTACTACGACTCGGCGCGCCAGGGCATCGCCGCCCTGCCCCTGCGCTCGGCCTGGGCCATCGCCACGGCTCGCGGCGTCTACCGTGAGATCGGCGTGCAGGTGCTGCAACTGGGCGCCCATGCCTGGGATCAGCGCGTCAGTACCAGCACCGCCGACAAGCTGCGCCTGGTCTGTCGTGGCGCCGCCCGCGCCATGCTGTCGCGCCACCAGCGCAACGAGCCACGCCCGGTCGACCTCTGGACCCGGCCGCGCCGCTGACGTCGCCCGTCTTGCGCCAGTCACATTTCTGCGCACCTTGGGGGTGCACGCCAGCAAACTTTTGTGCGATAAACGGGTCGGATTAAAGCGACCCTCCAAGAAGCTATTCACGATCTCGCGAGCTAGAGACAAACTAGGCGAAAAAGCCTGAGAAAGCGCAGTTTACGAGTGGTAAATGAGCATTTCGAAGGCTTTTTCAACGCCGTTTGGCCGACGCGCAGCAGATCGTGAACAGCTTCTACGGGCCGCGGATGGATGGATGCCCGCGCCAGAGCGCTGCATCCAGTAGTCAGCCTTCGAGTATGGGATTTGCACATGCACAAGACGGAAACGGCTGTTTCGCACGAACTTTTCGCTGCCCCCGCTTCACTCCTTGCCCTTGGCCTTTCCGGCACCGCTCAGTCCGCCTACAAACCTGAATTCTTCAACGCCACCCAGTGGCGCGCCCTGGTCGCCCTGTGCGTCCACCTGCAGGCCGATAGCGAGCAGGCCGATACCCGCCTGCCGGAATTCATCGACCGCCACATGCTGACCCCCTACGCTCACGGTGATCGCCTGAACGTCGTCGATCCCTTCGACGAGCAGGCCCAGGTCCAGCAAGGCGCCAACCTGCGCGACCTGCTGCGCGATGGCCTGGCGGTCCTGGATGCCTATTGCGTCGAGCGCCTGGGTGCTGGCTTCGCCGATCTGGCCGCTGGCGAGCAGGCCGAGGTGGTCGCGGCGGCCTCCGCCGGTACCCTCAATCCCCCGGCCAAGGAATTCATCGACCTGCTGCGCAACGAGAGCGAACGCAGCCAGTACGCCCACTCGCTGTTCGCCGCCTACGACACCCCCGCCGTCGCCTGACCTCGCTAAGCGCCTCCCAGGAGGCGCTTACCTCCTCGTCTAGTCCAAGCCGTCCTGCACCTGGTCCCGCGCCTTGCGTTCGCGTGAGGAATCCAGCGCGCCACCGTGTATCTCGCGCAGTTGCTGCTTGAGTCGCTGGGTGGTCGGCGCCAGCAGGAAACCGAAGGACACGCAGCCCTCCCGACCGTCCACCGCATGGTGCATGCGATGCGCCTGGTAGAGCCGTTTCAGGTAGCCACTGCGCGGAACGTAGCGGAACGGCCAGCGCTGGTGCACCAGGCCGTCGTGGGCGATGAAGTACAGCAGTCCGTAGAGGGTCATGCCGGCGCCGATCCACTGCAGCCGCCAGAAGCCCGCGTTGCCGAGGGCAATCAGCAGGATCGCCAGGCCGGCGAAGACGATGGCGTAGAGGTCGTTCTTCTCGAACCAGCCGGTGCGCGGCCGATGGTGGGACTCATGCCAACCCCACCCCCAGCCATGCATGATGTACTTGTGCGACCACCAGGCGAAGGCTTCCATGCCCGCCACGGTGGCCAGCACGATTCCCGCGTTGATCAGTAGCTCCAAAGTACCCTCCGCAGGCGCCTGCTCAGGAAGTGGCCGCCGGTGCGGCCAGCGTGCCGGCGGTGGCGCCCAACAGGGGCGAATCCACCGGCAGGTAGACCTGCAGGATACCCGGACGCACCTCGAATCTCACCCGCTCGCGCTTGACCGGTTCGCCGTCGAGGTTCATGTCCAGGCCTTCGGCGGCCTGCAGCTCCACCCAGGGCAGGCGTGCCCGCACGAACATCTCCTCGGTGCTGAAGCCCTTGCTGAGGAACTCGCCCAGGGTGCCGAGCACATCCTGGGACGCCGGCAGGATGCCGATGTCGAGCAGGCCGTCGTTGACCAGCGCGGTCGGGCACAGCACGTGCCCGCCCCCGGCCTGGCGCCCGTTGCCGATGCCCAGGGCAAGGAACTCGCCTTCCCACGCGAAGCCGGGTCCGCGGAAGCGTCCGTGAGCCGAATGCACCTCGGCGAAGCGGGTCAGGCCGGTGAGCAGATAGGCCGCACCGCCCAGCAGGCGCTTGAGTTCGCCCGGGGTATTGGCGGTCACCTGGGAGCCGAAACCGCCGGTGGCCATGTTGAGGAACAGCTGGCCCTCGGCCTCCACCAGATCGATGGTACTGACCGGTCCATCGAGCAGCGCCAGTGCCGCCGCCGGCTCCAGGGGCACCCCGGCAGCATTGGCGAAGTCGTTCGCCGTGCCCAGCGGCAGCAGGCCAAGGCGCGCCTGGCTGTGGTTCAGGGCCATGGCCTCGGCCACCGCCCGCAGGGTGCCATCGCCACCCGCCGCCACCAGGGTGCCGTAGCCCTCCCGGGTCGCCTGCTCGACGAAGCGCGCGGCGTCATCTTCTTCCCAAGTCACCCGTACGTCGACCCGGTTACCGGCGGCGCGCCGGGCGAGGATCGCCTCGCGCACTGCCTCGTTGCCGGTTTCCTTGCCATTGAGGATGACCAGGGCTGCATCAGCCAGGGTGCCTGTAGTCGTCATGATCGTCGTCCAAGGTTGGCACTGCGCGGCGAGATGCCGCCGCAGGCGCCGGGCGCTGCCCGGCATGCGAATCTGGAGACTAGGACTGTGCCCTGCCGGCCACGTTCAGTCCGACCGCCGCTGCGCTAGGCTCTGTACGAAAAATGCCTGCGCTCGGTGATGCTTCGTACAGAGCCTAGGGCTTGAACAACTCGGCCAGGGGGATGAAGCGCACCGGATCGTCCACGACGAAGGTACGGTCTTCGCGAATCTCCACCAGGCCATGGGCCCAGGCCGCGGTCTGCAGCACGTTGGAGCCCTGGTTGCGGTGAGGCACGGCACGGCCTTCCTCCAGGCGCGCCCGCTGGTATTCGCGGCGTGCACCGGCACGTGGCCAGTCGAACCCCGCCGGCACCTCGACGGCGAGCGGCGCCACCTCTATCTTCCCGGCACGCCGCAGCAGATAGGGCCGCGCCAGCAGGCCGAAGGTCACCAGGGTCGAGGCCGGATTGCCCGGCAGGCCGATCACCGGAATGCCACGGAAGCGTCCACAGGTCAGGGGCTTGCCCGGTTTGAGCGCCAGCTTCCACAGCGTCAGCTCGCCCTCGGCGCGCAGGGCCTGGCCGAGGAAATCCGCCTCGCCCACCGACACCCCGCCAGTGGACAGGATCAGGTCCGCCTGCAGCGAGGCCAGGCGTTCCTGGGTCCGAGCCAGGTCGTCCGGCAGGATGCCCTGGTCCGACACCTCGCAGCCCAGGCGCCGTAGCCAACTGATCAGCAGGGCGCGATTGCTGTTGTAGATCTGTCCCGGTCCCAGCGGCTGTCCCGGTGCGACCAGCTCGTCGCCGGTGGAAAGCACCGCGACCTTGGGTCGGCGATAGACCTCGACCTGGGCCCGCCCGAGGGAGGCGGCCACCCCCAGTTCGACCGGGCCCAAGGCCGTGCCGGCGGACAGCACCTCGTCGCCCACCCTCACCTCGTTACCGCGACGCCGGATGTTGCGACCAGGGCGCAGCAGCTCCAGGAAGCGCACCCGGCCATCGTCCAGCACCTCGACGTTTTCCTGCATCTCCACGCAATCGGCACCGGCGGGCAGCGGCGCGCCGGTGAAGATCCGCGCACAGGTGCCCGGCTCCAGGGCGCCAGGCGCCTGGCCGGCGAAGATGCGCTGGGACACCCGCAGCGGCTCGCCCTGCCAGTCGTCCAGGCGCAGGGCATAGCCGTCCATGGCACTGTTATCCCAGGGTGGCAGGTCCAGGTCGGCGATCAGGGAAGTAGCCAAGATGCGCCCGTCGGCCTCTGCCAGCGCGACGCGCTCCAGCGGCAAGGGACCGTCTTCGGCGGCCATGGCCAATAGGCGGGCCAGGGCCTCTTCCAGGGACAGCAGGCTCATCCGCGCGGCCCGCAGGGTTCGGCCTGCTTGAGGTGCGGCACGAAGTTGCAGGGCCGGTGGCGGTTGTCCAGCTGCTCGCCGAGGATGCCGTCCCAGGCGGTGCGGCAGGCGTTGGTGGAACCCGGCAGGCAGCAGACCAGGGTGCCGTTGGCAAGGCCGGCCAGGGCGCGGGACTGCACGGTGGAGGTACCGATGTCGGCCACGGAAATCTGCCGGAACAGCTCACCGAAGCCATCCACCTGCTTGTCCAGCAGGCAGGCGACCGCCTCGGGGGTGCTGTCGCGCCCGGTGAAACCGGTGCCGCCGGTGATCAGTACCACCTGCACCTGGTCATCGGCGATCCACTGGGCGACCTGGGCGCGGATCTTGTAGAGGTCGTCCTTGAGCAGCACCCGGGCAGCGAGGAAATGGCCGGCGGACTCCAGGCGGTCGACGAACAGCTGACCGGAGGTGTCGGTCTCGAAGGTCCGGGTGTCGCTGACCGTCAGCACGGCGATGTTCAGCGGTACGAAAACCGCCTCGGCTTTGTGGCTCATCTGATCGATCCAGGGCTAGGATTAAAGGTCGTGTTATAGCACAGGCACCGCCTGCCCTCCCTCGACCCCTTCGCTTGCCACAGGTTCGCCATGCCCACTCCGACCGCTACCTCCATCCTCATCCTCGCCGGTGGCCGCGGGCAACGCATGGGTGGGCGCGACAAGGGCCTGGTGGACTGGCGAGGCCAGCCGCTGGTGGCCCAGGTACAGGCCGCGGTGCGGGTGTTGACCGATGACCTCATCATCTCCTGCAACCGCAACGCCGAGCGCTATGCCCAGTGGGCCGATCAGGTGGTGGCGGACGAGGAACCCGACTTTCCTGGCCCCCTGGCCGGCCTCCTCGCCGGCCTCGCCGTGGCACGCCATGACTGGGTGCTACTGTTGCCTTGCGATGCGCCGCGTATCGACGCCGCCCTCGCCCTCCAGCTGCTGACCGCGGCCCAGGCCAGCCAGGGCCCGGTCATGGCGCGCCAGGGCGGCTATTGGCAACCGCTGTTCACCGCCCTGCCCCGCCAACTGCTGCCGGCCTTGCGCCAGGCCTGGAAGGACGGCGAACGCAGCCCGCGCGGGGCGCTGCTGCCCCTCGGCCTGAGCGGCGTGGATTTCGCCGAAGACGATGCCCGTCTCGCCAACTTCAACGACCCCATGGCGCTGGACGCCGCCCCCTGATCTGCACCGCACAGCAGCAGGAGAAGGCGTGACCCAGCGGTTCCGGGACGAACTCGGCTCCCCGCCCGCGGTCCTAAGGCCGCTTGGTTGCCAAGAAAGGAGACCACCTCATGAACAAGCACCTGCTTCCCGCCGCCCTGCTGGTCGTTGCCAGCGCCCTGCTCGCCGGCTGCTCCACGCCCAGCGTCATCACCCTCAACGATGGCCGCGAGATCCAGGCCACCGACACGCCCAAGTACGATGAAGACTCGGGCTTCTATACCTTCAAGCAGCTCGACGGCAAGCCGACCCGCATCAACAAGGACCAGGTCCGTACCATCAAGGAGCTATGATTCCTGCCCGGCGCGTTTTTTTCACCTAACCCCTTGTGCTTGCATGAGTTTTAGGTAGAATGCGCGCCATCCATCACGGAGCGTAGCGCAGTTTGGTAGCGCGTCTCGTTCGGGACGAGAAGGTCGCTGGTTCGAATCCAGTCGCTCCGACCATTACCTTGTTTCTGGTAGTACCACGTAGTACCAGAAACAGCCTCAAAAGCCCGCCCAGTGCGGGCTTTGTTGTTTCTGGTGGTTCCATGTAGTCTCTGGTCATCCCAACCCATGGTGTATGCCAGTGTGTATGCCTTGGGAAAATTCGAACCAAAGGCATACAAGGATGAATCGCCAGGACATCAAGCGTCGCCCCCTTTCCGACACCACCCTCTCCAGCCTCGAGCCTGAAGCCGCCGTCTACCGCGAGCAGGATGGCAACGGCCTCTACTTCCGCGTCAAACCCAACGGCCAGAAAAGCTGGGAGCTTCGCTACAAGAAGCCGGACGGCAAATGGTCCTGGCTTGGCCTGGGCGCCTACCCGGCCGTGAGCGGTGCCGCCGCCCGCGCCAAGGCCGCCGAGCTGAAGGCAGAGGCCGCCACCGGCAAGAGCCCGATGCTGACCAAGCGCGAGCGCAAGGCCGCCGAGGCACTGGCCGCCACCAACACCTTCGAGAAGCTGGCCCGCGAGTGGTACGACGCACGCAAGCCGCGCTGGGAAGATGGCACCGCCCGACGAATCATCGGGGCCCTCGAGCTGCACGTTTTTCCCGTCTTCGGCCCGCGCCCCTTCACCGAGATCATGCCCATCGAGTGGATGGAGTTCCTGCGGGGGATGGAGCGCAAAGGCATCATCGATCAGATGGGCAACGTGCGCCGCTTCTGCAAGGAGATCTATGACCTTGCCAGGGTCACGGGGCGGGCCACCCACAACCCGCTTGAGGGGCTGCATAGGTTCCTGCAGACCAAGCCGGCCGAGAACTACGCACACGTCTCCCAGGAAGAGCTGCCCGAGCTGCTGCGAGCGATGAGTGCCTATCCCCACGCCCATGACATCCGGCTCGGCCTGAAGCTGCTGATGCTGACGGGTGTGCGGCCGAGCGAGCTACGGGAAGCGCCATGGTCTGAGTTCGACCTCGAGGCCGCGATCTGGAACATCCCCGCGGCCCGCATGAAGAAGCGTCGCGATCACCTAGTTCCCCTTTCTCGCCAGGCGCTCGAATTGCTCAAAGGACTACAGGAGCTGAACGGGCACTATCCCCTTCTCTTCCCCGGTCGCAACGACCGCAAGAAGCCGCGCAGCAACATGGCCTTCAACATGGCCCTCCGGCGCATGGGCTACGAGGGCAGGCAGACGGGCCACGGCTTCCGCCACATCGCATCGACGACCCTTCGAGAAAATGGCTTTTCTCGCGAGCATGTTGAAGCGCAGCTCGCTCATGCTGAGCAGGGCGTAGCGGGCGTCTATAACAAGGCCATCTATCTGGAGCAGCGAAGAGCGATGATGCAATGGTATGCCGACCATCTTGATCAACTCGAAAAGGGTAACGTTGTTGTCGCGAACTTCAAGGCTATGAGCTGATAAAGATGAGCGATTATCACTTCAAACAGTGGCTATCATTTGACGACGCGGTCTCCTGGCTAAGCGACCACACGGACATGGCATTTTCCGCTGCAATGTTGGAAACAGCGTTAATTGCCAAGATTATTAACGTACACGCGTGGGCTTTAGACAGACCCGAGATTCATGTAGTCGGAAACTTCGATGAAGCAGTTATTCAGAAACTGCCAAGCCCCTACCTCACCGAGGCTGAAACTCGCCCTAGCATAGATATAAGTCTTCTGACAGATGAGTGTATATTCGAGGGCCCTATCCCTCTCCAAGACTACACATTCTTCAAAAACGCTATGCGGCGTAATACTCCCAACCCACTAGGGATAACGGTTTATGACGGGCAGGGCAGGAGCTTAGTTTGCTATCCACTCAAAGATGACGATATAGCTTCATTCAGCGACGAGCGAATTACGTACCTCTTTCATCTAAATGATTTAAAGGCCTTCGCGGAAAAACTTCCTACGCCCCCACAAGTTCCGCCTGTATTGATCAAATACCTAACTCTTACTCTCTCAGGTACAGACCAGTCCTACGTGGAAGCCTCTAGCAACTCGGCAGGCAATGCTCCTGTGAGTTGGGATCTTCCTGGGCCTGATTTGGTGGACGCGGAAACCGAACAGCCGGACGACGAGCCAGCCCTACGCGCCTTAGGCTTTGCCACCCACCTACTAGCGGAATTGAGCGCCGAGCTTGATGCAAAGGAAAAGCTGCCGGGCCGTCGGCTCGACTTCCGACGCGCTGGAAAGCCGAACGTCTCCCGTATCGCTGACGCGCTGGCCGACATGGCCAAGTCTTTGCGGCATGACGGACACGGTGTCCAGGGAGCCGGGTTCAAGAAGATCCTCGCCCAGGCGCTCGACACGGTTAAGTGAGGCCCAAATCCGAAATCGGATTTCGGAAAATCCGCGTTAAAGCAACCAGATACAGCACCCTTCGCTCCGTCATCGAGAACGCATTACGGAGACGAAGATGCACCATCCCTCACCTACAGCGCCTTGCGCTGACCTCTGGACGCCCCGTCGCGCCGCCCAGGCGCTGGGCGTCTCCCTTCGCACGCTGGCCACCTGGCGCAGCACTGGCCGCCACGACCTGCCGTTCCTCAAGGTCGGGCGCCTGGTGCGCTATCGCGAGCAGGATGTCGCCCGCTGGCTGGAATCCCGCCGTCAGGGAGGTGCCGAGTGATGCACTCCCACCAGCAGCCAGCCGCTATCACCTTCCCGGTTTTTTGTAGGAGCGCCGCGTACAAATCGGCTGCATGTCGTTCTTCAGCAGTCCAAGGGAAGCTTGGCGCGTCCAGAAACCACGGCGTGCTGACCATGACCCATACCTCCCAATCCGCTCGCAAGACTAAGCGCTGCCGGCAGTGCCCCGACTGCGGCGCCTCGCTGGTGAAGCGCAGCTCGATGAGCAAGCACCCCTTGCTGTCGCGCACCTTCTTGATCTGCCGGAATCCGGTCTGCGGCGCGACCTTCCTCGGCGTCGACGAGATCACCCACCGCCTCAGCCCTTCCAGCCAGCCGAATCCGGCCGTCGCCCTCCCCTATGCGCCGAGCGCGCTTCGCCGAGCGGCGTTGGATGACCTCGAGCAGGATGTCGACGTGGCTTGCGCTGGCCAGGTAGCAGGAGGCGCGGCATGAGCACGAACTCCAGCACCCAACCCGTCAGCCTCAGCCAGGAATCGCTGCGGTTCGTGCGTATGCCCGAGCTACTGGCCCTGACCTGTCTGTCGCGCACCACGGCGCATCGCCTGATGAAGACCGACCCGACCTTCCCCAAGCCGGTCAAGCTCAGCGACAGCGGGGCACGTAATGCTCCGGTCGGGTTCGTCCTGAGCGAGGTGCAGGCGTGGATTCAAGGCCGCATCGCTGCCAGGGAGCAACGTGCATGAGCAAGCCGGCACAGAACGCATTCCGCCCCATCGAGCGCATCACCCTGGGCAACCGCCTGTTGCGCCGCCGCGAGGTGGAACTCAAGACCGGCAAGAGCCGGGCTGCGATCTATGCCGACATTCGCGCCGGCACCTTCCCGGAGCCGGTCCCTATCGGCCGGAGCAGCGTCGCGTGGCTCGAGGCGGAGATCGATCAATGGATCGCCGACCGCCTCGCCGAGCGACGACTCGCCAGCGCTGCGTCCTAGGCCCGTCACTTCCCCACCCCGGAGATCCACCATGAACCGCTGCACCCTGACCATCGACAACCAGACCCTGACCTTCACCGTGGAGGACATCGCCAGCATCGAGGCCGCGCTCATCGAGGCGGCCCGTAAGCCCGGCCAGCAGACCTTCCGCACCCTCGGCCCGAACCGCGTGGGCGCCAAGATCGAGCTGAACGTGTCCGGCACTGCCAACGGCGCCCGGCATACCGCCAGTGGCTTGCCAGGCGATGCCCTCACCTTCAACCAGACCACGACCGCGCCGGCCATCCTGACCGACTGCTGATCCACCTCCGCTTCCCTTCCTGAATCCATACGCATACGCCGCCGGGCTCGCTCGGCGGAGAGGAGTTTTGCATGCCTCAGAAAAGACAAAGCCCCGGCAAGCGCGCCAACGCTGCCAGGGCTCAGAACCAATCAATCCGCACCCGCAAGGCTACCACAGCCCCGGCCAATTGCAGCCGCTCGGTCCCCGTGGCCAACGCAGCCAAGTTGCATGGCCTGTTACAGGACGGACCCGCTCAAGCCTTGCCAAGCCTTCCAAAGACGGCCTATAGTCAGGGTGTCGCGGCAAAATCCGTGACCGACCTTGGCCGGTCGAGAAACGAAAGGCGCACAGGCGCCCATCACCAGATTGCAGGCGCTTTTTTTGTGCCTGCAGCTCCGTGTTATGGCAGCTGTGCGCGGGACACCTTCGGGTGTGCCGGGTCCCTTTCGTCCCGGTCGGCCAACCCGCGTACAGCTGCCACCATTCCTCGCTTGGCCGCGAGCGGTGGCAGTTCCTCAACGAAAGGAGCTCCACCCATGAAGCGTTCGCACGCCCTCAATCCGTCCCCCCGTTGCATCCGCGTCGCCGCACACAAGGCCATGGCCTTGGCTGCCCTGCACGCAAACTCCAGTCTTTCCACCCGTCTCGCCCGCTACAACCATCACATGCAGCGCGCCCGTGCCCTCGAGGCCAGCGCCGCGCTCGACACCGCTGTCCTCACCCGCCCTACCCTGCCTACCGCTGTCGCGTCGGTGGTCACCGCCGTCCTGGAGGTGCGTCATGGCTGATCCCATCGATGCCCTCCGCCAATTGCTGACCGAGTTGGCCAGCCCGGCCGGCCAGTCGCCGTCACGCGCTACCCTCGAGGCGATGCTCGACGCCGTCGACGCCCTCAATCATGAGCCCAGCGTCGCTGACCAACTGCGCGCCGAGATCCACGCCGCCGAGCAGGCCGGCCAGCTTCACGTCCGGCAGGTGCCGCTCTCGCTGCTGCGGCTGCTCCTGGCCATGGTGCAAAGGGAGGCCGGCCATGAGTGAGCTGACCCCACTGACCGCCAACCCCAGCGACAGCCACGTCCTCCTGCTCGACGGTAGCCAACCGCTGACGGCCTTGCTCGATTGCGCCGAGCTACGCCTGAGCGCGGCCTATGGGCTGCTGGATAGCGTCACCTGCATGACGATCAAGACTGTCGACCGGCACGACCTCATCAACGTTTCCGAGGCGGCGCGGGTGCTGGTCGCCGATGCCCTGGACCTCTACAAGACGGCGCGGGCTCTCAGCGCTCGTGGGGAGGTGGCCCATGGCTGAGAGCCGCATTCCCGAGCTGATCCGCCAGGCCGCATTACATGCCCTGGCCAACGCCACCACCCTGCTCCCCGAGTGGCTGCCGAAGGGCAGCCGCCAGGGCCGCGAGTGGGTCGCCCCCAACGTCGCCCGAGGTGACCGGAAGGCCGGCTCCTTCGGCGTCTCCCTGGACAGCGGCAAGTGGAACGACTTCGCCGACAGCGCCGCCCACGGCGGCGACCTGGTGTCGTTGCTGGCCTATCTGCGCGGCTGCCGCCAGGGCGAGGCGGCGCGGGAGATCGATCAGCGCCTCGGCCTGGGGCTGTTCGCCTCGCTCGCCAGGGAGGATGGCCAGCCCTCGGCCGAGGCCCTGGCCGTGCGCCAGCACCTCGAGGCGCAGCAGCGCGAGGCCGAGGCGCAGTTGCAGCACAAGCAAGCCGCTGCGGCGCGTCAGGCGGCCTTGCTCTGGCAGCACGGCAAGCCCGTGGATCGGCTGCATACCTACCTGCAAGCCAAGCAGGTGGAGCCGTTCGGGCTGCGCCAGCTTGTCCATGGCCGTCTGGCGGTGCCCCTGGTCCTGGGCGGCCGGCTGGTCAACCTGCAAATCATCGATGGCCAGGGCAACAAGCGCTTTCTGGCCGGTGGGCGGGTGCAGGGCTGCTATTGCCCGTTGGGCAAGGTCACGGACGGCGCCCGGCTGTACGTCTGTGAGGGCTGGGCCACCGGCGCCACTCTGCACCAGCACACCGGGGCGCCGGTGGTCTGCGCGCTGAACGCCGGCAACCTCAAGCCGGTGGCCCTGGCCATGCGCGACCGCTTCGGCCAGCGCGTCGAACTGGTGATAGCCGGCGACGATGACCGTGGCTCTCCCGGCAACCCCGGCCGCGCCGCGGCGAACCGGGCAGCGGCCGCGGCCGATGCCCTGGTGGTCTTCCCGGAGTGGCCCTATGACGGACCGGCCGAGCTGTCCGACTTCAATGACCTGCACCTCTGGCAGAGCGGACGCTGGGAGGTGTCGGCATGAGCACGCCCGAACCGAAAGCCGGCCTGAGCCTGGTCGGCGAGCCCAAGGTGCCAGAGCGCGACACCCTCGACCGGCCCTGCTTCGCCGTGTACGACCGCCCCGTCTTCAAGGAGGGCAAGGCGTTCCGCGAAGGCACCTGGTACCACGGCGTCAAACACAGCGGGCCGGAAGACGACCCGGTGCCCTTCGACTACTGGATCTGTTCGCCGCTGCACGTTGAGGCGGAGACGGTGAACACCGAAGACGGCAGCATTGGTCGCCTGCTCAGCTTTCGTTATCGCGGCAAGCGTATCGAGTGGGTCATGCCGATGGAGGCCCTGGCCGGCAAGGCCGACGAGGTGCTCAAGGCACTCATGCGCCAGGGCCTGGCCATCGAGTACCACCAGCGCCGCCACGTCGCGCCCTACCTGGCCAGCTACCACGCCCCGGCGCGGGTGATCGCCACCACCACCAAGCCCGGTTGGCACGAGTCCGGCGCCTTCGTGCTGCCGTCGCGAGTGCTGGGCGGCGACAACGTGCGCTATCAGGACTCGGGCCGGGCGGTGAACCTCTTCACCACCAAGGGCACGCTGGCCAACTGGCAGGCGCAGATCGCCCCGCGTTGCCTGGGCAACCCGGTGCTGATCCTGTCGGTCTGCTGCGCCCTCGCCGGACCGCTGCTGACCAAGCTGGGCGTCAACGGCGGCGGCATCCACCTGGTGGGCGATTCCTCGAGCGGCAAGTCGCTGGCCCAACTGATCGCGGCCTCGGTGTGGGGCAACCCCGGCACCTTCGCCGCGTCCTGGGACGTATCCAAGGGCGGTGTCGAGATCGAGGCGGCGTCACGCAACGACACGGTGCTGATCCTCGACGAGATCAAGCGGGCCGACCCCAAGCGGGTGCAGGAGATGGCCTATGCCATCGCCAACGGCATGGGCAAGAGCACCATGACCCGCGAGCGCGAGGGCAGGGCCAAGCTGACCTGGCGCGTCCTGGCGCTCTCCAGCGGCGAGCGGTCGCTGTCGGAGCATGCGGCCATCGCCGGCAACGGTGCCCATGCCGGCGCGGAGCTGCGCATGGTGGACGTGAACGCCGGCACACGGCCGTTCCGGGCCTTCGACGATGTGCAGGGGCTGACCGGCCAGGAATTCCATCGGCTGCTGACCGATGCCGTCGGCCAGGACTACGGCCACCTCGGCCCGGCCTTCGTGGAAAGCCTGCTCAAGACGCCTGAAGACTTGCTCGAGCGTTTCCGCGAGCTGCGGGCGACCTTCCGCACAGAAAGCTCCCAGGCCGGCCGGGTGGCGGACCGCTTCGCCCTCATGGCGCTGGCCGGTGAGTTGGCCAGCGAGCGCCAATTGCTGGGCTGGCCCACCGGCACGGCTGGCAACGCCTGTCGCCAGCTGTTCGGCGAATGGCTGGCCAGGATGGGCGATGGCAACGCCGAGGAGCGCCAGATCCTGCGCGGCATCGCCGACTTCATCGCCCTGCACGGCGACAGCCGCTTCTCCTGGGTTCACGCCGAGCACGCCGCCGTCACGGTGCGCGATCGGGCGGGCTTCTACGAGCTGATCGACGATCGCCGGCTCTACCTGTTCAACGCGCCCGCGCTGCTCGAGGCGGCGGCCGGCTACGGCAAGGAGCGAATCCTGCGGGCACTGGTGGAAGCCAATGCGCTGGCCAAGGTGGATGAAGAGGCCCGCACCTCCCGGCGCACCAAACGCTATCGCACGCCAGGCGGAGGTAATGCGCGGTTCTACGTCATCGACCCCGAGCGATTGGATACCGAGGGGGAAAGTCAAGCATGAATCTCCCAGTAGAGACCCCCTTACTGACTGTTTTCGGTGGGAACAGTGGGAACGTGGGAACAGGCCAGCAACGACGCGGGTTACAGCGTTCCCATATGAATAACGAGAGTGGGAATGTGGGAACACAACTCTGTTCAATTAATAGCCACCTTCCCCCTCTCCGTTCCCACTCAAAAAGAGTGGGATCAAATTCACGCGCTCAAACCCGCATTCCAGAGCGGTTTTGTCCACGTGCCCACGTTCCCACTCACTTTGCGTTTTCAGACATGAACAAGGGTGTTTTGGCACGAAGTGCTTGACGCACCTCCTTTGACTTGATCCACACAACCCCAACGGCGACGGCTGGCCGTGCTCGAGCACGGTCGGTCACGAGCCCCCAGCACCAAAACGAGAGCCCCCATGAGTACCGAAAGCCAAACCAATACCCTCCCCGAAGACGTCGCCGCTGCCCTGGCCAACCATGATCAGGCGAAAGCCGCTTACCTGACCCAACGCGAAACGCTGGTCACCCTGGGCAAGCGCCTGGAGAAACACCGTGCCACCGGCCGCGCCGCCCGGCACGAATCGGAGACGGCCGGCAGCGAGTGGCGAGCTGACTTTCGCGACGCCGATGGCGAGCTGACGCCCGAGGTCTTGAAGGCGAAGCGCGACGAGCTGGACAAGCGCGAGCTGGCCGAGAGCTACGAACAGTTGGCGACCGAGCTGGAACCGAGCTACCAACTGGCTCAGGTGGAAACGGCCTATGCGCGCCGGACGTATGACAGCGCCCTGGAGAGGGCCACGGCGGCCTATGGCGATCACTGCCTCGCCATCGCCTCGGCGGCGCTGTTCGCCACGGCCGAGGGCCGCACCTGGCTCAGGCTGATACAGCGCCAGGAAGCCCAGCACCTGCACGCGGTGATCAAAGAGGAGATTGTCGGCGACGGTCAAACAGCCAAAGGTCAAGCCGAGCGCCAAGAGGCCGCGAGGGGACGCCTAGAGCGAGCCCTGGCCAAGCTGGTAGACGAGGCGGCGGCAGCGGTCGAGCCGGCCGAAGCTGATCCATTCGAGCAGACCCTGCAGGCGGTCGACGCTACGGCCTACGAACTGACCGGCCGGGCAACAAGCGTCCTCGCGTTGAACCGCCAGCGGGCCGAGGCCCAGGTGCTGCTCGAGCAGCAAGGCCAGCAGCGCAGCGCCTAGCTCTTCCTGGCCAGCGACAGGCCGCCTACGGGCGGCCTTTTCGTGTCCGGTCGCCGAGGGCCACGTCGACACGCTGCGCGCCTTGTAAGGAGTCTGATCAGGTCAGACTCCTTACCTGCTGGATGCAGAGCTGCACCTGTGGAGCGTCACAGGCTGCGGAGCCGACGACCTGCACCGATCAGCCCTCCCTGGCCAGCGACAGGCCGACGACGGGCGTCGTGGAGGCGTCCGGGCGGATGGTCCCACCCCTCGGCCGCCAGAGGCCGGGCCGGAGAGCTCTGCACCCGGCGCGCGCCGTTGTCCCCCCGCCACACCTGCGGGCTAAATGTGTGGGTTTTTCTGCACCTCTGCAATGACGTCAACCCCGCGCCAGATATAGCGTTGGATAGGTGATTGGCGAGCCATGCCATTCCGCAAATCCCTGCAGCACGCCCGTTTATCACCCCCTCTGACCCTTCGTACCGTGATTGGCTATGCTGTGACGCAGGTCACTCAAAAGACCGAGTGTCGGCACTTCCACCGCTTTGTAGGGCCGGGACCGTCTAGTGGACGAAGTTGGCTCACACCGATTTGGGTGACCTGGATCTGAACCACATATCATTCAAAGGAATGAACATGCCAAAGCAGTATTTCATTGATACCGCCGTAAACATTGTCGGCAACAAAAAACTCAGAACACCTCAAATTGCAGCCTATCTAAGCGCGCAGGATTTTTTTTCGAATCCTGACAACAAAGAGGCCCTGATCGTATTGCCAACTGGCACTGGCAAAAGCGGCCTAATATCAATAGTGCCGTTCGGAATTTCCCAAGGCCGCGTACTTATAATCACACCAGGCCTAGTAACCAAACAAAGCATTCGCAAAACTCAAGAATTACTCGAAGATAATTTCTGGGTTAACTATGATGTTATCTTCGACCCCAAAGACCTTCCCACTACTTGCGAATACCAATCAAACACTTTGTTTTCCAACTTGGAAAGCAGCAACATCGTATATTCGAACATCCACCAGATATATAGTGAACGTTCATCTTGCCTAGTCAATAACGTTCCACCAGATTTTTTTGACCTGATTATTATTGACGAATCGCACCACTCTGTAGCGGATAGCTGGCAGAAGGCGCTGGATTATTTCCAGAAGGCCAAAAGACTTCATGTAACTGGAACGCCCTTCAGAGGGGACAAGCAAGAGCTGCCTGGCGTCAAGATCCACGAGACGCCCCTATCTGAAGTGATGCGCGACAGATACGTAAAATGGCTACGAAAAGAAACAGTAAATGCACACGAACTCTATTTCACGCTGAAAGACCAACCGGGACTCAAACTCACAAAAGACCAAGTCCTAGAGTTCAAAGATAAGGAATGGATTGAGAAAAGCGTTGCTCTATCAGAAGAATGCTCGCGGGACGTAATAACTCACAGCATCGAAAAGCTCCAAGAACTTAAAAAAGTATCCTCCAGCGTCCCGCATAAAATCCTCGCCGTCGGCTGTAGCATTAAGCACGCAGAGGATCTTTTGGTTTGGTACCAAAGCTATGGAATGAGAGCTGTAATTTTGCATAGCGAAATGGACTTCTCATTGCAAGAGCAAGCATTCCGCACAATCGATAACCACGAATGCGACGTAGTCATTTCTGTCAATATGCTTATGGAAGGCTACGACCACAAATATTTGACTGTCCTCTCCATATTTAGACCGTATAGAAGTATCAACGCATTCGCGCAAATTGTCGGCCGCGTATTACGTGCGATCCCTGAAAGTGAGATCACTGCCTTCGAAATTGACAACAATGCGATTGTTGTTTACCACGAAGAAACCGGCCTAGATGGCATGTGGCATGCGTTCCAAACAGAGGTCGATAGAGCAAAGCACCAGCGGACAAAAGAATATCAAATTACTGATAGCGAATATGCTAGCCGCTCTACTACCCTCGGAGGGGTATCATCTAGCGAGGCTTTTGTAAGCGATCAAGACTCTTATCTAGACGACCTAGACTTCAATCGTCTTTTCCTGGAAAAAAGAAAAGAAGTCGATCTAATTGCGACCAACAAACTTCAGAAAATAGCCGAACTGCAAGACTATGACGCCGAAACATTAGAAGCGATCAAAAACGCGATAATTGGCGCAGAAACCAAAAAGGCAGCAGAACAGATTATAGATCCAAATCTCATAGCGAAAAGGCCAGAAAAAGCTCGCCGACAGCTTAGAGATATTTTAACCAAAAAAGCCCAAGACGAAATCGCGAACTTTTTAAGCGACAAGGGCCTAGATGAAAAAAGCTCTACTCTTTATCGGACCTTCGCACCGCATCTACCGATGATAAAGACAGACACACCAAACGATGGTATACTCATGATCTTTATGAATACCAAGCTTGCTAAAAAGTTTGGCAAAGTGACAGAAAGAGACAACAACACTCTTTTGAAGTCTGTCGACCACATCCAAGTAGTCATGTCAGAACTAAGAGCGATGATTAGATGAGCACACTAGCGATCAAAGCCATCATCGAAGAATTAACGACACTACATGTCGTAAAGGGTGTGCAACCATCCGAACTCGTTGATAGCATATTCGAAGAAAATTACTTAGAAAGCAGCTTTCAAAAAACCACCAAAGGTTACGTTTTCAAACTTTCTTTCACGGAAAAAGAAGACCTCTCCGATCAATATCAAGTGATCGAGATGAGATACACTTACAACAAAGACCGCCACTTAGTGCTTATCCAGCAGAAAATAGGGTCAAAAAGATTAGTTACGCAGTGGGACAGACAAGTAGCCATTGAAGAAAGAGTTTCCAAATTGAAAACGCTACTTCTCGAATCTAAGTCCCATCAGTCAGTTGCGAAGATACTAGCAACACTGCCCTGCGAATTTTCCGAGATCAAAACGCAGCTCAAGCTCGTCGCCTGATACCGATATGCTCAATAAAGCCCCAGCTTAGTCTGGGGCTTTTTCATTTCTAAGCTATCACCCTGAGCCCTAGCTTCCAGTAATGGCACTGTCATGACATAGGTAGTGGCTGACAATCCGTCGCCAGCTGGTCAACGTATCCTATCCCCATATCTCCCGACATGTATCCCTGCACCAGAGTCAGACCACGAATCCCTCTCATACCAAGGCCTTTAGCCACGAGTTAGAAGCTCGCCGAGCCCCAGCCATGACGATTTTTTACTCAAAACTGTAGCTGAGGGTGCAGCAGGCAAATTCTTGAGCTAGCGTTTTAGATGACAGACTTCAAACGTTTGGGAGCAACGAATGTTGGGGAAGAGAAAAATCGCATTCGCATACCATTGCCCAGGGTGGAACTACGAGGGCGGCGACCAAGGTGTGTTACGTGGATCGCGCAAAGTGGCGCCTGACGAGTATGAAGAGGAAATGGCAGACAACCTTTTCTGCCCCGCCTGCAAAACTAATGTTGAGCGCACCCCAAGAAGGAAAGATCTCTTCACAAATCAGAGAGAGCCCTTCTTCCGACACCTAAAACGCTGGGCGAATATACCATGTGTATTAAGAGCAAAAAAACCAAAAGGCAAAAGATATAACTCTTGGGAAGAGGCCAAAAGGGCTATCGACCATGAAGAGCTAACTATTATAAAAGAGTTTCTTCAAGACAAACCGGAAATTGACGAGCGCAGCGACAAAGAGTATGACGAAACTCCTGTCGAAGACGCTGACGGGCCGTTATCTGAAGTACCAATTGGGAGGCACGAAGGAGAAAGCTTTGAGCTACCGAGCAAAATCACTACCATTGCGGGAATTTGCAGAGGCCTAGACAAAAACCTAGGGAAATACTTTTATTTACCAGGAGCCAGCTTCCCCATAAAGCTCGCCGAGCTATTGACTTATATAGTTGAGGTGGAAGACAGCATTCTAGAAACAGAGCAGACACCTCGTCTTTATTTCGGAAAGATAAAGAAAAGTTTTAACGCAGGAAAATACGATCACAACATTCGTATGACTCGACTTGAGTGCAACCCTAAAGTAGGCGATTTCACTATAAAAGCCAGTAATGGATTTTGCAGAGACAAGGGTATAACGGACGATTCTGAAGGCCGCATAGTCATGTTTTACGGCAAGATCACTACAAATGGGAGCGGCCTAGCTGCGACTGCCCTAGCATGGGGCGAGATAGCGCTAGTACCAGCCAAATACGCTGAACTGCTGATCCCAGAACGTTAGCCGACGGCAGCGACTACAGACCGCTTTATAAGCATAGGCAGGCGTAAGATGTTCGAAACTCATGGAATCCCGTTGATCTGCAAGCTGACAGCCGCTGCCGAGCCAATGCTATGGAACGGGACCGTTGTGTGCCAGAAATCAAGGCTGGCCCGCCAGCAAAACGCCACCTGATTGCAGCAGCTGCTGCTAAAGCGAGGAGTACTAACAGCGTGACGGATGCTATCGCAGTACATGTGAGGAATCTGCGGCAAAGCGACTCGAGAATTCATGCGTTTGCCTGTCATACAGGGATTGTGGTCGCTCAGTAGGTATAGCTCGGCCAACATTGCCCCTGTATGCCTCTGTGTATGCCAGGCCTGTTAGGTAAACGAAAAATCGCTCTAAAACAGGCATTCCATAGAAATATTGTGACGTAGTCGCTCCAATCAGATCCGCAAGGACCGCCCCAAAGCCCGCCTAGCACGGGCTTTGTCGTTTCTGGCTTTTACTCCCTACGCCTCTAGCCAAAGCGCCGCCCCCCTTCCCTACCGCTTCCCCAACGCCAACTTCGCCGCGAACAGCAGAAAGACCACCCCCGTGGTCCGATCCAGCCAGCGGATCACCGCCGCCTTGCGCAGGGTTTCGCCCAGGGTGCGGGTAGCGCCGATCAGGACCAGGGACCAGAGCAGCCCCAGCACCACATGGATGGCGACCAGGCCGAAGGTCCAGGCGATCAGGGGTTGACCTTGAGGAATGAATTGCGGCAGGAAGGAGACGTAGAAGATGCCGACCTTGGGGTTGAGCACGTTGCCCAGCATGCCCTTCAGGAACCAGTTGGCGGTCGTACTGCCCTCGCCTGCCGTGGGCGCGATGGCGGTGCGGGGGCGCAGGAGCAGGCTCAGGCCAAGCCAGCCGAGATAGGCGGCGCCGCAGTACTTGAGCAGGGTGTAGGCCAGCTCCGAGACCGCCAGCAACGCGCCCAGGCCGAAGGCCACGGCCGCGCCCCAGAGCAGGCAGCCCACATTGATGCCCAGGGCGGCGCGCCAGGCCTGGCGGCGCCCTTCGACAGCGGCGGTGCGCAGGACCAGGGCGGTATCCAGTCCCGGCGTGAGGGTGAGCAGCGCGGCGGCCAGGGTGAAGGCGAGAAGACTGTCGGCGATGGACATGGCGGCGTTCGTTTCGGCGGGGCACGCCGAAACGGTAGCACGGGATGCCAGCAGGGTTGGACTTGGTGTCTGGCGCGTCAGGCCGCCCGCGAGCGGCCTGACGGTGCCCCTCAGCCCACGGCGCGGAAGGCCGGCTCGTGCTCGGCCACGTAGCGAGCGGCGGCGCGGCGGGCTTCCAGTTCGAAGGCCTGGGGGTAGCGGTCGACGATGCGTTCCAGGGTGCCGCGGGGGATGCCGTCGGCTTCGAAGTCGGTACGGCACAGCAAGGCGCCGGCATGGCAGACGTTACGCTCGACGGCTTCGATCAGGCCCCCGGCGCGCAGGCTCTTGACGATGTTATGGGGGAGCCGGCGCGCGCGACGCAAGGCCGCGGTGGCGGTGGCCAACACGTCGAGGACTTCGTCCTCCAGCGGGCTGAAGGGGCCGTTGCCGAGCTTGCCCTTCTGCTGCAGATAGCGGCGGGAAAGCAGGTGGCCCTGGCGTTCCAGGGCAGCCTTGGCGCTCATGTCCAGGCGACCGCGACTTTCCAGGCTGCGCTCCAGCGCAATGAGGAATTCCCAATCGGTGATCTGAGAAATCTGGGTGATGACTGCGTCCATGAAGCGCTCCTTGCCAGTCGTGAATAGATGGCACATTGATAGCGTTCAGAAGGTTTGGTTCCCTGGCTGGTGCACCAGCCGACGGACGTCATATCAATTAGCCATTGCCGACTCCGCCATGTCGCAAAAAGGCATTGAAATGCCTACATGGTCAGCCCTTGCAGCTGGCTACCGGAAGGCGGAACGACGCGAGCAGGGTCCGTCGCGTTCGCCGTGGCGGATCAGCGACGAGGCAGCAGGCTTTCGACCAGTTGGCTGAGGTCGGCCACGCTCCAGGGTTTGGGCAAAAAGGCAGCTCGGCGCGGCAGCACGGCGAGATCCTGGTCGATGTAGCCGGAGATGATGATGAAGGGCACGGTGGGCCAGCTGGCGGCCGCCAGCTGGGCGAAGGCGAGACCGTCGAGGGTGCCGGGCACGTTGACATCGGCGATGACCAACTTGGTATCGCTGCCCTGGTTATCCATGTGGGCCAGGGCATCGTCGCTGGAGGCGACGGCGACCACGTTCAGGCCCTGTTCGGTAAGAATTTCGGTCAGCAGCTCGCGCTGGCCCGGATCATCTTCCAGAACAAGAATTTGTCTTTGTATATCAGGGCTTCTCGGCTTCATGGCAGCTCAGACATCTGATGAGCGAGAGGTTCTCCGCGAACTGTCTTAACGGTCACCTGAAGCGCGTGAATGGTAGGCTGGCAACTGGCCGCCAAAGCCTTGCGCCGCCTGGCTTCCAGCCCGGAAAGGGTGCACCAGACGCCCTCGCCACCCGGCATCGATGAAGTTTTTCTGCCGCTTGGCTGTCTCAGGAGCAAGACGTCAATTTTGCCGCGCAAGGATTTTTCAGACGTGAACCAGATGCCCCAGTCCCGCAAGGCGCGGGTCGACAATTCAGCGACGAGCGATGTTTCGCACGAGGGCAAGAACATCTTCTTCGCCGCCGTGGAAACCACCCGGATGCCGATGCTGGTCACCGATCCCAAGCAGCCCGACAACCCGATCATCTTCGCCAACAACGCCTTTACCGAGATGACCGGCTACCAGGTGGACGAGTTGCTCGGGCAGAACTGTCGCTTCCTGCAGGGGCCGGAGACCGACCGCTCGGTGGTCAATCAGATCCGCGAGGCGGTGGAACAGGAGCGCGAGATCTCGGTGGAGATCATCAACTACCGCAAGGACGGCTCGAGCTTCTGGAACGCCCTGTTCGTGTCGCCGGTGTACAACGATGCCGGCGAGCTGACCTACTTCTTCGCCTCCCAGCTGGACGTCAGCCGGCGCCGCGACGCCGAGGACGCCCTGCGCCAGGCGCAGAAGATGGAGGCCCTGGGGCAACTCACCGGCGGCATCGCCCACGACTTCAACAACCTGCTGCAGGTGATGGTGGGCTACATCGACATCATCCAGCGCACCGCGGAAAAGCCCAGCGTCGACCAGGAGCGGGTGCTGCGCAGCGCGGCCCATGCGCGGTCGGCCGCCGAGCGCGCGAGTACCCTTACCCAGCAACTGCTGGCCTTCTCGCGCAAGCAGAAGCTGGAAGGCCGGGTGCTCAACCTGAACAACCTGATCCGCACCTCCCACGAACTGGCCGAGCGGACCCTGGGCGACGTGGAGATCCGCACCCAGCTGGAAGGCGACCTGTGGAATTGCCGCATCGACCCGACCCAGGCGGAGCTGGCGCTGCTCAACATCCTGATCAACGCCCGGGATGCCCTGGCGAATCGCCCGCACCCCAGCGTGGCCATCGAGACCCGTAACGTCGAGGTCCGCGAGCTGGCCACCATGTCCTACGATGGCCTGCTACCCGGACGCTACGTGAGTCTGGCGATCACCGACAATGGGCACGGCATGCCAGCCAGCATCCGCGACCGGGTGATGGACCCCTTCTTCACCACCAAGGAGGAAGGCAAGGGGTCGGGCCTGGGGCTGTCGATGGTCTATGGCTTCGCCAAGCAGTCCGGCGGTACGGTACGCATCTACTCGGAAGAGGACGTCGGTACCACCATCCGCCTCTACTTCCCGGCGGACGACAGCCACATCACCCACCCGCATGCCGAGCAGCGGACGGAACGCCGTAGCGGTACCGAGCGCATCCTGGTGGTGGAAGATCGCCCGGACGTGGCCGAGCTGGCCAAGCTGGTGCTGGAAGACTACGGCTACACCGCACAGATCGCCTTCAACGCCAGCGAGGCGCTGCGCGTCCTGCGCGAGACCGCCCGCCCCTTCGACCTGGTGTTCACCGATCTGATCATGCCCGGCGGGATGAACGGCGTGATGCTGGCCCGGGAGGTGAAGCGCCTGCATCCGGACACCAAGGTACTCCTCACCACCGGCTATGCGGAGAATTCCCTGGAGCGCACCGACATCGGCGGCTCGGAATTCGACGTCATCTCCAAGCCTTACATGCCCAACGACCTGGCCCGCAAGGTACGCCGGGTACTGGACGGCCCCAACGGTATCGCCTGAACATTGCGCCGCGTGACCTAGGTACCGACGGCGCGTCGACGTCGATGGCCGGAGTAGCCCCGGCTCGACGACGCGACTAGACTGACGATTAATCCGGGCGCAGATCGCACCCTCGCCCGTTCCTCGCCGCCGTCTTCCGGCTCGGCTCAGTCGATTTCCCCTGCCGTCGCGCTGCGGGTTCCTTCGGGGAGGCTCTGCGCCGCGTCCTTCTCGTCTCTTTCGCTCCCGACGCCGCGAGGTCCGGTCATCCATGAGTTCTCTCAGCCCGTCAGTCATCACGACAGGCAATCCCGGCTTGGACAAGGTCCTGCGCGGCGGCTTGCCGAAGGATCGGCTCTATCTGCTCGAAGGCACCCCCGGATCCGGCAAGACCACCCTGGGCCTGCAGTTTCTCTTCGAAGGGGTTCGCCAGGGCGAATCGGTGTTGTACATCACGCTGTCGGAAACCGGGGAGGAGCTGCGCAGCGTAGCCGAGTCCCACGGCTGGAGCCTGGACGGCGTGGACCTGTTCGAGCTGTCCGCCGCCGATGCGGTGCTGGGCGGTGCGCAGGAGCAGACCATCCTGCATCCCTGGGAGTCCGAGCTGGGCGACACCATCGGCCTGATCCAGGCGCGCGTGGAGGAACTCAAGCCGAACCGGCTGGTGTTCGACAGCCTGTCGGAGATGCGCCTGCTGGCGCAGGACCCGCTGCGCTATCGCCGCCAGGTGCTGGCGCTCAAGCAATTCTTCGCGGGACGCGGTCTGACCGTGCTGCTGGTGGACGACCTGACCACCAGTGGCAACGAACGGGACAATCACCTGCACAGCCTCTGCCACGGGGTGCTGACCCTGGAACGCCTGACGCTGGACTTCGGCGCCGCGCGCCGCCGCCTGCAGATCCAGAAGCTGCGCGGGGTGGACTTCATCGCCGGCTATCACGATTTCACCATTCGCCGTGGTGGGCTGGAGATCTATCCGCGGATGATTGCCTCGGGGCGCTATCAGGATTTCGCCGGCGAGCCCGTGCCCAGCGATATCGCTGACATGGATGCCCTGCTGCACGGCGGCCCCTTGCGCGGTACCAGTACGCTGATCACCGGCCCGGCCGGTACCGGCAAGACGACCCTCGCCCTGCAGTATGTGATGGCCGCCTGCTCCCGCGGCGAAAAGTGCACCGTCTATGAGTTCGACGAACGCATCGGCACCCTGCTCAAGCGCGCGCAAAGCATGGGCATGCCGCTGCCGCGTTATATCGAGGAAGGTCTGCTGGTGGTCCACCAGATCGATCCCGCGGAGCTGTCTCCCGGCGAATTCGCCTGGCGCGTGCGGCGGGACGTCGAGGAGCACGGGTGCCGGATGCTGGTGCTGGACAGCCTCAACGGTTACCTCGCCGCCATGCCCCAGGAACAGCAGTTGATCCTGCAGATGCACGAGCTGCTCTCGTACCTGAGCCAATCCGGCGTCGTGACCTTTCTCATCAATCCCCAGCACGGACTGGTCGGCACGATGACCTCCAGTCTCGACATCTCCTATATCGCCGATACGGTGGTATTGATTCGCTTCTTCGAGGCCCAGGGGCGCCTGCGCAAGGCGATTTCCATCCTCAAGCACCGCGGTGGCGGCCATGAGGACGCGATTCGGGAATTGCGCATCGACGCCCAAGGCATTCGGGTCGGCCAGCCCCTGGTGGATTTCCGCGGCGTACTGACGGGTACGCCGGAGTACTTCGGCGCCAAGCAACCCCTGATGGAAAAGCGCGATTGACGATGACCGTGGCGCCTTCCTGCGAACTCATCATCTGCGCACCGCTGCGGGGTGATGCGGCCAGCCTGCAGCGGCTCTTCACCCAGGGCTATCACACCCGTTACCTGGCCACCCTCGACGAGGTGGCGATGGCCCTCGGCGACGAGACCGGCATCATCGTCTTCACCGAAGAGGCCTTGCGCCAGGACCTGAGGTCGCTGGCGCACGCGCTGGAGCGGCAGCCGACCTGGTCGGACATCCCGCTGGTATTGCTGGCGTCCGACTCCAAGCGCTCGGGCCGCGGCAACGACCTGCTGCGCCGCCAGTTGCCCGCAGCTGCGACCAACCTGGTCATCCTGGAGCGCCCCCTGAGCGGTGCCTCGCTGCTGAGCAGCGTCGCCGCAGCCTGGCGTTCGCGCCTGCGCCAGTTCGAGATGCGCGACCGCCTCGCCGAACTCGCCCAGGAACGCGAGCGCATGCAGACGCTGCTGGAGAACCTGCCGGTCGGGGTGTGCTTCATGGATACCGAGGGACGCACCCTGGTCAGCAATCCCTTCTACGAGCAGCATGTGTCGGGCCACCAGATTCCGTCCCGGCAACCTGAGGAGGTCTCGCGCTGGGTGGCCCTCGATGCGGCCGGGCAACTGCTGTCGCCCGATCAGTTCCCCGGAGCGAAAGCCTTGCGGGGCGAACGGGTGAAGGGACAGGACTTCTATCACACCAGCGCGTCGGGCGAGGAATCCTGGCTGCGGGTGAGCGCGGTGCCCTTGCACGACGAGACCCAGCGGATCATCGGCGCAACCACGGTGATCGCCGACATCAGCGACGAGAAGCGCGCGGAACTGGCCTTGCGCCGCTTCAACGAAGAGCTGGAATCCCAGGTGGCGGAGCGAACCCGCACCCTGGCGCTCACCCTGAGCGAATTGCAACGGGAGAGCGCCGAGCGCAGTCGCGCCGAAGAGCACTTGCGTCAGTCCTTGAAGATGGAGGCGGTCGGGCAACTCACCGGCGGCATCGCCCATGACTTCAACAATATGCTGACTGGCGTGTTGGGCGCGCTGGATCTGATGAAAATCAAAGGCAAGGGCCAGCTGGAAGGCCTGGAGCGCTACATGGAGGCCGCACAGCATTCGGCGCACCGGGCGGCCGCGCTCACCCAACGGCTGTTGGCCTTTTCACGGCGACAATCGCTGGAATCCCGCCCCATGTCCGCCAACGACCTGATCCTGGCGCTGCAGGAACTGCTGGAACGCACGGTGAGCGAGCAGATCTCGGTGACGCTGGCCCTTGCCGATGACCTGCCCTGGGTGCTGGCCGACGCCAATCAGCTGGAGAACGCCCTCCTCAACCTGGTGATCAACGCCCGCGATGCCATGCCGGACGGCGGCGTCATCACCCTCGAGACCTATCCGGTCGCCATCAGCGAACAGGGTACCGAGGACGAGGCGCTGGCACCGGGGGACTACGTGTGCATCGAGGTCCGGGATACCGGCACCGGCATCCCGGAGCGGCTGTTGGGCAAGGTGCTCGAACCCTTCTTCACCACCAAGCCGCAAGGCCAGGGCACCGGGCTGGGCCTGTCGATGGTGTATGGCTTCGCCCGGCAGAGCAATGGCCGCCTGACCATCGCCAGCGACGAGACCGGGACCCAGGTCTGCGTCTACCTGCCGACGGCGGTGCAAAAGAGCGAGCCGGAACGACCCGCGCCGGTGGTCTTCACCCAGGGCGACGGCGAGACCATCCTGCTGGTGGAAGACGACGACGCCGTGCGCCTGGTCAATCAGGAGGCACTGGAAGCCTTGGGCTATCGGGTCTGGAGCGCGGCCGAAGGCAAGGCCGCGCTGCGCCTGCTGGAGCAGATACCCGAGCTGAACCTGCTGGTGACCGATGTCGGCCTGCCCGGCCTGAATGGTCGCCAGCTGGCGGAGGTGATCCAGCAGCGTCGCCCACGGCTGCCGGTGCTGTTCCTGACCGGCTACGCCGAGGGCGCCCTCAGCCGGACCGCCTTCCTGGGTGGTAACATGGAGCTGATGACCAAACCCTTCACCCTGGACCAGTTGGCCGCGCAGGTCGCTGCCATGCTGTCCCAGTCAGCCCAGCGGGTGACGACGACCTCCTGAGGTCGCCCTCCCGCCAGCGATCCCGCCAAGGACTCTATGATTTCCCAGATCCGCCCCGCCCGCCGCGCAGACGCCGCCCGCATCCATGCCCTGATCGTCGAACTGGCCGACTACGAGAAGGCCGTCCATGAAGTGCTGGCCAGCCCGGCGCAGATCGAGGCCACCCTGTTCGCCGCCGATACGCCCACACGGGCGCTGGTGGCCGAGCACGAGGGTGTGGTGGTGGGCTACGCCGTGTATTTCTACAGTTATTCCACCTGGCTGGGCCGCAACGGCATCTACCTGGAAGATCTCTATGTCAGCCCCAGCGCCCGCGGCACCGGCCTGGGCAAGGGCCTGCTACGCGAGCTGGCCCGCGAGGCGGTGGCCAACGACTGCGGTCGCCTGGAGTGGAGCGTGCTGGACTGGAACACCCCGGCCATCGAGTTCTACGAAAGCCTCGGCGCCGCAGCGCAGAGCGAATGGGTACGCTACCGCCTGGATGGCGCGGCCTTGAGGGATTTCGCGGAAAGCGGGCGTTAGGGTCGTCGCCTGCAGTGAAGCGCTGTGGATGTGCCCTGGCGGCGAGCTTCATCCCGGCCATGGGCCTCCTACAGCAGCCGGATATCCCGTAGGAGCGGCCGCATCGCTGGATCGCCATGGTCGCGATCCCGGTAAGCCGTAGCGTGGAAAACGGCGCAGCCTTTTCCACGGGAAGTTCGCCGCTAGGGCTTCCCTCACCCCAGCCCTCTCCCGGAGGGAGAGGGAGCTAACCGCGCAGGCACCAGCTCCTTCAGCCCCGGCAAATCCCAAGCAGCAAACCCTTGTCGGTAGGTGCGTCCGCATTGGTGGACCGCCACGACCGCGGTCCGTTATACGTCCGCGAACTCCACCTGCGCCGGGCGGCGCTGCATCAGCACCTTGCCGTGGCGGATGGAGTACAGCGGCAGGCCCTGGCTGCGGACCATCTCGTAGTCGCTGTCGGCCGACAGCACCAGCAGGTTGGCCGGCCGCCCCTCCTCCAGGCCGTAGCGATCCCCCAGGGACAGTGCCTTGGCGCTGTTGACCGTGACCAGGTCCAGTGCCGATTGCAGGTTGCGATAGCCGAGCATGTGGCAGATGTGCAGCCCCGCCTCCAGCACCCGCAGGATGTTGCCGTTGCCCAGCGGATACCAGGGATCGACGATGGAATCCTGGGCGAAGCAGACGTTGAGCCCCGCCTCCAGCAACTCGTTGACCCGGGTCACCCCGCGACGCTTGGGAAAGCTGTCGAAGCGACCCTGCAGGTGGATGCTCTCGGTCGGGCAGGAGATGAAGTTGATCCCGGCATGGGTCAGCAGGCGGAACAGCTTGGCGCAGTAGGCGTTGTCGTAGGAGCCCATGGCGGTGGTGTGGCTGGCGGTGACCCGGTCGCCCATGCCGCGGCTACGGGCCTCTTCGGCCAGCACCTCGAGAAAGCGCGAGTGGGGATCGTCGGTCTCGTCGCAATGGACGTCCACCAGGCAGCCGCTGCGCTCGGCCAGGTCCATGAGGAATTTCACCGAACTCACGCCCTGGTCGCGGGTGTATTCGAAGTGCGGAATGCCGCCGACCACGTCGGCACCCAGGCGGATGGCCTCTTCCATCAACTCGCGGCCGTTCTTGAAGGACTCGATGCCCTCCTGGGGAAAGGCGACGATCTGCAGGTCGATCAGGTGGCCGGTCTCCTCGCGTACCTCCAGCATGGCCTTGAGCGCCGCCAGGGAGGGATCGGTGACGTCCACGTGGGTGCGCACGTGCTGGATGCCATGGGCGGCCAAGGCCTGGATGGTGCGCTTGGCACGGGTCTTGGTGTCTGCCTGGGTGATGGTGGCCTTGCGCTCGCCCCAGCATTCGATGCCTTCGAACAGGGTGCCGCTCATGTTCCAGCGCGGCTCGCCGGCAGTCAGGGTGGCATCCAAATGGATGTGCGGCTCGACGAAGGGCGGCACCACCAGGTTGCCCTTGGCATCGAGGTCGTCGGGCCCCACCGTGGGCGGCAGCAGTTGCTCGGCGATGGCGGCAATGCGCCCGCCTTCGAGGCGGATGTCATGGAGGCCTTCGCGGTCACGCAGGCGGGCGTTGAGGATGCGCATGGTGGAACTCCTAGAGCGAGGCAGGGGCGGTAGTGCGCCCCCGAGTCAGCCCATTGAACACCCCATAGGCCAGCGCCGCCACCCCGATACCTACCAGGGGCGCCACCCATGGCGAGCCGAAGGCGGCGGTGGTGCCCAGGCCATAGGCGGCCAGGCCCGGCCAGTTGTAGCGCGGCAGGCGCGCCTCGGCGAGCAGCGGATAGCGACCGCGATGACGTAGCCAGTAGTCGGCGACGATCACCCCACCGATGGGTGGGATCACCGTGCCCAGCAGCACCAGATAGGGCACCAGCAGGTCGTACATGCCCAGCAGCGCCAGGGCGGTGCCGATCAGGGCGCCGGCCAGGGTCACCGTTTTGCGGCGGTCGGTACGCACCAGGTTGCAGCCGGCCACGGCGAAGTTGTAGATGGTGTTGTCCTGGGTGCTCCAGATGTTGAGCAGCAGCATGGCCAGGGCGGCGGTGGCGAAGCCCTGCAGCATCAGCACCTCCACCACGTCGGGCTGCTGGTAGACGATGGCACCATAGGCGCCGATCAGCACCATCAGGCCATTGCCGATGAAGAAGCCGATCAGGCTGGCCAACACCGCCACCCGGGTGGAACGGGCGAAGCGCGTCCAGTTGGTGGCCTGGGTGGCGCCGCTGACGAAGGTGCCGAACACCAGGGTGATGGCGGTGGACAGGTCCAGGCTGGCGCTAGGCTGGATCGCCAGCAGGCCGTCCAGGCCGCCGGCCTTGCTCGTCGTCACGCTCATGGACAGGATCAGCAGCACGGCCATGGCCGGCACCGCGATCCAGGAAAAGATCTCCAGGCCGCGGTAGCCGACGTAGGCGGTGGCGCAGAACCCCAGGCCGAACATCGCCATCAGCGCCAACACCGCGCCCTCCTCCAGGCCGAAATACTTGCCCAGCACCACCGCGGCGGTGGCGGTGCCCCAGGCGTACCAGCCGATCTGGGTGAAGCCGAGGATGAGGTCGCAGAGCTTGCTGCCGCGCTCGCCGAAGGCGAAGCGCCCCATCAGCACCGAGTTGAGGCCGCTGCGACAGGCGATGTGGCCCAGGGCGGCGGCATAGAGTCCCAGCAGCAGGTTGCCGATGGCGATGACCCAGAGCAGATCGGCGAAGCCGAAGGCCACCCCCAGCTTGCCACCAGCGAACATGGTGGCGGTGAAGAAGGTGAACCCCAGCAGCACCATGGCCAGGGAGGCCAGGCCCTTGCGGGCATGGGGCGGAACTTCGCTCAGGGGATAGTCGTTGCCTGCAGCTTCGCTCATGACGGGCTCCTCGAGATAGGCGTGCCTGTCTCTTAGCAGTGCCCGTGCCAGGCGCGGCCAAGGGGCGTTGCAGAGCCCTTTGCCAGTCCATCGCCTGAGCGCCGCGGCCCGGCTATGGTGCAAGGCAGTACCCCGTGCCTTGGCCGGGGGCGGTCAAGTGTGAGACGGTTGCGGCGGCTGTCTCATAAGGATAAGGATCATGACCACGCCTCGCCTCGCCGTCCTGGGTTCCGGTCTCATGGGGATTGGCATCGCCGTGCACCTCGCCCGCCATGGTCATGCCGTGCGGCTGCAGGACGTCGACCCGGCCCGGCTCGCCGAGGTACCGGCAACCGCCCGCACCCTGCTCGCCGAGCTGGAAGAGGCCGCTATCGCGGTGGACACCGAGGCCGTCATAGGCCGCCTCACGACGACCAGTGATTTGGCGGACCTCGCCGACTGCGACCTGCTGTTCGAAGCCGTGCCCGAACGCCTGGAGCTCAAGCACCGCCTCTATGCCCAGCTCGAAGCGCTGCTGCGGCCAGACGCCCTGATCGCCAGCAACACCAGCGGCCTGCCGCCAGACGAGCTGGCCGCGCAGCTGCGCCATCCCGAGCGACTGCTGATCGCGCATTTCTGGAATCCGCCACACTTCATTCCCCTGGTGGAGCTGGTGCCCGGCACGGCTACCCTGCCCGCCCACCTGGAAACCGTACGGCGGTTGCTGGAGGCCGCTGAGCTGGAAGCCGTGGTGTTGCAGCGGGCCATTCCGGGCTTCGTCGGCAATCGCCTGCAATTCGCCCTGCTGCGCGAAGCTCTGCACATCGTGCAGAGCGGCGCGGCCGATGCCGAGACGGTGGACCGGGTGATGCGCGCCTCCCTGGGCCGGCGCTATGCCATGGTTGGCCCGCTGGAAACGGCAGACATGGGCGGCCTGGATACCTTCCGCGACATCGCCCGGCACCTCTGGCCAACCCTGGCGCGGGACGAGGCGCCGCTGCAACTGCTGGAAGACCAGGTGGCCGCCGGCCGTACCGGGCTGCGCAGTGGCCATGGTTTCTATGACTGGGACGCCGCGCGGCGCGAACGTATCGTCCAGCGGCGCCTGCACCAGCTGCGCCATGCGCTGAAGCCATGACCAGCACGCCAACCGGCCTGCCGGGACTCGAGGACTATGCCGGCATCCGCCAGCGGGCGATCCGCTCGCTATTCGAGATCATCGAGCAGACCAGCAACGGCACGGTAATCGTCGACCGCGAGGCGCGCATCGTCTGGATGAACCAGAGATACGCCCAGCACTTCGGCCTGCCGGATGCCGCCGCCGCCATCGGCCAGCCAGTGGAACAGGTAATCCCCCACAGCCTGCTGCGCGAGGTGGCGCGCAATGGCCAGCCGATCCTGCTGGATATGCTGGAGACCCGCAGCGGGCCGCTGGTGGTGATGCGCCTGCCGATTCATACCGACGAGGGCGAGTTGATCGGCGCCATCGGCTTCGCCCTGTTCGACCAGTTGCAGCAACTGGCACCCCTGGTGACCCGCTACCTGCGCATCCAGGAGGAGCTGGCCACCACCCGCCGCTCGCTGCAGCACGCGCGTACCGCCAAGTACGGCTTCGGCCACTTCGTCGGCAGCGGGCCGGCCAGCCTGGAGGTCAAGCGCCGTGCCCGCCGCGCCGCGGCCAGTGCGGCGGCGGTGCTGCTGCTCGGCGAGACCGGCACCGGCAAGGAGCTGCTGGCCCATGCCATCCACGGCGCCTCGCCGCGGGCCGGGCGGCCCTTCGTCAGCATCAACGCCGCGGCCATTCCCGAGAGCCTATTGGAGGCGGAATTCTTCGGCACCGCACCGGGCGCCTTCACCGGTGCCGAGCGCCGGGCACGCCCGGGCAAGTTGCAGATCGCCCAGGGCGGCACCCTCTTTCTCGACGAGATCGGCGACATGCCCCTGGCGCTGCAGGCCAAGTTGCTGCGGGTGCTGCAGGAAAAGGAATACGAACCGCTCGGCTCCAACGAGGTGCTGGCCTGCGACGTGCGGATGATCGCCGCCACCTCGCGCGACCTGGAGGCCGCCGTGGCCGAGGGGCGTTTTCGCGCCGATCTCTACTATCGACTCAACGTCCTGCCGATCCGCATCCCCCCGCTGCGCGAACGGCTGGACGACCTGGCGGTGCTGGCCGAAGCCATCCTCGACGGGCTGCCCGCCGTGGCCGGTCAGCCCACTCCCGAACTCACCGCCGACGGCCTGGCCCTACTGCAACGCCAACCCTGGCCCGGCAACGTGCGCGAACTGCGCAACGTACTGGAACGTGCCGTGTTGCTGGGTGACGACAGCCAGCTGGATGCCGTGGCGCTGGCGGAGGCTCTGGGCGGCGCCCCTGCCATGCCCACTACGGCCGAGGCGGTCAGTCACCAGACCGGCGAAACCTATGCCGCAGCCCGCCAGCGCTTTGATCGCGACTTGCTCCGGTCGACCCTGGCCGCCTGTGGCGGCAAGGTGGACGAAGCCGCTCGCCGCCTGGGTTTGGGGCGGTCTACGCTGTACAAGAAATTGGTGGTCCTGGGGCTGATGTCTCAAAAATGAGATATGTACAAATGTAGAGACACAGTCCGTAGGAGCGGGGGGGGGGGGGGGGGGGGTGTGTG
>NZ_JAVSJB010000011.1:0-142989 GCF_032027545.1 Pseudomonas oryzihabitans | reverse complement strand
AGGAACAGGACAACAGGTTATTTCAATTTTATTGCGGAGCGTTGGCGCGGATCAGCTCGGCCATCTCCGCGATCGCCTGCTTGAAGCCGACGAAGACGGCATGGGCCACGATGGCATGACCGATGTTCAGCTCGTTGATGCCAGGCAGCGCCGCTATGGCCTGGACATTATGGTAATGCAGACCATGGCCGGCATTGACCACCAGCCCGAGGCCAGCCGCGAATTCCACGGCCTGGGCCAGGCGCTGCAACTCGTACGCCTGCTCTTTCGAATTCTCGGCTTCCGCGTAGCGACCGGTATGGAGTTCGATCACCGGAGCGCCACTGTCCTTGGCGGCCTGGATCTGCTGCAGATCGGGATCTATAAAGAGGGATACTTCAGACGCGGGCAGCGCGGCAATGGCGTCGCGAATACGCTGGACCTGGCCAAGCACGTCCAACCCACCTTCAGTGGTCAGTTCTTCCCGACGTTCGGGCACCAGGCAGACGTGCTGCGGACGGATCTCCCCGGCGAACGCCAGCATTTCCGGTGTCAGGGCCACTTCGAGATTCATGCGGGTCTGCAGGAGCTCACGCAGAAGACGTACATCCCGCTCCTGGATATGCCGGCGATCTTCGCGCAGGTGCAGCGTGATACCGTCCGCGCCAGCCTCCTCGGCATCCAGCGCTGCCTTGACCGGATCGGGATATCTCGTACCCCGGGCCTGGCGCAGGGTGGCGATATGATCGATGTTGACGCCCAACAGAACACGATGAAGCTCATTCATGGCTGGATTCACTTGGTTTGGCGAACAATTCGCGACTCATCAGGGGCTTGCTGCCCAGGTGTGGCGCCAGAGCCTGGCGCATCAGGCGCTTGGCCGCGCGGACTACGGTGGGATCGTCCCACTCGCCCCGTTCAAGCGCCAGGATTTCCGCACCGGCGAGACAGCCGGGGCGAACCTCCTCCACCGGATCGAAGCCCTGGTCCGGCACAAAGCGATAGAGACGCCGAGCCTCTATGTGCTGGCCATCCAAGGCATGGGTCAGGGAAAAACCGTATCCGAGCAGGTCGAGCAGGCGCCATTCGAAGGTGCGAAGCAGAGGCTCGACAGGACGCCCCTGGGCCAAGGCCGCCAAGGTCAAGCCATAGAGGTCGAACAACGCGGGATAGGGATCTTCGGCAGGCAGCAGGCGGACCAGCAGCTCATTGAGATAGAAGCCACTGAACAGCGCCTGTCCCTGGAGCAGATGAGGCGGCGCCAGGGCAGCCACCCTTTGCAGGTTCTTCAATTCCCCTCGCCCGCCGATCTGGGCTTCGAGGGGAATGAAGGGCCTGGCCAGGCTTCCGGAGCGGGAGCGGGCCGCGCGTAGAACCGTGCGGAGCCGGCCGAAGGCACCGAACACCTCGACCAGGGCACTGCTTTCGCGATAGGGACGTGAATGCAGGACGAACAGCGGTTCGGACGCCTGCGTCATCGCTAGAGGTCGGAGTAACCCAGGGACCGCAGGGCGCGCTCGTCATCGGACCAACCACCCTTGACCTTGACCCAGAGGTTGAGCATGACCTTGGCGTCGAACAGGGTTTCCATGTCCTGGCGGGCTTCCTGGCCGATCCGCTTGATGCGTTCACCCTTCTCGCCGATGAGGATCTTCTTCTGGCCGTCGCGCTCGACGAGGATCAGGCCGTGGATATGCAGCACCCCCTTCTCGTACTTGAACTCCTCGATTTCGACAGCTACCTGGTAGGGCAGCTCGGCGCCCAACTGACGCATGATCTTCTCGCGGATCAGTTCCGCGGCGAGAAAGCGACTGGATCTGTCGGTGATCTGGTCCTCGGGGAAGAAGTGCTCCCCTTCCGGCAGGCGCTCGGCGACCAGCTCTTCGAGCGCGTCGAGGTTGTGGCCGTGCTGGGCGGAAATCGGAATGAGCGTGGCCTCTGGCAACTGCTCCTGCAGCCATTGCAGGTGCGGCAGCATGTCGGCCTTGTCTTCCAGACGGTCCATCTTGTTGACGGCGAGCAGGACCGGGCACTTCACGAAGCGTACCCGCTCCAGCACCATCTGGTCTTCGTCGGTCCAGCGGGTGCGGTCGACCACGAAGACCACGACGTCCACATCGCGCAGGGCGGTGACGGCGGTCTTGTTCATGAAGCGGTTGAGCGCCTTCTGGTTTTCCTTGTGCAGGCCGGGGGTATCGACATAGATGGTCTGCACCTCACCCTCGGTCTTGATGCCGAGCATGTTGTGTCTCGTGGTCTGCGGCTTGCGTGAGGTGATGGCGAGCTTCTGACCCAGGATGTGGTTGAGCAGCGTGGACTTGCCGACGTTGGGACGACCGACGATGGCTACGTAGCCGCACCGCGATGCCTTGAGCTCATCATTCATGACCATTCTCCACGCCCAGGGCGATCAAGGCCGCCGAGGCGGCTATCTGTTCGGCGATACGGCGACTGGCGCCCTGCCCCGTCGTCTTCTCGCTGAGCATCGCGATTTCGCATTCGACGAAGAACACCCGGCAGTGGGGCTCGCCTTCGATGGCGACCACTTCGTAACGCGGCAGCTCGCAGGCCCGCGCCTGCAGGAACTCTTGCAGGCGCGTCTTGGGATCCTTGTTGGTATCGACCGGCGTCAGCTCGCGCAGTTGCGGGCCCAGCCAGGCCATGACCCGCTCCTTGGCCGCGTCCATGCCGGCGTCGAGGTAGATGCCGCCGATCAGGGCTTCCATGGCATCGGCGAGGATGGATTCACGGCGGAAGCCACCGCTCTTGAGTTCACCCGAGCCCAGGCGCAGGTAATCGCCCAGTTCGAAGCTGCGGGCCAGCAATGCCAGGGTCTCCCCCTTCACCAGCTTGGCCCGCAGACGGGACAACTGGCCTTCGCGGGCCTGGGGGAAGTGATCGTAGAGGGCTTCGCCGATGATGAAATTGAGGATGGCGTCACCGAGGAATTCCAGCCGCTCGTTGTTGCGACCGGCGAAACTGCGATGGGTAAGGGCGAGCAGCATCAGATCCGGGTCCTGGAAGGTATAACCCAGCCGACGCTCGAGGCGATCTAGAGATAAAGTCACGGGAGATTTATATGGAAATCACGGTTGAAACGAACGACCAGATCGATGTTGCGGATCAGGTGTTCACGTTCTTCGTAGTCGAGATGGACCAGCAGACGATTGCCGTCGACCTCGACGCGCATGGCCTTCTGCAGATCGAGATCACGGATGTCGTTCACCTGCATACCCTTCCCCACATAGCTGTAGACGTCGGACACGCTGCGAATCTGCTGGTCGTGGTTGTCGCCAATGGATTCGATGACCTTGCTCAGGGCATTGTAGTCCATGTAATGCGGGATGAGCTTGAAGGCGGTACTGGCGAGGAAGGCGATGATGCAGAGCGCCAGGAGACCGCCGAGGAACGACAGACCTTGCTGACGAGACGGACGACAGGGCGCACTGCGATTCATCATCGAATGATACCTACGCGGGACAGGGTGGGCATGCTCTGCAGCTTGGGTTCCGGCCAGCTCAGCCAGACGGCGAAGGCCTTGCCGACGATATTGCGGTCGGGAACCATGCCGAGCAAGTCACGCGGGATGTTGGGGTCGTCCCAGTAGCGGCTGTCGTTGGAGTTGTCGCGGTTGTCACCCATCATGAAGTAGTGGCCGGCGGGGACCTTCCACTCGTGATCGGGCTCCATGCGATAGCGGGTCATCTCTTCGCGGATCAGGTGCTCGGCCTTGCCGAGTTGCTCCTTGAACAGCTTGACGCTGCCCAGCGAACCGGGCTCGTCGCCTACCAGCTGTTCGCTGACGTGCTGGCCGTTGATGTACAGCTGCTTGTCGCTGGTGTAGCGGATGGTATCGCCCGGCACACCGACGACGCGTTTGATGTAGTTGACGCTGGGATCGCTGGGATAGCGGAACACCATGACGTCGCCGCGCTGGGGGTCGCCGACCGGGATGACCTTGAGGTCGATCACCGGCAGACGGATGCCGTAGGCGAACTTGTTCACCAGGATGAAGTCACCCACTTCCAGGGTCGGCTTCATGGAACCCGAAGGGATCTGGAAGGGTTCCACCAGGAAGGACCTTAGGATCAGCACGATGGCCAGGACCGGGAAGAAGGACTTGCCGTATTCGACCAGTGCCGGCTCCTTGTTCAGTTGCTCCAGCACGACCGGGTCCGGCTCGCTCACTTGCTGGCCGTAGGTCTGGATCGCCTTGCGCCGGCGCGGCGCCAGCACCAGCAGATCGATGAGCGCCAGCGCCCCACAGACGGCGACGGCAATTACCAGCAGCAGAGGGAAGTTCAAAGACATGGGCTTCAGCTATCCACCTTGAGCACGGCCAGGAAGGCCTCCTGAGGAATCTCGACGCTACCGACCTGTTTCATGCGTTTCTTACCCGCTTTCTGCTTTTCCAGCAGCTTGCGCTTACGGGAGACATCACCGCCATAGCACTTGGCCAGGACGTTCTTGCGCAACGCCTTGACCGTGGTCCGGGCGACGATCTGACCGCCGATGGCCGCCTGGATCGCCACGTCGAACATTTGCCGCGGGATCAGCTCCTTCATCTTCTCGGTCAGGGCGCGACCCTTGTAGTGCGCCTTGTCGCGATGGACGATCAGCGCCAGGGCGTCGACCTTCTCGCCGTTGATGAGGACGTCGAGCTTGACCAGGCTGGCGGCTTCGAAGCGATCGAAGCTGTAGTCCAGCGAGGCGTAGCCGCGGCTGACCGACTTCAGGCGGTCGAAGAAATCCAGGACAACTTCGTTCATCGGCAGGTCGTAGCTGACCTGCACCTGACTGCTGAGGAACTGCATGTCGCGCTGGACGCCACGCTTCTCGATGCACAGGGTGATGACGTTGCCCAGATGCTCCTGGGGCACCAGGATGTTGGCGCGCACGATGGGCTCGCGCATCTCGGCAACGGAAGCCAGGTCGGGCAGCTTGGACGGGTTGTCGACATAGATGATGCTGCCGTCCTTGAGCACCACCTCGAAGACCACGGTCGGCGCCGTGGTGATGAGGTCGAGATCGTATTCTCGTTCCAGCCGCTCCTGGATGATCTCCATGTGCAGCATGCCAAGGAAGCCGATGCGGAAACCGAAGCCGAGGGCCTCGGAGCTTTCCGGCTCGTATTGCAGGGCGGCGTCGTTGAGGGTGAGCTTCTGCAGGGCTTCGCGGAAATCCTCGAAGTCATCGGAGCTGACCGGGAACAGACCGGCATAGACCTGCGGCTTGACCCGCTGGAAGCCCGGCAGCATGGCGACGTCCGGGGTGGCGCTGAGGGTCAGGGTGTCACCGACCGGAGCACCGAGGATTTCCTTGATGCCGGCGATGATGAAGCCTACTTCGCCCGCCTTGAGGTCGACCGTTTCGGTGTGCTTGGGCGAGAAGACGCCGACGCTGTCGACCTGGTGGACCTTGCCGGTGGACTTGACCAGGATCTTGTCGCCCTTCCTGACCCGACCGTGCTTGACGCGCACCAGGGAGACGACGCCCAGGTAGTTGTCGAACCAGGAGTCGATGATCAGCGCCTGCAAGGGGGCGTCGATCTCGCCTTCGGGCGGCGGGATGACCTTGACCAGTTGCTCGAGCACCTCGGGCACGCCCATGCCGCTCTTGGCGCTGCAGGGCACGGCATCGGTGGCGTCGATGCCGATGATGTGTTCGATCTCGGCCTTGACCTTCTCCGGATCGGCCTGGGGCAGGTCCATCTTGTTCAGCACCGGCATGACCTCGAGCCCCTGCTCGATGGCGGTGTAGCAGTTGGCGACCGACTGGGCTTCCACGCCCTGCCCCGCATCCACCACCAGCAAGGCGCCTTCGCAAGCAGCCAGGGAGCGGCTGACTTCGTAGGTGAAGTCGACATGGCCGGGGGTGTCGATGAAGTTGAGCTGGTAGGTCTTACCGTCCTGAGCCTTGTAGTACAGCGTGACGCTGTGGGCCTTGATGGTGATGCCGCGCTCGCGCTCCAGATCCATGGAATCCAGAACCTGGGCCTCCATTTCCCGGTCGCTCAAACCACCACAGATCTGGATGAAGCGATCCGCAAGGGTCGACTTGCCGTGATCGATGTGGGCGATGATGGAGAAATTGCGGATATGGCTCAGATCACTCACGAATCAGCACTCGAATAGCCAGCAGCGGAACATCCGCCGGGAAAATAGCGGGGAAGTTTACCTGAATGCGGCAAACAAGGGGACTCACGCCGTTCGAGCGGACAAAAAGAAGGGGCGGTCGCCCGCCCCTCGCCTGATCCCTGCCGTTACTTGCCCGGCAGCTTGAAGGTGATGAAGCTGGCGCGACCGTCGCGCACCACGCGCATCGAGATGGGGCGACTGGCCGGCAGCGCCGAGGTGATCTTCTCGAAGGCGCTGGCCGATTCGATGGGCTGGTTGTTCAGGTGGGTGATGACATCGCCCGGGCGCAGACCGATGGCCGCGGCGGGACCGTCGCCACTGAGCTTGTTGATCACCACGCCGCCCTGGATATCCAGGGTCTTCTTCTGTTCGGCGGTCAGGTTGGCCACGGCGATGCCCAGGCGATTGCTCGCCCGATCGGAGCCACGCTCGCCACCGGAGGCCAGGTCGTCGTCCTTGGGCATGTCGCCCACGGTAACGCTGATGGTCTGCCGCTTGCCTTCCCGGATGATTTCCATGTCGGCCTTGGCACCTGGCTTGAGATTGCCGATCAGGTGCGGCAGGTCGGCGGATTCCTCGATCTTCTGGCCATTGACCGAGAGGATGACGTCGCCCACCTTGATGCCGCTCTTGGCAGCCGGACCATCGTCCAGGGTCTGGGCCACGAGGGCGCCGGCCGGACGCTCAAGACCGAAGGACTCGGCGAGGTCCTTGTCGACTTCCTGGATGACCACGCCCAGCCAGCCACGGCTGACCTTGCCATCGGCGCGCAGTTGGTTGGCCACGTTCATGGCGACGTCGATCGGGATGGCGAAGGACAGGCCCATGAAGCCGCCCGAACGGGTGAAGATCTGCGAGTTGATCCCCACGACCTCACCCTTCAGGTTGAACAGGGGGCCGCCGGAATTGCCCGGGTTGATGGCGACGTCGGTCTGGATGAAGGGGACGTAGCTCTCGTTGGGCAGGCTGCGGCCCTTGGCGCTGACGATACCGGCAGTCACCGAGTGGTCGAAACCGAAGGGCGAGCCAATGGCCAGCACCCATTCGCCCACTTTCAACTGGTCGGAATTGCCCAGCTTGAGGGTGGGCAGGTCCTTGGCTTCGATCTTGAGCAGGGCGACGTCGGTGCGCGGATCGGCACCGATCAGCTTGGCGGTGTGGTCGCTGCGATCGGAGAGACGCACGATGATCTCGTCGGCATCGGCGACCACGTGATTGTTAGTGAGGATGTAGCCGTCGGGCGAGATGATGAAGCCCGAGCCCAGCGACTGGGCCTGTTCCTGCTTGCCACGCGGGCTGCGCGGCATCTGCGGAATGCTGCGCTCGAAGAATTCACGGATGCCGGGCGGCAGGCCATCCAGATCCGGCATGCCCATGGCATTGGCGCCACGGCCTTCCGGGATCTTCTGGCGAGTACTGATATTGACCACCGCAGGGGATGCCGCCTCGACCAAGCCGGTGAAGTCCGGCAAATCGGCCCGAGCCATGGCCGCCATTCCCATCAGCCAAAGCCCCATCAGGGCAGCCGTATAACGCTTGAGGTTACGCATGCGCGTGCAGCTCCACTCTATCCAATGACTTGAACGCATCGTTGGCGACTGCCGTCCCCCAATGGGGCTAGCGCAGTCAATGATGACTGGCAGCAGAAATACCACGCCCTTGCTGAACGATAGCTTTCGAAGCATTTTCCCAGGTCGCTGAAAGACGCCGGGCATAAAAAACGGCGACCGGACAAGGCCCGGTCGCCGTTTCGAGGCGAAGCCAGCGGATCAACGCTGGGCAGGGGTTTCCTGCTTGTCACCGACGGCAGGCTGGTCAGCCTTGCTGTCGACGTTCGCCTTGGTGCTTTCCTCGCTGAAGCTGGCCAGCACGGCCGGACTGCGGGCAGGCTGCGGCACGCTCAGCTGGCTCGGGGACTGCTGAGCCAGACCCTGGGTAGACACATCGGACTGGTTGTACATCCGCACCCCTGCCAGCACGGCGAAGGTGACGGAGGCGGCGACCGCGACGCGACCGATACCCGACCAGCGACGGCTGGCGACCGGCGCGGTAGCAGGAGCTGCCGGTGCGCCGGCCACATCGTCGCGCTCAAGGGTGCTGGTAACACCACGGGCGATGTCCAGGTTGGGCATCATCGGCTCGCCACGAATGACGGCGCTGACCATGGCATAGCGCGACCAGGTGGCGCGCAGTTCCGGGTCCTTGCTGACCTCGGCGAGTACGCGCCGGGTTTCGAATTCGTCCGCTTCGTTATCCATCACAGCGGACAGGGATTCCAGCAGGGCTTCACGACTCATACGTATTACCTCTCTAAAAGCTGTCGCCGCTGTCTATGCATCACGCAGCAGGGGCTGCAGTGCCTTGTCTATCGCTTCCCGAGCCCGGAAAATCCGAGAGCGGACCGTTCCCACTGGACATTGCATGACATTGGCAATGTCCTCGTAGCTGAGGCCTTCGAACTCACGAAGGGTCAGCGCCGTGCGCAGATCTTCTGGGAGCTGCTGGATGGTACGGTGCACGGTGGCCTCGATTTCATCCCGTAGAAGAGACCGCTCTGGGGACTCGATATCCTTTAGAGCGTGGTCGCCTTCATAAAATTCCGCATCTTCGGCGCTGACGTCGCTGTCCGGTGGACGACGACCCCGGGCAACCAGATGGTTCTTCGCCGTGTTGATGGCGATGCGATAGAGCCATGTGTAGAAAGCACTGTCCCCACGGAAGTTCCCGAGTGCCCGATAGGCCTTGATGAAAGCCTCCTGAGCGACGTCCTGGGCTTCCTGGGTGTCATGCACGAAACGCACGATCAGACCGAGGATCTTGTGCTGGTACTTGAGCACCAGCAGATCGAAAGCACGCTTGTCACCACGTTGCACACGCTCGACGAGCTGTTGATCCTGCTCCTGCGTCGGCAGGGCCGGCTTGCTGTCCTTGGCTTGCAGCTCGGTATCGTCCTTGCTTTCACTCTCGACGCGCGCTGCTAGACTGGGCTGTTGCACGAAAGTTCTCCCCTCCACAGCAGTTGATGAGCGAGCATTCAATGGCTGCTGATCGCTCCTGGGTGTTGCTAATTAGCTTTGGCAGACGTCCCACCTTTCGTCCAGGCATTCCAGCCACACGGATGGGCAATTATCTGTACATAGACCCGGCTCGGTACCGATGAGTTCCCTGAACGCGCCCGGCGGGTGGCTATGCCGTCGGCCACCTTGTTCCTATACTCGCCGATCCGGCGAGAAGGAAACGACATGGCGCGTCACCTGGAATTCGATGTTCTGGTAATCGGCAGTGGCGCGGCAGGCCTCACGCTCGCCCTCAATCTTCCGGCGACGCTCTCGGTCGCGGTGCTGAGCAAGGGCGAGCTGGCCCACGGTTCGACCTACTGGGCCCAGGGCGGCGTCGCCGCCGTGCTGGACGAGGGCGACACCGTCGAGGCGCACGTGCAGGATACCCTAATCGCGGGTGCCGGGCTGTGCGACGAGGACGCCGTGCGCTTCACCGTCGAGCACAGCCGCGAGGCCATGCAGTGGCTGATCGACCAGGGCGTGCCCTTCACTCGCGAACCGGCCGAGGGCAAGGGCGGCCTGGGCTTCCACCTGACCCGCGAGGGGGGCCACAGCCATCGGCGGATCATCCACGCCGCGGACGCCACCGGCATGGCGATCTTCGACACCCTGCTGCGCACCGCCGAAGGCCGGCCCAACATCCAGCTACTGAGCCAGCGGGTGGCAGTGGACCTGATCACCACGGAGAAGCTCGGTCGACCGGGCCAGCGCTGCCTGGGCGCCTATGTGCTGGATCGGACCAGTGGCGCGGTGGACACCCTGCACGCCCGCTTCACCGTGCTGGCCACCGGTGGTGCCAGCAAGGCGTACCTCTATAGCACCAACCAGGACAGCGCCAGCGGCGACGGCATCGCCATGGCCTGGCGCGCGGGTTGCTCGGTGGCGAACCTGGAGTTCAACCAGTTCCACCCCACCTGTCTCTATCACCCCCATGCGCGCAGCTTCCTGATCACCGAGGCCTTGCGCGGGGAAGGCGCCGTGCTGCGGCTGCCGGATGGCGAGCGCTTCATGCCGCGCTTCGACGAGCGCGCCGACCTGGCGCCGCGGGACGTGGTGGCACGCGCCATCGACCACGAGATGAAGCGCCTGGGCGTCGACTGCGTATTCCTCGACATCAGCCACAAGCCGGCGGACTTCATCCAGGAACACTTCCCTACCGTCTATCGCCGCTGCCTGGAGCTGGGCATCGACATCACGCGCGACCCCATTCCAGTAGTGCCGGCAGCGCACTACACCTGTGGCGGCGTGCAGGTCGATGCGCACGGGCGGACGGAACTCGCCGGCCTCTATGCCATCGGCGAGACCAGTTGCACCGGCCTGCACGGTGCCAATCGCATGGCCAGCAACTCGTTGCTGGAATGCTTCGTCTATGCCCGCTCGGCGGCGCTGGACATCCAGGCGCAGCAGACGCAGGTGGCCATGCCGCGCGAGCTGCCGGACTGGGACGCCAGCCAGGTGACGGATTCCGACGAGGACGTGGTGATCGCCCATAACTGGGACGAGTTGCGGCGCTTCATGTGGGACTACGTTGGCATCGTCCGGACCACCAAGCGCCTGCTCCGCGCCCGGCATCGCATCCGCTTGCTGATGGACGAGATCGACGAGTTCTACAGCAACTACAAGGTCAGCCGCGACCTGATCGAACTGCGCAACCTGGCGCAGGTGGCGGAGCTGATCATCGAGAGCGCCCTCGCCCGCAAGGAAAGCCGCGGCCTGCACTTCACCCTGGATTATCCGCAGACCGATAGCTGTGCCCGGGACACTATCCTGGCACCACGAAGCGGCGAGGCGCGAAGCGAAGCCTGACGCGCAGGCGCCGATGGGCGGCGGCGGACAGGCTGTCCCGGGCGAGACACAGGCTGCGCGTACGGCGTTCGCCGGGGAACCGATAGCGCAGGACGATGAGCCACGGCAACGCCAGGCTATCCGGCCGCAGCTGGACAGCCTGCCAGCCAGCGGCCGGAGACCAGAGCTGCCAACCTTCAGCATCGTGGCGCAGGCGGCGGGGTACCTGGGGATACTGCTGCTGGAGTTGTCGATAGCGCACGCGGTGCCCTGACCAGAGCACGAGCAGCGTCAGCAGGAGCTTGAGCGTCCAGGGGATGGCGGCGAGCCAGAGGCCGGCGACGCCAGCGATCGTTATCGCGGCGTGCAGCCGCAGGAGCGTCGGCGAGGCGCTCCAGCTGCATTCGAGGGGTTCAAGCCGGCTGGACACGGTCCAGGATCATGCGCACGATGATCTTCAGGTCGGCATCTTCGGGTTCGCCGCGCTGCATGAACCAGTGGAACATGTCCTGATCCTCGCATTCGAGCAGCTTGCGATAGCGCGCGCGGTCCTCTTCGTCGAGCGACGAGTAGACCTCCTGGACGAAGGGCACCAGCAGCACATCCAGTTCGAGCATGCCGCGACGGCTATGCCAGTACAATCTCTTGAGTTCGGTAGCTTCGGTACTCATGGGGACTCCTGCGACAATCGGCGCAGTATAAGCCCGAAGCGCTTCGCCGCGCAGTGCGCCTGACATTCCCCCCGGCGGAGCCTATGATGAGCGGCTTCACACGACAGGGAGCTTCCGCCGCAATGGCCGACTCGCCGTATTTCTGCCGCTTGACCCACGAAGGCGTCCTCGCCATCCGCGGGGTCGACGCGACCAAGTTCCTGCAGGGCCAACTGACCTGCAACCTCAACTACCTCGGTGACGACCATGCCGGCCTGGGCGGCCGCTGCACGCCCAAGGGGCGGCTGGTCTCCAGCTTTCGCATCGTCAAGCAACCCGATGGCTATCTGCTGGCGATGGCGCAGGAACTGGTCGAGCCGCTGCTGACCGATCTGAAGAAATATGCGGTGTTCTCCAAGTCGACGCTCGCGGACGAAAGCGCCCAATGGCAACGCCTGGGCCTCGACGCCGCAGGCTTCGCCGCCAGCTGGCCCGAAGCCGAGCTGGACGAGACGGCCAACAGCGTCGCGCCGGTGGCCGGCGGCTTCGCCATCCGCCTGGAGGATGGCCGGGTCGAGGCCTGGCTGGCCGCGGATGCCACACTGCCGGCACTGCCGGAGGTCGCCTTGGATACATGGTTGCTGGCACAGGTGCGCGCCGGGGTGGGCCAGGTGTTCGGCGCTACCCGCGAGCTGTTCGTACCCCAGATGATCAACCTGCAGGCCCTGGATGGCGTGAGCTTCCGCAAGGGTTGCTACACCGGCCAGGAAATCGTCGCCCGCATGCAGTACCTGGGCAAGCTCAAGCGGCGCCTCTATCGCCTGGCCAGCAGCGACACGCCCCCGGCCGTGGGTACGGAGTTGTTCTCGCCGGTGCACGGCAGCAGCGTCGGCGAGGTGGTACTCGCTGCCCCCGCCACGGGCGGCTGCGAGTTCCTGGCGGTACTCCAGGCGGATGCCGTGGCGGACGGCCGTATTACCGTCGGCAGCTCGGACGGGCCAAACTGCCGTTTACTCGATTTGCCCTACTCACTCGATAGCGATCGTGAAATAACGCGCTGAAAGGTTGGGATCGCCTTCCGCGCCACTCCATACAGGTACGTCATGACTCCTCTTGCTGAAAAAGTTGTCCAGGACCTTCTGCACGCGATCGATACCGACCGCGTAGTGTTGCCCACGCTTCCCGAGGTGGCGCTGAAGGTGAGAGAGGCGGCCGAAGACCCCAACGTGGGCGTCGCCGAGCTGAGCCGGGTGATCGCCATGGACGCCGCCTTGACCGCGCGCCTGATCAAGGTGGTCAACAGCCCGCTGCTGCGTACCAGCAAGGAAATCACCGACCTGCAGATGGCCGTGGGCCGGCTGGGCATCAACTACACGGCCAACCTGGCTACGGGCCTGGCGATGCAGCAGATGTTCCAGGCCACCAGCGATGCCGTGGACCGCAAGATGCGCGAGGTCTGGAGCCAGGGCACCGAGATCGCCGCCATCAGTCATGCGCTGTGCAAGAAGTACACGCGGCTGATGGCCGATCGCGCCCTGCTGGCCGGCCTGGTGCATCAGATCGGCGTGCTGCCGATCCTGACCTACGCCGAGGAAGAGGAAGGCCTGCTGGCCAATGCCATCACCCTCGACCAGATCACGGCATTGATCCATCCGCAGATCGGCGAACGCATTCTCAAGGTCTGGGACTTCCCGGCCGACATCGCCTGCGTGCCCCGCGAGTACCTGGCGCTGCAGCGCCAGCCAGCGGCGGCCGACTATGCCGACATCGTGCAGGTCGCCACCCAGCTGCAGGCGGCACGCCAGGGGCAGACGGTGGAGGTGCTGGCGCTGCCGGCGGCCAAGCGCCTGGGCCTGCACAACCAGCCGGACCTCGAGAAGGATCCGACCTTCTGGGACGCCGTGGAGCAGTCGCGCAGCCTGCTCGGCTGATCAGCCGTCTTCCGCGGGAAACTCCACCCGCACCCGCAAGCCACCGAGGGCGCCATCCAGCAACTGGATACGCGCCCGATGGGCCGCGCAGATCTCGCCGACGATGGCGAGGCCCAGCCCGGCGCCCCCGGACTGGGGGTCGAGCCGCTGGAAGCGCTCGAAGACCTTGGCCCGGGCGTTGGCCGGAATGCCGGGACCGTCGTCCTCCACCTCCAGGACCGCCGGCGCCAGCACGCGCAGCACGATATTGCCACCTGGCTGGCTATGGGCCAGAGCATTCTCCACCAGGTTGCAGAGCAACTCGTTGAGCAGCGTGGGCTCGCCGATCACCGTGCCCTTGGCGAAGGGTTCGAAGGCCAGGGCGACGCCCTTGGCATGGGCCAGGGGTGCCAGTGCCATGGCCAGCTCCCGTGCCAGCTCGCTGAGTTCCAGGCGCTCGGCACCACCTTCGGCGATGGCCTGGGCGCCGCTTTCGATACGTGCCAGGGACAGTAGCTGATTGGCCAGCCGCGCCAGGCGATCGGTGCTGGCCCGGGTTTCTTCCAAGGTGGCGTACCAGGCCTGGGGCTCGCGTTCACGCAGACCTAGTTCGACCCGGGCCTTGATCGCCGCCAGCGGGGTACGCAATTCATGGGCGGCATTGGCGATGAAGTCGGCCTGGCGTTCGAACAGGCGGCGCAATCTCAGGGTGAAGCCTTCCAGGGCGTGCACCAGGGGCAACAGCTCCTGGGGCGCGCGCACCTCGGGTAGCGGCCGCAGGTCATCGACGCCCCGCTCCTCCACCGCCTGACGCAGGCGTTCCAGGGGACGCAGGGCAGCCCCGACCGCCATCCACACCAGCAGAATGGCGCCCAGCCCCATCAGGCCCAGGCGAATCAGGGTGTCGGTGAGCAGGCTGCGGGCCACTTCCTCGCGGGCTTCGGCGGTTTCGGCGACACGAATCTCGGCCATGCCGGTGAGGTCCGGCTCGCTGACGGGCTGGGCCAGGCTGACCACCCGGACGTCCTTGCCGCGGTAGGTGGCGTTGTAGAAACGCGCCAGGGCGGGATAGTCGCGGGTCAGCGGGGCGTCCGCGGGTGGCGGCGGGATCTCCTCGTAGCCGGAGATCAAGCGGCCGCGGGTGTCCAGCACCTGGTAGAAGATGCGGCCGACGTTGTCGTAGGCAAAGTTGTCCAGGGCGATGTAGGGCACGTCGGCGCGCAGGGTGCCATTGCTGGCCGACAGGCCCGCGGCGATGGTTCGAGCCGAGGCCAGGAGGGTCCGATCATAGGCGACGTCGGCCAGGCGCCGGCCGTTAAGATAGGCGGCCAGGCTGCTGATCGCCAGGATCACCGCCAGCAGCACCACCAGCCGCAGCAGCAGTCGACCGCGCAGACTGCCGGCCGCCTTCGCCACCTCAGCCATGCTGTTCTTCCAGCAGATAACCCAGGCCGCGGAAGGTGACGATGCGCACGGCGCCGGCTTCCAGCTTCTTGCGCAGGCGATGCACATAGATCTCGATGGCCTCGGGACTGGCCTCTTCGTCCAGGCCGAAGACCTGGGCCGCCAGTTGCTCCTTGCTCATGACCCGACCGGGCCGGGCGATGAGCGCAGCGAGCACGGCGTGCTCCCGGGAGGTGAGCGGCAAGGCCTCCTCGCCCAAAGTGAAGCGCGAGGTATTGAGATCGTAGACCAGCGGTCCGCAGCGCTGCTGACGATCGCCTCCCAGCACACTGCGGCGCAGCAGCGCCTTGACCCGGGCTTCCAGCTCGGTGAGTTCGAAAGGCTTGGCCAGGTAGTCGTCGGCGCCCAGGTTGAGGCCCTGGACACGATCCTTCACTTCGCCACGAGCGGTGAGCATCAGCACCGGCAGGCGATCGCCGCGCTCGCGTAGACGCGCCAGCACCTCGAAGCCATCCAGCCGCGGCAGGCCGACATCAAGGATGGCCAGGGCGTAGCTTTCGCTCTGCAGTGCCAGATCGGCCGCGACGCCGTCGGTGAGCAGGTCGAGGTTGAGGCCGGCGTTCTTGAGCGCCTGGGCGACGCTCTCGGCCAGGGGCGGATGATCTTCGACCAGAAGGATGCGCACGGTTAAAGCTCCCGCCCAAGAGGTTGAAAAGTCGGAGTTTACCGGGATACGCGTCGGCTGACTTCCCGCCCCGGCCGGGCGATCGACGCCCGTCAGGACTGAAAGGCTGTTGAAAGTTTAGTGGTCTAGAGTGAAAGGTAGCGGTCCTAGAACCGCGCGATGCTTGCCCAAGCGCCACCCCTGGTTGGCCAACAACAATAACAAGCGGAACGACATCCATGCTCGCCCTCGCGCAGCTCCACGTGCTCCCGTATTCCCTCTCCGAACGATCGCCGCCCCGGCGAGCCTGAGCCGTGTCCGCCTGTCAGCTTCTGAAATAACAACAAAAGGAAGACGTCGATGAGCACCACCTTGCGCAACCTCACCCTGACCCTGGCCGCCTCCGTGCTGCTGTCCGCCCAGGCCATGGCCGAACCCAAGCGCCCCGAATGCATTGCCCCGGCGTCCCCTGGCGGCGGTTTCGACCTGACCTGCAAGCTGGCGCAGAGCGGCCTGGTGGAAGCCAAGCTGCTGGACAAGCCGATGCGGGTGACCTACATGCCCGGCGGCGTGGGCGCGGTGGCCTACAACACCGTGGTGGCCCAGCGGCCGGCCGATGGCGACACCATCGTCGCCTTCTCCAGTGGCTCGCTGCTGAACCTGGCCCAGGGCAAGTTCGGTCGCTTCGACGAGAAGGCCGTGCGCTGGCTGGCAGCGGTGGGTGCCAGCTACGGCGCCATCGCGGTCAAGGCCGATTCACCCTACAAGACCCTGGGTGACCTGGTCGAGGCGTTGAAGAAGGATCCGAGCAAGGTGGTGATCGGCTCCGGCGGTACCGTGGGCAGCCAGGATTGGATGCAGACGGCGCTGATCGCCAAGGCTGCCGGCATCAATCCAAAGGAGCTGCGCTACGTGGCCCTGGAAGGCGGCGGCGAGATCGCCACTGCGCTGCTGGGCGGTCACATCCAGGTGGGCAGCACCGATATCTCCGACTCCATGCCCCATGTCGAGGCCGGCAACATGCGCCTCCTGGCGGTCTTCGCCGAACAGCGTTTCGACGAACCGGCGATGAAAGACATCCCCACCGCCCGCGAGCAGGGCTACGACATCGTCTGGCCGGTGGTCCGCGGCTTCTACGTCGGCCCGAAGGTGACCGACGAGCAGTACAACTGGTGGAAAGCCAGCTTCGACAAGCTGCTGGCTTCCGAGGACTTCGCCAAGCTGCGTGACCAGCGCGAGCTCTTCCCCTTCGCCATGACCGGTGCCGAACTGGATGCCTATGTGCAGAAGGAAGTCGCCCGCTACCGCAGCATGGCCAAGGAATTCGGCCTGATCCAGTAACGCGCCCTGCCGCTCCGGCGCCCATCCGGGCGCCTTCGAGGATATCGACATGATCTTCCAACGCGCCTTCATGGCGGTCTGGCTGGTGGCCGGACTCGCCATGCTGTTCATCGCCCGGGATTACCAGGCGCCCTTTTCCTACGAGCCGGTCGGTCCGCGGGCCTATCCGATGCTGATGTTCGGCCTGATGAGCCTGGGCCTGGCCTACCTGATCATCCGCCCCACGCCCATCGGCGATGGCGAGGACCAGAAGCCGCTGGACGCCTCGTCGCTGCGCAAGGTGGTGGCCTGTTGCGCCATCCTGCTGGGCTACGCCCTGACCTTCCAGCCGCTGGGCTTTCCGCTGAGCGCCTTCCTCACCGCCACTCTCTGCGGCCTGCTCTATGGCGGCCGGCTGGTGCCCTGCGCCCTGGTCAGCCTGCTGCTCTCGGTAAGCCTCTATGTGCTGTTCGATCGGGTGATGGAAGTCCCCCTACCCCTTGGCGTGCTGGAATTCCTGGAGGGCTGACATGGATACCTTGAACTTCCTGATGCAGGGCTTCGGCGTCGCCCTGACACCGACCAACCTGATCGTGGCGCTGATCGGCACCCTGATCGGCACTGTGGTCGGCCTGCTACCGGGCCTGGGACCGATCAACGGCATCGCTCTCTTGATCCCGGTGGCCTTCGCCCTGGGCCTGCCACCGGAGACCTCGCTGATCCTGTTGGCCGCGGTCTACCTGGGCTGCGAATACGGCGGCCGGATCTCCTCGATCCTGCTGAACATCCCTGGCGAAGCCGCGACCATGATGACCTGCCTGGACGGCTATCCACTGGCCCGCCAGGGGCTGGCCGGCGTGGCCCTGTCGCTGTCGGCCTGGAGTTCCTTCATCGGCGCCTTCATCGCCACCTGCGGCATGGTGCTGTTCTCGCCGCTGCTGGCGAAATGGGCCATCGCCTTCGGTCCGGCGGAATACTTCGCACTGATGGCCCTGGCCATCCTCAGTCTCTCCGGCATGGCCGCCGAGAAGCCGGTCAAGACCCTGGTCGCCGCCCTCTTCGGCCTGGCCATCGCTTCGGTGGGCATCGACGCCAACAGCGGCGTCTATCGTTTCACCTTCGACAACGTGCACCTGGCCGACGGCATCGATTTCGTGATCCTGGTGCTGGGCCTGTTCTCGGTGAGCGAGCTGCTCCTGCTGCTGGAGCAGACCCATCATGGTCAGGTCGCGGTGAAGGCCACCGGGCGCATGCTGTTCAACGTGCGCGAGGCGCGCAGCGTGTTCATGGTCAACCTGCGGAGTTCGGTGAGCGGTTTCATCATCGGCGTCCTGCCGGGCGCCGGTGCGACCCTGGCCAGTGCCCTGGCCTACACCACCGAGAAGCGCTTGGCCGGTGCCGATGGCACCTTCGGCAAGGGTGACCTGCGCGGCCTGGCGGCGCCGGAAACCGCCATCGGTGCGGCAGTGTGCGGCAACATGATCCCCATGCTGACCCTGGGCATCCCCGGCTCGGGCACCACCGCGGTGATGATCGGCGCCCTGACGCTCTACAACATCACTCCCGGCCCGCTGCTGTTCCAGAACGAGCCGAACCTGGTGTGGGGGCTGATCGCCTCGCTGTTCATCGCCAACGTGATGCTGCTGATCCTCAACGTGCCCATGGTGAAGATGTTCACCAAGATCCTCGAGGTGCCAAACTGGTCGCTGGCGCCCGCCATCGCCATCATCACCGGCATCGGCGTCTACGCGGTGCATGCCACCACCTTCGACCTGGTGCTGATGGTCTGCGTGGGTATCTTCGGCTACATCATGCGCAAGCTGGACTTCCCGCTGTCGCCGCTGCTGCTGGGCTTCATCCTCGGCGAGCTGATGGAGACGAGCCTGAGACGCGCCCTGTCGATCTCCAATGGCGAGGTGGGCATCCTCTGGCAGAGCGGCATCAGCCAGGCCATCTGGATCGTCTGCATCCTGATGGTGGCCCTGCCCTTCTATCGCGCCTGGCGCAAGCGTCGCGCGCCCAAGGCCGCGACCGTCTGAGACCGGCGAACCCAAAGCCCGCGGCCGGAGCCCTTCCGCCCGCGGGCTTTTTCATTCAAGAAGATTTGAAGCTCTTCTTCGGGTAGATGTCATAGCGGCTGGACTTGCCCTCCAGCACGTAGCCCGGTTTCACGCCCTCGATGGCCGGCGCCTTGCGCGGGCGCTTGACCACCACCCGGTGGCTGGCGCGGGCCAAAGCCGCGGCCAGCAGCGCCGGGGCATCCAGGTCGTCGCCCACCAGCGGCCGGAACAGGCGCATTTCCTTCTTCACCAGGGCGCTCTTGTCGCGGTGCGGGAACATGGGGTCCAGGTAGATCACCTCGGGCGCCTCGCCTTCCCCGCCTTGCAGGTAGGCGGTGGAATCGGCCTGCACCAGAGTCATCAGGGTGGCGATGCCGGCCGCGTCATGATCCCGTGCCGCACGGGCGAGGCCGTCTTCGAGCAGGGCGGCGATCAGCGGCTGGCGCTCGACCAGCGTCACCGTGCAGCCCAGGGTCGCCAGCACGAAGGCGTCGCGGCCCAGACCCGCGGTGGCGTCGAGCACGCGCGGGCGCACGCCGGGTCCGACCCCGACCGCCTTGGCGATCATCTGGCCGGCGCCACCGCCGAACTTGCGCCTGTGCGCCGCCGCGCCCTCGACGAAGTCCACCCGCACCGGACCCGGCGCATCGGGACCCCGCTGGACCAGTTGCAGGCCTTGAGCACCGACTTGCAGGGCGAATTCCTCGGTCGTGGCGGTGCCCAGGGGCAGGTCAAGGCGCGCGGCCCAGGCAGCAGCAGCCTCGGTGAAGGCGGATTCCAGGGCTTCGACGATAAGCGCGGGGCGGGCGGTGGACATGGGCGACTCGCTGGCGAAAGGACCGGCCATTCTACCGGCAGACGCGAAAGCCACCCATGTCGACGTGGAAATGATCGCGGTGGGCAGCGTTGTAGTCCGGCCCCAGGGTGGTGTTGAAGGACCGACAGGCCCCGTCGCGCACCTGACGGAGGAAACGTTGCGCCTGGGGATCGCCGTTCCAGTCCCGTGCCACGCTGATCCGCCGGCCATCGGCCAGGCGCAGCCCGGCGATGTCCAGGGCATTGGCCTCGGCATGCTGGCTGCGCCGTCCGGTGGCGCGGCCATAGACGTTGCGGCAGGCGAAGCTGCCGTAGTGCTCCACCTCGGACACCCGCTGGCCGTAGACGGCCTCGGCCGCCGGTTGCAGCGCCTGGCGCTCGAACAGGGCGAAACTCACCGCCAGCGGGCAACTGGCGAGGAAGCTGCCGCTGAGTCGCACCTCTTCACCGCGCTGGATGCGCACCGCACGCTCCAGCGGGCAGTCGGCCGAACCGGGATTGCCGCGCAGCTCGCGATAGGTCAGCGCCGAGGTCGCCAAGGACGCCGCGCAGTAGTCGGCATCGGCTTGCAAGCGCCAGAGCTTGAGACGGGTGACGGGATTGGTCGGCGCCTGGATGTCCAGTGGCGCCCAGGGATTGTAGGTCGGCGGGAGGCGCAGCCAACCCTGGTCGAAGGCGGTATGCAGGCCCCCGTAGAGCAGGATGACGAGACCGAGCAGCTGTCTGGCTTTCATGGACCGCCGGCAGGAGGTTGGAAGGCGAATATCCGTCAGACCGGCCAGCGGAGCGGGAATGCCAGGGAAAACGTCGCCAAACGTATCGCGCCGGGCGAACCTACAGCAGACCGAGTTGCTCGGTATCGGCGGTACTCAGGGTGGGCAACTCCGGCAGACCGGGCAGCCGCTCGCGCAACTGGGCATGGAATCTCAGGGCCAGTTCGGGTGCCTGGCGATTGTCCGGGGTGTGCAGGAAGACAAAGGGCTGCTTGCCCGCCTCGATCCAGTCGGCGACACGGGTTACCCACTTGGCGAGGTAGTAGTCGTTGGCGGCCAGCTCCAAGCGACCGATGAAACGCACCTGGGGCTGGGCGCTGAAAGCCAGAGCACGGGCCGGTACCCGAGGTTTCTTGGCTTGCGCGAGGCGCACGGCCGGATCGCTCGGGTCGGCACTGAACAGCGCCGCGGAATCCAGGCCGATGCGCTCCACGCCCAGCTCCAGGAGCAGCCGATTGAGGGCCCGCTCGGTGTCGCCCTTGTCGAAGAAGGCCAGGTGGCGGACCTCCACGGCCAGGGTACGTCGCGGCGCCAGCGCGTCGAGGAACACCTTGAGTTCATTCAACCGCTCCGGGCCGAAGCGACGGGGCAGCTGCAACCACAGCGGACTGGCCCGCTCGCCCAGCGGCGCCAGCAGGTCGATGAAGGTACGGGCACTGGACAGCTGGACCCGCAGATCGTCGGCGTGGCTGATGTCCTGGGGAAATTTGGCGCAGAAACGAAAACCTGCCGGCATCACCTCCGCCCAGTGGCGAATCTTGTCCGCCGATGGCCAGGCGTAGAGGGTAGTGTTGCCTTCCACGGCGTTGAACACCTGGGTGTAGCGCGGCAGGAAATCAGTGGGGCGCAGGCCGTGGTAGAGGCTCTCGCGCCAGGCGTTGTCGTTCCAGGAAGGACAACCGAGGAAATACGGCAGCATCAGGCGTAGAGATCGAGACCCACGACGCTGGACGAGCCCTCTGGCTCGGCGCCGAAGGTGGCGGTACTGCCGTAGCTGGCCAGGGCCTGCTGGGCGCGGGCGGTGAGGTTACCGGCAAAGCGGCCTTCCCGTTCGCTGAGCACCAGGCCATTGGCTCCGGCGTCGCCGCTGTCGGTGGCGGCAGCCGCCTCCACCCGACGCACCGGGGCGACATTCGGCTGGGCAGTGCCGGCGTTTTCCCTGGCAATAGCGTTCTGGCGGGCGTCCTCGTCCCTCGCCACTTCGCGCACGGGGGTGACCGCGCGGGAGGAGCGATTCAGGGGATAGGCAGAGGAGGAGTAGCCGCTGTCGATGCGCATGGCAGGTCCTGAACGGATGACGCTACTCTAGGTAGGGTCGAGGGCGGTGGCAATCAAGAGCCGGACGTCCGTCGCGACGGGCGGACGAGCGGCCTTTGCAGCTTAGAGGCGCATGCCCCATAACTGGGTTCCGCGACCTCAGACCGGCGTCTTGGGAGTGGCGACCCGGTCACGCAGATAGACCGGTTGGGCCGCTTCCGATTCCGCCGCCACGGCTTCGCCACGCGCCCAGGCCGCCGCCGCCAGCACCGCCAGATCCCGGGCGTGGGGCAGCAGGGTGGCGTCCACCGCGGTCAGCGGCAAGGCCATGCGGCCCACGTAGCCCCAACCGGTGCCGGCACCGAACCAGTCGCCCGTGGCGGCCTCGGGCAACACGATGGCCTCGGGGGCCAGCACGGCCTCCACGCCCGTCAATACCATGACCTCGCCGTCCAGGCGATAGCAGCCCCAATAGACCTCGTCCATGCGGGCGTCGATGGCGGCGGCCACTTGACTGACACCCCGCTCACGCCAGGCGCGCTGGGCGATGATCGCCAGGTTCGACATCGGCAGCACCGGGCGCTCGAGGCCAAAGGCCAGGCCCTGCACCACGCCGATGGCGATGCGCACCCCGGTGAAGGCACCGGGACCGCGACCGAAGGCGATGGCATCCACCTGGGACAGGCTCAGACCGGCCTCGGCCAGTACTTCCTGCACCATGGGCAGCACCCGTTGGGCGTGCAGGCGCGGGGCGATCTCGTAGCGATGGATGATCTCGTCGCCCAGGTGCAAGGCGACCGAGCAGGCTTCGGTGGCGGTATCGAGGGCGAGCAGGATGGACATGGGGGCGAATCCGCAACGGTTGCAAGGGCTGCGCATTCTAGAGGAAGACGGGACCCAGGGGGACCCGCCCATCGGTCACGACACCAGGACGGTGCCCCGACCGGACCGCCTGCAGGCACAGGCGGCCGTTATCGACATTCAGCTCAGCGCTTGCAGCACCTTGGCGGTGATGGCATCGACCGAACCCACGCCTTCGATACGGCTGCAGGTGGGCGTGCCCTGGGCGGCGCCGAGCTTCTGGTAGAAGTCCACCAGTGGCTTGGTCTGGGAATGGTAGAGCTCTAGGCGCTTGCGGATGGTGGCTTCGCGGTCGTCCTCGCGCTGCACCAGCGGCTCGCCGGTCAGGTCATCGACGTCGGCGACCTTGGGCGGATTGTGCTGCACGTGGTAGACGCGACCCGAACCCGGGTGGACGCGGCGACCGGACAGGCGCTGGACGATTTCCTCGTCATCGACGGCGATTTCCAGCACGTGGTCGATCTTGACGCCGGCGGCTTCGAGGGCCTCGGCCTGGGGAATGGTGCGCGGGAAGCCGTCGAACAGGAAACCCTGGGCGCAGTCGGCTTCCAGGATACGCTCGCTGATCAGCGCGATGATGATCTCGTCGGACACCAGGCCGCCGCTGTCCATGATGTCCTTGACCTGCAGCCCCAGGGGGGTGCCGGCCTTGACCGCCGCGCGCAGCATGTCGCCGGTGGATACCTGCGGAATGCCGAATTTTTCAGTGATGAACCGGGCCTGAGTACCTTTGCCGGCACCGGGCGCTCCCAGCAGGATTACGCGCATCTGTTGCTCCTTAGAATGGTCTCGGACTGGCAGCCCGCGCGGGGCGCTGTCGCGATGATTGTTGTCGACGACACGAGACGGCCAAAGGGACCAACCATACACAGCGCCCCCAGGCCGCACAAGTTACCTAGCGTCGCAGGGACCGCGCAGGTCGCAGCGACCCGCCGTCCCGGCGAACGCGACTGCTCCTTCAGCCGGTATTGCGCAGTCCGGCCGCGATGCCCGCCACGCTTACCAACAGCGCCTGGTCCAGCGCCGCCGGCTGGCTTTCGCCCGCCGCCCGGGCCCGTGCCAGCAGCTCGATCTGCAGCAGGTGCAGCGGATCGAGGTAGGTATTGCGCACGGCGAAGAACACCAGGGTTTCCGGATGCTGTTCGAGCAGCTCGCCCTGCCCCGTCAGCCGCAGTACCGCGACGCCGGCCTGCCGCAGCCGTTCGCGCAGCTGGCTGCCGAGCACCTGCAGCTCGTCTTCGACCAGGCGCTGGTCATACAGCCGGGCCACCTCGGCCTCGGCCTTGGCCAGCACCATCTCCAGCATGTCGATGCGGGTCTGGAAGAACGGCCAGCGCTCGCGCATCTCGCGCAACAAGGGCGACTCGCCGCGCCGCTCGGCCTGCTCCAGCGCGGCCTCCCAGCCCAGCCAGGCGGGCAGCATCAGCCGCGTCTGGGTCCAGGCGAAGATCCAGGGGATGGCCCTCAGGCTTTCCACGCCCCCTTCGCGACGCTTGGCCGGGCGACTGCCCAGGGGCAGCCGGCCCAGTTCCTGCTCGGGCGTGGCCTGGCGGAAATAGCTGACGAAATGCGGGTCTTCGCGCACCACGCCACGATAGGCCCCGAGGCTGTCGCTGGCGAGGCGGTCCATCTGCTCGCGCCAGGCCGGCTCGGGCGCCGGCGGCGGCAACAGGGTGGCTTCCAGGACGGCGCCCAGGTACAGCGCGAGGTTCTGCTCGGCGACCGCGGGCTGGCCGAACTTGAAGCGGATCATCTCGCCCTGCTCGGTGGTGCGGAAGCGCCCGGCCACCGAGCCCGGCGGCTGCGACAGGATGGCCGCGTGGGCCGGACCGCCGCCGCGGCCCACGGTACCGCCACGACCATGGAACAGCAGCAGTTCGACACCGCGGGTGGCGCAGATCTCCACCAGGGCTTCCTGGGCACGATACTGGGCCCAGGCGGCGGCCAGGGTGCCGGCGTCCTTGGCCGAATCCGAGTAGCCGATCATGACTTCCTGGGGACCGGCCAGGCGCCCGCGGTAGTCGGGCAGGTCGAGCAGACTGGCGATGACCCCACCGGCATGGTTGAGGTCATCGAGGGTCTCGAACAACGGCACCACACGCATCGGATGCCGAACGCCGCACTCACGCAGCAGCAACTGCACGGCGAGGACGTCGGACGCCGCGCCGGCCATGGAGATGACGTAGGAACCCAGGGCCGCCGGTGGCGAGGCGGCGATGACACGGCAGGTGGCGAGCACCTCGCGGGTATCGTCCGCAAGCTCCGCATCCAGCGGCAGCAGCGGTCGGCGGCTGGTCAGCTCCTTGCGCAGGAAGTCCAGGCGCTGTTCCTCGCTCCAGGCGGTGTAGTCGCCCAGCTCCAGGTAGCGGCAGATGTCGGCCAGGGCAGCCGCGTGGCGCGCGGCGTCCTGGCGAATGTCCAGGCGGACCAGATAGAGGCCGAAGGTACGCGCCCGGCGCAGGGTATCGAGCAGCGAGCCGTCGGCGATGACGCCCAGGCCGCAGCGCTGCAGGGAGTCGTAGCACAGCTGCAGCGGCGCGATCAGCTCGGCGTTGTCGCTGAGGATGTGGCGCGCCCCGGCATGGGGGTCGGTGAGGGCATGAGCCGCCCAGCTACGGGTGATCTGCAGGCGCTCGCGCAGGCCCTTGAGCACCTGGCGATAGGGTTCGGGGTGATCGCCGGCCTGCTCGCGCAGGGCCGGGCTGGCGGCCTGCATGGACAGTTCGGCGGCCAGCCGATCGACGTCGCGCAGGTAGAGGTCCGCAGCCATCCAGCGGGCCAACAGCAGCACCTCGCGGGTGATGCTGGCGGTGACGTTGGGATTGCCGTCGCGGTCGCCGCCCATCCAGGAGGAGAAGCGCAGCGGCGCGGCCGTCAGCGGCAGGCGCTGGCCGGTGCGCTCCTGCAGGCAGCCATCGAGGTTGCGCAGGAGAGTGGGGACCGCCTGCCAGAGGGAATTCTCGATCACCGCGAAGCCCCACTTGGCTTCGTCCACCGGCGTCGGACGCTGGCGACGGATTTCCTCGGTGTGCCAGGCCTCGGCGATCAGCCGACGCAGGCGCCCCTCGATGGTGGCCACCTCGGCGGAGGTCAGGTCGCGATGATCGAGCAGGGCGAGCTGAGCGCTGATCTCGTCGTATTTCTGGATCAGGGTACGCCGCGACACCTCGGTGGGGTGGGCGGTCAGCACCAGGTCGATGTCCAGCGCCGCTACCCGCTCGGCCAGCTCCGCGCCCGGCAGGCCGGCGTTCGTCAGACGCGCCAGCAACTCGGGCAGCACCCGCTGCTCGAAGGGCGGCGGCTCGTCTTCGCCGCGCCGCCGGACCCGGTGATACTCCTCGGCGATGTTGGCCAGGTTGAGGAAGTGACTGAAGGCCCGCGCCACCGGTAGCAGTTCGTCCTCGGCCAGGGTGTCTAGGGTGTCGCCCAGTTGCCGCGCGCCCTCGGCGGAACCACCGCGGGCCGCCTTGGCGCCCTTGCGGATCCGCTCGATCTTGTCGAGAAAGGCGGCGCCATGCTGATCGGCGATGGTCTGCCCCAGGAGTTCGCCCAGCAACCGCACCTGCTCGCGCAGGCGAACGTCGATTTCCACCATCTCGTGCTCCTCGAAAGTACCGGTTGGGACCTCGCGGCAAGCGCTGCGGTCTAGCGCTGAGGACAGCACCTTGCCACGCCGGTTGCAAGACCCGCCGGCTCAGGGTGCCCAGCCCCGCACGGACTGACCATCCGACCTTTGCCTAACGCCACGGGAGATGCCCATGAAGATTCGCGAACTCGCTCACCAATGGGAGCAACAGGCCACGCCCGCGCGCGGCACCCGCCGCTACACCCTGAAGTTGGACCTGGAAACCGCCGCCCGCCTGGAAGCCCTGCATGAGCTGTATCCCCAGCGTACGCCCGAGGCGCTGCTGGGCGAATTGCTGGCGGCCGCCTTCGAGGAACTCGAAGCCAGTTTTCCCTACGTCCAGGGTGACGAGGTGGTGGCCACCGACGAATTGGGTGACCCCCTCTATGCGGACGTCGGGACAACCCCGCGCTTTCTCGAACTGGCACGCAAGCACCTGCAGCGACTGCAGGCGGAAGACGGTCGCCAGGCGCCCTGACCTGCAGTCTTACCTACGGCGCCACCGCTCTGCGAAGGGCTTTGGCGCCCGGGGAAATTCGATAGCTAGTGAACATTTTTGTCGGATGAGCGGTCATAGGATCAGACCGCAGCGCTGGACGAGGGCTGTTTGTAGACGCTCGCCACGGACCTTTCGGAACGGGCAGGGCTTTCTTCCACTTGCGGCTTTTCCTGACCAGGCGCCCGCCCTGCCCGTGCCGGCGGCGCGCTTTTCGGATCAATAACGGAGCTTGAATCCATGAAGAGTGCCACTGCCCAAAAGTCCCTTTCCAAAGCCTGCACCCTGAAACTCGCAGCCCTTGCGCTGGGCAGCTCGCTGTTGCTGGCCGGTTGTGCCGGCAACCCGCCGACCGCGCAGATGGCCGTGACCCAGTCCGCCGTCAACGAGGCCGTGAGCTCGGGTGGCAACCAGTACGCCCCCATCGAGACCAAGTCGGCCCAGGACAAGTGGACCCAGGCCCAGACCGCCCTCTCCAACGAGAAGTACGACGAAGCCAAGCAGCTGGCCGAGCAGGCCGAATGGGACGCTCGCCTGGCCACCCGCAAGACCCAGGCCGCCAAGGCCGAAGCGGCGCTCAAGGATGCCCAGAACAGCATCCAGCAGATCCGTGAGGAAGGTCAGATCAACCTGCAGCTCCAGCAGAACCTGCAGAAGAAGGTCCAGCAGTAAGAGTCCTTCCCTCCTCACCTTCGCCCATTAAAGGATGACCACCATGCGTAAACACATTCTGATCCCTGCCGTGTCGCTGCTCAGCCTGGCCCTGGCGGCCTGCTCCACGCCGCCCAACCCCAACCTGGAAAAGGCCAAGGCCGACTACTCCGCACTGGAGTCACAGCCCCAGGCCGCCCAACTGGCCGCTCTGGAGACCAAGGACGCCGGCGCCTGGCTGCAGAAGACCGAGAAGGCCTACAAGGACGGTGAGAACGAGAAGACCGTCGACCAGTTGGCCTACCTGACCAACCAGCGTATCCAGACCGCCCTGCAGACCATCAAGCTGCGCATGACCGAAGCCGACATGCAGAATGTCGACGCCGAGCGCACCCAGGCCCGTCTGGATGCCCGTACCGCCCAGCTCAAGCAATTGCAGGACGCCCTGCAGGCCAAGCAGACCGACCGCGGCACCGTGGTGACCTTCGGCAACGTGCTGTTCGACTTCAACAAGGCCGAGCTCAAGCCCCAGGGCTATGCCAACGCCCAGAAGCTGGCCGACTACCTGAAGCAAAATCCCGAGCGCAAGGTGATCGTCGAGGGCTATACCGACAGCGTCGGCAGCGACTCCTACAACCAGCAGCTGTCCGAGCGTCGCGCCCAGGCCATCCAGACCGCACTGATCAGCGCCGGGGTCGAGCCGAGCCGCATCCAGACCCGTGGCTATGGCAAGAACTTCCCGGTGGCCAGCAACAGCAATGCCTCCGACCGCGCCCTGAACCGTCGCGTGGAAGTCACCATCTCCAACGACGCCAACCCGGTCGCCCCGCGCATGTAATGTCAGCGTGAGACGAAAAGACCCTGCCACGGCGGGGTCTTTTTTTGTCCACGGCCTGGGCTAGCGGCGCTTGCCGCCCAGCAGCGAGCCCAGCAAGCCGCGCACCAGCTGGCGACCCAGCTGATTGGCTGCCTGACGCGCCGCGCTCTTGAGCGCCTGGCCGGCCAGCTCGCCCAGCACATCGCTCAGGGCACCGCCCTCCTTCGCCTTCGCCGGTGCGGGCGCATCGTCCGGCACCCGCTCGGCCTGACGATCCCGCAGGATCTCGTAAGCCGACTCGCGATCCAGCGGGCGGTCGTAGCGACCCGCCTGGGGCGACTGGCGGATCAGCGCCTGGCGCTCGGCTTCGCTCAAGGGACCGACCCGCGATTGCGGCGGGGCGATGGCTACCCGCTCGACCATGGCCGGCGTGCCCCTGTCCTCCAGACTGCCCACCAGGACCTCGCCGATACCCAGCTCGGTGAGCACCTGCAGGCTGTCGAAGGCCGGATTGGGGCGAAAGCCATCGGCCACCGCGCGCAGCGCCTTCTGCTCCTTCGCGGTGAAGGCGCGCAGGCCGTGCTGGATGCGCAGGCCCAGTTGGGCCAGGATGTCGTCCGGTAGATCGGCGGGCGACTGGGTGACGAAATAGACGCCGACGCCCTTGGAGCGGACCAGCCGCACCACCTGCTCCAAGCGATCGCGCAGCGCCTTGGGCGTATCGCCGAACAGCAGATGGGCCTCGTCGAAGAACAGCGCCAGCACCGGCTGGTCCGCGTCCCCTCGCTCGGGCAGTTGCTCGAACAACTCGGCCAGCAGCCAGATCAGGAAGGTGGCATAGACCTTGGGCGCCTCGTGCACCAGCCGGCTGGCATCGAGCAGGTGGATACGGCCGCGGCCATCGGGCTCGGGCCGCAATATATCTTCCAGTTGCAAGGCCGGCTCGCCGAAGAAGGCCTCGGCACCCTGCTGCTCCAGGGTCGCCAGGCGGCGCAGCAACGCCTGGGCCGACGCCCCGGCGAACAGTGCCCGGTCTTCACCGAGGACCTCGGGGTTTTCGCGCAGGTGATTGAGGACGGCCTTGAGATCCTTGAGGTCGAGCAGGAGCAGGCCTTCACGATCGGCCACCTTGAAGGCAGCGTGCAGGGCGGCCTGCTGGCTGTCGGTCAGCTCCAGCAGATTGCCCAGCAGCAGCGGGCCCATTTCGCTCAGGGTGGTCCGCAGCGGATGACCGCTCTTGCCGTCGACGTCCCAGAGGGTGACCGGATAGGCCTGAGGCTGGTGGGGCAGGCCCTGGGCGGCGATGCGCTCGGCCAGCTTGCCCTGGGGCGTACCGGCAGCGCCCAGGCCACAGAGATCGCCCTTGATGTCGGCGGCGAAGACCGCGACGCCCGCATCACTGAAGGCCTCGGCGAGGCGCTGCAGGGTAACCGTCTTGCCGGTCCCCGTCGCCCCGGCGATCAGGCCGTGGCGGTTGGCCAGTTTGAGGGGATGACCGATGGGTTGACCATCGGTCTGGCCATCAGCAACAGCGGTACCGAGGATCAGCAGGGGCGTCGAGGACATGGCGCAGCTCCGTAGCGGTTCTGCGCCAGCTTAACCCGAGACTTCGCACTCAGGTGCGGTTGCGGATGCGCTCGACGATGGCGGTGGTGGAGCTGTTTTCCACCAGGCCGAGGATGCGCACCTCGCCACCGTAGCCCTGGACGATCTGGGCGCCGACCACCTCTTCGACGCTCTTGTAGTCGCCCCCCTTCACCAGCACGTCCGGGCGCACCTGTTCCAGCAGGCGCTCCGGGGTGTTCTCGCTGAAGGGAATGACCCAGTCCACCGCGCCGAGGCCGGCCAGCACCGCCATGCGCCGGTCGACGCTGTTGATGGGGCGACCCGGGCCCTTGAGGCGGGTGACCGAGGCGTCGTCGTTGACCGCCACGATCAGCCGATCACCCTGGGCCCGTGCCTGCTCCAGGTAGGTCACGTGGCCAGCGTGGAGGATGTCGAAGCAGCCGTTGGTGAAGACGATCTTCTCGCCATGGGCGCGGGCGTCCTCGATGGCCAGCTGCAACTGCTCCAGGGTCAGGACACCGCGCTCGGAGCCTTCCGAGCGCTGCACCGCGCGCCGTAGCTCGGGAGCACTGATGGCGGCGGTCCCCAGCTTGCCGACCACGATACCGGCGGCCAGATTGGCCAGGGCCACGGCCTGGGGCAGTTCCTCGCCAGCGGCCAGGGCGGCGGCCAGGGTGGAGATCACGGTATCGCCGGCACCGGTGACGTCGAACACCTCGCGGGCGCGGGCCGGCAGGTGCAGCGCGGGCTGGCCGGGACGAACGAGGGTCATGCCATGCTCGCCGCGGGTCACCAGCAGCGCGCCTAGATCCAGCCGTGCCATCAGCTCGTTACCCTTGGCCACCAGGTCGGCTTCATCGGCACAGACGCCAACGATGGCCTCGAATTCGGACAGGTTGGGGGTGATCAGGCTGGCGCCGCGATAGATGGAGAAGTCCTTGCCCTTGGGGTCGGCCAGCACCGGGATCTTGCGCGCCTTGGCCAGCTGGATCAGCGCCTGGTGGTTCTTCAGCGCGCCCTTGCCGTAGTCGGACAACACCAGCACCTTGACCCCGGCCAGCATGGCGGCGGTGTCCGAGACCAGCGCCTGGGCGTCGGTGTCGAAGGGCTCTTCGAAGTCGACCCGGATCAGTTGCTGATGACGACTCATGATGCGCAGCTTGACGATGGTCGGCTGCGCGGCGATGCGCTGGAAGCGCACCTGCACATGGGCAGCGCGGAGACTGTCGGTGAGGGCATCGGCGGCCTCGTCCTGGCCGGTGACACCGACCAGGTACGCCGGGGCGCCCAGGGCGGCGATGTTGAGGGCGACGTTGGCCGCGCCACCGGGACGATCCTCGTGCTGGTCGACGCGCACCACGGGTACCGGCGCCTCGGGGGAGATCCGCGAGGTGGTGCCGTGCCAGTAGCGGTCGAGCATCACGTCGCCGACCACCAGGACCGGCGCGAGATCGAAGCGAGGCATGGTCAGCTTCATAGGAACAGGCTCCAAAGCGCGAAAATGGCGGCGATCATAGCATAGGGGCCAAGGCGCCCCGGAAGCGCCTGGCAGCGGCAATAGCCGCCATCAGCGCGTACGGCGACCGATCCAGAACAGCTCGTGGCGGCGCACCGCCTTGCGGAAGAACTCGTCCTCCCCCGTGCGCGGCCAGCGGCGGCCGGCCAGCAGCCATTGGATGGCACGCCGCAGGCGCTTCTTGGCCGGCAAGGGCACCAGCAGGTCATGCTGCATCCCGAGGGCCATGGCCTTGTCCAGACGACGCGCCGGGGTCAGCAGCGGACTCCAGGGCACCAAGGGCGCCGGCGTTTCGATGGCCGGTGGCAGGGCGATGCCGCCCTCGGCGGGCCCCATGGGCCAGCGGTCGTTGTCGTGGAGGTGGTTGGCGTAGAGCAATTCGATCTCGGGTTGCCACTGGCTCACCGCCATGGCCTCGCGCAGGGCCTGGGTACTGGCGACGTGATCGGCGTGGGGATCGATCTCTGGATGCGGCAGCACCACCACCTCGGGGCGAAAGTGCTCCAGCAGCGCCGTCAGATCGGCGACCAGATTGCGCCAGGTGGGGGCGCCATCGGCATCGCCGGGCAGGTCGAAGGCGTTGTAGTGGCGCGCGCTGCGGATGTCGGTTTCAGCGGACTCACGGGAGCCGAAGGGCTCTTCGGGCACCTGGCGCATGGCCGGCAGCTGCAGGCAGTAATAGCCCAGCTGGAAGCAGCGCTCCGGCAGTACCCCGCCCCACAGGGGGGTGACCAGGCTGTCCCAGGTACGCAACCGGCCCTTGAGCTGGGCGGCGGCCTGGCGATCAAGGCCCAGCCGCTGGTAGTGCTCGGCCTCGATCTCGCCCTGGGTCAGGGTGACGATGCTGGTCTCCGCTGCCTGGCTGTAGAAGCCGAAGGCGGCCAGCTCGGCATCATCGGCGTGGGGCGCGATGACCATCACCCGCTTGCTGTGGAAATCCGGCTGGGCGAAGACATGCAGGCGCAACTCACCCTGCAACCGGCAGAAGCGGGTCCACAGCTGCAGCTCGCCACGACGCAGGGCTTCGGCATAGCCACTGAGATTGACGTAGCGCCGCCCGGCGACGCCACGCTCGAAGTCCTGGCGATCGCTGTCCTCTCCGGCGCGCAGGCGCACCTGGGGGTCCAGCAGCCGGCCCAGCCAGCTGGCGCGCAGGCGACACTCCAGGAACAGCGTCAGCTCGCCCGGCGGCAACTCCACCGCCGCCAGCCGCCCCTGCTGCAGGTGCAACCCCAGGACCAGGGTGTCAGCGGGAAACTGGTAGTTATAGCTGTCGCGCGGCGAATAGAAGAGGTGATCGGCAAACCAGGCCTCGTGACCGAGCCAGATCAGCAGCGCCAGCAGCGGCGCGCTCCACCAGGGCCCCAGCGCCAGGCAGCCGAGCAGCACCACGGCGATGACCAGCAGGGCCAGCCGCTTATGCCGGCGGTGACGTTTGAGCAGGGCTTGTTTGCGGGCGATCATCTCAGCTCTCGAAGACGGTGACGCGGTGGCACCAGCGATCCTTGTAGTCGCGGTCGGCGCGGCCGAAGGAGTAACGCAATGCCTTGCCCAGGACACGGGCATCCTGCCAGGCCGCCTGGGTATTCAGATAGGTGAGGACGCTGCCAGGGCTGAGGTCGCTGCAGCTCGGTTCGACCCCACCGTTGACGTATTCGACGCTGAGCCACTCCGGCGCCTCGACCCGATACAGCACCTGGATGGCCACAGGCCGCTCGCCGAGCATGAGTACCGAACCGGTCATGAACTCACGCAACAGGGCGAAGACCTCGCCCAGCCGCGCCTTGCCCGGCACCTCGAAGCCCCAGCGGGCTTCGAACAGCTGTGCATAGATACGTGCCTGCTCGGTGCTATCCAGCTCGGCCATGGGTACGGCGCGACCGCCGGCATCTTCGAAAAGACGCTGTTCGCGACGCTGGTTGTAGCGGAATTTCTTCGACCAGGCCTCCGGCTCGCGGAGCATGGCCAGCTCTTCGCTCTGCCGGCGCAGTCCGGCGAAGCGCTCTTCGCACAGCGGCGACAGGTAACGGGCGCGCTGCCGCAGGGGTGCCGCCGCACCAGGTGCAGCCGGCAGGATGATCTCGGCATTGCCCAGGTCGAACAGGGCGCGTTGGCGGCGCTTCTTGAGCACCGCGCGCGACAGCGCCAACTCGCGTCCCCAGCAGGGTACCGCGGCCTGCCAGCCATCCGCGCCGGCCCAGCCCAGGTAGCGCACCGGAATGCCGGCCAGCTCGGCCAGGCGGGCGACCACCTCGGGATGGGTGGCGACACTGCCGCCATGGCGCTGCCAGGTGGCGGCGTAGTCGGCAGCGGAGATCGCCGTCCAGCCGCGCTCGCGCCAGAAGCGCAATCTACTCAGCATTCGATCGTCGGCGCCGGCGGCGCGACCTCCTCGAATTGCTTGGCATGCAGGCGGGCGTAGTAACCGTTCAACGCCAGCAGCTCGCCATGGCTGCCACGCTCGACGATGCGGCCGTGGTCCATCACCAGGATCAGGTCAGCCTTCTCGATGGTGGAGAGCCGGTGGGCGATCACCAGGGTGGTACGCCCCTGCATGACGCGGTCCAGCGCGCCCTGGATGTGGCGCTCGGATTCGGTATCCAGGGCCGAGGTGGCCTCGTCGAGGATCAGCAGCGGCGCATTCTTCAGCAGCGCCCGGGCGATGGCCAGGCGCTGGCGCTGGCCGCCGGAGAGCAGCACGCCATTCTCGCCGACCTGGGTGTCGTACTGCTGCGGCAGGCGCTGGATGAATTCGTCGGCATAGGCCGCCTCGGCCGCCGCCTTGACCTGCTCCATGGGCGCCCCGGCCAGATCGCCATAGGCGATGTTGTTGGTCACGCTGTCATTGAACAGGGTGACGTGCTGGGTCACCAGGGCGATGTGCCGGCGCAGGTTGGCCAGTCGATAATTCTGGATCTCCAGGCCGTCGAGGAGGATCTCGCCCTCTTCGTGCTGGTAGAAACGGGGAATGAGGTTGGCCAGGGTCGACTTGCCGCTGCCCGAGCGGCCCACCAGGGCCACCATCTGGCCGGGCTCGGCGACGAAGTCGATGCCTTCCAGCACGGCCTTGTCGGTGCCGGGGTAACAGAAGGTCAGGTTGCGCACCTCCAGGCGGCCCTGGACGTGCTCGCGCTCTTTACGGCCATCGTCGCGCTCGGCAGGTTCATCGAGTTGCTCGAAGATGCTCTCCGCGCCAGCCACGCCACGCTGGATGGTGGAGCTGACCTCGGAGAGCTGGCGGATCGGCTTGGGCAGCAGACCGGCCATGGTGATGTAGGCCACCAGATCACCGGCGGAGGCCTCGCCGCGCAACCAGAGCACCAGGAACATCAGTACCGCCATGGCCGAGTAGATGACCAGCTGCAGCATGGGCGTATAGACCGCGCCGGTCTTGGTCATGGTCAGCTGCTTGTCGGTGTTGGCGATGCTGGAGTCGAGGAAGCGTCGCTGCTCGTAGGTCTCGCCGCCGAAGCTGCGCACCACCCGGTAGCCCTGGATGGCCTCCGAGGTGATGTGGGTGACGTCGCCCATGGCCGACTGGATCTTGCTGCTCTGCTTGCGGAACTTGCGACTGGCGCTGGTCACCATGAGGGCGATCAACGGCAGGATGGCGACCATTACCAGGGTCAGCTTCCAGTTCATCCACAGCAGCGAGGCGAACAGGAAGACTACCGTCATGCCCTCGCGGATCACCACCTTGATCGCCTCGGTGGCGGCACCGGTCACCATGGTGACGTTGAAGGTGATGCGTGAGATCAGGTGGCCGGAGTTGTTCGCATCGAAGTAGCGATTGGGCAGGCGCAGCATGTGGTTGAACAGCGCCACCCGTAGATCGTGGACCAGGCCCAGGGAAACCCGCGCCAGGTAGTAGTTGCCGAGAAAGGAGCCCACGCCCTGCCAGGCGGCGATCAGGATGATCATCAGCGGCACCGCCGCGACCAGGTTCAGCCCGCCGACGATTGGCCAACCGGGAAACATGGCGGCGTTGGGGTTGTTCAGGCCATCGACGAAATACTTGAGGATACCGGCCAGCATGGGCTGGGTGGAGGCGAAGATCAGGAAGCCGACGATACTCAGGGCGAACATGCCGATGTAGGGCCGTACATAGCCGAGCAGGCGGAAATAGATCTTCAGGCTGGAAGTCTGCGCAGGGGAGTCTTGGCTCATGGTCTCGTCGTGACGCAAAACGTCGATGGTAGCACGAGTGTCCTGAAGCCCGGACCGCCGCAAAAACTGCCGAAACGGCGTGGATCTCCTGGCGGCGCCGAGCTAAGTCCGGTTTATTCCGCCAATAGGGCAGCGAAGCCTCGACTAGCTATCTGAAAAAACTTGAGACGTCCTGTGCCTACCAGCATCCCCTAACAGGAACGCCGTCCGGGTCGGAAGGCGGAAGCCATGGCGGTTGGCATCGCATACCGAGCAACTATTCCACAAAATCGCCAGGGAGCAAGAGCGCGGCCAGGTGGTGACTTTATACTGGATTCAGCCCTCTGAAAGCCCCAAGCAAGCGCACCAGGACGGTTAAAGAGCTCGATCCCGCGACAAAGACCGATGCGCCTTGCCGAATGCCGCCCTTCCAACCAAGGATCATAAACCGCCAGGCACTGAGGTAAGATGCGCTGCTTGATAGCAGTGGGCCGCCCATGAATTCTCTTGAACACCAACAATTCCTCGACCTACGCCAAGGCGCGCGGGTGCTGGAGGCAGATGCCCATGGAGACAAGGTCCTTCAGCTGCCTGATGGCACCTATCTCAAGCTATTTCGGCGCAAGCGCCTGCTGACCTCTGCCGCGCTCTATCCCTATGCCCAACGCTTTGCCGACAATACAAGGCGCCTGGCCCAGCTCGGCATTCCTTGCCCTCGGATACTGGCGGTGTACCGAATCGTCTCCATTTCCCGCGATGCCGTTCATTATGAGCCACTGCCTGGACAGACACTCCGTCAACTGCTGACAGAGGACAACCCGGAGCTCCGCTTGCGCCTTGCCCGCTTCATAGCACAGCTGCATGAACAAGGTATCTACTTCCGCTCGCTGCACTTGGGCAATCTCGTTCTTACTCCCGACGGCGCCCTGGGGCTGATCGATATAGCCGACTTGCGCTGCCTAGACGCTCCCCTTTCTCGGCGCATGCGTTTGCGTAATTTTCATCATCTGCTGCGTTACTCGCAGGATAGCGCCTGGCTCCTGCAAGATAATCCCATGACCTTCATTCAGGCCTACGTGGCGTCATCGTCCATCCAGCTGAACGCCGAGGCATTTTGGCGGCACTTGGGTTTAGTGGATAAACCTGCACCATGATTCAATACGACCAGTTTCAACCCGCTCCGCTGACCACCCGCTCGGCCAATTGGCTGATCCGCTATCTGCTCCCGCTGGGCTGGCTGGCCCTTGCGACCGGCATGTTCTGGGTAGGAGATAGATCCCTCTATCACAAGGTCTACTACGGCCTGCTGGTGACTCCAGCCGTGCTGCTGGTCGTTCTTTCTCCGCGACAGACCGCTCGCCTCTGGTCCGAACCCATTCTGCTGGCGTTCACGCCTTTCGCCCTATACATCGCCCTTACCCTGGTCTGGTCAAGCGATGCAGAACCATCTTCACTCAAGTATCCCCTCTACATCCTCATGCTGTTCGTGGCGCTGGGTCATCTGGTACGTACCGATGCCAGACCTCTCTTGCTAGGAACTCTGCTAGCTGCTCTCGTGGCTCCCTTGAGCGCGCTCGCGACTTTGGGCTGGTGGTTCCATCTGGGCGCGACGGATCGGCTGACCGGCTATGGCGCACTCTACAACCCACTGCTGACGACCCATGTTTTTGGATTCTATGCTGCACTGTGGCTGGCCGTCTGGTGTTCCAGGATCAGGGTTCCCGCTGTCTTGCCCCTGACCGCTCTCGCCCTTCTGATGACCCTGATTTTCTTTACCGGCTCACGTACACCCTTGCTGGCGCTGGCCGCCTGTTTGCTTTGGTTGATGCTGGCGGCCCCCAACCGACGCAGCTTAGTCAGCGCTGGCTGCGCCCTTTTGATCGCGGCGCTGTTGCTATGGCTCGTCCCCGAGACCATCTTGCAACGCGGTGCCTCTTTCCGGCCGGCTATCTGGCACGAAGCCTGGCGCCAGATTCAAGAAGCCTTTTGGTTCGGTCATGGATTCGGCACACCCATGGTGGTTCGCGTACCCGGCCTGAATGAACCTCTGGCAGATCCGCACAACCTGACCCTGGGGGTGCTTTACCAGGGCGGCATCTTGGGGGGTATTCTGTGGCTAGCCCTTTACAGCGTGGCGCTGTATCAGGCTTGGGTTAAGCGCCACGCACCCCTGGTGCTCATTGCAGGCACTACGGTGGTTTTCGGTCTGATGGCGGGCATGACCGAAGGCAGCTCCTTCATGTCACGCCCGAAAGAACACTGGTTCTTGATCTGGATTCCGTTGGGCCTCCTCTTTGCGGCTCTTCTGGAGGAGCGCCTGACCTTGATTAAGGGGTCAGGGAATCAGGAGTCTTAGTAGACCGCGGCAGGTCTTGCGCCCCCATAGTGAGAGAGGAAGCTGCCGCAAGATGCTCCAGGCCAACGCCTTGTTGTCCTTGGCGGCCTTCAAGAACATCGAATTCATGAAACGGCCACGTACTTCCTGATAGCGCGGATGGTCGGAGAAACGCTCGTAGGTCTTGACCAGATTCTCGTACATGAATGGCAAATTCTTGTAGGTGTTGCTGCCGTGTTTACGATATTGCGCTAAAACCTCTGGGAGGATGTCGATAAAATAGCCCGCACGCAGGATGCTCAGAGTGATGTAGACATCCTCCAAGCGTATGCTCGGGTCGAACCCCCCCACCTTGATCAAGGCTTCGCGACGAAACATCTGGGTCGCTACCATGGGGCCTGGCTTGCGGTCCAGGAAGAGGTCATCGAAGTCGAGCCGACGGAAAGGCAGATCACGCTGGTTCTGTTTGGGATCAGGATACAGGCGCCCTTCACTGTCGATGATTTCCACATTAGCGGCGCATAAGCCCACTTCCGGTTTATCGGCGAGGTACTCCACCTGTCTCTGCAAGCGCTGGGGCAACATGATGTCATCCGAGCCGAAAGGGACGATGAATGATCCTCGGGCTCGAGAAATTGCCTCATTGAGCGTCCGACTCAGCCCCTGATTCTGTTGTACCTTGAAATCGAAACCATGGCGTTGCTGCAGGCGCTGGATACGCTCGACACTGTCATCGCAAGAGCCATCGTCGATTACCAGCAACTCGATGTGCGGGTAAGTCTGGTTTAGTACACTGGCAATACTCGCCTCGATATACTTGCCATGGTTATACGACGCTATGATCACTGTGACCAATAGGCGCTGATCATCGCCGGATGCCCTCGAACTAAGCTCGCTTTTCATGGATTCAGCCAATCATTTCGCTATAACGCTTCAAGTACTGTCTAACTTCGACCCGCCGCTTTCCCAACAGCGTGCCGATCAAATGGCTTTCTAGCCACCGTAAAACTCTGGCGCGATCCGCGCCGCGCCCCAGAGCGTTGTCGAAGGCCTTCTCCCACCAGACAGGCGCACAAGCCGCATCGAATTCGTTCGGATAGGGATAGCAACCGTAAAGGATTTCGCGCACGAATTGACGACAGGAGCCTGGCAGCGCGCGAGTTGCCAAGCGATAGCCGAGGCGAATGGCGGTTGGCGGCCGAGGAAGAGCGTCAGTGACCCGCTCCGTATCTGCCAATGCCTGCTCACTGAGCGGTTGCTGTCCATGCTTGGCGTTCCACGCCTGGACCTTGGCCCGAAACAACTTCTTACGGCTCCAATAATGATGAATGACATCGGTGCAGTCAGCCAGGCTTAGCCCTGCCCTCCGCGCTGAAACGGCCAAGGTGAATTCCTCGAGGGTATAGGCCTGTCCGCTTTGGACATAGTATTCATCCATTAGCCGCATGGCCTGCTGCAGGATTCCACGGTCCGCTTGAGTCAACCCGATAACCCCCGAGTTGGTAAGGCGCATACCATCATCTGCCAGGCCTTTACTCTGCAACGTGCCGGCCAGCAATCGATAGAGCGGTTGCTCCCGGATCCCTCCGTAATGGGGCCCTAGGGCATTGCATAACAGTTGCCCTGGCATCACACGCTCAAAAAGCCGCAATGGAGAATGATGGAAGAAGGTGTCGGTATCGATCAGGACAGCGGCGGATACCTCCTCGAGCGCCTCGAACAGAATGGCGTGCTTGGCTCTGAACACGTAATGGATCGGCGCTGTAAGGGCATCGCGTCTTGCGGAGGAAAAGTCCGCCAGCTCCACAGGTAACCCTGCATAGGGAACGGGATCGTCGGTGTAGACACGTATACGTAACTGCAGCGACGGGGTCTGCCTGGCTCTAGCGATGGCACTGACGATGCTGAAGCGAGCCTCTGCGTGGTAAGTCGGCGAACCGAACACCAGGTAAATCAGCAAAGGGGACATCCGTGAGACTCCAAGAACGAAGGAAGCTTGATCCAGTCGGCGCTAAGGAAGGTACCGGCTCAGCCAGCCCAGCCATCTTGAGGATGGTCTAGCAGGGCGTAGCGGTGCGGTCAGTTGCCTTATCACCTCACTACCTAAACCGCTGAAGCCAAACCTAGATGCCACCATTTTTCGCCCCTCGGACGCGATACGGGCTGCCCAAACGGCATCCTGCCGCAGGAGGCCAAGCTTTTCCCGCAACTCCGCCAGCGAGCGATAGAGCACCACGTTGACGCCATCCTCGAAACCCAGCGCCCGATTCTCTTCTTCGCCCTGATCAAAGGTGAAGAGCAGGCAGCCGCAGGCCATGGCCTCGAAGTTCTTGATCATGTATTCGCCCATGCCGACATCGGCGCCGACGAAGAAGCGGATACGATTGAGCGTCTGCAGGTATTCCTCGCCCGAGCGAGTCTTGGTGATCAGCAGCGGCTCGACCTTGGCCAGGTCTTCCAGCAGTTGCTTGCGTCCGCTGTAGGCCACACTACCCAGGCTGCCGACGAAGCCCAGCTCGATGTCACGCGCCAGGCCCAGGTCCCGCAGGCGGCTGTCGTCGTAGCCCTTGGGCACGAAGACGGCGTCCACCCCCTCCTCCCGCAGCCGCCGCGCCACACCGGCGCCGGAGACCAGCACCCGGACGTGGGGCATGGCCCGGTAGTAGCGGCTGAATTTGCCGGTGTACTTGCAGGGGATGAAGTTCTGGTAGGCGTCGTGTTCCAACTCGACCAGATTGGGCAGGCTGCGGATGAAGGCGATCTGCTTGAGCTGCTTCTTGAAACGGAGGAACAGCAGGATGCGGTCGTATTGCTCGGGCCGGGGTACGGCGCGGCGAAAATAGCCGCGCAGATCGGCCTGTTCCTCGTCGCTCAGCCAGCGCAGATCGCAGTCGCAGTGGGCGGCGATGCTGGCATAGAAATGGTCCAGGAGGATGCGTTGCTCCTTCTGGACCAGGAACAGGACTCTCACGGCGCCGGAGCCTTGAAGGCCGCGACCATCGGCAGCCGCCAGAACTCGCGGCGCACGGCTTCGTCGGAGAAGCGTTCGGCCAGGCGTTCGCGCATGTGCTGAACGCAGGCGCGTTTCTGGCTCGGTGCCAGCCGGCCGAGGTGCTGCAGGCCCTGGCCGAGGGCTTCGGCATCGCCCAGGGGGAAGAGGAAGCCGACGCCCTCGACGATTTCCCGGGCGCCGCCGCAGGCGGTGGCGATCAAGGGTACACCGGCGGCCATGGCCTCCAGCAGGACCATGCCGAAGGGCTCGTGGTCGGAACTCAGGGCGAAGACGTCGAAGGCCTTGAAGTAGCGCCGGGCACCTTCCACCTGGCCGAGGAACAGCACCCGGTCGGCAATGGCCAGCTCGCGGGCCAGGTCCTTGAGATCGTCTTCCAGACGGCCCTTGCCGAGGATCGCCAGCAGAGCATCGGCCGGCAGATTCGGCAGCGCGGCAGCGAAGCCACGCAGCAGGGTCGCCTGGTCCTTGTCCGGATGCAGGCGCCCGACGTTGCCGACGATCCAGGCGTCATGGGGCAACTTGAGTTCGGCGCGGGCCTGGTCGGCCGGCAGCAGCTCGCGCTCCACCGTCTCGATATCCAGGCGATTGTAGAGGGTCTCGATGCGTTCGGCCGGCCAGTCCCTGAGACGCTGGCGGATCTCGTCGCGCACCGCATCGGACACGGCGAGCAGGCCCAGGCGCTTACTCATCAGCTTGGCGAACAGCCGCCGGCCAAGCCGGTCGTAGTCGCCGAAGGCATGGTGCACGCCGATGACCGGCAGGTTGGTGGCCAGGCAGGCGATCCAGATCGGCTTGAAGCGATGGGCGATGATGAAGCGGATGCCCCGCGAGCGGACGATCTCGCGCAGCGCCTGGATGGCGCCGAGCTTGAGGCCGCGCACGTCCCGCGAGGAATACTCGAGGAACAGCACCTCGTCGCTGCCGCAGCCGGCAGCCACCTCGGCGTCGGCGGTGCCGGTGAGGAAGACCGTGGTGACGCGATAGCCGCTGCCCGCGAAGAGACTGGCGGTCTGGCGGGCGCAGTCGAGGAAGGGACCGTCGTAGCCGTGACAGAACTGCAGCACCCGCGGTTCGGCGGAACGCGTCATAGGCCAGCTCCCTCCTTGACCACCAGGATATCTTCCATGATCAGGTACTGCAGGTCCGAGCCGAAGAACATGTTCAGGGCGTCGGTGGGCGAGCAGACCATGGGTTCGCCGCGGCGGTTGAGCGAGGTGTTGAGGGAAACCCCGTTGCCGGTGAGCTTCTCCAGCTCGACCATCAGGTCGTACCAGCGCGGATTGTGGCGTCGCTCCAGGACCTGGGCGCGAGAGGTGCCGTCTTCGTGGACCACCTCGGGCACCCGGCTCTTCCACTCTTCGTTGACCTCGAAGGTGAAGGTCATGAAGGGCGAGGGATGATCGACCTTGAGCATCTGCGGCGCCACGGTGTCGAGCATGGACGGGCAGAATGGCCGCCAGCGCTCGCGGAACTTGATCTGGGCGTTGATGCGATCGGCCACGCCCGGCACGCTGGGGCAGCCGATGATGGAGCGACCGCCGAGGGCACGCGGACCGAATTCCAGGCGCCCCTGGAACCAGGCTACCGGATTGCCGGCCACCATGATCTCGGCGATGCGCTGGGGCATGTTCTCGATCTTTTGCCACCTGGGCGCCTGGGGATGGCGGGTGCAGGCGGCGATGACGTCTTCGTTGCTGTAGCCGGGGCCGAGATAGACGTGCTCCATCTTCTCCACCGGCACGCCGCGGGCATGGGAGACGTAGGCCGCGGCGCCGACGGCGGTGCCGGCATCGCCCGAGGCGGGCTGGACGAACAGTTCCTTGACCTCGGGGCGGGCGATGATCTTCTGGTTGAGCTTGACGTTGAGCGCGCAACCGCCGGCGAAGGCGAGCTTGCCGGTCTCGCGGATGATGTCGCCCAGGTAGTAGTCCATCATCTCCAGCGCCAGCCGCTCGAACAGTGCCTGCATGCTGGCGGCATAGTGGATGTAGGGGTCGTCGGCGATGTCGCCTTCCCGCTTGGGTCCCAGCCACTCGATCAGCTTGGGCGAGAAGTAATAACCCTTGCCCTTTTCCTTGTAGCGCCGGAAGCCGATCACGTTGGCGTAGTCGGTGTTGATGATCAGCTCGCCGTTCTCGAATTTCGCCAGGCGCGAGAAATCGTACTTGCTGGCATCGCCATAGGGCGCCATGCCCATCACCTTGAATTCGCCATCGAGCATCTCGAAGCCGAGGAATTCGGTGAGGGCGCCATAGAGGCCACCCAGGGAATCCGGATCGTAGAACTCCTTGATCTTGTGGATCTTGCCGTTCTCGCCATAGCCGAAGAAGGTGGTGGCGTACTCGCCCTTGCCGTCGATGCCGAGGATGGCGGTCTTCTCGCTGAAGCCCGAGCAGTGATAGGCGCTGGAGGCATGGGCCAGGTGGTGCTCGACGGCTTCCAGCTTGACCTTCTTCAGGTCGAAGCCGAGCTGTACCAGGCACCATTCGATGCGCTTCTGGTAGCGGTGGTAGCGGCGATTGCCGAACAGGATGGCGTCCAGGGCGCGATCCGGCGCGTAGGCATAGCGCTTGGCGTAGTGCCAGCGAGCCTCGCCGAACAGACTGATGGGCGCATAGGGAATGGCCACCACGTCGACGTCGGCAGGGGTGATCCCGGCCTGTTCCAGGCAGAACTTGGCCGCCTCGTAGGGCATGCGGTTCTTGGCATGCTTGTCGCGCACGAAGCGTTCTTCTTCCACCGCGGCGATCAGCTTGCCGTCGATGTAAAGCGCGGCGGAGGGATCATGGCTGAGGGCGCCGGACAGGCCAAGGACGGTCAGGGACACAGGTAAAGCCTCTGTACAGGGCGAAGCCAGGGGAGTTCGCCGGGGTTTCGCGAGGCCGCTGCAGGCCCGCCTCGCCTCAAAAACGGCGAATTATAGCCGTTCGCCGCCACCGGGGGTAATCGCGCCACGGCACATTGTGGCCAGACGGCTCAGGCGGGGAGGCAAAAAAGACGAAGCCCGCCGGATCGCTCCGGCGGGCTTCGCCTGGTCAAGCCGCCAGGATCAGCGCTTGTCGGGCAGGGCGTAGGCGATCACGTAGTCGCCACGATCCGGCGACTGGCGGGCGCCACCGGCGCTGATCACCACGTACTGCTTGCCGGTCTTGGGCGAGACGTAGGTGATGGGCGTGCCCTGGCTGCCCACCGGCAGGCGCGCGCGCCAGATCTCGCGACCGGTACCGCTGTCGTAGGCGCGCAGGTAGTAGTCCTGGGTGCCGGCGAAGAACAGCAGGCCGGACTGGGTCGCCAGGGAGCCACCCAGGGTGGGCATGCCGATGGGAATCGGCAGGTGCATCTTGATGCCCAGGGGACCGGTGTCCTGCACGGTACCTACCGGCACCTGCCAGGCGACCTGGCGGGTCTTGAGGTCGATGGCGGTCATGGTGCCGTAGGGCGGCGCCTGGCAGGGAATGCCCAGCGGCGAGAGGAAGCGATTGCGCAGCGAGCCGTAGGGGGTACCGGTCTGGGAGGCGGCACCCATCTCGACGCCACCGGCCTTGTCGTTCTCCATCTGGGCGCGCGGGATCAGCCTCGTCCACAGGCCCAGGCGCATGTCGTTGACGAACAAGTAGCCGGTGGTGGGATCGATGGAGTTGCTTCCCCAGTTCATGCCACCCAGGGAGCCCGGCCACTGCAGGGAGACGTCGGTGCTGGGGGCAGTGAACAGGCCGTCATAGCGCATCTTCTTGAACTGGATGCGGCAGACCAGTTGGTCATAGGGGGTAGCGCCCCACATGGCCGACTCGGTGAGGGTCTCGGTGCCGATCGACGGCATGCCGACGGACACCGGCTGGGTCGGGGAATGGCGTTCACCGTCCACGGCGGGGACCGGCGCCTTGACGGGCTGATCGCGCACCTCGGCGATGGGCTTGCCGGTTTCGCGGTTGAGCAGGAAGACCTGGCCCGCCTTGGTGGTCTGGATCAGTCCCGGCAGGGTTCCGCCCTGCCCGTCCGGTACGTCGACCAGGGTCGGCTGCGCCGGCAGGTCATAGTCCCAGAGGTCGTGGTGCACGGTCTGGTAGACCCACCGCTCCTGGCCGGTCCTGGCATCCAGGGCGACCACCGCCGAGCTGTACTTGTCGTCCTGCGGCGTCCGCTCGCCACCCCAGGCATCAGGGGTGGTATTGCCGGTCGGCAGGTAGATCAGCCCGAGCTGGGCGTCATAGGCCATGGAGGTCCAGACGTTGGGCGTGGCGCGGGTGTAGTCGATGTTGGGGTCGAGCGGGGTATCCGGTTTTTCCTTGGCCAGGTCCCAGGCCCAGACCTTCTTGCCGGTGTGGACATCGAAGGCGCGGATCACGCCGCTCGGCTCGTTGACCTCGATGTTGTCGGCCACCCGACCGCCGACCACGATGAGGTCACCCGCCACCAACGGCGCGGCGGTCAGGGTATAGAAGCCGGGCTTGACCTGGCCCATGCCGGCCTTGAGGTCGACCATGCCGTTGTCGCCGAAATCGGCGCAGGGCTTGCCAGTGTCGGCGTCGAGGGCGAACAGCCGGGCGTCGATGGTGGTGGTGAGGATGCGGCGCTGGCAGACCGCGGCTGGCTGGGCCGGCGTCGCGGTGGCGACGGCACTGGCCGGGGCGGCGGGCGCATCCTCGTAATAGGCGACGCCGCGGCAGCGCTGCCAGTTGGGCGCAGTGGCCTTGGGATCGAAGGACCAGCGCTTGGCGCCGGTGTCGGCGTCCACGGCGAACACCTGGTTGTGCGGACTGCACAGGTAGAGGGTGTCACCGACCTGCAGCGGGGTCTCCTGGTCTTCGGCGCCGAAGCCGTTGCTCAGGGGCACGTCGCCGGTCTGGAAGGTCCAGGCGACCTGCAGCTCGCCGACATTGGCCTTGGTGATCTGATCCAGGGCGGCGAAGCGGGTCCCGGCGGTGGTGTTGCCCCAACTCCGCCAGTCCTTCTGGGCGGTCTCGGGGGTCACCGGGGTGATGGCAGGCGTGGTGGTGGCAGCCACCAGCGGCTGGGGCTTGAACATCCAGGCGAAACTCGTCGCGCAGGCCACCGCCAACAGGCCAGCCAGCACGTAGCCCCCCTTGCCGGCCACGCCACCACGGCTGCGCACCAGCGCCGGATAGGCCAGGGCCACCACCGCGCCGATCACGGCGAACATCATCAGGCGCGATACCAAGGGCCAGAACACCAGGCCGACATCGGCCAGCGCCCAGACTAGGGTCGCCAGCAGGAACAAGGCGTAGAGCCAGGCGCCCAGCGGTCGCCGGACGGCGATCAAGGCGCCGGCCAGGGTCAGCAACACGCCGCCCAGGGCAAAATACAGACTACCGCCGAGGGTGGCGAGATAGACGCCCCCGCTCCCCAAGGCCAGACCCAGGAGGGCGATCAACACGCCCAGGGCGGATACCAGGAATTTGCAGGCGCCCAGGGCGCCGCCGTTGCCACTCATCGTTGTCTCCTTAAATAAGTGCACGCCAGAAGCCCGCCGCCGGCGGGTCTGTTCATCGATCTCGTTATGGATGCCAGGCGTATGGCACGGACTAGCCGCCCTGGCGGGCCCCTCAGGCTGCGGCATTCTGCCACAAAGGTAGTCAGCTAATTAACTGGCCGGTCCATTTTTCAGCGAAACGGGTCGGTTATCGAACAACCCGCACTCAGGCTGGCGGTAGACGGCTATCGAGCAATTGATAGAGGCTGCTACCGACCGGCCAGTTGCGCAGCAGCCGGGCACGGTCGCGGGCATAGGCACGGGCATAGGCCTGGTCGCTGCCATAGGCCTGGAGGGCATCGAGATCAATCACCAGCCAGCGATCCTGATGCCAGATCAGGTTGGTCCCCTTGAAGTCGCCATGGCCGAGACGCTCGCGACGCAAGGCGTCGACCAGCGCCAGCAGGGCGTCCAGCTCCACTGCGGGCGGGGCCGAATCCACGTACGGCGCGAAACGCTCCAGCAGGTTGGGGCCGGCGACATAGGGCGTGACCAGGTAGGCGCGGCCACGCAGGCCGAGGAAGCGCCGCTCGCGTACCGCCAGGGGTTCGGGCGTGGGAATGCCGAGGAACAGCAGCCGGTGCCCTTCGCGCCAGCTGTGCCAGGCTCGACTGGGGCGCCAGAAGCGCGTCAGCCAATGGCCGACACCCTTGATGTTGTATCTCTTGAGCACCAGGTCGTGGTCCTGCCACTGCAGCCGCGCCACGGTGGCAGCGCCGCCGTCCTTGAAGGTCGGCAAGCCGGCCAGGGCGGCGTCGGGATCGGCTACGAGGTCCTCCAGGGTGGCCAGCCAGCGGCGGCGAATGGCGATCAAGCCAAAGGCGCTACGGGTGACGGCGAACAGGGTGCACTCCCGGCCGCTCTTCTTCAGGTAGTCCGCCAGGCGCCAGCGACGGATCTCGGCCGTTCGCGCCAGCAGGGCGTCCAGCCGCAGGGCGTGCTCGGCATTGACCAGCAGGTAGTGGATCAGCAGCTCTTCCAGCTGGGCATCCAGTACTGCCGGCAACTGGGCGAAGAACACCGCCAGATTCTCCTGTGCCCGTGCCTGGGACAGCGGCTGGCCGACCCTCTCGGCCTGGATGTCCGCGGCATCTATCACCAGGACGGTTCCGTCCTTGACCAGCAGGTTGTCCAGGTGCAGGTCGGCCTGCCAGAGGCCCTGGGCATGCAAGCGGGCCAGGGTGGCGAGCGCTGCGCCGAGCAGCTCGTTCTGCGCGGGAGACAGCGGGGGCTCAACGGCGATCTGCTGCCAGAGCTGTTCGACGCTGGGCGCCGCTTCGATGAAGTCGAACAGCAGCCAGGCACCCTGCCCGCTCGCCTCGCCGCTATCCAGGAGTGCCGGGGTCGGTGCCGCGGCGGCGGCCAGCAGCGCGCAGCCCTCGCGCTCCCGCGCGAATTGGCGGGCAGCGCGTTCACCTACCAGCAGCTTGGCCAATACCCGTTGCCCTTGCCAGAGCGCCTCGCCGACGTAGCGCTGGCCAGGCAGCACCCGCAACAGCGACAGCAGTTCCAGCTCGCCGCCAGGCAGGTCGATCCTGAGCGGCAGCGTCGGAGCGCGGCCGGCCTTGGCCAGTTGTTCCAAGGTCATGCCTTGCGTTCCTTGTGCCGACGCCGCCCGGCCAGGCGACGAGTCCAGTCGCGCACCGCCGCGCTGTCCAGCGGTTGCTCCAGATAGCTCGCCAACAGGCGGGCGATATCCTGCGCGCTCCACTGCGGCGCGCGGCGCAGCAGAGGTTCGAGATCACGCAGGCGATCGCGCCGGCCGAACAGCAGTGGCCGGGTCTTCTCCAGGTCGATCAGGCGGGCGACCAGTCCCTCGCCCTGGCGCTGCAGGAACAGGTGCTTGGGATAGAAGCAGCCATGGACCTGGCCCGCCGCATGCAGCCGTCGCGCCAGTTCGCCCACGGCGATCAGCACGGCGTCGCGCTCGCCAGGGGCCAGTTGCGGCCAGAAGCGCAGCCAGCTGTCGAGGTCGCGCCAGTCGTCCAGGGCACGGGTCACCAGGATGGCGCGCCAGCCCTGGTCGTCACGGCGCTCGCCGTAGAAAGCCAGCGCCAGTGCCGGAACGTCCAGCTCGGCGTAGCGCCGGATGTTGCGACTTTCGCGGGCGAAGGTCGGCTCGCCCAGCGGGCGGGCCAGGGTACGGGTCAGGTAGTCGCGCTGGCGCTTGAGGTAGTAGCCATGGCCGGCCACGTCCAGGCGGAACACCTGGCTGAAGCCGCCGCGTTCCTGGTTGGGTTCGTCCACCGCGACCAGGTCCAATGCCCACAGCGCCTCGAAGCTGTCCAGGCCCTGGCCCGCCAGCACGGCCCTGTCCTCGGCTGCCCACCAGTCGTTCATTCCCGCCCCTTGAAGTAGTCCAGCACCTCGCGGATGCGCCCCTTGTCGTTGTCGCTGAGGCGCTCGCGACCGCGGTATTGCAGATAGAACCTCAGACGCTGGGTACGCGACAGCTGGTACTTGGCCACCTTGTCCAGGCAGGCCAGGTCCTTGACGATGCGCCAGCGCAGCCAATGGCCGACCCAGAAGGCGCCGGCCGGGCAGTCGATGAAATAGAGCACGCCCTGGCCATCCACCAGCAGGTTGCGCCACTTGAGATCGTTATGGACGAAATGGTGGTCGTGCAGGGTGCGGGTCGCGGCGGCCAACTGGCGGCTGACGTTGTCCACCCAGACCCGGTCGCGCAGGCGCGGATCACCGCGCCGCGCCAGCTCGGCAAGGTCCAGGGTATCGGGAATCTCCCGGGTGATCATGGCGCCGCGGGTGAAACCCCGTGACGAGCGCTCCATCCCCCAGGCCACCACCGGCGCGGTGGCGATGCCCCACTTGGCGAAACGCTTGAGATTCTGCCATTCGGCCTTGACCCGCGGCCGCCCGACGTAGCGCCGCAGCCCCTTGCCGGCGCCGTGATAGCGCTTGACGTAATAGCGGATGCCGTCGCGCTCGATGCGAATCACCTCCGACAGCGGATCGCTGGTCAGGCGTTCGCCGCTGAGGGCGAACACCGCCTCCAGCGTCGCGAACTCGGTCAGGTGGGCGACGCTGGAATCGAGGCGCCAGTCAGCCATCAGAGCCGGTCCCCGTAGCGTTCCTTGCGCTCCAGCAAGGCGGCGGCCTTGCGCTCCAGACGCGCCAGCAGTGGTGCCTCGTCGCGCAGGATCTCGCGCAGCGGCCGCTGGAAGTAGCCGCGCAGGAAGCGCAGGAAGTCGCGCTGCGTCAGGCCGATGCCCAGGGCGGAGAAGTACAGCCCGGCCAGGTCCTTGTCGCGCCAGCGCCGGGGCACCTGGGTGCGGCACTGGGCGCGGTGCAGGTCGATCAGCCAGAGCCGCAGATTGGCCACGGTGACCGGCTGGGCGGTGTCGAGCAGGAAATGGCAGATGTAGCAGTCGCGATGGTTGACCCCGGCCCGGTGCATGGCGCCGGTCATGCGCGCCACCTCGGCGATCAGCGCCCGCTTTAGCTGTGGCTCCGGTGGTTGGCGGCCCCAGTCGAGACTGAAGTCTTCGAGGCTGACGGTGGGCGCCAGCTCCTCGGTGATGATGAAGGAATGCTGGGTCGCCGGATTGGCGCCGCGTTCGCCGAAGGCCACGGCGGTCATGGTCGGCACGCCGACCTGGTGCAGCCGCTCGATGGCCTGCCACTCCTGGCGCGCGCCCAGTACCGGCTGCTTGGCCTGCAGCAGGTTCTTGGCGATCTCGCCCCAGCCGATGCCACGGTGGATCTTGACGAAGTAACCCCGGCCGGCCACCTCGGTGCGCAGGGTGCGGCGTCCGTCCAGTTCGCGATAGACCTGACCCTGCAGGGCTTCCACCGCGACGAAAGGGTCCTGGCCGGCCCAGAGGCTGGCGAAGGGCTCGCGCAATTCCAGGGTCATGCCACCCCCAGGATGACGTCGGCGGCACGCTCGGGCAGCGAATAGAGATCGGCGCTGTCGGCGAAGGCCAGGCCATTGCGCCCCTGCACCGCGCGGCGCTCGGGATCGGCCAGCAGCTCGGCGAGCATCCGATCCAGGGTTTCCTGGACGAAGGGCGACGGCACCACCGCGCCGGCACGCGCCTCGTCGATGTAGTGGGCATAGCCGCAGACGTCGGTGACCAGCACCGGCAGCCCGGCGACCAGCGCCTCCAGCAGCACGGTGCCGGTGTTCTCGTTGTAGGCCGGATGGATCAGCAGATCGGCGCCGAGCAGGAAGCGTGGAATGTCGCTACGGCCCTTGAGAATCTGCACCCGTTCGCTCACGCCCAGGGCCTTGGCTTGCAGGATGAACGGCTTGGGATCGTCCTGGCCGATGACGAACAGCCGGGTGCGACGACGCAATTCCTTGGGCAAGGACGCCAGGGCGCGCAGGCTGCGATCCAGCCCCTTGGTCTTGAAACCGGAGCCGATCTGCACCAGCAGCAACTCGCCCTCCTCCAGTCCGAATTCACGCCGGAAGTCGGCGCGGATCTCGGCGGCGTTCGACGGCGCCCGGCGATCGGCGGCGATGCCCGGTGGCAGCAGGTGGAAGCGCGGCGCCGGCGTCCCGTAGTGCTTGACGAACAGCGGCTGCTGCACCTCGGAGATCATCAGGATCTCGGTGCGCGACTCGGGCGCGAACACCGCCCGCTCGTACTCGGCGAAGTGGCGATAGCGTCCCCACTGGCGATACAGCGGATTGCGCAGGGTCTGAGCCTTGTCCTCGAAGCAGGGATCGGCGGCGTAGTAGACGTCCAGCCCCGGCATCTTGTTGAATCCGATCACCCGGTCCACCGGATCGCGCGCCAGGTCCGCCTGCAGCCAGGCGTGGAATTTCTCGTTGCGCCGGTGATTGAACAGGGCACTGACCTTGGCCACCCGTACATCGAAGCCTTCCGGCACCGGACCTTCCCAGATCAGGGTATAGACGCGAATGGTATGGCCCCGGCGCTGGCACTCCTGGGCGATGCGCAGGAAGTCCCGCTGCAGGCCGCCGAAGGGAAAGTACTTGTAGAGCACGAAGGCCAGGGTCATGCGGGGAGGTCTTCCAACAGCAGGGTTTCCAGTTCCAGTTCGACCCGTTCCGGGGTCAGAGCGGCCAGGCTGGCGGCTGGCTGATCACGCGGCTCGTCGGTGCCGTCCAGGCCCACGGCGCTCAGGTGTACCTGGGAGCGGCCATAGGCGCCGACCTTCTTCGGACTGGTCGGGCCATAGAGGGAGACGGTGGGTACATCCAGGGCGGCGGCCAGATGCCCGAGGCCGGTGTCCACCGCCACGCAGGCGCGGGCGCCAGCGAGCACCTTGGCCACCCCGGCCAGGTTCAGTCGCGGCAAGACCTGGACACCGTCCAGGCCGTCGGCGATGCGTTCGGCGCGGGCATGCTCCGCCTCGTTGCCCCATAGCAGTCGCACCGGCCAGTCCAGTTGGCTCATACGCTCGGCCAGCTCGCGCCAGTGCGCCTCGGGCCAGTGCTTGCTGACCCAGGTGGTGCCGTGCAGGAAGACCACGTAGGGCGTCTCGTTGGGACCGGCCAGGCGCTGCCGATCCAGCCCGTAGTCACCTACGCCGGTCGGCAGCGGATAATCCAGGGCCTGGGCGAACAGCTGGCGCACTCGCTCCAGGGCATGTTGCCCCTTGGCCACGTGGTAGCGTTCGTCGTAGAAACGACTGGCTAGCGGCTCGCGTGCCGAAGTGTGGTCGAGACCGGCCACCGGCGCGTCGACGTAGCGGGTCAACCAGGCGCTCTTGAGCAGACCCTGGGCATCGATCACCCGGTCGTAGCGCTGCTCGCGCACGCGATTCCTGAATTCGCCCCACTCGCCACTGGCCCAGGCGGAAAAGGGCTGCTTGCGCCAGCGGCGCAGCGCCACCGGGATCACCTGGCCCACGGCCGGGTGCCAGGCGGGAATCTCGGCGAAGCCCTCCTCCACCACCCAGTCGAAGCAGATGCCCGGGATGGCCCGGGCCGCATCGGTCAGCGCCGGCAGGGTATGGATGACGTCGCCCAGGGACGAGGTCTTGACCACTAGCACGCGCATCTAGCCCACCTCGACCGGATCGGCGACCAGGCGGCCGAGGGCTTCCTGCACCTGGCTCGGCTGCAACAGGCGCAGGCAGTCGTAGTGACCAAAGCGGCAGGTGCGGTCGAAGCAAGGACTGCACTCCAGACCCAGCCGTACCACCTCCACCTGGCTCGCCAGCGGCGGCGTGAAGCCGGGCGAGGTGGAGCCGTACACCGCCACCAGCGGCCGATCCAGGGCGGCGGCCACATGCATCAGCCCGGAATCGTTGCTGATCACTGCGCTCGCGCAGGAAAGCAGGTCGATGGCTTCGGCCAGGGAGGTCCGCCCGGCGAGGTTGTAGACGTCGTCGTCCAGGCCAGGGGTGACCCACTCGCGGATTTCCTCTCCACCCGGGGCGTCCTTCTGCGAGCCGAACAACCAGACCTGCCAGCCCTGGCGCAGCCGGGCATCGGCCACCTTGGCATAGTGCCCGGCCGGCCAGCGCTTGGCCTCGCCGAATTCGGCACCCGGGCAGAGTGCCAGCACCGGGCGGTCCAGGGTGAGTCCGAAGCGCTCCAGGGCGGCCTCGCGGCTGGCCGGAGATATGGCCAGCCGCGGCTCGGGATAGGGCTTGGGCAATTCGGCACCCGGCGCATAGGCCAGGGCCATGAAGCGCTCGATCATCAACGGGTAGCGCGCCTTGTCCAGGGTGCGGATGTCGTTGAGCAGGCCGAATCTCAGCTCGCCGCGCCAGCCGGTGCGCTTGGGGATACCGGCGAAATAGGGCACCAGCGCCGACTTCAGCGAATTGGGCAGGAGGATCGCCTGGTCGTAGCGACCGCGCAGCTGCTGACCGATGCGCCGGCGCGTGGCCAGTTCCAGGGCGCCATGGCCGAGGGGGAAGCTCAGGGCCTCGCGCACCTCGGGCATGCGTTCGAGCAGCGGGCGGCTCCACTCCGGGGCAAGGACGTCGATCTGGCAGTCGGGATGCTGGCGCTTGAGGCAGACGAAGAGGGTCTGCGCCATCACCATGTCGCCGACCCAACTGGGTCCGATGATCAGAATATTCATGCTTGAAGGCGTCGGCACCTAGCGGCCAGCCGACTCCGGCACGACCAGGCCGTGCCTGATCGAAAGGTCCCGCAGGGACAGCGACATCTTGCCTCTCCTTACTGATGGCGGCCTAAGAGCCTGTTCAAAGTCTGCTGCGCGTCGGCCAAACTGCATTGAAAAGGCCTTCGGAATGCTCATTTACCACTCGTAAACTCCGCTTCCTCAGGCCTTTTCGCCTTGTTTGTCTCTAGCTCGCGAGACGTTGAACAGGCTCTTAAAGAGTAGCCGGATTGCCGGACGCCATGTCCAGTCCCAGCGCGTGCCAGATGCGCCGCACCTCGTCGCGCTCGGCGAGGAAGCCATCGGCCGGCACCTTGCCCGGTTGCTTCTGCAGCACCAGACGATGCAGCGCGGCACGGTAGGCCTTGTAGACCTCGCGCAGGGCGATGGCGTCCGTGGCGGGTAGCAGACCGACCGCCTCGAGGGACTCCAGGATGCGGATATTGTCGGGAAAACGCAGCAATTCGGGATGCTGCCACGACCAGGCCAGAACGGCGTATTGGACCATAAATTCGATATCGACGATACCGCCGGCATCCTGCTTGAGGTCGAACGCCTGGGTCGCCGCCCGGGCATTGGCGCCCAGCCCACCGGCGGTAGCCGAGGTCCCCAGGTTGTCGAGCATCTTGGCACGCATGCCAGCCACGTCGGCCTGCAGCGCCGGCAACTCCCGCCGCTGCGCCAGCACCGCGGCCCGCACGGCGGCGAAGCGCTCGGCCAGTCGCGGACAGCCGGCGACCACCCGGGCGCGCACCAGGGCCTGGTGCTCCCAGGTCCAGGCCTCGCCGCGCTGGTAACGCTCGAAGGCCTCCAGCGAGCTGACCAGCAGCCCCGCCGCCCCGGACGGCCGCAGCCGCATGTCCACTTCGTAGAGGGTGCCCACCGGCGTCGCGGTGGTCAGCAGGTGGATGATGCGCTGGCCCAGCCGGTTGAAGAACTGGGCGCCGTCCACCGGCTTGGCTCCATCGGTCTCGGCCAGGGGATCGGCATCATGGATGAACACCAGGTCGAGGTCAGAGCCGTGCCCCAGCTCGATGCCGCCGACCTTGCCATAACCGACGATGATGAAGTCCGGCTGGCAGGCCGAGCCATCGCGCCGCTGCGGGGTGCCGTGGCGTTGCACCAGCTGGCGCCAGGCCAGGCCGAACACCTCTTCGAGGATCACCTCGGCCAGCCAGGTGAGGTAGTCGCTCACCTTCATCAGTGGCAGGCTGCCGACGATCTCCGCCGCGGCCACCCGCAGGCTGTGGGCGCGCTTGAAGTGGCGCAGCACGTCCATCTGCTGCTCCAGATCCTCCTCGGGCAGGCGCATCAGCCGCTCGCGCAATTCGGCGGCCAGCTCCGGTTTCTGTGGCGGATTGTAGAGTCGCCCCTCGTTGAGCAGCTCATCGAGCAACGCCGGATAACGAGCGATCTGCTCGGCCACCCAGGCACTGGCACCGCAGAGTTCCAGCAGCCGGGCCAGGGCCGGCGGATTCTCGCTGAGCAGCACCAGGTAGGCAGACCGCCGCGCCACCGCTTCTACCAGCGGCAGCACGCGCTCCAGTGCCCGATCAGGGTGTTCGTCGGCAACGACCGCATCCAACAGCCGCGGCATGAAGGCATCCAGGCGTTCGCGACCGGCGCGCTGCATGGCCCGTACCTGGCCACTGACGCGCAACTGCGCCAACAACGCCAGGGCCTGTTCTGGTGCCTGGAAACCCGCCTCGCGCAAGCGCGCCAGGCTTTCCTCGGGGTCGAGCAGGTCTTCCCAGAGCGGCAGCCAGCTGTCTTCCAGCTCGGCGCTCTGGGCCTCCTCTTCGGGATCGGCGATGGTTTGCTGGAAGTGCCAGTCGACCCGGCTACGCCAGCCGTCGAGCGCCACACTGAATTCGTCCCAGTCGGCGTAACCCATCAGGAAAGCCACCCGCGCTCGATTCCGGGGGTCCACGGGCAGGGTCTGGGTCTGCTGATCGGCGATGGCCTGCAGGCCATGCTCGACATAACGCAGGAAGCAGTAGCCCTCGCGCAGCTCCGCTTCGGCCGATGCCGGCAGATAACCGCGCTCGCGCAGGCTGGTCAGTACCCTGAGCAACGGCCGTTGCTGCAGCGCCGGATCCCGGCCGCCGTGGATCAGTTGATAGGCCTGGGCGATGAATTCCACCTCGCGAATGCCGCCCGCCCCCAGCTTGACGTTGTCGGTCATGCCGCGCCGCCGCACCTCCTGGCGAATCAGCTGCTTCATGCTGCGCAGGGCTTCAATGGCGGAGAAGTCCAGGTAGCGGCGATAGACGAAGGGCCGCAGCAGGGTCAGCAGTTCGGCGCCGCTGGCCTGGTCACCGCCGACCACCCGTGCCTTGATCATGGCGTAGCGTTCCCAGTCGCGCCCCTGGTCCTGGTAATAGAGTTCCATTGCGGCAAAGCTGAGTACCAGGGCACCGGCGCTGCCATAGGGCCGCAGACGCATGTCGACGCGGAAGACGAAGCCGTCCACCGTAGTGGCGTCCAGCGCCTTGATCAGTCGCTGCCCGAGGCGGGTGAAGAATTCCTGGTTGTCCTGCTCGCGTCGTGCGCCGCGGGTCTCGCCCGCCTCGCCATAGGCGAAGATCAGGTCGATGTCGGACGACAGGTTCAGCTCGCCCGCACCCAGCTTGCCCATGCCCAGCACCACGAGCTGTTGCGGCGCGCCGCTGGACTGGCCGGTGGGCACGCCGAACTGGACGCACTGCTGGGCGTACAGCCAGGCACAGGCCTGGTCGATGCAGGCATCGGCCAGATCGCTGAGGTCACGACAGGTTTCCACCAGGTCGGCCTGACGGGTCAGGTCGCGCCAGACGATACGGACCTGCTGCAGCATGCGAAAGCGCCGCAGGCGCCGTCCCAGCTCGGCCTCGTCCGGGCAGTCCGCCAGCGCCTCGCGCAAGCGCTGCGCCATCTCGCCTGGCGCCAGCGCCTGGTGCAGGGCACCACTGTCGACGAGCGCCAGGCATGGCTCCGGCAGACGACAGAATTGCTCGACGACGAAATCACTGAGGGCGGCCACCCGCTGCCACTCCGCCCGTAGCGACGCGGACCAGTTCGCCTGCCGAGCGGCCAGGACCTCGACCAGGCGACGTTCGGCAAGGTCGGCACAGGCGACGAGAGCAGGAGGCAGATCGTAACGAAGAGGCGGTATCATGGGCAGTCCTGCACAAGGGCAGTCGAACGCTACCACCCCTGCCGCACAGCCGATTCCAGGGACATTCCGACGGACCACCTGGTCCGAGCGGGAACCGTTTTCGTGTCCGCGGTTCGGAGTTCGCGAGCCCTGGAGCAGAGCATTCGACAAACGTCGAATTGTTTTTTATCCATTTCAGCTCGGAGCTGAAACGGAATCGAATTTGTAGTAAAACTACACGCCGGCCGGAACCGTCCGGTCATAAATCCAAGAATTTTCGCTGCCCCCAAGAGGCCGGCGGCGACCCTGAGGCGACCGATTCTGGAAGCCTTTCCGCCCTGGAGCAAGCCATGCAAGATCTCGATCCCGTCGAAACCCAGGAATGGCTGGACGCCCTGGAGTCCGTTCTCGACCATGAAGGCGAGGAGCGTGTTCATTATCTGATGACCCGCATGGGCGAACTGGCCACCCGCAGTGGTACCCAGCTGCCCTACTCCATCAATACCCCCTATCGCAACACCATTCCGGTGACCAAGGAAGCCCATATGCCGGGCGACCTGTTCATGGAGCGGCGCATCCGCTCGCTGGTCCGCTGGAACGCCCTGGCGATGGTCATGCGTGCCAACCTCAAGGATCCGGATCTGGGTGGCCACATCTCCACCTTCGCCTCCAGCGCCACCCTCTACGACATCGGCTTCAACTATTTCTGGAAGGCGCCCAACGAAGAGCACGGCGGCGACCTGATCTACTACCAGGGCCACGCCTCCCCAGGCGTCTACGCCCGTGCCTTCCTGGAAGGCCGCCTCTCCGAAGACCAGATGAACAACTTCCGTCAGGAAGTGGACGGCAAGGGGCTGTCGAGCTACCCGCACCCGCACCTGATGCCCGACTTCTGGCAGTTCCCCACCGTTTCCATGGGCCTGGGTCCGATCACCGCTATCTATCAGGCCCGCTTCATGAAGTACCTGGAGAACCGCGGCTACATCCCCGCCGGCAAGCAGAAGGTCTGGTGCTTCATCGGCGACGGCGAGTGCGACGAGCCGGAAACCCTGGGCGCCATCTCCCTGGCCGGCCGCGAGAATCTCGACAACCTGATCTTCGTCATCAACTGCAACCTGCAGCGCCTCGATGGCCCGGTACGCGGTAACGGCAAGATCGTCCAGGAACTGGAAGGCATCTTCCGTGGCGCCGACTGGAACGTCACCAAGGTCCTCTGGGGCCGCATGTGGGACCCGTTGTTCGCCCGTGACACCGAAGGCCGCATGCAGCAGCGCATGGACGCCGTGGTCGATGGTGAATACCAGAACTACAAGGCCAAGGACGGTGCCTACGTACGCAAGCACTTCTTCGGCGCCAACCCCGAGCTGCTCAAGATGGTCGAGGACCTGTCCGACGACGAGATCTGGAAGCTCAACCGTGGCGGTCACGACCCCTACAAGGTCTACGCGGCCTACCACCAGGCGGTCAACCACAAGGGCCAGCCCACCGTCATCCTGGCCAAGACCATCAAGGGCTACGGCACCGGTGCGGGCGAAGCCAAGAACACCGCCCACAACACCAAGAAGGTCGATGTGGAGTCGCTGAAGAAATTCCGCGATCGCTTCGACATCCCGCTGAACGACTCCCAGCTCAGCGAACTGCCCTTCTATCGTCCGGCCGACGACAGCGCCGAAATGAAGTACCTGATGAGTCGTCGCGAGTCCCTGGGGGGTCACCTGCCCCAGCGTCGCGCCCGCAGCATCAGCATCCCCACCCCGCCCCTGGACACCCTGAAGGCCGTACTGGATGGCTCCGGCGATCGCGAGATCTCCACCACCATGGCCTTCGGCCGCATCCTGTCGCAACTGGTCAAGGACAAGGACCTGGGCAAGCGCATCGTGCCCATCCTCGCCGATGAGGCCCGTACCTTCGGCATGGAAGGCATGTTCCGCCAGCTGGGCATCTATTCACCCCACGGCCAGCTCTATGAGCCGGTCGACCGCGACCAGGTGATGTACTACCGCGAAGAGAAGGACGGCCAGATCCTCCAGGAAGGCCTCAACGAGGCCGGCGCCATGTCCTCCTTCATCGCCGCCGGTACCGCCTACAGCAACTACAACCAGCCCATGCTGCCGGTCTACATCTTCTATTCGATGTTCGGCTTCCAGCGCATCGGCGACCTGGCCTGGGCGGCGGGCGATGCCCAGACCCGTGGCTTCCTGCTCGGCGGCACCTCCGGCCGGACCACCCTGAACGGTGAAGGCCTGCAGCACGAGGACGGTCACAGCCACATCCTGGCCGGCACCATCCCCAACTGCCGCAGCTACGATCCCACCTATGCCTACGAGCTGGCGGTGATCATGCGCGAAGGCATCCATCAGATGATGGAACTGCAGCAGAGCGTCTTCTACTACATCACCGTGATGAACGAGAACTACCAGCAGCCGGCCATGCCCGAGGGTGTCGAGGAAGGCATCATCAAGGGCATGTACCTGCTGGAAGAAGAAAAAGGCGACTTCAAGCACCGCGTCCAGCTGCTAGGCTCGGGCACCATCCTCAACGAGGTCCGCGCTGCCGCGAGCCTGCTGCGTGAGATGGGCGTTGGCGCCGACATCTGGAGCGTCACCAGCTTCAACGAACTGCGCCGCGAAGGCCTGGCCGTGGATCGCTGGAACCGCCTGCACCCGCTGGAAGAGCGCCGCCTGACCTACGTCGAGCAGTGCCTGGGCGAGCGTCAGGGCCCGGTCATCGCCTCCACCGACTACATGAAGCTGTTCGCCGACCAGATCCGCCAGTGGGTCCCCACCGAATTCCAGGTGCTGGGTACCGACGGCTTCGGTCGCAGTGACAGCCGCAAGAAGCTGCGTGATCACTTCGAGGTCGACCGCCGCTGGGTCGCCGTCGCCGCTCTGCAGGCGCTGGCCAACCAAGGCAAGCTGGAACGCAAGGTCGTGGCCGACGCCATCACCAAGTTCGGTATCGACACCGAGAAGCGCAATCCCCTGGATTGCTGATGCGGCACACGGATAAGAGGAAACAATTGTGAGCGAGACCATCCGCGTACCCGACATCGGCAGTGGCGACGGCGAAGTCATCGAACTGCTGGTGAAGGTCGGCGATACCGTCGAGGCCGAGCAGAGCCTGGTGGTGCTGGAGTCCGACAAGGCCAGCATGGAGATCCCGGCCCCCAAGGCCGGCAAGATCGCCGCCCTGCACATCAAGGTCGGCGACACCCTCAAGACCGGTGATCTGTTGATCGACCTGGAAGGCGAGGACGCTGCCACCGGCAGCGAGCCCGCCGCCGAACCCAAGGCCGAGTCCAAGCAGCCCCAGGTCGAAGAAAGCGAAACCCCGACGCCGGCCGGCGACGAGGACGCCTCGGCGTCCGCCGGTGAAGGCGAGTCCCAGGAGATCCATGTCCCGGACATCGGCTCCAGCGGCAAGGCCAGCATCATCGAGGTGGCGGTCAAGCCCGGCGACACCATCGCCGCCGAGCAGACGCTGATGACCCTGGAATCCGACAAGGCCAGCATGGAAATCCCCTCCCCCGCCGCCGGCGTGGTGGAGAGCGTTTCCGTCAAGGTCGGCGACGAAGTGGGCACCGGCGATCTGATCCTGGTGCTCAAGGGCGCCGCCAATGCCAAGCCGAGCAAGAGCGTCGAATCCACGGCTGGCGACAAGCCCGCCCAGTCAGCCGCCGAGCCCGAACTGCACGAGGAAGCCGCCGCCGAGCCGGCCGGTGAGTCGGTCGAGGAGATCAAGGTCCCCGACATCGGTTCCACCGGCAGCGCCAACGTCATCGAGGTGCTGGTCAAGGCCGGTGACCAGGTCAAGGCCGAACAGTCGCTGATCGTGCTGGAGTCCGACAAGGCCAGCATGGAAATCCCCGCGCCCAAGGCGGGTGTGGTGGAAAGCGTCGCCATCAAGGTCAACGACCAGGCCAAGACCGGCGATCTGATCCTGACCCTCAAGGTGGCCGGTGCCGCGCCCAAGCAGGCGGCCAAGCCCGCTGCCGGCAACGCTGCCAGCGCGCCGGCTGCCGAGAAGAAAGCCGAGGCTCCGGCCAAGGCCGCTGCGCCTGCCAGTGCACCTGCTGCCGGCAAGGGCAAGAAGGTCCATGCCGGCCCAGCGGTGCGCATGGTCGCCCGCGAGTTCGGCGTCGACCTGGGCGAGGTCACCCCGACCGGTCCCAAGGGTCGCATCCTCAAGGAAGACGTCCAGACCTACGTCAAGGACCAGCTGCAGAAGAGCAAGGCGGCTCCGGCCGCGGCGGCAGGAGCCACCGGTGGCGCCGGCATCCCGCCGATCCCCACCGTGGACTTCAGCAAGTTCGGCGAGATCGAAGAGGTGCCGATGACGCGCCTCATGCAGGTTGGCGCCAACAACCTGCATCGCAGCTGGCTGAACGTGCCCCACGTGACCCAGTTCGACCAGTCCGACGTGACCGATCTGGAAGCCTTCCGCGTTGGCCAGAAAGCCGTGGCGGAAAAGGCCGGCGTCAAGCTGACCATCCTGCCGTTCCTGCTCAAGGCCTGTGCCCATGTGCTCAAGGAACTGCCGGACTTCAACGCCTCCCTGGCCCCCAGTGGCAAGGCGGTGATCCGCAAGAAGTACGTGCACATCGGCTTCGCCGTGGACACCCCGGACGGCTTGCTGGTCCCGGTCATCCGCAACGTCGACCAGAAGAGCCTCCTGCAACTCGCTGCCGAAGCCGCCCAACTGGCGGAAAAGGCGCGGACCAAGAAGCTCAGCGGCGACGACATGCAGGGCGCCTGCTTCACCATCTCCAGCCTGGGTCACATCGGCGGTACCGGCTTCACGCCGATCGTCAATGCCCCGGAAGTGGCGATCCTCGGCGTGTCCAAGGCCAGCATGCAGCCGGTCTGGGACGGCAAGGCCTTCCAGCCACGCCTGATGCTGCCGCTGTCGCTGTCCTACGATCACCGCGTGATCAACGGGGCGGCCGCCGCGCGCTTCACCAAGCGCCTGGGCGATCTGCTGGCCGAGATCCGCAGCCTGCTGCTGTAACGGCCGACGGCTGAACAATGGGAACCCCGCCGATGCGGGGTTCCTGTTTTTTTGTCTTGGAGAAAGGGTAGGATGGCGGCTGACTGCAGGCGCTTGCGCGCTCCCGGTCCGATCGGGCAACCTTGTTAGTCATCCGATATCGCCAGTGAGGCGGAAAGGAAAAAGGGTTAATGATTTGTCTATCCTTTCCGATAACCCTAGGACACTTATCCGTCTTCACAAGGACGCGACCTCTCGCATGAGTATTCATTCCGACGCTGCCGATGCCGCGGTAGCCGATCAGGCGGGCGCCCTCAGCGCTCCTGCCCGATTGGGCTTGCTGCGCTTCGAGCGTCTGAATGAAGCCTCCTGGGCGATGCTCTATCTCGATCCACGCTGTGACGTCAGTCTCGGCCTGCCGGCACAGGCGCTGTGCTCGCTCATCGATGCGCCCTATGCCAGCCTGATGGAACCCAGTGTCCGTCACCGGCTGCACGAAGATATCCAGCTGCAGCTCGCCGAACACGGCAGCTACCAAGTGCGCTACCTGTTCCATTCCCCCAGCGCGCCCTGCCAGGTCGTCGAGGTAGGCGAAAGCCTGCAGCGCCATGGGCGACCCCTGCTGCGTGGCTATCTGTTGCGAGTAGCCAACGACGACGCGCTCTCCAGCCAGTGGGAAGCCCATACCCTGGCGCTACGCTCCAGCCTCGCCCTGCTGCAGGACAACCAGGACCACCACCAGCGCCGCCTGGCGATCGCCCAGGCCCGCCAGGACCTGCTGCTCGGCCTGTCCCGCCTGGCCCTGCGCCAGGACCCGACGGACGCCGAGCTGGGACAACTCATCCTCGCCCATGGGCCCGCGGCCTTCGACGTGGACCACGTCGGCCTATGGCGCCTGGACGGCAATGGCCTGAGCGGCCTGACCAGTGACGAGCGGATCACCGCGATGTGCACCGAGCATCGCCGCCTGTTGCGTGAGCAGCAGGTGATCGAAGAGGCGAGCCAGGTGCTGCAGCCAGCGAACACCGGCGGCGGGACCGCCCTGGACGTGGCGCTGCTCCAGGATGGTCACCTGGCCGGCGTGCTCTGCCTGAGACGCCAGCAGGCCGCCACCTGGGCGGCGGAAGACGTCGCCTTTGCCCGCAGCCTGGCCGATTGCCTGGCCGCCCTCATCAACAGCCCGGCGAGCCTGCCGAAGCTGATCCACCCGCTCACCCGGGTCATGGAAGCCAGCACCGATGCCTTCCTGTTGCTCGACGCCCAGGGGCGGCTGGAGCATGCCACCGACAGCTTCGCCCGCATCACCGGCCATCCCATCACCAAGATCCAGGGCATGCTCATCGAGTCGCTGCCGGCCCTGGAGAACTGGAGCGAGCTGCTTTACGAAGCCTGGCAGCGGCTCGCGCACCAGGACAGCTGGCAGGGCGAGATGCGCTGCTACCGGCGTGACGGCGAGAGTTACTGGGGCCTGCTCTCGATCTCCAAGATCCTGCAGCCCAGCGGCGACCTGCAGGGCTACCTGGGGATTTTCCAGGACACCAGCAAGACCCGCTTCGCACCCGAGCAGAACGACGAGATCGCCTTCCGCGACAGCCTAACCGGCCTGGCCAACCGCAGCCATTTCATCGCCCGCCTGGAGGCACGCCTGGAGCAGTCCAACGCCAGCCGCGAGCACTCGCTGCTGCTGGTGGACGTCGACAACTTCAAGCGGGTCAACGACAGCCTGGGCCATCGCATCGGCGACCAACTGCTGGTCGGGCTGGCTCGTCGCCTGCGCACTGCCTTGGGCAAGAGCGCCCTGATCGCCCGCATCGCCAGCAACGAATTCGCCGTGCTGCTGGAGGGGATGGACGCCGTTTCCGCCGCCGCCCTGGCCCGCGACACCCTGGTGGCCCTCGATCCGCCGCTCTACGTGGACGGCCATCCCACCCTGATCAGCTGTTCGATCGGCCTGACTACCGCGCGCCCGCACGAAACCGACCCCCAGACCCTGATCAAGCATGCCGGCCTCGCCCTGCATCGCGCCAAGGCCAATGGTGGCCATCAGGTTCAGATCTTCACCGAGGCGCTGATCGCCGAGGCCAGCAACAAGCTGTTCATGCAGAACAACCTGCGCCGCGCCCTCGAGCAGAACGAACTCCTGCTGCACTACCAGCCCAAGGTCTGCCTGAAGCGCGCCAGGCTGCTCGGCCTGGAGGCTCTGATCCGCTGGCAGCATCCGGAAAAGGGCATGATCCGTCCGGACCAGTTCATCAGCATCGCCGAAGAAACCGGTCTGATCATCCCCATCGGCAAATGGATCATCCGTGAGGTCTGCCGCCAGCTGCACCGGCTGGCCGCGATGGGGTTCGGCGACCTGCAGATCGCCATCAACCTGTCGCCCAAGCAATTCACCGATCCCGAACTGGTGCAGTCCTTCGTCACCATCCTCGACGAAGAGCGCATCGCCCCGGAGCGCCTGGAGCTTGAACTCACCGAAAGCCTGCTGCTGGACGCCACCGACGCTACCCGCGAAACCCTGGAAGCCCTCAAGCGCCTGGGCATGAGTTTGGCGATGGACGACTTCGGTACCGGTTATTCGTCGCTCAGCTACTTGAAAAAATTCCCCATCGACATCATCAAGATCGACAGGAGTTTCATCAAGGACATCCCGGACAACCAGGACGACATGGAAATCACCTCCGCGGTGATCGCCATGGCCCACAACCTTCGACTGGAGGTGGTTGCCGAGGGCATAGAGACGACCGAGCAGCTGGCTTTCCTGCGCCATCATCGTTGCGATATCGGCCAGGGCTACCTGTTCGACAAGCCGATCCCGGCCGAGCAGCTCGAGACCGCGCTGACGCGCTACCTGCCGGTGCGCTGAACCGCCGAGCGGCCCCGACCCCGCCTGGGCGACCTTGCCGACGAGGCGCGTTTCGCCAGGCCTTCCCCCACGAGGTAACCCATGGTCCTGCGTTCCGAAATTCTGACCAAGAAGAGCCACCTGCCCTCCGCCGACCAGGCATTGCCCGGTCGCGAGACCCCCATGGCCGTCCCCGCTGCCCACTACGTCAACGGCAATCCGTTGCAGGCCCCCTTCCCCGCCGGCCTGCAGAGCCTGGTGGTCGGCATGGGCTGCTTCTGGGGCGTCGAACGCCGTTTCTGGCAGCAACCGGGGGTCTGGACCACCGCTGCCGGTTATGCTGGCGGCTATACCCCCAATCCGACCTACGAAGAGGTCTGCTCGGGGCTGACCGGCCATACCGAGGTGGTGCTGGTGGTGTTCGATCCGGCCCAGACTTCCCTGGAGGCACTGCTCAAGGTGTTCTGGGAAGCCCACGACCCGACCCAGGGCATGCGCCAGGGCAACGACGTCGGCACCCAGTATCGCTCGGCGCTCTATTACGCCGACGACCGCCAGCGGGAAGTCTTCGAGGCCAGCCAGGCGGCCTTCCAGGCCAAGCTGGCCGAGGCGGGCTATGGCGAGATCACCACCGAGATCGCCCCACTGCCGCCCTTCTACTATGCCGAGGCCTACCACCAGCAGTACCTGGCGAAGAACCCCAACGGCTATTGCGGCCTGGCCGGCACCGGCGTCTGCCTGCCGCCAAGCCTGGCGCGCCAGGCATAGAGGCACAGCTGTGCTGCTGGACGGCGCCGCTACTGCTGCGGCAGCCTAGTCCAGGGGCCGCCTATTCGGCGATCAACCAGTCCAGCTGGCAGCTGCCTTCGCCCTGAGCCAGGTGCTCGGCCAGCCAGGGCAGCAGTTCGCGCAACTCGTCTTCCAGCCCCCAGGGCGCATTGACGATGGCCAATCCGGAGCCATTGAGCCGGGTCGGATCGTCCGCCGAATTGACCAGCAGCTCGGCCCTTAGCAGCTTGGGTGCGCCACTGCCCTGAAGCCCTGCATAGAAGCGCTTGAGCTGACGGCGGTCCTTGATCGGATACCAGAGAGCAATGACCGTCTGGCGCATGCGGCCGATGGCCTCCTGCACCGCTTTGACGCAACGCTCCAGCTCGTCGGCCTTCTCGAAGGGCGGATCGATCAGCAGCAGCGCCCGGCGCTCGGGCACCGGCAGCAGGGCACGCGGCAGCAGCCAGCCATCCTTCTGGTGCACCGCCACCCGGCGATCACCCGCCATGTTCTCCTTGAGCAACCGCCCGTCCTCGGGATGCAATTCGTTGAGCAGCAGCCGATCCTGGTCGCGCAGGGCTTGACGCATCAGCTCGGGCGAACCTGGGTAGTAGCGCAGGGCGCCATCGGGGTTGAGCGCCGCCACCGCTTCCCGATAGCCGGCAAAGGCCGCCGGCGCGCCTTCCAGCGTCCAGAGCCGGCCGATGCCTTCCCGCCACTCATCGGTGCGGCTGGCCTGGTCGCCGGCGAGGTCGTAGCGCCCGACCCCGGAGTGGCTGTCCAGATAGACGAAGGGGGCCTCCTTGCGCGCCAGCAGCGCGGCCAGGCGCAACAGGGTGAGGTGCTTGAAGACATCGGCGTGGTTGCCGGCATGGAAGGCGTGTCGGTAGTTCATGAAATACTCCAGCGTCAGCCCTACAGTGTACCGTCTTACCTGCCCGAGGCCGCGCTGCGCTTTGACACCCCGACCACCCAACGGGTTAAATCCCTAGGTTGTTCAACCCTTTGCCCTAGGAGTCGCGCTTGGACGCCGTCACCATCAACAGTTTGTTCTTGATCGGTGCGGTGCTGATCGGCCTGTCGATTCTGGTCAGCTCGATTTCCTCGCGGATCGGCATCCCGATCCTGGTGATCTTCCTGGTGGTCGGCATGTTCGCCGGGGTCGACGGGCCCGGGCACATCGCCTTCGACAACTATCCGATGGCCTACCTGGTAGGCAACCTGGCACTGGCGGTGATCCTGCTCGACGGCGGCATGCGCACCCGGGTGTCGAGCTTCCGGGTGGCGCTCTGGCCGGCGTTGTCGCTGGCTACCGTGGGGGTGATGATCACCACCGGCCTGACCGGCGTCGCCGCGGCCTGGCTGTTCGATCTCAGCCTGCTGCAGGGCCTACTGATCGGTGCCATCGTCGGCTCCACGGACGCCGCGGCGGTGTTCTCCCTGCTCGGCGGTCGCGGCCTCAACGAACGGGTCACTGCCAGCCTGGAAATCGAGTCGGGCAGTAACGACCCCATGGCGGTGTTTCTCACCGTCACCCTGATCGAGATGCTCGCCAGCGGCCAGAGCGGCTTCACCTGGAGCCTGCTCGGCCACTTCGTCAGCGAATTCGCCATCGGCGGCGTCATCGGCCTGGGTGGCGGCTGGCTGCTGCTGCAGTTGATCAACCGCATCCACCTGGCCGACGGCCTCTATCCGCTGCTGGCCATCAGCGGCGGCCTGCTGATCTTCGCCCTGACCAACGCTGCCCACGGCAGCGGCATCCTCGCCGTGTACCTGGCCGGCCTGCTGCTGGGCAATCGGCCGATCCGCAGCCGGCACAGCATGCTGCACATGCTCGACGGCATGGCCTGGCTGGCGCAGATCGGCATGTTCCTGGTGCTGGGGCTGCTGGTGGAACCGCACAACCTGCTGCCCATCGCCCTGCCCGCCCTGGGCCTGGCGCTGTGGATGATCCTGGTCGCCCGCCCACTGTCGGTGGCCATCGGTCTGCTGCCCTTCCGAGCCTTCCACGACCGCGAGAAGGCCTTCATCGCCTGGGTCGGCCTGCGCGGCGCGGTACCCATCATCCTGGCGGTCTTCCCGATGATGGCCGGTTTGCCCCAGGCGCAGCTGTTCTTCAACGTCGCCTTCTTCATCGTGCTGGTGTCGCTGCTGGTGCAGGGCTCCAGCCTGCCGCTGGCGGCCAAGCTGCTGAAGGTGACCGTCCCTCCGGAACCGGCCCCCTTCTCCCGCGCCGGCCTGCAGGTGCACCCCACCAGCGAGTGGGAGCTGTTCATCTATCGCCTGGGCGCCGAGAAATGGTGCATCGGCGCGGCCCTGCGCGAGCTGAAGATGCCCGAGGGTACCCGCATCGCCGCGCTGTTCCGCGGCGAGACGCTGTTGCACCCCTCCGGCAGTACCACCCTGGAGGCCGGCGACATCCTCTGCGTGGTCGGTCACGAGCACGACCTGCCGGCCCTGGGCCGGCTGTTCAGCCAGGCGCCGCAACAGACCCAGCGCTTCTTCGGCGACTTCGTCCTGGAGGCCGACGCCGAACTCAGCGCCGTGGCCGCGCTGTACGGCCTGCAACTGGGCGACGTGGACGGTAACCAGCGTCTCGGCAGCTTCATCACCCACGAGATCGGTGGCGAACCCATCGTCGGCGACCTGGTGGAATGGAACGGCCTGGTGTGGATCGTCGCGGCCATCGAGAACAAGCGCGTGCGCAAGGTCGGCGTGAAGTTTCCCGAAGGCCAGAGCAGCGGACCCGCGCTCTTTCTTTAACCGTGGATGAACAGGGTTCGCGGCTTGCACGGTGCCGCCTTGCGCCCTCGGCAGCACCGCTTTAACCTCGCGCCTTTCCACTGCCCGACGCCTGCCGCATGCACCGCCTGTCCGCTCTGCTCCGTGCTGCCGCCCTCTGCAGCTGCCTCTTCACCTTCCCTGTCGTCGCCCAGGATTCCGGGCCGCCCGATGCGCAACAGGTCCAGCAGAGCCTGGACGGCCTGGCCGCGCGCAAGCTGCCCGCTGCCGAGCAGGCCGCCGCCCAGGACAGCCTGCAGCAGACGCTGAAGCTGCTCGACCAGCGCGACCAGTACGTCAAGCAGCTGGCCGACCTGCGCCAACAACTGGCCCAGGCGCCGCAGCAGACCAAGGATGCCCAGCGCCAGCTCGCCCGGCTGCGCGCCGAACCGGTCAAGCCGGCCGAGCAGCGCTATGCCGGGGCCACGCCCCAGGCCCTGGAGCAGCGCCTGAGCGAGACCAGCCTGGCGCTCAACAGCGTGCAGGACGACCTCAACGCGGCCAACAGCCTGGTGATCAACGCCCAGACCCGCCCCGAGCGCGCCCAGGTGGACATCGCCAACCTGCAGACCCGGCTGCAGCAGATCGCCGACCTGCTCAAGAGCGGTCGCGAGAACGCCAAGCCGCTGACCGCCGAGCGCCGTGACCAATTGCAGGCCGAGCAGGCAGCCGCCGGCGCCCAGATCCAGTTGCTGCGCCAGGAGCTGGCCGGCAACAGCGTGCTGCAGGACCTGGGCGCCATCCGTCGCGAACTCTTCACCGAGCAGGTCAAGCGCTACGAGCAGGAAACCCTGGACCTGCAGACGCTGATCAGCGGCAAGCGCCGCCAGCAGTCGGAGAAGACCCTGGCCGAGGCCTCACGGGAGTCGGAGAAGACCGCCGGCGATGATGTCCTGTCCCAGGAGACCGGCCTCAACCTGCAACTCTCCGACTACCTGCTGCGCGCCACCGACCGCCTCAACGACCTCAACCGGCGCAACCTCGAGGCCCGCCAGCAGCTGGATCAGCTCAAGCAGACCAGCGAAACCATGGAGCAGCAGATCGGCGTGCTCAAGGGCAGCGTGCTGCTCTCCAAGCTGCTCTACCAGCAGCGCGCCGCCCTGCCGTCGGTCAAGCTGAACAAGGACCTCACCGACGACATCGCCGACCTGCGCCTCTACCAGTTCGAGCTGAACCAGCAGCGCGCCCAGATCGCCAATCCCGACAGCTACGTCAGCGACCTGTTGGCCCAGCAGCCACCGGAAAAGGCGACGCCCCAGCTGCGCCAGCAACTGCTCGACCTGCTCAAGACCCGTAGCGAACTGCAGGAACGCCTGAACACCGAGCTCAATGCCCTGCTCAGCGAGTCCATCGACCTGCAGCTCAACCAGCGTCAGCTGCAGAGCACCATCACCAACCTGCGTGGCACCCTCGACGAGCAGATGTTCTGGATTCCCAGCAACAAGCCGCTGGACTGGAACTGGGCCAAGACTGCCCCGCTCAAGCTGATGCAGCAACTGCGCGACGTACCCTGGGGCTCCAGCCTGCACGAACTCTACGTGGGCCTGGCCGAGCGGCCGCTGCTGCTGGTGCCTCTGGTATTGGCCTTCGCCACCCTGATCTGGCAACGCCCGCGCATCCATGCCCGGGTCAGCAAGCTCAACCAGGACATCGGCCACTACCAGCGCGACAGCCAGCTGCACACGCCCCAGGCCATCCTGCTCACCATTCTGCTCGGCCTGCCGGCGAGCCTGGTGCTCTGGCTGGGCGGCGTGGCCCTGGAGGGTGACGAACGCGGGGTCAACGCCGCCATCGGCGCGGCCCTGCTGGAAATCGCCGCCGGTTGGCTGGTGTTCTATACGGTGTATCGCCTGCTGGCCTCCGGCGGCGTGGCCGAGACCCACTTCCGCTGGGCCCGCCCCCAGGCCCAGTCCCTGCGGCGCCTGGTGCGCCGCGTAGGCCTGCTGGCCCTGGCGCTGATGGCGGTGGTGGCCATCGCCGAACGTCAGCTGGCGGGGCTCGCCGACGACGTCCTGGGCATCCTCATCGTGCTGGTGGCCTACGCCAGCCTGGCCTGGATGCTGGGTCGCTCCCTGCTCAATGCCACCGCCCGCGAGCGCCTGCCGTTCTTCCGCCTGCTGCTCGGCCTGATGATCACCGCCATCCCGGCCGTGCTGTTCTTCGCCGTGCTGTTCGGCTACTACTACACCGCGCTCAAGCTCACCGACCGACTGGTGGATACCCTCTATGTGCTGATGGCCTGGATCATCCTGGAAGCCACCCTGGCCCGCGGCCTGAGCGTGGCCGCCCGGCGCCTGGCCTACCAGCGCGCCCTGCAGAAGCGCCAGGCGCAGCAGGAAGATGCCGAGGGCGTCGAGGTGGTGCAGGAGCCGACCCTGGACATGGAGCAGGTCAACCAGCAGTCCTCGCGCCTGCTGCGCCTGAGCCTGCTGCTGGCCTTCCTCGGCGTGCTCTACCTGGTCTGGGCCGACGTGGTAGCGGTGTTCTCCTATCTGGACAACGTCACCCTCTACCAATACACCAGCGGCACCGGCGCTACCGCCACCGAGGTACCCCTGACGCTGCGGGTGTTCATCATCGCTCTGGTCATCGCCGGCCTCACCGTCGCCCTGGCGCGCAACCTGCCCGGCCTGCTGGAGGTGCTGGTGCTGTCGCGGCTCAACCTGGCCCAGGGCAGCGCCTACGCCACCACCACCCTGCTCTCCTACGTCATCGTCGGGGTCGGCGTCGTCACCACCCTGGCGACCCTCGGAGTGAGCTGGGACAAGCTGCAGTGGCTGGCTACGGCCCTCTCCGTCGGTCTGGGTTTCGGTCTGCAGGAGATCTTCGGTAACTTCATCTCCGGCCTGATCATCCTCTTCGAGCGCCCAGTGCGCGTGGGCGACCTGATCACCATCGGCAACGTGACCGGCACGGTGAACAAGATCCGCATCCGCGCCACCCACATCACCGACGCCGACCGCAAGTCGGTGGTGGTGCCCAACAAGACCTTCGTCACCAGCCAGCTGATCAACTGGACGCTGACCGACACCGTCACCCGCATCGTGCTGACCTTCGGCATCAACCGCGGCAGTGACCTGGTCGAGGCGCAGCGCCTGATCATGCAGGCGGTGAAGGAGAACTCGCGGGTGCTGCACGACCCCGAGCCCTCGCTGTACATCATCCACTACGGCGCCAGCACCCTGGACCACGAGCTGCGCATCTATGTGCGTGAGCTGGGCGACCGCAGCGCCGCCACCGACGAGCTGATCCGGCGCATCGACCAGTTGCTGCGCGATGCGGGCATCAACCTGCTGTCGACCCCGCAGATGGAGATCACCCTGAAGAATCGCCACGGGGCGGAGAAACAACTGGGCAAAAAGTCTTTCCTACCTGAAGAGGATGCCCAGCAGGAGGCCGAGGATCCCAAGTCACCCAAGGCCTGACGGCCCTCCGCGCGGACATTTCGGGATACCCATGAAACAGCTGCTCGACCTGACCTTCGACAACAGATTCGCCCGCCTGGGCGATGACTTCTCCACCCACATCGAGCCCCGGCCGCTGGACGATCCGCGGCTGGTGGTCGCCTCCCCCGCGGCCCTGGCGCTGCTGGACCTGGACCCGGCGGTGGCCGAGACGCCGGAATTCACCCAGGTGTTCGCCGGCGCCCAGCTGTGGGACAGCGCCGAGCCCCGGGCGATGGTCTATTCCGGCCACCAGTTCGGCTCCTACAACCCACGCCTGGGCGATGGCCGCGGCCTGCTGCTGGGCGAGGTGGTGAACGAGCGTGGCGAGCATTGGGACCTGCACCTCAAGGGTGCCGGCCTTACCCCCTTCTCGCGCATGGGTGATGGCCGCGCGGTGCTGCGTTCATCCATCCGCGAATTCCTTGCCTCAGAAGCCCTGCATGCCCTGGGCGTCCCGACCACCCGCGCCGGTTGCGTGATCGGCTCCTCGACCCAGGTGGTCCGCGAGCGGCTGGAAACCGGCGCCACCCTGCTGCGCCTGGCACCCAGCCACGTGCGCTTCGGACACTTCGAATACTTCTACTACACGCGCCAGCACGAAGTGCTGCAGCGCCTGGGCGAGCACGTGCTGGCGGCGCACTTCCCACACCTGCAAGGCCAGCCGCAACCCTGGGCAGCAATGTTCCGCGAGGTGGTGGAACGTACCGCGGCCCTGATCGCCCACTGGCAGGCCCATGGCTTCTGCCACGGGGTGATGAATACCGACAACTTCTCCATCCTGGGCCTGACCTTCGACTTCGGCCCCTATGCCTTCCTCGATGACTTCGACGCCCATTTCATCTGCAACCACTCCGATCACACGGGCCGCTACTCCTACAGCAACCAGGTGCCCATCGCCCATTGGAACCTGGCGGCCCTGGCCCAGGCGCTGACGCCCCAGGTTGAGGTGGAGGAGCTACAGCAGGGCATCGCCCTCTTCCTGCCGCTGTATCAGGCCCACTACCTGGACCTGATGCGCCGCCGGCTGGGCCTGCAGGAAGCCCGGGAAGAGGACCAGGAACTGATCGAGCGGCTGCTCGCGCTGATGCAGCAGGGGGGCGTGGACTATTCGCTGTTCTTCCGCCACTTGGGCGAAGAGGAGCCCGGCGCTGCGCTCGCCCGGGTGCGGGAGGATTTCATCGATCTGCGCGGCTTCGACGACTGGAGCCAGGCCTATCGCACCCGCCTGGACGCCGAAGGCGGCTCGGCAGCGGAGCGGACAACGCGCATGAACGCGGTGAACCCGCTGTATGTGCTACGCAACTACCTGGCCCAGCAAGCCATCGAGCAGGCCGAAGCAGGGGACTACAGCGAGGTGCGGTTGCTGCACGAGGTGCTGTCGCGTCCCTTCGAGGCCCAGCCCGGGCGGGAACGCTTCGCCCAGCGGCCGCCGGACTGGGGCAAGCATCTGGAGATCAGCTGCTCGTCCTGAGGACTGGCCCCGGCAAGGCGCCCGAACTCAGGCGCCGTCGACCTGGAAGACGTGCCGCAGATAGTGCAGGAAATCCGGCTCGCCGCCCTGGGACTTGCCCGGGGCGTCGGAAATCTTGGCCACCGGCTGGCCGTTGCAGCGACTCATCTTGAGCACCATGTTCATCGGCTGCACCCCAGGGATGTCGCAGGTGAAATGGGTACCGATGCCGAAGCTGACGTTGATCCGCTCACGTAGCGCCCGGAACAGGGCGAGCGCCTTTTCCAGGTTGAGCGAATCGGAGAACACCAGGGTCTTGGTCAGGGGATCTATGCCCAGTTGCTGGTAATGGGCGATAGCTTTCTCCGCCCACTGCAGCGGATCGCCGCTGTCGTGGCGCAGGCCGTCGAACAGCTTGGCGAAGTAGAGATCGAAGTCACGCAGGAAGGCGTCCATGGTGATGGTATCGGTCAAGGCGATACCCAGCTGGCCGCGATACTCGCGCACCCAGCAATCGAGCGCGGCGATCTGGCTGTCGATCAGCCGTGGCCCCAGCTGCTGGTGGGCCATCAGCCACTCGTGGGCCATGGTGCCCAGGGGCGCGACGCCCAGCTCCCAGGCCAAATGCACGTTGCTGGTGCCGACGAAGCGACCGGGAAAGTCGTCCCTCAGGCTGCGCACCACCATTTCCTGTACCCCGTAGGAAAAACGCCGCCGGGTGCCGAAATCGGCCATCTTGAATTCGGCCAGCTCGTCGGCGCCCGCCTCTCGGGCCAGCCAGTCGAACTTGCGATAGAGCTGGTCCCGGGCCACCTGCAGCGGCAGCTCGGCATGCCGTTGGCGATTGCGCACCTCGCTGATCAGCGCCAGGATTGGCACCTCGAAGAGGATGAGATGCAGCCAGGGGCCCTTGAGGGTCAGGGTGAAACGTCCTTCTTCCTCGCCGAGGAACACATAGGACGGATTGAAACGAAACAGCCGCAGGAAACGGATGAAGTCGGGGGTGATGAAAGGGATGCGCTCGAGGAAGGCCAATTGGCTGTCGCTGATGGCGACGTCGGCGAGGGCGTCGATTTCCGCCTGGATAGCCTGATGATAGGGCCGCAGGTCTTCGTCGTTACGGCAACGAAAGGCCCACTCCACTTCCGCATTGGGATAGTTGTGCAGGACGGCCTGCATCATGGTGAGCTTGTAGAAATCGGTATCCAGCAGACTTTGCACTGCCCGCTCGGAAAAACTATCGGCCATCATTGGCTGGACTCGGCAGCTATGGATCGATCGACAGCATGCCGAACTTGACTGACGAGTGAAAGGACCTTAGAGCCTGTTCATAATCTCGCGAGCTAGAGCCAAACAAGGCGAAAAGGCCTGAGGAAGCGGAGTTTACGAGTGGTAAATGAGCATTCCGAAGGCATTTTCAACGCGGTTTGGCCGACGCGCAGCAGATTTTGAACAGGCTCTGAGCGCTCACGGGAGTCAGCGGTTATGGGTCTGGGTCATGCCGAAGAGGAACAGCAGCAGGTCGTGGCTGCCGGTGTTGGAGGTGCTCAGGTTGCGGGCGACCGGGGTCTGGCAGTAGTCGAGCCCTTCGCTGCCGACCACCACCGCCGCGGGTCGTAGCCAGCTGGCATAGGCCAGCGTGGTGACGCCGCAAAAAAGCGCGATCAACAAACCTCGAGTAATTTGTGAAGTCATGACTCCAACCCTCTGATTTTCCGCCCCAACGCCTGTTGATAAACGTAAATCAGAGTTCGCCATTGCGCAGCATTCCACGACGAATGGCGGCGTAATTGCAGCATATCCCGACGGGCGGCAGTCTCCAACGACAACCGCTGCCGGCATTTCTCCAGATCCAGTAGAGCGATGGCGAATTCCTTGCCTTCGGCCCCCTGACGTTCGGTGACGAAGATGTGCTTGGGATAGAGGCAGCCATGCTGCCAGCGGTGCTGGTGCATCCGCGCCAGGACTTCGCCCAGGGTGGTCAGGAAACGCTCGTGTTCGGCCTCGCTGAGCTGGCTGCCGCCCCCCTGCGCGTACCAGTGATCGAGATCCTGGTAGCCGTCCAGCGCGGCGCTGACCAACAGCGCACGCCAGCCGCCCGCGGCATGCTGGGCATCGCAGAACAGCAGTTCGGGCACCTGGATGCCAAGGTCGCGGAAGGCCAGCAGGGCGTCGCGCTCGCGCAGGGCGGTGGGACGCCCCAGGGGATGACGCAGGCTGCGATAGAGGTGGCCGACCTGGCGCTTGACGTAGGCCAGGGTGCCGTCGGGCAATCGCAGGCGCTGGACGCCGCTCTCGCCACCGCGTCGTACGTTGGGCGCTTCCACCCAGTCGCCAGTGGTGTTCCACCACTGATCGAAACGCCCTTCTCCCCGCGTCGCGGCTCCCATCGACTACCTCTCTCTTATTCTCTAACGAGTTCAGCTGGCCTTGCGCAGGACATAGACCCGCCACATGGCGTAGCCCGGCAGGAAATCCAGGGTTCGGTCGACCACGAAACCAGCCTGGGCGACTTCCGCCTCGAACTGAGCACGCTCGACGATGAATCTGTTCTGATAACCGCCACGGTCGCGGCCCTGGGCTTGACGCCGACGTTCCAGCGCCTTGCGCCGCCAGGCCTTGAAATTGCCATCGACCCAGAGCGACAGGATGACGCTGTCGCGGGTCACGCGGTGGAACTCCTGCAGCAGCGCCAGTCGGTCCGCCGATTCGCCCACGTGGTGCAACAACCGCATACAGAAAATGCAATCTACAGAATTGTCGGACAAGTCGATAGAGAAAGCCGACGTCTGCAACGTCTTGACCCGGGCTACCACCTCTGCCGGCTGCTGCGCGCAGGCGGTGGCCAGCATGTTTTCCGAATAGTCGGCACCGATGATCACCCGATTGCGCTTCTCCGCCAAGAGCGGCCAGAAGCGACCGGCGCCGCTGGGCAGGTCCAGCACCAGGTTAGGCTGGCCGGCGATGTTCAGGGCCTGCCGCGCCAGTTGCTCGTCGCGCCAGTGGGACAGGCGCCGGGCCAGACCATCCTGGTGCTTCAGGTAGTACTGGCGGGCGTGGTCGGCGTCGTACTTTTGCGAAAAGGGCAGGTCGATGGGCGCTTTCACGAAGGCGGCTCCTGGGGCGTAGGAAGATGTCGCTACCCTAACCAGGAGCCTGTCAAACGCCGGTCAAGCCATTGTGAAAATTCTGTAACGCTAGTGTGGTGCTTCAGAAGTTAACTACACAATTTTGGCGGCGCTTTTTTGGCTTAGGCGTCGTTGCCACTCCTCGCCATAGCCCTGCTATGACTCGTCGCGGCGCCTAGCCTAAGTCAAAAAATCACCTGCCAATTCTTGCCCGAACTTCTGAAACACCACACTAGCCCGTTATCCTGTCGTGTCCCAGGTCGATCTCGAAGCGACAACCGCCGGTCGAACTCTCCCCCAGCGCCACGCTCCAGCCCTGCAGCTGACAGATCCGTCGAACCAGCGACAGCCCCAGGCCGAGTCCTTCCCCGCGCCCCTCGGCGCCACGCACGAAGGGTTGGAACATGGCTTCGCGCTGTTCTTCGGGAATGCCTACGCCACTGTCTTCCACCACGAAGCCGTGGGCACCGACCTGCAGGGCGATGTAGCCACTCTCGGTGTAGTGCAGGGCATTGCGCAGCAGATTGCTCATCACCGAGCGCAGGAAGGGCTCGTGCCACAGATAGGCGTCCGCCTCGGGTGCCACGCTCAGGTGCCAGCGCAGGCCCTTGGCCTCCACCGCCGCGCGCCACTCGCCGGTCTGCCGTCGCGCCGCCGCGGCCAGGGACGCCCGCGGCGCCTGGCCATCGCCGTCACCCTGGTTGCGGGCCAGCGCCAGGAAGGTCTGTACCAGCTCCTGCATCTCGCGCGCGGCGCGGGTCATGCGCTCCAGCGGCCCCTGGGCCCGCGGTGGCAGGTCGGGCGTGGCGGCCAGCAGCTCGCAGGAGGAATGGATGACCATCAGGGGGGTGCGCAACTCATGGCTGACGTCGCTGGTGAACAGCCGCTCGCGGGCCAGGGCGGCGCGCAGGCGGTCGAAGGCGTCGTCGAAGGCGCCCGCCAGTTCGCCTACTTCATCCTTGGCGTAGTCCGGCGCCAGCGGCGGCGTGACATCGAGGATCTGGTCGCGGCGACGGACCTGGCGCGCCAGCCGCACCACCGGGGCGATCACCCGCCGCGCCAGGGCCCAGCCCAGCAGCCAGGCCAGGGCCACGCTGATCAGGAAGCCACCCAGCACTACCTTGTAGAGCAGCCGCTCCCGCGCTTCGAAATCGCTCTGGTTCTGCAGCAGGACGAAGTGATTGCCATCGATCTCGGCCACGTAGGCATAGAAGTACTGCTGGTCTTCCTCTACCTCGCTGAAACCCTCGGGCAGGTCACGCAGGTGCTCGGGCAACTGCGCCACCTCGGCCAGGGGCACGTAGTACAGCCGCATGTCGGGGTCCAGCACCGGCTGCCCCCCCCTGCGCATGTCGCGCTGCACCATGCGCTCCAGCTCGTTGCGCAGGTCGGTGGAGATCAGCCGCTCTTCCACGGTGTGTACCACCGCGACGATCCCCAGGGAAAACACGCCGCCGACCAGGAAGGTCATCAGGACGAAGGCGATGACGATCCGCCGCGACAGGCTCAGGTGGTATTCCATGCTCAATCCTGCTCGACCAGCTTGTAGCCCACGCCATGGATGGTGCGCAGCAACGGCTGCGCGAAGGGTTTGTCGATGATCTGCCGCAACTGGTGGACATGGCTGCGCAGGCTGTCGCTGTCCGGATAGTCCTCACCCCAGACCGCCTCCTCCAGCACCTCGCGACGGACCACATGGGGCGACTTCTGCATCAGCAGGGCGAGAATCTTCAGCCCGATGGGGTTGAGCTTGAGTGGCTTGCCGGCCCGGCTCACCTCCAGGGTGTCGAGGTCGTAGCTGAGATCGGCCACTTGCAGCTGGCGGCGCCCACCGCCCTTGGTGCGACGCATCACCGCCTCGACCCGAGCCGCCAGCTCGGACAGGGCGAAGGGCTTCACCAGGTAGTCGTCGGCGCCGGAGCGGAAGCCCTCCAGGCGATCGTCGAGCTGGTCGCGGGCAGTGAGCATGATCACCGGGGTATCGCGCCGGGCATCCTGGCGCAGCCGCTGGCAGAGGGTGTAGCCATCGATGCCGGGCAGCATGATGTCGAGGATCAGCAGGTCGTAGTGCTCGGTCGCCGCCAGGTGCAGACCGGAGAGCCCGTCCTGGGCGCAGTCCACGCTGTAGCCCTTCAGACTGAGGTAATCCAGCAGGTTGCTGAGGATGTCTTTGTTGTCTTCCACCACCAGGATACGCATGTCGCTGACCTCTGCTGCGGATCGCCTGCGCGGCCCGCACTAATTCTGTTCGCTATCCAGCCTAACCGTCGTCACTGGACTCGGCCAGCCAAGGCCGACCTGACTGCCGATGCTCCGCAGGCTGGCCAGCTCGGTCGGAGGCCTGGAAGGCGGCCATAAAAAACCCCGGTGTCCGCGAGGAACACCGGGGTTCGGGCTCGGCCGTAAGGCCTAAGCGGTTCTTACATCATGCCGCCCATGCCACCCATGCCGCCCATGTCGGGCATGGCCGGGGCTGCGTCGTCTTTCGGCAGCTCAGCCACGATGGCTTCGGTGGTGATCAGCAGACCGGCGATGGACGAAGCAGCCTGCAGCGCGCTGCGGGTCACCTTGGCCGGGTCGATGATGCCGAATTCCAGCATGTCGCCGTATTCGCCGGTAGCGGCGTTGTAGCCGTAGTTGCCGCTGCCTTGCTTGACCTTGTCCAGCACGACGGAGGCTTCGTCACCGGCGTTGGTCACGATCTGGCGCAGGGGCGCTTCGACGGCGCGACGCAGGATGTTAATACCGGCGTTCTGCTCTTCGTTGATGCCTTTCAGATCCTTCAGAGCATCCAGGGCACGCACCAGGGCGACACCGCCACCAGGCACCACGCCTTCTTCCACCGCAGCGCGGGTAGCGTGCAGGGCGTCTTCCACGCGGGCTTTCTTCTCTTTCATCTCGACTTCGGTGGCAGCGCCAACCTTGATCACGGCAACACCGCCGGCCAGTTTGGCCAGACGCTCTTGCAGCTTCTCTTTGTCGTAGTCGGAAGAGGTTTCTTCGACCTGGGCACGGATCTGCTTGATCCGCGCCTGGATGTCAGCCTCGACGCCAGCGCCGTCGATGACGGTGGTGTTTTCCTTGTTCAGGACCACGCGCTTGGCTTGACCCAGGTGCTCCAGGGTGGTGCTTTCCAGGCTCAGGCCGACTTCTTCGGAGATGACGGTACCGCCGGTCAGGATGGCGATGTCCTGCAGCATGGCCTTGCGACGATCACCGAAGCCGGGCGCCTTGACGGCGGCGACCTTGACGATACCGCGCATGTTGTTGACCACCAGGGTAGCCAGGGCTTCGCCTTCGACGTCTTCGGCGACGATCAGCAGCGGGCGACCGGCCTTGGCGACGGCTTCCAGCACCGGCAGCAGTTCGCGGATGTTGGAGATCTTCTTGTCGACCAGCAGCAGCAGCGGGCTGTCCAGCTCGGCGGACATGGTGTCGGGCTTGTTGATGAAGTAGGGCGACAGGTAGCCACGGTCGAACTGCATGCCTTCGACGACGGACAGTTCGTTTTCCAGGCCCGAGCCTTCTTCGACGGTGATGACGCCTTCTTTACCGACCTTCTCCATGGCTTCAGCAATGATGTTGCCGATGCTCTCGTCGGAGTTGGCGGAGATGGTGCCTACCTGGGCGATGGCCTTGCTGTCGGCGCAGGGCTTGGACAGGTTCTTCAGCTCGGCGACGACGGCGGCGGTGGCCTTGTCGATGCCGCGCTTCAGGTCCATCGGGTTCAGGCCGGCGGCCACGGACTTCAGGCCTTCGGTGACGATGGCCTGGGCCAGTACGGTGGCGGTGGTGGTGCCGTCGCCGGCCGCGTCGTTGGCCTTGGAGGCCACGTCTTTCACCAGTTGGGCGCCGATGTTCTCGATGCGATCCTTGAGTTCGATCTCCTTGGCGACGGATACGCCGTCCTTGGTGATCAGGGGAGCACCGAAGCTACGCTCCAGAACCACGTTGCGGCCTTTCGGGCCCAGGGTGGCCTTGACGGCGTCGGCCAGGGTGTTGACACCGGTCAGCAGCTTCTTGCGCGCGGAATCACCGAATTTGACGTCTTTTGCAGCCATGTTCTGTTTCCTCTAAGAAATTCGAAAAGTGAGCGGGGATCAGCCTTCGATGACAGCCAGGATTTCGGACTCGGCCATCACCAGCAGTTCTTCGCCATCGACCTTGATGGCATTGCTGCCGGAATAGGGACCGAAAACCACTTTGTCACCCACTTTTACTGCCGGAGCCCGGACATCGCCGTTGTCCAGCACGCGTCCAGTGCCTACGGCAACCACTTCACCGCGGTTCGGCTTCTCGGCAGCCGAGCCCGGCAGCACGATGCCGCCAGCGGATTTGGTCTCTTCTTCGCTGCGACGGATCACAACGCGATCATGCAGAGGACGAAGCGCCATTGTCGTATCTCCCAAAGTTCTAAGTGTTTCCAGCGCCGATGACTGCATCGGCAGTTTGTTTTTACCGGCTGCGCCGGGTGCGGCCCGCCCGAGACGGACCGCGAAACCTGCTCGCCTTGCGGCGACAACCTTGCGGTGTCCGCTACATGAGGTTGTCGCCAGGCATTTCAAGGGCAACCCGCAAATTTTTTAGCGCTTTTGCTCGTCACGATGGACGACCTCGCCCTCGATCACCTCGGGACGATGGGGCGTGGACGGACCTGTGCCAGGCTGATGGCCCTGAGGCCCGGACGCGCGGCGTGTCACCCGGCCCAGCACCGCACCGAGCAAGGCTTTGCGGGTGACGGGCAGCAGGCAGATCAACGCCAGGAAATCGCTGATGAAGCCGGGGAAGATCAGCAGGGCACCGGCGATGGCCAGAGTCAGTCCCTGGACCACTTCCTGCTCGGGCATCTGCCCCTGGGCCAGGCGCATGCGGATGCGCCAGAGGGTGGTGAAACCGGCGATGCGCAGCAGGGCGACGCCGATGAGGAAGCTCAGCAGCAACAGGGCGAAGGTGGCGAGCACGCCGATTTCGCTGCCGATCTTGATGAGTACGGCCAGTTCCACAAAGGGGAACAGCAAGAAGAGTAAGGCGGTCACGCGCATCTGGGATCCTTCACGGTAGACACCGGTTGAAAGACGGGAGATGGAGGCGAGCACGCCGATTTCAAGGTCGGCACCAGGCAGCCGGCAGAAACGACAAGGCCGCGAAAGTCGCGGCCTTGAGGGTATTGCGGGCAGTCAGGGAAACATCGGGTTACCAGGAAACGCCGACACCCGCGGTGTACTCGGTCTGGTTGACGTTGCCCTCGGCGCCACTGGTCAGTTCCTTGGACGCCTTGAGGTTCAGGGACGCCCAGTTGGTGACCTTGTATCTCAGGCCGATGTCGCCATCGAAGGTCAGGTCGGCGGTGTTGTCCAGCGGCCGGCCGAGTTCGCCGGTGGTGAAGAACTGGATGGTCTGGCCATAGAGATACCGGTTGTAATCCCACTTCATGCTCGCCGAGAGGAAGTCGCTGGAACCCCCATCGCGATACTCGTAGCGGTTCTGGTTGAGCAGTCCGGTGAGCGAGAAGGCGCCCAGTTCGTTGTCCCAGAACTGGTAACCCGGACCGGTACCGATGATACGCTGCTTGGCCAGGTCCTGGATCCAGTCGCGCTTGTATTCGGCGCGGCCCTGCCAGAAGAATTTCTCGTCGAAGAAGCGATCCAGGGCGTATTGCAGATCGTACTTGCTGGTCGACACCACGTCGTCGGACTCGTAGCGGTCATAGCTGCCGTTGGCATTGTGCCGCCACATGCCATGCCGAGCCTGGGTCTTGAAGTCGATGTCGTACTTTTCGCTGTCCTGGGACGAGCTGATGTAGTCCAGGCCCGCGTCGATGTTGCCCTTCCAGGCGAAGTCACGCAGGAAGGGACGCGGTGGCACGATCTGGGTGATGCTCGCCAGCGGCACGGTCTGCTGGCCATCCGCGGTGTTCACCACCACCTGGCCGTCGTCGGCCGGCTTCAGGCTTTCCACCGGGAAATCGGGTTCGTACTTGCCGCGCTGGACGATCACGGGCTGGTCACGTTGCAGGGTCTTGATCTTGTCCCAGGACAGCGGAATGTTGCCGCCGTATTCGGTCTGCAGCAGCAGCTTCTTGCTGTCGAGCAGCTTGATGGTTCCGGTCAGGCGGTCGCCGTTCTTGAGCCAGACGGTGTCAGCGTGGGCGAAGGACATGAGCGACAGCAGCGCGAGCGAGGTAAGGAATCGAAAACGCATGGGCACCAGGACACCTTGGGTGGACTTGGGTGGAAAGGTAACGAAACGAGCGGGTGGCGATTATCCGGGTAGCCAGGCCTTGCGCAACAGCTCTTGGGTAAAAGTTGCGCAAGTTTTCGGAAATACCGGCTCAACGGCCGAGTGAATTGCCAGAAAGCGGACAGCTGACACGTTTCACTCCCACCGTAACCAAACTTTTCGGCACACTGGCACTCTTTCTCCGGCAGCAAGAGCATCATGCGCGACGCCCCCGACTCCGATCTCCGCCGCCAAGCGGTTTTCCAGGCTTTGGCCGCCATCCCCCCGGGGCGCGTGGCGAGCTACGGACAGGTGGCCGCGCTCGCCGGCCTGGGGCGCGGCGCACGCTGGGTAGGCTGGATACTGGGCCGGCTGCCCGCGGGCAGCGCCCTGCCCTGGCATCGGGTGATCGCCGCGGATGGCCGGCCGAGCCTGCCCCTGGACAGCCCATCGGGGCGGGAGCAGCGCGAGCGTCTGCGCGCCGAGGGCGTGATGCTGTACGAGGACCGGGTGGACATGCGTCGGTACCGGTGGAATCCAGCTGAGGGTGTCGAGTAGAGTGCGCGTTTTTTCCGAGCCCAAGGGCATGTTTGCACGTTTCTGGCGTGAAGCCGTCACCACCTACAGGTCCAGGGCCTGCCTGGCCATGCTGCTGCTGGGCTTCGCTGCCGGCCTACCGGCCATGCTGGTGTTCTCCACCCTCTCGGTGTGGCTGCGCGAGGCCGGGGTGAGTCGCGAGACCATCGGCTACGCCAGCTGGATCGGTCTGGCCTATGCCTTCAAATGGGTCTGGTCGCCCATGCTCGATCTCTGGAAGCTACCGCTGATCGGCAAGCTCGGGCGCCGTCGCTCCTGGCTGGTGCTGTCGCAGATCCTGGTAGGCCTGGGCCTGGTCGGCATGGCGTTGTGCAATCCGCAGCAGCACCTGGAACAGTTGATCGCCCTGGCCGTGCTGGTGGCCTTCGCCTCGGCGACCCAGGACATCGCGGTGGACGCCTATCGCCTGGAGATCGCCGACGACGAACGCCAGGCCGCCCTGGCCGCCTGCTACATGACCGGTTATCGCATCGCCGCCCTGCTGGCCAGCGCCGGAGCCCTGTTCCTCGCCGAGGAACTGGGCTCGTCGAAGTTGGATTACAGCCAGAGCGCCTGGGCCACCACCTATATGCTGTTCGCCCTGCTGGTCCTGCCGGGCCTGGTGACCAGCCTGATGATCCGCGAGCCGGTGCCGGTGGCGCCCATGGCCATGGCGGAATCGCGCTTCGGCTTCAATCACCAGCTGGTGGCGGTCGCCCTGTTGCTGGTGATGCTGATTTCCATCCCCGCCGCCATCAACGCCATCATCGCCCATGCCTGGCCGCGGGCGCTGCTCTACGGGCTGTTCATCCTCGGCTGCCTGTCGCCCTGGGGGCGCTACTGCTCCAAGCCGCTGAGCGACCTGCTGCGCCGCATGCGCCAGCCCCTGCGACTGCGCGATGCGGTCAACGCCGAGGAGTTGCCGCGCTTCGACTTCGTGCACCAGATGGTCTCGGTGATCCTGTTGATCGTGCTCATCGTCGCCGTCACCGGCGGCCTCTCGGCCCTGGCCGGTGGCTACTGGCCGCGCGGCCTGATGTACGCCCTGATCGCCTGGCTCTGCCTCACCGCGCCCGGTCGCCGGCTGATGGCGCCGGTGCTGACGCCGATCACCGAATTCATCCAGCGCTACCAGTGGCAGGCGCTGCTGCTGCTCGGGCTGATCTCCACCTATCGCCTGTCGGACACGGTGATGGGGGTGATGGCCAGCGTCTTCTATATCGACGTGGGCTACAGCAAGGAAACCATCGCCGGCGTGAGCAAGATCTTCGGGGTGTTCATGACCCTGCTGGGCGCGGGCCTGGGTGGGGTGCTGATCACCCGGGTGGGCATCCTGCCGATCCTCTTCGTCGGCGGCGCCGCCTCGGCCCTGACCAACCTGCTGTTCGTGGTGATCGCCGCCACCGGCGCCAATGTGCCGTTGCTGATTGCCACCATCTGCGCCGACAACATCAGTGGCGGCATGGCCACCTCAGCCTTCGTCGCCTACCTGTCGAGCCTGACCAACCTGAGGTTCTCGGCCACCCAGTACGCCATGCTCAGCTCGCTGATGCTGCTCCTGCCGCGACTGCTGGGCGGTTACTCCGGTGCCTTGGTGGAGCACGTTGGCTACAGCTCCTTCTTCTCGCTGACGGCGCTGATGGGCATTCCCACCCTGCTGCTGATCGCGGTGCTCTGGCTGCGCCAGCGACGCACCCCACTGGCGAGCGGCTCCTCCAGCGGCGGCAACTGAGGCGGCCGATAGCCGCCTCAGCCCGGCCTAGGCCTCGCCGCGTGCTGCCGCCGCGGCACGCTCGTCGCCCTTGTCATCGAGCACCTTGACCACCCGACTGGGCAGCGCGATGTCGATGCCCTCGGCGCGCAGCCGGTCACGGATCTGCTCGTTGAAGGTGAACTGGGTGCCCCAGAAATCGCTGTTGGCGGTCCAGCAGCGCAGCGACACGGTGATGAAGGTCTCACCCAGCCCCGCTACCACGATGGCCGGTGCCGGGGTGTCCAGCACCCGCGGGTCCTTGGCCATGTCGGCCAGCACCTGCTTGGCCTTCTGCAGGTCGGCGTCGTAGCCCACCTTGACGTCGAAGACGATCTGCCGGGTGGTCTGCCGCGACTGGTTGGTGATGATGCCGTTGGACAGATTGCCGTTGGGGATGGTGACGGTCTTGTTGTCGCCGGTACGCAGCACTGTGTGGAAGATCTGGATGGAATCCACGGTGCCCTGCACGCCCTGGGCCTCGATGTAGTCACCGATCTTGAAGGGGCGGAACAGCAGGATCAACACCCCGCCGGCGAAGTTGGCCAGGCTGCCCTGCAGCGACAGGCCGATGGCCAAACTGGCCGCACCGAGGGCGGCGACGAAGGAGGTGGTGGCGATGCCGATCATGGAGGCGACGCTGATCACCAGCATCACCTTGAGGCCGATGTTGACCAGGGTCACCACGAAGGTTTCCAAGGCCTGGTCCATATGCCGTGCGGTGAACAGCGCGGCCAGGCGTCCGGTCAGGCGATTGATGATCCACCAGCCGATCCACAGGGTGATCAGGGCCAGGACCACGTTGCCGCAGTACTGCAGGATGACCGGTAGCCAGGCGGTGAACGCCGTCAGCAGGTGATCGGTCTGGGCACTAAAATCCATCGTCTACCTCTCCACGCACAGGAAAAAATCGGGCGCGGCGCCAGGGCCACGCCTTACCTGCGACGGACGGTAGCTCCAGAGGTTCCGAAATCCGCCTCAGTCGCGGAAGTTGTCGAACTGCAGCGGCATGCCCAGGGACTGGGTGCGCAGCAGGGCGATGACTTCCTGCAATTCATCGCGCTTCTTGCCGGTGACGCGGACCTGTTCGCCCTGGATGGCGGCCTGGACCTTGATCTTGCTGTCCTTGATCAGGGCGACGATCTTCTTCGCCAGCTCCTTGTCGATGCCTTCGCGCAGGGTCGTCTCCTGCTTCACGGTCTTGCCGGAGGCGTAGGCATCCTTGACCTCCAGGCACTGGACGTCGATCTTGCGCTTGGCTAGGTTCACCTTGAGGATCTCCAGCATCTGTTCGAGCTGGAAGTCGGCCTCGGCGGTCAGGGTCACGCTGAGGTCCTTGACTTCGAAGCTGCCCTTGCCGCGCAGGTCGTAGCGGCGGTCGAGCTCCTTGACGGCGTTGTCCACGGCGTTGGTGACTTCGTGCTTGTCCAGCTCCGATACCACGTCGAAGGAAGGCATGGGTTTTCTCCTGGGTTGCGATGGGGCAGCCTTGACGCTGCAGCCTGACCGACCATTATAACGACTGGCCCTCTTCCTCAGGAATCCTGACCATGCCCCGGGAATCGCTACTGGAGTCAAAGCTGTGAGCTGGCACGTGCTGGGCGCCGGCAGTCTGGGCGGTCTCTGGGCGGCGCGGCTGTTCCGCGGCGGCGAGCCGGTGCGGCTGATCCTGCGGGATCGCACACGCCTGGCGCAGTACCGCGCCGGCGGCGGACTGCACCTCACCGAGGGCGATACCACCAGCCTCTATCCCCTGCCCGCCGAGGCGCCCGACGCCGGCAATCCGATCCGTCGGCTGATCCTGGCCTGCAAGAGCTACGACGCCGAGGAGGCCATCGCCAGCGTCGCTGCGCGCCTGGAGCCCGACGCCGAGATCCTGCTGCTACAGAACGGCCTCGGCAGCCAGGATGCCGTGGCGGCGCGAGTCCCGCGGGCGCGTTGCCTGAGGGCCAGCACCACCGAAGGCGCCTTTCGCGAGACCGACTTCCACGTGGTGGCGGCCGGCGCCGGCCAGACCTGGGTCGGTGACCAGCTCGGCAGCCAGTCGCCGCCGCCTTGGTTGGCCACCCTCGCCGCGCTGGGCATTCCCGTGCACTGGACGGACGACATCGACGCCCGCCTATGGCGCAAGCTGGCGATCAATTGCGCCATCAATCCGCTGACGGTGCTCTATCGCTGCCGCAACGGAGAGCTGCGCCAGCACGCCGCCGAGGTCGACGACCTGTGCAGCGAGCTGGCGGCGCTGCTGGAAGCCATGGGCCTGGCGCCAGCCGCCCAGGGCCTGCGACAGGAGGTGGAGGCGGTAATAATGGCAACCGCCAACAACCGATCGTCGATGCTGCAGGACGTGGAACGTGCCCAGCGCACCGAAGTGAGCTACCTGCTCGGCCATGCCCTGCCCATCGCCCAGCGCCTGCGCCTGCCGGTGCCGCAACTGGAGGCCCTGCACCAGCGCCTGCGGGCGCGCCTGGAGGAGCGTGGATTGCCCGTGGACTAGCTGCGGGCTACCCTGCCCGTCCCCTCGCTGGAACGGCTGCGCCATGATCCTCGCCAAACGCCTGAAGAATCTCCCGGTCGGCCGCAAGTTGCTGGCCGCCCTGCTGGTGATGATGATCGCGGTGCTGGTGGTGGCCAACGTGACCTTCATCAGCGCCGCCTACTGGATCTCCCAGGAAAGCGTGGCGCCCCAGGCCTTGCAGACCCTCGGCCGACTGTTCGCCAGTCCAGTGCTGAGCCGCGAGGTGCTGGCCTCGCCGGCGGCGGCCGAAACCCAGCTGCACCAGCTGGACGGCTACGCGCCGCTGCGCCTGGCGGTGGTCTACGACAGCCAGGGACAGCGCTTGGCCGAATTGCACAACGGCGACCGACTGCAGGTACCCGAGCGCTTCGAGGAGTTGCAGACCTGGCGCCTGCGCGAATTCCGCACCAATCTGCTGGTAGAATTGCCCAATCCCGGCAGCCCCCCCGGCCATCTGCTGCTGGTGGCCAGCAGCGAACTGCCGGGGGCCTTCTACCGTGGCACCCTGACCGCCAGCCTGGCCATCCTGACCTTCAGTATCCTGCTCTGGCTGGTGGTGGCGCGGCAGATCAAGAGACTCATCACCCTGCCGATCCGGGAACTGGAAGAACTCTCGCGCCAGGTGACCCGCGAGGAGAACTATTCGTTGCGCGCCAGCAAGGGCAGCGAGGACGAGCTGGGGCGCCTGGCGGAGTCCTTCAACACCATGCTCGGCCGTATCCAGGGCCGCGAACAGCAACTCAAGCGCGCCCGCGACGATGCCCAGTACGCGGTGCTGCAGGCGCAGAGCCTGGCCGAGGAGACGCGCCGCTCCAACCGCAAGCTGGAGCTGGAGGTGCAGGTCCGCGGCAAGATCGAGAAGAAGCTCACCGGCTTCCAGAACTACCTCAACAGCATCATCGACTCCATGCCCTCGGCGCTGATCGCCGTGGACGAGCAGTTCTACGTCACCCAGTGGAACCAGGAAGCCACCCACCTCTCCGGCACCCAGTTGGACGAAGCCCTGAACCAGCCGGTGTTCCTCGCCTTTCCCTCGCTCAAGCCCTTCCTGCCACAGCTGAGCCGCACCGCCGAACTGCTGCGGGTGGAAAAGGTGGAACGAGTGACCTGGGCGCTGACCGACACCCCGCGCCACTACACCCTGACCTTCTACCCGCTGATGGGCGGCGCCGGCCGCGGCGTGGTGATCCGCATCGACGACATCACCCAGCGGCTGAACATGGAAGAGATGATGGTGCAGTCGGAAAAGATGCTCTCGGTGGGCGGCCTCGCCGCCGGCATGGCCCACGAGATCAACAACCCCCTGGGTGCCATCCTGCACAACGTGCAGAACATCCGCCGCCGACTGTCGCCGGAGCTGCCGAAGAATATGGAGCAGGCCGCCGAGTCGGGCGTGGAGCTCAATGCGGTGAACTGCTACCTGGAGAGCCGGCAGATCCCGCGACTGCTGGACGGCATCCACCAGGCCGGCAGCCGTGCGGCCAAGATCGTCAGCCACATGCTCGCCTTCAGCCGCCGCAGCCACCGCAAGATGGAGGCCAGCGAACTGCCGCCGCTGATCGACCAAGCCATCGAGATCGCCGGCAACGACTTCGACCTGGCCGAGGGCTTCGACTTCCGCACCCTGTCCATCATTCGTGAATTCGATCCGACCCTGGGGCCAGTGCCGGTGATCGCCAACGAGCTGGAGCAGGTGCTGCTCAACCTGCTGAAGAACGCCGCCCAGGCCATCCACCTGCGCGATGACGAGGAAGAAGGCGAATACGGTCGCATCACCCTGCGCACCAAGTTGCGCGGCGGCTGGGCGGAGATCCAGGTGGAGGACAACGGCATCGGCATCCCCGAAGACATCTGCAAGCGCATCTTCGAGCCCTTCTTCACCACCAAGGAAGTGGGCCAGGGCACCGGCCTGGGGCTGTCGGTGTCGTACTTCATCATCACCAACAACCACAAGGGGCAGATGGAGGTGCATTCCACGCCCGGCGTAGGGACCTGCTTCACCCTGCGCCTGCCCCTCGTCCAGGCCGATTTCGACGCGGCCTAGGACCTGATCAGGAGCAGCGCCATGGGTTTTCGCCTCACCGAGATCTACACCCGCCAGGGCGACGCCGGCGACACCGGCCTCGCCGACGGCAGCCGAGTGCCCAAGGACCATCCGCGCATCGAAGCCATCGGCGCGGTGGACGAACTCAACAGCGCGCTGGGCCTGCTGCTCGCCGACCTGGCCGAAGACGCGCGCCTGGCCGAGGTGAGCGAGGCCCTGGCGCCCTGCCAGCACCGGTTGTTCGATCTCGGCGGCGAGCTGGCCATGCCCAGCTATCGCGCCCTGCAGCCGGTGGAAATCGAGCGTCTGGAGCAGGCCATCGATTACTGGAACGCCGAACTGGGTCCGCTGGAGAACTTCATCCTGCCCGGTGGCTCCCGCGCCGTGGCCCAGGCCCATGTCTGCCGCACCCTGGCGCGCAGTGCCGAACGCCGCTGCCGCAGCCTGCACGCGGTCGAGCCGCTGGAAGGCCAGGGCCTGGCCTATCTCAATCGCCTGTCCGACCTGCTGTTCGTCGCCGCGCGCATCGTCGCCCGACGCCAGGGGGTGAGCGAGGTGCTCTGGCAGGCTGCGCGGCCATGAGCAGCGCGCCCACCGCGCCACCCCCGCGTCGCCACGAGGGCCTGCTGGCGCTCTGGGACGGCCTGATCCTGATCCTGGTCTGCGTCAACCTGGCGCTGATCCTGTTCGACAGCCTCTATGCCCTGGGGCCGCTCAATCTCGCCCTGGCTTCACTCTTACCGGGCTTCCACGCCTTCTATGGCGAACGTATCCACGCCCACTTCACCAGTATCGACCTGGTGTTCGTCGCCTTCTTCATCGCCGACGTGCTGCTCGGCTGGCTGGTGGCGGTGGTCGAGCGGCGCCATGCCCGCTGGTATCACTATCCCTTCATCCACTGGTACGACGTGCTCGGTTGCATCCCCCTGGGCGGCTTCCGCCTGCTGCGGGCGCTGCGCATCATCTCGCTGCTGCTGCGCCTGCAGCGCCTGGGGCTGATCGACATGCGCCACTGGCGGCCCTACCGGCTGTTCGATCACTACTACCAGTTGCTCATGGAAGACCTGTCGGACCGGGTGATGATCAAGATCTGCGGCGAGTTGCAGGACGAGTTGAATACCCGTGACGACTTCTCCCAAAACGTCATCGACCGGGTCATCCGCCCGCGCAAGCAACGGCTGATCGACGGCATGGCCCTGCGCATCCAGACGTTGGTGGAACAGGGCTACGCGCAGAATCGCGCGACCCTGGAGCGACTGGTAGGGGACGTGGTGCAGCGCGCGTTGGACGACAACCCCGATCTCGCCCGCCTCAAGCGGCTGCCCATGGGCGAGCGCCTGGCCGACACCCTCGACGGGGTGCTCACGGATATCGTCAACGGCCTGGTGCGGGAGGCGGCGGCCAGCCTGCGTACCCGTGACTTCCGCGCCCTGGCCAGTCGCCTGGCCGATCACGGCTTCGACCAGAGCCTGCCCAGCGGCGCCCAGGACAGTGCCCTGGACGACGTGCTGGTGGAAATCCTCGAGGTCTTCAAGCAGAAGGTCCTGCAGCGCCGGCTCGATCAGCTCGATGGCGAACTCTGGCCGCAGGAATGGCAACGTAGCGAGATCGATCCGCTCAACGCGCCCCGGCGCTGATCTGCTGCTGCAGGTTCTGCACCTGGCTCTGCAGGGTGGTGATGTTGCGCGTGGTCTGCAGGCGGAAGGCGTCGAATTCCTTGCTGTCCGGGCCGACCGGGCGGGCGTCCAGCTCGCTGCGCAGCACCAGTAGATCCTGCTGGACGTCGCCCAGTGCCTGGCTCTGGCCGCTCTGTTTCTTCAGCGTGGCGATGTCTGCCTGCAGCGCCTTGTTCTGGGCGTTCAGACTGGCCACCTGCTCGGCCAGGTTGCCGGCCTGGGCCACGCCGTTCTTCAGCGCGGCCTGCTCGTCGGCCAGCGCCTTCAGCCGCGTGTCCACCTCGGTACTGCCGGTCTGCACGGTCTGCACCGCCGTGGCGAGATTCTGCAGGCGATTGTCCTGGGCCTGCTGGTTGTCGGTCACGCCCTGTTGCTGCCGAGTGAGCTCGGCGACCTTGGTCTGCAGCGTCTTGACCTGCAGCAGCAAGGCCTCGCGGCTGGTGGTGCCGGAGGATTCGCTTTCCACCAGCTTGCCGGAGATGTCTCGCAGGCGGCCCTGGGCATCCTCGCTGATGCGGGCGAAGTTTTCCTGGGTGGCCACCACCTGCTCCTGCATCAGCAGCAGTTGCTGGTGACTCCACCAGGCGACGCCGGCCAGCGCCAGGGTCAGAGCGGCGACCAGCACCCACAGCGGCGCGGTGGAGGGGCTGCGACGAGGCGAACGGGAGTGCCTGGCGGCAGGCTCACGATAGGTGTCGTCGGGATCGACCGGCTGGCGACCGACGGGGCGGCGATCATCACGCTCCGGCGTCAGACTCGGTACGTTGTCCATTTCATCGAGAAGATCGTTGCGCATGGCAGACCTGTGAGCAAAGGCGGGAAGACGAAATCGCGGCCAGTATAGCGGTCGTCACGACCAGCGCGCGGTAGCCGGCTGGGGCTTTCATTACGGGATCGTGCACCGAAACGCAGTCTGCGTCGATATCACTGCGCCATCACGGCGCAGGGTCAGCCGCTGTAGCTATTACCGAGCCCGCTTTTCCTGACGATAGCGCTATTGGTATGTGCTTTGCGTCACAAACTACCTCAAGCCAAACGGGAGGTGAGCATGGAATACAGCAAGGCATTCTTCGATTGCCTCGGCGCACTGCGTCGTCGACTGCGGCAGGAGCAAGGCCTGGTGATTCGCTTCGACGAGGCCGAGGCGGTTTCGCGAATGCTGGCGGCCAGCCAGGCCTCGGACGACCCTGAAACCCGTGAACTCGGCGAGCGCCTGGCGAGGCTGAGCGGCTTGGTGCCGGTGGTGGCCCCGCTACCGTCCGTGGCGGAGACGGCGGGCTCGACCTATGTCAGCCAGGAATTTCTCGCGGCCACCCGCCGCTACACCGGTCCGCTGCGCGGCTGACGCTGAACCGGACGATATTCCTCCAACGCCGCCCAGCAGCCGGCCTCTGGGCGAAAGCCGAAGGCCTCCTGGGCGGCGCGGACATCGAGGGTGAAGGGGCGATCCAGTAGTTCGGGCCAGCGCGCCTCCTGGCGCGGGGTGCGCAATCGCGCATAGAGCGCGCGCGGACTAAAGGCCGGCGCCTGGGTCACCGCCGGCAGCTCGAAGCGCCGCAGCAGGAAGTTGATGGCATCCCAGCACACCAGCGGCTGGCCGTCGCTGAGGTTGAACACCTTGCCACTCGCGGCCGCGGGCTGCTCCAGCAGCAGCGTCACCAGCGCCTGGCGCAGGCTGGCGGCGCTGGTGAAGTCCCAGCGATTGAGGCCGTTGCCACGGCGCCAGAGTTGCTTGGCCTTGGCGCGTTCGAGCAGCCAGCGCGCCCAGTCACGGTCGGCCAGGCCAAGCACCTGCGCCGGACGCAGCACCGTCACCTGAGGGCCGAATTCCCCGGCGGCCAGCGCCAGGCGCTCCAGTTGCAAGCGCAACTGGGCCTCGACGCCGCGGGGCTTGATCGGCACCTGGTCTTCCTTGAGCCCTTCGCCGCCGCCTTCGTAGACCCGGGCGGAAGAGACGTAGACGAACTGGGCCACCCGCTGCTGCAGGCAGGCTTCGATCAATACATGGCCCTGGCTCAGGGCCGCGGTGGGCGGTACGCCCGCCACGTCGGCGCAATGGGCGATGGCGTCGATATCGTCGCACAGGGCCACCACCTGCTCGGGCTGGTCGAGCAGCGCCGGACGATACTCGGCGCCACGCTCGACCAGGGCGTCGAGGGTCGCGCCAGGTCGTCCGTGCACCCGCACCAACTGGCCACGGTCGAGCAGATCGCAGGCCAGGCCTGCCCCGAGCGCTTCGCTGGCGCCCGTGATCAAGATACGCATGTCGCTAGGATTCCCCAAAAGGTGCCGCGGCCGCGCCGTGGCGACCGGGCGGCCAGTGTAACCAAAGCCCCGGACGGGCGCCGCTAGTCACGTACCAGCCAGTCGCCGGCGCTGCGCTCCAGGTGCCGCGTCAGGGCCTGCAAGGCGGCGCCGCCATTGCGCCAGTGATGCCAGAACAGCGGCACGTCCACCCAGAGCCCCGGCGCCAGGTCGACCAGGGCGCCACTGGCGCGGGCGGCAGCGCTCTGGATGTCCGGCAGTAGGCCCCAGCCGATGCCGCTCAGGGTCATCTGCAGGAAGCCTTCGGCGGAGGGACAGAGGTGGTAGTCGAAGGGATCGGTGATGCCCAGCTGCTCCAGGTAGCGGTGCTGCAGCCGGTCGTCCGGGCCGAAGACGATGGCCGGTGCCCGCGCCAGCGCCAGCGCCAGCGCCCGGGGGTCCGGCAGGCGGGCCAGTTGCCGAGCACGGAATTCCGGACTGGCCAGGGCCCGATAGCGCATGGCACCCAGGGCGCTGACCCGGGCGCCGGCCAGGGGCTGGCCACTGGCGCAGAGACAGGCCGCCACTTCGCCCGCTCTCATGCGCCTGAGCACCACGTCCTGGTCTTCCACCACCAGATCCAGCAGCACCCCTTGCGCCCTGACCCAGGGGCCGACCGCCAGCGGCCACCAGTTGGCCAGGCTGTCGGCATTGAGGGCGATGCGTAGCCGTTGCGGCGCCTCTTCGGCCAGTCCCGGTACCTCGCTGCCCAGGTCCGCCTCCAGCAGTCGCACCTGCTGGATATGCCGCAGCAGGCGCAATCCCGGCGCGGTGGGCTGGGGTGGCGTCTCCCGGACCAGCACCGCCTGGCCGACCCGGGCTTCGAGCAGCTTGATGCGTTGGGAGACGGCCGACTGCGACAGCCCCAGCCGCCGGGCGGCCCGTTCGAAACCGCCCTCTTCCACCACGACGGCCAAGGCCTCGAGCAATTTGTAGTCGATCATCGATTTGGCTAATGCTGCATAAGGAATATTGGTTTTTCTTATACCCTCGAACCCGGCAAGGTGGCAGCCATTCCACGACGGCAAGGCACCTTCACCTAATGAATAGCTACTTCACCGGCCTCTTGACCATGGCCAGCCTGATCATGGCGCTGGGCGCGCAGAACACCTACCTGCTGGCCCAGGGACTGCGTCGCGAGCACCACCTGGCCATCGCCGCCTTCTGCCTGACCTGCGACGTGATCCTGGTAGCCGCAGGTGTGCTGGGCCTGGCCGCGCTGATCCAGCACAGTCCGTTGCTGGTGGTGATACTGCGCTGGGGCGGCGGCGCCTTCCTGCTCTGGTACGGCGCCCAGGCCTTGCGCCGGGCCTGGCGGCCAGCCGCCCTGGGCAGCCTGGAAGCCGTGAGTCCGCGTAGCCGGCGCCAGGCGCTGCTGGCCGCGGCGGCGGTCTCCCTGCTCAATCCCCACGTCTACCTGGACACGGTATTGCTGGTGGGTTCGCTGGGCAGCCAGCAGACGGCGCCCCTGGCCTATGTGTTCGGTGCCGCCACCGCCTCCCTGCTGTGGTTCTTCGGCCTCGCCCTGGGCGCTGCCTGGGCCGCACCCTACCTGGCACGCCCCCGGGTGTGGCGGTTGATCGATCTGCTGGTGGCCCTGGTGATGTTCGCCGTGGCTGCGCAGTTGCTGCTCTCCGCCTGAGACTGGCCTTGACCGCGCGGGAGCCCTAAGCTGCGACTCTGCTTTCCGTATCGAGATCCGTCATGCCCTTTGCCCGCTCGCTCCGTAGTCAGAGCCTGCTGCTTTTCGGCGGCAGCCTGCTGCTGATGCTGCTGATCGCCCTGGCCGGCTTCGCCCTGCTCTCCCGCGAGTTGAATCGCTACCAGAGCCTGGTGGAGGGCCCCTTGGAACGTCTGGTGGAGATCGACGACACCCACCTGGCCTTCAAGATTCAGGTACAGGAATGGAAGAACCTGCTGCTGCGCGGCAGCGATCCGGACACCGCCGAACGCTACTGGCAGGCGTTCCTGACCCAGGAGAAAGAGGTCGACCAGCGCTTGCAACGCCTGGCTGCCAGCGTCGACGAAGATCTGCGGCCGCGCCTGACGGCCCTGCGTGCCCAACATGCCCGGCTGGGCGAGCGCTATCGCGCCGGCCGCGCGGCCTACCTGGCCAATGGCCGCGATCCGCAACGGGGCGATGCCGAGGTCCGCGGGATCGACCGGGAGACCGCCGAAGGCTTCGCCACCCTGGTGGCCGAGTTGCACGGCCGCACCGCCGCCCAGGTCGCCACCATCCGTGCCGAAGCCCAGCGCGACATCCTGCTCGGTGGCCTGGCGCTGTTGCTCTGTGGCGGCGGCCTGCTGTTCCTGGGCGTGCGTCTGGTGGAGCGGCGACTGGTCGATCCATTGGTAGCCTGCGCCCGGCAACTGGGCCAACTGGCCCGTGGGCGTTTCGGCGAACGCCTGCCGGTCGGGCGGGACGACGAGCTGGGCCGCCTGACCCAGAGTACCAACCTGTTGCGCGACGCTGCCGTGCAGCACACCCACGACCTGCGCCATCAGGCCGCCGAAGTCGAAGCCCTGAGCGCCCTGCTGGCCGCCCAGCTGCTGACCGAACCCGGCCAGCCACCGCGGAACCTCGACACTCAGATGCTGAAGGACGTCAGTCGGCGCCTGGCCGATGTCGCCCGGGATCTGCAGGACGCCGCCACCCAGCGCCAGGATTGACGCCGAGCTACAGGGCCGGCGGCACCTCGCGCCACTCACCCGGTGCCAGGTCGTCGAGTGTCCAGGGCCCGATCCGCACCCGTACCAGACGTAGCGTCGGCAAACCTACCGCCGCCGTCATCCGTCGCACCTGGCGATTGCGCCCTTCGCGGATGGTCAATTCCAGCCAGGCGGTCGGCACGCTCTTGCGAAAGCGCACCGGCGGATCACGCTCCCAGAGCGCGGGTGCCCCGGCCAACAGCCGTGCCTCGGCGGGCAGGGTCGGACCATCGTTAAGCTCCACGCCCTGGCGCAGCCGTTGCAGTTGCTCTTCGGTAGGCGTGCCTTCCACCTGGGCCCAGTAGGTCTTGGGTAGCTTGTGCTTGGGATCGGCGATGCGCGCCTGCAACTGGCCATCGTTGGTCAGCAGCAGCAGGCCCTCGCTGTCGCGATCGAGCCGGCCAGCAGGATAGACGCCCGGCACTGCGACGAAGGCCTTCAGGGTCGCGCGGCCATCGGCGTCGGCGAACTGGGTCAGCACATCGAAGGGCTTGTTGAGCAGCAGCAACCGCGGCGTGGCCGGCGGCGCCTTGGCCTGGCGACGGGGCCGGGGGCCGGCAGCGGAGCGGGGATTTCGCGACATGGGGATCTAAGGGGTAAGCTGGGTCGTTGAGTCTAATCCTCCGAGGTCCCATGCGCATCTTTCGTCCGCTGTGGCTGATCCATCTGCTCACCCTGGCCGGTTGCGCCTCCTCCGCCTATGAAGGCCCGTGCACCGACCATTTCGATGGCGAGCGCTTCGTCAATCTCGCGCCCCGCGAGGACAAGAGCCTCTGGACGCTGCTCAAGTGGCAGTTCACCCGGACGCGCCCCCAATGGACCTGGCAAGACGGGCCTACCGTGCCGACGCGACCGGAAGCCCGCGTCGAGGGCGGTGAGTTGCGAGTGACCTTCGTCAACCACGCCACTCTGCTGATCCAGTACCAGGGCCTGAACATCCTCACCGATCCAGTCTGGTCGGAACGGGTCAGTCCTTTCAGCTTCATCGGTCCGAAACGCTATCACGCCCCCGGTGTGGCGCTGGACGACCTGCCCCCGCTGGACCTCATCTTCGTCAGCCACAGCCACTACGATCATATGGACCTGGCGACCCTGAGACGCCTGGCCGAGCGCGCGCCCCTGACGCCGGTGGTGACGCCGCTGGGCAATGCCGAATTGATCCGCCGCGAGACCGGCTTCGTCATGGTGACGGAACTGGACTGGTGGCAGAGCCTGCCGCTCAAGGACGCTATCCGCCTGCACCTGGTGCCGGCGCAACACTGGTCGGCGCGCAGCCGTTTCGACACCAACCGCCGGCTATGGAGCGGCTTCGTGCTGGAGGCGCCAACGGGACCGGTCTACTTCGCCGGTGATACCGGCTGGGGCCCGCACTTCGCCCAGATCCGCGAGCGGCTGGGCGCGCCCCGCTTTGCCGCCCTGCCCATCGGCGCCTACGAACCGCGCTGGTTCATGAAGGACAGCCACCTCAATCCAGACGATGCCGTGCGGGCGCACCAGGCCCTTGGCGCCGCGAGCAGTCTGGGTATTCACTTCGGCACCTTTCCGCTGAGCGACGAGGAGCAATTCGCCCCGCCTCGCGATCTGGCCAATGCCCGGGCACTGCACGGATTGGCGGACGCCAGCTTTCGCACCTTGGCGCCGGGCGAGGCCTGGTCGGTGCCCTGAGGTCGCGTTGCCGAGAACGCCTGGCTCTTCCGCTTCGGTGTCAGACGCCGCCTTTCGTCGTTCCCATCAGCGGCGGTAGCGATGAGCCGCTCAGCCAATCCAGCAGAGTGGCTCTCATGCCGATCCCCAGCTGCTGGTCATAGATCATCCAGGCACCTGTGACCAGAATGGCCCAGAGAATGCTGAACAGCGAACCGACCAGGAAGTATTCGGCGAAGTCCTGCTGATCCAACTCCTTGAAGCGGGCCACGGTCTTCAGCGCGATCACCGCGGCCAGGATTTCCCAGCTGTTGCTCAGCAGGCCCGCTGCCAGTAGCAGGCGCTCGAGCCAGCCGATGAGCCGCCCTGCCGAGTAGGCACTGGCCGTAGCTGAACCGGCCACCTGGGGTCGCTTCAAGCCGATGAGCAATGTGCGACAGAGGACGTTGCCCAGCACGGTGAGCAAGAAGAGCGCACAGCCCGTGTAAACCAAGGCATGCAGCCCAAGCAGCAACCCGGTCATCTTGCGTCCCCTCGACCATCCAGAGCGGCCAGCACCTCCAGCATGGCGTTCCACTGATGAACGTAGGCATCGAAGTGGCCGGAGGTTCTTATCTTGTAGATGCTCTTGACCGACACCCGACGCTGCTCGGCCAGCGCCGCGACGGCCTGCCCCCCCAGCAACGCCGCTATATCGCTCAATTGACGTTGGGTCCAGCCACTTTCGATCACCGTCAGGCCAACCCCTAGCGCCTCGAGGGCCGTTTCCAATAGCGGCTCTTTCGACAACGAAAAACCATAGCGGGAAATCGCTGGCTTCTCATTGAGCTTGTGCCGGGCGCGACTCAAGCCGGGGCCCATCATGTTCCAGGCCTGCTCCCTATTCACCGCCGTCTCTATCTCGACCAGCCCCAGCACGAAACGACAGTCGATAGCGCGTTGCAACAGGTCCAGGCGCATAGCACGCAACAATCTGGCCGCGGCATCCAGGGAGGTCAGCAGCCCTTGGAATTCATCCCCCAGCGTGATGGTGAGCGGCGAGGCCAAGTCTGCAGCGTAGTGGCGATTGTGCTGCGCCACGGACTCATTGAAGGCCCGGTGCAACGTAGCGACATCGGCGGCGCCCTCGCTGTGCACCAAGTCCCCCATCAGCACCGCGAATGTCTGAGCTTTTTTCACCTGCTTTTGGTTCCTTTCCGCCAATACAACCAAAAATGGGCGAATAACTTTTTTTCACCCGTAAACGGTAGAATACCTGCAGTTTGACGGCTCTCTTGGCGAAAAGAAAGACGAGGGCTTTTCCCGCCATCCCGCTATCCTTAGAACCTGTTCACGATCTCGCGAGCTAGCGCCAAACAAGGCCTAGGCGGCCCCACGAAAACACCTGAGGAAGCGGACCGGGCTTGCGCGCGAGCTTACGAGTGGTAAATGAGCATTGCGACGGGGCCACCTAGGTGGTGGCTGGCCTTCCAAGGCATTTTCAACGCCGTTTGGCCGACGCGCAGCAGATCATGAACAGGTTCTTACAGCTAGGCGCCATACGCAGGTGCTCACTCGACCAAGCCTTTGTCCCACAGCCGCACCAGCTCGCTGGGGGCGCGGTCCTCGGGAATCAGCAGGGTCAGTTCGTCTTCCTGCTCGGCAGGTTCCGGTCGGAAACGCAGCTCCACCTTGAAGTAGCGCTGGTCACCGCGTCCGACCTGGGTCGGCTCGCCGGACTCCGGCAGGCAACGTTCCAGTACCGAGCAGATGCGCCCGCGTTGGGCACTGTCGTACTGGCCGAATTCGATCTCCCGCGGCTTGCTCAGCGCATGCAGGGGCGCGAAGCCCCCCTGTCGCGAGAGCCGCACCACGGTGTCCTTGCCCAGGGGGGGTAGTTCGCGCATCGCGGTACTCCTTGCGTTAGCTAAGGGTGACACCCACGCCAGCCCAGGCCTCTTCGACCGCCTGCACCTCGGCCGACTCGGCACCGAAGCGGCGCCCGGCGTTGGAGACGGTCAAGCGGGCGAAGGCGGCGAAGTCCGCATCGTTGGCCAGGCGACTGTCGCAGAGGGTGTCATACCAGATCGGTCCGGCCTTTTCCCAGGCATGGCCACCCAGGGCCAGCGCGGCAAGGTAAAAGGCCCGATTGGGAATACCCGAGTTGAGATGGACACCGCCATTGTCTTCCCGGGTCTCGATGTAGTCACGCATATGGCCGGGCTGGGGGTCCTTGCCCAGGGTCGGGTCATCGTAGGCCGTTCCCGGCTCGGCCATCGATCTCAGGCCCTTGCCGTTGATCCGCTCGGTGAGCAGCCCGGTGCCGATGATCCAGTCCGCCTCGGCGGCCGTCTGCTTGAGCTGGTACTGCTTGACCAGGATGCCGAAGACATCGGAGACCGATTCGTTGAGCGCGCCGGACTGGTTGAAGTACACCAGCCCCGCTTCGCTCTCGGTGACGCCATGCACCAGTTCGTGGGCGATGACGTCCAGGGCGATGGTGAACCTGTTGAAGATCTCGCCGTCGCCGTCGCCGAACACCATCTGCTCGCCGTTCCAGAAGGCGTTCTGGTAGTCCTGGCCATAGTGGACGGTGCCGGCCAAGGGCAGGCCCTGACCGTCGATGGAATTGCGGCCGAATACGTCATTGAAGAATGTGAAGGTGGCGCCCAGGTAGTCGTAGGCTTCGTCCACCGCCACATCGCTGACGGCTGCCTGCCCCTCCTGACGTACCAGGCGCCCCGGCAGCTGCATGGCGTTGCCGGCATCGAAGATGCTGCGTTGCGGACTGGCATCATCGGTCCGCGGCAGGGAGCCAACCGGTGCCTGGCGTACCCCGGGCCGGCCGGGATTGTGCAACAGGCTCTGGACATGGCTCAGGGTGGTCAGCGCGCAGGAGCGCTGGTGCTCGTCGCCATGATCGATGATGCGGCCAAGAATATAGGGGGGAATCACCCCCTGGATGGTGCCCTGGTTGCGAGACATGCGCGCCCTCCTCCTATGGGGACAGCGTCCCCGGTCACCGCTGCGTGCGGCCTCTACTGCTTGGACCGCAAAACCACCAGACGACTCCCGCCTCTTCACCCCGGCGCAGGCTTCTGGTACAAAGGCACCCCACGCGGGCGTCGTATAATGGCATTACCTGAGCTTCCCAAGCTCATGACGAGGGTTCGATTCCCTTCGCCCGCTCCAGATTTTATGCGGCTTTCAGCGGTGAGAGCCAGTCGCCAGGCAAGCTGGTGACAGTTTTGGTGACAGTTGCCGTCCAGCGCCGCACCGACCTCTACCCACCCTCCTCCCGGCCAATAGCCCCTTTTCAGCGCCGGGCCAGGGGCTGGCGTTACCGCCGTTACCCACCTTTCGAAAGCCTCTGTACGCCTTGGCCGACCTGGCTTTCGGCCGTTTTTCGTGGCTGTTCCCTGGCCGTTATCCAGGGTTCTTAAGTAACAAAATGGACTGTTACCCAAGATTCTTCAGAACCCCTCTGGCAAGCGGCTTCGCGTCTGAAGAACGGTCGCGGTAACGCAGGCGGAACGCGCCGACGGCAAGGTCTGGACGCCAGGCCAGACGCGGCCTGTAGCCCAAACCGACGCGGCGGCGGAACGCGGGTAACGGCAGGCGTACCCCCTACCCGTACAGGATTCCCCCAGGCATGCAAAAGCCCCTGGCAGCTCGCGCTGTCAGGGGCTTTTGCATTGCGGCTCAGGCGGCGGCGATTCGCTCGACCGCCGGCTGTTCGGCTTGCTCGGCCTGCCACTGGTCGTAGGCGGCCTGCATCGACAGCCAGAAACGGGCAGTGGACAGGCCGGCGCGCTCCAGACGCACGGCGAGATCGGCACGAATCGGCTTGCGGCCGTGCACCACGCCGGACAGGTAGACGCGACTGAAGTGCAATCGGCGCGCGGCCTCGGCGATCTTGATCGGGGTCTCCTCGAGCACCGTTTCCAGAACGGCGCCGGGATGCGGGGGACTGTGCATGGCCATGGGGCCTCCTGTTCAGTGGTAGTCGAGATAGTCGAGCAATTCGGTATCGGCGCCGTCGAAGCGAAAGATCACCCGCCAGTTGCCGCTGACGGACAACGACCAGTAGCCGGCCAGGTTGCCCTTGAGCGGATGCAGGCGGAATCCGGGCATGTCGATCTCCTCCGGCGCCGCGGCCTGATCCAGTACCCCCAGCACCAGGCTCAGCCGCCTCGCGTGGGCCGCCTGGATGCCCCGGGTGCTACCGGTCTCGAAGAAGGCTTTCAGGCCCTTGTGCTTGAAGGTCTTGATCATCGGCAAAGTGTAATCTTTTGGTTTACACCCAGCAATACCTCTCGTCCCTCTGCTTGTCACCTACCCGCCTACAACTCCCACGCGTTGCCGCGTCGCGGTGGTCGTTCGACCATGACCAGGACTACCTCTATGCCGACGAGACCCCGGCAGGGTCGACCCAACTCCAACTTGTCCTTTCTCCCGCCCGAACCGGCCGCGTCCCGAGGAGCTGCGCTGATGACCACCGTTCTGCGTACCCAGCAAGGCGACACCCTCGACCTCGTCTGCCTGCGGCACTACGGCTACACCCGCGGCGTCACCGAGGCCGCTCTCGACCACAACCCAGGCCTCGCCGAATTCGGCCCGGTCCTGCCCATCGGCACCCCCGTCACCCTGCCAGATGTCCCCACCACGGCCACCGCCGGCACCGCCGCGCAACAGCCGGTGAACCTCTGGGATTGATCCCATGCGCGAGAAACCCGACATGCCCGACCGCCCCGATACCTGGGCCTTCCTGATCGCCTGGTTCCAGGACCACTGGCCTTCCTTCTATGCCGGCCTGATCGGCACGGGAATCGCCGCCCTGCGGGTCGCCTACGGTGGCGGCAGCTGGCGCCAGATGCTGCTGGAGGCACCGCTGTGCGGCCTGATCACCGTCAGCGCCTGTGGCGGCTTCGAACTGTTCAACCTGTCCAGCACCACGGCGCCGTTCTTCGGCGGGATCATCGGCCTGCTCGGCGTCGAAGGCGTACGCAAGCTGGCCGATCGCTACCTCGACCGCAAGGTGGATATGCAATGAGCGCGCCCCTGCGCCAGGGCGACCAGGGCCAGGCGGTCTGCGACCTGCAGGCTGCCCTGCGGGCCCAGGGTCTCGACCTGGACACGACGGGCGCCTTCGACGCAGCGACCCTGGCCGCCGTACAGGCCTTCCAGCGGCGTGCCGGCCTGCCGGCGGACGGCCTCGCCGGTCCGCGCACCCTGGCGGCCCTGGCCGGCCCCACGGATTCCCGCCAGCTCGCCCCAACCGATCTGCAGCGCGCCGCCAGCACCCTGGCCGTGCCCCTGGCCGCTATCCAGGCGGTCACCGAGGTCGAATCCCGCGGCAGCGGCTTCCTCGACGACGGCCGCCCGGTGATCCTCTTCGAACGCCATGTCTTCTACGCCCGCCTGGTGGAACGTCGCGGCCGCGCCACGGCCGAGCTGCTGGCCCAGGACTATCCCACCCTGGTCAATCCACAACCCGGTGGCTACGGTAACGGCGCCAGCGAATGGCAACGGCTCACCCTGGCCCGCCAGCTCGACGAGAACCTGGCCCTGGAGTCGGCCAGCTGGGGCCTGTTCCAGATCATGGGCTACCACTGGCAGACCCTGGACTACGCCGATATCCAGGACTTCGTCGCCCGGATGACGAGCGGCGCGGCCGCGCACCTGGAGGCCTTCGTGCGCTTCCTGCACGCCCAACCCGGGCTGCTGCAGAGCCTGCGCGCCGGCAAATGGGCGGACTTCGCCCGTGGCTACAACGGGCCCGGCTATGCCCGCAATCTCTACGACATCAAGCTGGCGCGCGCCTTCGCCCGCTACCAGGCGGAGTCCGCTCGATGAGCCACGACCCGCAGCGCCCCAATCGTGATGGCGACGTCTTCATCCTGCCGGCCGGTGCGTCCCTGGAGGACGCCGAACGCCTGGCCGAGGCCATCCAGCGCACCAGTCCGGGGGTCAAGGCCATCGTGGTGGTCGGCGATCCCCGCCACTTGGATCGCGCGGCGCTCGACCACGCCGGCTGGCGACCGCTATGAACGGGCTGGCGGCACGGCTGCTCGGTGCCCTGGCGCTGCTGATCGGCTGCGTCCTGCTCAGCCTGTGGCTGCATGCGCAGCAGTTGCGCCTGCAACTGGCCGGCGCCGAGCTCGACAGCGCCCGCCAGGCCGCTGGCACGGCCCAGGCCGAACTGCGCCAGCTGCAGCAGGTGCTGGACCAGCAACGCACCGCCCAACGCCAACTCCAGACCACCCAACACGACCTGCGCCGCGAGCTGGATCTCCGCCGGCGCCGGTTGCAGGAGCTCGAAGATGAAAACCGCGATCTCAAGGCCTGGGCTGCTCAGCCTCTGCCTGCTGCAGCTCGCCGGCTGCGCCAGCGCCCCACCCTCGACGGTGCCGGTGCTTACCGTGACTGGCTGTCCACTGGTGACGCCCTGCCAGCTACCGGCCACGGCGCCGCGCAGTAACGGCGACTTGCTCGCCGACGCCGACACCTTGGAGGCAGCGTGGGCCGACTGCGCCGCCCAGGTCGACCAGATCTACACCCTGCAGCAGGCCCACCATGAACAAACCCGCTAGTCTTCGCGCCCAGCTGCTCGCCAGCATCCCGGAACTGCACGACAACCCCGACCGCCTGGCGCTCACCGTCACCCAGGGCCGGCTGCACTGCACCGGCGCCACCAGCCTGTCCTGGGAGTACGCCTACCAGCTGCGCCTGAGCCTCAGCGACTTCGCCGGCGACGTCGACCTGGTGCTCCTGGCACTGCTGCTCTGGGTACGGGACAACCAGTCCGACCTGCTGGTCAATCTCGACCAAGCCGCCCAGGGCATCGGTTTCGAGCTGACCGCGACCGGCCTGACCCTGCTGCTGCCGCTCACCGAAAGAGTGGTGACCGAGCGCCAGGCGGACGGCTCCTACCAACTGAGCCGCCCCGCCGAGCCACACTACAGCCCCTACCTGGACGCCGGTACCTGGCAGCTGTCCACGGCGGATGGCGACCTCAGCCAATGGCAGTCCAGCGCCGCTGGGGATGCCGTGGCGCTGGCCATGCCGCATCCCAAGCGCAGCCAGGGCTGAGGCGATTGCTGGTCGTCGTCGCGACGTCGACCGGCGCCCGGGCGCGCAACGTCGCCCTGCTGGCCAGCATCAAGTATTGAAGGAGTGCCCATGGACAAGCTCGTCTATCAACTCGACCATGCCGGCTTATATCTGGGCGAGACCGTCGCCGACGCCTCGCCGCTCGATCCCGGCGTCTATCTCCTGCCGGCGCGTTGCGTGGAAACGCCGCCGCCCCCCCGTTGGGAGGACAGCCAGTGGCCGCGCTGGAACGGCAGCGCCTGGCACCTGGTCAACCGGCCCAAGGCCTTCGCGGCCGGGGACCCGCTCGACAAGCTCAAGGCCTTCCTGGCGGCCAACCCGGACGTCGCCCGGCTGATCGGCACCGCCTGAGCTTGTCGGCCACGTGCCGACAACGCCCACTAGCTGCGTGGCGCCCGGGCGAGCGCCATGCTGGCGGCATGAACGAATTCGCCGCGCTCTCCCGCCTCCTCGAGAACCTGATCCGCCTCGGCACCATCGCCGCGGTGGATCACGGCAGTCTCACCGAACCACGCGCCGCCCGCGTCCGCGTGCAGAGCGGTGAATTGCTGACCGGCTGGCTGCCCTGGCTGACCCTGCGCGCCGGCAGCAGCCGCGAGTGGGATCCGCCGACCCTGGGCGAGCAGGTCGTGCTGCTCAGCCCCAGCGGCCAGACCCCCCAGGGCATCGTCCTCTGCGGCCTGTTCAGCCAGTCGCTGCCAGCCAATGGTGATCGCGCGGACCTGCATCGACGCACTTACCCCGACGGCGCCGTCATCGAGTACGACAGCCAAGCCCATCGCCTCAGCGCCGTGCTGCCCGAAGGCGGGGTCACCCAGCTGACCAGTACCGGGGGCATCACCATCGTCGGCCCCATCACCCACCAGGGCGACTACACCCAGACCGGCAACCAGCATGTCACCGGCAAGGTGACCGTGAGCCAGGACGTGGTGGCAGCCGGCATCAGCCTGGTCAAGCACACCCACGGCGGCGTCCAGAGCGGCGGCAGCCAGACAGGAGCACCCGCATGAATCGCAACACCGGCCAGGCCCTGGGCGACCTCGAGCACCTGCAGCAATCGGTCACCGACATCCTCACCACGCCGATCGGCAGCCGCCTGATGCGGCGCGACTACGGCTGCGACCTGTTCCGCCTCCTCGACCAGCCGCTCAACGCCGCCCTCGGCCTGCAGGCCAAGGCGGTCGCGGTGATCGCCCTGCTGCGCTGGGAGCCGCGCCTCAACCTCACCCATATCGATCTGGTCCAGGGCGAGCGCCCCGGCCAGGCCTTCATCGAGCTGGAGGGCTACAGCACCGTCAACGACGCGGCCGTCAGCCTGCGCGCCCCGCTGCTCCTCGGGGGCCTGTCATGACCACCTTCACTCCCATCGACCTGAGCCAACTGCCGGCGCCGAGCGTGGTCGAGCCACTGGACTTCGAAAGCCTCCTGCAGGCGCGCAAGGAGCGATTGGTCAGCCTCTGGCCCGCGGCCGAGCAGGCCACCCTGCGCGCCCGCCTGGCGCTGGAATCCGAGCCGTTGACCAAGCTGCTCGAGGAAAACACCTATCGCGAACTGCTGCTGCGCCAGCGCGTCAACGAGGCAGCCCAGGGCACCATGCTGGCCAAGGCCCGTGGCAGTGACCTGGAGCAGATCGCCGCGGGCGTCAACCTGACGCGCCTGGTGGTCACCCCCGCCAACCCCAGCGCCGTACCGCCTACCGCCGCCGTGCTGGAAACGGACGACGCCCTGCGCGAGCGGGTGCAGATGGCCTGGGAAGGCCTCAGCGTGGCCGGGCCGCGCAATGCCTACATCCTGCATGCGCGCAACGCCAGCGGTCAGGTGGCCGACGCCAGCGCCACCAGCCCCAGCCCCGCCGTGGTGACCGTTACCGTGCAGAGCCTGGACGGCGACGGCAGCGCCTCGGCCGAGTTGCTGTCCACCGTCAGCCAGGCCCTCAATGACGAAGACGTGCGCCCGGTGGGTGATCGCCTGATCGTGCAGTCCGCGCAGATACTTACCTACCAGGTCAAGGCCGTGCTGCACCTGGCCAATACCGGTGCCGAGGGCGAAGTCATCCTGGCTACGGCTCGCCAGCAGTTGGCCGCCTATGTGAATCAGCGCCGCCGTCTCGGCGTGCGGGTGTCGCGCTCCGGTATCGACGCCGCGCTGCACGTGGCTGGCGTGGCCTGGGTGGAGCTGCAGGACTGGCAGGACCTGACCCCCACCGAAGCCCAGGCGGCCTACTGCACCGCTACCAGCGTCACCCTGGGCGCCTGACCATGAGCAACCGGCTACCGCCCAACAGCACCCAATTGGAACGTCTCGCCGCCGAGGCCCTGGCCGGCATCGGCGAGGTACCGGTTCCACTGCGCGACCTGGCCGATCCCGACCGCTGCCCCGAGGAATTGTTGCCCTACCTCGCCTGGGCCCGCTCGGTGGACCGCTGGGACAGCACCTGGAGCCCGGAGACCAAGCGCCAAGTCATCAAGTCGGCGTACTTCGTCCACGCCCACAAGGGCACCATCGGCGCCCTGCGCCGGGTGGTGGAACCCCTGGGCTACCTGATCCGTGTCCGCGAGTGGTGGCAGGAGAGCCCGACCGGCACTCCAGGCACCTTCCGCCTGGACGTCGGCGTGCTCGACAGCGGCATCACCGAGACCATGTACGACGCCATGAGCCTGCTGATCGACGATGCCCGCCCGATCGGCCGGCACCTGGTCGGCCTGGCCATCAGCCTGGAAACCCGCGGTGTCGCCAACCTCGGCATCGCGACTTACCAGGGCGAGATCCTCAGCGTCTACGCCTACCAACCCGACGCCATCGTCGTCAGCGGCCAGGCCCTGCTCGGCGCCGGCAGCACCCACATCCTCGACACCCTGAGCATCTATCCATGAGCCAGACCTACTACGCTATCCTCACGGCCATCGGCGAGGCCAAGCTGGCCAACGCCGCCGCGCTCAACACCACCTTGAAAATCGCCAAGATGGCGGTCGGCGATGGCGGTGGCGCGGTGCCCACGCCCACGCGCACCCAGACGGCCCTGGCCGGCGAGTGGTACCGCGCCGGCCTCAATACCCTGAGCGTCGATCCCAACAACAGCAGCCAGATCATTGCCGAACTGGTCATCCCCGAGGCCAGCGGCGGCAACTGGATCCGCGAGATGGGCCTGTACGACGGCGACGGCAACCTGATCGCCGTGGCCAATACCCCACCCAGCTACAAGCCGCAGCTAGCCGAAGGCTCCGGCCGCACCCAGGTGCTACGCATGATCCTGGTGGTCAGCAGCACCAGCTCCGTGGAATTGAAGATCGATCCCAGCGTCATCCTGGCCACCCGGCAATACGTCGACGACGCCATCACCGTGGCGGTCAACCGCCTGGACAACAAGCAGTCGGTGCGGGTGGCCACCACGGCGAACCTGGCCCTGTCCGGCACGTCCACGGTCGACGGCATCGCCCTGGCCGTGGGTGATCGCATCCTGGTGAAGAACCAAGACACCGCCAGCCAGAACGGCCTCTATCTGGTCGCGCCCGGTACCTGGAATCGTGTTCAGGATGCCGACGCCAATAGTGAGGTCACCCCGGGCCTGACCGTCTACGTCGAGCAAGGCACCGCCCAGGCCGATACCCTCTGGAAGCTGGTCACCGATGCGCCCATTTCCTTGGGGACCACGGCGCTGAACTTCGCTGACATTACCAGTGGCTACGCGCCGCTCAAGTCGCCGACCTTCACCGGCGATCCCAAGGCGCCAACGCCGCCGCGCTTCGACAACGACACTAGTCTTTCCACCACCGAGTACGTCAAGGCAAAGGGCCTTGAGTTCTCAGCGATTAAGGACATCGACGCAGTCGGCGCGACCCTGGTAGCTGATGATGTCGGCAAGGTCATTCGGATCAACCTGCCGGCGACCGGCGCCGTGGTGCTGCCTGCTCTGTCCGCGCTGCCGGTGGGGGCTGCGCTGCTGCTCAAGAACACCTCCACTTCGACCCTGGTAGTGGTTACGCCCGCAGCTGGCGAGACCTTGTCACAGGCGTTAACGCTGCCCCCGCTGTGCTCGGCTTTGCTGGTTGCTCGCCCTGAAACGCAGGGATGGATGGTGCTCGGCGGTGCCGCTGAGGCGTTCGCGGCTGTCAGCTCGAACGTTATCGGTCAGCTGGGATTGCGAAACCGGCTGATCAATCCGTCGTTCTACTACTGGCACAGAGGCGCGACCCGGACGCTTTCGGGCCAAGGCCTCTACATCGCTGATCGATTCATCGCGAACAGCGGTAGCGGCGTATGTACCGTCGCTGGTCGAGTGCATGGTGCGGGTTCTGGTCTTGGCATTAGCTATCTCAACTGGCAGCAAACGACCGCTAGCAGCAACTCGCCATCCCTGACGCAGCGGGTAGAGTCGGTGCGAACGCTGGAAGGCAAAAAAGCGACCTTTTCGCTTTCTGGGTCGGCGTCTGTCGCTCTGAACTGCACCGTCATTCTTCGCCAATACTTCGGAAGTGGCGGAAGCCCCAGCGCCACGGTCGATACCGTAGTTGGCAGCATCACCCTGCAAAATGTCGGTCGTCAGTCAATCACGTTCGATGTCCCTTCTATCAATGGAAAGACTATCGGGACGAATACCGACGACTTCCTCGAAATATTGTTGCTCATGCCGTCCGGCGCCACTTTTACCTTCAATACCTGGGATTGGCAGCTCGAAGAGGGAGCCATTGCGACGCCGTTTGAGATAAGGCCACTAGCGCTGGAGCTCATGCTTTGCCAGCGCTACTGCGAAGCCGGCTATTACCTGCTGGAAGGCTACTGCACCAGCGGCGGTGGCGCCGGCATCAGCTATTGGGTCGAGTTCAAGGTCCCGAAGCGGGCTATTCCGACCGTCACGCTGTCGGCTACGGCCGGCGTGAACATGGGCGCACATGCCGTCCAGGGTGCGAGTTCTATCGGCTTCCAGCCTCGAGCCGCTGCAAACAGCGCAGCGCAATCCTACATCTCCGGCAACTACCTGGCCGAAGCCGAACTCTGAGGGCGAACACCATGACCAATCCCCTATACAAACTGGCCACCGGCGGCGTGATTCGCCTGAGCGATGGCGCCTTCATTCCGCAGGACCAGGCGAATCGCGACTTCCGTGCCTACCAGGAATGGATCACAGCAGGCGGGACTGCTGCCCCGGAGTACTCTCTGGAGCAGCTCAAAGCAATTGCCCTGGCCAACCTGGATACCAGCTGCGCTGCCAGCATCACCGAAGGCTTCACCTCCACCGCCCTCGGCACCGCCTACGGCTATCCCTCCAACGCTACCGCCCAGAGCAACCTGCAGGCTTCCGTGCTGGCCTCACTCATTCCCGGCCTGGCCGAGGACTGGACCACCCCCTTCTGGTGCCAGGACGCCACCGGCACCTGGGCCTACCGCCCGCACACCGCTGCCCAGATCCAGCGCGTGGGCACCGATGGCAAGGACGCCATCAATGCCTGCATCGCCCGGAAGATCCAGCTCGAAGAGCAACTGGCCAAGGCCACCACCGTCGCCGAGGTCGAAGCCACCACCTGGACGCCACCGCAGTGATCCGCCTGGCCCTGTACAAGGCGCCGGGCGACACCTACGACCGCCTCATCCGCGCCTGGACCCGCAGCCCCTACTCACACTGTGAGCTGGTGCTACCGGACGGCCGTTTCGTCACCAGCTCGCCGCGGGACGACGGCGTGCGCGCCAAGGTGATCGACCAGGACCCAGCGGTCTGGGACTTCCTGCCCCTGCCCTGGATCCAGGCCGCTCACGTCGAGCAGCTGCTCGAGCAAGAAACCGGCGCCGGCTACGACTGGCTCGGCATCCTCGGCAGCCAGGTGCTCCCCGCCGGCATCCAGAGCCGGTCGCGCTGGTTCTGCTCCGAGTTCTGCGCCCAGACCCTGGGCCTGCCGCTGCCCCAGCGCTACAGCCCCGGCCAGTTGGCCGAGGCCGTGCGCTGGGCGTCGAGTCTGCGCCCGATCTTGTAACGGCGCCCGCTACAACTCCCACCCCGCGCCCCCTACGCGCGAATCCGCCAGCCTGTGCAGCGTAATCCTTCCCAGCGCCTCCCACATGACTGATCCAACAACGCCCTGGCGCCCGTCCTCCTTCGGGCGTCGCCGCCACCAACCTCACCCCATCCGCGCTCTAGAAGAGCGGGAGCGTGCGTCTGGCACCTCCCGTTTGCCCCATATCAGCGGAGTCCACCCATGATCGACCTCTCCCAACTCCCCCCGCCTACCGTGGTCGAGACCCTCGACTACGAGACGCTACTGGCCCAGCGCAAGGCGCGTCTACTCGCCCTCTGGCCGGCGGCCGAGCAGGCAGCCCTGGCCGACCGGCTAGCTCTGGAATCCGAGCCGCTGACCAAGCTGCTCGAGGAGAACACCTACCGCGAGCTGCTGCTGCGCCAGCGTATCAACGAAGGCGCCAAGGCCACGCTGTTGGCCTATGCGATCGGCGCCGACCTGGAGAACCTGGCAGCTTGGTATGGCGTCACGCGGGCGCTAGTGACCCCGGCCGACCCTGATGCCAAGCCACCCCGCGCAGCCGTCTACGAAAGCGACGAACGCCTGCGCCAGCGCACCCAGCTGGCCTTGGAAGGCTTCACCACCGCCGGCTCGCGTAACGCCTACCGCTACCACGCCCTGTCCGCCTCGCCTCAGGTCAAGGACGTGGCCATCCTGCGGCCGCTCCAGGGCATGGTTCGGGTGGTGGTGCTCGCGGCCGCGGGCGACGGCGCTCCCGACGCGGCCCTGCTGGCTCAGGTCGCGGCCGCCCTGGATGATGAAGACGTACGCCCGCTGTGCGACACCGTCGAGGTCAGCGCCGCCGCGGTCCTCTCCTACCAGGTCAAGGCCACCCTGCAGCTCTATCCCGGCCCCGAGCTGACCGTGGTCCGGCAGAACGCCCTGGCAAAGGCCGAGGCCTATGTCACCGAGCGCCATGCCCTGGGCAAGGATGTCACCCGCTCCGGCCTGTTCGCCGCCCTGCACCAGAGCGGCGTGCACAACGTGCGCCTGGTCAGCCCGGCCAGCGACCTCGCCGTGACCGCCGAGCAGGCGGCCTATTGCAGCGCCATCAGCCTGACCACGGAGGTTGCCGATGATGCCTGAGTCGCTGCTGCCACCCAACCGCACCCGTCTCGAAACGGCCCTGGCCGAGGCCAACGCCGACCTCGCGGCGCTGCCGGTGCCACTGCGTGACCTCTGGAATCCCTGGCAATGCCCGGCCGGCCTGCTGCCCTGGCTGGCCTGGGCAGTCTCGGTGGACGACTGGGACGCCAACTGGGGAGAGGACAGGAAGCGCCAGGTGATCGCCGACTCGGTGCGTATCCATCGCCACAAGGGCACCCGCGGCGCGGTGCGCCGGGCACTGGCCAACCTGCTCGGCAACCAGGACTTCACCCTGCTCGAAGGTGCCCAGGGCGGTCACTACGACGCCAGCTACCTCTACGACGGCGAACGTTTCCACGGCCATGCCGAGCACTGGGCCCAGTACCGGCTGTACGTCAAGCAACCCATCAGCGTCGCCCAAGCGGCGCTGATCCGCAGCACCCTGGCCGACGTGGCCCCGGCGCGCTGCGAACTGCTGTCTCTCAACTTCACCGCCGCGCTCAACGACCACAGCGGCACCTTCCTCTACGACGCAAGCTATACCTATGGAGTCGCCTGATGGCCAATCTCACCGAACAAAACCAGTACGAAGACGGGATCTACCAGATCGAAAAAAGCGACCCGGTGGTCGGCGGTGCGGACGGCATCTCCAACCGCCAGGCCAACCAGTTGGCCAACCGCACCCGCTGGCTCAAGGCACGCCTGGATGGCCTGCTCGACTCGCCAGCGCTGACCGGCAAGCCCACCGCCCCTCGTCCAGCGCCGGGTACCACCAGCGACCAGCTGCAGACCGCGGCTGGCGTCCTGGCCCAATTGGCGGCCTTCGGTGTGGGTACCGAGTCGGTGAGTGGCCTCAATCTGGACCTCAACCAGGCCGGGCTCGGTATCACCGTTCGCTACGAGGGCACCCAGAGCAAGGCCGTCGCCCAGAACTACCCGCGCGTTACCGGCAGCGACTCCGCACTGGTCGCCTTCGACGTCATCACCCATGGCTCGGCCACCCGCACCGTGCAGCTGGCCACCGAAATCTTCGGCACCTCCGGTACCCGGGCACGTTCCTTCATGCGCGTCCGGCACGACAGCACCTGGTTCGATTGGCGCGAGCTGGCGATGGCCGACACCCTGGCCAAGGTCGCCACCGGCGGTCGCTTCGCCGATCTACCGACTGAAATTGCCCACTGGCTAGCTGGAAAGTCAGCAGCCAAGGGCCTGAAGGTCGTCTACCTGCAAAACCAGGAAGAAACCGGAAACGTGGCACTGGAAATGGCGAATAGCGGTGGCTACACCGTTTGCTCGCTGCAGGCCGTTCAGGACGGTAATGGTGGCTGGGCCCATTGGCTTTCCTACACCCCTCCAGGTGAGGCGACGAAGGACAGACGAGTCGGTTGGCTGGGGATCTCTACCGGCGGGGAGGTAAAGATCGGCAGCGCAACACTGCCGGCCGGCCGTACCGGTCAGCTACTGAGCAGCGAAGGCGACCAGAGCGTCAATGGCACCAAGCGCTTCAGCGGCGAGGTCCAGACGACCAACTCGAACAGTTGGCGCCATGTAAACGGCGACTACGGCTACTTCTGGCGCCACGATGGCGCCGCCCTCTACCTGCTGCTCACCGCCAAGGGTGATGCCTATGGCAGCTGGAACGATCTACGTCCCTTCGCGGTGAATCTGACTACCGGCCGGGTAGCCATATCTTCCGGGCTCGAGACCCTGACCCCAATTACCAACGACAGCTCGAACAACGCGGCCAACACCGCCTGGGTCCAAACCGAGATGGCGCGGAAAAAGGCGATGTACCGCTTCCAGAACTCTGGCACCTGGACCTGTCCAGCCGGTGTGACCAAGGTCTGGATCTCGGGTTGTGGCGGTGGTGGCGGCGGCGGCGGTGCCGCTGGATACGATGGGAACAACGTGTCCGGGACCGGTGCCGGCGCAGGTGGCGGCGCGGGTAATTCCGTGGTCCGCACCCCCATTGATGTCGTTCCTGGAACGTCCTACGCCATCACGATTGGCGGCGGCGGCTCAGGTGGCCTGACGGGAGCCGTCGCGTCGACTGGTGGCCAGGGCACGGCTGGCGGATCTACGGCCTTCGGCAACCTGCTCACCCTCGCGGGTGGTGCTTCTGGCGCGCCTGGCAATGTCAGCTACGGGGCTGGCGGAATCGCGACCGGCATAGGCGCCACCTCTGGCGGCGATGGTCAAACCGTCAACAAAGGTGGCAATGGCGGCTCGGGTGGCAGTGGTCCGTTTGGCACGGGCGGCGGGGGCGGTCGTGCCGGCAACGCCAACGGCCAGCCAGGTGGCAATGCCGCTGGTTTTGGCACGGGCGGCGGCGGTGGTGGCGGTGGCTACGCCGGAACATCCGGTACGGGTGGCGCCGGCGGCGCCGGCATGCCGGGACTTCTGATAATCGAACATTGAGAGAATTACCATGCGCTACGCACATTTCGACCCGATAAGCCGCGCCATCCTCGGCTGGCTGGATACCGAGGCCTTCAGCTATCCCGAGCTTCCACCACAGGAACAATTGATAGAGGTGTCCGACACCGACTGGGACCTCAGGACCGGCGACTGCTGGTATCTGGATACCGGCGATCTGGTAACCCAGGCCCCTGCGGTTGACCCCTTGCTCGAACTCCAGGGGCAGATGCGGGTATGGCGAGACAACCAGCTGACCGTGACCGACCGCCTGGTCAACCGCCATCGCGACGAGGTGGATCTCGGCGGGGACAAAACGCTTTCTCCCGAGAGTTACCAGGAACTGCTGATCTATCGTGACGCCTTGCGCAACTGGCCAGCGACGCCGGGCTTTCCACAGGCTGACCAGCCCGCGCCGCCCGTCTGGCTCTACCGCTAGCCCACCCCGTATCGACAAGCCCCCGCCCGCGGGGGCTTTTTCATTTCTGCGCCAAATCACCCTTTCACCCTGGCGCCTTGTATCCCCAGCGCCCACAACCCCCCCACCACGACAGGCGCCAGGGATTGCGCCAGCCTGTGCAACGTCACCTCACCATCCGCGCAGGCAAACCCTCATGGCTGACTATCATCACGGCGTCCGTGTCCTCGAGATCAACGAAGGCACCCGCTCCATTTCCACCGTTTCCACCGCGGTCATCGGCATGGTCTGCACCGCCAGCGACGCCGACGCCACCGCCTTCCCGCTGGACACGCCCGTCCTGCTGACCAACGTCCAGGCCGCCGTCGCCAAGGCCGGCACCAAGGGCACCCTGGCGGCCTCGCTACAGGCGATCGCCGACCAGGCCCAACCGCTCGTGGTGGTGGTGCGGGTCGCCGACGGCGCCAACGCCGCCGAACTGACCAGCAACATCATCGGTGGTGCCGCCAATGGCAAGTACACCGGCATGAAGGCCCTGCTGGCCGCCAAGGCCCAGCTCGGCGTCACCCCGCGCATCCTCGGCGTGCCCGGCCTGGACACCCTGGAAGTGACCACCGCCCTGGTGGCCATCGCCAAGCAGCTGCGCGGCTTCGTCTACGCCAGCTGCAACGACTGCGCCACCAAGGAAGACGCGGTCACCTACCGCGGCAAGTTCGGCGCCCGCGAGCTGATGCTGCACTGGCCCGACTTCCTGGCCTGGTCCACCGTCGACGACAAGACCGTGACCGCCAACGCCACTGCCCGCGCCCTGGGCCTGCGGGCCCAGCTGGACCAGAGCACCGGCTGGCACAAGACCCTGTCCAACGTGGCCGTCGACGGCGTCACCGGCATCAGCAAGGACGTGTTCTGGGATCTGCAGAACACCGCCACCGACAGCGACTACTTGAACAGCAAGGAAGTCACCACCCTGATCAACCACGACGGCTACCGCTTCTGGGGCTCGCGCACCACCAGCGCCGATCCGCTGTTCGCCTTCGAGAACTACACCCGTACCGCCCAGGTGCTGGCCGACACCATGGCCGAGGCGCACTTCTGGGCCAACGACCGGCCCATGCACCCGAGCCTGGTGCGCGACATCGTCGAAGGCATCAACGCCAAGTTCCGCGAGCTGACCCGCCAGGGCTACCTGCTGGGCGGCGAGTGCTGGTACGACGCCGAGGCCAACGAGAAAGAGTCGCTCAAGGCCGGCAAGCTGTTCCTCGACTACGACTACACCCCAGTGCCGCCGCTGGAAGACCTCACCCTGCGCCAGCGCATCACCGACCGCTTCCTGGTCGACTTCGCCGCCCGCGTCAACGCCTGAACCTGATCCGGCGCGCCCCCTGGGCGCGCCTCTGGAGAGCATCCCATGGCCCTGCCCCGCACCCTCAAGAACCTCAACCTGTTCAACGACGGCAACAGCTACCTCGGCGTTGCCAAGTCCTGCACCCTGCCCAAGCTGGCGCGCAAGATGGAAGCCTTCCGCGGCGCCGGCATGAGCGGCCCGGTCAAGGCCGACATGGGCCTCAGCGATGACGGTATCCAGCTGGAATGGACCCTCGGCGGCCTGGACCTGACGGCGCTCAAGCAATTCGGCGCGGTCGGCGCCGACGCCGTGCCGCTGCGCTTCGCCGGTGCCTACCAGCAGGACGACAGCGGCGACGTCACCGCCGTGGAGATCGTCGTGCGCGGTCGCCACGAATCCATCGAGATGGGCGAAGCCAGTGCCGGCGGTACCACCGAGCACAAGATCACCACCACCTGCAGCTACTACAAGCTGACGGTGGATGGCGTCACCGTCATCGAGATCGACCTGATGGCCTTCATCGAGAAGGTCGACGGCAAGGATCGTCTGGCCCAGCAACGCGCCGCCCTCGGTATCTGACCCCTCCCGGGCCCGCTGCGGCGGGCCCGATCCAGCCTGCAAGGAATTCCCCCATGACCGCTACCACCCAAGACAACCTCGTGGTCCTCGACCAGCCCGTGCAGCGCGGCGAGACCCGTATCGAAGAGCTCGCCCTGCGCAAGCCCACTGCCGGCGAACTGCGCGGCGTGTCGCTCTCCGAACTGCTCAACCTCAACGTCGACGCCATCGTCCGCATCGTCCCGCGCATCAGCCAGCCCAGCCTGAGCGAAGCCGAGGTGCGCGCCCTGGACCCGGCCGACCTGGTCGACCTGGGCGGGAAGATCGTCGGTTTTTTGCTGAAGAAGTCCGACAAGGCGGCGCTCTTCCCCGCCACGTAGAGGACGCGATGGCGGACCTCGCCATCACCTTCCACTGGCCACTGGACCAGCTCGATGCGATGAGCCTGGCCGAATTGATGGACTGGCGCGAACGCGCCCGTATGAGAGCCGCTCCCGATGGCGAATGATACCCAGACCCGCAGCATGTCATCCGCCACAGGGAGGATTCAGGCCGCCATCAACCTCCTCGAGCAGCGCCTGGCAGCCGCCCAGGCGGCTGCCCAGACCAAAGCTGAGCAACGCGGCGAGGCTTTCGACAAAGTCTCCGAGCGCCTGTCCGCCTTGCGCGAAACGGGCTCTGCCACCGTCGAGCAGAGCCTCGGCATGCTGAAGCCCGCTATAGAAGAAGCCAAACGCTTCAACGGGGAAGTCAACCGTATCGGCGCCCTCAATCTGGGCGAAGAGGCCACCGCCGACGCCGTCAAATACGCCAAGGCCATGCAGGTCTATGGCTCCAGCACTACCGAAAAACTAGGAGCTATGCGCCAGGCCCTGGTCGAGTTCAGCGACATCAACCAAGCCAAACTGGCTGCGCCCATCCTGGCCAAACTCCAGTTCGCCAATCAGGCCCTTTACGGCAAGGATGAAGGGACCGAGAAATCCGCCCAGTTCACCGCCATGCTGCCAGTCATCGCCGCGCGTGGCGGCCAGAACGACAAAGCCAGCTTCGAGGCCCAGGCTGATGCCGTGCAGAAGACCCTGGCCAACACCCAGGGGCGGGTCGCCCCGCCGGAATGGCTCAAGGTGCTGGAGAACGGCGGGCAAGCCGCACGCGGCCTGAGCGCCGACGCCTTCTACAACGGCCTCGAGCCGCTGGTGCAACAACTGGGCGGCGACAAGGTGGGCGATGGCCTATCGGCCAGCTACCGCAACCTTTACCAGGGCAGCACCACCGCGGCGGCGGCGAGCAAGCTGCAGAGCCTGGGCCTGGTCGATCCGGGTCGGGTCAAGACCAGTGGCGCCCACGCCACCCTGGACGCCGGCGCGCTCAAGGGCAGCGACCTGTTCGCCCAGGACCAGGCCGCCTGGCTGCAACAGGTCCTGCTGCCAGCGCTCAAGGCCAAGGGCATCAGCGGTGACCGCCAGGTCCTCGACACCCTCCGCACCATCCTGCCCAATCAAGCCGGTGCCGAACTCTTCACCCAGTTCTATCAGCAGCGCAAACAACTCGAACAGAGCAGCGCCAAGACGCGCGCCGCCGCGGGTATCGATAGCCTGGTCGCCCAGGCGCAAAAAACGCCTGAAGGCGCGGAGCTCGAGCTGCAGGCACGCAAGGCCGATCTGTACCGGCAGTTGGGCGCGACCATCCTGCCCACCTACGTCAAGGCGCTGGAAATCGTCGCGGCGGTCACCCAGAAGGTGACCCAGTGGCTGGAGGACAATCCCAAAGCCGGTGCCGTCCTGGTCGATCTCGCCGTGGGTGCGAGCGTCCTGTCCGCTACCTTCGGCGCCCTCGCCGTGGGCCTGGCCGGTGTGATGGCGCCCTTCGCGCTGTTCAAAGGCATGCTGAGTCTGACCGGCCCTGCGCTATTCGGCACCCTCGAGCTACTGGCTAAGCTAGGTGGCGGTACCCTGAGCCTTGCCGGCAGCAGTCTGCGACTACTCGGCGAAATCGGCATGGGGGCCTTCAACCTGCTCATCAATGGCGTCCGTCTCCTCGGTGCCGCCATGCTGGCCAACCCCATCCTGGCCATCATCACCGGTATAGCGCTCGCCGGTGCCCTGATCTACGCCAACTGGGGCACCATCGGCCCCTGGTTCACGGGTCTCTGGGAAGAAATCAAGCAGGGCGTTTCCGGAGGTATTGGTGGCATCGCCAGCGTGCTGCTCGACTTTTCACCAATCGGCCTGATCTACCGGGGCTTCAGTGCCTTGCTCAACTACTTCGGCTTTGACCTCCCGAGCAAGCTCAGCGAACTGGGCGGACAGCTGTTTGGCGGCCTGCTCGATAGTCTCGGCACGAGTCTGACGTCCATCCAAGAAACCTTGCTGCCCTTCTTCGATAGCTTGTGGGAAAACGTCAAGCAAATAGCTGCAGAGGGTCTGAGCGGTGTCGGCACCCTGATCCTGAACTTCTCACCAGTTGGCGCGCTGTATCAGGCTTTTTCCGGTTTGCTGGACTATTTCGGCCTGGAACTACCAAGCCGATTCACCGAGATGGGCGGCCAATTGCTGAGTGGTCTGGTTAATGGCATCAGCTCTGGTCTAGGTGCTGTCCAAGAAGCCATAGGTAATGCTGGAAACAGCGTCATCAGCTGGTTCAAGGAAAAGCTCGGCATCCACTCACCGAGCCGCGTCTTCGCCGATCTCGGTGAATTCACCATGGCAGGTCTCGCCCAAGGTTTGGCCAACGGTGAAGCTGGTCCCTTGGCCCAATTGACCGCGACTACGCAACGTCTGGCCGGTGCCGGCGCCCTGGCTCTTGGACTGGGTGCCACTGCCACACCGGCCCTGGCTGCCCCCTTGGCCGTCGACGACCACCTACCTCTCGCCAGCACCGCGGCCACAGCCCCCATCGGCAGTGACGTATTCAACATCACCATCAACGCCCCGGCCAATGCGGACGCCCAGTACATCGCCACCCTGGTGCGCAACGAGATCGCCCGGGAGAAAACCGAACAGGCCGCGCGCAACCGCAGTAGCCTCCGAGACTGGAGTTGACCACCATGATGATGGCCCTCGGCACCTTCGTCTTCAGCCTGCACACCCTGGCCTACAGCGAGCTCAAGCGGGATACGGCCTACAACCATTCCGTGACCAAGCGCGTCGGCGCCCAGCCGGCCCGCCAGTTCGTCGGCAAGGGCGAAGACACCATCACCCTGCCCGGCTGGCTGGCGCCCGAGCTGGCCGGTTCGCCCACCAGCCTCGATGTGCTGCGCCTCATGGCCAGTACCGGCAGCGCCTGGCCACTGATCGAGGGCTCCGGCCGGATCTATGGCCTCTGGGTGATCGAAAGCCTCAACGAGACCAAGACGATCTTCTTCTCCGACGGCACTCCACGCCGCATCGGCTTCAGCCTCGTCCTCAAGCGCATCGACGACAACCAGGCCGCCGAATTCCTCGGGACCGCGCTGGCCGCCAGCAACGGCCTGCTGCGGAAGATCCTATGATCAGCGAAGTGCTGGACCCCACCACCGGCCAGTTGCGCCGCACCTCCCTGCGAGGGCCAAACCAGGGCGCCTATCCCCAGCCGATCTATCGCCTGCAGCTCGATGGCAAGGACATCAGCGATCGCCTGGCGCCGCGCCTGGTCAGCCTGGAGCTGACCGACAAGCGCGGCCTGGAGGTGGACGAGTTGACCCTGACGCTGTCCGACCACGATGGCCGCCTGCCCCTGCCCCCGCTCGGCGCCACCCTTCGGCTGGAGCTGGGCTGGAGCAACACCGGCCTGGTCGACAAGGGCACCTACCTGATCGCCGAGATCAACCACAACGGCGCGCCGGATCTGCTCAAGCTACGCGCCCGCAGCGCCGACCTGAGCAAGAGCTTCAAGACCCAGCGCGACCAGAGCTACAGCAACACCACCCTGGGCGAGGTGCTGCGCATCCTGGCCGCACGCCAGGGTCTTGCCGCCGTCGTGGATGCCACCCTCGAGGCAAAACCGATTCTCCAGCTGGACCAGGCGCGGGAGTCCGATGCCAACCTGCTGACCCGCCTGGGCGAAGAGTACGACGCCGTCGCCACGGTCAAGGCCGGTCGCCTGCTGTTCATGCTCAAGGGCCGCAGCAAGACGGCCAGTGGCAAGGACCTGCCGCACATGATCCTCAACCGCCAGGACGGCGACCAGCACCAGTACCTGCTCACCGTCCCCAACGACGGCGTCCGTGCCTATTACTACGACGTGGATCAGGGCAAGCGCCTGGAAGAGGTGGTCGGCGACGGCAAGAATCCCCTCGACCTGCGCCACACCTATGCCAACAAGACCCAGGCGCACCAGGCGGCCGAGACGGAATGGCAGAGCCTGCAACGCGGCGCCGCCACCCTCTCCTATCACCTGGCCCTCGGCTGCGCCGAACTCATCCCGGAACTCAGCTATACCCTGACGGGCATCAAGCCGGAGATAGACGACATCATCTGGTACGGCGGCGATGTCAAGCACAGCCTGAGCGTGGATGGCGGCTTCGTCAGCGAGCTCAGCGACCTGCAGGCCAGGCAACCGGAGGACCTGGTCGCGGATCTGGTCACCGAGGTGCCGCCGAACTACAGCGGCGTGCTGGCTTATTACCGGGACCCGGCGACCGGCAAGCAGGTCAGCCTGACCCAGGGCGACCAGCGCAATCCCTACCACCTGCGCTTTCTCTACTCCAATAAGGAAGCCGCGCTCAAGGCCGTGGAGCGTGAGGTCAAGAAGATCGAGGAGCGCCAGGGAACGACCAAGCCGTCGAGCTGAGGCCAGACACCTCCGAGGCAGGACGATAGCGAAACTCGTGGATCTGCAGGTGAGCCAGACCGATACGACCGGAAGGGGCCTGGCGAGTCCGGGCGGACTCAGTGCGGGCGGGGCAGAAAGCGCGGGGTGACGGCCGGCTGGTCGGTCCGCGGGGGCAGCGGCCCTTGCACCTGCAGCAGGCTGTTGGCCAGGCGGCAGAGGGTCAACTGGTCGCTGCAGGACAGCTGTCGAAAGGCCTGTACCAGCTCCATCTCGACGCGAGTGGGGAGCAGCACCGGTTGTCGCTCATGCCATAGGTATGTCAAACGCGCCTGATCCATCGGTCGCCGCCTCCAAAAAATACTGTATACAGATACAGTACATTTTTGTGATGCGGATCGCCAAGTGCTTCTCGTCGCAGTTGCGCAAAAGCTTGCCAGGCGGCTCGCAGCCCCGGTCTAGGCCATGCGGGCGGGCGGGCGCTGTCCCCAGAACCTGTTCACGATCTCGCGAGCTAGAGACAAACAAGGCCTAGGCGGCCCCACGAAAACAGCTGAGGAAGCGGATCGGACCCGCGCTCGGGTTTACGAGTGGTAAATGAGCATTGCGACGGGGCCGCCCAGGTGGGGCTGGCCTTCCAGGCCGTTTTCAACGCCGTTTGGCCGACTCGCAGCAGATCGTGAACAGGTTCTCAGGACGGTCCGACATCCAGGGCGCCGTCGGCCACCGCCATGGCGAAGGCCATGCGCCGCACGGCGTCCCGGCTGGCGTCGGACATGCCCCGGAAATAGCCGAGCAGCTCCACCTCCGCAGTGGACAGCGCCGACTCGGTGACGGGCAGGGCCTCGCCAGTCACCACGAAGTGGATGTCCACGCCGTGCGGGCGCAACGCCGCCAGGTAGTTCGCATCGGGACTGCGATCGCCCTTCTCGTAGTTGAACTGGCTGGTCTTGGTCACTCCCGCCAGGGCGGCGAAATCGGCCTGGTTAAAGCCAAGCCGAAGACGCTCCAAACGCAACCGGTCGCCAATTTTCAACAAAAGCCTCCCTCGGCGATTGACTATTCAACATTTGTTGAATATCGTTCACCTCAATTACTTCAAATCACACGAATGTTAACTATGGCCGACACCTATGCCACCGAGCAAGCCTGTAAAGAGGCACGAACGCGCCTGGAACTCCAGGGTATTTCCGTGAAGGAGTTCGCCCTGCGCCACCAACTCAACCCCAGCACCGTCTACGCGGTGCTCAACGGCCAGAAGAAATGCCTGCGCGGCGAAGCTCATCGCAGTGCGGTGCTGCTCGGCATCAAGCCGGCGACAGCCATGCCCGACAGCCTTCCGCACGCCTGAACGGCGGCGCCCCGGAATTCGCTGGAGTCCGTCATGTATGCCCTGAACCAACCCCTCAGCCACGCCTTCCGGAGGCCCGCCCATCATGAGTGAATTCCGCCTGGTCTGCCCGGCTTGCAACGGTCCGCTGGTGATTCGTTGCAGCAAGGGCGAAACCCCCTGCTTCCGCTCGCTCTGGTACCAGTGCAAGAACCTGGCGTGCGGCGCCACCTTCGGCGGTACCCAGACCATCGACTACCAGCTCAGCCCCTCGGGACTGGCCGCGCCGCGCCTGGTGCTGCCGCTGGCACCGTCGCGGCTCAAGCGCGCCGCTACCGAGGCCAGCCGCATGACCAGCAACCAGAAGGACCTGCTGGACCCGCTGGAGGAACCCACGCCATGACCCACCATGACCTGCCGCCCGCCGGCTTCCGCCGCCGGCGTGAAACCCAGCCGCCAGGCCCATGGCTCGACCTGGCCGCCAGCAGCGCCGACCACCTGGTCCTGGTCGACACTCATGGCCAGCGCTACCGCATCCCGGTCAAGGACGTCTGCGCGGCCCTGATCGAAGCGCCCGCACGCACTTCCAGCCGCTAAACCACCCGCCGCTACGCCCCCGCCATGCCCGCCTTGCGTGGGTAGGGGCGAGCTGCGCCCCGAGAGGGAGAACCACGCCATGCCTGCCAACCTCCGCATCCCGCTCCAGCTCTCCGCCGCCCAAGCCCGGGCCTACCTGCGCTGGCTGGCCGCCCAGTATCGCGCCGGCCTGCAGGAACACTGGTGGGACGACCGCTATCGCACGGTCCCGGCCGGTCCCCTGCGGCGCTGGCGTATCCACCACGACCACCCGGCGCTGGCCGCCGTGGCCGGTACCGCCCGCGCCCTGCGCGATGAATTGCGCAACCTGGAGAAGCGCCCGTGAAGCTCTGCCTCGATGTCACCCTGACCCGCGATCCGCAGCAACCGCCGCGGATCGTCTTCAACCTGCCATTGCTGCAGGTGCGGCAGGCCTACAGCTGCGCCCAGTTGCGCGAGATCGCCCGCAGCTTCCAGATTCTCGCCCACGACGCCGAGCGTCAGCCGCAGGGTGCACTGCGCCTGGTACGCGACCTGACCGAGGATGCGCAGGTGACCCCTTGACCCGCTACCCCATGGACCCGCAGCTGCGCGCCGAGCTGCTGCCCCGCCTCGAGCGCGACCTGGGCCTCAGGCTCAGCCCCGGCACCCACTACCTGCGCAAGGGCGAATGCCCGGCCTGCCACCAGCGCGAGTTGTTCACCGACGCCGACGCCCCCTGGGTGGTCAAGTGCGGTCGCGAAGCCAGGTGCGGCCAGAGCTGGCACGTCAAGGAGCTGTTCGCCGACCTCTTCGACGACTGGTCGGAGCGCTTCAAGCCCAGCGCCAGCGCCCCGGCCGCCAGCGCCGACGGCTACCTGCAATTCGCCCGTGGCTTCGACCTGGGTCTGATCAAAGGCTGGTACAGCCAGGAAACCTACTGGGATCGTGCCCAGGGCATCGGCTCGGCCACGGTGCGCTTCCCCCTGGCCAAGGGCGGCTACTGGGAACGGCTGATCGACCGCCCGGCACGCTTCGGCAAGCAGAAGGCGCGCTTCCAACCCGGCGCCAGCTACAAGGGCGTCTGGTGGTGCCCGCCGGACCTGGACCTGCTGCAGGTCGAGGAACTGTGGATCGTCGAGGGCATCTTCGACGCCATCGCCCTGCGCCACCACGGCCTCGCCGCCGTCTCGGCCATGAGCAGCAACGCCTACCCGGAGGAATCCTTGCAGGAGTTGGCGCGGCTGCGTGGCGGCCGCCTGCCACGGCTGGTCTGGGCGCTGGACAACGAACCCGGCGCCCAGCGCTACACCCGTCGCTGGGTGCGCCAGGCGCGGGCGCTGGGCTATCCCTGCACCGCCGCGCAGATCCCCCAGCCCGGGCGCAAGCTGGACTGGAACGACCTGCACCAGCGCTGGGCCTTCGAACCCGAGGCGACGCAGCGCGACGAACAACGCGAGCGCGACCTGGCCGAAGCCCGCCACCACGGTGCCCTGCTGCTGGCCGAGACCGCCAGCGCAAAGGCCGTGCTGCTCTACGAATGGCGCGAGCGCCACGAATTCCATTTCACCTTCGACAATCGCCTCTACTGGTTCAAGCTCGACCTGGACAAGTACAACAAGGCCCTCACCCACCTCGAGGAGTCCGAGCGCGACGAGGATCGCCAACTCACCAGCCAGCAGCAGCGCGACAAGGCCATGCGCCTGGCCGGCAACGTGGTGGAGATCGCCAACTGCGCGCCCCAAGCGCTGTACTTCCAGCGCAACGAGATCACCGACGAATCCTGGTACTACTTCCGCGTCGACTTCCCCCACGACGGCCCGGCGGTGAAGAACACCTTCACCGGCGCCCAGGTCGCCGCCGCCAGCGAATTCAAGAAGCGCCTGCTGGGCATGGCCGCCGGCGCCGTATTCACCGGCAGCGGCACCCAGCTGGACAAGCTCATGAAGGACCAGCTGTTCGGCCTGAAGACCGTGGAAACCATCGACTACGTCGGCTACAGCCGCGAGCACGGCTGCTACGTCTTCGGCGACCTGGCGGTGCGCGACGGCCAGTTGCACCGGGTCAACGACGAGGACTACTTCGACTTCGGCCGGCTGCGCCTCAAGACCCTGCAGAAGACCATCGGCCTCAAGCCCAACCCCGCCGTCGGTGACTACCGCAGCGACTGGCTGCCCCTGCTGTGGACCTGCTTCGGCAGCAACGGCCTCACCGCCCTCACCTTCTGGTTCGGCTCGCTGTTCGCCGAGCAGTTGCGTGCCCGCTACCAGTCCTTCCCCTTCCTGGAAGCCACCGGTGAAGCCGGCGCTGGCAAGACCACCCTGCTGACCTTCCTCTGGAAGCTGTTCGGCCGCGCCGGCTACGAGGGCTTCGACCCGTCCAAGTCCTCCACCGCCGGCCGCAGCCGGGCCATGGGCCAGGTCGCCGGCATGCCCATCGTGCTCATCGAGGGTGATCGCAACGACCCCGAGAAGGCCCACGCCAAGAGCTTCGACTGGGACGAACTCAAGGACTTCTTCGGCGGCGGCACCCTGCGCACCCGCGGCATGAAGACCGCCGGCAACGAGACCTACGAACCGCCCTTCCGCGGCACCATCGCCATCAGCCAGAACGCCCCGGTGAGCGCCTCCGAGGCCATCCTCACGCGGATCGTCAAGCTGCACTTCACCCGCCCGGTGCTCACCGACGCCAGCCGCGCCGCGGCCGACAGCCTGAGCCGCATGGACGGCGCCGCCCTGAGCTACTTCCTGCTGCTGGCCACGCGGCGGGAAGCCGAAGTACTGGCGCTGTTCCACGAGGCCTTTCCGCGCTACGAGGCCAAGCTGCGCCGCCTCGGCGACAGCTGCTTCTGCTGCGGCGCGCCGCTTGCCGCCAACGAGCACCGCTGCCGCAGTTGCCAGAACGAGTTGATCGGCCACCTGCGCATCGAGCGGATCGTGAAGAACCACGCCATGTTGCTGGCCCTGCTCGACGGCCTGGGCCTGGTGGTGGAACTGCCGCCGGGCATGGTCGCCGAGACCCAGCGCGCCCTGGTGCGCATCGCCCTGGAACGCCAGGCCGCCATCAGCGCCGATCACCCGGCGGTGACCGAGTTCTGGCAGGTCTACGACTACCTGCAATCCCTCAGCGGCGATCCGGTGGTCAACCACAGCCTGCACGGCTGGGAGATCGCCATCAACCTCAACGAATTCGTCGAGCGCGCCGCCGAGCACCGCCAGCGCCTGGCCGACCTCGGCACCCTGAGAGAGCTGCTCAAGGACAGCCGCCAGTTCAGATTCATCGACAACAAGGTGGTCACCAGCCGCATCCGCGCCCTGCAGAAGCAGCGCAATCCGCTGGAAGACCGCCCGGACAAGGTGCGCTGCTGGGTGTTCGCCAATCCCCACTACAGCCCCGCCGAACACGGCCGCCCCACCAGCCGGAGTCCGGCATGAACAGACCTACCCCACGCACGCCGCGGCAGCCGTCGCGTACCCCGACCGCCGCCGGCCGTGCCGGCCACCCGAGGAGATAGAGCACCATGGCCATCCAACTGGACAGATTCCTGCGCGAGGACGAGGTGCTGCGGGTCACCTCCCTGTCGCGCGCCACCCTCTGGCGGGCGATCAAGGCCAAGCAGTTCCCTGGCCCGGTGAACCTCAGCGCCGGCCGCGTCGGCTGGCGCGAATCGGCGATCGCCGCCTGGCAGGTCGATCCCATGCGCTGGAACGCCGACGGTGCGGCCTGAAGCGCGCGCTCAGCGCATCACGTTTTTTTCCAGCCACTCCGCCCAGGCCTCCAGGCCGGCGCGCTTCTCGGCGAAATAGTCGTAGCGGTCGTAGTGCTTGGAGGAGACATCATTGAAGGCATGGCCCTGGATGCGATCGCGCAACTCCTTGCTGAGGCCCGCACTGGCCATCAGCGTCTTGCAGGTCCGCCGCAGGTCGCGCAGGGTGAAGGGCGCGGTGAAGGCCTCGGCATGGCGCCGATAGAGGTTGGTCACCGCCCGCGACAGCGACTGCACATTCAGCGACTGACCCGGGACGCGGCCCTGGAACGGATAGGCACCCTTGGCATCGATCTCCGCCATGGTCTGCAACACCTGGCGCATCGGCGCGTTGAAGGGCACCACATGCAACTGCCGCTCACCCTGCACCCGGCCCTTGCTGCTGCGGATCACCAGGTGATCGTCCTGGTACAGCGCCCGCTCCGACGCCAATAGCTGCTCCGGCCGCTGCCCGCCGGCGGCGATCAGGAAGCGGATCAGCTCGGCGGTGGTCAGGGACAGCTGCGCCGGCAACAGCTGCCACAGGGTGCGCAATTCCGCCTTCGACAGCGCCCGGTCGCCCGGCTGCTCCCAATCCTCCTGCACCGGAATGCTCGCCACCGGATTGCTCTGCAGCCCGAAGCGCACCTTCACCTGCAGATAGCTGCGTGGGTTGTACTCCTGCTCCAGGCCCACCTGGAAGGCCGCATGCAGCTGGGATCGCAGCCGGTTGCAATAGGTGGTCACGCCCTGGTCGATCATGCGGCTGAGGATGTCGCGGATCTGCGCCGGCCCCACCAGCGCCGCCGGCCGCCGCACCAGCTCCGGAAAAGGCTCGCTCACATAATGGCGAAACGACCAGGCCACGTTGCCCGCCGAGGCCGCCCCCTCCCCCTCCAGCTTGGCCACGTAGGCCGACAGCAACTCCTGGAAGGTCCCGGCGGTCACCACCACCTCGGCCTCCGCCCGACATTTATCCCGCGCCTGGGTCAGTGACAGCTCCGGCCAGTTGCCCAGCTTGGTCAACTTCTTCGCACCCGCCACGTGGCGCTGGAAATAGAATTCCTTCGTCCCGCTGGGCCGCACCTTGAGCACCAGCACCCCTTCCCCGCGCGCCCCGCGCCCGTCGGAGGTGACATAGTCCTTCTCCCGCGGCTTGAGTGCACGGATCTGCCGTTCGGTGAGCATCTGGTGACAGTTCCCGGTGACAGTTGACCTGAAGCAAGGTGAGACGACCTGAGACGACCCCGGACCCAACACCCTACGCGAAGCCCTCATTCTACAAGGCTTTCGAGCCAGGCTGAAAGCAGAAGAGATCGCCTGAGATAGCAGGCGGCAGAGCTTCCCAAGCTCATGACATGGCATTGAGTTCCTGTACGCACGCCATTCAGTTACGAGTGCTGCAAAGGTTCAGATGCAGCATGGCTTTCCTGGCTCATGCAGACCGCGACAGCCTTTCACGCCTTGCCAGGACCTGTCTGAAAAGTCGCCCAGCGAAGGGTCGGGCCGCCCCGCGAAAAAGGCCGAGTAAACGGACCGGGCTCGCGTGCGAGTTTACGAGTGGTAAATGAGCATTCCGATAGGGCAGCCCAAGCCAGGCAGGCGATCCAGGTCTTTTTCAACGAAGCATCACCGATGCGTGGACACTTTTCATACAGAGCCTAAAGACCTTGCAGCCATCCGACCCAAGCCAGCCATACCCTCTGTTTTTAAATGAAAAAACGTTACCGGAAGTGGCCATTTGCTGCCATATCACCTATGCACCCAGCGCAAAGATAATTTTCCCCAGAGCGGTATTGTTGCTTTTTTATTTGTTTTCTAGAGTAGTCCGCCTTCGGCAGCTGAAGTCTCCTGATGTCGCAGCAACTCGATACCCATCAGTTTCGAGCAGATGGAAAGTTACTAATTAAGGAGCGATAGATTGAGTAAAAAATGCGATCTTCATTACTCGGAAATGGTTCGTAAAAGCTATCAAAGGCTACCTGGCCAGGGTTTATGGACCTGGATAACCGCCAAAGAGTTACCCGACCGAGAAACGATGTGGCACTCGACTGGATTGGAGTGCCTACTGTGGTCATGCCTATGGTTTTTCGGCGGAATAGCAGGCGCCATTGCAATTTTGCAATCAGATATCAACTCGATCTGGCTACTGCTGCCCACCCTCTTCACGGTGGGAGGTGCCAGATATATCGTCGCCACCATAATTCATCACGCAGTGCACCATACTGTTTTTGACACGCCGCTTGCCAATAAAGTCGTCGCTGAGGTCTTTTCAACCATCACCCTTGTCCAACCCTATGAAAGCTATCGCCGCTTTCATGTCTTCGAGCATCATGGCAAGGACTTTTCAACCGGGGAGGATCAGGATCTCGCAGCCATCTATAAGCTGGGGCTATGTCCAGGACTTTCGGTCCCGGAACTCAAGCTTATTCTACTGGCCCAATGCATAAATCCGATATTTCACCTGAACTTCTTCTTTGGAAGGATAAAGTCAAACATAGTCGGGGTCCCTCTATATCGGCTTGCCATGACGGTGGCGTGGCTGTCAATACTGACGTGCACTGCCTACTGGCTAGGATTAAAAGACTTTCTCGTAGCTATCTTGCTTCCCTGTACGGTGCTGTACCAAATCTGCTCGCTATTGCATTTAGTGACCGAGCACGCATGGGTGATCAGGGCAGAGGACGAAACGGTAAAACAGTCCCACCATCAAAACAGCCTGGGCCGCTTTTGTGGCGAAGCCGTTCCGCATCACCACAGCAAAGTCGTCTCTTCGATCATGTGGGCAGTGTGGGGATTCAAGCATTTAGCCTGGCATATTCCTTGTCGAATCCTCTTCGTCCAAGGCTCGCTGGCAGTGCACGATTGGCATCATAGACACGGTGGCAAAAGAGATTGGCCCAATGCCATCCAACATCGAGAGGAAGAAGTCCAGAAAGAAAAATCCCAGGGTGTATATACCTATACGGACATCTGGGGCTTCTCGAACTGCGTCGAATACGCCCTAACCCGGATCAGCGAATCAAGCCTGACCATAGATACGACCAACCTGTCGTACAGACTGAACTAAGGATAACGTATGGACACTGTCATGCAGGATACGCCCCTCAAGAGCAACCCGCTGAACATCGTGAATGGATTTCGCTATGTTCCTGGCGACCAATACCTGGAAAACATCACATTCAAGCAACTGAAAGACTTCAAGCAGTTCTATGCGCAGCAGGTCGCCGAAGACCCCTATGCCCCCGGCGTTCGCGATCGAGCCATGATCAAGCTTGTTTTCAATCCTTATTCACTGAAACTCAGCGTGTCGAATACCCAGAACTATTTTCAGTCTTATGGAGCAAACGAAACGGACGGCGGCAAGGTCAGAGTTTTTCCACCGCTTTCTGAATCGATCGTTGACGACCCTCTGTTCCTAACGGTATTACGCAAAGATGCCGAACTGATGCGTGAATATTGAAACCGCATGGGTAAAGATGAGCTCAACCTGAGCATCCACCTTATCAGGTACAAGTCCATCGAAGGGGGCGCCTCATATAGCTCGCCGGTATGGCTGCATCTAGACGACGAACCGCTTGTCTTCATCCACCTGATCAATCTTACAGAAAACGCACTAGGTGCAGACAATGTGATTTCCGAGATGGACAATAAGCCGAAGCATGTCCTTAGATTAACCAAGCCTCTCGACACCTTAGTTGTGGACACCATGAAAAAACATGCGGTAACTCCCCTTGGCTCTACGGGAGGAGTCGCTTATCGAGACGTCATGCTGGTTAATCTCGAAGCAGAAGTACAACAAAAGAAATAAGGAGTGCGTGATGGCCCTGACGGATGAAAAACAAGGGCAGATAACCATGGCAATTGCCATGGTTATCTCCGGCACGATTGGCTACTTCGTACTCAAATCTGGCCAGTCGCCCTTGAACGTCGTTTTCTTTCGCTGCGTGATTGGTGGAGTGGGATTGGCCGGGTACTGTTTGTTCAAGGGCTATCTGAAGAACCTACATCTCAGCAAGCTCCAGCTTTTCTTGCTATTTGCTGGAGCGATCACCCTGATCTTCAACTGGGTCTTCCTCTTTACCGCTTACAACTTAACCTCAATCGGCATAACCACTATCATCTACCACCTTCAACCATTTTTCCTGCTGTTTTTCAGCATGCTCGCATTGAAGGAGAAGTTCAGCAGATCGAGTTTCTGTTGGCTGGCGGTGGCCTTTTTCGGCTTGGCCGTAATAGTCAGCCCGGAAGGCAATGGATTCGACAGTAGATTCCTTCTAGGCTGTGCGAGTGCCTTGTGTGCCGCTATGCTGTATGCCATCACCACCCTGATGACGAAAAAGCTCTCGGGGATCGTCCGACCAGAAGTGATTGCCACGAGCCATATGGCTATAGGGGCAGTCATATTCTTGTTCCTGGCGGATTTTTCCAAACTGCCTGAGCACCCTGAAGCGTGGAGAAGCATTTTCATTCTGGGCGCTTTCCACACGACCATCATGTACCTAATGCTCTATACCGCCTTTAAAAAAGCCAGCACCTCCAGCCTGGCCATTTTAGGATTCATATACCCGATAGTGGCTGTCGTGGTGGATTACTATGCGTTCGGCCATCTCATCAGGCCGCATCAAATCATAGGAGCAGCGTTGATTCTGGTAGCCGGGATCTCTTACAACCGAGGCGTTAGATTTCCAATCATAGGACGGCGCCAGGAGATCGAGACGTGAGCCACGACATAGCAAGAGACATTGCAACCTCACTGACGGAAAATGAAGCTCTTCCGTTATATGACCTAGTTGAAAGGACACCGCTTGGCGAAGCCAAAAAACTTTCAGCCAAGCTCGGAAACAGAATCTTCTTGAAAAGGGAAGATATGCAGGGAGTAAGATCCTTCAAGATCAGGGGTGCTTACAAGAAGCTTCTTTCTCTATCCAAAAAGCAGCGCGCCTACGGAGTGATCACCGCCTCTGCCGGCAATCACGCACAAGGCCTGGCTTGTGCAGCACGCCACCTCGGTTGTGCAGCCACCATAGTCATGCCCGCTACCACGCCCACCATTAAAATAAAAGGAGTCCAGGAGTTCGGTGCAAACGTCATTTTGCACGGCGATACGTTTGCTGAGGCCCTCTCGCTTGCTCACCAGCTCCGTGACGCAGAGGGACTTGAGTTCATCCATCCCTTTGATGATCTTGAAGTCATCAAAGGACAAGCCACCATGGCGTTGGAGCTTCTAGAGCAGCGTCCTGCAGGCATGGACTATATATTCGTTCCGATAGGAGGTGGCGGCCTTATTGCCGGTATCGCAGCCATCATCAAACACAATTCCCCCAATACGGTAATCGTCGGCGTGGAGCCAGATGACGCAAACTGCATGCAAAGAGCGATATCGCTCGGCCAACCCAGCAAATTATCGAGTGTTGGAATCTTTGCTGACGGCGTCGCGGTAGACCTGGCAGGAAGCATCACCTACGACATTTGCAAAGACACTATAGACCACATAATAACCGTAAATTCGGATGAGATCTGTACTGCTATCAAGGACGTTTTCGAAGACTCACGCGCGTTGCTCGAGCCTTCTGGTGCCCTCGCAATTGCCGGCGTAAAAAAATTCTTCGCCAACCGGAACGTGGAAAACAAGTCAGTCGTAGCCATATGCAGCGGATCCAACCTGAACTTTGACCGACTAGGCTATATCTGCGAGCGCGCCCTCTTGGGTGACAAGCAAGAAAAGCTGTTTGCAGCCATTATTACTGAACAGCCTGGAAGCCTGAAGAGCCTCTGCGCAAAGGTAAAATCGCTGAACATCACTGAGTTCAACTACAGGCGGTGCCTGGGCGACAAAGCAGCCGTCTTCATTGGGCTGAAGAAAACCAACGAAACTCAAGAAAGCGCCTTTTTCCACGAAGAAAACCTGAACGGCATCCGCGTGATCGATCTGAGTCACGACGAAGTAGCGAGAGCTCATGTCCGGCACATGATCGGCGGAAAGTTATCCCATACACGCGAGACCATCTATAGAATTGCCTTCCCCGAACGACCCGGCGCCTTTCACAATTTTCTCACCTGCTTGGAGGAGCCGACGGCCATTACCCTACTTCATTATAGAAACCATGGAGCGGCACAGGGCGATGTGATTATAGGACTGGAGTCAGCGGCGAACATAGAAGAGCCATTCGAACAAAGAATGGACCAGCTAGGCTATATATACGACGTAGTCACCACCAATGAATCCCTTTCGATATTCTTGGATTCCGTTCCATACCACGACAGCCACTTCAGCGCCGTAAAATCCACGTCCGCTTCGCTGGTTTTCTAGCGAGATATGGCGCCCTGGAAAGGCCGCAGGCCCCCTCCAGGGTGTCTATCAGGCGTAAGCATGAACGGCGCTTTACGCCTTGTCAGTCTGGCTCGCCGGTAGACCGTTGCAGGCGCTCGCCTTTCCCTCCGTTACGTGGAGCGTTTCTCTTATCGGCACACCGTCGCACTCGGCACTGAACAGTGATCTTTGGCGATGGCCTCACCCCTGGCGACTCTCTGCTAGCACCAGCGGATCGCCGAAGGTAAAGATGAACCTGGCAAAGGGGTTGGAAGAGGGTGGACGTTTACCCCTCCACCAACCCCTTCACCCGCTGCGCCAGGGTGTCTACGGCGAAGGGCTTGGTCAGGATGGCCATGCCCGGTTCCAAATGGCCGTCGCTGAGCAACGAGGTTTCGGCGAAGCCGGTGATGAAGAGCACCTTTAGTGCCGGGCGATGGACGCGGGCGGCGTCGGCCAGTTGGCGGCCATTCATGCCGCCGGGCAGGCCGACGTCGGTGACCAGCAGGTCGACGCGGGCATCGGAGTGCAGCACTTCCAGGCCGCCAGCGCCGTCGGCGGCCTCGATGATGACGTAGCCCAGTTCGCGCAGCAGGTCGGTGACCAGCATGCGGACGGTGGGCTCGTCGTCGACCACCAGCACGGTGGCATTGGCCCCTTCCAGGGTGCCTGTGAGATCGCAGGCGAGCGCAGGTTCGCTCGGACATTCCGCCGGGCGCAGGGGCAGGTAGAGGCAGACGGTGGTGCCTTCGCCCACCTTCGAGCGCAGGCGCAGCTGGCCGCCTGACTGGCGGGCGAAGCCGTAGATCATCGACAGGCCGAGGCCGGTGCCCTGCCCCAGGGGTTTGGTGGTGAAGAAGGGTTCGCAGGCCTTGGCGGCCACCTCCGGGGTCATGCCGCTGCCGGTGTCGGCCACGCTCAGGTGCAGGTAGTGACCGGGAACCAGGTCGAAGCCGTCGGCACCCTGAGCTTCGATAAGGCGCTCGCTGGCCGCGATGAGGATGCGACCACCGACGGGCATGGCGTCGCGCGCGTTGATGCAGAGATTGAGCAGGGCATTCTCCAGCTGGGACTGGTCCACCAGCAGCGGCTGGTTGTCCGGCAGGCTGTTGAACTGCACCTGGATGGCCGGGCCGACGGTGCGCTGCACCAGGTCGAGCATGCCGCCCACCAGTTGGTTGACGTCGGTCGCCTCGGGCGCCAGGGTCTGGCGGCGGGCGAAGGCCAGCAGCCGGTGGGTCAGGGCCGCGGCGCGCTTGGCGCTGCCCTGGGCGGCCGTCAGGTACTTCTCCAGTTCGGTGAAGCGACCCTGGCCGATGCGCAGGCTCATCAGGTCGAGGCTGCCGGAGATCCCCGCCAACAGGTTGTTGAAATCGTGGGCGATGCCGCCGGTGAGCTGGCCGACGGCCTCCATCTTCTGCGATTGGCGCAACGCCTCTTCCGAGCGCCGCAGTTCTTCGGTGCGCTCTTCGACGCGCTGCTCCAGGGTGGCGGTGAGGTCGCGCAGATCCGCCAGGGCGCGGTCGCGCTCGTCGGCCAGGGCGCGGCGGGCATCCACGTCCAGCAGCACGCCGGGAAAGCGCAGGGGCGTGCCGTCCGGCGCCAGCTCGACGTGGCCATTGGCTTCCAGCCAGTAGTAGTGGCCATCGCGCCGGCGCACCCGGTATTGGTGGGCATAGCGGCCGCCGCGGCCGATCACCTCGGCGATGGCGGCGGCGAGCCCGGCCTGGTCGTCCGGGTGCACCGTCGCCACCACCTGGGCCAGGCTCAGGCCGTCGCGCCCCAGGGCCGGATCGAGACCGAAATTGATCGCGAAGGCTTCGTCGACGGTGAATCTGTCGGTGGGCAGGTCCCAGTACCAGGTGCCGATGATGGCGCCGGCGGCCAGGGCCAGTTGCACGCGCTCGGCGGCCGCCAACACGCTGCTTTCCGCGGCACGGGCGCTGTCGAGCTCGTCGATGCGCGCCGAGAGTTCCTGTTCGAGGGTGAGGTTGTGTCGCCGCAAGGCTGCTTCCGCCACGTCGCGCTGCCTATGGGCCTGGACGCTGGCGGTGGTTTCGGTGGTGATGTTGAGCATGCCGACGATGGACGCGCCATCCCGCAGCGGGCTGTAGGAGAAGCTCCAGTAGGTGTCCTCGGGATAACCGTTGCGGGTCATCACGAAGTGCTTGTCGACGAAGTGCAGGGCCTCGCCGGCCAGTACCCGGTCGATCAGCGGGCCGATCTCGTCCCACAACTCCGCCCAGACCGCCTGGACCGGCTGGCCCAGTGCCGCGGGATGCCGAGCGCCGAGAAAGGGAGCATAGCCATGGTTGTAGATCAGCGTCTGCTCGGTCCCCCAGGTAGCGCACATGGCGAAGGGCGAGGCCATCAGCATTTCATAGATGGCATCCAGCGCGGCCGACCAGTCGGCGCGCCGTCCCAACGGGGTGGTTTCCCAGGCGAAGGATTCGAGATAGGACAAGGGCGACTCACTGGCAGAGGCACGGATGGATCAAGCGGTCGCCCGGGTCCTCTGCATTGGGCCCGGTCGAGTCATGATAGGCAGCTACGCCAGTACCCACCAGCCCTACGAGCGACCGACGGTGCGAGGCCAGCCATCAGTGGTAGGACACGCCTGCGGCATGCTGTCCGGGCAAAACGACTGGCACCCCCGCCGCGCATCTCTTACCTTGTCCGCCCCCGCCGTTCCCTGCCAGGTATCCGCTCGTCATGTCCGCGTCACCTACTCCGCCCGAGGGGCTGCAACGCAGCCTGTCCAACCGTCATCTGCAACTGATCGCCATCGGCGGCGCCATCGGCACCGGCCTATTCATGGGCTCGGGCAAGACCATCGCCCTAGCCGGCCCCTCGATCCTGCTGGTCTATCTCATCATCGGCAGTGCGCTGTTCTTCGTCATGCGCGCGCTCGGCGAGCTGCTGTTGTCGGATCTGGACTACAAGTCCTTCATCGATTTCTGCAGCGATCTGCTCGGACCCTGGGCCGGCTTCTTCTGCGGCTGGACCTACTGGTTCTGCTGGATCGTCACCGCCATCGCCGATGTCATCGCCATCGCCGCCTACGCCCAGTTCTGGCTGCCGGGCCTGGCGCCCTGGATCCCGGCACTGCTCTGCGTGCTGCTCCTGCTGGGGCTCAACCTGGTCACGGTACGGTTGTTCGGTGAACTGGAATTCTGGTTCGCGCTGATCAAGATCGTCGCCATCTGCGCCCTGATCGTCACCGGCTTCGGCCTGGTGGCCTGGGGCTTCCAGTCGCCCGCGGGCAACGTGGCGAGCCTGGCCAACCTGTGGAACGACGGCGGCTTCTTCCCCATGGGCCTGGGCGGCTTCTGCGCCGGCTTCCAGATCGCCGTCTTCGCCTTCGTCGGCATCGAGCTGGTGGGCACCACCGCCGCCGAGACCGCCGACCCCAGGCGCAACCTGCCGCGGGCCATCAACTCCATTCCACTGCGCATCCTGGTGTTCTACGTGCTGGCGCTGGTGGTGATCATGGCGGTGACGCCCTGGCGCCAGGTAGTGCCGGACAAGAGCCCCTTCGTCGAACTCTTCGTCCTGGCCGGGGTGCCCATGGCCGCCAGCCTGATCAACTTCGTGGTGCTGACCTCGGCCACCTCCTCGGCCAACAGCGGCATCTTCTCCACCAGCCGCATGCTCTATGGCCTGGCGCGGGAAGGTCATGCGCCAAGCGGCCTCACCCGGCTCTCCCGGGCGGCGGTACCGGCGCGCGGCCTGCTGCTGTCCTGCCTGTGCCTGCTGCTGGGCACCGTGCTGATCTACCTGATCCCCAACCTGGTCACCGCCTTCACCCTGGTCACCACCCTGGCCGCGGTGCTGTTCATGTTCGTCTGGTCGCTGATCCTGCTGGCCTGGCTGGCCTACAGGCGCAATCGCCCGGAACGATTCGCCGCCTCGACCTTCCGCCTGCCGGGCGGACGCTGGGTGTGCTACGCCGTACTGGCCTTCTTCGCCGCGGTGCTGGTGCTGCTGACCCTGCAGGACGATACCCGCCAGGCACTGCTGGCCAGCCCGCTGTGGTTCCTGCTGCTGGGCGTGGGCTACGGCTGGCGGCAGCGGTCCGCTCGGGCGGTCTGACGCCAGGTCGCGGGGCTCAGCTCACCGTCCAGAGTTCGTCGACACAGGTGGTGTAGCGCGGACTGAGCAGGTCGCGGCGCATCTGCCAGGCCGGATCGCGGGGGATGCGCGCCGGCCTCAGGGTCTCGCGACCGAACTTGCCGTTGATGGCGTCCAGGGTCGCCATCAGCCGGGTACTGGCGGGGTCCGGCGGGGTGGCGAAGAGATCGGCGGCCAGCGCCTCGCGCGGACAGAGATCGAGCAGCAGGATTTCTGCCTTGGCGTAGCCGAAGCCGTCGCGAAAGATCTCGCGCAGGCCGGACTGGGCGTAGTCGTTGAGCAGCCGGGTATCGTCGCTGGGCAAGGGTAGATTGAGCAGGCTGGCATTGGCGTAGCGCCCCTCGTCGGCGCCATGCATGCCGGTTTGGATGCTGACCCTCAGAGCACGGCAGAGCGAGCCCTGGGCACGCAGTTTTTCCGCAGCGCGGGCGGTGTAGCTGGCCACCGCCTCGGCCAGCGCACCGAATTGGTATTGCCGCCGGCCGAACATGCGGCTGCTGCAGATGGTCTGGCGCGGCGCATCGAGTTCTTCGAGCCCCAGGCAAGCCAGTCCACGCAGCTCCCGGGCGGTCTTCTCCAGCACCACGCTGTATCTCTGGCGCAGCGACCAGGCATCCTGGCGCGCCAGCTCCCCGGCGGTGGTCACGCCGTCCGCGCGCAACCGGGCCGCCAAGCGTCGCCCGACGCCCCAGACGTCGTCCACCGGCGAATGGCGCAACACCCAGTCGTGCACCGCCGGCTCGCGCAGATCGAGCACCCCGCCGGTGCGTTCCGGCCAGCGCTTGGCCGCGGCATTGGCCAGCTTGGCCAGGGTCTTGGTGCCGGCGATGCCGACGCTGACCGGGATGCCTGTCCATTTTTGCACCCGTGCCTGCAGCCGGTGGCCGAGGGCGTCCAGGGGTTCGGGCAGGCCGGTCAGATCGGCGAATACCTCGTCGCGCTAAAGGTAAGTTAGTGCACTATGGACACACTCAATCACGCGTCACAGCTGTGCTCGCGAGACGCGCAAAGCGTCCACAGGTAACAGCGAACCTGATTGCAGCTCGCGGTGCAATGTCCATACCTGCGCACGTGGCACCACTACTCAACTGATGTAGGCTGACGCTGCAGGCGAGGCAGTAGGGTATGCGGCTGACATCTGAGCTGAATGGCTATGCGATACAGTTTCTCGATCGTGATATTGACCTCGCCCCTTTCCACTCGGCCCATATAGCTGCGATCTATCCCGCAAGCGAAGGCGAGCGCGTCTTGAGACATCCCTACAGATAACCTCTTCTCTCGAATTCTTTCCCCGAGATCCTTCGCCAGCGCCTGCATATCCGCCTCTTGTGACCAAGGCGGGACTATCAGTCGTTTCCAAGAACGCACGCGACGGATTATAATCCGCATTTCGCTAGCTTCAGCGATACTGGGCGCTCGTATGAAATCCGCAATATTCAGGCTGGACAGGCAGCTTTATGAGCTGCTCACGGATGAGCGGTGCCGACAATTTACGATTCGGTCATTGAGCGATTCGTACGCCATTCGCTCACGCGGACTGGCCGAAGGTTTGGATCTTTGGCGCTACATCTATGATCAGGTCCGGCGTCTCGTGCGTATGGGGTGGGTGGGCCAAGACTCAATCAAGCGCAGGCGTAATCAAATCTTTCATGTGATGACCATGCCGCCAGACATCACTTTGGTCCTTATTGATGCTAAAGCCACTACTACAGATACAGACGCAGTTTCCGATCAATCAATAGTTAGAGCAAGTAACCATCAGTGTCACTGGAGTCCAACAGAGCACTTAGAGTCGCTGGCTAAGGAAATTCGTTTAGACATGCTTACTGCGATGGGCGAAGCAGAGAGATACAAGCAATTGTTTACTGAGATACCAGTACTTAGAACCCAAATTGAAGGCGACTACTTGGAAGCCAGAGATCGCAGCTCAAAGCTCTTGGGTCACCTCCGCGCTATTGAAAACACACTTAAGATATTAGTTGTGCAATGAAAGAACTGCGTGAATGGCAACAAGCTTGTATTACAGGCGCCATGGAGCATTACCGCTCTTCTGCTCATTTTTTCTGCCAAGCCACCCCCGGATCAGGGAAAAGCAGGATGGCAGCAGAACTAGCGAAAGAAATGTTGAAGGCCGGCTTAATTGATCTTGTTCTCTGCTTCGCCCCTTCTTGTCAGGTGGTGGATGGATTAGAAAAGACCTTTTCCAAAGTACTCGGTCTACCCTTTAATGGGCAGCTGGGATCCGCAGGTGTTGCGTCGACATATCAAGCCATGGACTACCGATCGGCTGCATTTTGGAAATTGGTGGAAGATTACCGTGTGTTAGCAATCTTTGATGAAATCCATCATTGCGCAGGTCATGACCCCCTTCTCAGTAACGCGTGGGGCCAGACAATTCTACAAAGGTTGCAGGACAAAGCCACGTTTACGCTTGCTCTATCCGGAACTCCTTGGCGCTCCGACGAGCGGGCCATTGTTTTGGCTAGGTACTCGAATCCTGAAGGCCGTCTAGTCTGCGACTTCACTTATGGACTTAGGGAAGCCGTATCCGACAGAGTTTGCCGCACACCCCGCATCGTGGTCTTGGATAATAACTCCATACGCCTCACTGAGCAGTCAGATAGCGCTCCAATTGTCACTACTCATCGCAGTATCGCCCAGCTTCTAAATGAGAGCCCGATTTCATTCGAAAAACTCCTCAGTCACCCAGAACTGATAGAAAAGATTCTCTCCCTTGGGCAAAGCCGGCTTGAAGAGGTACGCAAGACCGTTCCTAATGCGGGAGGATTGATAGTGGCGACAAACATTCGCCATGCCAACCAGATCGCTGCAGCTTTGAGGCAGAGTGGTGAAGATTGCGTTGTTGTGACAAACCGGACGCCAAACGCGCACCAAGTCATTGAAGGCTTTAGAAACGGGACAGGTAGATGGATTATTGCAGTAGGGATGATCAGCGAGGGAACTGACATACCTCGCTTACAGGTTTGTTGCTACCTAAGTCGAATACGCACTGAACTACACTATCGCCAGGTATTAGGGCGGATTCTTCGACGCATTGGAGATGAGGATAACCGCGCTTGGCTGTACATCTTAGCCGAACCCTCTTTGCTTGAATTTTCACAACGTATTTCTCAAGACCTTCCTGACGACGTCACCGTCTTGGAAAATGTGCAGATTTCAAAACGTAGCGATGAAAATCTTCGCGCACCATGCAATGATGAATGGGAATTAAGCTCTGATCACCTCGACGTAAAAATAGGACGACTCAGCGCCGTAGAGGATTTCGACGTCACGGTCAGTGAGGATATTTTATTTTACGTAGAGCTTTCAAAGGACTTCAGAACCGAGATACTTTCTTTGTACTGAACCGGTCAACTCGCAATGAATGAATTTCAAAAGAGTCTTGGCAAGAGGGAAAACCGGAGGGGGAGGCAACAAGATGAGCCATTGCCAACGAAGTCCTCCGGCACCCAATTCATCATATCATCTTAAAAGCTCTGCGTTACAGAAACGAAGTGCAAACGAATAAACCAGTAACTGAGCAGCGATTTTCCGTGCACTCCATAGAAAATAATAGCGTGATTTTTATAAAGATGCCGCCAATTTCACACGCTTGCTGGAGCCTAAAGCAAAGAAACTATTTGATTCAGCAGACCCACACTTTATATAAGGCAATCGAAATTCTAGGTAGTTATAAATCCGCGCTGCGATGGTTTGAGTCGCCAGCACGGGGCCTCAATGGCGCCTCTCCCTGCCAGGCGCTTAATCAAAAATCTGGATACCTTGAAATTCAGCTTTTATTAACAAGAATAGATTACGGAGTATACATATAAAAACGACCATCATCATGTTAAAGCCGAACATTTGAAATATTTCTGATGTCAGGTGGAATTTTTTGAAGAAGATAGCAGGGGCTATGCATGACCAAACACCGTTCAAAATACCGAACCACTGAGAGTACCGTTACCATTGAAGCTGCCCTGCAAAAAATTGCGGCCAGCGGGCTTAAGGAGCGCTTCATGCAACAGGATCGCACTGGCGCTTACGAAGCCGAACTAGACATGGAACATAGTAACTTTGCCCGCAGCAAAAAAAACCGCCGGTGAAGATGATACAGAATAAGATCATCTATCAAACTACTGGCCGTAATGCAACGCTACTGTTTAAGACGGCGCACCGTTAAGCACGCCGCAGCATGATCAAACTCTAAAACACATTATCAGAATCTAAACCTGACGCCTCTTCGGCAATTGGCATAGTAGCCTGCGCAGCAGGAGACTCCATCGAATCAAAAAAGGACCTCAATGGAGCAAAAGCTTTTTGATTACCAACCTCATCTATATTAATCACAACCTCAGCGGCGCCAGCAGTAGTGCCGACTGCCTCGCCTATCGAATCATCTTCATCCGCAACCTCTTCCACAGGATCTAAATCTACAAAGTCCTGCCCCATCATCATCTTATAATGCGGCATATGATCCATTACCTTAAAGACCTTATAGAAAATCCTCATATAGCTTTGCGCCATTGCATCGCTGATCGCTACATACAATTCATCAGGCGAATAGTGGGAGCCATCGTTGACCCAGCTGATCAAAGACTGACATTGAATCTTTTCGTGCCCTTCAAACTTATCAATAATCGCGTGAATATTAATATTACCTAGAATTTTAAAATAATTCTCCAAGATTCTGCGCATAGTGTTTTGTATAGTCAGTGTTGGCAAAGGATTTTTCGTCAACTCTGCCCATAGCAACTGATACGATGTTTTAATAGGATTGCATTCAAAGCCCTCGACTTTAGAAAAATGACCAGGCTTACGTACCACCCAGAACGTCTCATCGTTGATAGAGTTGTCTGCAGCCCGCTGAGGATTGAAGCTAATCTCTTTGTGGAAGTGCACATTATGGGTCAATACAAAAATCTGTTTTAGATTATTTCCCTTTTGACGGACCTCCTGAAAAAGCTTCTTGATTAAGCTACTAACAATGAACAGAACATCGCTATCCAAACTTGAAACGGGGTCATCAATGACAACTATGCGATCAGTACTGATCCCCGACGCCGTCACACTTCCCTTAAGCAAATGGTAAAAATATAAGAAAGTGACAAAAGTCTTTTCGCCTTCGCTAAGGGTGGCCTTGGCCTCTGCCCCATTTTTTCTTATAAGTCGATAAGCGTTATCGGTACATGCAGCGTCCAAGGAGAAGCTGCTGAATCCGAAGTCTCTCAAAACCTTATTGATGGCATTTACGGTTGGTTTCACACTGGTCAGAGCGTTCTCAATGCTCGCAATTTCCGCTTCAGCCATAGCTATATCAATGTTTGCCCTCTCTATACTTGCACTGATCCCATCGATTGCCTTACTAATACGCGTAGCATCTCTGGAATAATCAGCGAGCGTATCCTTAAGTTCAACATCAAGAAGATAGCGCCATACCGCATCAGTTAAATTTTCTTGCTCAACCGAGAAACCTGACACAAGGCGATTATGCTCAAAAACCTCACGGTTCGCGGCATTTATCAATTCCGAAATTCTATTTGGAACTTCACCAATACGTTCCAAAGTCACTTCAGCGCTTGGGCTTCTTACCTTCAATTCAATACGCTGATTATTCACTAGCATAATTGCGTTCAGCGCCTGCAACTCAAGATCAAGCGTTGACTTATCCAAATGGGCACATTCTGAGGCCAGAACCATTTGAGCACGAACTATTACGTTTTCCACTACTGAGCGATATAAACTCTGAAACTGGGACAGCGCTTTGGTTTCAGCCTCGAACGTCGCATCAAAGTAGTCCGAAAGGCTCTTTTCAAATTCATGGGGAAGCTTCTGCTGGCAGAAAGGGCACCCATCGTCT
>NZ_JAVSJB010000010.1:0-166223 GCF_032027545.1 Pseudomonas oryzihabitans | reverse complement strand
TCTGTCTGGTCCAAAAATGTCATACCTTGCCTAACCCAGTCGCTGTTTCCCAAAAACTGGATCATTGCAGAGACATTTACGTCTTTTTTTCCCACTATTTTCTTGATCAGAATAGGATTCTGTTCAAGTGATACCAATTGAGACAGGTCCAAGTCGGCGACACTAGCCATCCGTGGCGGAGTGTCTTTATAAAGCACTTCTGCTCGCTTCCTGAGATTCTCTATGTCGCACAGTTCGGAGGAATTACTTTTGCTTTCCTTTAACACCCTGCCTTTAAAGGCCTCGCGATTGTTCCTCAGCCCTTTAAATGCCCCATGAAATTCATTATCGTATTTCTGTTTCTGCTCCCAGCATCGAGCGACTAGCTTCGCATCCAGCGCCTGCTTCTCTGCGATTTTCCCGCTCTTACCGTCTAGACCGTTCAAATTCTCTTGCGCCCTAGCTTTGAGCAGCGCATAACGATCCCTTTCTTTTTTCAGTTCGTCTAGACGGTCGAGCTGTGCTTGCTCAGCCTGCCCGAGCGTAAATACCCCTCTAAAATGTTTCGAATCGGTGAAATTTGTAGATATGAAGTCGCTATTGTAGACCATCGGTGAAACTGGACTACCCTTTGCCCAAACAATCTTGGAAGCAGCTGATAGATGGGGATTGCTTATCAGCCTACTGATCGTCGTCTTGCCTGCTCCATTTGCACCGTAGAAATAGTTTACGGCTTTCAATCCATCAATGGTTTCGGAGGAGGTATCGCAGTAGGTCGCTATGCCTGAAAGGGAGATTGACTCAATCATTTCTCGCATCCATGGAGATATAAGAGCAGGACAAGCTGACGGCAGCTTTGAATAGTAAGCAGCACATTTGCAAAGCGGAGGCTTGCTTCCTGCTGCTACGCGTTGGTCACTACACCAGTTTGTGCAAGCAACGGCAACACTGGGGCCAACGCGAATTAGCTGCCTTCGTCGATCTGACGTTGCTATAGAAGCTGTAAAAGAGAGCTCTAGCACGCCGTATAGGTCTCATTACGTGAGGTAAACAGCATCACCTGTGCAAAAATGCGCGCTATTCGCTTTGTTACGAGCGGACTGCTACGTCCGACGAATAGCACAGTGATGATCACCCTGTATCGACGTATCGCAGCGACGTCGGCTAGTCGAAATGGGCCTACGACCTAGCGTCGTGGCTTTGAGATACAGACCGGTGGATACCTCGATGCGCTTGGTCTCATGAGTGAAATAGCGAAGAGAGGCTAGTTCCTCCACTCGGATCTGATGCGTGTTACTACTAACTGGCGCACCGATGGAGAAGGGCTTAGGTTAAAAAACGCATTTGGAGCACGGATAGTTTATGGTCAAAGCAAGGATCGGTTGGGCGGATGGGTGGACGGGGCATTGAGCTAGGATCCGACGGCAACCGGTCCTAGGTGTGCAAGCGTTCAGGTCCTATAGGTGAGGATGATGACGCCGCATTACACTAGCAGTTGCATCCAAAACTCTACGCGCCCTTAGGCGCCTAAATGCAGTGCCGGTGACGTATGGAAAAAAGACTGGATAGCTCTAGGAATGCAACGAAAGCCTCGGAGGAGCTACAGCGTGCGTTCGCGTCGACGCCTCAAATGGAGCTGGCAAAAGCGGCTGCGCTGAATGCGATGCCCAACCTGGAGCACGTCAAAGCGGCAGCCCTACATTCGACGCCCCATATGGAATGGGCAAGGGCCGCAGCACTGAATCACATGCCTTACCTTGAGCAGCTTCAGGCAATACTCAAGCCAACTCCCCAAATGGAGATACTCCAGGCCACATTGCAGAAGCAAAGTCACCACTATGAAGCACTCCGAGCATCACTGACGTCGGTGCCTAATCTGGACGCACTTCAAGCCATGGGGATCAATCTCAGCCCGCAGTTTGAAGCAGCCAAGGCGCTATTGAAGCCAGTGCCAGGACTTGAAGTGCTTATGGCCAAGCTGAAACCGCTTGTGCTCGACACGTCGAAATTGCTGCCAGCGTTGTCCGCGCTGAACCTCACGAAACTGGATGGGGACCTTTTAAAAGCAGCGGAGCCCTCTAAGGCGCTTCTCGACGCCGTCTCTTATGCAGGACATCTATTTCAGGACGACAGTGAGAGGCATAGGCAGCTCTCTCGTTTAATCACCCAATACCTTCCAGCCGACGGTCCGCAGAGAGGTGACATAAGCGACACCAGTCGCGTTGGCCAAGAGTTGTCTGCGGCCGCAGAGGCAGGGGACCTGTCACGGCTAAGTCCAAAGGCTTTACTGTCCTTTTTGATGCTCTTAGCCTGCCTTGTATCTTTAGTCGCCAACTTTGGCGGCGCACGGCAAGAGCTATGCTTCTGGCAGCCTACACTGCTTCCCGAGATGACTTCAGGTCAGAAGGGAAAAGCCATTCGCCGCTTAGCTTGTGACGCCCCTTCTGACGTGTTGAAGAACATGCGGTTTGTTAGGGGCACTGGCGTGCAGCTTCGAGAGTCCCCAAGCATGAAAGGCCGAGTGCTTTCTGTTTCGCTTTCGGATGGTGATCTGCTGGACATTATCAGCTCAGAGAACCGCGATTGGCTGCTTGTCTCAGTGGTGGGACAAGACGGTGTTGAAGGCTGGATATCCCGAAGGTACGCAATACAAATAAAGCGCTAGTCTAGTGCATATCATTGACATGCCTGTTGGCGCATTCACAGGGCGTGGTTGGTCCCTTTAGCCAGCGGGCATACACGTATACAACAACGGCCGGGATATCTAGATCTTCCATACTTGGTCAACTCTAGTGGTGTACTCCTGGCTGAGCAGCTCTCGCCTCATCGACCAGCCAGGGGTTTCCCGAATCCGCGCTGCGCGTAAGGTGCCACGGCCATACTTGCGATTCACCGCATCTAAGGTGGCCATCAGCTGGTCAGCGATGGCAGACTGTGCCGGCATGAACAGGTCGCCAGTGATCTCGCCGCGCTGGCAGATCTCGGCCAGTAGGATTTCAGCCTTGGAATAGGCGTATCCCTCTCGGTAAATCCGGGCCAAGCCGAATTGGGCGTACTGAATCAGCACCCGAGTATCGTCAGTCGGATAAGGCAGCTGCAGGGTCACGCTATTGGCATAGCGTGGCTGTTCGGGATTGAACATGCCGGTCTGAATTCCAACACGGAGAACCTGGCACAGGGATTTCTGGGCTCTGAGCTTTTCTGCAGCCCGAGACGTGTAGCTAGCCACCGCCTCAGCCAGCGCCGAGAGCTGGTACTGCCGGGTACCGAACATGCGGCTGCTGCAAATAATCTGCTTCGGCGGTTCGACCTCCTCAAGGTCGAGGCAGCATACGCCCCGGAGTTCCCGGGCGGTCTTTTCCAGGACGACGCTGAATTGCTTGCGCAGTGACCAGGCATCGTACTGGGCGAGGTCCCAAGCCGTTTGGATGCCCATGGCCTTGAGCTTCACCTTGAGCCGATGGCCCACACCCCACACCTCATCGACGGGCAGCTTGCGCAGCACCTTGTCTCGCAGGTTCTGGTCGCGGAGATCCACCACTCCGCCGGTGCGATCAATCCAGCGCTTGGCAACGTGATTGGCGAGCTTGGCCAGCGTCTTGGTGTTGGCTATTCCGACCCCTACTGGGATTCGTGTCCATTGAAAGACTCTCTTCTGGACCGTCCGCCCGAGCTCAGTGAGAGGCTCTGGCATCCCTGTAAGGTCAGCAAAAACTTCATCAATACTGTAGATCTCATAAGCCGGCACTAGGCTGCCGATTGTACGCATCACCCGGTCGCTCATGTCGCCATACAGCGCGTAGTTGGAGCTGAAGGCCACTACTCCCTGCTGTCGCGCAAACTCACGCAACTGGAACCATGGTGCCCCCATCTTGATCCCCAACTGCTTCGCTTCGGCGCTGCGCGCGATGACACAGCCATCGTTGTTGCTGAGGACCACCACTGGCACGCCGTTGAGGTCGGGCCTGAACACTCGCTCGCAGCTGCAGTAGAAGCTGTTGCAATCGATCAGCGCATAAACTTGGTCAGGCATGACCGAGGCGCCGCAGGCAATCGGTAGCGATGCCCCAGACCTCGAATTCGTCCTCTTCCCGCACCGGGATCGGTTTGTAGTGGCGATTGGCCGAATGCAGTTCGTACTGGCCATTGGCATTGCGCTGCAGCGTCTTGATTAGCGGCTCGCGATTTAGCGCAGCGACCACCACGTCACCCGGTACCGCCTCACGCGCCCGGGTGATGATCAACAAGTCGTTCGGGAAGATGCCCAAGCCCATCATGCTGTCCCCGGTGGCCCTGACGATGTAGGTGTGTGGAGCTTTGATGTTCAGGAGGTCATCGAGCGAGATGACCGATTCGAGGTGATCCTGCGCCGGTGACGGAAATCCGCAAGGGACACGGAAGAGAAAGACAGGTAACGCCGTTTCAGACGGAGCCAGATTGGCGACAAATTCGATAGACATAGCAAAGCGAGCCTCCTTTCGTCAGACTGTGTATTTATACAGTTAGCAAAAGGCTAGCCTCTCTGTCCATTAAGCATCACTCGTCGCCGACGACCGGAAATTTCTAGGTGTGGCCGTTTCGCTCACTACCGTGCTGCGATTGAATTTCTGCGGGCGTATGTCTCGGACCTTCAGACTGGCCTTGAGACTTAGGCTATCGACTGCCGCAGCATCCACGAGCGCCAGCTTTTCGGTCTCTGCAACCAGACATCGCCCGCGAATAATTTGATCTAGAGCTTCCAGAAGATCGTGCAGCCAAGGTCGACGTCGAGGAGGCACCCCGCACGGTTAAGGCTTTCGAGTAGTACACCGTAAGCAAGGCGGTTTGCAGCGTTGAGAACGACAGACCTGATCTTTTCAGCCTTATCGACAATCCCCTACAGTGAGCACAATGTCCCACGCCATCCTGCAACGCGATTTGTCTTATTGCATGCTTGCTCTACTGCTGAGTGCCCGTATCCACGGCACCGATGAAGCAGTCCGTGCCACTGCCAAGCGTTGTATTAAGCAGCTTCCAAAACGCCAGCGAGACCTGATGTTCAATGTGATCCAGAGTCATCAGCCGCTGCGGATGGTAAGAACCATGGCCCGCAATCTGGACTGAAATGCAAAGCATCGATCCGAAGGTTTTTGAGTCAAGCTAGACCGCCAGCCAATATATATGTATTTTCGTATATACGAATTTTCATATGTTCAAGGTTCTGGCTATGTCCCCTACCGGCTTCTTCAAGTGTCTCGCTGACGACACGCGCGGACGCATCATGCTCATGCTTTGCGCTGAGGCAGAACTGTGCGTGTGCGAACTCATCCACGCGCTCGACGACAGCCAGCCGAAAGTCTCACGCCACCTCGCACAGCTGCGCGCCTGCAGATTGCTCGAGGATCGGCGCCAAGGACAGCGGATCTACTACCGCCTGCATCCCCAACTTCCTGCCTGGGCCCGGGAGGTCCTGGAGCTGACGCTCAGGGCCAACCTGCCGTGGGTACAGGCTCAGATGGATCGCCTCGCCTCAATGGACAGCAGGCCTACCAGGCAGGCTGCTTGCTGCCCGCCTGGCGCGGTGGAGACCGCATCATGCTGATTGCTGTATCGATCTTCGTTCTGACCTTGGTTCTGGTGATCTGGCAACCAAGAGGGCTTGGCGTGGGCTGGAGCGCAGCGGGAGGTGCGGTACTGGCGCTCCTGACGGGCACCGTCAGCCTGGCCGACGTTCCTGTGGTCTGGAACATCGTTTGGAATGCGACTGCGACCTTCATCGCCGTGATCATCATCAGCCTGGTGCTGGATGAAGCGGGCTTTTTCGAGTGGACAGCGCTCCATGTCGCCCGCTGGGGACGCGGCAGATCAGGCAGGCTGTTCGCCTACATGATCCTGCTGGGCGCGGTCGTGTCCGCCCTGTTCGCCAACGACGGCGCAGCCCTCATCCTGACACCCATCGTGATCGCCATGCTGGTAGCGCTACGCTTCAGTCCAGCCTCGACGCTTGCCTTTGTCATGGCCGCCGGCTTCATCGCCGATACGGCCAGCCTCCCACTGGTGGTGTCCAACCTGGTCAACATCGTCTCCGCTGACTTCTTCCAGATCGGCTTCGGCGAATACGCCTCAGTTATGTGGCCGGTCAATATCGTCAGCGTCGCCGCGACGCTGTTCATGCTGTGGCTGTTCTACCGCAAGGACATCCCGGCGTCTTACGACCCTCAAGCGCTCGAACGCCCGCAGAACGCCATTCGCGATCGCGCTACCTTCCGGGCGGGATGGTGGATCCTGGGTGTCCTCCTGGTCGGGCTATTCGCCCTAGAGCCGCTCGGGATTCCGATCAGCGCAGTAGCAGCGGTCTGTGCAGCTGTGCTGCTCGTCATCGCCGGCAAGGGGTCGGTCATCTCCACCCGGCAGGTGCTCGCCAACGCCCCCTGGCAGGTCGTGCTCTTCTCGCTGGGTATGTACCTGGTGATCTACGGCCTGCGCAATGCGGGGCTCACCGAGGCCCTTTCCTCCCTGCTCAACGCCTTCGCCAGTCATGGCCTGTGGTCAGCCACCCTGGGCACTGGCCTCACCGCTGCGCTGCTCTCCTCGATCATGAACAACATGCCCAGTGTCCTGATCGGCGCTCTATCTATCCAGGGCAGTGAGGCCAGCGGGGTCATCCAGCAGGCCATGATCTACGCCAACGTCATCGGGTGCGATCTGGGTCCGAAGATCACGCCGATCGGCAGTCTGGCAACCCTGCTCTGGCTCCATGTCCTGGCCCAGAAAGGCATCCGGATCACCTGGGGCTACTACTTCCGAGTGGGATGTGTGCTCACCTTTCCCATCCTGATCGCAACCCTCGCCGCCCTGGCCGTGCGCCTCAGCATTCATCCGTAGGAGAAGCCATGAAAGTCCTCTTTATGTGCACGGCCAATAGCTGCCGCAGCGTTCTGTCTGAAGGTCTCTTCAACCACCTCGCACCCGCAGGCTTCTCTGCCGTGAGCTCAGGGAGCTTTCCCAGCGGACGGCTGAACCCTATCGCGGTCCAGACGCTTGAGGGCCTGGACATCGATACCTCCGGCCTCTACAGCAAAGGCTCCGAGACCTTTGCAAGCAACCCGCCAGACATCGTCATCACAGTCTGTGACAAGGCAAGCGGTGAGCCCTGCCCGGTCTTCTTTGGCCCTTCGATAAAAAGCCACTGGGGCTTGGCGGATCCTTCTGACGTGGTCGGCAGCGCCGACCACGTCCAGGCCGCGTTTGACGCAACGGTGGCTCAGATCCGCAGAAGACTGGACGCCTTTTTCCGTCTCGAGCCGAACGCCCTGAGCCCAGCGCAACTGAAGCAGGCGCTCGACCAGATCGGAGAGATCCAATGAGTGACACGCTCGAAACCAACCCCAACCTGGACGAATCGCTATTCGACGTCCCCACCGTCGATAAACTCTCCGAACCGGCACAGCTTCAGCACAAGCCGCGCATCCTGCTGCTGTACGGATCGAATCGCGAGCGCTCCTTCAGCCGGCTGCTGGTTGAGGAAGCAGCCCGAATCCTGCAACTCATGGGCGCCGAGACGGCGGTCTTCAATCCATCCGGCCTGCCTCTGCCTGACGACGCGCCGGTAGAGCATCCCAAGGTTCAGGAGCTTCGCGACCTGGTGCTCTGGTCCGAAGGGCAAGTGTGGTGCTCCCCCGAACGCCATGGCTCGATGTCAGCGGTATTCAAGGCGCAGATAGACTGGATTCCGCTCACGCTGGGCGCGGTGCGTCCTACCCAAGGCAAGACACTCGCTGTCATGCAGGTCAGTGGCGGGTCCCAGTCGTTCAACACCGTGAACCAGCTGCGGGTCCTTGGCCGGTGGATGCGCATGGTGACCATCCCCAACCAGTCATCGGTCCCCAAGGCGTTCCTGGAGTTCGACGAAGCGGGACGCATGAAACCCTCGGCCTACTACGACCGGGTGGTGGATGTCATGGAGGAACTGATGAAGTTCACCCTCCTTACCAGAGGCCGGGACGCCTACCTGGTTGATCGCTACTCCGAGCGCAAGGAGAGCGCCGAAGCACTCTCCGCAAGGGTCAATCAGCGGTCGATCTGATCGATGCCCTCTTGCGGGGCTTACGTCGTGCTCTCCAGTGCGTCAGACGTATCCGCATGAGTGCTACTACCGCAAGGTATTGGCTGACACGACCGGTATGGGGAGTATGGCGCGGCTTCCTTTTTAGGCTCTTACTTCCTACTGTCGCGGGCATAGCAGGTGAATAAGGGTAGAGCCTTCGCAGCGGGGTGGGGACAGCGGGTTGGTTTGAGCATCATGTGAGGTTGGTATTTTTCTGTCTGTGGCGATGCTCTGACCCCAGACATTACTGCGCTGGATAGTCAGCTATAACCTCTTGTTTTCCGCTCTTACTCAGCCCAATGATCTGATACGCGCTTCTCCGATCCCCGTATTCCATACCCGGCGATCCCATGGACATGCCCGGCGCGGCTACGCCTGCGAGGTCCTCTCGTTTCGCTAGCTCATTGATTTGCTCCACCGGAACATGGCCTTCTACGAATTTTCCGTTTACCACTCCGGTATGGCACGACATCAATTTCTCAGGTACTCCCAGCTTGGCCTTTAGCGGACTCATGTTGGCTTCCAAATGGTCGTTCACCGTAAAGCCGTGATCTCGAAGATAGGCAATCCATTTGGAGCAGCAACCGCAGTTGGGGTCTCGATACACATCAATCAGCTCACCAGCATCAGCTTGCGCTAACGAGGCAGTAGCCAGCGTAGCGAGAAAGGCTAGACGCTGCATAGCTGAGGTAAGGCCTTTAAGTTTCATAATTTTTTAGTCACCTGATTAGTTATTACTGGCGAGGACCGGCCCGTAGTGATTTCCTGCTCGCTAGCTCGTCCTGTTGCATTGCAGCAGGAACATGGACTGGCTATTGGAAGAGACCTCTGTGCATTTGACCAAAGATTGCGGCCTAGATCGTTGCACTGAGCACCGCTGCTATCCCTCTGGGTAGTCCGGGCATGCATTGGCAACAGCCTAGATTCGACACAATCCGTCTCTTCTACTTTGGCTGATTGCCACAGGCGCTACCAGAACAGCATCCCCCGGATGTTTGGGCGCATTGTGCAGGCTTAACGGCCGCCACCTGCGGCGCGCTATCGCAGCACGGTGTGACAACGCTAGTAATGCGTGCGGATACAGGAGTTGCAATTGGCACCGTCCGCTCGGAATCCGCCTGCCAGGCTTTCAAGGCCTCACGAATAACCTGCCAAGCCGAGTGCAGAAAAAGAGCAGCGATAGCCAAGCCGACCAAGACGTCCGGCCAGAGGCTGCCACTCACAGCCACAAGCACGGCGGCCACTACCACGCTTGCATTGGCCATCAGGTCATTCCGTGAGCAAATCCAGGTCGACCTCATGTTCAGATCGTCCGCTCGATGGCTGTACAGCAGATAGAAGCAGTAGGTGTTGGCTAGGAGTGCGGCTAGGCCAACGATACCCATCCAGTCGGCCAGCGGCGCCTCCTGCAGAATCAGCTTACGCACTGCGTCTGCGATCACCACCAAGCCGAACAGCAACATGAAGCAACCTTTCACCAAAGCCGCGCCAGCCCGGGCTCGTTCGCTACGGTTCAGGACGAACAGCGTCAGGGCATAGACCGAGGCGTCCCCAAACATGTCCAGTGAGTCCCCCAGCAGCGCGGTCGAGCCCGCCAACCAACCGGCTGTGAACTCAACCAGGAACATGACGGCGTTGATCACTAGCACAATGTAGAGGACGCGGCTCTGACGACTCCGTAGCTGAGCGAGTTCGCTGGCTTTGTTTTCACAGCAACTATCCATGGCACCCTCTCTGCAGCACTTAAGATTTACCTTAGGCTGAGGGTTATAGTCGCTATAAGGTCAACACCATGAACGTCAGCACCTACACCATCGGTCAGTTAGCCAAGGCCACAGACACCAAGACCGTCACCATCCGCTACTACGAAAAGGAAGGCTTACTGCCTAGCTCAACACGTTCAGTGTCAGGCTATCGGCTGTACGGCCCAGTTGAGCGGGATCGGCTGCGATTCATCAGGCGCGCCCGAGCGCTGGGCTTTAGCCTGGACGAAGTGCGCGAGCTACTCGGCCTGGCAGATCGCCAACAATCACCCTGCGATGCCGTGGATAGCTTGGTTGCGGAACATTTGCGACAGGTACGGTTGAGGCTGGCCGATTTGCAGGCATTGGAGGGCGAATTGCAGCGCCTGTTAGCGTGCTGCCACGGCGGGACGATCTCGGAGTGCAGGATCATCGAAGCGCTTGTCAGCAGTGCCAAATCGCAAAAGGCGGGAACCACTTGCTAGAAGTCAGTCGAGATCGACCCCCACTTAGCAGGAACTTGCATTGTCAGGTCTTGACCGGGAGCGTTATCAACCACCGGTCATGTGTACATCATTCCAAGCAGTTTTTGCTGGTAGAGGCTGCAAGACGTGGCCATAAGCGATGCTACGACCGCTCATGGCCACAGGCTGTCAGTTTGTCGCCTGAACACTGCCTGTTTTGTCTGACTGGCGAGCTTCTTTCGCCAACGTCTCATGCATCTCCCGGTGTTGTTTGAGAGCCGCTTGGCTCTCTCGGAAGTCTTCGTTGTGCGATATGGAGCGCTCGCTGCCATCAGCGGCGTAGCTGATGTTTGCAACGACGAGTACGGCGGCAGCCAGGGCAACTTTAACGAAAGTCATGATGTTTCTCCTTCTAGAGTGGAGTATGGGTATGAGCGTCACTCTAGAGGAGCGCGGCTAACGCTAGGATGAGCCGCGCATTACAATCCTGTCATCCTGCCGCGGGCTGTTCGCGACGGCGCAGGACGCTGTGGTAGAGCGCGGGCAGGACCAGCAGCGTCAGGGCGGTGGAGGACAGGATGCCGCCGATCACCACGGTCGCCAGCGGGCGTTGTACCTCCGCGCCGGTGCCCGTCGCCAGCGCCATGGGGATGAAGCCCAACGAGGCCACCAGCGCGGTCATCAGCACCGGCCGCAGGCGGACCAGGGCCCCCTCGCGCACGGCGATGTCCAGCGGCTTGCCCTCCTCCAGCAGGCCACGGATGAAGGAGACCATCACCAGGCCATTGAGTACCGCGACGCCCGACAGCGCGATGAAACCCACACCGGCCGAGATCGACAAGGGAATGTCCCGCAACCACAACGCCAGCACTCCGCCCGTCAAGGCGAAGGGAATGCCGGTAAAGACCACGAGGCCGTCGCGCAGATTGCCGAACATCATGAACAGCAGCACGAACACCAACAGCAAGGCCACCGGCACCACGAGTTGCAGGCGGGCGGCGGCGGCCTGCAACTGCTCGAATTGGCCACCCCAGCTGGTCCAGTAGCCTGCGGGAATCCGTACCTGCTCCGTGATGGCGGCAGTGGCATCCGCCACGAAGCTACCCAGGTCCCGATCGCGCACATTGGCACTGACGATCACCAGGCGCTTGCCGTCTTCACGGCTGATCTGATTCGGCCCCAGTACCGTTTCCAGGCGCGCCACATCGGCCAGGGGGATGAACTCGACGCGGCCTTCCACCGCTGGCAATGGAATGGGCAGGCGCGCCAATACCGCCGGATCGCTGCGCAGGGTCTCAGGGAGACGGACCATCATATCGAAGCGACGATCACCCTCGAAGAGCGTGCCGGCCTTGCGTCCGCCGAGCGCCGTTGCGACCACATCCTGGATGTCACCGACATTGAGGCCGTAGCGCGCGGCTCGCTCACGATCGATCTGCACGCTCAGCAGCGGCAGCCCGCCGGTTTGCTCCACCTTCACCTCGGCAGCGCCGGTGACCTTCTGCAACACCCTGGCAATGTCCGCAGCGGTCTTGTTCAGCACCGCCATGTCATCGCCGAAGACCTTGACCGCCACATCGCTGCGCACGCCGGAAATCAGCTCGTTGAACCTCAGCTGGATCGGTTGCGACAACTCGTAGTTGCTACCAGGTACACGCACAGCCGCTGCTTCCAGCTCGGCCATCAGCTGCTCGCGAGACTTGCCTGGATCAGGCCACTGCGCCTGCGGCTTGAGCATCACATAGCTGTCGGAGATGTTCGGCGGCATCGGATCCGCGGCGATCTCGGCAGTGCCGGTCCTCGCGAATACCCGCTCCACCTCGGGTACCTGATCTAGGATGGAGCGCTCCAGGCGTTGCTGCATGTCCACCGATTGCCCCAGGCCGGTACCGGGCACCCTGAGCGCCTGCAGCGCGAAATCACCTTCGCTCAAGCTGGGCACGAATTCACTGCCCAGGCGCAGGGCCAGCAGCACCGTCAGCACCACGCTCAGGCCAGCGCCGGCGAAGACCAGTGGCCGCCGACGCATGGCTGCATCCAGCGCGACGGCATAGCCGCGCCGCGCCGCGCTCATCAGCCGATTGTCCTTTTCCTGCACCCGACCCGTGACGAACAGCGCCACGGCCGCCGGGACGAAGGTGATGGACAGCAGCATGGCGCCCAGCAGGGCGATCACCACGGTGAATGCCATGGGATGGAACATCTTGCCTTCCACACCCGTCAGGGCGAACACCGGCAGATAGACCACCATGATGATCAGTTGCCCGAAGATGAGCGGTCTCCGTGCCTCGCGGGCGGCGGCGAACACTTCCTGGAAGCGCTCCCGGCGATCGAGCACCCGACCGTGCCGCCCCTGGGCATGGGCCAGCCGGCGGATGGCATTCTCCACGATCACCACGGCGCCATCAACGATGATGCCGAAGTCCAGCGCACCCAGGCTCATCAGGTTGGCGCTGACCCGATTCGCCGCCATGCCGCTGAAGGTGAAGAGCATCGACAGCGGAATCACCAGCGCGGTGATCAGCGCTGCGCGCAGATTGCCGAGGAAGACGAAGAGCACGGCGATGACCAGCAGCGCACCTTCCACGAGATTCTTGCGTACCGTGGCGATCGCCTTGTCCACCAGCGTGGTGCGATCGTACACGGCGACCGCCTGCACGCCTTCCGGCAGGTTGCGATTGAGCTGCGCCAGGCGCTCGGCCACTGCCAGGGCCACCTCGCGGCTGTTCTCGCCCACCCGCATGAAGACGGTGCCGAGTACCGCTTCCTCGCCATTCTCGGTAGCCGCCCCGGACCGCAACTCCTGCCCAACCCCGACCGTGGCCACATCCCGGACCCGTACCGGGGTACCGTCCACGGTAGCGAGCACGATGGTGGCGATATCCTCGACGGAACCGAGCTGCCCCGGTACCCGGATCACCAGCTGCTCCCCGGCGCGCTCGATGAAACCGGCGCCGACATTGGCGTTGTTTCGCTCGAGCGCCACCGCCAGTTGTTCCAGGGTGATGCGATAGCCGGCCAGGCGCTTGGGATCGGGCGCGATCTGATACTCCTTGGCATAGCCGCCAATGGTGTTGACTTCCGCCACCCCGGGTACGGTGCGCAACTGAGGTTTGACGATCCAGTCCTGGATCTCCCGCAGATCGGTGAGGGTATAGGCTTCGCCGTCAGCCCGGCGCGCCTGGGGCGCCGCCTTCACCGTCCAGAGGAAGATTTCCCCAAGCCCCGTGGACAGCGGCCCCAGGTTGACCTCCACACCCTCTGGCAGGGCTTCGCGCGCCCCCTGGAGGCGCTCGCTCACCTGCTGGCGAGCGAAGAACAGATCCGTCCCATCGGCGAAAATGACGCTGATCTGGGCAAAGCCCGAACGCGACAACGACCGCGTCCGCTCTAGCCCAGGTAGACCGGCCATGGCCGTTTCCAGCGGATAGGTGACCCGCTGTTCGACCTCCAGCGGCGAAGCGCCCGGTACTTCCGCGTTGATCTGTACCTGGACGTTGGTGATGTCCGGCACCGCATCGATGGGCAGGTGGCGATAGCTGTAGATCCCCAGGGCAGCGATGCCGAGCGTGGCGAGCAGCACCAGCCAGCGCTGCTCGATGGCGAAGCGAAGAATACGTTCGAACATGATGCGCCCTTAGTGGGAGTGCTCGGCCGAGCCCTTGCCCAGTTCCGACTTGAGAATGAAGCTGCCGCGGTCAGCCACTACCTGGCCGGCGCTCAAGCCCTGACGAATCTCGGTGCGCTCACCGTCACGCACCCCGGTGACCACGGGTGTCGCCTGGAATCCGTCCGCTGTCCGGACGAACACCACGGGGCGATCCTCCACGACATGCACGGCGCCACTGGGTACGCCCAGTACCTTGGCCCCTCGCTCGTCATCGAGCCGCACCGTGACGAACAGACCAGGGCGCCAGGCGCCGGCTGGATTGGCCAAGGTGACGCGGGCGGTCGCCGCCCGGGTCTGCTCGCCCAGCAGATTGCCGACATGTGCCACGGTGCCCTCGGTGCGGCTGTCCAGCTCTCCTGCGATTACTTCCACCGTTCGGCCAACGGTCACTCGATCGAGGTCGCGTGCGGGAACGGCGAATGTGGCCCAGACGCGGGACAGGTCGGTGAGCGTGAAGAGATTGCTGGCTTCGTCCACTCGCTCACCCAGGACCAGGTGCTTCTCCACCACCACGCCGTCGAAGGGCGCGCGCAGCTCGTAGCGACTGCCGCCCAGAGCGGAAGCCGCTCCACCCAGGGCCTGGGCTTTCTGGCGGGCGTTGCGGACGGCGATCTCGGCTTCCTGCAGGGTCTGCCGCGCCTGCAGCAGATCCTGCTCGGCACTGATCCGCTCCTGCCAGAGGCTCTGCTCGCGGGTATAGAGGGTGCGCGCCAGCTGCAGACGCTGCTGTGCGGTCGCCAATTCACTGCGCACCTCGGACAGCTGCTCGCTGGCAATGACTGCCAGCACCTGCCCCTTGCGCACCCGGTCCCCGAGATTGACCTTCACCTCCTCGACGATGCCGGGGGTTCGCGACACGACATGCGCGGTGCGATCCTCATCGAAGCGAATCTCGCCGGGGAGACTCAAGGAGGCGCCGACGCTCACCGGCGTGACCACCTGGGTCTCGATGCCGGCCGCGCGAATCTGCTCGGCGCTCAGCTCGATCGCCCCTTCGGCATGGCCCTCCTCCCCATCGGCATGTGCGCCCTCATCTGCCTCATGGTCCTCTTTGCTTTCGGCAGGATCCGTGCGGGGTTGGGTCGTACCAGCATTGGCGTCTGCCACCTTTGCCGCTACTGGCGCAGAAGATTCTGGATGGTCATGGCCGGCACCCGCCTGAACCCTGGCAAAGGGCAGCCCGATACCAAGTACCGTGATTAGCAGCAACAATCTCGGCCTCAATGAAATCATGGTCATGCAAGAACTCCGCACCCGGTTTAGTCCCGGGATTTGTAGCGTCATGGGGAAGTGAAGAGCGGGCCGTGAAGGCGTTCAAGGCGGGTCCATGCCTCAATCTGCGCACGCTGGGAGAGCAGGTACTGCCCCCTGGCCGAAATCAGGGCGCGCTGGGCTTCGAGCACGTCTAGCTGGGCAAAACGGCCCAGCGAGAATCCACGCGTAAGGTCGTCGACGGTGCGTTGGCCAGCCGGCAATATTCGGTTGCGCAGGTCATCAACGTCTGCTGATGCGCTGCGCCAGTCACGCAGCGCTTGAAGGGTCTCGGCCTGAATTTGCAGCTCGGTCGCTCGCTGTAGATCGCGGGCCTGGTCGGCGCGACTGGAGGCCGCGAGCAGGTTGCCCTGGTTACGATCGAAGAGCGGTAGCGGGAGTGAGAAGCCCACCAGATTGACTCGCTCCCCCTCGAGCTCGTCGTATTGGCTGCCCAGGCTCAACTGCACGTCCGGATAGCGCTGGCTGCGCTGCAGATCGACGTCGGCATCCCCGGCGGCTACCTGCCGCCGCGCCTTGAGCATTGCCGGTGTCTGGCGGATGGCCTGCAGCAGCCGGGCCTCGCCGGGAGGTGCGGGCAGACGATCCAGGTCACCGACCGGCTCACCGAGCTCGGTCACGGAGATACCCAGTTGGCGGGCAAGACTCACCCGCGCATTGTCACGCTGCTGCAGTGCGCGTCTCAGCTCTAGCCGCTGGGTGACTTGCTCTACTTCAGCGCGGGTGCCTGATACCGGCGAGATCTTGCCGGCACGTATCTGCGCTGCTGAGCTGTCTAGGCTACGCAGGGCCAACGCCTGCGACTGCTCGGCGAGACGTACTCCCTCTTCGGCGAGTAACAGTTCGTAAAAGCTTTGGATAATGTCCGCCCGTAGCGCATAACTTCGCGCCGTGAGTTCGGCGTCGACGACAGCGGCGTTAGCCTCCGCCAACGCAACCCGCGCGGCGCGCTTGCCACCCAGTTCGAAGGGCTGGGTAAGGGTTACGCTGCGGGTCTGACTTGAAGAGCGGGTATCTTCTACCTCGAAGGCCAGCTCTGGATTCGGTATGAGACCGGCCTGCTGGCGTGCCCCTACAGCTGCGGCGGTCTCTTGGCGGGCGGCCAAATAGTCGGGACTGTCGCGAAGGGCTTGAGCGAGCGCCTGCTCCAAGGTGAGCGGTGCAGCCTGGATGGGGCCACCAACCAGAAGGAGACCTAGCCCGAAGAGCAGGCCCGTCAGGCGAGCGGACATGAAGTGTCGACAGGGAGGGTGTAACGGCACGACGGCGGCTCCTGTGCGGAAGGCGCGACGCCCGAAGGGATCGTCGCTCGATAGCGGAAGCCGACTCTAGGGAGCCCTACCTATCGCTCCGGTGACGCCAACATTACAAAGTTGCAAGGAAGTTGCTGTCGTGCAGGTATACCGGCACGCTTGCTCGCTTGACCCTCTAGCGACTACAGGCTTCAGCCTGCGCCACATTCTCTACACGACCGACAAAAAACGATGCGCTTACTGATAGTGGAAGACGAAGCTCGGGCCGCGGACTACCTGCAACAAGGTCTCACGGAGAATGGCTATGTGGTCGATCGCGCCGCGAACGGGATCGATGGTTTGCATCTCGCCCTGCAGCAGGACTACGACCTGATCCTGCTGGACATCAATCTGCCGACGATGGATGGCCTGGAGGTCCTGGAACTACTCCGGCGACGCAAACAAACCCGGGTGATGCTGCTAACGGGCCAAAGCCGAACCAGCGAACGCATCCGAGGACTGGACGCTGGTGCTGACGACTACCTGACTAAACCGTTCGAATTTCCGGAGTTGCTTGCCCGTATTCGCGCACTGCTACGGCGCGGGGATACGCGGCAGGTCAGCGATACCCTACAACTGGCCGATCTTGAGCTGCATCCGTTTCGCCATCGTGCCTTCCGCGGTGATCAGCGGATTGACCTAACCAGTAAGGAATTCGCTCTGCTTCAGCTGCTCATGCAGCGCCAAGGCGAGGTGCTCTCGCGCACCGAAATCATCTCAAGAGTCTGGGACATGAATTTCGACTGCGACACCAATGTGGTCGAAGTCGCTGTCCGACGCCTGCGGATGAAGGTCGATGAGCCTTTTGGTGAGCCGCTTATCCATACCGTACGAGGTGTTGGCTACGTGATGGAGCGGCGGTCATGAGACCCATGAGCCTGGCCTTGCGCCTGGGACTGATTGTTACAGGCGTGGGCTTGCTTTTGGCAACCGTTTTGGTGGTTCTGGTGTACGGCGTTCTGGCCCGCGAGTTGGATAAGCGCGCAGTTGACCAGCTGCAATCTAAATTGGGACAAATCCAGCACAGCTTGGAAGAGCGCCCCACGGATCCTGGAGCACCTTGGCAGCACATGTTGGCTGACGCGCTGCTCGGTCACGACGAGCTGTCTGTGACGGTGCTGTCTTCCGACGATGGCGCTCCCCTGTATGGTCTCGGCTCACACGCCTATGCTGAGGAGTTGCGACAAGGAAATTGGCCGAATGGCCAGACAATGGCCTGGCATGCCGACGACGGTCACGATTTGCTAACCGTTTGGGCAGACTCGGCGATCCCAGGCTTGCCCGCGCAGCGGCTGCTGCTAAGCCAGGACCGCAGTAGCGATAATTTTCTTCTTGATGCTTTCCTGCGCGCGGCTCTGATAAGCCTACCAATTTTACTGCTGCTAATCGGCGCCGCAGCTTGGTGGACAGGTTACCAAGGCCTGGCACCATTACGGCGCTTTCGCCGTACTACACGCGCCATTACTACTCGGCAGCTGTCACTGCGGCTTGATGACACCGACCTGCCTGCGGAAGTGGCTGATCTAGCAGCCGCGCTGAACACTATGCTGGAGCGGCTCAATGCCGGCGTGCAGCAGCTTGATCGCTTCGCAGACGACGTCGCGCACGAGTTACGTGCCCCTCTAGGTACGTTGGTAGGTCGTACACAGATGGTATTGAGCCGAAAGCGAGATGAGGCGACATACCGGCAGGCGTTGGAGGAGTCGTTGGATGAGCTGGACCGCTTGGGTCGGATCGTCGAGGACATGCTGCTACTGGCTCGACTGGATAGCCAGGAGCCCCTGCGCTCACCGACTAGAGTGAACGTTGATCAGGAAGCGCTCAAAGTCTGTAGCCTGTTCGAAGCCTATGCCGAGGCGCATGAAATCGAGCTGGTGGTCAAAGGTCACCTTGCAGTTGAAGGTGACAAGCTGATGATTCAACGTGCGCTTTCAAATTTGCTATCGAATGCGATTCGTCACGCGAATCCTAAAACACCGGTGTACATAGAGCTGGTAGCTCAAGAACACGGCGCTGGTGGCCACGTAGCTGTGATCAACCAAGGCAAGACGATTGATCCGCAGGACCTTCCTAAACTCTTCGAGCGCTTTTACCGATCGGGTAACCGGCAAACAGGCGGCAATGGACTAGGGTTGGCAATCGTCCGCGCAATCATGGCTTATCATCAAGGGCGAGCGCATGCGGAATGCCCGGAAGGAGAGACACGCTTTATACTGACGTTTCCCCCACTTGCTTGATCCGCTCGCGTCCCCAAAAGCTAAGGCAGTGTTCGATAGCTCTCGTGGACGATATCGGCCATGTGGAGGTATTTCCTATAGTAGAGATAACTTCTTAGAATCAAAGAAGTCCTACCGACCTTACCGCAGTTCATATAAGGACCGCCTCCTTAAACCCTATTTTCGTTTCGTCTCATGTCAAACATGGCACAGGGCATTGGAGTAGAGCTTAGGCATAGGTGATGTGGGAATCAAATGAGGAGGGATGTTCAGGGATTGTATATATTGCTAGGCCGCTATTTGGATTGTTTACCGGTAGCTGTGCGGTCAGGCCTATCCATAATCGACTTTGTGAAGGACAACGTAAATGTCGTACGATTATTCTCCGAGGTACATAAGATCATTCCTCCATGCGCGTGCATTAGGGACCGTGCGATCGCCAGTCCCAGACCCGCGTTTCCGTCACCTTCTCGACGCGCAGGATCTACCCGATAGAACCGGTCAAAGATCCTCGCCAGGTGCTCCGGTGGAATCTCGGGGCCGGGGTTTTCGACCCGAAGCTCTACACGGCTGCCATGGTCTTGGATGTTGACCTCAATCGTCTCCCTGGATGGGGTATAGCGCAGGGCGTTAGATAGCAAATTCGACACTACACGGTCGATCATCACGCTATCCGCGAAGATCAAAGCGCTTCCCGACGCCTTGAGCTGGATCCCCTTGTCCTCAGCCAGAAGCTCGTAATACCCAAACAGCTTGCTGATGACCTTCCCGAGGTTCAGCTCGACCGGCTCGGGCACGATGAGCCCGTTGTCGGACTTAGCCAGGAACAGCATGCCGTCGATGATTCCAGACAGGCGATTGAGCTCTTCCAGGTTGGAGGTCAGGTTCTCCTCGTACACATCCGCATCCCGTTTCTTGGCCAGGATCACCTCGGTATGAGTCCGCAGATTGCTAATCGGGGTGCGAAGCTCGTGCGCGATGTCGGCGGAGAAATTCGATAGACGCATGAACGAGTCGTCCAGGCGACCGAGCATGGAATTGAAGGCAGTGATGAGCTCGCGCAACTCATCGGGCACGGGTTCCAGAGGAATACGTTCCTTCAAGGAGCCTGCGGACATCGAGGCGGCTGTCTGGGTTACCTTTGCCACCGGACGCAGCCCATTCTTGGCGACCAGCCAACCAAGTGCGGCACTCAGCACAGTGCTGGCTATCAGAACGCTCCAGAACCAGCGCTCTAGCATGGCGAAGAAGTGCATATGGGTAGTAACGTCTAGGACCAGCCACGCGGACAGCGGAGCGCTGATTTCTGACAACGCGACTTGCGCCTTCAAAGTCCTGAACATGTGTCCGTCGCTTTCCCACTCCCACACGGCATTGTGCTCGGTAGCCTGAGCAAGGGAAGGCACTGATGCCTGGCGAGGCTCCGCAAAAAATAGGCTTCCGTCCGCTTTAAGAAATACCGCGCTGAGATCAGGATGTGCTCCCAGCAGCGTATGCCAGCGAGTCTTGATCTGTTCGGAATTCGCGCCAGGCTCCTGGGCGATCTGAATGATCGCTTCCATCTTTTCTTCCAGCGCTTGGGCATCCAGAGCACGAAAGTGGTGGCGGCTCAGCTCGTTGAAAGCGATGCCCACGATGATGAGGACAGCAACCACCGCGACCACAAACATGAGGCTCAGGCGGAAGGTGAGTGAACCCGGCTTCATCCTTCGCCCTGCACGTCTAGCCTGTAGCCCATTCCACGGCAGGTATGGAGCAGCTTCGTCTCAAAGTCATCGTCGATCTTGGCCCGCAACCGCCGGATCGCTACCTCGATGACATTGGTGTCGCTGTCGAAATGCATGTCCCACACCTGGGCGGCAATTAGGGATTTGGAAAGAACCTCGCCGCGCCGACGCATCAGCAACTCCAGCAAGGCAAACTCCTTGGTTGTAAGGTCGATTCGCGTACCACCACGCGTGACGCGGCGTGTGAGCCGATCGACCTGCAGGTCTCCGATCTGCAGGTTCGTCTGAACCGGCAAGCTGCCGCTTCTACGGCGTAGCAGCGTTCGAACTCGAGCGAGCAGCTCTGAAAAGGCAAACGGCTTGACCAGGTAGTCGTCAGCGCCGAGCTCCAACCCTTTGACTCGGTCATCTACCCCATCCCGTGCCGTCAGAAACAGTACCGGTACTGAGAGACCCGCAGCACGTAGGCGCCTGACGACCTCCCAACCATCGAGGCCGGGCATCATCACGTCGAGAATCAGCAGGTCATAGGCTTCGGTCTGCACCTGATCGAGGGCATCCGCTCCGGTCACCACGCGATCCACCATGAAGCCTGCCTCTCGGAGACCCTGCTGTAGATAGATACCGGTCTTAGGCTCGTCTTCGGCTACCAGCAATTTCATGCTCCATCCTCGGCTACGCGACCTTTTCGGGACGGCACTACGGAACCAGGCGGCTTCACATTCCCGCTTCCATCTCAGGAGATAGCGTACCGAGCCAAGCAATCAGTCCTAGCACCAAAACGGCAGAGCCTAGCTCTAGGGCCATGCTGTACCGAATAAACCGTGCCGCACGAGTGTAATCGCCTTGGTGGATTGCTCGCTCCAATGCCGGGCTCAAGAGAAAGCGATTGGCCGAGGCCAGCCCGATCATTACGGCGAAAAGCCCCAGCTTAGCCAGCAGCAGCACACCATAGGTGCTTTGTGCTAGGCCCCTGATTTGGGGTCCGACGATGAGCAGATAGTTCATCACACCTGTGAAGGTGATTAGCACTACGATCACGGCGCCGGCCTGCTCAAAGCCAACAAGCGTGCGCGATAGGATCTGGACTGACGCCAGTGTTTCCACTTTGCTAGGCCGTAATAGCAGGGCAAAAGCCACCAGCGCGCCGAACCAGCTACTAGAAGCCCAAAGGTGAAGAATGTCTGCACTGAAGTGCCAGAAACAGCGGGCCCCTTCGTCCATAGCGCCGTGCCCGGCCCACGCCAGTGTGGCCAGCGCCACGCCTGCCAGCAGCGAAACTGCGAGTAGGCTTGCCATTGGCCAACGAGGGTTGAAACCGATGGCCGTAGCAGCGGCAGCGAGCGCGGCCATACGAATGAGCCAGGCGGTGCCAAGCTCTGTCTCGGCGACCATCATCTTAACGTGCGGCATGGCCTCACTCCATTCCGCTGCTCCACTCATAGCCTTGGCCATTTGCACGATGGATACGATCGAGAGTAAGAGGCCCACCACCGCTGTTGTAGCCAGCAACGGCAGGAAGGGCAACACCATGCCCGAGCGGCGTTCAGGGCCACGCAAACTATAGAGACCAAAGAGCGCCAGCCCGAACAGCATCATCAAATCGGCATACAGCGCGAAGCGAAGTCCGATGCTGAACGGATCTTCCATGTTTATTTGACCTTGAACGTCACGCTGCCGGTAATGGGGTGAGTATCTGATGACACTGCCCGCCAATCGGCCTTATAGGTGCCGGCCGTCAAAGGCGAGGCGGGTGTAATGACCATTGTCTTGGGATCACTGCCACCCGAAACAGCTGCTTTGACCGCCATTGGCGAATGCTCCATACCGGGCATCGCCGTCATGACCAGCTTCGCACCGGAAAACTGGGTAACCAGATTTTCCGAAAAGTGCAGCTCGATTTTTGCCGGAGCTGTACCTTCGCTGCCTTCGGCAGGCGTCGAAGACACCAGCTTGGGATGGGCGTGAGCTAAGGCGCTGAACAGCATTCCAGCGCCGAAGAGCGTTAAGAAAGATGCACGATTGAGCATAGGAACTCCTACAGCCCAAAGGCTGTTCGTTGGGAAAGGGATTTATTGTTTGCTTAGAACCACATACGCACACCTAGGACTAGGCGGGCCTCACTACGGTCCTCCCCCTCTTCCCGGGCAAAATCGGCGGTGTTGCCGTAGGAGCGGCTCCAGCTGACGCCAACGTAAGGGGCGAACTCACGATAGATTTCATACCGCAAGCGCACCCCAATTTCCGTTTCGGACAAACCAGAACCGATTCCGCGTTTGGGGTCGTTCTGCCCGTAAAAATTTGCTTCGGCGGTGGGCTGCAAGATCAGGCGATTGGTGAGCAAAATGTCGTAATCGCCTTCCAGCCTCAAAGCAGTTTGGCCGCCCTCTCCAAGGAAGGCGGTCGCTTCGGCCTCGAAGTTGTACAAGGCCAGGCCCTGGAGACCAAACGCGGCCCAGGTCTGCGGCGGGCCTGGTTTGAAGTCCTGCCGTACGCCACCAACCAAATCCCACCAAGGGCCGATCGAGTGGCCCCACAATGCTTGTAGCTCGGCGGATTCGGTTTTTCCGTTGGTGCGCTCGCCCTCGGAGCGAATCCAGAGCCGGTCAATATCACCCCCGACCCAACCGTTGACATCCCAATTCAGCACACTGCCGTTATCAGCGTCCTGCCACTCAAGCTGATCGAACAGCAGGAAGTAGTTGAGCGCATCGTCATGGACGGTATGGCCTTTGCCACTTTGATAGACGGCCGCCCGGTTCGCATCCGTGATGGGTGGAATAGGTGTACGGCTTCGAGTGGGTGCTGCCGGCTTGCTGGGAGCCATGCCAGTCATTCCAGAGTCCATGCCTTGCATCTGGCTGTGGTCCATGCCTTGCATTTTGGAATGATCCATCCCCTGCATCTGGCTGTGGTCCATGCCCTGCATCTTGGAGTGATCCATCCCCTGCATCTGACTGCTGTTCATGCACTGCATCTGGGAATGATCCGTACCCTGCATCTTGCACTTATCCGTGCACTGCATTTTCGAGTGATCCATACCCAGCATTTTGCCGCTGTCCATGCATTGCATTTTGGAGTGGTCCATGCCACGCATTTTGCATTTGTCCAGGCACTGCATCCGGCTATGGTCAGTACCAGCCCTGGTGGTATCTGCAGCGAAGGCAACGATGGGTGCCATGGTGAAGCTGGTGATAGCAAACAGCGAATAAACGTGGAGTCGACTCAAGGCGATCACTGGCTTCACTCCTCTACCCGGACTTCGCGGAACATACCCATCTCCATGTGGTACAGCAGATGGCAGTGGTAGGCCCATCGCCCCAGGGCATCGGCGGTGACGCGATAGCTCCGCTTGGACCCAGGTGGCATGTCGATGGTGTGCTTGCGTACCAGGAAGTTACCTTCCTCGTCCTCTAGGTCACTCCACATTCCGTGCAGGTGAATCGGGTGCGTCATCATCGTGTCGTTCACCAACACGATCCTTACGCGCTCACCGTATTTCAGAACTAGAGGATGAGCTTCGGAGAACTTGATCCCGTCGAAGGACCAGGCGAACTTCTCCATGTGTCCTGTCAGGTGTAGCTCTATGGTACGGCTTGGTTCGCGGCCGTCAGGGTCTTCGAAAGTACTTCTGAGGTCGGCGTAGGTGAGCACCTTACGTCCGTTGTTACGTAGACCCAGGCCGGGGTCATTCAATTTGGCGGTAGGGGTCATCACCTGCATGTCGACCAGCGGGTTGTCTTTCTCACTCGCGGGATGACTTTGCATGGTCGTTCCGGCCATTCCAGACATCGAACCATGGTCCATCCCCGCCATTGCGCCATGGTCCATGCCCTGCATAGAGGACATCTTGCTGTGGTCCATGGCTGGCATGGGGTTGCCTCCCGTGCTGCTCATGGTCTGCATATCATCACCGGCCGCCGAATTCATACCCTTCATGCTGCCGTGGTCCATGCCGCCATGGTCCATACCGCCCATACCCATGTCGTCCATCGTGACCAAGGGGCGAGGATCAAGCGGAGGGACTGGAGCCACCAAGCTATCCCGCACGGCAAGGGTGCCGCGGGCATAGCCGGTACGATCCATTGACTGGGCGAAGACCGTGTAAGCCTCGCCTGTGGGCTCGACGATGACATCGTAGGTTTCGGCCACGGCGATACGAAGCTCGTCGACCTCAACCGGGTTCACGTAAAGACCATCAGACGCTACTACGGTCATTTTCAGGCCCGGGATACGGATGTCGAAGTACGTCATGGCAGAGCCATTGATGAATCGAAGCCGTAGCTTCTCGCCAGGACGGAACAGGCCTGTCCAATTCATGTTCGGAGCCTGGCCATTGAGCAGGTAGGTGTAGGTGGCGCCGCTTACATCCGCAAGGTCCGTGGGATTCATCTTCATCTCAGCCCACATCTTGCGATCTGCCAGCGTCGCGGCCCAGCCCTTGTCAGCCACGTCGTTGACGAAGTCGCCAACGGTGCGCTTGTGGAAGTTGTAGTAGTCGGACTGTTTTTTCAGCGTGCGCATCAGCGAAGCCGGATCTTCATCCGTCCAGTCCGTCAGCATCACCACATGCTCACGATCGTATTTGAAAGGTTCGGGCTCCTTCGCCTCGATGACCAGGGGGCCGTAGACCCCTAGCTGTTCCTGGAAGCCTGAGTGGCTGTGATACCAGTAGGTCCCGTTCTGTTGAAGCTTGAATTGATAAACGTACATCCCGCCCGGCTCGATGCCTGCGAAGCTCAGGCCCGGCACCCCATCCATGTTTGGCGGAAGGATGATGCCGTGCCAGTGAATCGAGGTGGCCGCATCAAGCTTGTTGCGCACGCGAAGCGTCACCGTGTCGCCCTCCTTCCATCGCAAAAGGGGCCCTGGCAATCCGCCGTTGATCACCATCGCTGTGCGACGCTTACCGGTGATGTTCACTGGCATCTCGCCAATCGACAGGTCGAACTCCGTGCCCGTCAGAGTGCTGAGCGCCGTTGAGCCAGCTGCCGCCCAACTGGGTGAACGCCACAAGCCCAGTCCACCGAGCATGCCGGCAGCCGCGAGGCCTTTGACGAAGGTACGTCGAGAAGTTCTTGGTTCCATACGAGCATGCCCTAGTAGCGAGGACGGTAGCGACGCCGTCTACAGGAGGTAGAAGATTGGACGGGACGATGTCACAGCACCTTGCGGGATGCGATTACATTTCTGTAAGCATCAAGAACGGCGCCTGCTAGTGAAACCCGCTCCGACCTTTCGCTTCAGAAAGGGAAGCGTCCTGAGTGGTCAGCAGCCCAGCATTGATCGCTAACTGAGTCATGTCGGTCATACAGGCGCTTACCAGGCGACTCCTATTGCAAGCATAAGAAGCCCCCATACGTCGTGGTCGGCTAATTGAGAGCATTAGGCTTTAAACAGTAATATTAGCCTTTGCAGAGCCACCCACATGATTTCAAGTATATTCTAACGTCGACCATCAAAAGGGGAGGCAACTAGGGAGAACGCCGACCGGACAATCAACTGGCGCTTAAAACCTGAGCTTACAAAAAGGAAAAAAGCGCACTAATCGCTCTAATCAAGATAAATTCTTGATTAGAGTTGCTTAAAATCCTTAGCATCCATGGAAACAACTTTTGAAGGAGGAAGCTGCCGTTCAAGCTCCAAAACTCGGTCGTACAATTCGAGAATTTTTGCGTCGGCTTCGCACAATAAGCTAACCAAGTGATCTCTCTGCTCAACAAGCTGGAGAATTCTGTCGTGAAGCTTCTTATTTTTTGCTCGCGCATGCAAACTAGCTTGTCGAGCAGACAATGGCTGGTTGAGGGATTTTTCCTTAATATAACTTTGAATCTCAGAAATCAGCAATGGAAAACGTGACTTCTTCAGTGAAGACGGATCGGTACCAGCTTCCTTCGCAACATTATTTTGACTTACAAGAGATCCTTTTGGAAGTCGATCTGGCTTGTTAGCTTTCAAACGCTCAAATGCTGCACGATATTGATCAGCAGCAGCCGGCCGAATTGTAGGACTACTCTGTTTTTCTATGTGAGATGACATTGCGATAAGCCTCCGAGCTGCGTTTCTGGGCATCCAAAGATGTTCTCAAAGGACTATTCGATTCGGCTGTAGAAATTAGCTCGTCTAGCAATGCATCAAGGTCGTTTATCTCATCCTGCTTGTCACAGTCATATAGCACGTCAGCGCATGGCTTAGGCCCATTTGGCAAATCCCCACCACCACAGCGAGCAATATTATCAATACCACCATAGGGGCATGGAGATCGACTTGTGCATACCCCGAGCAATACAGGACGAAAAGCTGCGTGCCCCTTTTCTGCCAAATCACTATTTTTCTTATAATCAGAAGTGGAAATTAGCCTAACAATTTCAGACTTTCTCTTGTCCCCATGCGGACTAATGAACCTCTCACTGGTAATAAGTTGCAACTGACGCCCTAAAGATTCGTACATCGCGCGGACATAAAGCGTGCTCGCCTTCTCCTCCAACCTAACTCTAGAATGATTTCGCCCATAATAAAGGCTCATAGCCCTCGTAACATGTTTCAGTTGATATTGCAAAGAAGCATCACTGACAAGACCAGAAGCTTGCATATTAACCGCACCAGTACGGCGCAACTGATGCCAAGCAAGCGGCCAAGGCTTGCCAACGGCATAATCGTTACTAAGAGTAGGCGTCACCAAACGAGCCAGATCATAATCCTGCTGTGTTATCTTCAATTTATCAAAGTCAAATAGCTTCTTGTGCCACTTTGTAATTACGTCCCAATAGGAGGGGATTCCAGGACGTAATCCTGTAGCCCTGCGTTGTTTGTTTACATGCCAAGGGTAAGACTTATAGTCATTTAGATATACGGAGGGTGAAGCGAGATCATCTAGTGCCTCTGGGTGACTGCCTAACTTAAGAAGCGCCACTACCTGCATAGCCTCGACAGCAGATTTAGCTGATGGTGAGGTCACCCAAAGAGCATTGAGATCAACTAAAGTTTTTGTGGTGCAGCCCCGCAACAAATAAATGCTCCCGAAGTCAGGATCCTGCTCAACATGCAAGCAATCACACTTCAAGTTCCATGCCTCTTCAGCACGCATAAGACTGAAGCTCAAAAGGTAGGCGAGACCCGCATGACTAATCAAACTAAAGTAACTTGTAAGATGACGAATATTCGCATCGCCACGCTCCATCACCAACCATTTGCAAAGCAAATCTTCGATTCCAAACTTAGCTAGCGTATCAGAGAACCGACCGAAGAATTTATAACCTGTCCGCTTTCCACTTGTACAATAGGCGGGTGGACCAAATGGTCGTCGCGGCCTATCTTTTAGTGACCTGACGCCCTCTTGCTGGTGGGCTTTCATACAAAATAAGAAGCAGTTTCTGATTTGACTTTTATGTGCCAAAAAATCGTCGAGACATTCACGCAATCTTGTGACTTGATAGTGCCAAATTCTAGGCGGGATATAAGGTGTTTGTGATGTTTCGTGGTCAGGCACTGAAGCAGCGAGCCGGGCTATACCTCTACGGTCCAACAAAGTGAAACCTAATATATCCCGCCGCTCGAAAAGCTCATGCAATAAGACTAGGAACTCACCTGACCTAGACTTGGGAATGACATGAAAAAGACGATCAACTACATGGGGAAATCGCATCAAATTCGATGCAAGAACGCCTTCACGAGCGCATGCTACAAAAAGCTGACGCATCATGTCGAAGCGGCCCTTCAATGTTCTAACCCCCCTTGCACCGGTTGGGCCATACATCCACCAACCCATTACGACTCTCAATAGATCGGCATTGGCTTTATCAATCGGGGCTACATTCTTTTTTAGAGCACCGTCACCAAAATTTAACGTCAGACTTTTCCCTGCCCAAGGATCTAATCTCCAAATGACATCCCCCCAACGGCTTACAACTTGACCTGATTTGTCGATTACGATTGGCCAATCTGCGCGAGGCGGCCAAATATCAGGACGATAATTTGGAGCACTAGGAGTAACAAGTGGATGATCGATAGCTAAGGCAAGGTCATGAGACATAAATTTCACCCTTTTGCCGGCTTTTTATTTCAGCTAAGCGAATGAAACCATTCCACGCTGGATGGTGGCTTCCTTCATCTATTCGATGTTGCGCTTCGATGAACCAACTATTGCGAACATCGCTGCTTTCTTTAAAAAACGTTAGCTTTTCAGTAATCCGCTCTATCACCAACATAGCCGGATGGATGTCCTCAGCGTCATTTATTGGGGTGGCCTGAGAAAGTTCTAGCGACTTCAAATGCCTCAAACTAAAGAGGGACCAGACATGATCCTGGCTATCGATATCCCTATGTTGTGTACAAAAAAAACACCCTGATGAGTTTATACAATCAGGAACAGGAGCAGCTTTCACAGTACCTTCAACTGGCGAGGGCAAGGTCGAGAGACATCTGCCTGGTGCAGGCGACGCGAATGATGGATCGTATTGATGTTGAAACTGGGTTATTTCAACCTTAGCAATTTGCGGATGCGGATCGATATATGTACGAAGTAGAGTCTCAACTGAGTGCTGGGCTAAGTCTGCAACCTGACGGGGGTTTTTAGTCTCACGAAGTTGCCAGTTGATCCGGACACCTCGCATAAGACTTGTACCTAAAAATGGCAAACTAAGAGCGCGACATAAAACTTTAACATTTGTAAATTGAGGCGGTTTATCGGCTCGACTGCCACGCCGCACCAATGGAAACAAAAGACCATCAGCCTGGTCGGGAAACCACCTTCGACGAAATTCAAGATAATCCTCAAGCCATGACTTATAAGACTGGAAGATTTCGAAAAGAACCTCACCTTGGCGTCGTCTCTTAAAGGTACGAACCTGATAACCATCAAGATGACTAGTATAATGAAACTGCTCAAGCCGCAAACTGTAAGCCTGAGCTAGATTCAAGCCAGTTTGAGCTATAAAAATCAGAAGTTCACAGGCAATTCTCAAATTAACTAGCGGGTAGCGAGTTTGCAACGTTTTATCCGCCTCACGAGAAGATCGCCGCTTCAGTGATTCAGCAATGCGAGAAAACCTTCGAGCAGGACTTGTCTTAGCTGCTATTTTTTCTGGATCTTGCAAACGAGACCAGTGTAGATAAACCTGACCAGTACGTAGTGAGATAGAAACCGGCAATTCACCTATAGAGGCCTCCCACGACAGGGCAACACAAACATCTGAAAGCATGTGGCCGAAATTGAACAGCTTTTGCAAATCATGCTTATCAACTTTAGAGACATTTTTTCTAATTGATCCTAACTTGCGTATGCGGGTACTTTTAAGCAAGCTAACCTTACGATCCAGAATTCGATCCAACACATTACAACACCTGGTAACCCTGTCATACATCCACATTTCAGATATTGATCGATTGGTTCTTTTTAAATGAAGGAGATGGTCGGCATAACGGATAAATGATTCGGCGACGGAATCCATTGCAAGGCTGGCTCCAGACTCATCGCACCATGAAAAGAATTGCCGCAGAGCTCGAATTCTGTTCTCTACAGTATTACGACTTAGGCCGCTGACAAGATCAGCCGTCACATGCGCGTGAATTTGAAGCACTAACGGCATACGCTCATGAAGCAACGGATCCAATTCACCTAGCTCAATCTTCCGCCTAGCTACGTTAGATCTAGCCGATGCACCACCCTTGTACAAAAATATGATGAGATCCCATGGCGTCTCAGCAGTACCATACCTGAGCATAGGGAAAGTCAAGTTTAAATCATTGACGGCTTCCATTATTGCCTACCTTAAGATCGGCACCGCTGAATGCAGCCATAAACTTGTCAGCGAGCGCTTGCTTTACCGGAAGCGTCTGCACAAAGCGAATATATTTGAAAGTAGTAGCTTCAGAGTTCGGCCCATGAAGTAAAGCATCGCTCACAACAGCAATAACAAGTGCTGCGTCAGAAGTGACGGCCAAGGCTAATCGAGCCAACTCTGTGCCAAATGTGCATCGAGTTTGATGGAACCTGAAGCTACGAAGTACCTCCACTCCTTTCTGACTAGCCTTTCTCCTTATCGCGGACATCTCGACATTGATTGCGGAAGATTGGTTACTTTTCAGCCTCCCATAAGAATTTCCAAATCTGGTTAAAAAAACCAAGTCGCGATTTTCTTTTTTGGCCTTGGCTTGCCGCAGGCTCCTGCGCAAAGTTGCGGTATACTCCAACAGTTCATCCCGCAAGGCTTTGGGCATCCATACATGACCTGTCACATTAAACTTTGTATGGATTGGCGGTTGTGCACCAGGGCCAACAGCAAGCTTTAGAAGCGCAGGCGCATATGGATCGACAACCGCTTGGGCTAGGGCTGTGATTTTTAAATCGCAAATACTTCCAAGACGCATTCCAGTAAAGAAGCCAGTTGCTAACATTAAATATAGCTCGCGCGATCCATTCGCAGAAACGAAGTCTAATATAGACTCGCGGTCAGCGGACGATACTGGCAAGAGATTTCCTTCCAATCTAATCCCAGGCCTTTGTCTATTTGGAATGCCGAGGTCGGTAGTAATACCAGTAATCGTCCTGTTGAAGCCATGACTATCGAAAAAACTAAAGGCATAAGGAAGCTCTCGCCATAGTGGCACGTGCTCACCAAGCAGTTTATTCTCCTTAATCCAATGATAAAACATGATGCAATTACGCATGTACTCTGACGCGGTAGCAGGACTTATCGCGCCCGAATCCCGCAGTTTCACTAGGAATCCGCGATAAATAACCAAGCAGCGTTCTGACTTGCGACGAGGGAATTGAAACCAAGAGACATTTCGGGCTTCAAGAAAATTTGCATAGTTCAAAAGACCGTTCATGTTACTTGAAACAGTCTTTAGCGATGCCCTAGATGAAGTTGCACGTTCGACAGCCCAAAGATTTGCTTCTTGCCATGGCTTATTATTAGCCCAAAAGATTTGGGGGAGACCTTCAATGGCTTGTCGATTGCTTAAAGAATATATCGTCTTGTCTTCCGAAGGGACGACGACATAGGGAACGAAGCGCACACGCTCTATTTTTGCCATTTGTCGACCTCAACGAGGAGACGATGTCCATGGATGACATCACAAGGCTTGGGTGCCCCCACCATACACCTTGCCATTATCGATGCTGTAGCGCTCCAGCCGCGGCACCAGGGTCGCTAGGGTACGCATCACCCGGTCACTGAGATCGCCATAGAGGGCATAGTTGGAACTGAAGGCCGTCACCTGGCCCTGCTGCGCCAGCTCCCGTAGCTGGAACCAGGGCGCGGCCATGGCGATACCCAGGCGCTTGGCCTCGGGCGAGCGGGCGATCACGCAGCCGTCGTTGTTCGACAGCACCACCACCGCCCGCTCCGCGAGATCCGGGCGAAAGACCCGCTCGCAACTGCAATAGAAGGCATTGCAGTCGATCAGCGCCAGCACCGACTCAGCCATGGCCGAAACGCCGCAGGCCATGGGTGGCCACGCCCCAGACCTCGAAGTCATTGCCCTCGCCGATGACCAGGGGCGCATAGGCGGGATTTTCCGCCAGCAACACGAAGTTAGCACCGCGCCGGCCCAGACGCTTGAGGGTGGGTTCGCGATCACGCACCGCGACCACGATGTCGCCGATCCGCGCCGGCCGGGCGCGATCGACGATGACCAGGTCGCCGGGAAAGATGCCCACGCCGGTCATGCTGTCGCCGCTGACCTGGATCACATAGGTATGGGGCGCCCGCAGGTCGACCAGCTCGTCCAGGGAAACCTGGCGCTCCAGATGATCCTGGGCCGGCGACGGGAAGCCGCACGGCAGGCGGAAATCATAGAGCGGCAACTGGGCGTCTGCAGACTCCAGGCGACCCAGGATGGTAACGGACATGACGAGGCGCTCCAGCGGATAACTGTCTATTTATACAGTTATCCGCCGGCGCCAAGTTGTAAAGCCTGACCTGACCCTTGCCGATGAGTGGCGCGATCAGGCGCTGAGCCGGAAGCGCGAGACCACGCTGCGCAGATCCTGGGACAGGCCGGCCAGACGCTCGGCGGTGCCGGCGTCGGCTTCGATCCCGCTCAGCACCTGCACGGTACTGGCGCGGATGCCCGTGGTGTTGCGGTTGATATCCTCGGAGACCGCGGCCTGCTGCTCCGCGGCGCTGGCGATCTGCACATTGACGTCGACGATCCGCTCCACGGCGGAACCGATGCTGTTCAGGCTGACGCTGGCCTGCTCGGCGGCCGCGACGCCGGTCAGGGCATGGCCGCGACTGGCCTGCATCTGCCCGACGGCTTCGCCGGTGGCGGCCTGCAACTGCTCGATGATGCGGCGGATTTCCTCGGTGGAGGTCTGGGTGCGCGAGGCCAGGGTGCGGACCTCGTCGGCCACCACGGCGAAGCCACGGCCCTGCTCGCCAGCTCGGGCCGCTTCGATGGCGGCGTTGAGCGCCAGCAGGTTGGTCTGCTCGGCGATGGTGCGGATCACCGCGATGACCCCGCCGATGGCCTGGCTGTGGCTTTCCAGGGCCGCGACCTTGGTGGCGCTGAGGTCCACCTCGGCGGCCAGGGCTTCGATGGCCCGTTGCGTCTGCTGCATCACCCGGGTGCCTTCCCGGGTGGCCTGATCGGCCTGCTGGGCGGCGGCCACGGCGCCTTCGGTGTTGTTGGCGACGTCCGCCACGCTGGCGGTCATCTCGGTGATGGCGGTGGCCACCTGGTCGGTCTCGCCCTGCTGCATCTGCATGGTGGCACGCGACTGGCCAATGGAGCCAGCCAGGGACCCCGAGGCCTCGGCCACCGCGTTGGAGGCCCGATCGACCTCGCGCAGCGAGCGGCCGAAGGCCTCCAGCATGGCATCCAGGCTGCGGCCGATGTCGGCGATCTCGTCGCGACCGGGCAAGGCGGCCCGGCGACTCAGGTCGCCTTGGGCGGCGGCAGCGGTCACGCTGACCAGTTCGGCGATGCCCAGGCGCAACGCCTGGTAGATGCCGGCGAAGGTATAGCTCAGCAGCAACAGGACCGCCGCGATCATGCCCAGCACCAGGTTGCGCACCAGGGTCTCATGGGCCAGCCGCTCGACCAGCAACTGGGAGAGCACGCCCTGGGCCTCTTCCTGCACCTTGTAGTAACGCGCGACCACGGCGTTGCCCTGGGTCCCCAGGGTCTTTCCGGAGACCGTGCCCGCACCGTTCATGACGGCCAGCATGCCCTGCCGGAAGTTGTCATAGTCGCCCCGCGCCTGCTCCAGCGACGTCTTCAGCCGCTGGGCCAGCTCGGGCGCCTGGCGGGCCAGCAGCCCCAGGGCTTGCTCCAGTTCGTCGGCAGCCTGGCGCTCCTGGCGCATGACACTGCGCGCCACGGTCAAGCTGGCCGGATCGAAGCTGTTGGTGGCGCTCAACCCGGAGGCCAGGCCACGCAGCTGACCGACGAGGTTGATCTCCCGCGGCAGGCGCAGCGAGGTGATATCGATGAGGAAGAGGCTGTTGTAGTCGGAATCCAGTACCAGGCCCGAGGTGGCCGATACGTAATAGAACATGTTCAGGGTCTGCGTCAGCTGCTCGCTCCAGGCCTCAAACACCTCCAGGGGCGTTCCCGGGATGCCCTGCAACAGACGCTCGGCATTCTGCCGCAGTTGGCCGACGCGATTCCCGGTCTCCAATTGGCTACCGAGTTCCCGATCCAGGCGGCCCAGCTCGTCATAGGCCTTGAGCAGGGCATCGCGATTGTTCTGCCAGTCCTGCTGGGCGGACGCATCCCCGTCCTGGAGGCGCTTGGTCAGCGCCCGCTGCAGCATGCTCAGGCGCGCGATGGGCGTCAGTTGCACCAGGTAGCGCTGGCCCTGGATTTCCAGTTCCAGGCTGGCGCGCTGATCCTGGATGTCTTGGTAGAGGTAATAGCTGAGGAACAACAGGGGGACCAGCACGATGGTCGCGAGGCAGGCGAACTTGGCGGAAAACCTCAGACGATTCATTACGGCAATGACGGGGGTGAGAAGATTCATGGCAGACTCAAGGAGAGGAAGGCATCGGGAGCCGTGTTTGGTCACGGTCTAGGCGGGCGAATGGACAGAGCTTTTCACAGATAGTGCGCTGCCCCTGTGCGCGATAACTAAATCTACCGGCACTTTGCCACCATACGGTCAAAAGTTGGCGCCAGACGGTTGGCTCAATCTGGCGCGAGGTAAGGGAAGGTCCGCCCATGCATGACCTGCTCATCCGCGACGCTCTGCTCCTGGACGGTCGCAACCACCCCGGCCGGGTGGCCGACCTGGCCGTCAGGGCAGGCCGTATCGTCGCCCTGGGCGAGCTTGCCGACCAACCGGCACGGGAGATCCGCATGGCCAGTGGCCTGGTCTTGGCGCCGGGCTTCATCGACGTCCATACCCACGACGACACCATGGTCATCCGCCGTCCGCAGCAGTTGCCCAAGCTCAGCCAAGGGGTCACTACCGTGGTGGTGGGCAACTGCGGCATCAGTGCCGCCCCGGTGCGCCTGCGCGGCGCGGCGCCGGACCCTCTGAATCTGCTCGGTCCGGCAGAAGCCTTCGTCTATCCCACCTTCGCTGCCTATCGCACTGCCGTGGAACAGGCCCGCCCCGGCGTCAACGTAGCCGCCCTGGTGGGTCATACGGCGCTGCGCAGCAATCACCTGGACGATCTCGGGCGCGCCGCCACCCCCGCGGAGATCGCTGCCATGCGCGCGGAGCTGCGCGAGAGTCTGGCCGCCGGCGCCCTGGGCCTCTCCAGCGGCCTCGCCTATGCCTCCGCCGCGGCGGCGCCGACCTCGGAGGTGGCCCAACTGGCCGCCGAGCTGGACGCCGTGGGCGGGCTCTATGCCACCCACCTGCGCAGCGAATTCGCCGCGGTGCACGAGGCGCTGGACGAAGCCCTGGACATCGGCCGCCAGGCCCGGGCGCCGGTGGTGGTCTCGCATTTCAAATGCGCCGGGGTGGACAACTGGGGCCGCGCGCCGGAACTGCTCGGCGCCCTGGAGCGGGCCGCCAGCAACCAGCCGGTCGGCTGCGACTGCTATCCCTATGCCGCCAGCTCCTCCACCCTGGATCTCAAGCAGGTCACTAGCCGCCACCGCATCACCATCACCTGGTCCACCCCGCACCCGGAATGTGGTGGCCGCGACCTGGACGCCATCGCCGCCGACTGGGGCCTGGACCTGGAGACCACCGCCCGCCGCCTGCAACCGGCCGGGGCGGTCTATTACGGCATGAGCGAGGCCGACGTGCGCCTGATCCTCGCCCATCCGCTGAGCATGATCGGCTCCGATGGCCTGCCCGAGGATCCCTTCCCCCATCCACGCCTCTGGGGTGCCTTCCCCCGGGTGATGGGCCATTTCAGCCGCGACCTCGGGCTCTTCCCCCTGCACACCGCCGTGCACAAGATGACCGGCCTCTCCGCCGCCCGCTTCGGCCTGGTCGGTCGTGGCCTGCTCGAAGCCGGCGCCCATGCCGACCTGGTGCTGTTCGATCCCGCGCGTATCCGCGACGTGGCCGATTTCAGCGCTCCGCAACGCCCCGCCGAAGGCATCGCGGCCGTCTGGGTGAACGGCCAGCTGGCCTATACCCCGGAGCGGCCCATCGCCGAACGCCATGGCCGTTTCCTGCCACGCGCCGGCGATCTGCGGCACGGCTTCCCGCGCCCCGCCTGAGCGCTACCGGGTAACGCCTCGCCCTGGTGCGCCTTCGTTACCTTCCGCCACCTCCCGGTGCCCCCTTGGAGCACCGAGAGCACCCTCCGCTGCCTGTCGCTCAAGCCAAGCCCTTGATTTGCAACGCCGCTCAAGGAGCTGGCACAGTCACTGCAATATATTCCGTTGTTACGAACATACTTCCGCTATAACGGAAATGGAGAGACGCTATGACAGGCAAGACGAAGGGGTGGAAAACGCTGGCGCTGCTGGCCGGTCTGGTGGCGATGGCGGGCGCCCAGGCGGCCAAGCTGGATGACGTGCTCAAGCGCGGTCACCTGGTGGTGGGTACCGGCAGTACCAACGCCCCCTGGCACTTCCAGGGCGCCGACGGCAAGTTGCAGGGCTTCGATATCGATATCTCCAAGGTCATCGCCAAGGGCCTGTTCAACGATCCGGAAAAGGTCGAGTTCGTGGTGCAGGGCTCGGATGCGCGCATCCCCAACCTGCTCACCGACAAGGTCGACATCAGCTGCCAGTTCATCACCGTGACCGCCAGCCGCGCCCAGCAGGTGGCCTTCACCCTGCCCTACTACCGCGAAGGCGTGGCCCTGCTCCTGCCGGCCAACAGCCGCTACCAGCAGCTCGACGACCTCAAGGCCGTCAAGGGCGACCTGACCGTGGCCGTGCTGCAGAACGTCTATGCCGAGGAACTGGTGCACCAGGCGCTGCCCCAGGCCAAGGTCGACCAGTACGACAGCGTCGACCTGCTCTACCAGGCCCTGGGTACCGGCCGCGCCGATGCCGTGGCCACCGATCAGTCCTCGGTCAAGTACCTGATGACCCAGAATCCCGGTCGCTACCGCTCGCCCGACTACGCCTGGAGTCCCCAGACCTACGCCTGTGCGGTCAAACGCGGCGACCAGGACTGGCTGAACTTCGTCAACACCGCCTTGCACGAGGCCATGACCGGGGTGGAATTCCCCACCTACCAGGCCTCCTTCAAGAAGTGGTTCGGCGTCGAGCTGCCGTCCCCGGCGATCGGTTTCCCCGTCGAGTTCAAGTGACCCTGGCCCCGGCGCGGCCGGTCCGCGCCCTCTAGGTAGACGTCGAGCATGAACTACACCCTCAACTTCGCCCCCGTGTGGCAGAACCTGGACCACCTGCTGGCCGGGCTCGCCCTCGGCCTGCAGCTGGCGCTGGTGGGCATCGCCATCGGCTGCCTGATCGGCCTGGCAACCGCCTTCGCCCTGCTCTCGCCGGTGCGGGCGCTGCGCTGGCTGGCGGCGGGCTACGTCACCCTGGTGCGCAACACCCCGATCCTGGTGCTGATCCTGCTGCTGTACTTCGCCCTGCCCAGCATCGGCATCCGCCTGGACAAGCTCAGCTCCTTCCTCATCACCCTGGCGCTCTATGCCGGCGCCTACCTGGCCGAGGTGTTTCGCGGCGGCCTCATGGCCATCCCCAAGGGCCAGCGCGAAGCGGGCCTGGCCATCGGCCTGCGCGAATGGCAGATCAAGGCCTACGTCATCATTCCGGTGATGCTGCGCAACGTCTTGCCGTCGCTCTCCAACAGCTTCATCTCGCTGTTCAAGGACACCTCCCTGGCGGCGGCCATCGCCGTGCCGGAACTGACCTACCAGGCGCGCAAGATCAACCTGGAAAGCTATCGGGTCATCGAGACCTGGCTGGTGACCAGCGCCCTCTACATCCTCACCTGCTACGCCATCGCCCTGCTGCTGCGCCAGCTGGAACGACGGCTGAGCCTGACCCGCTAGGAGCCCGATCGTGTACGAAGCCCCCTCCTGGTTCCTGGAATTGTGGAATGCCCGCCAGACCCTGGCCGCCGGTTTCGCCACCACCCTGGCCTGCTCGGTGCTGGCCGTGCTCGGCGGCACCCTGCTCGGCACCCTCGGCGGCCTGGCACTGACCTACGGCCGCTGGCCGCTGCGCCTGCCCTTCCGGGTCTACGCCGACCTGATCCGCGGCACCCCGGTGTTCGTGCTGGTGCTGGCCTGCTACTACATGGCGCCGGCCCTGGGCCTGCGGCCCACGCCCTTCCAGGCCGGCACCGCGGCCCTGCTGCTGTTCTGCGGCTCCCACGTGGCGGAGATCGTCCGCGGTGCGCTGCAGGCCATCCCGCGCGGCCAGCACGAGGCGGCCAAGGCCATCGGCCTGACCTTCGCCCAGAGTCTCAAGGAGGTGCTCTTGCCCCAGGCGCTGCGGCAGATCCTGCCGACCTGGGTCAACGCCTCCACCGAGATCGTCAAGGCCTCCACCCTGCTCTCGGTGATCGGCGTGGCCGAGTTGCTGCTGAGCAGCCAGCAGGTCATCGCCCGCACCTTCATGACCCTGCAGTTCTATCTGTTCGCCGGCCTGCTGTTCTTTCTCATCAACTTCGCCATCGAGCGGCTCGGCCGCTACTTGGAAAAACGGGTGACCCTGCCATGACCGACCCCCTGCTCAGCATCGACGGCCTGCACAAGAGCTTCGGCCAGGTGGAGGTGCTCAAGGGCATCGACCTGACCCTGGAGCGCGGTGACGTGGTCACCCTGATCGGCTCCAGCGGCTCGGGCAAGACCACCCTGCTGCGCTGCGTCAACCTGCTGGAAGACTTCCAGGGCGGCAGCATCCAGCTGGCCGGCGAGGCCATCGGCTATCGCGACGCGGACGGTCGCCGCCAGCGCCTGCCGGAACGTGAGATCGCCCGCCAGCGCTCGCTCACCGGCATGGCCTTCCAGCAATTCAACCTCTTTCCCCACCTCACCGCCCTGGAAAACGTCACCCTCGGTCTGCGCAAGGTGAAGAAGCTGGGCAAGGACGAAGCCGTGGCCATCGGCGAGCAGTGGCTACGCCGGGTCGGCCTGATCGAGCGGCGCGACTACCATCCCGGCCAGCTCTCCGGCGGCCAGCAGCAGCGCGTGGCCATTGCCCGCGCCATCGCCATGAACCCCAGCCTGATGCTGTTCGACGAACCCACCTCGGCGCTCGACCCGGAACTGGTCGGCGAGGTGCTGGCGGTGATCAAGGACCTGGCCCAGGACGGCATGACCATGCTGCTGGTGACCCACGAGATGAGATTCGCCTACGAAGTATCCGATCGCATCGTCTTCATGAGCCAGGGCCGCATCGAGGAGCAGGGCCCGCCGCGCGAACTCTTCGAGCGGCCGAAATCCACCCGTCTCGCCGAATTCCTTGGCCGGACCGCTTTTTGAATCCCACCCCGTTACAGGAGCAACCCCTATGAGCATCACTCGTTACGGCGCCGGCGAACGCGGCGCAGGCGGCCAACCCCTGCCCTTCGCTCGTGCGGTGGAAGCCGATGGCTGGCTGCACGTCTCCGGCCAGGTGGCCATGGAGAACGGCGAGATCATCGACGGCGGCATCGTCGCCCAGACCCACAAGACCATGCAGAATCTGATCGCCATCCTCCACGAAGCCGGCTACGGTCTGGAGCACGTGGTGCGCGCCGGCGTCTGGCTGGACGATCCGCGCGACTTCTGGAGCTTCAACAAGGTGTTCGCCGAGTACTTCGCCGGCCAGGCGCCGGCGCGCGCCTGCGTGCAGTCCTCCATGATGGTGGACTGCAAGGTCGAGATCGACTGCATCGCCTACAAACCCAAGGCCTGAGATAAACCGCCCCGATGACCGAACCTACCCGCCAACGAGCCCGCGGTCTGGACCGCGCCTTCGATATCCTCGATCACCTCAAGCGGGTGGGTCGGCCGCTGCGCCCCAACGAGATCGCCGCCGGCCTGAGCATTCCCAAGTCCACCGTCTACGACCTGGTCGGCCTCTTGCTGGAGCGGCACATGCTCGACGCCGTGGGCCGCGACGGCCAGGTCTACCTCGGCCGCGAACTGTACTTTCTCGGCCAGGCGCACCTGCGTCACTTCGACCTGGCGCGCGAAGCCGGACTGCTCTTGGACGACATCGTCGCCCAGACCCGCGAGACCGCCCAGCTGTGCCAGCTCAACGGCCGCAAGTACACCGTTTCACTGATGAAGGAAGGCGCCCGCGCCTTTCGTATCTCGTCCAACGTCGGCGAGGACGCGCCCATTCCCTGGACCGCCTCCGGCCGACTGCTGCTCGGTCATCTGAGCGACGCCGAGATCCTCGCCCTGATCGACCCGGACGACTTCATCCTGCCCGACGGCAGTCGCCTGCCCGAGCACACCTTCATCGCGGAGATCCGCAGCGCCTGCGCCGAAGGCTTCTTTTCCTTCGACAGCATCGCCGACACCTATACCCACTGCTTCGCCGCCCCGGTGCAGGACGCCAGCGGCCTGTGCATCGCCACCCTGTGCATCGTAGCGCCGCGCGCCGATGCCCAGGCCCACCATGCCGAGTACCGCCAGGTGCTGGTCGACAGCGCCCGCCGCCTGTCCCAGCGCCTCGGCGGCCAGGAGAATCCATGACCATCCTCACCGCCCCCGAGAAAGGCGCCGCCCATCCTGGCGATAGCCTGCTCAGCGACATCGCCCTGCCCGCCTTGGTCATTCACCAGCAGGCCCTCGACCACAACATCGCCTGGATGCAGGCCTTCGCCACTGAGCGCGGCGCGGAGCTGGCGCCCCACGGCAAGACCAGCATGGCCCCGGCGCTGTTCCAGCGGCAGCTCGCCGCCGGCGCCTGGGGCATGACCCTGGCCACCGCGGTGCAGACGCGTGCTGCCCAGGCCCATGGGGTACGCCGGGTGCTGATGGCTAACCAATTGGTGGGGGCGCCGAACCTGGCGCTGATCGCCGAATTGCTCGCCGCCGATCCCGACTTCGACTTCCATTGCCTGGTGGACCATCCCGATCAGGTCACCGCCCTGGGCGCCTTCTTCGGCGAACGCGGCCTGGCGCTGCAGGTGATGATCGAATACGGCGTACCCGGTGGCCGTTGCGGCTGCCGCAGCGAAGCCGAGGTGCGCGAACTGGCCCGCGCCATCGCCGGGCAATCGGCGCTGCGCCTGACCGGCATCGAGGGCTACGAAGGCGTGATCCACGGCGCCGAGGCGGCCACCGACATCCGCGCCTTCGCCGATTCCCTGGTGCGCCTGGCGGAAGAATTGCGCGCCCAGGGCGCCTTCGCCCTCGACCGCCCCATCGTCACCGCCTCGGGCTCGGCCTGGTACGACCTGATCGCCGCCGCCTTCGATCGCCTGGAGGTGCGCGAGCGTTTCCTCGCTGTGCTGCGCCCCGGCAGCTACGTGGTCCACGACCACGGCATCTACCGCGATGCCCAGGGCGGCGTCCTGGCCCGCGCCGGTCTCGCCGAGGGCCTGCGCCCGGCGCTGGAGGTCTGGGCTCATGTCCAGTCACTGCCCGAACCCGGCTTCGCCATCCTCGCCCTGGGCAAGCGCGACGTCGCCCACGACGCCGGCCTGCCGCTGCCGCTACGCCGCTATCGGCCGGGCCAGACCGCTGCCGAAGCCGTCGACGTCAGCGGCTGCACGGTCACGGCCATCATGGACCAGCACGCCTTCATGGTCGTGGCCCCGGGGACCGCGGTGGCCATCGGCGACATCATCGCCTTGGGCACCTCCCACCCCTGCCTGACCTTCGACAAGTGGCGGCAGGGGTGCATCGTCGATGAAGGGCTGCAGGTGGTGGAAACTTTCGCGACCTGTTTCTGAGAACCTGTTCACCATCTGCTGCGCGTCGGCCAAACGGCGTTGAAAATGCCCTGGGTCGCCAGCCCGCCTAGGCGGCCCCGTCGGAATGCTCATTTACCACTCGTAAACCCGAGCGCGGGTCCGATCCGCTTCCTCAGGCATTTGATTCGCTGGCGCTCACCCTACGGGCCAGCCGTTGGCTGTTACTCCCGTTGGTCGTTGCGCCTTGTTTGTCTCTAGCTCGCGAGATCGTGTACAGGTTCTGAGCGGGACCCACGCGACGATCGGGTCACGCTAGAAACCGAGCAGCCGCCCCAGGCTTTCGCCGAGCAGCTGGAAGTCCTCCGCGCCACGGCTGCCTGGCGCGTATTTCTGAATCGGCAGTCCACGGGCGAAGGCTTCGGCGAGGCGGATATCCGCCCGGATGGGGGTCATGACCTGATGGGAGCCGAAGGTGAGGGTTACCTCGGCCCGGCTATCCCGATGCTGCCGCGACTGGTTGTTGGCCAGGTTGGGCACGAACCCCAGGAGGCTCAGGCGCGGATTGTGCCCTGCGCGCACCTGGTAGAAGGTATGCATCAATTGCCGGATGCCCGCCAGGGAGAGCGGATGGGGCACGAAGGGAATGAGCACGGAATCGGCGGCGTACAGGGCGTTGAGCAGCAGCAGGTCGAGGCTGGGCGGTGTGTCGAGGATGATCACGTCGTAGCGCTGCCGTAGCCATTCCTCGTCCAGTGCCTGCGCCAGGCGGCCGAAATCCGTGCCGCCACTGCCATGCTCGAAGCGCGGATCGGCAGGTGCCAAATCCAGTCCGGCATGGGCGCTGGACAGGATGCTGTCGCTCAGCAGGATTGAACTGTCGAACAGGCGGTGTACCGCCAAGCCTCCATCGCCGGGATCGATGCCCAGCCCCAGGGCACAGTGACCCTGGCTGTCCAGGTCGATCAGCAACACGCGAGCGGAGCGCAGCGCCAGCTCCATGGCGAGGTTGACCGCCAGGGTGGTCTTGCCCGCGCCGCCTTTGCGATTGGCCACGGCCACGACATGGGCGGCGCGCGCGATGCTCCTGGGCGCAGCCATCAGAAGAGTTCGATACGGGAAGCTCCCGAATCGCCCGCCCGGGCATGGAGTCCATCCGAACTCAAATAATCTTTCGTCAACGTCTGCAATTCGAGGATGACGCCGGGGCGCTCCGCCTCGTTTTCCAGGCGCAGACAGGCCGAGGCGTGTTCGCGCAGCACGCCCTGGATGCGCTCCAGGCGTTGGCGGACCACATCCTGGTACTGGATGTCGCCCAGCAGGTCGATCACCAGTTCGACGATCTGCCCGTTGTATGCAGCGGAATTTTGCAGCAGCGTCTCATAGAAGGTCTTGAGTCCCGAATAGGTGCGCTGCAACTCATCCACGGTGCCGGTGAGCTGGCTGAAGGCACGCAGTTGCTCGCTGTCTTGCAGTTGGTGCTCGAGGGCGAAGCTCCGTTGGGCGACGTCCTGGGCCCGCTGGATACCCACCTGGGCGAGTTGCGTGGCTTCCGCCGAGCGTGTCGCCAGCTTGCGTACCTCGTCGGCGACCACGGCGAAACCACGCCCGGCATCGCCCGCCCGCGCGGCTTCGATGGACGCGTTGAGCGCCAGCAGGCTGGTCTGGGCGCTGATCTCGCGGATGAGACCGACGAGCCCACTGAGCTTGCCGACCTCCTCGACCAGGCACTTCAGCCCCTGGTGCTCGGTGGCGATCCGCTCCGGTAATTCCCCCAGGAAACGGCCCGCGGCTTCGATGATCCCGGTGCTGGCCAGGATGCTGAGCTGCAGGTCACCGTTGTCGCGCGAGGTGTTCCTCAGGTAGTCGAGTGATCGATGGGAGGTCACCCGCAGCTCTTCCAGCTTACCCAGGATGCTCAGGGCGGACTGTTCGGTTTCCTGGATGACGTCGCCCAGCCGCTCGTCGATGGCCCGGTCGAGCTCGGCGGTCGCGACGAAGCTGCGCGTCACCTCGTCGATCCGCTCGCCCTGGTCTTCTTCCTGGGAACGACGGATCGCCGCGCCGCGACCGAGCGCGCGCCAGGCCGAATGGGCGGAGTACGCCAGGAAGAATGCCTGCCCGGCGAGCCAGAATGCCAGGCAGGCAGCGATCAGGGCGGCCTGTAGCCACGCCTCGGCGGGACCCTGGGCGCTGACCAACCAGGCGCACCCCCAGAGATAAGGTATCAGCAACCCTCCACCGATGAAGAGTTGGCGCCTCAGCGCGTGCAGCGGATAGGACAATTCGGCCATCGTACGTACCTTCACCAGACCGCTCAGGCGCCCGGCAACACCTGTTTGATCACTTTGATCAACTCGTTGCTGGGAACGGGCTTCACCAACCAGCCGGTGGCGCCCAGGCGCTTGGCTTCGTCGCGACGCGCCTGCTGGCTCTCGGTGGTGAGCACCAGGATCGGCTTGAACCTCATGCCGTGCAGGGCACGGGCCTGCTGGATCAGCTCCAGGCCGTTCATGTTCGGCATGTTGATGTCGGTGAGCAGCAGGTCCGGTAGCGGGCCGCTGCGCAGCCGTGACAACGCCTTGAGACCATCGGTGGCGGTATCGACCTTGAAGCCCGCCACCTCGAGACTGGTCTTCACGCTGAGCAGCATGGTCGCCGAATCATCGACGACCAGTATGGTTTTTGACATGGCTTCATCCTACGACGGGGTATTGAGGGTGTTGTGCAACAGGGCATGCAGATCCGGCGCCGTGGGCCAGGCAGAGATGGTCGCCCGGCCCATGAGCAAGGCCTGCAGCACCGCGGTATGCAGGTGGGTGCAGGGCATCAGGTTGACCTTGGCCCTGGGGTTTTCCTTGAGCCAGAGGAGCAGTGGCTCGGCGTCTTCCACCGTCACCACCCCGGACAGCTTCACCGAGCGTTTCAGGTAGTCGACGGCCATCAGAGCAACTCCTTGAGATCCAACACCAGGAGCACGGAACCGTCGCCCAGCAGCGCCGAACCGGCATAGCCAGGCAGACTGGCGAGCACGCCGGCCATGGGTTTGAGAATGATGTCCATGGTGGAGCGGAAGCCGTCCACCAGGATGCCCAACTGCTCGCCGTTGATGCGCACGACCAGCACCACCAGATCGCCATCGGCATTCGGCCGCGGCTCGCCTCCCAGCGCCAGCAGGTCGTGCAGGGCGATCAGGGGCACGATGCGTTCGCGCAGCAGGATCGCTCGCTGGTGCTTGAAGCCGCGGATATCGGTGTTGTGGATGCGTACCGTCTCGGCCACCTGATCGAGGGGGACGCCGAACAGTTGCCCATCCGCCTCGACCATCATTACGCTGCTGACCGTGAGCGACAGCGGCAGCGCCAGGCGGACCCGCGTCCCCTGGCCGGGCGTGCTGTCCAGGGCGAGGCTACCGTTGACCTTCTCGACGGCGTTGCGCACCACGTCCATGCCGACGCCACGCCCCGACAGGTCGGACACCTCGGCGGCCGTGGAAAAGCCGGCGGCGAAGATCAATCGCTGCACCTCGGTGTCACTCAGCCGCGCGAGCCCGGCCTCGTCCATGACGCCCTTCTCCAGCGCCTTGCGGCGAATCATCTCGGGATCGATGCCACGGCCATCGTCGAGGATGTCGATCAGCACCTGGTCGCTTTCCTGAACGGCGCGGATGGTCAGCCGTCCGGTTTCCGGCTTGCCGTTGGCGCGGCGTTGCGCGGGGGTCTCCAGGCCATGATCGAGGCTGTTGCGCAGGATGTGGATCAGCGGGTCCGCGAGCGCCTCGACGATGTTCTTGTCCACCTCGGTGTCCTCGCCTTCCAGCACCAGCTCCACCTCCTTGCCGAGCTTGCGCGACAGATCGCGGACCAGGCGCGGAAAGCGCTGGAAGATGTACGACAGCGGCAGCACCCGCACCTGCATGATGGCGTCCTGCAGCTCCTCGGCGATGCGGTTGATGACGGCATATTGCGCCTTGATCTCGCGGCTGAGCTCGCGGACGCCGTAATGCTCCTCGGCGCGCGCCGCCAGGTAGGGCAGGCCGTTCTTGGCGACGACGATCTCGCCGATGAGATCCATCAGCCGGTCGATCCGGCTCTGATCCACCCGCAGCGTCCGCGATGCCGCGCTGGCCGCCTCGGGCCGCGCCTCGGCGGCCACTGGGGTGCCCCCCGCCAGCCTGGCCGGCTCGGCGCCACCCGCTAAGGGCGTCGAGCGTAGCGGCTCGGCGATGGCCCCGGTCGGCCCCTGCAAGGCGTCCGCGTGGCGCTCCAGCCAGGCCTGCAACGGCGCCGTGCTGGCCTGCGCCAGGGCGGCCTGCCGGGCGTTGGCCAGGTCTTCACGCACGCCGTCCAGGCGACAGGCAAGGCAATAGGCCTCCAGGGTGCCGGCTATGCCTTCCAGATTGCCCGGAATCCGTGGGTCGATGGCGTCCAGGCTGCGCCGCTGCGCGCCCAGCACCGCGACCAGCGCCTCATGCCTTTCCCGGCCGGACTCCACTGGCGGCGCGACCGCAGCCGCTGGCGGTATTGGCGGTCCGCTTGCCGCGGACCGTTCGGGGGCCAGGGCCGTCGCCAACGACTCGAGCAACGATCGGTCGCTGGGGTCGAGTTCCAGCACCAGGGCCAGCCAGCGCCATACCGACGCCTCGGTCCCCGCGGGCGGACAACGCTCCAGGCGCTCGCCGACCAGCCGGCGCATGTCGTCCACCCGCTCCTGCGCCAGCAACTCGGCCAATTCGTCACACGCGGCGGGCTGCTCGGGCGGGGCCACCGGTCCTTCCGCAACCCAGACGAGCGCGCGCGCTGCCAGGGGCTGGATACGGACCTGCTCCGGCACGTAGCGGAAATGCTCCTCCAACTCCGCCAGAGTGGCACCGCACAGCACCTGGAACTCCAGTTCGCAGCGATAGACGTCCAACAGCTCATTCTCGCCCGCGGACGCGCTCGGCAGCGCCCGTGCCCAATAGAGTCGCGGCACCTGGCGAATCAGCAGCAGGGGATCCTCGCCCTTGAAGAAACAGTCCGCGTCGGGACTGTAGGTCAGCCAATGTAGGGGTTGGCCCTGCAGCGCCTGCCGATAGAGTTCCATGCGCAAGGCTTCCGGCAGCGGCAGTGTCACGGGCGAGGCCTGCAGCGGCGCGTCAGCGGCCTCGGGTGCGCTGGTCGCGGCCACCGCCATGGGCTCGGACTCGGGCTCGGCGCCGCGCAAGGCCTGGAGCCTCAGGGTCAAGGCCCGCAACTCCTCGGCATCTTCCAGCGTCTCGCCCTGGGCCAGCCGCTCGACACTGGTCGCTACCTGATCCGCCGCCTGCAACAGCGCATCCACCAGTCCCCGGCCATAGGGCACCTGGCCGCTGCGCAAGCCATCCATCAGGTCCTCCGCCGCATGCAGCAGCAGGGTCAGTTCAGGCAGGTCGAACAGCCCGCTGTTGCCCTTGAGGGTATGCACCTGGCGGAACAGCTCGTCCAACAGGACGCGACTGTCCGGCTCCCGCTCCAGCGCCATCAACTGGCTACCGATGCCCTGCAACAGCTCCCGGGATTCGGCGACGAATTGTTCGAGCATGGGATTCATGCCAGGGTCTCCCCGAGCAGTACCTGGACGCAGGCCTTGAGAACGCGACCCTGCACCGGTTTGTTCAGATAGAGATTGGCGCCGGCGGCATAGGCCTGGCGTTCATCCTCGGGCGTGGATTCGGTGGACATCATCAGCACCGGCACCTGGGGTAGCGCCCGGCTGCGCAATTCACGGACCAGGCTGTAGCCATTCATCTTGGCCATGTTGATGTCGACGATGTACAGGTCGAAGGGCTGCTCCAGGAGCTGCTCCAGCGCGTCGATCCCGTTGATGGCCTCGCTCAGGGCGTAGCCACTGCCCTCGAAGACCTGCCGGCAATACAGGCGAATGGTGCTGGAATCGTCGACCACGAGCAGTCGCTTCATGTCGTTTCCCTCGGTTTCTGATAGACGATGGCCTCGGGAAACTTGCGTACCCGGAACAGCGCTGAAATCCGGCTCATGGATTCGGAATGGCCCAGGCAGACGAAGCCGCCCGGCGCCAGGGCGCTATAGAAGGTCTCGGCCGCCTGGCGCCGCGACAGGTCGTTGAAATAGATGAGCAGGTTGCGGCAGAACACCACGTCGAAATCCCGGTAGCCGCGCGTATCGGCGGGATCGTTCAGGTTGACGCGGGTGAAGGTCACCGACTCGCGCAGGTCGTCGCATAGCTGATAGTCCCCGGCGACCGGCTTGAAGTAGCGCTGCAACAGCCCCGGCGAGAGGTTCTGCACCGAACGGGCGCTGAAACGTCCGCGCTTGGCCTGCTGCAGGATGTTGGTATCGATGTCCGAGGCCACGATCTCCACGTCCCAGGTACTCAGGCCCGGCCAGAACTCCAGCAGGTAGAGGGCGATGGAATAGGGCTCCTCGCCCGAGGACGACGGTAGCGACCAGATGCGGATGGGTGTCTGGCTGGTCTTGTGCGCCACCACCTCGTTGAGGATGGAGGTCACCAGGCAGCGAAACTGGTGCTCCTCGCGAAAGAAGTAGGTCTCGTTGACCGTGAGGCTGTTGGTGAGCGCCTGCAGCTCCCGGCCGGACGTATCCGCGCGCAGCAGCTGCAGGTAATGCCGCACGGACTCCTGGCGGGTGACCTGCATGCGCTCGAGCAGGCGTTTGTCGACGAAATAGCGCTTGTTGAGATCGAAATGAATCCCGGTCTTCTGGAAGAAGAATTCCTGGAAGGTGAGGAACTCACCCTCGCTGATCACATCGCGCCCCATGTTCAAGGGCCTTCCACCCGCGACAGCGCCTTGGTCACCACGAACTGCAGGTAGTCGTTATCCGGAAAGCGCCGGGCCAGGCGTTGCAGGGCGGCCCCGGCCTCTGCCACCGGGTGCTCGGCGAGCCAGGTCGCGGCCGCCGCCGCGACGTTGATTTCCGGATCGTCGTCCATCACCTCGATCAGCCAGGTCCCGATCTCCGGGTGGGTCAGCGGACCGAGGATATCCACCGCGTATTGCCGCACATCCAGATCGCCGTCCAGCAGCAGCTCCCGTACGGCCTGGATCACCTCGGCGCAGTCGCCCAGCTGTTGCAGGGTCGCGCAGGCTTCGTTGCGCAGCGACACGTCCTCGCTACGCAGGCAACGCAGCAGGGCGTCGACCGCCACCCGGTCCGCCAGGCGCGACAGACTCAGCAGCAGGGCCTCACGGACACTGGGCTCGGCCTCCTGGTCGAGGTGCGCGGCGAGGGCCGCCGACGCCTGGGGGCAATGGATGAGCTCGCGGGCCGCCAGGCGACGGTTCGCCGGATCGGCATCTGCCAGCGCCGTCAGCAAAGACGTGCAATCGACGGCGGCGGCGGCAGCAGTGGAAGGTGGAGCGGAGCGTTTCAAGGCCATGGGATCACCTAGCGAGTCCAGTCGACGAGTTGCCGGGCGATAGCGCCGGCGGGCAGCACGGTACTGGCGCCGTCCTGTTCGATGAGTTTGGCCGGCATGCCGAAGATCACCGCCGTTTCTTCCGCTTCGGCGATGGTCCGGCCACCTCGCCGATGAATGTCGCTGAAGGCCTGCGACCCATCATGGCCCATGCCGGTCAACATGACGCCGATCAACGACTCGGCCGGGCAGTGCTCGAGGGCCGATCGCCCGAGCAGCTCCACGGAGGGATGCCAGAGAAATTGCGCTTGGGCTGGGCAGGGAACGGCGACCAACCGTGCGCCGCGGCGACTCACCTTGACATCGGCATCACCCCGGGCGATGTAGATGTTGCCCGGCTCCAGCGCCGTCGCCTGCCTGACTTCCTGCACCGGCAGTTGGCAGACGCCGTTCAGGCGTTGCGCGAAGGGAGCGGTGAAGGAGGCCGGCATGTGCTGGGCGATCAGGATCGGCCAGGGAAACCCGGCGGGCAGTTTCGGCAGGATGTCTTCCAGGGTACTGGGACCGCCGGTGGAGACCCCGACCAGCACCAAACCCGGCGCCTGGTGCCGAGGCGCGGCAACCGGCGTTGCCCTCGGGGGCCGTGGCTCGCGTGCGGATACCGCTGCGGTCCGCACCCTGGGCCTGGCACGGGCGGCGATACGCACCTTTTCGAGCAGTTCCTGTTCCACCGACTCGATGTCCCGCGAGATGGTGCCGCCCGGCTTGGCGACGCAATCCACGGCCCCGAGCGCCAGGGCTTCGAAGGTCGCCAGGGCGCTCTTGACGGTTAGCGAGGAAAACATGATCACCGGCACGGGCCGCTCGTGCATCAGGCACGCCAGGGACTCGAGACCGTCCATTTCCGGCATGTTGATGTCCAGGGTCACCACATCGGGCTGGAAGGACCGATTTTCTGCTACCGCCTCGGCCCCGTTGCGCGCCAGACGCACCTCGAATCCGCCCTCCTCCGTGAAGAGGCCGGCGAGCTTGCGGCGCATCAAGGCCGAATCGTCCACGATGAGCAAGCGGATCATCAGGCGTCGCCCAGGCCGCCGAGCAGGTCCAGATCGCCGTCGTCGAGCAGTCGCCTCGGCTCGATCAACAGGATCATCCGGCGCTGCTGCTCCAGGTTGGCGACCCGGGCGATCAGGCGCGCCTGTTGCGCGCTCAGGCGTGGTGCCGGCTCGATCAGGTGTTTCGGCAGCTTCAGCACCTCGCTCACCGCATCGACGATGAACCCCGTGCGGATCTCGCCCAGCAGGAACACCATGATGCGCTGCCGGTCGTTGCGCTCCAGGTCCGCCAGCCCCAGCCGGCGCCGCTGGTCGATCACCGGCAGGACCGAGCCCCGCAGATTGATCACCCCCTCGACGAAGGCCGGCGCCTTGGGTACATGGGTGAGTTCATCCGGAATGCGCACGATCTCCTGCACACTGGCGATGGGCACGCCGAACTCTTCCGCCCCCAGGCGAAACACCACGACCTGCTCTTCGTCGTCATGCTCGTCGTCGTGGAGCGAATCCTCGACCTGCGTTTCATCAGCGGCACGCTCCATGGAATGCATCGCCTCCTTGATCACGGAGTGGTCGAACAAATTGCCTGCCTCGATGATGGAAACCAGCCGCTTTCCCTGATCGAGCCGGCAGATATGGGTGATGTCGGCCATTTCGCCGGACCGCGCCAGCAGCGGCGGCACCGGATCGACGACCTCCCGTGGCACCCGCAGCACCTCGTTGACGCTGTCCATCACCAGGCCAACCGCCAGGCCCTGGTGGGTCACCACCACGATCCGGCTACGCTCGCTGGCCGCCTGGCCGTGCAAGCCGAACAGCGTGCGCAGCGAGACCAGGGTCAACAGGCGATTGCGCAGCGTCATCACTCCCAGGACGTAGCGGGCCGCCTGGGGAATGCAGGCGATCTGCTTGGGCACCTGGACGATTTCCTGCACCTGGTCGATAGCGATCGCATACTCCTGGCCGGCGACCTCGAAGCTCACCAGTTGCAGTTCGTCGGCATCCGCCTCGTCTTCCGCCTCGGCCTCCCGCTCCCCACCCAAGGCGTGGGAGGCGAAGGCCTTCACCGACTGGTCGATCTCGCTGAACTCCCGCGCCACCAGCCGGGCGAAATCCAGCAGCATGATCATCGGATGGCCGCCGACATCCTTGAGCAGGCCGGCCAGGACGTCGCTGTGGGCCATGGAGCTCACGGTTTCGGCACTATCGATGCGCTCGGGCTCCACCTCGATCACGCTGGCCACATGGTCGACCACGAAACCCAGCGGCTGGCCGAGGTCGATGACCACGGCGCGCGAGGAATCGTCGAGCGGCCGTTCGGGAAAACCGAACAACCGCGCCAGGCTGATGATGGGCAGGACCTGGCCGCGCAGGTTGGCCAACCCATCCAGGGCGGCCGGAGCCAAGGGGATACGCACCGTCTCCGGCACCCGGATGATCTCCTGCACCGGCGCCATGTCCACCGCGAAGACCTCCTCGCCGACCGTGAAGGTGACGAACAGGCGCCCGCTGGACTGCTCGGACTCCGCCTCTTCGGCGACCGCTGCCGCGCGTGTTGGGCTTGCATTGCTCATGCGAAGGCCTCCTAGGCGCTCTGCAACTCGTCGGACAGCGAAGCGATTTCCTCGATGGCCGCGGACAGTTGCTCCATACCCTGGGATTGCTGCCGTGCCGCGGCGGCCGATTCGGTCGCGGCGTTCTCCGCTTCCTGGGCCGCGGAGGAAATCTGCTGCATACCGGTACGCACCTGGGCGACGGCGCTGGAGATTTCAGCGGCGGCTGCCAGCACCTCGCGAGTACCCGCATCCACGGCGATCACGTCACTTTCGATGGTGTTCAGACCGGCGGTGACCGACCGGGCCCGTTCCGTCTCGCTCAGGGCGGCCATGGCGATCTCGTCGAGATCGCGCCCCACCACGTCGATCTGGTCCTGCACGGCCTTCACCAGGTCCTTGATCCGGTCGGCGTTCTCGGCGGAGTCGTGGGCCAGGTTGCGGATGTCGGTAGCCACCACCACGAAGCCCTTGCCGAACTCGCCGGCCCGGGCCGCTTCGATGGAACCGTTGACCGCCAGCATGTTGGTCTGGATAGACACCGTGGTGATGGCATCGACGATCTTGTCGATGCGGCGGGAGATCAGCACCAGCGCCTTGATCTGCCGAATGCTTTCGCGGGTGGCGTCGACCGAGGTCCCGATGGAGCCGATCAGGTTGTCGACCGAGCGCTTGTTGGTCGTCAGCAACGCCTTGATCGCCCCCACCTTCTCGGCGCTGACCTGCGCCCGGCTCTGGGCCACCTGCAGGCCGGTCTCGATCTGCGCCACCGCGGCGGAGGCCTCCTCGGTGCCGGACGCCTGGATCTGCGCGCCCTTGCGGATCTCTTCGATGGCCACCTGGATCTGGCTGCTGGCACGGTTGATCTCTTCCACGGCGGAGGACAGTTGTTCCGCGGCGGACGCCATCTCCTCGGAACTCTTGGCGACGTCGGTGGAAGACTTCAGGTCCTCGGCCAGCTCGGCGAGGGACTGGGCAGCACCCTCGCACTCCTGCAGCGCCTGGGACTGCTCGGCGATGGTCTTGGTCGACTCCTCGGCCGCGGCAGACTGCTCCTCGGCAGCCGTGGCGATGTCTTCCGACCCTTTCAGCGCCAGGCGGGCAGCGGCGGCGGACTGCTGGGCGCCGCTGGCGATATCGCTGATGCCGGCGACGATTTCCCCGGCATCGCGGGCGATCTGTTCGAGTTGCTCGCTGATCAGGCGGCCGTTGGCCACCTCGCCCTCGACAGTCTTGGCGGACAGGTTGATCCCCTCGGCGATCACCTTGACCTCCTGCTGGATTTGCCCGACCAGATCCTGGATCTGCTTGGCGCTCTTTTCCGAGGTCTCGGCCAGCGTGCGCACCTCGTCGGCCACCACCGCGAAGCCCTTGCCGTGCTTGCCGGCACGCGCCGCCTCGATGGCCGCGTTGAGCGCCAGTAGATTGGTCTGGTCGGCGATCCGCACCACCGCCTTGACGATGTCACCGATGTTGGCGGCCTGGCGCTCCAGCTCCGCGACGCGCTCGACCGAGGCGGACTGCCGTTGCGCCGCCACGCCGACGTTGGTCACCAGCGCATCCACTTCACCGCTGGTGCGGGCCACCAGCGTCTGCACGGCCTCCACCCGGGCCTGGCCGCTGTCGGCGCTCTGCAGTTGCCGATTGATGGCCTCCTCCACCAGCCTGAAGGCCGCCAGGGACTCCTGGGCGGCGCCGCTGGCCTCCTCCGCACCGCTGGCGATCTGCTCGGAGGCACGCCGCAGTTCCTCGGCGGCGGACGAGGCCTCGTTGATGCCCGACACCAGCTCGGTGGTCGCCGAGGCGATGCGTTCGGCAGCCTGCTGCTGCTTGGCCAGGGTACGAGCACGACGACGCTGGGCCTCAACCTCCTGACCGGCGCTGGCGGCACGGGATGCGCCGGATTCGTTGCGGGGAGAGGGACGGGAATTTTTAACGAGCGCCATGGCGCCTCCTTTCGGCTTCGGGTTGATAGAACCGCGACCTAGGCGTCCTCGAGAAAGACCGGGCGTCTACGGGGTAGTCCTGAGGGATCCAGCGGCGGGGGCTTGACCCTGACCGTTGAATTGGAATGAATCCTGCTGATTGAACCAGGCGATATCTCTAACGGATCGAAGGACAGGCCAAACCTTTACGGCTACTGAGCACCGCCGCAGAAACAGCAGACCTCGAGCCGGCCTCAGGGGTAGCTCAAGAAGGCCACCAGCCCGCGCGGGTACTAGCCGGAGGAAGGTTTCAGTCGTAGCCACCCGAAGAGCCGAACCGGCGCGAGCCGAGGCGCCCTTCCCGTGGATGGCGTGATCGCTGATCGAGTCATTTGCCTAGAAAGAGGCAGCGCCACGCTCGATGAGGGTGCGTCCGGGATCACCTCGATCCAGGCGTCGTCGCTCGGCAGGCGCCTAGGTAAATCGCCTATCTCCGAGCAGGGCTTTGGCAAGGCGCTCAGGACCGGCCTAGAGGTAAGGCTGGAAGGTTTTGCCGACTGCCAGGGATGAAAACTCCGGTCGGTGGTGAAAAAGCGTACAACTGGAACATCCAGGTCTTGGCAAGTTGTAAACCCCTGCTCAACCAGATATTTAGCGCGATACCAGCAACTATCTATCGAAGCGGGTTCAGTAGGACAGCGTACGGACTGCAACATGATGTGCTCATAAACCGACCAACGGCTGATTAATACTTGGCGCGCACCTAATTTCTGTCAATCACGGCAGAAAAGGTGAAAAGCAATCCTCTACAAGAGCTGTACACACCAAGTCAAACCGTTGAATCACTTTAATAGAAATACAATATCGCCCTATCCACAAGACCTCGCATGGCCAGCAGAGACTCATCCGCATTCGTGCTTTAGATCAAACTTGCGCGCATCTCCAACTAGTTCGCGTCAACTTCAATGCACTTGGTGACTGCCAAAGGCTCGGCCATTAGACTGCTCTTTATACAAAAATATTTCTAATTAGAAGCACCAGAGCAATTCTTATTCCCAAGCTCGCTGTATACGGAGGTTTGTCAGATCCCGCTGGCGCTACAGCAGGCGGCGTACTGGAGACAAAAGGTGTAAATTCGCGGCTGAGCGGGAGTTCGCGATGCGCCAAATATAAGTCAGACCAAACAATTAGCAGTGCCGTGCGAACGCTCCAGATAGTCGTTCGCTGTGATGGCAGCACAATGGGCAAGACCCTGGCGTCAATACCGCTATCGACCGACATACCCCCAAGCTGCCGGGACGATGGCGGGCGGATCATCGGTGCAGTCGTCGCTCCGGCCTTCAACCCGATCTTCGATAGGCGTTACCGAAGCGACATCCTGAAGGATCAGTTGGCATCTATAGATCCAGGCAACCCGCGCTCAGGGCCGCAGCTCGCCCTGCTCCTCGCCATCCCAATAGCGAAGGCGCTCGGCATGCACCTTGATGAGGATCATGCCGGGCGTATCGGTGCCCTGGGGAAACCAACGGTCCAAGCTCTTGGTCCAGTGCGCCTCGAATTGCGCCTGGTCGCGGATCAGCTCGGCACGGCCGTCGATGGCAATGAAGAGGCCAGGCTTGCCCAGCAGGCTCTTGCCTTCGGTGAAGGTCAGCCCCACCGCCGGGTCCTGCTCGATGTCGCGGATCTTTGCCGAATCGGCATAGGCGTAGAACCAGGAATCACCGTCGTATTCGACGTCGCCGTTGTTGCTCATCGGCCGGCTGGTCAAGCGCCCGCTACCGGTGGTCAGCATGCAGAAATCCAGGTCGCGCATCGCTTTGGAAAGGTCGTGCAGGGTCTTGTCGGCCATGGCGGTCGCTCCGGTGAGGTGGGCAGGCAGTGCCCGTCTACCTTCAGACCGGAGGCTGATGCCGTTGGGTTCCGGTGCACCGGTCTTTCGGACCGACTGCCCTTAGTGGGAAGAGACATAGACCGCCGAGGCTGGTGGCGCCGGCAGGGCATAGGTGGCCTTCATCCAGTCGATCTCCGCCACGGGCGTCCGGCCGAACAGGCGCTTGAATTCGCGGCTGAATTGCGAGGCGCTCTCGTAGCCCACGGCAAAGGCCGCGTTCGCCGCGGGCAGGGCATCGCGCAGCATCAGCAGCCGCGCCTGGTGCAGACGGGTCGACTTGAGGTACTGCATCGGCGTGGTGCCCGTCACCTCGCGAAAATGGCGGTGAAAGCTGGGCTGACTCAGGCGCGCCTCTTGTGCCAACACCGCCACGTCCAGCCGCTCGGCATAGCGGGCATGCAGGGTGCGCAATGACCGAGCGATGCGGCCGAAGTGTCCCTGGCGATCCAGGGCAGCGCGCAGTGAGCCGCCCTGGGCGCCCGTCAGCACCCGATAGTAAACCTCGCGCAGCAGCGCCGGCCCCAACAGCCGGGCGTCCAGCGGCACGCTCAGGACTTCCAGGAACCTCAGGGTCGAGAGTCGCAGCGGCTCGTCCAGCGGCGAGGCGTACAGCCCCCTGGGCGCTTCGACCGTCGGCCCCAACTCGCTATCGAGCTGCAGGACCAGCTCGCCGAGCAAGCGGAAATCCAGCCGCAGGTAGATGGCCAGCAGCGGTTCCTCGGGGCTGGCATCGGTCTCCATGGTGAAGGGGACGGGGACCGAGACCACCAGGTAATGCTGGGCGTCGTAGCGATAGACCTGGTCGCCGAAGTAGCCGCGCTTGCCACCCTGGCAGACGATGACGATGCCAGGATCGTAGAGCACCGGGACGCCGGAGAGCGGGCGATCCGAACGCAGGAAGCGCACGTCTTCCAGGGCGCTGAGGTTGTAGCCTTCCAGCGGCGCCAACGCCCGCAACAACTCCACGTGGCGCCGGGTCAGGGGATCGCTCGAACTCATAGGGGCTCTCTCCTCAGCCATCGGTAGAACGCGTCAGGGACTCCCAGCGCTCGATCTCCCGGCTGGCTTCGGCGAGCCGGTCGCGGACCCGTTGCAGCGCATCGCTACCCAGCAGCAACTGGGCGGGCGGCGCCGGCATGGCGATGAGCTGCAACAGCGCCTGGGCGGCCTTGCGCGGATCGCCCAGCTGCTTGCCACTCTTGGCCTCGCGCGCGGCCCGAATCGGCGCGAACTGCTCATCGTAGTCGGCGATGCTGCGCGGGGTACGCCGCATCGAACGACCCGCCCAGTCGGTACGAAAGGACCCTGGCGCCACCGCGGTGACATGCACCCCGAACGGTGCCAGTTCCTGCCCCAGGGCGGCGGAGATGCCTTCGAGGGCGAACTTGCTGCCGCAATAGTAGGAGACGCCCGGAAAGGTGATGGTGCCGCCCATGGAGGTGATATTGATGACATGGCCACGGCGGCGCTCGCGGAAAGTCGGCAGGAAGGCCTTGATCAGGGCCACCGCCGCGAAGACGTTGACCTCGAATTGCTGACGCAGCTCTTCCAGCGGTGATTCCTCGAGAATGCCCTCATGGCCGTAGCCGGCATTGTTCACCAGTACATCCACCGGACCATGCTCCGCCTGCACCTCGGCGACCACCGTCGCCAGGCGAGCGTAGTCCGTCACATCCAACAGGATGCCATGGGCCTGGGCCGACAAGGCGGCGAAGGCCTGCCGATCGGCTTCACGGCGCAGCGTACCGATGACGCGGTGGCCGGCCGCCAGGGCTTCCCGGGCCAGGGCGTTGCCCAGGCCACTGCTCACGCCGGTGATGAAAAGGGTCTTGCACTCGCTCATGGCTCGCTCCAGTCGTTGCGGAAGCGACCATGCTAGCGCCGGCACCCGACGTTCTCGCTGCCGAATCGTCTGGTGGTCTTGCCTAATCCGCTCAATGCCGCCCCTGGGACCCGGAACCCCGCCGCCACTGCCACCCAAACGTCACCGCTCTTAAACAGAACCAACAAGAACCGCACTGACAATGGGCGCCGAACCGGCTTTATCCGGTTTTCAACTCAACGAGGATTCAAACGAACATCCATTAGATGAATTCATGGAGAGAGTCTTTATGAGCCGTAAGATCTCGCTATTGATGGCAGCCACCGCGTTAACTACGACGACACCCGCCTTCGCGGCCGTGCTCGACCACGACAAGGTGCAACAGATCCCCGCCAATGCCACCGATGTGGAATTCTATTACCAGCCGATGATTGCCGACGGTCCGGATTCCTGTAACAACTATCCGGCCGTGGACTCCGCCGGCAACGTCAGTGGCGGCCTGCATCCCTCGGGCGCCCCGGATGGCCATTGCCGTGGCACCAATGGCCAGGTCTATTCGCGCATGGCCGAATACTATGACCACTGCGCGATCATGTATTCCTATTACTTCCCCAAGGATCAACCGCCGAACTATCTGGGCGCGGCCGGCGGTCATCGCCATGATTGGGAAAACATCGTGGTCTGGACCGACCAGTGCAAGGTCGGCTCGCCCATCTTGAAGATCGATTACTCGACCCACGGCAAGTATCGGGTCAACTACAACCCACCGCTCTGGCGTGGCCGGGACGGCTACCTGGCCAATGGGGTACATCCCAAGGTCGGCTACCATGCGACCTACGATGGCTTCGCCGATCATTCCCTCGACTGGACCAACGACAACGGCCGGAACCAGCCGCTGATCAGTTGGAGCCGGATGCCGGTCCCCGCCAAGAACACCCTGAACAGCTACGACTTCGGCGCCGCGAGCGTACCCTTCAAGGATGGCGGCGCCTTCTGGTCCAACCTGCAGAAAGCCTGGAACACTCAATAAGGCTCCGTTTCTAACGGCGTCACTGACCGCGCGGCTTGGCCCGCGCGGTCGGTTCGGCGACCAGCGGATCGTCCGGCCAGTAGTGCTTGGGATAGCGGCCCTTGAGGTCCTTCTTCACCTCGACGTAGGTGTTGGTCCAGAAACTGGCCAGGTCCTGGGTGACCTGTACCGGACGCCGCGCGGGCGAGAGCAGGTGCAGCTTGACCGCCAGGCGGCCGCCGGCGATGCGCGGGGTATCGGCCAGGCCGAACAGCTCCTGCAGGCGCACCGCCAGGACGGGCGGATACTCGCTGTAGTCCAGGCGGATGCCGGAACCGGAGGGCACCGCCAGGCTGCGGGGAGCCAATTCGTCCAGTTGGCGAGGCAGCGGCCAGGGCAGCAGGCTCTGGAGCATGCTCGCCAGGTCCAGGTTGGCGAAGTGGGCCAGCCGGGTGACGCGCTCCAGGTAAGGCAGCAGCCAATCCTCCAGGGTAGCCAGCAGCGCGGTGTCGCTCACGTCCGGCCAGTCGCTCGCCCCGCCCTGTTGCCGGTCGAGTTCGCGCAGCAGGGTGACGCGCGCCTGCCACTGGCGCAGCTCGGGTGTCCAGGGCAACAGCTCCAATCCCTTGCGCCGTACCAGGCCGAGCAGGGCCCGGCTGCGGGCGGTGGCGTCCAGGTTCTTCAAGGGTTCGCGGCTCAGCACCAGTTGGCCGATCCGCCGCTGGCGCTCGGCACGCAGCACGCCCTCGCGTTCGTCCCAATCCAGTTCGTCATGGCTCACGATCTGCTCGGCCAGGGGCCCGTCGAACAGCGCCGGGTCCAACTCGGCGGCCAGGTAGATGCGCTCTTCGCGTTGCCCCTGGCGACTGCCCAGGTCGGCCACCACCAGCCAGGGCGATTTCATCAGCGCATCCGGTTCGCCGAAGCTGGCCGCCCGCCCGTTGGCCAGGCGATAGTCCTGGCCGCCAGCCTTGCGCTGCTGGGCGATGCGATCGGGATAGGCGCAGGCCAGCAGCGCCCCGGTCCAGCGCGGATGTTCAGGGTCGGCCACCGGCGCTGCGGCTTGGCCGCGCAACAGGCCGCGATACTGGCGGACCAACTGCCGGATACGCGCCACGCCGCCGCGCGGGCCCCGGCCTTCGCCGGCCAGCAGCAGCAAGCGGGTGTGCAGGTCGGCGCCCCGCCCCGATGCCAGGTCGCGCTCGCCCAGCAGCGCCGCGATCTCGCAGGCGCGCTCGGCCAACCCCCAGGCCTGGCCGCGCAACAACAGATACGCCAGGCGCGGATGAGCCGGCAGGCCGCTCATGGCCTGGCCATGGGCGGTCAGAATGCCCTGCTCGTCCAGGGCGCCCAAACGCACCAGCAGGTCCCGTGCCTGGGCCAGGGCGGCGGCGGGTGGCGGGTCGAGCCAGGCCAGTTCCTCGGCACTCATGCCCCAGCGCGCCAGTTGCAGGGCCAGCCCGGCCAGGTCGGCCTGGAGGATCTCGGCGCTGTCGTAGGCCGGCAGTTGCTGGTGCAGCTCTTCCGACCAGAGTCGATAGCAGACACCCGGCTCCAGCCGTCCCGCACGACCCTGGCGCTGGGTGGCCGAGGCGCGCGAGATGCGCCGCGTGGTGAGCCGGGTCATGCCACTGCCGGGATCGAAGGCCGGTACCCGCGCCAGGCCCGCGTCCACCACCACTCGCACGCCCTCGATGGTCAGGCTGGTCTCGGCGATGTTGGTGGCCAGGACCACCTTGCGGCTGCCAGCCGGTGCCGGCTCGATGGCGGCGCGCTGGGCGGCCAGCTCCAGCTCGCCATGCAGCGGACAGAGCAGCACCCCGGCCGGCAACTGCTCGGCCAGCCGCTCGGCGGTGCGGCGGATCTCCGCCTGGCCGGGCAGGAACACCAGCAGACTGCCGGTTTCCTCATCCAGCGCCTGCAAGACGGTCGCCGCCACTCGCGCCTCCAGGCGCTCGTCCTGGCCCAATGGTCGGCTCCAGCGGGTCGTGACCGGGAACATACGTCCATCGCTGCGTACCACCGGCGCGCCACCGAGCAGCGCCGCGAGCCGTTCGCCTTCCAGGGTGGCGGACATCACCAGCACCTTGAGCGGCGTGTCGCGCAACAGCTCGCGACCGCTCAGGGTCAGCGCCAGGGCCAGGTCGGCATCCAGGCTGCGCTCGTGGAATTCGTCGAAGATCACCAGGCCGACGCCGTCCAGCGCCGGATCGTCCTGCAGGCGCCGGGTGAGAATGCCCTCGGTGACCACCTCGAGGCGGGTACGGGGTCCGACCCGGCTCTCCAGGCGGATGCGATAGCCCACGGTCTCGCCGACGCCCTCGCCCAACTCCGCGGCCAGCCGCTGGGCCGCGGCGCGGGCGGCCAGCCGCCGGGGTTCCAGCAGCAGGATGCGTTGGCCAGCCAGCCAAGGCTCGTCCAACAGCGCCAGAGGCACACGGGTGGTCTTGCCGGCACCGGGCGGCGCTTCCAGCACGCAGTCATCGCGGCTGGCGAGGGCCTGGCGCAGCTCGGGCAGGACAACATCGATGGGCAAGGGTGTCATTTGGCACGGCCGGTGGTCTCAACGGGGCGGGCAGTATAAAGCGTCTCGCCCGCCGTGATTCCGGCCGCTATAGTGGCGGCCTCATCCACCAGGAGGTTGTCTATGTCGATGCGTACCCGCGCGGTGTGTGGCGTCCTCGCCGCCGCCCTCTTCACCCAACTGACCGCCTGCGGCACCCTGTTCTATCCCGAGCGCCGCGGCCAGATCACCGGCAGCGGTCGTATCGATCCGGGCATCGTCGCCCTGGATGCCATCGGCCTGCTGTTCTACATCATCCCGGGCCTGATCGCCTTCGGCGTGGACTTCGCCAGCGGCGCCATCTACCTGCCCGACAACAAGCGCGCCGAAGTGGATCCGGCCGAGCTGAACAAGGCGGTGAACCCTGACGGCAGCGTCGACCGCGCCCGCCTCAAGGCCATCATCCAACAGGCCACCGGCCACAATCTGCCGCTGGACGATCCGCGCCTGCTGCAACGCAGCGGCAGCAGCGAGCAGCTTGCCAGCCTGGGTCTCGTACCCCGCGGCTGATGAGCGATCCGCATCGCACGGAACGGCTGCTGCGTCGTGCCACCACCGCCTCGGTAGCGGTGGCCACGACGCTGATCCTGGCCAAGGCCGTGGCCTGGTGGTTCAGCGGTTCGGTCAGCCTGCTCGCCGGGCTGACCGATTCGCTGCTCGACGGCCTCGCCTCGGTATTCAACCTGCTGGCCGTTCACTATGCCCTCAAGCCGGCGGACGACGACCATCGCTACGGCCACGGCAAGGCCGAGTCCCTCGCCGGCATCGCCCAGGCGGTGTTCATCGGCGTGAGCGCCGTGCTCATCGCCTGGCAGGCGGTCGGCCGTCTGCAGCAGCCCGAACCCCTGGGCGCCCATACCCTGGGCATTATCGTCACCCTGTTCTCGCTGGCCCTTACCGGACTACTGGTGGCCTACCAGCAGCACGTCATCCGCCTGACCGACTCCACGGTGGTCCGCGCCGATGCCCTGCACTACCGCTCCGATCTCCTGCTCAACCTGGGCATCCTCGTCGCCCTGGCGCTAACCGGCTTCGGCTGGTACTGGCTGGACCCGCTGTTCGGCCTGGCCATCGCCCTCTACATCCTCTGGAGCGCCTACGGCATCGCCCGGGATTCCTTTGGCGTGCTGATGGACCAGGAACTGCCCACCGACATCAGCGAGCACATGTTGCAACTGGCCTGCCAGGTGCCCGGCGTGGCCGGTGCCCACGACTTGCGGACGCGCATCTCCGGCAATCACTGGTTCGTGCAACTGCACCTGGAACTGCCGGGCGAGATCAGCCTGTCCCGCGCCCACGTGCTGTGCGACAGCGCCGAAGCCGCCATTCGCGCCGAGTATCCCCGTGCCGAGGTGCTGGTCCACGCCGATCCGCTGGACGCCCCGGACATCCCGCACCGTCATCCCCTGCCGCCCACCGCCTGAGCGGAACCCGGCGCCGCTGCGGTCTCTCGAATCCACTGAGCCTGATTCAGAGAGCACCCTGGAAGGTGCCGGGAGACCACCATGACTACCTTGCACCCGGTCGCGCGCCTCGCCGACCTGCGTGAAGACCGCGGTACGGCCGTCGAGATCGACGACACCGAAATTCTACTGCTAAGGGTCGGCGACGAGGTCCGCGCCTTCCAGGCCCAGTGCCCCCACGCTGGCGCCCCTCTGGCCGAGGGCGCCGTCTGCCAGGGGCGGCTGGTCTGCCCCTGGCACAAGGCGAGCTTCGCCGTGGACGACGGCCACCTCTGCGAGCCGCCAGCGCTGGACGCCCTGCAACGTTATCCAGTCGAGCTCCGCGACGGCGAGGTACTGGTAGGCACCGAGCCGCTGCCAGCGCACAGATCGGAAGTCCCGCACGATGCCCGTCTGTTCGTCATCGTCGGCGCGGGCGCTGCGGGGACGGCTGCTGCGGCCGCCCTACGCGAATTCGGCTTTGGCGGGCGCCTCCTGTTGATCGGCCATGAACCCGGCGAGCCCTATGATCGTACCGCCCTCTCCAAATTCGTCCTGCAAGGCGACCAGACACCGGAAGAAACCCCACCGCTACGCGACGCCGACTTCTTCCGCCAGCAGCGCATCGAACGCCTGCAGGCCGAGGTGGTGCGCCTGGACGCCCAGACGCGTCAGCTACAACTGGGCAATGGCCAGGTCCTGACCTACGACGGCTGCGTACTCGCCACCGGGGGCGACCCCAAACCGCTGGTCGTACCCGGCGCCGACCTCGAGGGCATCCACCTGCTGCGAACCCGCGCCGATGCCGCTGCCATCCTGGCCGAGCTGCCCGCCAAGGGCCGCGCGGTAATCGTCGGGGCCAGCTTCATCGGCCTGGAAGCCGCCTCCGCCCTGCGCCAGCAGGGGCTGGCGGTGGACGTGGTATCCCCCGCCTCCCTGCCCTTCGTCAAGCAAATGGGCGAGACCTTGGGTCAGCATTTCAAGACCCTGCACGAGGCCAACGGCGTGACCTTTCATGCACCCAGCGAAGTGGTGGTCTTCGAAGGCGACGATCAGGTTCGCCAGGTCAGACTCAAGGACGGTACCCGCCTACCCGCCGATCTCGTCCTGATCGGCACCGGCATCGCGCCGGCAACCGGCTTTATCGCCAATCTGCCGCTGGCGAATGACGACAGCGTCCCGGTGGATGCCCAGTTCAAGGCCGCCGAGGGTCTCTATGCGGCGGGTGACTTGGCTACCTTCCCCTTCGCCGGTCAGCCGACCCGCATCGAACACTGGCGCCTGGCCCAGCAACACGGCCGCCTGGCGGCGCGCAACCTGCTCGGCCACGCCGAGGACTACGCGGACGTGCCCTTTTTCTGGACGCTGCACCACGGCAAGAGATACGAATACCTGGGCCATCCGCGCCACTGGGACGACATGCACCTGGACGGTAGTCTTGGCGACCAGACCTTTGTCGCCCTGCTGCTGGCCGAGGACCTGGTGGTGGGGGTGGTGGCCTGCCAACGAGAACGTGCCACCGCGGTCCTTGTGCAGCGGCTGCGCCAGCCCCTGGATCGCGCCGAGGCGCTGGACATCCTGCGCGCCAACTGAGGATCTTGCATGGCCAAGCCCTATCACGTCGGCCTCATCGCCGATACCCACGGCCTGTTACGGCCCGAAGCCCTGGAGGCGCTGGCCGGCAGTGACTTCATCCTCCACGCCGGCGACATCGGCAAGCCCGAGATCCTCGATACCCTGCGCGAGCTGGCGCCGCTGGCCGTGGTGCGTGGCAACAACGACGATGCGCCCTGGGCCGACGACATCCCCGAGCGTGTCACCCTGATCCTCGCCGAGGTCGGCATCCATATGCTGCACATCCTGCCGGAGCTGGACCTGGACGCGGTGGACATCCCGGTGCGGGTGGTGATCAGCGGGCACTCACACAAACCGCTGATCGAGGAGCGCGCTGGCGTACTCTACGTCAACCCCGGCAGTGCCGGTCCGCGACGCTTTCGATTGCCGATCAGCGTCGGCCGCCTGACCCTGGACGCCGGCCAGGTCCAGGCCGAGATTCTGGAACTCACGTCTTGAGGAATCACAATGACCATCGACTACCACTACTACGAACCCAACCAGGGCCACGGCCTGCCCCACGACCCCTTCAATGCCATCGTCGCCCCCCGGCCCATCGGCTGGATCTCCTCCCACAGCGAGAGCGGCATCCTCAACCTGGCGCCCTACAGCTTCTTCAACGCCTTCAACTACAAGCCGCCGCTGATCGGCTTCTCCAGCCAGGGCTACAAGGACAGCGTGGCCAACATCGAGCGCACCGGCGAATTCGTGTGGAACCTGGCCACCCGCGAACTGGCCGAGGAAATGAACGCCAGCAGTGCCATGGTCGCACCCGAGGTGGACGAATTCGCCCTGGCCGGCCTGGAGCCTGCCGCTTCGACGGTGGTCAAGGTGCCACGGGTGGCCCGCGCCCAGGTGGCCTTCGAATGCAAGCTGAGCCAGATCGTGCGACTCAAGACCGCCGCGGGTGACGAGTTGGATCAGTGGCTGGTGCTGGGTGAGGTCGTGGCCGCGCACATCGATAAGCGCTTGCTGAAAGATGGCATCTACCAGACCGCCGCCGCCCACCCCATCGTCCGTGGCGGCGGACCAGCCGACTACTTCGAGATCACCGAGTCCGCGCTGTTCCGCATGCGCCGCCCCGACTGAGCGACCAGCCTTCTTCCAGAATGCAAAACGGCGCCCTGGGGCGCCGTTGGTACTCCTGCTGACCTAATTCCCCGCACTGACACGGAAATTCAGCCGTGGGAAGTGCACCTGGACCGCACCCAAACGCTCGTCATGACGCTTCACCACCAGGGATTCGCTGTCGGCATAGACCAGCTCGCCCGCGACCGGATCGACGCCATAGTCGGTCGCAGCCACCGTTACCGGGGTGCCCCAGGCAAGGCCCGCGATGGGTACGGCGCGCTCGAGCGGCAAGGCCAACGGTTCGGCCTCTCGTGCGATCTCCAGCGCCTGGTCCGCGCTCAGCTCTTCATGGGTGCCATGCCCGAAGCCCAGCACCCGTGCATACCAGGCCGCGATGTCCGGTCGCTCGTCGATCAGCGGCGCCAGTTGCGGCGTGCTCTTGAGGAACCAGAAATTATGCGCCAAGGCGATGTCGGCTACCGAGGGACCACCAAAGAGATAGTCACCGCCGCTGCGCTGCAACTGAATTTCCAGGCGCGCCAATAGGGTCGGCAATTGCTGCTGAGCCTGCTCGGCCGTCAAGCGCGTCAGGCTGCCACCGCTGAACAGCGCCTTGCGATCGTCGAGGAAGGCCTGGGCCTGCTCCGGCGGCAGCGTCGCCAGGCGTGGCCCCATGATCTCCGGTTGGAAGATCAGCGCCACCGCATGCTGGAACACTACCGAATCGGCCCAGGCGGCGAAGGCCGCGACGACCGCCTCCTGCCCTTGCGGAAACAACGCCGGCATCGCCTTTTCGGCATCCAGGCGGCGGGCGATCAGCGCGGTGTCGCAATAGACGTCGGCCCCCACCTGCAGCACCGGCGTCTTGCGATAACCACCGGTCAGCGCCGTCAACTCGGGCTTGGGCAGCATCCGTGGAATGATCACCGAACGCCAGGCCAGCCCCTTGAAGCCCAGGAGCAGGCGCGCCTTCTCGGCGAAAGGCGATTGCCAGTAGTGATGCAGAATCAACTCGGACATGACAGCGCTCCTGAGGCAGCCGCGGGCAGCGCAGCGGGCAGGGCCAGCACCAGCGCTTCCTTGGCTCGTTTGGGTAGTTTCTTGATCTGGATTTCCCGGCGCAGGGCGCTCGACCTGTCCGCGCAGGCTTCCACGTAGACCAGCGCTTGGGCCGGGCTGGAGGCGAAAAAGCGGGCACCGCGCCCGCTACGGTGCTGGGCGAAGCGTCGTTCGGGATCGTCGCTGATCCCGCAATAGAGCGCCTGATTCTCGGCGCGCACCAGATAGACGTACCAAGCGCGCGTGGGTGGCGGGAGGTTGTCGCTCACCGTCAGGCGAACCACTCCCGGGCGGTACGCCAGACGCACACGCCAACGAAGTAGATGCCACTGGCGAACCAGAGCACCATCAGCCACAGCGGCTTGTCGGGATGGACGAACACCATCAGGGCGCTACTGAGCAGCCATATGGAAGTCACGGTGATGTTCACCGCCATCAGCTGGCGCACGCGGAAGGGGTGCAGGAACTTGACGCGGGTCAGGGTCAGAGCCGCCAGCACCAGCACCACTGCCATGCTGAACCAGGGCGCCAGGTCCAGCACGTAGAAGTACAGCGCCACCACGTTCCAGGCCGCGGGAAAGCCAACGAAGTAATTGTCCGCACTCTTCATGTTCACATTGCAGAAACAGAACAGCGACGACAATAGGATGATGCCCACCGCCACCAGCTCGAAATGCACGGGCAGGGGAACGAAGCGATAGATGAAGATCGCCGGGATGAAGACGTAGGTCAGGTAGTCGACCACCAAGTCGAGGGCGGAGCCATCGAAATGGGGCAGCACTCGCTTGACTTCGAACTTGCGTGCCAGGGTACCGTCGAGGCCATCGACGAGCAGCGCGATGCCGAGCCACATGAGGCAACCCTTGGGCTGGCCGTCGACCAGGGCAAGCAGCGCCAGGAGCGCGAGGATCACACCGCTGGAAGTCACCGCATGGGCGCTCCAGGCTTTGGCTTTTGTCAGCATGAGCGGATGGGAAATGGAGTTCACGGGCGTCTCTCTATGATGACGGCTTCGACTGCCCGGCGCAGCGCATGTTCTGACGATGCGTCACGAAATCGGCGAAGAAGCCTGTGCACGGCAGGGCGAGCCTCAGCCGCCGACCCCGGAAACCGGGCGCCAAGGATCGAGGATACCGCGCCTTGACGCGCTTTGCCCGCCTTCCCGCCGAACGCCCGTGATTGGGTTCGCAGGCTGACGGGGCGGGCCGAGGCCCGCCCCGCCTCCCTTAGAAGCTGTTCACGATCTGCTGCGCGTCGGCCAAACGGCGTTGAAAATACCTTCGGAATGCTCATTTACCACTCGTAAACTCCGCTTCCTCAGGCATTTTCGCCTTGTTTGGCTCTAGCTCGCGAGATCGTGAACAGCTTCTTAGTGCAGGATCTGCCCGAGGAACAGGCGGGTCCGCTCGTTTTGCGGATTGTCGAAGAACTGGTCCGGTGCGGCCTGTTCGACGATCTCGCCCTTGTCCATGAAGATCACCCGGTTCGCCACGGTGCGAGCGAAGCCCATCTCGTGGGTCACGCAAAGCATGGTCATGCCGTCCTGGGCCAGGCCGATCATGGTGTCCAGTACCTCCTTCACCATCTCCGGGTCGAGGGCTGAGGTCGGTTCATCGAACAGCATGATGCGTGGCTGCATGCACAGCGCCCGGGCGATGGCCACCCGCTGCTGCTGGCCGCCAGAGAGTTGCCCAGGATACTTGTGGGCCTGCTCGGGGATGCGTACCCGCTGCAGATAGTGCATGGCGATCTCTTCGGCCTGCTTCTTCGGCATCTTGCGCACCCACATGGGCGCCAGGGTGCAGTTCTGCAGCACGGTCAGGTGCGGGAAGAGGTTGAAGTGCTGGAACACCATGCCGACTTCGCTGCGAATGGTCTCGATCTGCTTGAGATCGTTGGTCAGTTCGGTGCCATCGACGATGATCTGGCCCTTCTGGTGCTCTTCCAGGCGGTTGATGCAACGGATGGTGGTGGACTTGCCCGAGCCGGAGGGGCCGCACAGCACGATGCGCTCGCCCTGGGTCACGGTCAGGTTGATGTCCTTGAGCACGTGGAACTGGCCGTACCACTTGTTCACGTCCTTGAGCTGGATCATGACCTTGCTGCTGTCGACCTGCTGCTTGTTGCTTACGTTCATCTGATGACTCCTAACGCTTGTGGCCGGTGTTCAGCTTGCGCTCCAGGCGAGCGGAGTAGCTGGACATGGCGAAACAGAAAACCCAGTAGATCAGCGCTGCGAACACATAGCCCTCGGTGGACATGCCCAGCCAGGCCGGGTCCGAGGTGGCGCGCTTGATGCTGTTGAGCAGGTCGAACAGGCCGATGATGATCACCAGGCTCGAATCCTTGAACAGCGCGATGAAGGTGTTGACGATGCCCGGGATCACCAGCTTCAACGCCTGGGGCAGGATCACCAGGCCCATGGTGCGCCAGTAGCCCAGGCCCATCGCGGCGGCGGCTTCGTACTGGCCCTTGGGAATGGCCTGCATGCCACCACGAACCACCTCGGCGATGTAGGCGGCCTCGAAGATGATCACCATGACGATGGCGCGCAGCAGCTTGTCGAGGTTCATGCCCTCGGGCAGGAACAGCGGCAGCATCACCGACGACAGGAACAGCACCGTGATCAGCGGGATACCCCGCCAGAACTCGATCATGGTCACGGAGATGACCTTGATCGCCGGCAGATTGGAGCGTCGTCCCAGGGCCAGCAGGATGCCCAGCGGCAGCGCGCCGACGATGCCCACCGCCGCGATGACGATGGTCAGCATCAGGCCGCCCCACTCACTGGTGGGGACCACGCGCAGGCCCAGACCACCGTACAGTAGCCAGAAGGCGACCAGTGGGAAGATGACCAGCAGGGACAGGCCGTAGCGGGCCTTGTGCTTGAAGCTGTCGAGGAACAGCGGAATGGCACCAACCACGGCCAGCACCACGGTCAGATCGAACCGCCAGCGCTGGTCTTCCGGGTAGAAGCCGTACATGAACTGGCCGATACGTTCCTTGATGAACACCCAGCAGGCACCGCCCGGCGCGCAATCGGACCGGGTCGTGCCACTCCAGGTGGCATTGAGGAAGGCCCAGTTCACCACCGGCGGCACGATCAGCCAGACGAGGTAGAGGCCGAGCAGGGTCAGCAGGGTATTGCCGACGCTGGAGAACAGGTTGCCACGAATCCAGGCCAGGACACCGACGCTGGAAGGCGGCGGCGGCAGGTCCGGTTTGAAGGTATGGGTCTGGTTACTCATACGCGCTCCTTAACGCTCGATCAGCGCGATGCGCTTGTTGTACCAGTTCATCAGGATGCTGATGCTGATGCTGATGGCCAGGTACACGCTCATGGTGATGGCCATGGTCTCGATGGCCTGGCCGGTCTGGTTCAGCGTGGTACCGGCGAACAGTGCCACCATCTCCGGATAGCCCACCGCGGCACCCAGGGAGGAGTTCTTCATCAGGTTCAGATACTGGTTGGTCAGCGGGGGAATGATCACCCGCATAGCCTGGGGAATGATCACCAGGCGTAGCGTCAACCCGGGACGCAGGCCCAGGGAGCTGGCCGCTTCGGTCTGACCATGGCTGACCGCCTGGATACCGCCCCGTACCGTCTCACCGATGAAGGCGGCGGTGTAGACCGACAGCGCCAATGCCAGGGAGACCAGTTCCGGGATGATCACCCAGCCACCGCGCAGGTTGAAACCTTGCAGCTCCGGCAGCTCCCAATGGAACGGCTTGCCGAACACCAGTGCCGCCAGCAGCGGGAGGCCGATCACCAGCGCCAGGATCGTCCACAGCACCGGGAAGCGCTCGCCGGTGGCATGCCGACGCTTGCGCGCCCAACGGAACACGACGACGCTCGCCACGACGGCGATCAGAAACGCGATCAGGCCCGGGATGAAGCCCGCATCCGCGCTCGGGGCCGGCATGTACAGGCCGCGGTTGTTGACGAAGAAGGCGTCACCCAGGCTCAGACTCTGGCGCGGGCCAGGCAGCGGCGCGAGGACGGCGAAGTAGACGAAGAAGATCAGCAGCAACGGCGGAATGTTGCGGAAGATCTCGATGTAGATCGTGGCGACCTTGCGCAGCAGCCAGTTGCTGGACAACCGCGCCACGCCCACCGTGAAGCCGATGATGGTCGCCAGCACGATGCCGATCACCGAGACCAGCAGGGTGTTGAGCAGGCCGACCAGGAATACCCGGCCGTAGGTGTCACCCTCGGTATAGGGAATCAGGTGCTGGGGAATGCCGAAGCCGGCGGAGTTGTTGAGGAAACCGAAGCCCGAGGTGATCCCCCGGTGAGACAGGTTGGTCTGGGTGTTGTTGAACAGGAACCAGCCGAAGGCCACGACGGCGACGACGGCGACGACCTGGAACAGCCACGAACGTACCTGCGGGTCGGTCAGTAGCGACCCACGGACTGGTGGCGAGGTTTTGCTAACGTTTTGCATCTACTGGAAGCCTCATTAAACCCTCGCCCCGCAGCGCGAAAAGCGCTGCAGGGCGAGAATCTGCACATCCGGAAGGTGTCGGCGACTAAGGCGCCGAGATCAACGGACCGGCGGGGAGTACTGCAGGCCGCCTGCGTTCCACAGGGCGTTGAGACCACGCTTGATCTTCAGGTCGGAACCCATGCCGACGTTACGCTCGAAGACTTCGCCGTAGTTGCCGACCTGCTTGATGATGTTCAGTGCCCAGTCTTTCGGCAGCTTCAGGTCCTTGCCGAACTCGCCATCGGTGCCCAGCAGGCGACGGACGTCGGGGTTCTTGGAATCCTTGGCCTGGGCCTCCACGTTGGCGGAGGTCAGACCCAGCTCTTCGGCGCTGACCATGGCGAACTGTGCCCACTTGACGATGGTGAACCAGTCTTCGTCGCCACGACGGACGGCGGGAGCCAGGGGCTCCTTGGAGATGACCTCGGGCAATACGACGTAGTCGTCGGGCTTGGCCAGCTTGATGCGCTGGGCATAGAGCTGCGACTGGTCGGAGGTCAACACGTCGCAACGACCGGCTTCCATGGATTTGGCGCTTTCGTCGGAGGTGCTGTAGGTGATGGGGGTGAACTTCATGCCGCTGGAGCGGAAGTAGTCAGCCAGGTTCAGCTCGGTGGTGGTACCGGCCTGGATGCACACGGTGGCGCCGTCCAGTTCCTTGGCGCTCTTCACACCCAGCTTCTTGTTCACCAGGAAGCCCTGGCCATCATAGTAGGTCACGGCGGTGAACATCAGGCCCATGCCGCCATCGCGGGAGCTGGTCCAGGTGGTGTTGCGCGACAGAACGTCGATCTCGCCGGATTGCAGCGCGGTGAAGCGCTCCTTGGCGGTGAGGGGGGTGAAACGCACCTTGGAGGCATCGCCGAACACGGCGGCGGCGACGGCGCGGCAGACGTCCACGTCGATACCCTTGTATTCACCCTTGGAGTCGGTGAAGGAGAAACCCGGCAGGCCATCGCTGACGCCGCATTGCACGAACCCCTTGTTCTTTACTGCATCCAGAGTAGCGCCCGCCTGAGCCATGCTGGACAGACCCAGAGCGGCGGCGGTGGTCAGAATTGCCAGGGTGGACTTCACCATCTTCATCGATAAGCTCCAATGTGTTTATGAATTGCGTTCCAGCGGTACGGCGCCGCGATGTCTCTCGCGTGATGACCGTACAACCTGCCCGAACCAGCGATCCCCGGCAACGCGAAGACAGCGGTCTGACATGGGCGCAACCAGGCAGGGCAGCGGTGTTACCTGTTGGTGCACTGCCCGGTCGTGCATTAATTGAGGCAATTAGCGGACCAGCGGATGCGACAACACCGCTCCCTGCGCAAACCGCCGGCTCGTGGACTTCTGGCAAAAAATCGCCAGAAAAAATTACGATAATGCGACATTGATCCTGCGCACCAACTGTTACCACACCGCTCTTTGAGAGCCCCACTTTGGAGCAAAACCTTGGAAAACCTTCCTCTTGTGCTGGAATCGGCCGCCGGATCGGCCGATAGTTGCGTCATCTGGTTGCATGGCCTGGGTGCGTCCCGGCACGACTTCCAGCCGGTGGCCGAACTGCTGCAACAGACGCTCAAGCGAACGCGCTTCATCCTGCCCCAGGCACCGACTCGCCCGGTCACCATCAACGGCGGCTGGGCCATGCCCTCCTGGTACGACATCCTGGCCATGAATCCGGCCCGTGCCATCGACCGGGCACAGCTCGAAGAATCGGCCGCCACGGTCCAGGCGCTCATCGCGCAGCAGCGCGCCCAAGGCATCCCGGCTGAACGCATCGTACTGGCAGGCTTCTCCCAGGGTGGCGCAGTGGTGTTACACGCTGCCTACAACACGCCTTGCGTGACGCTCGGGGGCGTCATGGCGCTCTCGACCTACGCACCCAGCTTCGACAGTGACCAGTCGAACCGCGGCGGCACCACGCCGGCGCTCTGCCTGCATGGCGTCCAGGACGACGTGGTGCCCCTCGCCTTGGGACGCGCCGCCTACGAGGCGCTGACCGCCGCGGGCGTGGAAGCGCTCTGGCACGACTATCCCATGCGTCACGAGGTCATTCCGGCGGAAATCAAGGACATCCAGGCCTGGTTGCAGGACCGCCTCGGCTGACGCGAAAGGCAGCATTTCGTTCCAGGGCGTTTTTTGGAAACCGGTCGACACTTCGCGACATCTGGCGCTGAAAGCGGGCTTCCGTGACGGGAAACGAACGAACTTTGCGGGGCTCGTCCGGTCCAGTGTGGGTGCCTGAAGGTCGTGATGTGCATGGAGCAGCTATGGTCCGAGTTTTCCTTTCAGCCCATGGGGTGATCTGTTGATGGCTGCGCCCTTGTCGCTGTGGTTGGCCGAAGTGCCGGTCTCTTCCCTGAAGGATCTGCGCCTGTTCAAAGGCGTGGAAACCCATCTGCTGGAAGCCCTTATCGCCCGTTCGGCGACGCGTAGCCTGGCGGCTGGCGAATGCCTGTTGTCGCCCGCACAGCCCAACCACTGCATGTATCTCATCCTTGAGGGACGGCTGCGCGTGCACCTGGGCTCTCCGGAGAATCCCCCCATCTATCTGCTGGGGGTGGGTGAGTGCTCGGGCGAGATCAGCTTCCTGGATAGCGAAAGACCCAGTGCCCACGTCATCGCCGAGGCCGACACCCGGGTCCTCTGCCTGCACCGCGACCTGCTGCTGGAGCTGATCGAGCGCTCGGCCAAGGCCATGCACAACCTGCTCGGCATCCTCTGCGAGCGGATGCGCCGGGGCAATCAGCTCATCGTCGACACCGAACGCAACGCCAACGTCGACACCCTGACCGGCCTGTTCAATCGCCGGCGGCTCGAGCAACTGTTCGAACGCGAGAGCACCCGGTGCGCCTTCAATCGGCAGCCGCTGAGCCTGCTGATGCTCGATGTGGATCACTTCAAGCACTACAACGACACCTATGGCCACCTGGCGGGCGACTATGCGCTGTGCCTGGTTGCCAATACGCTGCGGGATCAGCTGCGCCCCAAGGACAGCATGGCCCGCTACGGTGGCGAGGAATTCGTCATCCTGCTACCGGAGATCGACCGCGACGAGTCCATCGCCATCGCCGAGCGCCTGCGCCAGAGCCTGGCGGACATCAAGGATTTCTATTCGCCCTGCGGCAAGCTGCCGGGGGTCACCGTCTCCATCGGCGTGGCGCAGATGCGCAAGGCCGATACCCTCGACGAACTGGTCGGGCGCGCCGACAAGTCGCTCTACCAGGCCAAGGACGGCGGGCGAAATCGGATCTGTGGCTAGCCCGACCGTCACGGCGTTCGGCAGGTAGTTGTTGCTGGGCACGTAGGTTGCTTTACACTGCGGTCTCATTCCGCTTTCGATGATCGAGACCTTCCGTGCTCAAGGCACTCAAAAAATTTCTGGGCAAGGACCAGGACGGCGCTCAGCCGGCCTCCCCCGCTACGCCCCAAGTGAATCCCAGCGTCGCCCCCGCAATCCCTGCGACGCCTGCTGTCGCTACCCCCGCGCCCCAGGCCGAGCGCGCGCCCCGCAAACCCAAGCCCCAGGACGGCGCCCCGGCGCAGGACGCCCGCCCGGCCGCGGAAAAGCCTGCCAAGGCTCGCCGCGAACGTAGCCCGCGCAAACCCAAGCCGGTCGACACCTGGAAGCTGGAAGACTTCGCCGTCGAGCCCCAGGAAGGCAAGACGCGCTTCCACGACTTCAACCTCGACCCGCGGCTGATGCATGGCATCCACGACCTGGGCTTCCCCTACTGCACGCCGATCCAGGCGCAGGTGCTGGGCTTCACCCTCAAGGGCCAGGACGCCATCGGCCGCGCCCAGACCGGCACCGGCAAGACCGCCGCTTTCCTGATCTCCACCATCACCCAGCTGCTGACCACCCCGCCGCCCAAGGAAAGATACATGGGCGAGCCGCGGGCGCTGATCATCGCGCCGACCCGCGAGCTGGTGGTGCAGATCGCCAACGATGCTCTGGACCTGGCCAAGTACACCGGGCTGAACGTCATGAGCTTCGTCGGCGGCATGGACTTCGACAAGCAGCTCAAGCAGCTCGAAGCCCGCTACTGCGACATCCTGGTAGCCACTCCAGGCCGCCTGCTGGACTTCAACCAGCGTGGCGAGGTGCACTTGGACATGGTCGAGGTCATGGTGCTGGACGAGGCCGACCGCATGCTGGACATGGGCTTCATCCCCCAGGTCCGCCAGATCATTCGCCAGACCCCGCCCAAGAGCGAACGCCAGACCCTGCTGTTCTCCGCCACCTTCACCGAAGACGTGATGAATCTGGCGCGGCAGTGGACCACCGATCCGGCCATCGTCGAGATCGAGCCGGAAAACGTGGCCAGCGATACGGTCGAGCAGCACGTCTATGCGGTCTCTTCCAGCGACAAATACAAGTTGCTCTACAACCTGGTCGCCCAGAACAACTGGGCGCGGGTGATGGTGTTCGCCAATCGCCGTGACGAGGTACGCCGCATCGAGGAGCGTCTGACCAAGGACGGCATCAGCGCCGCCCAGATGTCGGGAGACGTACCTCAGCACAAGCGCATTAAGACCCTGGAAGGCTTCCGCGCTGGGAAGATCCGCGTGCTGGTGGCCACCGACGTCGCCGGTCGTGGCATCCACGTAGACGGCATCAGCCACGTGATCAACTTCACCTTGCCGGAAGACCCGGACGACTACGTGCACCGCATCGGCCGTACGGGGCGTGCCGGCGCCAGCGGCACCTCCATCAGCTTCGCCGGCGAGGACGATGCCTTCGCCCTGCCGCCCATCGAAACCCTGCTGGGCCGCAAGATCTCCTGTGAAATGCCTGCGGCCGAGTTGCTCAAGCCGGTGCCGCGGCAACGTTAAGGCGGCCCGCTCAAGGGCTGTCATAGCGGTCCGCCGAGGCGGTTGTTCCGCTCTCATCGCGGCCATGGGCCGCTCCTACAGGAGTGCTATATACCTGAAGGAGCGGCCCATGGCCGCGATCAGTTTCCAGGAGGGAAAATCCTCCATCGCCTCGTGTCTTTCTCCATCAGTCCTTCGCCCAACGCCCCGCGGCATCCTGGTCGCTGGCACGCCCTTCGACCCAGCGCGGGCCTTCGGACGTATCTTCCTTCTTCCAGAAGGGCGCGCGGGTCTTGAGGTAGTCCATCACGAAGTTGCAGGCATCGAAGGCGGCCTGGCGGTGGGCGCTGGCGGTGCCGACGAAGACGATGGGCTCGCCCGGCTCCAGCCGTCCGATGCGATGCAGGATATCGACCCTGAGCAGCGGCCAACGCTGATTGGCCTCCTCGACGATGCGCGCCAGTGCCTTCTCGGTCATGCCGGGGAAATGCTCGAGGAACAGGCCACCGACGTCACGTCCATCGTTGAAATCCCTGACGTAGCCGACGAACCCCACCACCGCTCCGATACCGGTATTGGCGGCGTGCAGGGCACTGAGTTCCTGACCGGGATCGAAGGCGCCGGCCTGCACACGGATGGCCATGCTCAACCTCCGGTCACGGTGGGGAAGAAGGCGACCTCGTCGCCGTCGCGCAGCGGCTCGGCCAGGCCGCAGAGTTCTTCGTTGCGGGCACACATCAAGCCTTGTTCGCCCAGGGTCTCGGCCCATTGGCCGCCACGCTGGACCAGGTGTTCACGTAGGTCGCCGACAGTGGCCAGATCCGGCTCCCAGGCCAAGGTCTCTTCGGCACGGCCCAGTGTCTCGCGATAGCGGGCGAAGAATTGCACGCGGATCATGCCGGCTGCTCCCCGGCACGGAAGTGACCGCTCTTGCCACCGCTCTTTTCCAGCAGGCGCACCGCCTCGATGGTCATGCCGCGGTCCACCGCCTTGCACATGTCGTAGAGAGTGAGCGCCGCGACGCTGGCGGCGGTCAGGGCTTCCATTTCCACGCCGGTCTGGCCGGAGAGTTTGCAGGTGGCTGCGATCCGCACGGCATCGGGTGCTTCGGCGGTGAGGGCGACCTTGACGCTGGTGAGCATCAGCGGATGGCAGAGGGGAATGAGATCGGCCGTCTTCTTCGCCGCCTGGATGCCGGCGATACGGGCCACGGCGAAGACGTCGCCCTTGGGATGGCCGCCGCTCTGGATCAGATCGAGGGTTTCCGGACGCATGCGCACCCGGGCTTCGGCCGTGGCTTCACGGAAGGTCACCTGCTTGTCGGTGACGTCGACCATGTTGGCACGGCCTTGGGAATCGAGATGGGTCAGCACGGCATGACTCCTGGAAAAGACCTGCCATTGTAGACCCGCCACTAGGGATTTGATCCCCGCCCACGGCCGGACGGGGATCAAGGGCTGCGTCTGAAAAGTGCCTGGGCTCGCTCGGCGGCTTTTCAGACAAGCCCTAGCCGTTACAGATGAGCCTCGGCGTATTCGGCGAGGACGGAACGCGGCACGCCCTGCAGGGTGATGTGCACGCCATGGTTGAAGCCTTTGAAGCGCTCGGAAAGGTAGGTGAGGCCCGAGCTGGTGGCCGAGAGGTAGGGGGTGTCGATCTGCGCCAGGTTGCCCAGGCAGATCACCTTGGAACCGCTGCCGGCACGGGTGATGATGGTCTTCATCTGGTGCGGGGTGAGGTTCTGGCACTCATCGATGAGGATCAGGCTCTGCTGGAAGCTGCGGCCGCGGATATAGTTCAGGGATTTGAACTGCAGCGGCACCTTGCTGAGGATGTAGTCCACGCTGCCGTGGGGGTTGTGATCATCCATGTGCAGGGCTTCGAGGTTGTCGGTGATGGCGCCCAGCCAGGGCTCCATCTTCTCGGCCTCGGTGCCGGGCAGGAAGCCGATGTCCTCGTCCAACCCCTGGACGCTACGGGTGGCGATGATGCGGCGATACCTCTTGGTGACCATGGTCTGCTCGATGGCCGCGGCCAGCGCCAGGATGGTCTTGCCCGAACCGGCGGCGCCGGTGAGGTTGACCAGATGGATGTCCGGCTCCAACAGGGCGAACAGCGCCAGCGCCTGGTAGATGTCGCGGGGCTTGAGGCCCCAGGCCTCCTGGTGCATCAGGGGTTCCTGGTGCATGTCGAGCAGGATCACCTCGCCGTCGCGCACCGCCTTGACCCAGCCGACGAAGCCCTGCTCGTCGAGTACGAAGTCGTTGACGTTGAAGGGCGGCAATTCGGCGGAGAGCTGGACGCGATGCCAGACCCGGCCCAGCTCCTGACGGCTTTCGACCTTGCTGACGTTGTCCCAGAAGGACCCGGGGATATTGTGGTAACCCTGGGAGAGCAGGGAAACGTCATCGAGCAACTGATCGGTCTGGTAGTCCTCCGCCGCGATGCCGCAGCCACGCGCCTTGAGGCGCATGTTGATGTCCTTGGTGACCAGTACCACCCGCTCCTGGGGATGCTGGGTCCGCAGTTCGACGAGTTGGTTGATGATGCGGTTGTCGTTGATGTCGTCGGGCAGGCAGGCCATGGGCCCGGCGCGCCGCCCCATGAGGATGGACAGGCGCCCCTTGGCCTCGCCCTTGCCGCGGGGAATGGGTACGCCTCGCTCGACGTCCTCGGGCGAGGATTCGGCCAGGATACTATCGATCAGGCGGATCGCCTGCCGGCACTCGGCGGCGACGTTGTGCTTGCCGGTCTTGAGCTTGTCGAGTTCCTCCAAGACCGTCATGGGAATGGCGACATGGTGCTCCTCGAAGTTGAGCAGCGCGTTCGGGTCGTGGATCAGTACGTTGGTGTCGAGCACATAGAGGGTGGGCTGGGTGGGGCGGGAACGTCCGTGATCATCCATACTCGGTCACCTCGTCAGAAACGCTTGACTCGCAAGCCAGTCGACGGAGCGCCAGGCGGCGCTCCGCGGCGAAAGGTGCCGTCGCTCCAGCAACGGGTTCACGGACCGGCCAACATGAGGGCACGGGACCCGAGAGATGCGACGGACACTTCGGTAATAACGCAAAAAACCTTGGGCACAAAAGCTTTTTTTTGGCCGTACCCGTTTTTTCGCAATCCGGCGGGGTTAGTCGGCCAGGCGGGCAACGTCGCCGCGAACCTGCGGTCGATATCTATCGATGCCATCGGCAAGGCGTGCTGGAGTAGCGCCTGACAGGCCTCTAGAATGGCCCCTCGCCAAGAGGAGCCAAGCCGATGTTGATGGTGATTTCGCCCGCCAAGACGCTGGACTACGACACCCCGCCCCGCACGTCCCGCCATACCCTGCCGCAGCACCTGGCGCATTCTCGCGAACTGATCGAGGGACTACGCGCCCTGACGCCGGGAGACGTCGCCCAGCTCATGGGCGTTTCCGACAAGATCGCTGCCCTCAACGTCGCCCGCTTCGGCAGCTGGACACCCGAGTTCACCCCGGAGAACGCCAAGCAGGCCATCCTGGCCTTCAAGGGTGACGTCTACACCGGCCTGGCCGCCGAGGATTTCGAAGAGGGCGATTTCGACTTCGCCCAACGCCACCTGCGCATGCTGTCCGGACTCTATGGCCTGCTGCGCCCCCTGGACCTGATGCAGCCCTACCGCCTGGAGATGGGCACCAAGTTCGCCAACGCCCGCGGCAAGGACCTTTACGCCTTCTGGGGCGAGCGCATCAGCGAATGGCTCAACGCGGACCTGACGGCCCAGGGCGATGACGTCCTGCTCAACCTGGCGTCGAACGAATACTTCAGCGCCGTGCGCCGCCGCCAGCTGCAGGCCCGGGTAGTCGACGTGGACTTCCGCGACCTCAAGAACGGCGACTACAAGATCATCAGTTTCTACGCCAAGAAGGCCCGCGGCTTGATGGCCCGGCACGTCATCAAAAGACGTATCACCCAGGTGGCTGACCTCCGTGACTTCGCCGAGCAGGGCTATGCCTACTCTGAGGAGCGCTCCACAACCGACAGATTGGTTTTTCTGCGTGATGAGCCCGCGGAATAGCCCTTAGAATCGACGGATGACCGCGCGAACCCTGTCTTGCGCCCCAGAACTGGTGAGAAGCTCACATTCGGTGTTCTGCTTCCGTGAAAGACTGTCATCTCCCTCCAATAAAAAGGTTGCAGCGTAGCGACGGGGTCTTTCGGGCGAGAAAACTTGTCGGAACTCTCAAAACCGTCGTTATTCCAGAAAAAGGAAAATTCGCTGAGAACCACTTTCGTTTGATTCTGTCTTTGTCTGGTCCTTGCCACAGGCCGTGATGGCCATTGGCGATCAGTCCGCATTGTTCAATCTGTACCGCCACGGCTTCCGGGCGGTTGACCTTTCGAAGCACGGACGCTTCGTCCCGACCCTAGGGACAGCGGCCACAAATCAGCAGACGCTGAAGGAGTAACGCCCATGATTCCCGTCATCCTGTCCGGTGGTAGCGGCTCGCGACTCTGGCCCCTCTCGCGCAAGCTCTACCCCAAGCAGTTCCTGGCCCTGACCAGCGAGCAGACCATGTTCCAGGAGACCATCAATCGCCTGGGCTGCGAGGGCAGCATCGATTGCCCCATCATCGTCTGCAACGCCGAACACCGTTACCTGGTAGAAGAGCAGCTCAAGGCCGTGGACTGCAAGCCCCAGGCGCTGATCATGGAACCGTTCGGCCGTAACACCGCGCCAGCCGTGGCCATCGCGGCCATGCAACTGGTCGCCGACGGCAAGGACGACCTGATGCTGGTGCTGCCTGCCGATCACGTGATCGAGGACGAAGCCGAATTCAAGGCCGCCCTGCAAAAGGCCGCCGCCGCTGCCGAGCGTGGCGAGATGGTGCTGTTCGGCATCCCCGCCACCGCACCCGAGACCGGCTACGGCTACATCAAGACCGGTGACGCCGGCGGCCTGCCCGAAGGCGTGGCCCGCGTCGAACGCTTCGTCGAGAAGCCCGATGCCGTCACCGCCACCGAATACGTGGCCTCCGGCGACTACTGCTGGAACAGCGGTATCTTCCTGTTCCGTGCCAGCCGTTTCCTGGAAGAGCTGAAGAAGCACGACACCGACATCTACGACACCTGCCTGCTGGCGCTGGAGCGCAGCAGCATCGACGGCATCAACATCAGCATCGATGCCGCCACCTTCGCCGTCTGCCCGGACAACTCCATCGACTACGCCGTGATGGAAAAGACCACGCGCGCCTGCGTGGTGCCCATGAGCGCCGGTTGGAACGATGTCGGTTCCTGGTCCGCGCTGTGGGACGTCCATGCCAAGGACAGCAACGGCAACGTGCTCAAGGGCGACGTCGTCCTGCATGACAGCCGCAACTGCCTGGTGCACGGCAACGGCAAGCTGGTGACCCTGGTCGGTCTGGATGACGTGGTCGTGGTGGAAACCAAGGACGCCGTCATGATCGCCCACAAGGACAAGGTCCAGGACGTCAAGAAGCTGGTCAACGCCCTCGAGAAGCAGAACCGCAACGAGGTCAAGGCGCACCAGGAAGTCTTCCGTCCCTGGGGCTCCTACGACTCCATCGACATGGGCCAGCGCTTCCAGGTCAAGCGCATCACCGTCAAGCCGGGCGCCCAACTGTCGCTGCAGATGCACCACCACCGTGCCGAGCACTGGATCGTGGTGTCGGGTACCGCCGAGGTCACCTGTGACGACAAGGTCTTCCTTCTGACCGAGAACCAGTCCACCTACCTGCCGATGACCTCCGTGCACCGCCTGGCCAACCCCGGCAAGGTACCGCTGGAGCTGATCGAAGTGCAGTCCGGTGGCTACCTGGGCGAAGACGATATCGTCCGCTTCGAGGACATCTACGGCCGCGTCGACACCCAAGCTCTGGAAGTCGCCAAGGCCGGCAAGGCATCCACGCGCTAAGCCTCGTCTAGAGCAACAAACAGACACCGGCCCAGGCCGGTGTCTGCGTTTTCGACAGCAGTTCGGTAAAACCGGTTAGGCTTGTCGTTTCCCCCGTTCGCCATCGGATTTCTCTGCATGACCTCCCCCACCCTGCTCCGCCTCGATCAACTGGACGAAGCCCTGGCTACCTACGACGGCTTCATCCTCGACCTCTGGGGGGTGCTGATCGACGGCTACGAGACCTTTCCCGGTGCCCGGGCCTGGCTGGAGCGTCGCGCGGCGGAAGGCAAGCCGGTCTGGTTCCTCAGCAATGCCTCGCGCGACGCCGAGGGCATGGCCGAAGAGCTGGTCAAACTCGGCGTGCCACGCGAACTCTTCGCCGGCGTGACGACCTCCGGTCAGTTGGCCATCGATGCCTTTCTGCACGACCCCGAATTCCGTGAGGGCGGCATCTACCTGTCCGGCCCCGGGACCGGCCAAGTGGGCTGGCCGGCGGAGATCCGCGCGCGCTTCGTCGAGAACATCGATCAGGCGGCCATCATCCTGGGCGTCGGCAGCTTCCCGGAAGACGAGCTGGAAGCCCGTTTCGCCCCCCTGGCCGGCGCGCTGGACAAGCACTTCCTGTGCGCCAACCCGGATCGCAACGTGGTGTCCGGGGGTCTACCCTTCTATGCGGCCGGCAAGCTGGCCGATCGCTTTGCCGACCTAGGTGGCGTGGTGACCTGGTACGGCAAGCCCGATCCCTATGCCTATCGCTGCGCGGCACGGGAACTGGGCGAACGGGGTGCCAGCCGACTGCTGTTCGTCGGTGACTCCCTGGTGACCGACGTGCCCGGTGCGGTAGCCGCGGAGATCGATTGCCTCTGGCTGGCCGCCACGGGGATTCACCGTGAAGCCCTGGGTCTGGACTTCAACCAGGAACCCACCCGCGAGGGGCTCGAAGCGCTGCTCGACCAGCATGGCGACCGCCCGCGCTTCGCCGCGGCCGGCCTGGCCTGATCCCCTCCCACACGCTGAGGTATCCATGAGCAAGAAGCACGTAGTGGTCTTCAACCGCCTGCCCGAAAGCCTGGTAGAACGCCTGCGCCAGCATTTCACCGTCGAGGTGATCCCGACCAGCGCCAGCCTGGATGCCTTTGCAGCCACCGCCGCCAAGGCCCAGGGCCTGATCGGCGCCAGTCGCCAGCTGGGCGAGAAGGAGCTGGCGATGGCTACCACCCTGGAAGCCATCGCCAGCGTCTCGGTGGGTTACGACAGCTATGACGTCGACTACCTGACCGAGCGCGGTATCCTGCTCACCAATACCCCGGATGTCCTTACCGACACCACTGCCGATCTCGGCTTCACCCTGCTGATGAGCGCCGCCCGGCGAGTGCCGGAGCTGGACGCCTTCGTCAAGGCGGGTCTCTGGCGCAAGGGTATCGGCGAAGAGCACTTCGGTACCGACATCCATGGCCGCACCCTGGGCATCGTCGGCGCCGGTCGCATCGGCGCGGCCATCGCCAAGCGCGGCCACTTCGGTTTCGACATGCCCATCCTCTATGCCGCCAACAGCGCCAAGCCCGAGCTGGAAGAGCAGATGGGCGCCCAGCGCCGCGAGCTGGACGACCTGCTCCGGGAAGCGGACTTCGTCTGCCTGGTGGTACCCTTGTCGGCCGCCACCGAGAAACTCATCGGCGCCCGCGAACTCGGCCTGATGAAATCCAGTGCCATCCTGATCAACCTGGCGCGCGGCGCGGTGGTCGGCGAGCCGGCGCTGATCGAGTCGCTGCGTAGCGGCCAGATCCGCGGCGCGGGGCTGGACGTCTATACCCGCGAACCCCTGGAGGCCTCGCCGCTGTTCGAGCTGCCCAACGTGGTCACCCTGCCGCACATCGGCTCGGCCACCCACGAAACCCGCTATGCCATGGCCGAGCGGGCGGTGAACAATTTGATCGCCGCCCTTTCCGGCGAGCGGCCGACCGACCTGGTCAATCCAGCAGTCCTGGAACGCCGCTGATCGCCCGGCGCCGACCGGAGCCGCTGCCGCCGAGCGCCTGAACGGGCTATACTGCCGCGCCGCTCTCGGGTCGGCCGCCCCGGCCGGGTGGGCCTTTCTCAGTGTGTCCAGGCCACCCCTCCGATCGGGCTCCTTCGCGGCCCGGTCCGTGCGACCCGAATTGCGCGCCCGTCTCGCCACCACCCGTGGCGAGGCGCAAGAAACCGCCAAGAGGAGCGCGTACATGACCGTGATCAAGCAGGATGATCTGATCCAGAGCGTCGCCGACGCCCTGCAGTTCATCTCCTATTACCATCCCGTCGACTTCATCCAGGCCATGCACGAGGCCTATCTGCGCGAGGAATCCGCCGCCGCGCGCGATTCCATCGCCCAGATCCTGATCAACTCGCGGATGTGCGCCACCGGCCACCGGCCGATCTGCCAGGACACCGGTATCGTCACCGTCTTCGCCAAGGTCGGCATGGATGTGCGTTGGGACGGCGCCACCCTGAGCCTGGACGAGATGATCAACGAGGGCGTCCGTCGCGCCTACAACCTGCCGGAAAACGTCCTGCGCGCCTCGATCCTGGCCGACCCGGCCGGTGCTCGCAAGAACACCAAGGACAACACCCCGGCGGTGATCCACTACCAGATCGTCCCCGGCAACACCGTGGAGATCGATGTCGCGGCCAAGGGCGGCGGCTCCGAGAACAAGTCGAAGATGGCCATGCTCAACCCGTCCGACTCCATCGTCGACTGGGTGCTCAAGACCGTGCCGACCATGGGCGCCGGCTGGTGCCCGCCGGGCATGCTGGGCATCGGCATCGGCGGTACCGCCGAGAAGGCCGCGGTGCTGGCCAAGGAATCGCTGATGGATGCGATCGACATCCACGAGCTGAAGGCCCGCGGTCCGCAGAACCGCCTGGAAGAGCTACGCCTGGAGATCTTCGACAAGGTCAACCAACTGGGCATTGGCGCCCAGGGCCTGGGCGGCCTGACCACGGTGTTGGACATCAAGATCAAGGACTACCCGACCCATGCCGCCTCGCTGCCGGTGTGCATGATCCCCAACTGCGCCGCCACCCGCCACGCCCACTTCGTGCTCGACGGCTCCGGCCCTGCCGCCCTGGAAGCGCCGCCGCTGGACGCCTACCCGGAGATCGTCTGGGAGGCCGGTCCGAGCGCTCGCCGGGTCAACCTGGACACCCTGACCCCGGAAGAGGTGCAGAGCTGGCAGCCGGGCGAGACCGTGCTGCTCAACGGCAAGATGCTCACTGGCCGCGACGCCGCCCACAAGCGCATGGTCGACATGCTCAACAAGGGCGAGCCCCTGCCGGTGGACCTCAAGGGCCGCTTCATCTATTACGTCGGCCCGGTCGATCCGGTGGGCGACGAGGTGGTCGGTCCGGCTGGCCCCACCACCGCGACCCGCATGGACAAGTTCACCCGGCAGATCCTCGACCAGACCGGTCTGCTGGGCATGATCGGCAAGTCCGAGCGTGGCCCCATCGCCATCGAGGCGATCAAGGATTACAAGGCGGTCTACCTGATGGCCGTCGGCGGCGCCGCCTACCTGGTGGCCCAGGCCATCAAGGGCGCCAAGGTCCTGGCCTTCCCGGAACTGGGGATGGAAGCCATCTATGAGTTCGAGGTGAAGGACATGCCGGTGACCGTGGCGGTCGACACCCGCGGCGAGTCGGTGCATATCACCGGCCCTCAGGTGTGGCAGAAGAAGATCGCCGACAGCCTGGCCGTCGAGATCTAAGAACCTGTTCTAAACGCCTGTTCGCGGAAAAGCCCAGCCTAGCGCTGGGCTTTTTCGTTCAAGCGTGAGGCGTGAGTACCTGCACCTGATCCGGCCAGTCGCGACGAATGAACACCTGGCCATTGGTCCTGACTCGCCGCACCTCCTCCAGATCAAGTTCGGCGTGGAGCCACTGGCTGCGTTCGGGACAGAGTTCGTCGCTCTGGGCGATCACCCCATCCGCCGGCATGCCGCGATCCGGTGGCACATAGAGCCCAGCGTGGCCGACGTTCTCGTCCAGCGCCGGGGACCAGGGTGCCAGTCCCACCGTGGGTGATTGCAGCACCGCGAACTGGTTTTCCAGCGCCCGGGCCTGGGCACCGACGCGCACCCGGTGGAAGCCGGCGACGGTATCGGTGCAGCTGGGCACCAGGACCAGGTCCGCCCCTGCCTCGGCCAGGTGCCGCGCCAGCAGCGGAAATTCGCTGTCGTAGCAAATCAGGATGCCGACACGCGCCAGAGGGGTGTCGAACACCCTTAGGCCTTCGCGCCCGCCGGCGATGTTCCACTCTTCCCGTTCGAAGCGGGTCATCATCAGTTTGTCCTGGTAACCCAGGCAGCCTCCGGGACCGAACAACCAGGCCCGGTTGCGATACTGGCCGTCGTCATCGAGGATCGGGAGCGAGCCGGGTTGCAGGTAGATTTGCAGCCGTCGCGCCAGGCCCTCGCAGAGCGTGCGCCAGGCTGAAATCAGCGGCTGGATGCCGGCGATGGAGGCTTGCAAGTCACTCCGCTCGGCCGGTGGCAGCTGGCCGCTGAGCACCAGTCCGGCGTATTCGGGCAGCAGCAGGAGCTGGCTACCTTCGACGGCGGCTTCCTCACAGAGCGAGGTCAGGTGCTCGGCGTAGGCGTCCCAGCTTTCCAGCAATTCGATGGCGTATTGGCAAGCGGCCAGGTGGATCATGGCAACTCCTTGAGCCAGAAGGTCATGGGTTTGGGCGATTCGGCCATCTCGTCGAGATCCTGCCACAGGTACTGGGTGGTCAACTCGGGCTGCTCGACGAAGCCCTCGCTGCGCCAGAGGCCGTGCAGCGGTCGATAGTTCGGTGGCCGGCGTGGATGGTGGTCCGGGCGCTGCACGGCGCAGAAGGCGCACCAGGCGAACCGCCCCAGTTGCCGCGCCCGCGCCTCGCGCTCGGCGAAGAAGCGCCGGCCCAGTCCTCGCCCGCGATAGGCCGGCAGCAGCAGGGATTCACCGAAATAGTAGATCCGCGCCACCGACCAGCCATGGGCGAGGAAAGGCTGCTGGAATTCCGCGGTCTCGTCAGCCAGCGGCAGGGCGGTGGCCGCCCCCACCACCCGCCCGGCATCGCGGACCAGCACACAGAGGCTGTCGGGCGCGTCGGCATAGGTCTGCAGGTAGCGGGACTCGTAGTCCAGGGTGCCGTCGTAGAGATAGGGGTATTCGCGAAAGACAGCGATGCGCAATTCGGCGAGTTCGGGAATCAGCGGGGCGATGGCGGCGCCATGCAGGAGTTGGATGTCCATGGACTCTTTCGGTTAAGCGGGAGACGTGAATGGCTATGTCGCAGCCGTCTGGCCACCCTACCATGCACGGCTACAGCCGTTTTTTCACCAACGACAGGAGCCGCCATGACCACGACCGACCTCATCGACGCCTACTATGCCGCCTTTAACGCGGGTGACATGGAGATCTTCCTGGAGCTGCTCACCGAGGACGTCGTCCACGACATCAACCAGGGCGAGCGCCAGGTGGGCAAGGCCGCCTTCGCCGCCTTCATGGCGCACATGAATCGCTGCTACCGCGAGCGCCTGACCGACCTGGTCGTGCTGGCCGAACCCAGTGGCCGCCGCGCCGCTGCCGAGTTCGTCGTGCATGGCGAATACCTGGCGACGGACGAAGGCCTGCCCGCGGCCAATGGCCAGACCTATCAATTGCCGGCGGGTGCCTTCTTCGAGATTCGCGACGGCAAGGTGACCCGGGTGACCAATTACTACAACCTCAATGACTGGATCGCCCAGGTCGGCGGCTGACGTCCGTCAGCCAAGGGGAGCGTCGCTCGGAGATGGGGGTCGCATACAGACGTCCCCCGACCTCGGAGCCTCTCATGTCCACCCTTCCCAATGATTCCGTCTGCAGCCTCGCCCCCGTCTTCGCCATCCAGCCCGATCAGGTCGAGGCCTTCAAGCGACTGGGCGAGGCCATGCTGCAACGCACCCAGAGCGAACCCGGCTGCCTCTACTATGGCTTCTGCTACGACGGTGCCACGGCACGCTGCCGCGAAGGCTATCGCGACGCCCAGGCGCTGCTCGCCCATCTGGATAACGTCGGTGAGCTGCTGGAGCAAGCCCAGGCCATCGCCACCCTGGAACGCTTCGAGGTGTTCGGTGCCGCTGATCAGTTGGAACAGCTCCGCGAGCCACTGGCAGCGCTCGACGCCCGCTTCTTCGTCATGGCCGAAGGCTTTCGCCGCTAGGCTGGGCCGGTTTCTGCTGCGGCGCCAGCCACGGCAGCAGCACGGCGAGGATGCGCTTGCGCGTGGGCACCACCAGCCGCTCCTGGAACAATACGCAGAGCACCACCACCAGCAGCAGGAACAGCCAGTACCACTCGATGGAGTTGGTATAGGCACCCGCCGCCGCGATGCAGGTCTCGTGCAGGCCCGCCAGACAGGCCTTGAGATCGCCACCGATCAGTTGCTCCAAGGTCATGTAGATGCCCGATAGGGGGACGTGCAGGGCGAACATCGACAAAGACGCCCCCCCCAACCGCGGTGACCAATGGCGAATACGTTCGCTCGCCGGCTCTCGGGCCAGGGCCGCGAGGTACACCAGGATCAGCTGCGACGGTAGGAACAGACCATTGTGAAATAGGAAGTACCAGAACTTGGGCCCGTGGGTGAACAGTGCCGTACCTACGGCGAAGCTCAGGATCAGGTAGCTCGCCAGCAGCGTCCGTTGCCGCTCGGATGGCGCCCAGCCACGTTCGTGCTGCCGGCGGAAGATGGCGTACAGCAGGATGCCGGCCAGGAATTCCGGCAGGCGCAACAGGGGTACCCGCTGCAGCAGACCTGTAAAGGGCATGCCGTAGTTCTGGTGGATGATCACCAGGACCGGCGGGACCAGGTAGAGCGCCCAGACCAGCAGCAACAGCTGCCAGGGCCGCGCACTGGTCATTAGCCGCGGGGCCAGCTTGGGAAAGGTCAGGTAGAAGAAGAACAGCGCCGAAATCGACCACAGTGGCGCGTTGAAGGTCAGGTAGTAGGGATTCCAGGCCTGCAGCATGAACAGTTGCAGTATCGCATTGAAGGCCAGCTCGCCGTTGGTCATGAAATGCTGGAACAGCTCGGGATTGGTCCGTGCCAGGGGTTCGTTGGTGTCGAACACGACGAAGCGCACACTGGCCGTGGCTGCGCCCGGCGGAATGCCCAAGCTGCCGATCCAGGTCACCACCGCCATCGCCAGCAGCAAGGCGAAGATATGGATCGGATAGAGGTTGGCGAAACGCTTGATCCAGAAACTGCGCGCCGGCTCGCGCAGGCTGCCGCGACCACAGTAGACGTGGGCGAGCAGGAAGCCGGAGAGCACGAAGAAGGTGCTGGTGGCGAAGAAACCCATGCTGGTGATTTCGTCCAACAGGGGGATGGTCTTGCGCTCGGGATAGAAATGGATGGTGTGGTAGACGACCACATAGAAACCCATCAGGAACCTGAGCCACTCCAGACCGATGAAGCGGTGTTTATCTAAAGTCTGCACTAAGGCGTTACTCGTCTGGCCTCGTCCGCTGGACGATGGATCCGGCCAACGGCGCCGGACCGGTTATGTTACCCGCACCTGGTCCCTCGAGGCTGCTAACCGCGCCCCAGTACACCGATCACCAACCGATCCAGCGAACCCCACAGCCACTCGCGGGCGCGTAGCCACCAGGGGCGGCTGCGCCAGAAGTCGAGGGTGATCTCCCGGCTCTGGGCGAAATCCTTGACGAAGCTGGCCGCGACGGCCTGGCTCAGCCCCCTGTCTACGGCTTCGACATTGGCTTCCAGGTTGAATCTCAGGTTCCAGTGATCGAAATTGCAGGACCCGACGCTGACCCAATGGTCCACCAGCACCATCTTGGCGTGGATGAAGCGTGGCTGGTATTCGTAGATGCGCACTCCGGCGCGTAGCAGGCTGCGGTAATAGCGTTGCCCGGCGAAGCGCACCGGCGGATTGTCGGTGTGGCGTCCGGTGAGCAGCAGGCGCACGTCGACGCCACGGCGGGCGGCGCGACGCAGCGCCCAGCGCACGCGCCAGGTCGGCAGGAAATAGGGGGTGGCGAACCAGATCCGCTCGCGTCCGCCCACCAGGGCGCGGATCAGCGCCTGCAGGATGTCGCGGTGCTGGCGAGCATCGGCATAGGCGACCCGCCCTTGCCCTTCCTGGGCGACGGGCGGTGGCGGTGGGCGTTCCCGACCGCGACGGGCACGCGGCTTCCAGGCGCGGCGTCGCCGGACCGCCTCCCACTGGCGCTCGAACAGGGCCAGCCAGTCGTCCACCAGCGGTCCCTGGATGCGCACCATGACCTCGTGCCAGTTGCAGTCGCTCTGGTCCGGGTCCCAGAAGTCGTCGGTCGCACCGCTGCCGCCGACGAAGGCCTCGTGGCCGTCGACGATGAAGATCTTGCGGTGATCCCGGTGCAGGTTGTGCAGGCCGTGAAGGAAACGCACCGGATTGAACAGGCGGATCTCGGCACCCGCCGCTTCCAGTTCACGGCGCAGCCTGGCATCCATCTTCAGGGTACCGAAGCCATCGAACAGGCAGCGCACCTGGACACCTCGTCCTGCCGCCTCGGTCAGGGCCACGAGCAGTCGCTCGGAGCAACTGCCGGCCTCCACCAGATAGAGTTCGACGTCGATCTGGTGCTGGGCGCCGGCGATGGACGCGAGCATGGCCGGAAAGAACCGTCCGCCGTCCACCAGCAATTCGAATTCGTTGTTTTCCCGCCATGGAAAGACGGCGCCCCGCATGCTTCCTACTCCGTGCCGATGGCCACAGCATAAGAAGGCCCGGCCGCGGGTTCGTTCACTGGCGTTTGGCGCCTGGTGGGCCAGCGCCCGACCGGGAAGGGTCTAACCCTGGGTGTGCCCCGCCTGCTTGCGCCATCCGGCTGACGGACGGACAGCAGGGCGTGCAGCGTCGCCAGCCTGTGCGGGGCTAGAGGGTGGGTTCAGGGCGGCGAGCGGTCCAGTCGACCTGCTGCGGGAAGCGTCCGGTCACCTCGGCGCTGAGCGGCCGGGAGACCAGGAAGCCCTGCATGATCTCGCAGCCGTGATCGATCAGCCAATCCCGCTGTTCCAGGGTCTCCACGCCCTCCGCGATCACCTCGAGATCAAGGTTGCGGCCCAGTTCGAGGATGGTGCTGACGATGGCCGCATCGCGGGAGGAATCCAGCATGTTGGCGATGAACAGTTGGTCGATCTTCAGTGTATCCAGTTCGAAGTGGCGCAGGTACGCAAGAGAGGAGTAACCGGTGCCGAAGTCGTCCACGGCGATGCGTACGCCCAGTGCACGCAGTTGCGACAGCTGCGCCCGGGTGTAGTCGATGTCATGCATCAGCGCCGACTCGGTCACCTCGATTTCCATCTGCTCCGGGCGCAGGCCGTGGGTCGCGATGATCTGGCGCAGGCTTTCCGCCAGTTGCGGCATGCCGAATTGCACCGGGCTCAGGTTGATGCTCAGCAACAGTTCCTCGCCATAGATCTCCTGCAGGGCCTGCAACTTGGTCGCGCCCTCGCGGAAGATCCAGTCGCCGATGCGGTTGATCAGGCGGGTCTCCTCCAGCAGCGGGATGAAGACACTGGGGGACACCTTGCCGGCCACGGTGTGCTCCCAACGCAGCAAGGCCTCGAAGCCGCGCAGGCGACCGTCGCGCAGATAGACCTGCGGCTGGTAGGCGAGCACGAAGTCCTTGTTGTCGATGGCGTTGCGCACGCTCTCTTCGAGCATCAGCCGCGAGCGGGCACGGCCGTTCATCTCCGGCGAGAAGAAGCGGTATTGCTGGCGCCCGCCGCGCTTGGCCTCGTACATGGCGATGTCGGCGGATCGCAGCAGGCCATCGACGGTGTGGCCGCAGTCGGGGTAGCTGGCGATGCCGATGCTGGCGCCCAGGCTAACCTCCATGCCGTCGATGCGATGCACCGTGGCCAGCAGCTCCAGCAGCTTCTCGGCGACCCGGGCAGCATCCTCGGGATGCTCCAGGGAGTCGAGCAGCGCGGTGAATTCGTCGCCGCCCATGCGCGCCAGGATGTCATAGGGTCTCATGCAGCTCTTGAGCTGCTCGGCGACGATGCACAGCACCCGATCCCCCGCCTCGTGACCGAGGGAATCGTTGATGCGCTTGAAGCCGTCGAGGTCGATGTAGAGCACCGCCATGCGCTTGCCGTTGCGCCCGGTCCGCGCCAGCGCCGCTTCCAGCGTCTGGTTGAAGCCGCGGCGGTTGAGCAGCCCGGTCAGGGCATCGGTGACCGCCTGGGATTCCAGCTGCTCCTGCAGCTCGCGCATGCGCGACATGTCCAGGGCGATGATGACCATGGCGCGCTGCATGCGTGGCAGCGGCGCGCAGGACAGCGCCACCGGCAGGCTGTCACCCCGGCTGGTGCGCAGCCGGGCATCGTGCAGGCGATAGGTCTCGCGGCGGTCGTAGTGCTCCATGAAGGGCGAGGTGTGCCAGTCGTCCAGGCCGCTGCCGCCCTCGAGGAAGTCGAGAAAGTTGGCGTGGACCAGGTCGCTGACGCTGCACCTGAGTATGCGCGCGATGGCGGCGTTGGCGAAGGTCACCCGGCCTTGCTCATTGACGGTGAGGATGCCTTCGGCGGCATTGTCCAGCAGCGAATCGCTGAAGGACTTGGCCAATTCCAGCTGCTGGGTGGCCTGCAGCAGCTCGCGGCGATTGCGCTCGTGATCGAGCAGCGAGCGCACCTTGTGCCTGAGGATGTTGGGATCGACCGGCTTGAGCAGGTAGTCCACCGCACCGGTCGCGTAACCGCGCAGCACCGATTCGTAGGAATGGGCTTCGGCAGAGACGAAGATGATCGGGGTGAAGCGGGTGCGCAGGTTGCTGCGCATGATGCGCGCCACCTCGAAGCCGTCCATGATCGGCATCTGGACGTCGAGCAGCACCAAGTCCACGGTTTCGTCCAGCAGGTACTGCAGGGCGCGTTCACCCGAGGCTGCGGTGATCACTCGCCAGTTTCCCACTTCCAGCACAGCCTGCATGGCAAGCAGGTTCTCCATGCGGTCGTCCACTACCAGCAATACCGGGCCTTGCTCTGTCTGCGGCAACGGGCACTCCATCAACCTCTTCTCCCCGCGGCCCTGGGCCGCCATGCAGCAGCCAAGGCGGCTGACTATCCCTTCCCGTCGTGACCGTCATGCGAAGCGTCTCTCCAACCTTACTAGGGTAGCAGCCAGACAGGCGTCTGCCCCCTGCCGATCGGCAGACGGGACCCTTCGCGACGTGGATCAGAACGCAAAATGAAAAAGCAGTTTCCACCCCGATTGGCAAAAGGGGCGGAAACTGCTGGTCATGGACGACGGACGGTCGTTACTGGGCGGGGGTTCCGGTGGCACCCGGCAGGGCGCGCAGGTTGACCTCGACGCGGCGATTCTGCGCCCGGCCATCGGCGGTGGCGTTGCTGGCGATGGGATTGTCCGGGCCCGCGCCGCGGGTACTCAGGCGCGCTGCCGGTACGCCCTGGGCGGTCAGGTAGTTGGCCACGGCCTGGGCACGGCGTTGCGACAGGTCCATGTTGTGCGCACGACTGCCGGTGCTGTCGGTGTAGCCGACGATCTCGATGCTGTTCTGGTCGAATTGCTTGAAGGAATTGGCCAGATCGTTGAGCGGCTTGTAGAAGCTGCCGGCGATGTCCGACGAATCGGTGGCGAAGGTGATGTTGCCGGGCATAATCAGCTTGATGTCGTCACCCTGGCGCTGAACCTCGACGCCGGTGTTCTCCATCTGCTTGCGCAACTCGGCTTCCTGGCGATCGGCGTAGTAGCCATAGCCCGCTGCCGCGGCACCCACGGCGGCGGCACCGATCAACGCCCCCTTGCCACGATGGTTGTGATCGATGGCAGCACCGGCGACCGCGCCGGCCAGGGCACCCAGGCCACCGTACTTGGCGGTCTTGGAGGTGCCACCGCTGGCCTGGCCCTGATTTTCGTAGGGGTTGGGGGATGCGCATCCGGCCAGAGTGGCCAAGGCCAGGCTGGCGAGAAGGATACGGGTGGGCAGCGCCATGTGTTTACTCCTTGGACAATCGCGGCGGACTGAGCCGCACCTTGAATTCTAATCGCCGGATCTGAATCGCGACTGAACGAAGCGGCGACCCCGGACACCTCTGGCGATAGCGCAACTCTAAGCGGGTGATAGGCAGAAACGAAGATAGATAGCTTGCATATCGATTTTTTGCGATCTAAGGTTCGTAGCAACCCGATATGACGATACCTCCGTGATGGACGACATCCTCAAGGCCCTCGCCAATCCGCTACGCCGGCAGATCCTGAGCTGGCTGCGTGATCCTGCGCGGTACTTCCCGCAGCAGGAGCATCACACTGCCGCAGGCGTCTGCGCCGGCCAGATCGAGGCCCGGGCGGGTCTTTCGCAATCCACGGTGTCGGCGCACCTGGCGATACTGGCGCGAGCCGGACTGGTCAGCACGCGACGGGTCGGTCAGTGGGTGTTCTACCAACGCGACGAGGTGGCCATCCAGGCCTTCCTGCAACACCTCGCTCGCGATCTCTAGCCTGTGCAAGGAACCGTCATGCCCGCTTCTCTCATCGTGCTGGCGCTGAGCGCTTTCGCCATCGGCACCACCGAATTCGTCATCATGGGCCTGTTGCCCAATGTCGCCGCCGACCTGGGGGTATCCATCCCCAGCGCCGGCTGGCTGGTCACCGGCTATGCCCTGGGCGTGGCCGTCGGCGCACCCTTCATGGCGCTGGCCACGGCACATTGGCCACGCAAGCGCGCCCTGCTCGCGCTGATGGGCATCTTTATCGTCGGCAACCTGCTGTGCGCCCTGGCCAGCGGCTACGGGATGCTGATGCTGGCGCGGGTGGTCACCGCCCTCTGCCACGGCGCCTTCTTCGGCATCGGTGCCGTGGTGGCGGCCAGCCTGGTCCCGGAGAATCGTCGCGCCTCGGCAGTGGCCCTGATGTTCACTGGCCTGACCCTGGCCAATGTGCTGGGCGTTCCCCTGGGCACCGCCCTGGGCCAGGCCGCCGGCTGGCGCTCGACCTTCTGGGCCGTGGCGACCATCGGTGTGGTGGCCCTGCTCGGCCTCTGGCGCGTGCTGCCCGCCGATCGCAACCAGACCCGTGCCGACCTGCGTCGGGAACTGCTTGCCCTGCGTGGCCTGGGCTTCTGGCTGGCGCTGTCGATGACGGTGTTCTTCGCCGCCTCCATGTTCGCCCTCTTCACCTACGTGGCGCCCCTGCTACAGGAAGTCACCGGCGTCTCGCCCCGTGGCGTGACCGGCACCCTGTTGCTGATCGGCCTGGGCCTGACCCTGGGCAACTTCATCGGCGGGCGCCTGGCCGACTGGCGCCTGGCCACCAGCCTGGTGGGGATCTTCGTCGCCCTGGCGCTGACCTCCGCCGCCCTGCGTTGGACCGGTCACGCCTTCCTGCCGGCCGAGATCACCCTCTTCCTCTGGGCCGCGGCTGCCTTCGCCGCGGTACCGGCCCTGCAGATCAACGTGGTTACCTTCGGCAAGGACGCGCCGAATCTGGTCTCGACCCTCAACATCGGCGCCTTCAACGTGGGCAATGCCCTTGGCGCCTGGGTCGGCGGCCTGGTCATCGACCACGGCCTGGGTCTCACCGCGGTACCCCTCGCCGCCAGCGGGCTCGCCCTGCTGGCGCTCATCGCCACCCTGCTGACCGCCAGCCAGGCCCGCAAGAGCGGCCTGGCCACCGCCAGCTAACCAAGAGAGCTAGCCATGACTCAGTTGTTCGACCCGATCAAGATCGGCGCCCTGGAACTGCCCAACCGCGTCATCATGGCGCCCCTCACCCGCTGCCGTGCCGAACCGGGCCGCGTGCCGGGCGACCTGATGGTCGAGTACTATACCCAGCGTGCCTCCGCCGGCCTGATCATCACCGAGGCCACCTCGGTGGACTCCATGGGCGTGGGCTATCCTGACACCCCCGGCATCTGGTCCGCTGAACAGGTCGCCGGCTGGCAGCGCGTGACCAGCGCCGTGCACAAGGCTGGTGGCCGCATCGTGCTGCAACTCTGGCACGTGGGCCGCATCTCCGATCCCAGCTACCTGGACGGCGAACTGCCGGTCGCACCGAGCGCCATCGCCGCCCAGGGCCACGTCAGCCTGCTGCGGCCCAAGCGGGATTACGTCACCCCGCGCGCCTTGGAAACCGAGGAGATTCCCGGCATCGTCGCCGCCTATCGTCGTGGCGCCGAGAACGCCAAGCGCGCGGGCTTCGATGGGGTCGAGGTGCATGGCGCCAACGGCTATCTGCTCGACCAGTTCCTGCAGAGCGACACCAACCAGCGCACTGATGCCTACGGCGGCTCAATCGAGAATCGCGCCCGCCTGCTGCTGGAGGTGACCGACGCCTGCATCGACGTCTGGGGCGCCGATCGCGTCGGCGTGCACCTGTCCACCCGCGGTGACATGCACACCATGGGGGACAGCGATCCTGCCGCCACCTTCGGCCACGTCGCCCGGGAACTGGGCCAGCGCCACGTCGCCTTCATCTGCATCCGCGAAGCGGCCGGCAGCGACAGCCTTGGCCCGCAACTCAAGGCGGCGTTCGGCGGCGTCTATATCGCCAACGAGAAGTTCGACAAGGCCCAAGCCAATGCCTGGCTGGGTGAAGGCAAGGCCGATGCCGTGGCCTTCGGCGTGCCCTTCATCGCCAACCCGGACCTGCCGCAGCGCCTGGAAGAGGACGCCGCGCTCAACGAGCCGCGCCCGGACACCTTCTACAGCAAGGGCCCGGTGGGCTACATCGACTATCCGCGGCTGTAGGTTTTCAGCTGGATAACAGAAGCCCGCCGATTGGCGGGCTTCTTTGTAACGGCATCGCGGCCATGGGCCGCTCCTACAGGTTGAGGCATTACTGTAGGAGCGGCCGCATCGGCGGACCGCCATGGCCGCGATCAGCGGTTAGACAGCCCCCGGCCAGAACGCCCGGATCGCCGCCACGCCCTGGGCGCCGGCCTGCCAGGCGCCGGTGAGATCCTCCTCACCCAAGCCACCCAGCAGATAGGCCGGCAGGTTGCAGTCGGCCAGTAGTTGCTGCGCCTTGACCCAACCCAGGGTCGGCGCACCGGGATGGCTGGTGGTGGGCATCACCGGTGACAGGGTGACGAAGTCCACGCCGATCCGCTGGGCCAGGGCCAGTTCCTCGGCATCGTGGCAGGAGGCCGCCAGCAGGCGCTGCTCCGGGAAGGGGCGGCCATTGGGCGCATAGCGGCGCAGTTGCTCCGCCGTCAGGTGCCAGCCAGCGGCGGGGAAATCGCCCAGCCATTCCAGTGGCCCCTTGAGCATCAGCTGGGCACGCCCGGTGCAGAGGCCCTGGACATCCCCGGCCAGATCGCGGTACTGGGGATCGAAGTTGTCCGGCGTACGCAGCTGGACCAGGCGGATGCCCTGGTCGAGTGCCCGGTGCAGGCCATTGAGCAACTCAGCGGTGGTCAGCTCGCCCGGCGTGATGAGATAGCGCTCCGGCAGGCGCGCGGCCTGGACGATGGGCCGATTGGCCGCCGGGAAGTCGTAGCCGGCGAGGTCGCGTGGGGCGACCCAGGCCAGTGGCTGGCCTTCGGCGCCGTGGGCCTCGCCGGTGAAGGCATCCACCTGCCAGACGTCCAGCAGCACCGCCTGGTCGGGATAGTCGTGGCGCACCTGCAACAGCGGCCTGGCCGCCGTCACCTGGATACCCAGTTCCTCGGCCAGTTCACGCGCGAGTGCCACGGCCGGAGCTTCACCGGCCTCGACCTTGCCCCCCGGGAATTCCCAGAGTCCGCCCTGATGCTTGTGCGCCGGACGCTGGGCAATGAGGATCTGCCCTTGGGAATCGCGGATCACTGCGGCGACCACATGCAGACGAGTCATGCGCTCTGCTCCTCCGTTTCCGCCTCCGCCAGCCAGCGCTGGAAGGCCGGCCAGGCGTGGATGGTCTCGACATAGGCGGCGGCCTCGGCCGACAGCTCCACACCATAGCTGCGGAAGCGGCTGGCCACCGGCGCATAGAAGGCATCGGCGATGGTCGGGGCGCCGAACAGATAGGGCCCCTGGGCTCCGTAGCGTTCACGGCACTCGCGCCACAGGCGCTGGATACGCTGGATGTCTTCCACGGCTTCGGCGGTGGTCGACTTCAGCCGCTGCCGACGGCGCAGGTCCATCGGCAATTCACGCCGGAGGGCGAGGAAGCCGCTGTGCATCTCGGCGCATAGCGCCCGCGCATGGGCGCGGGCCAGGGTATCGGCGGGCCACAGGCCGGCGTCGGGATAGGCCTCGGCCAGGTATTCGACGATGGCCAGGGAATCCCAGATGGTGCCCTCGGCCAGCTTGAGCACCGGCACCTTGCCGGTGGGCGACTGCGCCTTGAGCAAGGCCCGGCTGTTGGGGGTGTAGAGCGGGATCGACACCTCTTCATAGGGGGCACCGCTGAGCTCCATGGCCAGCCAGGCCCGCAGCGACCAGGAGGAGAAGTTCTTGTTGCCGATCACGAGTTGCAGCTGGGACATGGGGGAATTCCTCGAAACGGTGCGGCCATCGGGACCGCAGCAGGCGTGCGGCCAGGCCGCACGCCACAGCGCCGGTCAGGTACGGTACTCGGCGTTGATCTTCACATAGTCGTGGGACAGGTCGGTGGTCCAGATGGTCTCGCGGTGGTTGCCGCGCCCCAGCTCGATGCAGATCTCGATCTCCGCCTGGGCCATGACCCGCGCGCCCTGGTCTTCGGTGTAGGTCGCCGCACGACCGCCCTGCTGGCAGATCTGCACGCCACCCAGGAAGACGTCGATCAGGCTGACGTCCAGGTTGGGCACCCCGGCCCGGCCGACAGCGGCGAGGATGCGACCCCAGTTGGGATCGGAGGCGAACAGCGCGGTCTTGATCAGTGGCGAATGAGCCACTGCATAGCCGACGTCCAGGCACTCCTGGGCATTGGTGCCGCCGTTGACCTGCACGGTGACGAACTTGGTGGCGCCCTCGCCGTCGCGGACGATGGCCTGGGCCAGCTCGGCGAAGACCGAGAAGACCGCCTCGCGCAGTTGCTCGAAGGCTTCGCCACTGGCCTGGATGATTTCCGCCATGTCAGCACGACCGGTAGCGACCAGCATGCAGCAATCGTTGGTGGAAGTGTCGCCATCGATGGTGATGCGGTTGAAGGAGCGATTGGCGGCATCGGCCAGCAGGTCCTGCAGCAGCTCGCGCTTGACCTTGGCGTCGGTGGCGACGTAACCGAGCATGGTGGCCATGTTCGGCTTGATCATGCCGGCGCCCTTGCTGATGCCGGTGACGGTGACGGTGGTGCCGCCCACCTGGAACTGGCGGCTGGCACCCTTGGGCAGGGTGTCGGTGGTCATGATGCCCGTAGCGGCAGCAGCCCAGTTGTCCTCGGCCAGATCGGCCAGGGCGGCCGGCAGCGCAGCCTCGATCTTCTCCACCGGCAGCGGCTCGCCTATCACCCCGGTGGAGAACGGCAGCACCGCCTCCTCGGCGACGCTGGCCAGGGTGGCCAGGGTCTTGGTGGTGCGTTCGGCGGCGGCCAGGCCTGGCTGGCCGGTACCGGCGTTGGCATTGCCGGTGTTGGTCAGCAGGTAGCGCACCGGACCGGCGAAGCGTTGGCGGGCGACGATCACCGGTGCGGCGCAGAAGGCGTTGAGGGTGAAGACCCCGGCCACGCTGGAGCCTTCGGCGCAGCGCATCACCACCACGTCCTTGCGCCCGGGGCGCTTGATGCCGGCGGAGGCGATACCGAGTTCGAAACCGGGAACCGGGTGCAGCGTGGAGAGCGGACCGAGACCGACAGCCATGGGGAAACTCCAGTGAGAGAAAAGGAAACGCCGCGAACGGACAGCCGGTCGCGGCGTGATAACCAAGCTTCAGGCGTCCCTTGCGACGACGCCAAGAACCTGAAGCGGACAGCCTAGCGGGCGGAGTTTACAGCCTGGCGTCGACACTGCCGACGGGCTGCCGCCTGCTGCGGACCGCCGCCATCGCTTGTCACGATGGTCGGCAGTCAGAGCGATCAGTCGAGCTTACCGTGACACTGCTTGTACTTCTTGCCGGAGCCACAGGGGCACGGCTCGTTGCGACCGATCTTCTGGTCGTTGCGCTGGGGCTGCAGCGGCACCACGGTGTCTTCGCCCTGCTCGTCCTCGAGCACCTCGGGATCGACCAGCGAAGGCGCCTCGGCATGCTGGAACTGCAGGCGCTGGGCCAGGGCCTCGGCCTCGCGACGCATGCGCTCCTCTTCCTCGGCCGGATCTTCGCGGCGTACCTGGACATGGGACAGCACGCGAATGGTGTCGCGCTTGATGCTGTCCAGCAGCTCCTGGAACAGGTTGAAGGACTCGCGCTTGTATTCCTGCTTGGGGTTCTTCTGGGCGTAGCCGCGCAGATGGATACCGTGACGCAGGTGATCCATGGTGGTGAGGTGATCCTTCCAGAGATCGTCGACCACCCGCAGCAGCATCTGCTTTTCGAAGTTGCGCAGGGCCTCGCGGCCGGCCATGTCCTCTTTTTCCATGTAGGCGGCTTCGAGCTGCTCAAGGATCTTCACCCGCAGGGTGTCCTCGTACAGCTTGTCGTCCTCGTCCAGCCACTGACCGATGGGCAGCTGCAGACCGAAGACGCTGTAGATCTCGGCTTCCAGGCCGGGCACGTCCCACTGCTCGGGCAGCGACTGCGGCGGGATGTGCTCGTTGATCACCTGGGTCAGGGTCTCCTCGCGGAAGCCCTTGATGGTGTCGCCGACGTCTTCGCTGGCCAGCAGGGTATCGCGCATGTGATAGATCACCTTGCGCTGCTCGTTGGCCACGTCATCGTATTCCAGCAGTTGCTTGCGGATGTCGAAGTTGCGCCCCTCGACCTTGCGCTGCGCCTTCTCGATGGCGTTGGTGACCATGCGGTGCTCGATGGCCTCGCCGCCCTGCATCCCCAAGGCCTTCATGAAGTTCTTCACCCGGTCGGAGGCGAAGATGCGCATCAGGCTGTCTTCCAGCGACAGGTAGAAGCGGCTGGAGCCCGGGTCGCCCTGGCGGCCGGCACGGCCGCGCAGCTGGTTGTCGATACGGCGGGATTCGTGGCGCTCGGAGGCGATCACGTGCAGGCCACCGGCGTCGATGACCTGCTTGTGACGCTCCTGCCAGGCGGCCTTGATCGCGGCGATCTGCTCCTCGGTAGGATTATCCAGGGCCGCGACTTCCACTTCCCAGTTGCCGCCGAGCAGGATGTCGGTGCCGCGACCGGCCATGTTGGTGGCGATGGTCACGGCGCCCGGACGTCCGGCCTGGGCGATGATCTCGGCTTCGCGCTCGTGGTACTTGGCGTTGAGCACCTTGTGCTCGATGCCGGCCTGGGTCAGCAGTTGGTCGACGTACTCGGAGCTCTCGATGGAGGCGGTACCCACCAGCACCGGACGGCCTTCGGCCTGGCACTGCTTCACGTCCTCGATGATCGCCTGGTATTTCTCGGCCTGGGTCAGGTAGACCAGGTCGTTGAAATCCTTACGGGCGATCTCGCGATGGGTCGGGATGACCAGCACGTCGAGGTTGTAGATCTGGCGGAATTCGAAGGCCTCGGTGTCGGCGGTGCCGGTCATGCCACCGAGCTTGTTGTAGAGGCGGAAGTAGTTCTGGAAGGTGGTCGAGGCCAGGGTCTGGCTCTCGGGCTGGATCGGCAGTCCTTCCTTGGCCTCGATGGCCTGGTGCAGGCCTTCGGAGAGGCGACGACCCGGCATGGTCCGGCCGGTGTGCTCGTCGATCAGCAGCACCTGGTCCTGCTGGACGATGTACTCGACGTTGCGATGGAACAGGGTGTGGGCGCGCAGGCCGGCAAACACGTGGGTCAAGAGGCCCAGGTTGTGCGCCGAGTAGAGGCTCTCGCCCTCGGCCAGCAGCCCGGCTTCGGTGAGCATCTCCTCGATGTACTGGTGACCCAGCTCGGTGATCTCCACCTGGCGGGTCTTTTCATCGATGGTGTAGTGACCGACCTGGGTCGGATTGCCTTCCTCTTCCTCGATGTGCTGCTGGAGGCGCGGGATCAGCAGGTTGATCTTCTGGTACAGCTCGGAGCTGTCCTCGGCCTGGCCGGAGATGATCAGCGGCGTGCGGGCTTCGTCGATGAGGATGGAGTCCACTTCGTCGACCACCGCGAAATTCAGCTCGCGCTGGAATTTCTCGGCCAGGCTGAAGGCCATGTTGTCGCGCAGGTAGTCGAAGCCGAATTCGTTGTTGGTGCCGTAGGTGATGTCGGCGGCGTAGGCGGCACGTTTCTCTTCCGGCGGCTGGAACGGCAGGATGATGCCCACCGACAGGCCGAGGAATTCGTACAGCGGCCGCATCCAGTTGGCGTCGCGGCGGGCCAGGTAGTCGTTCACCGTGACCACGTGCACGCCCTTGCCGGACAGTGCATTGAGGTAGACCGGCAGGGTACCCACCAGGGTCTTGCCCTCACCGGTACGCATCTCGGCGATCTTGCCCTCGTGCAGCGCGGCACCACCGATCAGCTGGACGTCGAAATGACGCATGCCCATGACCCGCTTGCCGGCCTCGCGGACCACGGCGAAGGCTTCGGGCATCAGGTCGTCGAGGGACTCGCCCTTGGCCACGCGCTGCTTGAATTCCTCGGTCTTGGCGCGCAGTTGCTCGTCGCTCAGGGAGGCAATCTGGGATTCCAACGCATTGGTGGCCACCACGACCTTGCCTAGACGTTTGACATCTCGTTCGTTCTTGCTTCCAAAGAATTTCTTCAACAAAGGCGCAAACATATCGACTGGAATTCTTCCGCTGGAATGAGGGGAGCGAAACGGGCGGCAAGGCCTCTGCAGAGCCTGGCCAGACGCCTGGGCGCGGGGGTTGAAACCCGCGATGTCCCGCAATGGTAATCGGGCATTCTACTCGGAAATGCCGATGAGGAAAGAACGACGCAGGCACCAGCCGCCAGGACGTCCGGGCGATCTGTTACCATCCACGACTCCCCTTCGCCCATCGCGAGTCCTGCGCATGGCCTTTCGTCCGCTCAACGCCGTCGCTCCCGCCGCCCTGTTGCGCCAGGCCAAACCGCTCAAGGCGCTGTTTCGCGAGGCCGAGCGGCTGGGTCGGCTGCAGCAGTTGCTGGAAGAGCAGTTACAGCCCGCCGCCCGCCCCCATTGCCGGGTGGCCAGCTGGCGTGACGGCACCCTGCTGCTGGTGGTCAACGACGCCCATTGGGCGACCCGGCTGCGCTACCAGCAGCCACGCTTGCTGCGCTTCTTGCAGAAGGCGCCGGAGTTCGCCGGGCTGATGCGGCTGCAATTCAAGATGCAGCTGAATCCGGGTACGGCCACACGGCCGCGTCCGGTACGGCAGGTCAGCCAGGTGGGCGCCGACAGCCTGCGCGAAGTGGCCGCTGGCATCCGCGATCCCAAGCTCAAGGCCGCGCTGGAGCGACTGGCAAGTCGCACCGGTCAGCCCCAGGAATAGCCTACTTGGCGACCGCCCGTTCGAAGGCGGCGCGGATACGGTCTTCCGGCAGGTCCATGCCGATCAGCACCACGCGGCTTTCGCGCTCCTCGCCAGGTGCCCAGTCGCGTTCCCAATCGGCGGCATATATCTGCTGCACGCCCTGGAACAGCAGGCGGCGATCCTCGCCGGCGATGTTGAGCAGGCCCTTGTAGCGCAGCAGGTCGCCGCCGAGGGTATCGAGCAGCATCTCCATCACGCCGCTGATCTTGTCTTGGTCGTACGGACGCGCCTCGCGGATGGCGATGGATTGGATGCGCTCGCTGAGGCTGACGGCCTCGGATACCGGTCGTAGCGGCCGGAACAGGGTCGGCGGCGCCAGGTCTTCGTCGTGCAGGTTGAAACCGCGGATGTCCAGCAGCTCGGCCAGCTCGATGCGACCGTGATCCACATGGCGAATGGGCGCGCGGCGGTTGATGCGTTGCAGACGATTCTCCAACGCCTCGACGGCGGCCGGCTCGGCCAGGTCGAGCTTGGTCAGCAACAGGCGATCGGCGAAGCCGACCTGCGCCTGCAACAGCGGATCGCTCAGTTGCTCGCTGGCGTGGACCGCGTCGACCAGGGTGAGCACCCCGTCGAGCAGATAGCGCTCGCGCAGCAGGTCGTCGGTGAAGAAGGTCTGGGCCACCGGACCAGGATCGGCGAGGCCCGTGCATTCCACCACCAGCCGCTCGAAGTCCAGCTCTCCGGCGTCCAGGCGCTCCAACAGCACGGTCAGCGCATAGGCCAGGTCCTTGCTGCCGGTGCAGCAGACGCAGCCGTTGGCCACCTTCATCAGTTGTACGGCGCCCGCGTCTTCCAGCAATTCGCCGTCGACGTCCAAAGCGCTGAATTCGTTCTCGATCACGGCGATCTTCAGGCCGTGCTCGGCCTGCAGGATGTGCTTGAGCAGGGTGGTCTTGCCGGCGCCGAGAAAGCCGGTCAGGACGGTGACGGGGATGGGTTCGTGCATGGAAACTCCAGACAGAAAGAGGCCGGGCTTGGAGCCCGGCCTGGCGACGACCCGGGGGTCAGCAACAGCGTATGGCGCCGGACTTGCCACCACCGTAGCGCGCCTCCTGGCGCTCACGGAAGAAGGCTTCGTAGCTCATCACCGGCTGGTCCGGATGCTTGCCGCGCATGTGTTCGACATAGGTGTCGTAGTCGGGCATGCCCACCAGCATCTTGGCGGCCTGCCCCAGGTACTTACCCATGCGACCCAGGTCGTTGAACATGAGGATTCTCCTTTAAACGCCCGTTGCCGGCTGGAACGGGGTCTCGCGATCGCTACGCTCGGGCTTGGCCAGGGCGGCACGACCAACCTTGATGGCAAAGAACAGGATACTCATCACCACCACCAGGAACAGCACCGACAGGGTGGCATTGGTGTAGGCATTGAAGACGATGTGCTGCATCTGCTCCATGCTCTTGGCCGGGGCGATCACCTGGCCCTGGGCCATGGCGGTGCTGTACTTCTTGGCCAGGGCCAGGAAGCCGACCGCCGGGTTGGAGTCGAACAGCTTGATCAGGCTGGCGGTGGTGGTGCAGATCAGCAGCCACACCGCCGGCACCAGGGTGACCCAGACATAGCGCTGGCGCTTCATCTTGATCAGGACCACCGAGCCCAGCATCAGGGCGATACCGGCGAGCATCTGGTTGGAGATGCCGAACAGCGGCCAGAGGGTGTTGATGCCGCCCAGCGGATCGACCACGCCCTGGTAGAGCAGCCAGCCCCAGAGGGCGACGCAACCGGCGGTGCCGATGACGTTGGCGGTCCAGGAGTCGGTCTTCTTCAGCGCTGGCACGAAGCTGCCCAGCAGGTCCTGCAGCATGAAGCGCCCGGCGCGGGTGCCCGCGTCCACCGCGGTAAGGATGAACAGCGCCTCGAACAGGATGGCGAAGTGGTACCAGAAGGCCATGGTGTTCTCGCCCGGCAGCACGTTGTGCATGATCTGGGCGATACCCACCGCCAGGGTCGGGGCGCCCCCGGCCCTGGCCAGGATGCTGTGCTCGCCGATCTCGGTGGCGGTAGCCTGCAGCATCTCGGGCGTCACCACAAAGCCCCAGGTGCTGATCTTGGCGGCCACCGAGACCACGTCGGCACCGACCACGGCGGCCGGGCTGTTCATGGCGAAGTAGACGCCCGGCTCGATCACCGAGGCGGCGACCATGGCCATGATGGCGACGAAGGACTCCATCAGCATGGCACCGTAGCCGATGTAGCGGGCATGAGTCTCCTTGGCGATCAGCTTGGGCGTGGTGCCCGAGCTGATCAGCGCATGGAAGCCGGACACCGCGCCGCAGGCGATGGTGATGAACAGGAAGGGGAACAGGGTGCCCTTCCACACCGGACCGCTGCCGTCGACGAACTGGGTCAGGGCCGGCATCTTGAGCATCGGCATGGTCACCAGGATGCCGATCGCCAGGGCGATGATGGTGCCGATCTTGAGGAAGGTGGAGAGGTAGTCACGCGGGGCCAGCACCAGCCAGACCGGCAGCACGGCGGCGACGAAGCCGTAGCCGATCAGCATCCAGGTGATCTGCACGCCGGTGAAGGTGAAGGCCGGGCCCCAGACCGGATCGGCGGCGACCAGGCCACCCAACCAGATGGAAGCCAGCAGCAGCACCACGCCGACCAGCGAGATCTCGCCGATGCGACCCGGACGGATGTATCTCATGTAGACGCCCATGAACATGGCGATCGGCAGGGTGGCGATCACCGTGAACATGCCCCAGGGGCTCTCGGCCAGGGCCTTGACCACGATCAGCGCCAGCACCGCGAGGATGATGATCATGATCAGGAAGCAGCCGAACAGGGCGATGGTGCCGGGAATGCGGCCCATCTCCTCGCGCACCATGTCGCCCAGGGAGCGCCCGTTGCGACGGGTGGAGAGGAACAGCACCACGAAGTCCTGCACCGCCCCGGCGAAGACCACCCCGGCGATCAGCCAGAGGGTGCCGGGCAGATAGCCCATCTGGGCGGCGAGCACCGGGCCCACCAGCGGGCCGGCGCCAGCGATGGCGGCGAAGTGGTGGCCGAAGAGGATGTGCTTGTTGGTGGGGACGTAGTCCAGGCCGTCGTTGTTGAGCACGGCGGGCGTGGCCCGTTTGGCGTCGAGCCCCATCACCTTGGTGGCGATGAACAGGCTGTAGTAGCGGTAGGCGACGAGGTAGATCGCCACGGCGGCGACCACGATCCAGAGGGCATTGATCGCTTCGCCTCGACTCAGCGCCACGGTACCCAGCGCGAAGGCGCCCAGTACGGCGACGGCGAACCAGGCTAGATGGCTGGCCATTCGGGTCATGCTTGTTCTCCTGCCGCGCATCCAGTGCCGCGGCGATACTTGTTATTGTTGAGAGCCCACAGCGGAGCCATATTACTATCGGCGGCTCATTGCGACAGCGAAATTCGCAGAACTACCCAAGGCCAGCTACGTAGTTCTACGTAGCTGGCAGTCCGGACAGGTCCCGATGCAGCTCAAATACAAGATGGTCGCCCTCGGCATCCTGCCGCTGCTGCTGGCGGTGGCGGCGGTCTGCCTGGTGGTGCTGGAGCAGAGCCAGCGCCTCGGCGAGCAACAGGCGCACCTGCTGGAACACAGCATCCTCGGCAGCAAGAAGGCGGAGCTGCGCAACTACGTGGAGATGGGCGTCAGCGCCATCCAGCCGCTGTACGGCAGTGGCCGCGACGACGAAGACACCAAGGCCAAGGTCCTGGCGCTGCTGGCCAGCCTGAACTTCGGCAGCGACGGCTACTTCTTCGTCTACGACGAGCACGGCCGCAATCTCATGCATCCGCGCCAGCCGGAGCTGGTCGGCCAGGATCTCTGGCAACTCACCGATGGCACTGGCCTGCTGGTGATCCAGGCGCTGCTCAGGAGCGCCCGCGAAGGGGATGGCTTCCAGCGCTACGGCTGGCAGAAGCCCTCCAGCGGGCAGATGGCGGAAAAGCTCGCCTACGTGACCCAGCTGCAGCGTTGGGGCTGGGTGCTGGGCACCGGGCTCTACCTGGACGACGTGGACGCCGCCCTGGCCCAGGTGCGCCACGACGTGGCCGCCGGCATCCGCACCACCCTGCTGGCCAGCGCCGGGGTGGCCCTGGTGGCGGTGCTGTTGGTGTTCGCCGGAGGCCTGACGCTCAACGTCAGCGAACACCGCCTGGCCGACCGTAAGCTCAAGCAACTGACCCAGAGACTCATCACCTCCCAGGAAGAGGAGCGTTCACGGCTGTCGCGGGAGTTGCACGACGGCATCAGCCAGTTGCTGGTGTCCATCAAGTTCCAGTTCGAACTGGCCAGCCGCGAGCTGGGCGCCGGCAAGGCCAGCGCCAGCGACTCGTTGCGCGAGGGCACCCAGCGCCTGGCCGCGGCCATTGGCGAAATCCGCCGCATCTCCCATGACCTGCACCCTTCCCTGCTGGATACCCTGGGCCTGCCCGCCGCCCTTGGCCAGCTGGTGGAGGAATTCCGCCAGCGCAGCGGCCTGGCGGTGGACTATCGGCAGACCCTGGATGGCACGCCTTCCGGCGGCGACCTGGACGTCGCCCTCTTCCGCATCGTCCAGGAGGCCCTGACCAACATCGAACGCCATGCCGACGCCAGTCACGTGGTCATCGACCTGCAACGCCGTGGCCGCTGGATCTGCCTGACCGTGCACGACGACGGCCGTGGCTTCGACACCCAGCAGGTGGAGCACCAGAGCGGTGGCATCGGCCTGCGCAACATTCGCGAGCGGGTGGAGCTGTTCGGCGGGCGCTGCGCCATCCAGTCCGGGCCCGGCGGCACGACCCTGGACGTGGTTCTGCTACGCTCCGACCTCCCCGCCGACGAAGAGAGCCCGACATGACGCCGATCCGCATCGTCCTGGTCGACGACCACGCCCTGGTCCGCGCCGGGGTGCGGGCACTGCTGGGCACCATCGACCGCTTCGCCGTGGTCGGCGAGGCGAGCTGTGGCGAAGAGGCGCTCGAGCTGCTGGGACGGCTAGATCCGGACATCCTGCTGGTGGACATCGGCCTCAAGGACATCAACGGCCTGGAGCTGACCGCCCTGATCACCGAGCGCGCACCCCGCGCCCGGGTACTGATCCTGAGCATGTACGACAATCGCGAGTACGTGAGCACCTCGCTGCGGGTAGGCGCGGCGGGCTACGTGCTCAAGGATGCCCCCTCCGAGGAGATCATCGCCGCGGTCGAGGCCCTGGCGGTGGGCGGACGCTTCTACAGCCGCGCCATCGCTGCGCGCCTGGGCCAAGGCGGTACCAGCGAGCAGGAACTCACCCCGCGTGAACGCCAGGTCCTGCTGCTGATGGCCCAGGGCCTCAACAACAAGGCCATGGCCCAGCGACTGCACCTCAGCGTGCGCACCGTGGAGACCCATCGCCTGAGCATCCGCCGCAAGCTCGACATCCAGAAGCCGGCCGACCTGGTCCGGCATGCGCGAGAATACGGCTGGCGGGGCGAAGACTCGTCTAACGTCTGACCAAGAGCCGCTGCTCGCATCCAGGCGACCAATGAGCCGGCTTGGGCTGGCTCCTCCGGGCGCGGCCGGCTACCCTCGCAGGCGAAGTCGATACGAGACGACGGCTGTCGTCTACAGTGATCAGGAACCCTCAGGAAGTCAGCCATGAACGACACCAACGAGCGTCGCCGCTTTACCCGCTTCACCTTCGATGCACCCGCGCAGTTGCACCAGGGTGAACGCCAGTGGGCGGCGCCCGTGGACGACATCTCGCTCAAGGGCGTGCTGCTGAGCCGACCCGCCGGCTGGGAAGCGCAACCGAGCGCCGCCTATCAGCTGCGCATCGCGCTCAACGACGAGACCCAGGTGAGCATGGAAGTGGAGCTGGTGCGGGAAACGGAAGGCCAGTTGGCCTTCGCCTGCCGGCAGATCGACCTGGACTCCATCAGCCACCTGCGCCGCCTGGTGGAACTGAACCTGGGCGACGAGACGCTGCTGGAGCGTGAATTGGCGGCGCTGGGCACGCTGTAGCGCCGCCAGGCTGTATTGCACGTATCGCGGCCATGGGCCGCTCCTACAGGCTCAGGCACAGCTGTAGGAGCGGCCGCATCGGCGGACCGCCATGGCCGCGATAGGAGTCATACCGTAGCGTGGAAAATGGCGCAGCCTTTTCCACTCCTGATGTCGGGCCTGAGAGCCAGCCCCTCTCGCCTCAGAATTCCAGGTGCAGACCCACCACCAGGCGGGCGTCGTGGGTGTCTTCGCCCTCTTCGCGGGCCATGGCTGCGGTGTTGCCGTGGGTGGCGTTCCAGGAGACGCCAACATAGGGCGCCACCGCGGGAGTGACCTGGTATCTCAGGCGTAGCCCTGCCTCGCTTTCGGCGAAGCCCGCGCCCTGCCCGCGCGACTCATCGTTGCGGCCATAGAAGTTGAGTTCGGTATGCGGCTGCAGGATCAGCCGCTGGGTCAGGGACCAGTCGTATTCGGCTTCCAGGCGCAGGGCGGTCTGGTTGTTCTCGCCGAAGAAGGCCGTGATCTCGATGTCGAGGTCCTCGGGCGCGTGCTCCTGGATGCCCAGGGCCGCCCAGGTCTGCGGCGAGCCGGGTTTGAAATCCTGGCGGATACCGGCCACGCTGCCCCAGCCCTTGGCCAGTTCATGCCCCCAGAGCGCCTGCACCTCGGCCTGTTCGGTGTGGCCGTTGCTGCGTTCGCCCTGGCTACGGAAATCCAGCCGATCGGCGCCGCCGCCCAGGGCCCAGCCTTCCAGATCCCAGTTGAAGACGCTGCCCTCGTCGGCTCGCTGCCATTCCAATTGATCCACTTCCAGACTGGCCGGCGCGCGCGCGCTGGGGTCGGCGGCCTGGGCGAAGGCACTGGCGGCAAGACCGGCGAAGAGCAAGGACAGCGGAAGCAGACGAGACATGGCGGTTATCCAGGATCATGGAAGCGCCTGATAGACCGCCCTGCCCCACTCATAGTTTTAAAAAATATTACGAATGCCGGCTTTGGCTATTCGAACAGCGCATCCAGTGCCTGCTCCAATCGTGTCACCGCTACCACCTGCAAGCCAGGCGGCGGGTCTTTCGGCGCGTTGCCCTTGGGCACGATGGCGCGCTTGAAGCCGTGCTTGGCGGCCTCCTTGAGACGCTCCTGGCCACTGGGGACCGGGCGGATCTCGCCGGACAGGCCGATCTCGCCGAACACCAGCAGGTCGTGCGGCAGGGCGCGGTCCCTGAGGCTGGAAATCACCGCCGACATCAGCGCCAGGTCCACCGCCGTCTCCAGCACCTTGACCCCGCCGACCACGTTGATGAAGACGTCCTGGTCGTAGGTGGGAATGCTGCCATGGCGATGCAGTACCGCCAGCAGCATGGCCAGGCGATTCTGGTCCAGGCCCACGGTGACCCGGCGCGGGTTGGCCAGGTGACTGGTGTCCACCAGCGCCTGCACCTCCACCAGCATGGGCCGCGACCCCTCCCAGGTGGCCATGACCACGCTGCCGGCTACCGCTTCCTGGGCGCGATTGAGGAAGATCGCCGAGGGGTTGGACACTTCCTTGAGGCCCTTGTCGGTCATGCCGAACACACCCAGCTCGTTGACCGCGCCGAAGCGATTCTTCACCGCCCGCAGCATGCGCAGACGCCCGTCGGATTCGCCCTCGAAATAGAGCACGGTGTCGACCATGTGCTCCAGCACCCGCGGTCCGGCCAGGGCGCCTTCCTTGGTGACGTGGCCGACCAGGAAGATGGCGGTGCCGGTCTGCTTGGCGAAGCGCACCAGGAGGGCCGCGCTCTCGCGTACCTGGGCCACGCCGCCCGGGGCGGACTGCAGTTGCTCGGTGAAGATGGTCTGGATGGAGTCGATCACCATGACCCGCGGCTTTTCCTGGCGGGCGGTGGCGACGATGGTCTCGATGCAGGTCTCGGTCATGACCTTGAGCTTGTCTTCCGGCAGGCCCAGGCGCCGGGCACGCATGGCCACCTGCTGCTGGGATTCCTCGCCCGTCACATAGAGAGCCGGCATGCGGGCGGCCAGGTGGCAGAGGGTCTGCAGCAGGATGGTGGACTTGCCGATGCCAGGATCGCCGCCGATCAACACCACGGAGCCGTCCACCAGGCCACCACCCAGGACCCGGTCGAGTTCGGTGGAGTCGGTGGTGAAACGTGGCGTTTCCTCGACACTGACTTCGGCCAGGGTCTTGATGGTCGCCTGCTGGCCGGCCCAGCCGGCGCGACCGGAGGGCACGGCGGAGGTCTCGACGACGGTTTCCACCAGGGTGTTCCAGGCACCGCACTCGCCGCACTGCCCCGCCCACTTGGGGAAGGTGGCGCCGCATTCGGTGCAACCGTAGAGACGCTTGGCCTTGGCCATGCCAGGAGACTCCTGTCGAAAGAGGAAGGGTCCCAGCATAACACGACTGGATGCATAGACAGTAAAAAGGCGCGATCCTCGCGGAGCGCGCCTTGGCGATGGGGGAGCGGTAGGCCCTACTGGCCGCCTTCGCCGCCCGGCTGACGCAGCATGGTCAAGGCCTGGTTGGCCTGGGCGATGCACTTCTTCTCGTCGCCGGCTTTCTGGGCTTCCATGGCGTTCTTGCGGAAATTGGCGATCTGCTGGGCCTGGGAGCTGCCCGAGCCGATCATGTTGGTCTTCATCTTGCTGGCGTCGTCCAGCTTTTGCAGCTGCACACTGCAGAGATCATTGGCAAAGGCGGGCGCAGTGGCGAACAGCATCAGGGCGATCAGGGCGGTACGCTTCATGGGGACATCCTCATCGTGAGGGCCGGGGCGGCCGGGCGGATCTCGCTTACCCCGTGAAACTCGTGTGGGGTAAGGCATTGACCGCAGAGCAACACCTGACGTTCAGCGCACGCTCGCCGGGCATCCGCCTGGCAAGGCCCTCACCTCAGTGCTTGAGCATCGAGGCCAGCGCACCATCCCCTCTCAGCCAACTGGGCAAGGCCTCCTGCCAGTGCACCTGTTCCAGGTGCTGGAGTGACGCCAGCAGCCGGCTGTATTCAGCGAACTCCTGTTGGACCCGACGGCGTTGCACGTCCAAGGCCGCCTCGGTGATCCACAACTGCCACTGACGGTACATCGCCGCTTCATCGCTCATCTTGTCCCTCCTGCTGAGGGGGCATGATGGCAATGCCCGCGGCCCTTGCCAATCGCACCAAGAGCCTGTTCAAAATCTGCTGCGCGTCGGCCAAACCGCGTTGAAAATAGCCTCGGAATACTCATTTACCCCTTGTAAACTCCGCTTCCTCAGCCATTTTCGCCTTGTTTGGCTCTAGCTCGCGAGATTATGAACAGGCACTAAGCGAAACCCGACGGCGAGCGCCGGGCCAAGGTGGCTAGGAGGGGTATTTCAGTTGCTGGGCGATCTTGTCCTTGAGCAGCACGCGCTCGCGGCGCAGACGACCCAGTTCTTCGTCGCCGCTGGATTCTTCCACTTCTTCCAGATCGAGGATCTGCTGGTCGAGTTTCGCGTAGTCGTCCAGTAGCTTGGCGAAGGCCGCATCGGTCTGCGGACGGCTGTCCAGCTGTTCGGCGTACTCGGGAAAGTCTTTGTGCAGGTCGTGTTTGGCAACCATCGGAGCCTCCTTGGGCGTGAGAAGTTGACGTCGCGAGGGTTGCAGCCCTCGTCGTACAAGGGTGGACCCGGCGCCCCGGGCAAAGTGCGACAGCCACGACCAGCTGCCGATTTGCAGCTGATTTGCCGTTTCCCGGGAACCTGGAGACCGTTAGCAAGGTTCCAAACTCGAGCGAAGCGAGCACAATCGTCTATCGTCTCTTCGAAATCATCCAAAGGAGTGCAGCATGAGCATCATCGCCGAATTCAAGAAATTCGCCATGAGGGGCAACGTGGTCGACCTGGCGGTCGGCATCATCCTGGGCGCCGCCTTCGGCAAGATCGTGTCGTCCTTCGTCGCCGACATCATCACACCGCCGCTGGGCTTGCTGCTGGGAGGTGTGGATTTCTCGCAGTTGGCGATCACCCTGCGCGCGGCCGTAGGCGACCAGCCGGCGGTGGTCATGTCTTACGGCAAGTTCCTGCAGACCATCTTCGACTTCGTGATCATCGCCTTCGCCATCTTCATGGCGATCAAGGTGCTGAATCGTCTGCGCCTGCACCAAGAGGCCGCACCATCTGGCCCGACCAAGGATCAGGTGCTGCTGACCGAGATCCGCGACCTGTTGAAAGAGCAGAACAGCCAGGCGACCGTGGCTCCCGTGGTGAAGCAGGAGCCGCCGATCACCCCGCAGTAAGTCCCGTTAGACCCCGCCTCACTAGGAGGCGGGTCGCTCCAGGCGGATCCAGCCGATCCGCCGGTCCTTGACCGATTCCACGGTCAGTTGCCAGCCCTGGTACTCCAGACGGTCACCGGCCATCGGCAAGCGTCCCAGCAGGTCCACCACCAGGCCGCCAAGGGTCTGGTAATCTTCGTTCTCCGGGATCTGGAAACCGGTGCGCTGCGCCAGGGGGTGCAGGTTCAGGCCGCCGCTGGCGCGATAGCCATTCTCGATCTTTTCCAGTTCCGGCAGGCTGTCCTCGCTGGCATCCGGCAGTTCGCCGGCGATGGCCTCGAGGATGTCGGTAAGGGTCAGCAAACCTTCGAAGCCGCCAAACTCGTTGACCACGAAGGCCACGTGGGTCGAGGCCGCCCGCAGTTGCTCCAGGGCCCCGAGCACCGAGGCCTGGGCCGGCAGGTGGATGGGCGTACGCACGCGATTGCGCAAATCGGGGGTCTGGCCCTGCAGAATGTCGGTGAACAACTCCTTCTTGTGCACGTAGCCCAGGGGTTCGTCGATATTGCCGTTCACCACCAGCGGCAGACGAGAGTGGGCCGAGGCCAGCAGCTGTTCGCGCAGCCGGTCCGGCGGGGCGTCGGCATCGAGGATGTCGACGTCGGCCCGAGCGGTCATCACCGTACGCACCGGGCGCTCGCCCAGCTGCAGCACGCCGCTGATCATCAGGCGCTCACGGCGATCGAATACCGGGCCTTCGCCCTTCTCGCCGTCCATCAGGTCGGCGATGTCCTCGTCCACTTCGTCTTCGCGCAGGCGACCGCCCAGCAGCCGCAGCACGGCCTGGGAGGTGCGCTCGCGCATGCCGAGGCGCTCGTGCATCTGCCGCTTGCGCTTCCAGCGCACCACCTGGTTGGCCAGCTCGATGAGGATCGAGAAGCCGATGGCAGCGTACAGGTAGCCCTTGGGAATGTGGAAACCCAGGCCTTCGGCGGTCAGGCTCAGGCCGATCATCATCAGGAAGCCCAGGCACAGCATGATCACCGTGGGATGGGCATTGACGAAGGCGGTCAGCGGCTTGCTCGCCACCAGCATCAGGCCGATGGAGATGATCACGGCGATCATCATCACACTCAGGTGCTCGACCATACCTACGGCGGTGATGACGGCGTCCAGCGAGAACACGGCGTCGAGCACCACGATCTGCGCCACCACCGGCCAGAAGGCGGCGTAGGTGCGGCTGCCACCGGTCTTGTGGGTGTGGCCCTCGATGCGTTCGTGCAGCTCCGTGGTGGCCTTGAACAGCAGGAAGATACCGCCGAACAACATGATGAGGTCACGGCCGGAGAAGGCCTTGCCGAACACCTCGAACAGCGGCTCGGTGAGGGTCACCATCCAGGAAATGCTGGCCAGCAGGCCCAGGCGCATGATCAGCGCCAGCGACAGGCCGATGACCCGGGCCTTGTCACGCTGCGCAGGGGGCAGCTTGTCGGCGAGGATGGCGATGAAGACGAGGTTGTCGATGCCGAGGACGATTTCCAGGACGATCAGGGTGAGGAGTCCCAACCAGGCGGTGGGATCGGCGATCCATTCCATTAGCGGTAGACCTCCGCGATAGAGGGCCGAACGGCCACGGAGGAAGAAAGACGGGAGGGAATGTCAGCCGCACCTGGCCAGGATGCCGGGGGCGGCTCGGATCTGTCACTGCTCATCGGGACTCGGAAAGTAGCCTTGGAAATTCCGATCCTAGAGCAAGGCGGGCCCAAAGCTAAAGACCCAACCTTTTCCAATTGTGAAGAAAACGTAAAGACGCCGCTACCGGCTCGCGTTACCAGTAGTTTTCCACCGCCACCTGACCGGGCCGGCGACTCAAGGCCAGCTGCAGATCGCGGGTCTTGAGCAGTTGGCGGGTATCGTCGACCATTTCCGGGTTGCCGCAGATGAGGATGCGCGAATGCTCGGGCGAGAGCTCGACGCCGGCAGCGCGTTCCAGCTCGCCGTTCTCGATCAGGCTGGTAATGCGCCCGCGCAGGGCGCCGGGGTGGTCTTCGCGGGTCACCACCGGGACATAGACCAGGCGGTCGGTGAGGCCTTCGAGGTGTTCCACCTGAGCGTAGCCGTGGATCACCTCCTGGTAGGCCAGGTCGCGCGCCTCGCGCACGCTGTAGACCAGCACGATGCGTTCGAAGCGCTCCCAGGTATCGGGCTCCTGCAGCATCGACAGGAAGGGCGCCAGGCCCGTGCCGGTGGCCAGCAGCCAGAGGTCGCGACCGCCACCGAAGCGCTCCAGGGTGAGATAGCCGTAGGGCTGCTTTTCCACCAGCAGCTCGTCGCCCTCGCGCAGGCGGCTCAATTCGCTGGTGAAGGCGCCGCCGGGGACCACGATGGAGAAGAATTCGAGGAAGTCGTCGTGGGGCGCCGAGACCATGGAATAGGCGCGCCAGACCACGTCGCCATCGGCCTTGCGCACGCCCAGGCGGGCGAACTGGCCGGCGCGGAAGCGAAAACGTGGATCGCGGGTGGTCCTCAGGCTGAAGAGGTTGTCGCTCCAGGGCCAGACGGCGGTGATCGTCTCGCGGGTGAACTTGTCTTCGGTGGCGGTCATACTGGCCTCTTTTTCCCGATTGCTTGGAGCCTGTTTACGATCTCGCGAGCTAGAGCCAAACAAGGCCTAGGCGGCCCCGCGAAAATGGCTGAGGAAGCGGACCGGTCTCGTGCTCGCGTTTACGAGTGGTAAATGAGCATTCCGACCGGGCTGGCGACCCAGGCCATTTTCAACGCCGTTTGGCCGACGCGCAGCAGATCGTGAACAGGTTCTTAGCGCCATTGTCCCGCACTGGGCCGCCGATAAACACCGACAGAAACCATGCCTTCTCTCGTTTCGCCCTTCGCCACCCTCGAACTCGACCGCCAGCCACCGCGGCGCGACGATCCCCTGCAGGCCTTCGACGCCGCCGACGAGTACCTCTTGCAGCACGTCGCCGAGAGCGGCCTGGACCCCGCCGCCCGGGTACTGGTGCTCAACGACAGCTTCGGCGCCCTGGCCGCGAGCCTCGCCGGCCAGGCCCGGGTGACCTCCAGCGGCGATTCGCACCTGGCGGCGCTGGCACTGGCGGCGAACCTGGCGCGCAACGGCCTCGCCGCCGAGGCCGTGACCTTCGTCCCGGCCAGTGAGGCCATCAGCGGTCCCTTCGATTGGGTGCTGGTAAGGGTGCCCAAGACTCTGGCGCTGCTGGAAGAGCAACTGATCCGTCTGCACGGCCAACTGGCGCCCGGTGCCCGGGTGATCGCCGCCGGCATGCTCAAGCACCTGCCGCGGGCCGCAGGCGACCTGCTGGAGCGCCATATCGGCCCGGTGCAGGCATCGCTGGCGGTGAAGAAGGCCCGGTTGCTGTTCGCTACCCCGGACGCGCGTCCGGCGGTGGCCTCGCCTTACCCCAGTCGCTATCGGCTGGATGAACCGCCACTGACGCTGGTCAACCACGCCAACGTCTTCTGCCGGGAAGGGCTGGACATCGGTACCCGCGCCTTCCTGCCGCATCTGCCCCAAGGCCTGGGCTCGGCGCGAGTGGCCGACCTGGGTTGCGGCAATGGGGTGCTGGCCCTGGCCTGTGCCCTGGCCAATCCGGGGGCGCAGTTCACCCTGGTGGACGAGTCCTACATGGCGGTGCAGTCGGCGCGGGAGAACTGGGCCGCAGCCTGCGGCGAGCGTCCGGTGACGATCCAGGCTGCCGACGGCCTGGCCGACCAGCCGCCGCGCTCGCTGGACCTGATCCTGTGCAATCCGCCCTTCCACCAGCAGCAGGTGGTGGGCGACTTCCTCGCCTGGCGCATGTTCCAGCAGGCGCGCGCGGCGCTGGATGCCCAGGGCGAACTCTGGCTGGTGGGCAATCGCCATCTGGGGTATCACGTCAAGCTCAAGCGACTGTTCAAGCGCGTCGAACAGATCGCGGCCACGCCGAAATTCGTGGTGCTGAGGGCGGTCCAACCCCTTTAAGAGGCTGTTCACGATCTGCTGCGCGTCGGCCAAACTGCGTTGAAAAGGCTCTAACGCCACCCCGGAGAAGGATGCCCGAGTGCCGCAACTGCCCCTCGATCTCCACTACATCGCCCTCGTCCTCGAGCTGATCGGTATCAGCGCGGCGGTGCACGCCATCGTCACGGTGCGCACCGCCCAGGGCGCCATGGCCTGGGCCATGGCGCTGGTGTTCATGCCCTTCCTCAGCCTGATCCCCTACCTGGTGTTCGGTCGGCGCCGCTTCGACAGCTACGTGAAGGCACGCCGCCAGGCGGACGAGGAGATGGCGCGCCAGGCCGCCGAGCTGGACTGGCGTCCTTGGATCGCCGAGGCCATGGCCGCCCAGCAGTGCAGCGCGGCCAATCGCAAGCTCAAGGCCATGACCGCCCTCACCGGCACGCCCTGCGTGGCCAACAACCAGGTGCGGCTACTGGTCAATGGCGAGGAGACCTTCGCCGCCATCCTCGGCGCCATCCGCGGCGCGCAGCAGGTGGTGCTGGTGCAGTTCTTCATCATCCACGACGACGCCCTGGGCCTGGCCTTGCAGAACACCCTGCTCGACCGCGCCCGCGCCGGGGTCAAGGTCTATCTGCTGTACGACGCCATCGGCAGCCATGCCCTGCCGCGCGCCTATGTGGAAAAGCTGCGCGCGGCCGGTTGCGAGGTAAAGGGATTCAGCAACCGCCGCGGGCTGATCAACAGGTTCCAGGTCAATTTCCGCAACCACCGCAAGATCGTCATCGTCGACGGTGAAGTAGGCTTCACCGGCGGACTCAACGTCGGCGACGAATACATGGGCCTCAAGCCGCCCCTGGCTCCCTGGCGCGACACCCATATCGAGTTGCGTGGGCCGGCCCTGGCCACCCTGCAGGAAACCTTCGCCCAGGACTGGTACTGGGTGACCAGAAAGCTGCCCACTCTGCTGCTGCCGGAACGCTACGAGGACGGCGGGGTGCTCTGCCAGGTGGTGCCCAGCGGCCCGGCGGACGACCAGGAGACCTGCTCGCTGTTCTTCGTCGAGGCCATCCACTCGGCGCGCCATCGCATCTGGATCACCTCACCCTACTTCATACCCGACGAAGCGGTCTCGGCGGCCCTGCGCCTGGCCGCCCTGCGTGGGGTGGACGTGCGTATCCTCCTGCCCTCGCGACCGGACCACAAGGTGGTCTATGCCGCTTCCTACCTCTATGCCTTCGAGGCGGTGCACGCCGGCATCCGGGTATTCCGCTACGGCCCGGGCTTCCTGCATCAGAAGGTGGTGCTGATCGACGAGGACGTGGCCGCGGTGGGCAGCGCCAATCTGGACAACCGCTCCTTCCGCCTCAACTTCGAGGTGATGGTGATGGTCATGGACGTGCAGTTCGCCTGGGAGGTGCGCAAGATGCTGGAGCAGGATTTCAGCCGCTCGCGCGAACTCACCCCCGAGGACAACGCCGCCCTGCGCCGCTGGCGGCGGGTAGCCATGCGGGTGGCGCGGGTGTTCTCGCCGGTGCTCTGAGTATCCGTTACAAGGCCACAGGCAGCGAAAGGCGCCGGTTTCCGAAACAAAGGCAACTCCTCGCCAGCAAAGGCCTCAATCGGCGGCTCCAGATTTTCGCAATAGCTGCGACTGCTGGTGACAATTAATGCAACGGCCCTAGGTTCTGCTAGCAACAGCTGCGACTGTCTGCGGAATTTTCGGTGAGCAATTTAGAGATAACTTTTAATGGCGAGGGAAAAGCTCGAGGGGCTGCTATCGACCCATAGGTGCCCTTCAACGAGTACAGCTAACGGCCAGGATCGGACAGTTAGAGTGGAAAAATAAGTCTTTCCCTTTTTCCGTCCAATAGCCCAGCGCTATTTGGTACCCAATGGCTCGGCGACGGCCAAAGCCCTCAATTACAGCCTAAAACACTGGGTAGCTCTGACGCGCTACGTGGACGATGGGCTGTGCCCATCGATAACAACCAGGTCGAGAATCAGATACGGCCATGGGCACTCGGGCGCTCGAACTGATTGTATGCTGGATCGCTGCGCAGCGGTAAGCGGACTGCGGTCATCATGAGTTTTATCCAATCGGCGCGCATGAACGGGCATGATCCGTATGCCTATCTCAGGGATGTGCTGAAGCGACTGCCGACGCAGCGGGCCAGTAAGATCGGACAATTATTGCTGCAGCATCAGTGGGTTCCGTCCTGACTACCTCAAGAAAAGCTGTAAGCGCACTTAGGCTTCAATGATTTTTTTCCGAAGAAAGCTTAAAGCATCCTTGAAAACCTGATGCCAATTCTCAGAGGGCTCGCTCACGAGCGGATACCAAAAAAATCTGAATTCATGGCCACCATCATCTTCTGCAAAATGTATCCAGGTATCTGGGAGGTCTTGGGCGACGTGACATTCATGAAATGCCCATGTGTGTCCAGTTACGATGCATCGCCGCTGCCCTAAATGTCGACCAACTGTCGACTGAATCCCCGCTTCTTCTTTCAGCTCTCGAACCGCGGCCAAGTCGCTTGACTCACCTGGCTCGACACTGCCTTTGACCAGCTGAAAGCCTGCTAATGGATGCTCGAACGCTAAGATTTCCAGCGTTTCTATGCATCGCAAAACTACAGGACAAGATTTATCTGCATCCATGCCGTCACACCTACTCCGATTCTTACGCGTAAGTCGGGAAGCATAAGCGAAGCAAGCGGCCATCGGAACCGGAGAGGACGAAAGACTCACAAGGTGTGCTTTCCGTCCGCTTACGGTGAGTTGCTGCTTGGCCATACGAAGCTGGAGGGCACTGTTGGATACCTGAGGATACAGGTCGATGACGCTCTGGAGATGGCGAATCAGACTGAAGTTTGATCATGTGTAGCGACGGTCGAAATTAGTCCGTCGCTAGCCGGCCAAAGGCTGCTTTTTCACCCCTAGCACCTTTGGTAGGCCACCCGTAGTAGCCGCTGCCGCTAAGCTTTTTTGGCACAGGGTACAAAGGGACACAGACCCTCAGAAGACATTGTCAGCTTCACGATTGACCGATTCTGGCAAGTCACTCAACATTCCATCCCCCATAAAGCCGACGTCCTTCAAGGCAGGATGCCCCATGCAGCGCATCGTTATTCTCGGTAACGCAGGCAGCGGCAAATCTACCCTCGCTCGTCAGCTCGGCAAGCGTTTGAAACTGCCGGTTGTTCACTTAGACAGACTGTTCTGGGAGCCTGGTTGGGCTGAACCCGACGCCGAGCAGTTTCGTTCCCGTGTACGCAGCGCGTTGGCGACAGATAGCTGGGTATGTGAAGGAAACTATGCTCGTCGCACCTTCGATCTACGCCTTGGCCGTACCGACCTGATCATTTGGCTCGAAACACCGCGCCTTACGTGCTTTTTGCGTGTAGTGATCCGCAGCGCGCTGAACCATCCTCGCCCCGACCTTCCTGATGGTTGCACCGAGAAGATCGACCGTGACTTCTTCGCCTTTTTACGCTACGTGTGGAATTTCGACCGTGACTCGCGCCCAGGTATCGAGCGCATGCGCTTAACGGTTGGGCCACTGGTACCGATAGTGCGGCTGCAAAATCATCGAGAGATAACGGCGTTTCTTAATACTGTTCCAGTCCCGTCTAGCATTTGCCTGGAGTAAGAGGCAACTGCAGGAAGCTAAGTCGCAACCGGTAGGCACGTACTTATGAATGCCTGGCCGAGAGACTTACCGATGCTGGGCTGACTTCACTAAGGGCCGACTGCAGCCCGTTGCCACCGGCTGCCATCGGCCGGGATGAGTTCGTTGTCATTCCGATGGAGGCAAATCAGGACGAGGCCTATCGGCAACTGGCCAGCAACTGACCGCAGAGCTTTGCCAGGCCCTGGCACGACGGGACACCACCCTAATTGGTGTGGTGCTCGACGTACTGCTGATCAGGCCTGACCGCTATTTTCGGCCGGAGTTGGTGAAACACTCTCGTACCAGGGACACCTTGGCCAGGATCAATGCGATCTTCGACGAGAGTCAGGCCAAACACAAAGAGGGGGCGCTGATCGAGCTGTGTCGGCAGAAGAAGGCGTTAGGTCACAAGGTGCTGACCTACACGGTCTACAGCGGCACCCGGGAGACGATCAGCCGACCCGGGCGATACTACCTGGAAAGGTAGCCCTCTCAGGAAGGCCTTTTATTTACAGGCAATAAATATATAAACCGCGAATGACAGCCGAAGGCTATACTATCTATTAGTTTATCAAACTGAGTATTTTAATCAACGATTACTTAAAGAAATCTCAATATGACCACCGCATTCGATCATTGCAAAATAAGTGCCCTTGTCAGTAGAAAAGGGGACAAGCCAGAGCTTTTGATTGTCATCATAATAGACAGCCTTTTCTACCTTTAACGATGATATCTCTCCTACTTTAGGATGATTACTCAAATAGTCAGAGATTATAGATCCTATTTCCTTTGCAGACCAATTTGAACATTCTTTTTCCTCGCACGGACTGCATCCTACCATTGTGAATATCGATAACAAAACCATACATAGCGACACGCCGCGCATGCTTGTCAACACCTAGTTGTTAAATGTCTTGGAGCCGGAAAACTCTACATGCTGGGTGCCATTGATTATAATATAATAATCTTGATGTCCAAACGTGCCCCCAATCCAGCGCAGTAGATTTGTAAGGTTCTCTTGGAACCAAGTGCGATTACTGAGATCAGCGTCGAATCTGTCAGGATCCATAGTAAAATCCCCAGAGAAGCTGTATCTACCATCAGGGGTAATCGTGAGATCTCCTATAAGTCCTCCAGAAAAACGCCCTAATAACCCAGCCGCAAACAAGTTAATGGCATTATCGAAAAGATTTGCAGAAAAACTTGAGTCTATATGATAACTACCTGGACCTACATTCAGATCATTAAGCATATCGTTGAGAGGCTTAAAATCCCTAGGCACAGCAGACCAGTTCAACGAGCCGATATCTACGTGGCGATCAGCGCCCTGTCCTAAAATCCAATAGCCGATACCCATGATTGGCATCAGAGCCGTGCCAAAGAAATCATGCTTTCCCGGGTCACTTGGCTGGCCAGTGCCGAATAGTCCGGCACGAATATAAGCACTTTCAGTATTATCATCGATTGTAAGCCGCTCAGGATTCGCCCCATACGGGGCCAGAGCCTCGGCAATATCCCTTGCTATCAAATGTGTATTAATATGATTATTTAGCTGAGTTTTCACGGCATATTCCGTGCCCAGAAGCTGCAAACCTTCTAGCGCTGTCTGAAAAGTAGCTTTCATATCACCACTGTTCGCGGTATCGAACAAAGTCGGACCATTGACGTAGCTACCTCGCACCGTTGCTCTTTCAGTATCCGCATTTTGCGGTGGATCTCTTGGCTCTTGATTGGGCTGCCCACTATAGGCGATCCCGGAATCCGAACCCGTTGCACCAGACGAGTTAGGGTCTGGTCTATAGTTGACTACGAGTGGGGGGCTATCGAGTGCCATTGCTAACTTCTGAATTTTGTTAAGGCCGCAAAATGTTGACGATTCAGCAGAACAGAAATTTAGTGAAATTCGTAAAGGTATTTATAGAAGCCGTAGTCTCATCAAGAAGCCTAGATGCGAAGCCGGCTGAAATCAATTAATGATTGGGCCACTGGTAGCGATAGTGCGACGGCAGAATCGCCGAGAGATAACAATGTTTCTCAACATTGTTCCAGTCCCGCCTGACATTTGCTTGGAGTAAGGGGCAACTGCAGGAAGCCACGTCGGGACCAGTAGGCATGTGCTTATGAAAGCATGGCTGAGAGGCTTACCCATGCCAGGCTGACTTTCACCGGGGACCGCTTTTGGGTCAGTAGCGGTCGTTTGTCGACGTCCGCTTCTGGCCGCTAGCGGCCCTACGGCAACGGCAGCTCTGGGTCGATTGCTGTCATTGGCTCACTCCGGTTCTAGTATTTTCAGAATTTCGCAACAATTTCGGAAACCGACAAAAGGCCTTGCGGCGGCGCCACCTACTGGTGCTCCGTACCGCCGCCCCTGAATAGACCCAGTCGCTCAGCGCTTACCTTGGAGAAAGGGTTGTAGCGCGGCCAGTACTTCCTGTGGTGACTCCTCCGGTTGCAGATGCCCACCGGGCACAGCGCACCCACGCACGTCGAGCGCCCACCGACGCCAGATGGCCAAGGGCGATTCACCCCCTTGCTGCTCAGGCCAGAGCACCAGCAACGGACACCTCAGAAGATGCCCCCGCGCCTGGTCGGCAAGATCGTCGGTGAGGTCCTCTTCGGCTCCGGCCCGGTAGTCTTCGCAGATCGCCCGGCGCACGGCCGGGTCACGAAACGCCTCGCGGTAAGCGGCCAGGGCGCGGGGCTCGACCCGCTCCAGGCCGCCGGCCATACGGGCCAGGGCCTGGTCGAGAAAGGCATCGGGATCGGCCGCCAGCAGGCGTTCCGGTAGATCCTCCGGTTGGGCGAGAAAGGGCCAGTGGAAGTTCGCCAGCCCACGCCTGAAGTCGAAGGCCTGCCAGACCTCCGGTGTGGGCACCACGGTGAGCGAGGCGTAGCGCTCGATCCGCGCGGGATGATCCAGCGCCAGGCGGTAGCCGACGCGGGCGCCGCGATCATGGCCGACCACGGCGAAGCGTGGCAGGCCGAGTCCGTCCATCAACTCAATCAGGGCCTCGGCCACCCGCCGCTTGGTCCAGCGCGAGCGGTCATCCAATTGGCGGCTGGCGCCGTAGCCCGGTAGATCGGGCACCACGACGCGATAGTCCCGGGCCAGCACCGGCGCGATATGGCGCCAGGCCAGATGGGTCTGAGGATAGCCGTGCAGCAGCAGGACCGCCGGGCCCTGGCCGCCGATCATGCCGTGGAAGCAGGCCGACGCCGTGTTCCGGTGCAGCGGGGTGAAGCCGGGGAAATCAGGATCGGTCATGGCGAGGGGTGCTCCAGACGATCGACGAAGGCAGCGAGGTCGCGATTGAAAAGGGGCGCCTCTTCCAGGAAGGGCGCATGCCCGGACGCGGCATAGCGGGTCGCTTCGAGGCGCGGATTGAGCGCCCGGGCCCGGGCGATGGACGCCTCGGGATGGACCAGCGCGTCCTTTTCACCATAGAGCAACCAGAGCGGCACGCGCATCCGGCCCAACCCCTGGACGGCCGCGACGTCCTGACCCTGGACGGCGCGCTGCATGTCCCAGGAGGCCATGGCGGCAGTCGCGTAGAGCCGTTGGAACAACGCCGGCGCTGGCGGTGTGGCGAAACACAGGGCGAGAAAGGTACGGATCGCGTCCAGGTGGGTGCGTAGATCGGGCGAGACCAGGTCCCGATAGACCTCGGGGTGCGGCACGATCTGCGCGGAGGACAACTCGATGACGCCGTCCACATAGACGACGCCGGCCAAGTCGGCATCGCCGTAGGCGGCCAGGTAGTTGGTGATCACCGTGGCGCCCAACGACCAGCCCACCAGCACCGGCCGCTGGGCCCCGGTGGCAGCGATGACCGTCGCCAGGTCGTCGGCCCAGCGGCGACCCTCGCGGTACGGCGCGGCACCGAACGGCTTGCCCGACAGGCCATGGCCACGGAGGTCGTAGGTGATCAGGCGGAAGCGGCTCAGCGCGGGGCTGGCGAGCTGGGCTCCCCAATTCAGCCGGCTGCCCAGCAGGCCATGGATGAAGATGATGGGCACGCCGTGGGGATCACCCTGTTCCTGGACGGCCAGCTCCACGCCGTCGGGAGCGGTGATCCGCCACTCCCGGGCCTGGGCGGCCAGACTGGTCAGGCTCAACAACAGGATCAAGGACAACAGGCGCAAGGGACTCATGGCAGGTCTCCGTAAAAGGGGAACCGCCAGGGTCGAGGCTGACACCAATGTGAGGGTCAAGCCCCCAGGCGCCATGCGATAGTGGCCTGCACTCCCCTTTCCCTTAGTGCCGGAGCGTCGTCATGACTGCACCCTCGCCCCCGCTCAGCATCGGTCAACTGGCCACCGCCACCGGGGTCAGCGTGCGCTCCTTGCGTCACTACGAAGCCCAGGGGCTGCTGGTGGCGGGACGGGGGGCCAACGGCTATCGCCACTTCCCGGCCAGTGCCGTGGCCCAGGTCCGGCAGTTGCAACGGCTGCTCGGCGCCGGTTTCAGCCTGGCGGAGATCCGCGGCTTTCCCGACTGCATGCGCCTGATCGAGGGCGCCCAGGCCTGCCCGGAAACCTCGGCGGCCCAGCGCGAGCGACTGCGGACATTGGAGCGGCAGATCGACGAACTGGAAAGCCGGCGTGCCCGCCTGCTACAGATGTTGCGCGACATCGAAGCGCCCCAGTCCTGAGCGAACCTGGCAGGAACCCCGCCTTAGCCCACCCGGTCCGAACCTTGGGTCGGCCAGGCCAGCACGGTTCGGGCACCCTGCCGAGGAAGACCTCATGCGTTCCCCCCTGATCACCGCGCTCCTCGCCGGCGGGCTGCTGTCCACTGGCGACGCCAGCGCCGCACCGCGCAGCGTACCCTCCATCGAGAGCGAAGACGCCGCCCTGGGTAGCGTGGAGGTCAGCGAGAGTTCCGGGCGCTTCCATCCGCAACTGGGCATGGACGTGCGCAACGGTGACTTTTCCCGCGGCAACTACGATGACGACGCGGCCAGCCTCGACCGTATCCCGCTGCACGTCCAGGCGGGTTTCGCCCTGGATCTGCACCAGGGGAACGACGGCATGGCCGATGCCTGGCTGGTGTTCAGCAGCAGCAACGGCTTCCACAGCCCCTCCAGCGAGGAGCGGGTCAGCCCGCGGCGCTGGTACGAGAGCAACAACCTGCTGGGTCTGGTGGTGTCGCCGGCGGAAGGCCTGCGAATCGGCGTCGTCTATACGGTCAAGACAAGCCCCAACGATGTCGCCGCCACCACCCAGGAGGCCAGCCTGACCCTGGCCTACCAGGCCGATTCGGGCCTGGGCGCCTGGCGGCCGGGGTTGGCGGTGACCACCCGTACCCAGGGCGACAGTGGCCTCTATACCCAAGGCAGCCTGGAACCCGGACTGGACCTCTCGGCCAGCGGCCTGCGCCTCAGTTTCCCCAGTGCCCTGGGGGTGGGCTGGAACGGCTTCTATGGACCGGACTCCGGTGACCGTCTCTATGCCCGCACCGGGCTGGCGCTGGAGCAGCCCTTCCGTTGGGGCGAGACGCGCTGGAGCGCTCGCGCCGAAGCCCTGGCGCTCTATCGCGACGGCGCCCTGCGCGAGTTGAGCGGTCCGGAGGGCGAGACCGACGGCGTGGTGCCCCAGGTGACCCTCAGCCTGTCCATGGCGTACTAGGTTCTGTACGAAAAGTCGCCGAGCGAAGGTCAGCCGAGGCGAAAAAGGCTGAGGAAGCGGAGTTTACGAGCGGTAAATGAGCATTGCGACCGGGCTGGCGATCCAGGCCTTTTTCAACGAAGCATCACCGAGCGCAGGCATTTTTCGTACAGAACCTAGCCGAGTGGCCCGGCGCTCAGGTATGGGTCAGACGCGGAAGTGCTGCACCTGTGCCTGCAAGTCCTGCCCGAGTCGGGCGAGATCGGCAGACGCCTGATTGGTCTGGGCGCTGGCAGTCGCGGCCTGATCGGCGATTTCGCGCACGTTCAACACGCTGCGATTGACCTCGTCGGCGACCGAACTCTGCTCCTCGGCGGCCGTGGCGATCTGTTGCGTCATGGCTTGCACGCCCGAGATGCCCGCACAGATGTGGTCGAGGGCCGTACCGGTGTCGCGGATCAGGGCGACGCTGTTGGAGGTCAGGTTGCGACTGGCCGTCATACGCTCGACCACGGTCAGGGTCCCGCTCTGCAACGTCTCGACCAGTTGCTGGATCTCCTGGGTGGACTGCTGGGTCCGCTGAGCCAGGGCGCGCACCTCGTCGGCGACGACCGCGAAGCCGCGCCCGGCCTCGCCGGCCCGGGCCGCCTCGATGGCGGCGTTGAGGGCCAGCAGGTTGGTCTGCTCGGCCACGGACTTGATGACGTCCAGGACATTGACGATCTTGCCGCTGTCCGTCTCCAGCTGGTTCATCGCCAGCGCGGCCTGTTCCACTTCGGCGGACAGCTGATCGATCTGCCGGACCGTCTGCCTGAGCACCTGGGTGCCCTCGTTGGCGTGCTGCACCGCGGTATCCGCCGCTTCCGCGGTCTGCACCGCATTGCGCGCCACGTCCTGCACCGAGGTGGCCATCTGGTGCATGGCGGTGGCGACCCGCTCGATTTCCTGTTTCTGCTCCTGGGTGCCACGCAGGCTGGTATCGGTGATGGCCGACAATTCCTCGCTGGAGCTGGCCACCTGGGTGGCGCCATCGCCGATGTGCCCGATCAGGTCGCGGAGACTGGCGGTGGTCTGGTTCAGGCTGTGTTGCAGCTGACCGATCTCGTCACGCCGCGGCTCGTAGTGACGTTCGGCGAGATCGCCGCGACCCAACTGGGCGACATCCTGTACCACGCGACGCAGGGCGGGGACGATCTGGCGATTGATCATCCAGGCCGAGGCGATCCCGATGACCAGCGCGGCGAGTAGACAGCTGACCAGCCACCCGTAGGCTTGCCGAATGTCCTGGGCGCGCAGCGCCATCTGCGCGTCGTAGAGTTGGTTGCTCAGCTTGAGCAGGCCTTGGTCACTGCGGGTCAGGGCCTCGGTGGCCTGGGCGATCTTGAGCAGGGCCGCCTGGTTGACGTCCAGGGCCGCCCGGTAGCCCTTCAGATAGGTCTCCAGCTGGCTGATGGCGGTAGGGTCCAGGGTACCGAAGGCGGCGCTCAGGCTGCCGAGTCCGCCGATGGCCAAGTCGACCTGCTCGACGGCCTTGTGGAAGAACTTGGGCTCGGCGCTGTAGGTGTAGCCACGGGTTTCGAAGCGCGCCTTTTGGAACTGCTCCTTGACCTGGGCCAGGATCTGGCTGCGGCGGAACCGGGTCTCTAGGTCGGCCGTGTTGTCCGCCTGGAGTTCCTTCTGCAGGCCTTCCAGCACCAGCGTCGCGGCATCGGCATTCTTGCCCAGCAGGGCGCGGGCCCCGTCACCGCTCTGGCGGCTGCCACTGGCGCGATAGCTGTCTTCGGTGAGCTTGAAGATGTCCTTGTATTCCGCCAGCGCCTTGGCGAAGCGCTCGAGAATCTCGCGATTCACCGGCTTGGTCATCACCGCATCCAGGTCGGCGTAGCCGGCGTCGATCCGCTTGAGCGTGTCCCGCACCGCCTGGGCCTTTTCCGGTTCGCCAACGCTGCGCAGGTACTCGACGTGATCAAGACCCAGCGCCGACACTTCCTGCAGCACGACATTGACCTTGCCCATGACGTCCATGCGCCAGGACAGCTTGCCGATGGTATTCCCGCCGACCAGGCCCAAGGCCAGGCAAAGCAACAGGACTGCGCTGAAACCTAGCGCCAGCTTCTTGCCGACGGAAATATTGCCAAACCAACTACTCATGGGGCGTCCTCTGCTTCGAGCGCTCGGGGATTCAGGAAGGTGCGCAGGTTCCCGAGCGATATCGGCGGCGGTCAGACAATCTTGAGGCCAGAACGCCAGGACCGATCCTCCCGAAGCGCTGCGCCAGAAGGCTTCGCCGCGCCCCAGGCCGGTTGCCGCGACAGCTGACAGCGGGTGCGCGGACAGGATGTGGCCAAGCCGCCCCGTGACCCGGCGCCAGGGTCAAAACGACGCGGCCGAGCGCGGCTAGCCAAGGCCCGGACGGCACTAGCCCAGCGGCGCCACGCCCAAGCCTTCCACCAGGGTCTCCAGCGCGCGCAGACCGGCCACCGAGTTGCCGTAGCTGTCCAGCCGGGGCGACCAGACGCAGATGCTCAGTTGCCCCGGCACGATGGCGACGATGCCGCCGCCGACCCCGCTCTTGCCCGGCAGGCCGACGCGCCAGGCGAAGTCGCCCGCGGCATCGTAGAGGCCGCAGGTCAGCAGCAGGGCATTGAGTTGGCGAGTCTGCTGGGCCGTGACCACGGCCTGGCCATCCTGGGGATTGACGCCGCCGTTGGCCAGGAAGGCGAAGGCCCGCGCCACGTCGATGCAATTCATGGCCAGGGCGCAGCCATGGAAATAGACGTCGAGGACGTCGTTCACTTCACTGTTGAGATTGCCATAGGCCTTCATCAGGTAGGCCAGGGCGGCGTTGCGCGCCTTGTGCTCCATCTCCGAACGGGCCACCCGGTCGTCGAAATTGATCGCCGGATTGCCGGCCAGGCGCCGCGCCTGTTCGCGCATCATCCAGTGGATCGACATGATGCGTGACACCAGCAACTCGCAGACCAGGACGGCACCGGCGTTGATGAAGGGATTGCGCGGGATGCCCTTCTCTTCTTCCAACTGCACCATGGAATTGAACGCCTGGCCGGAGGGCTCGCGACCGACGCGGGTCCAGATGTCCGCCTCGTCCAGCCGCTGCATGGCGATCACCAGGTTGAGCACCTTGGAAATCGACTGGATGGAGAACGGGGTCTCGGCCTCACCCGCCTGCCAGACCTGGCCCTTGACGTCGCAGACGGCGATGCCGAATTGGTCCGGCGCTACCTCGGCCAGGGCCGGGATGTAGTCGGCCACCTTGCCTTCGCCGAAGTGGCGCGGCGCGGCGGCGGCGATACGGTCGAGCAGGGGTTGCAGCTGGTGGCGGTCGAAGGGCTCTGCCATGACGATTCCGAAACGGGCGGGGGCGCCAAGTGTAGGGGCCGCTCCGGTCTCAGGCGAGCCCTGCGCGCGGCGGCAGCGGCAGGCGTATCTCGAACAGCGCACCGCCGCGCATCCCGCTGGTCAGGCCCAGGCGTCCCCCCTGGTTTTCAATCGCGCGGCGGCTGATGGCCAGGCCCAGGCCGAAGCCGCCGGTGGCCCGGTCACGACTGCGGTCCAGGCGATAGAAGGGCTCGAATACCCGCTCGCGCTCCGCCTCGGGAATGCCTTCGCCATCGTCTTCGACCGCGATCAGCAGCTCCTCACCCTCGCGACGGACGGTCACCCAGACCTGCTGTTGGCAGTAACGCATGGCGTTGCCGACCAGATTCTGCAGGGCGCGGGCGGTGAGCCGCGGCGCCAGCTCGGCCCGCGCCGGGGCGGCGGCGAGCTCCAGATGCACCTCGACGCCGCGGCGTTCCTGCTCCTCGGCGAAGTCGGCCAGCACGCTGTCGAGAAAGGCTTCGAGTTCCAGGCTCAGGCGCTCGGGCGGTTGCTGGCTGCTCTGCAGCCGGGCAAAGGACAGCAGCTCATTGACCAGGGCATCCAGTTCGCGGACATGGCGTACCAGTTGCTCCAGTTGGCGGTGGGTCGCGGCCGGCAACGGATCGGCCTGCAGCAGCGCCAGGCCGAATTCGAGGCGCGACAGTGGGGTACGCAGCTCGTGGGAGACGGCGTTGAGCAGGTCGCGCTGCTGGACGATCAGCGCCTCCAGCTCCTGGGCCATGTCATCGAAGGCTCGTGCCACCTCGCCGATGTCCGAGCGCGGGGAGATGGCCGTGCGTTCGCCGAGATGGCCCTTGCCCAGCCGCGCCGCGGTACGCCGCAGCCGTTCCAGGTCACGCCAGTGCGGGCGCAGCCAGACGTACAGACAGATCAACAGGGCCGCACCGATCAGGGCGTTCATCGCCCAGTAGGTCAGGGCGATGTCCATGGGCGCATCGGGGATGCTCACCCACAGCACCTGCCCACCGCGCAGGGGGGCGATGGCCACGCCGATGGCGCCATAGTCGTCCAGCCGGACCCGCGGCGCGCCGGTCGCCAGCGCCTGGCGCTCGACGAGGGTCAGGCGCGCGTCGTCCGGCGACAACAGCTCCAGGCTGACCGGGGCGAGATCGGCGTTCAATCCCTCCAGCAAGGCTGGCCAACGCTCCGGCGGAGTCTCGGCGAAGGTCCGCTGCGCCAGTTTCAGCGGCCCGTTCATCAGTTCCAGGCTGAAGCGGTTGTAGCGCTCGTCGAACACCCGGAGCAGCGCCTCGGGCACCAGGTAGCTGGCGGCGCCGTAGGTCACCAGCAGGATGAGGTAGAGGCGGACGAGGATCTTGAGCATCTATTCCCACTCGGCGCGGGAGAGAAGATACCCCTTGCCCCAGACGGTCTTGATCCGCCGGGCCTCGCCGGGATGCTCCTCGAAGCGGCGACGCAACTTGGAGATGGCCACGTCCACCGAACGGTCGACGCCGTTGAATTCGATGCCGCGCAGTTGCTGGATCAGCTGGTCGCGGCTGAGCACCTCGCCGGCATGGCGCATGAGGATGGCCAGCAGGTTGAATTCGGTGGACGACAACTCCACTAACTGGTCCCGCCACCAGACCTGGCGCTCGCCCGGCAGCAGCTGCAATTGGCCGATGGTCAAGCGGTCGTCCGCGAGCGCCTCGCCCAGCTGGCAGCGGCGCAGCAGGGTGCGGATGCGTGCCAGCAGCACCCGCGGTTCGCAGGGCTTGCTGACGTAGTCGTCGGCACCGATCTCCAGGCCCAGCACCTGGTCGTGGCTATCGTCCAGGGCGGTGAGCATCAGGATCGGCAGGCCCGGCAGGGCAGCGCGCAGCTGGCGGCAGACCTGCAGGCCGTCCAGTCCGGGCAGCATGACGTCGAGCACCACCAGGTGCGGACGCAGCCGCATGACCGCGGCCAGGGCCTCGTCGCCACGGCCGATCACGGTCACGGCGTAGCCCTGACGGCCCAGGTAGGTGGCGATGAGCTCAGCCAGGGCGGTGTCGTCTTCGACGATGAGCAAGGGGATCACGGCAGGTCTTCGCAGCAGGAGAGCGCCGAGCATAGCCGAGCGCCGGCCCTGCTGGCGCCAGCCTTAACACTCTTTCACAAGAGACCTACAGACGTTTACAGGGCCGCTTGCGCGGGACACCTACCATGGCGCTCTCCTGGAGGAAGTCCCGATGTTCCCGACCCGCCCTGCCCTCGGCAGCCTCATGCTGCTCTGCCTGCTGCTCGCCGCCTGCGACCGTCCGGCCACGGAAGCCGCCGCCCCCTCCGCGCCCAGGGTGCAGGTGGAGACCATGAGGGCCACGCCCCTGGCCATCACCAGCGAACTCAGTGGCCGCCTGGTGGCGCCGCGCACCGCGGAGGTGCGGGCGCGGGTTGCCGGCATCGTGCTGCAGCGGGTGTTTCGCGAGGGCAGCGAGGTCAAGGCCGGCGACGTGCTGTTCCGCATCGATCCGGCGCCGCTGCAGGCCGAGGTGGACAGCGCCAATGCCGCCCTGCGCAAGGCCGAGGCCAGCGCCTTCCAGGCCCGCCGCCTGGCCGAGCGCTATGCGGCGCTGGTGGAGAGTGAGGCCATCAGTCGCCAGGCGCAGGACGACGCCCGCGGCGCCAGTCTGCAGGCGCAGGCCGAGGTGGCCGCGGCCCAGGCGGCGCTCAAGCGGGCGCGGCTGAACCTGGGCTATGCCACGGTCACCGCGCCCATCGCCGGGCGCATTGGCAAGGCCCTGATCACCGAAGGCGCCCTGGTCGGCCAGGGCGACGCCACGCCCCTGGCGATCATCCAGCAACTGGACCCCATCCACGCCGACGTCACCCAATCGACCCGCCAGCTCAAGGTGCTGCGCGATGCCTTGAGGGACGGCCGCCTGCAGCAGGTGGCCCCGGACCAGGCGCGGGTGACCCTGCTGCAGGAAGACGGCAGCCCCTACCCGGAGAGTGGCCGCCTGCTGTTCGCCGATCTGGCGGTGGACGCCAATACCGGACAGATCACCCTGCGCAGCCAGTTTCCCAATCCACGCCGCGACCTCTTGCCGGGCAGCTTCGTACGAGTGCGCCTGGAGCAGGCGCGGCTCGAGCAGGGCCTGAGCGTCGCGCAGCGGGCGGTGCAGCGCAGCGCCGACGGCGGCGCCCAGGTCTGGGTGGTGGACGCCGAAAACCGGGTAGCCCTGCGCGAGGTGCGCCTGGGCCCGGTGGTCGAGGGTCGCTGGGTGGTGGAGTCCGGTCTGGCCGCGGGTGAGCGAGTGCTGCTCTCGGGTCTGCAACAGGCCCAGCCAGGCCTGGTGGTGGAGCCGCACGAGGAGCAAGTCGTCGCGGTGGAGCAGCACTGATGGCCAACTTCTTCATTGATCGCCCGGTGTTCGCCTGGGTGGTGGCGCTGTTCATCCTGCTCGCCGGCCTGCTGGCCATCCCCCAGTTGCCGGTCGCCCAGTATCCCAACGTGGCACCGCCGCAGATCGAGTTGACCCTGAGCTATCCGGGCGCCTCGCCGCAGACCCTGGACGAAAGCGTGGTCAGCCTGGTCGAACAGGAGCTCAACGGCGTCAAGCACCTGCTCTATTTCTCGTCCAGCAGCAGCCAGGGCAGCGCCACCCTGACCGTGACCTTCCAGCCCGGCACCGATCCGGAGCTGGCCAAGGTGGACATCCAGAATCGCCTCAAGGTGGTGGAGCCGCGCCTGCCGCGGGCGGTCACCCAGCAGGGCATCCAGATCGAGGAGACCTCCGCCGGCTACCTGCTGTTCGTCACCCTCACCGCCACCGACGAGCGCCTCGACACCACTGCCCTGAGCGACTACCTGGCGCGCAACGTGGTCAACGAACTGCGCCGCCTGGACGGCGTGGGCAAGGCCCAGCTGTTCGGCGCTGAGCACGCCCTGCGCGTCTGGCTCGATCCCAGTCGGCTGGTGGCGGTCGGCCTGACCCCGGCCGACGTGACCCGCGCCATCGCCGAGCAGAACGTCCAGGTGGCGGCCGGCAGTCTTGGCGAATTGCCCGCGCCTGACGGCCAGGAGCTGACCGCGCCGGTGCTGATCAAGGGCCAGCTCAGCGATCCGGCGGAATTCGCCGGCATCCTCCTGCGCGCCGGGGCAGATGGCTCCAGCGTGACCCTGGGCGACGTGGCCCGGGTCGAGGTGGGCAGCCAGAGCTACAACTTCGGCACCCGCCTGGACGGCAAGCCTTCGGTAGCGGTCGGGGTACAGCTGGCGCCCGCCGCCAACGCCCTGGCCACCGGCCAGGCGGTGCGCGCCAGGCTGGCCGAGCTGTCCCGGTACTTTCCGCCGGGGATGAAAGTCGACATTCCCTACGACACGGCGCCCTTCGTCGAGATCTCCATCACCCAGGTCATCCATACCCTGCTGGAGGCCATGGTGCTGGTGTTCGCGGTGATGTACCTGTTCCTGCAGAACCTGCGCTACACCCTGATCCCGACCCTGGTGGTGCCGGTGGCGCTCTTGGGCACCTGCACCGTGCTGCTGGCGCTGGGCTATTCGATCAACGTGCTGACGCTGTTCGGCATGGTGCTGGCCATCGGTATCCTGGTGGACGACGCCATCGTGGTGGTGGAGAACGTCGAGCGACTCATGGCCAGCGAGGGCCTCGATCCACGCGCCGCCACCCGCAAGGCCATGGGCGAGATCTCCGGCGCCATCGTCGGCATCACTCTGGTGCTCACCGCGGTCTTCGTGCCCATGGCCTTCATGAGCGGTTCGGTGGGCGTCATCTACCGCCAGTTCTCGGCATCCATGGCGGTGGCCATCCTCCTCTCCGCCTTTCTCGCCCTGAGCCTGACCCCGGCGCTGTGCGCCACCCTGCTCAAGCCGATTCCCGCCGGCGCCCATGCTCGCGGCGGCTTCTTTGGCGGCTTCAACCGAGGCTTCGAGCGACTGACCGATGGCTTCGAAGGCTGGGTGGCCCGCGCCATCCGCCGCTTGCTGCCGAATCTCGTGCTGTTCGCCGTGCTGCTGGTGGCCCTGGTGGCACTTTATGGCAGCCTGCCCGGTGCCTTTCTGCCCACCGAGGACCAGGGCTATCTGATCACCGACATCCAGCTACCGCCAGGGGCCACCCAGGAACGTACCCTCAAGGTGATCGAGCGCCTGGAACACCATTACGCCGCCGAACCCAGGGTGGCCAACGACCTCGTGCTGCTCGGCTTCAGCTTTTCCGGCAGCGGCCAGAACGCCGCCCTGGCCTTCACCACCCTCCAGGACTGGTCCGCCCGTGGTCCGGCCGACTCCGCCGCGGCCATCGCCGAACGTGCCAACGCCGCCCTGGCCGGCGAGAGCGAGGCCCAGGGCTTCGCCGTGCTACCACCGCCGGTGGAAGGCCTGGGCACCTCCAGCGGTTTCGAGGTGCGCCTGCAGGACAGGTCCAACCGCGGCCAGGCGGCGCTCAAGGCGGCGCGAGACGAGTTGCAGGCCAGGCTGGCGGGCAATCCGATCATCGCCTACCTGCGGGAAACGGCCCTGGCCGACAGCGCCCAGGTGCAACTGGTAGTGGATCGCCGCCAGGCCGCCGCCCTGGGCGTCGGCTTCGCATCCCTCGGCGAGACCCTGGGCACCGCCCTGGGCTCCAGCTACGTCAACGACTTCCCCAATCGCGGCCGGATGCAGCAGGTGATCGTCCAGGCCGACCTGGGCACCCGCAGCCAGGTGGACGACCTGCTGCGCCTGGAAGTGCGCAACGACCGCGGGCGCCTGGTGCCGCTGTCCGCCTTCGTCAGCGCCGACTGGACCCTGGGCCCGGCACAGCTGTCGCGCTACAACGGCTACCCGGCCATCAGCCTGTCCGGCGAGCCGCTGCCCGGTCACACCACCGGCGAGGCCATGGCCGAGCTGGAACGCCTGGCCGCCGACTTGCCGCGCGGCTTCGCCCTGGAGTGGACGGCGCTGTCGCTGCAGGAACGCCTCTCCGCCGGCCAGGCACCGCTGCTGCTGGGGCTGTCGCTGCTGGTGGTGTTCCTCTGCCTCGCCGCCCTCTACGAGAGCTGGTCGATTCCTACCGCGGTGCTGCTGGTGGTGCCCCTGGGCGTGCTCGGCGCGGTGCTGGCGGTGACCCTGAGAGGCCTGCCCAACGACGTCTTCTTCAAGGTCGGCCTGATCACGGTGATAGGGCTCACGGCGAAGAACGCCATCCTGCTCATCGAATTCGCCAAGCACCTGCACGACGGCGGCATGGATCTCCACCAAGCCACCTGTCGCGCCGCGCGGCTACGGCTGCGGCCCATCGTCATGACCTCGCTGGCCTTCATCCTCGGCGTGGTGCCCCTGGCCCTGGCCACCGGCGCCAGCTCCGCCAGCCAGCAGGCGGTGGGCACCGGGGTGATCGGCGGCATGCTCAGCGCCACCCTGGCGCTGGTCTTCGTGCCGGTGTTCTTCGTGCTGGTGCTGAGGGTGGTCCGGCGCTGGCGCGCCTCGGAGCGTTAGCCTCAGGCGTTGCGGGGGCGCTTGTCGCCCAGCAGCGCGGCGTCCTCGGCTGGGGCAGGCTCTGGCGTCCGGGCGCCGACCTTGTCCGAGGTCCGCAGGCCCTGCGGCAGCGCCCAGAACAGCAGGCCGGCAGCGAGCAGGCTGGTGCAGCCGATGAGATAGAGCGCCGGGGTGGTGCTGCCGGTCAGATCCTTGATGTAGCCCACCATCACCGGACTGACGATGCCGCCGAATTGCCCCAGGGTGTTGATCAGGGCGATGCCGCCCGCGGCCCCGGCTCCCGCGCCCGCCAGCAGTTTCGGCGGCAGTGCCCAGAAAGCCGGGATGGCGGCGATGATGCCCGCGCCCAGCAGGGCCAGGGAGAGGATCAGGAAGGTGGTGTGGTCGGCGAAGAGCCCCGCACTGAAGAAGCCCAGGGCACCGGCGATCACCAGGCCGCAGACGAACTTGCGCCGCTCGCCGCTGGCGTCCGACAGCCTTCCCACCACCACCATGCTGATGGCGCCGAAGACGTAGGGCACGGCGGTCAGCAAACCGATGATCGCGGGGCTCTCGGTGCCGGCGCTGCGGATCAGCTGCGGCGCCCAGAAGTTGAGGCCATAGGAGGCCACCTGGATCAGGAAGTAGATCAGCCCGAGCAGCAGGAAGCCCGGCAGCCGGATCGCCGCCAGCAGCGAGCCGTGGCTGTTGCTTTCATGGCGGGCGATGCGGCTGGCCAGGAAGGTCTGCTCCTCGGCGTTGAGCCAGGGCGCATCACTGATGCGGTCGTGCAACAGGCGCAACACCAGCACGCCCAGCAACACGCAGGGAAGGCCACCGAGCAGGAACAGCCAGTGCCAGCCGCGCATGCCGAACAGGCCGTCCAGCTGGCCGAGGATCACCCCCGAGACCGGGGCGCCGATCAAGCCGGCGAAGGCCGAGGCGAGAAACAGCGTCGAGGTGATGCGGCCGCGGTAGCTCTGCGGAAACCACAGCGTCAGGTAGTAGAGGATGCCCGGCGCGAAGCCGGCTTCCATGGCGCCGATGAGGAAGCGCAGCACATAGAACTGCCATTCCGCGGTGACGAACATCATCAGCGCCGTGGCGATGCCCCAGGAGATCATGATGCGGGCGATCCAGCGCCGTGCGCCGACCTTGTACAGCATCATGTTGCTGGGTACCTCGAAGAGCACGTAGCCGACCACGAAGAGTCCCGCGCCCAGGCCGTAGGCGGTGTTGCTCAGCGACAGGTCGGCCTGTAGCTGGAATTTGGCGAAGCTGATGTTGATGCGATCGAAGAAGGCGAACAGGTAGCAGACCATGATCAGCGGCATGAGCCGCCAGGCGACCTTGCGGACGATGGCCTGTTCGGTGGCCGCGACGGCGGCGGTAGCGGATGAAGGCATGGCGGTCTCCCGGGAGCGGCCAGGCTGGCGCTCCTTTGTTGTTGTAGTCAGGGCGAACGAGAGGCGTGGGTGGCGTCAGCCAGTGGCCGCGGGCGGCGGATGCAGATCGCAGTTGCGGCCGGCCTTGGCCACCTGGCCGGGGGTGTCATGCCCCAGCAGCGCCGGCAGGGTGCGTGACAATTCGATCAGCCGTTGCAGATCGATGCCGGTATCCACGCCGATTTCGGCGCAGAGATTCACCAGGTCCTCGGTGCAGATGTTGCCGGAGGCGCCCGGGGCGAAGGGGCAGCCACCGAGGCCACCGAGGGCGGCATCGAAGCGACGGGCGCCGGCTTCGTAGGCGGCCAGCACGTTGCTCAGGCCCAGGCCGCGGGTATTGTGGAAATGCAGGGTCAGGGCGGACGCCGGGATCAGTTCCAGCACCTGGCGAACGATCCGCGCGACCTGCCGCGGATTGGCCATGCCGGTGGTGTCGGCGAGGGTGATGCCGGTCATGCCCAGCGCCAGGTAGCGCTGCACCAGTTCGAACACCCAGCCTTCGTCGATGCGCCCTTCGAAGGGGCAGCCGAAGGTGGTGGCCACGGTACCGTTGAGCGAGACTCGCTCGCCTGCGGCCAGCCGTACCACCTCGGCGAAGCTGGCCAGGGACTGCTCGCAACTCATGCGCATGTTGGCGCGATTGTGGGTCTGGCTGGCGGAGAGCACCAGGTTCAGCTCGTCGGCGCCTGCTGCCAGGGCGCGCTGGGCGCCCTTGAGATTGGGCACCAGGGCGACATAGGTCACCCCGGGCCGGCGGGCGATGCCCTGGAACACCGCCTCGCCGTCGCGCAGCATGGGCACGGCCTTGGGCGAGACGAAGGAGCCCGCTTCGATCCGTGAGAAGCCCAGCTCAGACAGCCGGTCGATCAGGGCGATCTTGTCGACGGTTTCCACCCAGCTCGGTTCGATCTGCAACCCATCACGGGGCGCGACCTCCTGGACGATCAGGCGCTCGGTGCTCATCGCACCACCCCGGCGTCCTTGAGGCGCTGGATGTCGGTGTCGCTCAGGCCCAACTCGGTCAGCAGCGCATCGGTGTGCTGGCCGAGGGCGGGGCCCTGCCAGTTCACTTGCCCTGGCGTCGCCGACAGCTTGGGCACGATGCCCGGCATCTTCAGGGTGGCACCGTCGGGCAGGGTGGTGTCCAGCAGCATCTCCCGCGCCTGGTAATGGGGGTCGGCGACGATGTCGGCGGCGGAATAGATGCGGCCGGCCGGAACCTCGGCACGCTCGAGGATCTCCAGCACCTCGTCGATCCCGCGGCTGCCGGTCCAGGCGGCGATGGCCGCGTCGATCAGCTCGCAGTGGCGGGCGCGCCCGTCGTTCTGCGCCAGGTCCGGGCGCTCGGCCAGATCCGGCCGGCCGATGGCCTGCATCAGGCGGACATAGATCGGATCGCTGTTGCCGGCGATCACCACGAAACCGCCGTCGCCGGTGGGATAGGTATTGGACGGCGCGATGCCCGGCAACGCCCCGCCGGTGCGCTCGCGCACATGGCCGAGCATGGAGTACTCGGGCACCAGGCTTTCCATGACGTTGAACACGCTCTCGACCAGGGAGACATCGACCACCTGGCCGTCGCCCTGGCCGGTCTTGACCCGCAGCACCGACATCAGGGCGCCGATCACCGCGTGCATGGAGGCCAGGGAATCGCCCAGGCTGACCCCGACCCGCGCCGGCGGCGTGCCCGGGGTGCCGGTGGTGTAGCGGATGCCGCCCATGGCCTCGCCGATGGCGCCGAAGCCGGGCCGGTCGCGATAGGGGCCGGTCTGGCCGTAGCCGGAAATGCGCACCAGGGTGAGCCTGGGGTTGAGGGCGTGCAGCACGTCCCAGCCGAGGCCCAGCTTTTCCAGGGCGCCCGGGCGCAGGTTCTCGATGAGCACATCGGCGCCCTCGACCAGTTGCTTCACCAGGGCCACGCCTTCGGCGGATCTCAGATTCAGGGCGAGGGACTTCTTGTTGCGCGACTGCAGGTACCACCAGAGCGAGGTGCCCTCGTGCAGCTTGCGCCACTTGCGCAGGGGATCGCCCTTGTCCAGGGCTTCGATCTTGATCACCTCGGCGCCGAATTCGGCCAGCAGGCGCGCAGCGAAGGGGGCGGCGATGAGCGTGCCGATCTCGATGACACGCAGTCCGGTGAGCGCCGTCATGGCGGGTTAGCCTCGTTGTTATTGGAATGGGACCGATGCTAGGGGAATCGCGGGAAGGGGGGTTAACGTCTTTTGGCAAGTGGTCTTCGCGAATCGCGAAGGCCCGGATTCAGACCGCCAGCAGGTGGTCGTAGAGCAGCCGGCTAACCGGCGACAGGGCCTCGACGTCGCGCACCACCAGCGCCAGGCTGCGCTGTGACCAGTCGTCCTCTAGCGCCGCGGCGACCAGCCCGAGCGGTCGCCCGATGAGTTCGAAGGCCTGCAGCGGCAGCACGCCCAGGCCGAAGCCCGCCTGCACCATGCGGCACACGGCATCGAAGCCGGGTACATGAATGCGCAGGCGCAAGGCCTTGCCGTGGCTGCGCGCGGCCGCCTTGGTGCGCAGGTTGATGAAGCTGTCGGCATGCAGGCCGACGTGGTCGTCGTCCAGGGTCTCGGCGAACGCCAGCCGCGGTCGTGCGGCCAGGCGATGGTCCGGGCGCATCACCACCACCAGGGTGTCCTGCCGGTAGGGCACGGCCAGCAGGCCGCGGGTATCGGTGTCCGAGGAACAGATGCCCAGGTCGGCGGCGCTTTCCAGCACCCCCTTCACCACCCCGGCGCTGGGACGCTCGTCCAGGCTGACCTTGACCTGGGGATGACCGCTGGTGAAGGCCTGCAGGTCCTCGGGGAGGAATTCGATGATGGCGGAGATGTTGGCCATCATCCGCACGTAGCCGCGCACGCCCTGCAGGTGCTCGCCGACGTCGATGCTGATGCGCTCGACGTCGGCGAGGATGCGCTTGGCGTAATGCAGCAGCGTCTCGCCGACCGGGGTGAGGGTCGTGCCCTTGGCGTTGCGCTCGAAGAGTTCGATGTCGAGCGACCGCTCCAGGTCGTGCAGTCGCTTGCTGGCGGCGGACAGGGCGATCATCTCGCGCTCGGCGGCGCGGGTCAGGGAGCCCTCCTCGTGCACCGCCAGCAGCAGCTGCAGCGAGACCAGGTCGAGGCGGCGGAGCAGGTTGCGGTAGTGCATCGTCATCGGGTCCTGGCGGCCAGAGGTCCTTGTACAGGACCCGGCCCGCCTGGGATAGCCGCCCGCCGTCGGTCAGAGACCCAGGTCGCTCAAGCCGGGATGGTCGTCGGGTCGCCGCCCCTGGGGCCAGTGAAACAGCCGCTCGGCTTCGCTGATCGGCAGGTCGTTGATGCTGGCGTGGCGCTCGGCCATCAGGCCCTGGTCATCGAAGTGCCAGTTCTCGTTGCCGTAGGCGCGGTACCACTGGCCGTCTGCGTCCCGCCATTCGTAGGCGAAGCGCACGGCGATGCGCGCCCCGTCATGGGCCCAGAGCTCCTTGATCAGCCGGTATTCGTGCTCGCGCTGCCACTTGCGGGTGAGAAAGGCCTCGATGGCGGCACGGCCCTGGAGGAAATCGCTGCGATTGCGCCAGCGGCTGTCGGCGGTATAGGCCAGGGCCACCTTGGCCGGATCGCGGCCGTTCCAGCCGTCTTCGGCGGCGCGGACCTTCTGCCGGGCGGATTCGAGGGTGAAAGGCGGAACGGGAGGACGGGCAGCGCTCATGGGACACTCCTGGGCAGTTGAGGCTCCAGTGTCGGGCCGCGGCGGGGGTGGCACAAGGTCGAACGGCCCACGGATCCGGCCAAGTCGCTCAGACCTCCACCAGCCGATAGTGCAACCCCCGCACCACCGCCTCGACCCTGTTGCGCGCTCCCAGTTTGCGGGCCGCGGAGTTGAGGTGCAGGTTGACCGTGGCGGTGGATCGGTTCAGCGTCGCGGCGATGCGCTTGGCGGTCAGGCCCTTGGCCGAGTATTGCAGGCATTCGCGCTCGCGCGGCGTCAGGCGGATCTGCCCGCAGCGGCGCTCGGCCGGGGCGAGGAGTTCGTCGGCCCGGGCCTGGAAGGCATGGGCCAATACCAGGAAGGCGCCCAGGCAGGCTTCTCCGGTAGCCTCGGCGTCCTGGGCGTCGGTATCGAGGATGCCGGTGAGGGTGGCGAAGGCGCCGCCGGGCAGGTGCAGCGGCACCGTCACCCCGGTGGCCAGGCCGCTGTCACAGACGTAGCGGGTAACCGGGCGATGGCTATCACCGAGGTACTCGCGCAGGGGGCTGCGGGTTTCGGAGCGAAACGACCAGACGAAGGGCGTGGCACGGCGGCTGGCGCACTGCTGCACGGGATCGATCTGGTAGTAGCCGCGTTCGCACCAGAAGGCCTGCATGTCCGCGGGCGCATTGCGTACCTTGAACACCGAGGGCGTGATGAGCACGCCCTCGTGACTGAGAGGAACCGGCGCGTAATCGTAGATCAGCGCCTTGCAGCCGAAGCCGTCGGCGGTGTCCTGCACGGCGTCCAGGCAGGCGTCGAGGCTGGGCAGCTCGGCGAGACGGCTGCTGACAGTGAGCAGATCGGCATGCATCTTGGAATTCCCCCAGGGGTCGCGATGGGAGAAAGAATGCAAAGCCTCTGCCAGTTGCCCGAAGTTCCTGCAAACCTAGCACTTTTACGGATGGGGCCTGTCTGGCCGCTGGCCTAGAGTCGAGCTCACCCCGCCCCTTCGAGGATGCCCCCATGACTCAGCACGCTCCGTCCGGCGACGCCGCCGACCTCGCCCGCTTCGGCTACACCCAGGAACTCAAGCGCCAGCTCGGGCTGAAGGACCTGCTCATCTACGGCCTGGTGTTCATGGTGCCCATCGCGCCCTTTTCCATCTTCGGCGGAGTGTTCGATGCCAGCCATGGCATGGTGCCCCTCACCTACCTGATCGGCTTCATCGCCATGCTGTTCACCGCGGTCAGCTACCAGCAGATGTCGCGCGCCTTCCCGGTCGCCGGCTCGGTCTACACCTACGTCGGCCGCGGCCTGCATCCGGCATTGGGCTTTCTCGCCGGCTGGGCCATCCTGCTGGACTACCTGCTGGTGCCCACCCTGCTCTATGTCATCGGCGCCAACGCCATGGCCAACGTCATCCCGGCGATTCCCCAACCGCTGTGGATCCTGTTCTTCGTCGGCCTCAACACCCTGGTCAACCTGCGTGGCATCGAGACCACCGCCCGCGCCAACCGCCTGTTCCTCTATGGCCAGCTGGCGGTGCTGCTGGTGTTCGTGGTGCTGGCGTCCCTGGCCATCAGCCGCGGGGTCAATGGCGCCGAGTGGAGTCTGAAGCCACTGTACAACCCCCAGGAATTCTCCCTGCCGCTGATCTTCAGCGCCCTCTCGGTGGCGGTGCTGTCCTTCCTTGGCTTCGACGCCATCTCCACCCTCTCCGAAGAGACCCGGGGCGGTAGCCGCGTGGTGGGTCGCGCCACCTTGCTGGCCCTGACCCTGGTAGCCGCGCTGTTCATGGTACAGACCTGGCTGGCCGCGCTGCTGCAGCCCAATTTGATCCAGTACCCCGACGCCGACGCCTCCAACAACGCCTTCTACGAGATCGGCCGGCTGATCGCCGGGCCCTGGCTGCAGGTAGTGATCGCCCTGGCGGTGGCCATCGGCGCCGCCATCGCCAACGCCCTGGTGGCCCAGGCCGCCACCTCGCGACTGCTGTTCGCCATGGCCCGCGACCGCCAGCTGCCGCAGTTCCTGCGGCACATCCATCCGGTCACCCGCGTGCCGCAACGCGCCATCCTGCTGGTGGCGGTGTTGAGCCTGGTGCTGGGCCTGTTCTTCGTCGGTCAGATCAATCTGCTGGCGTCCATGTGCAACTTCGGTGCACTGACCGCCTTCCTGCTCCTGCATGTGGCAGTGGCCTGGCATCACCGCGGCGCCGGTCGCCCGCTGCTGCACGCCCTGATCCCGCTGGTCGGCTTCGTCATCCTCGCCTATGTGCTGTTCAATGCCGATGTCTACGCCAAGGTCGGAGGCGGTTGCTGGATGGTGCTGGGGCTGGCCGTGCTGGCCTTCCTCAAGCTCAGCGGTCGCAGCACCGAATTCAAGGCCAATGACGTCGTCCACTAGGCATAGACCGTCCGCGGAGGCTCCAGATGATCAAGACCCTGCACAGCCAGCACTGCCATTGCGGCTGGGATCATAGCCTCGCCCCGGCGCTGGAGGTCGCGCCGGGTGACACAGTGAGTTTCGCTTGTCGCGATGCGGCGGACGGCCATTTCCACGCCCACTCTGGCGCCGCCGACATCGCCACCCTGCCCTTCGAACGGGTCAATCCGGTCTGCGGTCCGCTGTGGATCGAGGGCGCCGAGCCGGGCGACGTGCTCAAGGTGACGCTGGACAGCTTCATCCCCAGCGGCTTTGGCTGGACCGCCAACATCCCCGGCTTCGGCCTGCTCGCCGACCAGTTTCCCACCCCGGTGCTGCAACTCTGGCAGTACGACCGTACCGGTCAGACGCCAGCCGCCTTCGGCGATCTGGCGCGGGTCCCGCTCAAGCCCTTCGCCGGCACCCTGGGGGTGGCCCCCGCCGCGTCGGGCCTGCACTCGGTGGTGCCTCCGCGGCGGGTGGGCGGCAACCTGGACATCCGCGACCTGGCCGCCGGCACTACCCTCTACCTGCCGGTGGAAGTGGCCGGAGCGCTGTTTTCCATTGGCGACACCCATGCCGCCCAGGGCGATGGCGAGGTCTGCGGCACCGCCATCGAGACCGCCATGGCGGTCACCGCCACCTTCGAGCTGATCAAGCAGCAGCCGCTGGCCATGCCGCGCTTCAGCACCCCGGGGCCGGTTACCCGGCACCTGGACGGCGCTGGTTACGAGGTCTTCACGGGCGTCGGACCGGACCTGCTGGCCGCGGCGCGCATGGCCGTCAGCGGCGCCATCGACTGGCTCGGACAGACCCGCAACCTGTCGGCGGAGCAGGCCTATCTGCTCTGCTCGGTCTGTGGCGATCTGCGCATCAGCGAGATCGTCGACGTGCCCAACTGGGTGGTCGGCTTCTATTTCCCGCGGATCGTGTTCGAGTAGTCTGGCGCCCGCCGCGGCAACGTCCCCCACAGCGAGGCGATGACGATCAGCAGACCGCCCAACCAGCCCCAGAGGCCCAGGCGTTCGTCCAGCCAGAAGGCGGCGAACAGCGCGCCGAACAGCGGCTCGGCGCCCATCAGCAGGGCGACGCGGGTAGCGCTGGTGCGGCCCAGGGCGTAGTTCTGGGCGAGAAAGGCGCCCAGGGTGCAGAACAGCACTAGGTAGCCGGTGGCCAGCCAGAAGCCCGGTTGCACCGGCAGCGGCGTCAGTCCCGGGCCCAGGGCGAACAGCAGCAGGCAGGCCAGGCCCACCACGCCGGTCTGCACCGCGGTCAGTGCCAGGGCCGGGACCGGCGCGGCGGCGCGTTGCAGCCGGCGCCGCACCACGCAGACGTTCACCGCGCGCAGCAGCGCCGCCAGCAGGATCAAGCCGTCGCCCAGGTTGAAGCTCAGGGTGATCCCCCGGGTGAGCAGACCGGCGCCCACTACTGCCAGGGCCGCCGCGCCAAGCGCCCGGGGTTCGGGCTTCTGGCCCAGCAACCACCATTCGGCGAAGGGCGTCAGGGCCACGCAGAGACTGATGAGAAAGGCAGCGTTGCTGGCGCTGGTCAGGGCCACGCCGAAGGTCTCGGCGAGAAAGATCGCCAGCAGCAGCAGGCCGGTTGGTATTCCTGGTCGCCAGGCCCGCCGGCCCTCGCCCCGCAGCGTGGGCAGCAGCAGCGCCGCGGTGAGGCAGAAGCGCAGCGCCAGGTAGCCCAGTACCGGATAGAGCATCACGGCGTCCTTGACCACGGCGTAGCTGGTGCCCCAGACCAAAGCAGTGGCGAGCAGCAGGCCTTCGGCGAGGCCGAAGGTGGAACGTTGCGCCATGGCGACTTCTCCGCGAACCAGGGCGCCAGTGTGCCTCGCATCGACCCTGACCATAAGCCAAGCAGCCGGTATAACTCTTGTTCCCTCAGAGAAGTAATGCCAGCATCCCCTGGCCCATTACTTCCCTGGAATCAGGCATGGATCTCCTGCGCGCCCTGCCCCTGCTCCCCTGCATGGTCGCCTTCGCCAAGGTGGTGGAGACCGGCAGCTTCACCGCCGCCGCCCGACTGCTGGACGCCACGCCCTCGGCGGTCAGCCGCCAGGTCGCCCGCCTGGAACGAGAGCTGGGGGTGCGGCTGTTGCAACGCACCACCCGCCAGTTGCGCCTCAGCGAAGCCGGGCGCGAGGTGCTCGGCCACTGCCGCCAACTGCTGGCCGCCGCCGGCGCCGCCCTGGACAGCGGCCAGCAACATCGCGAGGAACCCCGCGGCCAGGTGCGCCTGGCGGTGCCCAAGGCAGTCGGCTATCGCTTGATCGCGCCGCTGCTGCCGGACTTCTTCCAGCGCTATCCCGAGGTGGATCTGCAACTGCGCCTGGACGACCGCCCACTGGACCCCATCGCCGACGACCAGGACCTGCTGGTGCGCATCACCGAGCAGCCGCCCGCCGGCTTCGTCGCCCGCCCGCTGCGGCAGATGGATTTCGTGCTCTGCGCCAGTCCGGCCTATCTTCGGCGCCACGGCATGCCCCAGCAGCCCCAGGCGCTGGCCGAGCATGACTGCCTCTACCTGGGCGAAACCCCGGGCGACCAGCGCTGGCAACTGCGCCGCGGCGACCGGGTGGAAAGCGTGACGGTGCGCGGCCGCCTGGCCTGCAACCACAGCGGCGTGCGCCTGGAAGCCGCCCTCGCCGACCTCGGCATCGCCTGCCTGCCGGCCTTCGCCGCCGAAGCCGGTCTGGCCGACGGCAGCCTGCTGAGGGTGCTACCCGACTGGCAATACCTCGGCCCCTACCAGGGCACCGCCTGGCTGCTCTATCCGCCGGATCGCCAGTTGCCGGCGGCGGTCAGGGTGCTGGTGGATTTCCTGCTGGAGCGGCTTAAGGCCTAGCATCGCGTTAAACTAGCGGCTATTGAGTTGCGTCATCAAAGGAACACGAGTGGATCATCAAGAGCTTTACAGAAAACACAGCGATTTCATCTGGGACATCGCCAACCTGCTGCGCGGCCCTTACCGCCCGCCACAATACCGCCGGGTGATGATTCCGCTGACCGTACTGCGCCGCCTGGACTGCGTGTTGGAAGCCAGCAAGGATGAAGTGCTAGCCGAGTATAAAAAATACAAGAGCAACGGCAAATACGATGAAGAAACCATCGAGAACATCATTTGCCGCAAGTTCGAGCTAAATTTCTTTAACACCAGTGAATTCAAATTCAAGACCCTGTTGGCTGATCCGAACAACTTGGCGCGCAACCTCGTCAACTACATGGCAAGCTTCTCCAGCAAAGCGCGCAAGATCCTCGATAAGTTCAACTTCGGCGTCGAAATCGACAAGCTCGAAGAGGCCAATCGGCTTTTCCAGGTCATCCAGGCCGTCGCTTCCATCAATCTGCACCCTAGTCGCGTTCCCAATATGGCAATGGGCTATATCTTCGAAGATCTTGTGCGGCGCTTCAACGAGCAGGCAAACGAGGAAGCCGGGGATCACTTCACCCCTCGCGAAGTAATCAAGCTAATGGTCAACCTGCTGTTCAATGGGCAGGAAGATGTCTACATGCCTGGCAAGGTGATCCGCATCTACGATCCCACTTGCGGCACAGGCGGCATGCTCTCCGAGTCGGAAAAACATATCCTCATGGCAAACCCACGTGCCCACGTCGAGCTCTACGGCCAAGAGTACAACCCCGAGTCCTATGCCATCTGCGGCTCGGATCTGATGATCAAAGGCGAGAATACGAACCATATCGTGTTCGGCGACACTCTAGGCACCGGGCGGAAAAAGGATGGCGTGATCGATGGCGATGGCCACCCAGATGAAACCTTTCACTACATGCTGGCCAACCCACCCTTCGGTGTGGAATGGAAGCCCGAGCAGGACTATGTGACCGAGGAGCACAAACGACTAGGCTTCAACGGCCGCTTTGGGGCGGGCCTGCCGCGCATCAATGACGGCGCCCTGTTATTCCTCCAGCATATGATCAGCAAGCGCGTACCCGGCGTAGCCGAAGGCGGCGAAGCGGGTGCCGGTTCACGCATAGCCGTGGTATTTAACGGCTCGCCGCTGTTTACCGGCGACGCCGGTAGCGGCGAGAGCAATATCCGCCGCTGGATCATCGAGAACGACTGGCTGGAGGCCGTGGTCGGCCTGCCCGATCAACTCTTCTACAACACCGGCATCTCCACCTATATCTGGATCGTGACCAACCGCAAGAGCGAGCGGCGCAAGGGTAAGGTGCAACTGATTAACGCCAGCGAATTTGCCTGGAAGATGAAAAAGAGCCTGGGCGACAAACGCAAGAAGCTCGGCGAAGGCCCAACGGAGAATAGCTCTTACGAGCCCAACCATATCGACCTGCTGGAACGTATCCACGGCGCCTTCCAGCACGAGCGGAGCCTGACGCTGGGCGAAATAGAGACCAATATCGAACCCGACCGCAAGAAAAAGCGCGACCCGAACAAAGGCATCCTGGTTAGCAAGGTGTTCGACAACCGCGACTTTGGCTACCTGAAGATCACCGTCGAGCGCCCCCTGCGTCTGAACTTTGCCGTAACTGACGCACGCATCGAACAGGTCAAGGCCAGCAGCTATTTCGTCAACCTGGCCGTCAGCAAGAAGCGCAAGGACAAGGCCGGTATGGCCGCCGAAATTGCCGCAGGCCAGGCACAGCAAGCCGCCATCCTCGATGTGCTGACTAGCTTGCAGACGCGCCTGGTGGGCACTGAACCAATGCGCAACCGAGAGGCCTTCGCCACGCTGCTCAAAGCCGCCTTCAAGGACAGCGGCACGGGCTGGAGCGCACCGCTGATCAAAGCCCTGCTGGCCAAGTGCGCCCTCGGTGAACAAGACCCGGAGGCGGATATTTGCCGTGACGTGAATGGCAAACCCGAGCCGGATGCCGACCTGCGCGATACCGAGAACGTCGCCTTGCCCGCCGATATCGCCATGCCCCTGCCACTGGATTACGAGAGCAGCGCCAACAAGGGCAAGGTGGACAAGAGCGCGCTGCTCGCGCTGGTGCGCCAGCACTGCCAGGACTATCTGGCCCGCGAAGTGCTGCCCTATCGCCCGGATGCCTGGATCGACTTCGACAAGACCAAGGTGGGTTACGAAATTCCCTTCAATCGTCACTTCTACCAGTACGAAGCCCCACGTCCGCTGGAGGAAATCGAGGCGGAGATCAAGGCACTGGAAAGCGAGATTTTGACCATGCTCAGTGAGGTGGTTTGATGGGGTATCGGGCGTATCCGGAATACAGGGACTCAGGAGTTGAGTGGCTACCAACTATTCCAGAAGGCTGGGAGGTTCGCCGACTGAAATTTATGACGGCCATACAAAATGGTCGCGACTATAAAGAAGTCGAAAACGATGAAGGGTTTCCGGTTATTGGCTCTGGCGGCCAGTTCACATGGGCTTCTGATTTCCTATATGACGGTGAGTCGGTACTCTTTGGAAGAAAGGGCACTATCGACAAACCCTTACATATAATCGGCAGTTTCTGGACAGTGGACACGATGTTTTACAGCATCATCCAGCCAGGTGTTTTTGGACGTTATCTTTATTATTCTTCAACAACCATTCATTACGAGAAACTAGCAACCCAAACAGCAATCCCCAGCATCACTCAGTATGACCTGGGAGATTACTGGCTTTGCCTACCTAGCCTTGACGAGCAAAGAAATATCGCTAACTTTCTTGACCACAAGACAGCGCAGATCGACCGTCTGATCGAAAAAAAACGAGAATTAATCGAAAAACTTCAAGAGCAACGTATCGCGATCATTACACTGACCGTTACCAGAGGGCTCAATACTTATGCATTGGCTGGGACATGCATACAGAAATGGCTTGGAAACATCCCTGATCATTGGAAGCGCAACCAGAAGCTTAACTATCTCTCGACTGATGACCGCAACAGCTTTGTCAACGGCCCCTTTGGTAGTGATCTCTTGACCACCGAATTGGTCGATGAAGGTGTACCTGTCATTTACTCAGGTGATGTAAAGGACACTGGCTTCCAGAGAAAATCCGATAAATACGTAACAGAAGAAAAAGCCAGGCAACTGGATTTTTGTCGCGTTGATGGTGGTGACATTTTGCTCGCAAAGGTCGGCGACCCACCTGGAGATGCCTGTGTCTATCCGCTAGACCAGCCGAGCGGTATCGTCACCCAGGACGTGGTTCGCATCAAAGTCGACAAGCGCACTGCAGATCCCGAGTACCTCTGTTTTTTGCTCAATTCAGAATACGGTCGCCACTTGGTCAGGCTTGTATCTGTCGAAGCGACTCGGGGACGTTTCTCTCTCGCCGATCTGAAATCCATTCGCCATATCCTGCCTCCGTTGGAAGAACAGCAAGAAATCGTTCTTCATATTCAGCAACAGATGAAGCGCTGTAATCGATTGAGTGATTTGGCCATCCAAGAAATCGAAGCGCTGCAGGAATACCGCACCGCTCTGATCACCGCCGCCGTGACCGGCCAGATTGATGTGCGCGACTGGCAAGCGCCGACAGCCGCCGAAGAACCCGAACCAGACAAGGAAGTCGCCTGATGCAAGTCGAACAGCTCCACTCCGGCCACTGGCTGCAGCAGTACCAGTACAAGAGCTTTTCACCGACGCCGATCCAGTGGCTCGACCCGCAACTCAATACCCTGCTGGAACGTGCCTCGCGGGCGTTGGCGGAGCTCAATGCGCTGTCGCTGATGGTGCCGGACGTGGATCTGTTCATCCGCATGCATATCGCCAAGGAGGCCAATACCTCAAGCCGCATCGAAGGCACCCAGACGCAGATGGACGAGGCGTTGATGCGCAAGGAGCAGGTGGCGCCAGAGAAGCGTGACGACTGGCAGGAGGTGCAGAACTATATCGAGGCGATCAACACTGCCGTCGCGGACCTCGAGCAACTTCCGCTGTCCATCCGCCTGCTCAAGCAGACCCATGCGGTGCTGATGCAGGGTGTGCGTGGTGATCACAAGCTGCCGGGGGAGTTTCGCACCTCGCAGAACTGGATCGGCGGCAGCAATCTGAACAATGCCGTATTCGTGCCACCGCACCCGAACGAGGTGGCGGAGCTGATGGGCGATCTGGAAAAGTTCTGGCACAACGAGCAGGTGCAGGTGCCAGATCTGATCCGCATTGCCCTGAGCCACTATCAGTTCGAGACCATCCACCCCTTTCTCGACGGCAACGGGCGCATCGGCCGTTTGCTTATCACCCTGTATCTGGTGGACAAGGGGCTGTTGCATAAGCCGGCGCTGTATCTATCGGACTTCTTCGAGCGTAATCGCGGTGCCTATTACGATGCCCTGACCGTGGTGCGCAGTTCCAATGATCTACTGCACTGGCTACGCTTCTTCCTCACTGCCGTAGTGGAAACCGCCACCAGCAGCAAGAACACCTTCATGGCCATCATGGCTCTGCGCCAGGAGGTGGAGCATCAGATTTTCATGCTTGGCAAGCGGGCGGAAAACGCCAAGCGTCTGCTGCTGCACCTGTACCAGCGGCCCATGCTCAGCATTGGCGAAGCCGCCGAGGTGCTCGGCCTGACCCACCAGAGCGCCACCGCCCTGGTCAGGCAGCTCGAAGGCTTGAATGTCCTGGTGGAAACCACAGGCTACGGGCGTAACCGGCTGTACCTGTTCAAGCGCTATTTCGATCTGTTCATGGCCTGAAGCAGACTGCCTTACACACAGAAAACCATATGTAAGAAAAAGCCATGAAAGCTTACATATAAATCCCTGTATGAAAGGCTGAGCCAGCCTTTCATACATATGGATGTCACTCCATCCGGCAGCGCCCTACCGCTTTACACAAGGAACGACCGTGGCCAAAAAGCACAGCGAAGCGCAGTTTGAAGACGCCATCGAATATTCCCTCTTGCACGAGGGCGGGCTCCGCCAGGGCCATAGCCAGGATTACGACACGGCTCGCGCCCTGGAACCCAAGCAGGTGCTGGACTTCATCCAGCGCACCCAGCCCAAGACCTGGCAAGCCTTGCAAGCCATCCAGGGCGATGACTGCGAAAAGCTGCTGCTCGACAGTCTGTGCAAGGAGCTGGATACCAAGGGCATGCTCAAGGTGCTGCGCCACGGCTTCAAGTGCTACGGCAAGCTGCTGCGTGTGGCCTTCTTCGCCCCGAGCAATAGCCTGAACCCGGATACCCTGGCGCTCTACGCGCAGAACCAGGTATCGGTGACGCGCCAGTTGTACTTCTCCGAGAAGGACAACAAGTCGCTGGATCTGGTGCTGTTCATTAATGGCCTACCCATCGTCACCGCCGAGCTGAAGCACGCCTTGAGCGGGCAGAGCGTCGAGGACGCCAAGCTGCAGTACAAGCACCAGCGCGACCCGCAGGAGAAGCTCTTCGAGTTCAAGAAACGCGCCCTGGTGCATTTCGCCGTGGATCAGGATCTAGCGTTCATGACCACGCGTCTATCCGGTGGCAAGACGGTGTTCTTGCCGTTCAATCTGGGTTGCCCTATCACAGCGACGGAAACCGGTGCCGGCAACCCACCGGCAGCCGACGGTGGTTACCGCACCAGCTACCTGTGGCGCGAGGTGTGGCAGCGCGACAGCCTGCTGGAGATCATCGGGCAGTTCATGCACCTGCAGGAGGACGAGAAGCGCATCCTCGTCGATGGCGCGATCAAGAAGATCCGCAAGGAAAGCATGATCTTCCCGCGCTATCACCAGCTCGACGCAGTGCGCAAACTGCTCAGCCACAGCCGAGCGCATGGCAGTGGGCATAACTACCTAATCGAGCACTCAGCGGGCTCGGGCAAGTCCAACTCCATCGCTTGGCTGGCGCATCGCTTGTCCAGCCTGCATGACGCGCAGGATGACAAGGTGTTCGACTCGGTGGTGGTCATCACCGACCGTCGCGTGCTGGATCAGCAACTACAGGACACCATCTACCAGTTCGAGCACAAGCAGGGGGTGGTCAAGAAGATCGACGAGGACACCAAGCAGTTGGTACAAGCTCTAGCCAACGGCACGCCCATCATCATCACTACTCTGCAGAAATTTCCCTTCGTCAGTGAAACCCTGGAAAAGCTCAATCAACAGGGCAACCCTAACGTCTTGGCGATTAGCACCGAGGGCAAGCGCTATGCAGTGATCGTCGACGAGGCGCACAGCTCGCAGTCCGGCGAAACAGCGATGGACATGAAGTACGTGCTCAACCAGCACGGCATCGAGGAGGCCGCCGCGCAGTACCAAGTGGAGAACCCCGACGAGGAAAGCGACGGTATCCTGCGGGAAATGCTCAAAAGAGGGCGTCAGAGCAACATAAGCTTCTATGCCTTCACCGCCACACCCAAATACAAGACCAAGCACGTCTTCGACGAGCCGGGGCCAACGGGCAAGGCACCTTTTCACAAATACGGTATGCGTCAGGCTATCGAGGAGCGTTTCATCCTTGATGTGCTGGCGCACTACACCACCTACCAGACCTACTACAAGCTGACCCAATCCGCCGCCAACGACCCTCAGGTGCAGCGCAAGAAAGCAGCGCTGGCGCTGGCGCGCTTCGTGACATTGAGCTCGCACAACATCAATCAGAAAACCGAAGTGATGGTTGAGCATTTCCGCGCTCATGTGCGGCACAAGATCGGCCAGCGTGCCAAGGCCATGGTAGTGACCGAGTCGCGCCTGCACGCGGTGCGCTACAAGCTAGCGTTCGACGCCTACATCGCCAAGAAGGGCTATACCGACGTGAAGTCGCTGGTGGCCTTTTCCGGCAGCGTGGAAGACCCCAAGCTTCCCGATCAGAGTTTTACCGAGGTTGGCATGAACGGCGGCATTTCCGAACGCGAGCTACCGGAAACCTTCGCCGGCGAGGAGTATCGCGTCCTGCTGGTGGCAGAAAAATACCAGACCGGTTTCGATCAACCGCTGCTGCACACCATGTACGTGGACAAGAAGCTCTCAGGCATTCAGGCCGTGCAGACCCTCTCACGGCTTAACCGCATGGCACCTGGCAAGGAAGATACCTTCGTACTCGATTTTCGCAACCGGCCCGAAGAGATCTTCAAGGCTTTCAAGCCTTATTACGGTGAAACACCTTACGAGGGGATGACCGATCCGCAACATCTCTATCGTCTGCAACACCAGATAGAAGAGCTGCAAATAATCTATTCCGACGAGGTGAATGCTTACTGCAACTTGTATTTCACCGGCAAACGCAAGGAGAGTGTTCACGATCAGGCTAAGATGAACGGCCTGCTCGACCTGGCGGTGGAGCGATTCAAGCAGCTAGAGGAAGAGGAGCAGCTCGAATGCAAGGGGCTGCTGGTAAGCTTCCGCAACCTGTACGGTTTCCTCTCGCAAGTGATGCCCTATCAGGACTCGGAGCTTGAGCGCCTCTACACCTATCTACGCTTCCTCCTGACCAAACTGCCGCGCGATGCCAGCGGCCCCGGCTATCAGGTGGACGATGAGGTCAGCCTGGAGTATTACCGCCTGCAGAAGATCAGCGAAGGCAGCATCGACCTAGCACAAGGTGAAGCGAAGGCATTGAAAGGCCCAAGCGACGTGGGCACAGGTCAGCCCGGAGACGAGGAAGTGCCGCTGTCCGAATTGGTCAAAGCACTTAACGAGCGCTTCGGCACCAACTTCACCGAGGCTGACCAACTTTTCTTCGATCAGATCGAGGCAGAAGCCGTTGCCAACGAGGAATTGGAGAAGGCGGTCAATGCCAACTCGTTGGAAGACTTCGGCTATGTGTTCCGCAAGGCGTTCGAGGGTTTAGTGATCGACCGTATGGAGGGCAACGAAGATATTTTTAGTCGACTAATGTCGGACGGCGATTTCCGGGATGTTGCGGCAGACCACCTCTTACACAAAGTCTACCGTACGCTAAGACGCAAGTAGTCTACTACGCCAGCACCGCCACCGACTTGAGCTGCGCCCACACCCGACTTCCCGGCTGCAACGCCAGGCGCTCCAGCGAATAGCGGGTGATCCGTGCCAGCAGCGCCTTATCGCCCAGGTCCAGGCGCAAGAGCACCTGGGCCGGCGAGCGGGTCGGGGCGATCTCGGCGACGGTGACCGGCAGCACATTGAGAATGCTGCTGTGCTGGCGTTCCAGACTCAGGCTCACGTCCCGCGCCAGCACCTTGATGCGCAGCGGCTGGCCGGGCGGCAGCGGCGCATGGGCCAGCAGCACGCGCTGCTCGCCGGCCAGGCCCAGGCTGAGCAGGCCGTAGTCCGGATCATGGCCCAGTACCCGTCCCTCCAGCACCACCCCGGCGTCCTCGGCCAGGGCGATGGGCAGGTCCAGGCGCGCCAGTACCTCGGTGGTCGGCCCACTGGCCAGCACCCGACCTCGCTCCAGCAGCACCAGGTGATCGGCCAGCCGCGCCACCTCGTCGGGGGCATGGCTGACATAGAGGATCGGCAGCGCCAGCTCGCGGGTCAGGCGTTCCAGATAGGGCAGGATCTCCGCCTTGCGCTCGGCGTCCAGGGCCGCCAGGGGTTCGTCCATCAGCAGCAGCCGCGGACTGGTCAGCAGCGCCCGGGCGATGCCGACCCGCTGGCGCTCGCCACCGGAAAGGCGCGCCGGCATCCGGGTGAGCAGCCCTTCGATGCCCAGCAACTCGACGATCTGCTCCAGCTCCAGTCGACGTTCGACGGGCTCTACCCGCCGCCAACCGAACAGCAGGTTGCGGCGCACGTCCAGGTGCTCGAACAGGTTGGCGTCCTGGAAGACGTAGCCCAGGGCGCGTTTGTGCGGCGGCAAGAACAGCCCGCGCTCGCTGTCCTGCCAGGTCTCCCCCGCCACCACCAACCGGCCGCGGGCAGTGGGTTCGAGGCCGGCCACGCATCTCAGGCAGCTGGTCTTGCCCGAGCCCGAGGGGCCGAACAACGCGGTGACGCCCTTGCCGGGCAAGGCCAGGTCCACGTCCAGCACGAAGCCGGCATGGCGCAGTTCGAAACGTGCCGCGAGACTCATGTCCAGGCCGACCGCCCGCGGCGCCCGTAGAGCAGCAGCAGGACCACGAAGGAGAAGGCCAGCATGCCCCCGGCCAGGAGGTGCGCCTGGGCATACTCCATGGCTTCCACGTGATTGAAGATCTGGGTGGAGACCACCTGGGTCCGCCCGGGGATATTGCCACCGATCATCAGCACCACGCCGAATTCGCCCACGGTGTGGGCGAAGCCGAGGATGGCGGCGGTGATGAAACCCGGACGCGCCAGCGGCAGCACCACATGGAAGAAGGTGTCCAGCGGACTGGCCCTGAGGGTGGCCGCCGCCTCCAGGGGGCGCGGGCCGATGGCCTCGAAGGCGTTCTGCAGCGGCTGCACCACGAAGGGCAGCGAATAGCACAGCGAACCCACCACCAGCCCGGCGAAGGTGAAGGGCAGCCGCCCCAACCCGAGGGCGGAGGTCGCCTGCCCCACCCAACCCTCCGGCCCCATGGCCAACAGCAGGTAGAAACCGATCACCGTGGGCGGCAGCACCAGGGGCAAGGCCACCAAGGCGCCGATGGGCCCCTTGAGCCAGGAACGGGTGCGCGCCAGCCACCAGGCGATGGGCGTGCCCAGTACCAGGAGCAGCAGGGTGGTCACGCTGGCCAGTTCCAGGGTCAGGCGAATCGCCGCCCAGTCCGCCGCGGTCAGGCTCATGGCGTCACTGCCGGTAGCCGTAGGCCTTGAGCACCGCGGCCGCCTGGGGGCCCTTGAGATAGGCCAGCAGCGCCTTGGCCGCCGCCTGATCCTTACCCGGCTCCAGCAGCACGGCGTCCTGGCGGATGGGTTCATAGAGTTCGGCCGGCACGATCCAGGCCGAGCCTTCCTTGACCTTGCCATCCTGGTAGATCTGCGACAGGGCGACGAAGCCCAGCTCGGCATTGCCGGTGGCGACGAACTGGTAGGTCTGGGTGATGTTCTGGCCTTCCACCAGCTTGGTCTTGACCGCTTCGGTCAGGCCCAGCTTGTCCAGCACCTGGGTAGCCGCCAGGCCATAGGGGGCCGTCTTGGGATTGGCGACGGCCAGGTGCGCGAAACCATTCTGCTTGAGCACCGCGCCCTTCCCATCCACATAGCCAGCCTTGGGCGACCAGAGCGCCAGGGTGCCGATGGCATAGGTGAAGCGCGACCCCTTGACCGCCGCACCCTCGCCTTCCAGCTTGACCGGGGTACTGTCGTCGGCGGAGAGGAAGACTTCGAAGGGTGCGCCGTTCCTGATCTGGGCATAGAGCTGGCCGGTGGCGCCGCTGGAGATGACCAGGTGATGGCCGGTGTCCTGGGCGAATCGTTCGGCGATGGCCTTGAGCGGCGCGCTGAAGTTGGCGGCCACGGCCACCTGGACCTCGTCGGCGAGGACGGAGGTGGCCAGGGTACTGGCGACCAGGCCACAGAGCAGGGACAAACGGAGGGACGTCATGCGGAGATTCTCTCAGGGTGGGATTCAGGACGCGCTCATCAGCAAGACACTGGCGGCGCTGAAACAGGCGCAGGCGGCCAACCCGGGGACGAGCCCCAGCTGGCGACTGCTAGCGGCGGTCAGGGTGGCGGTGATCCGGCGGCCCGCTGGTAGCTCCAGGACCACCTCATGGTTGACTGGCCCTTCGTGGACCCGCTCGACCGCGCCCCATAATTGGTTCTGCGCCGACAGCCGCAGGCCTGGTTCGGTGCCGATCAGCACCGCGGAGGCCTTGACCAGCGCCACCACGGCCCGCCCCGGCGCCAGACGTAGCTGCTCGGCGCTTTCGCGGGTGACCAGGGCGGTGAGTTCGGTGGCGTCGTCCAGGCGCAGGGTCACGGCACTTTCCACGTCGCTGTGTGCGAGGGCGGCGACCTCGCCGGAAAATTGGTTGCGAGCACTGCTGCGCCAGTTGAGGTTGAGCAGCAACTGGCGAAAATCCGCCACCTCGGTGCGGCTGGCCTCGTCGAGTCCGGCCGCCACCTGGTTCAGGGTGGTCTGGTAGTGCTGTTCCAGGGCGCGATAGAAGGCCACCACGCGCTGGCCATAGTCGGTCAACCGGGTGCCGCCACCGCCGCTGCCGCCCGCGCTGCGCGCCACCAGGGGCTGCGCGGAAAGGTTGTTGATCTGGTCCACCGCATCCCAGGCCGCCTTGTAGGACAGCGGCACCCGCTTGGCCGCCTGGCTGATGGAGCCGGTGGCGGCGATGGCCTCCAGCAGGCGGATACGGGTCTGGGTCAGCTCGGCGCCGACGCTGCTTTCCAGCGACAGATGGGCGATGAAGGGCGAGGCGCTCATGGCGGACACCCCCGGCGCTCGGGTTGTATGACTACAACGCTCCGACCTAGAGTGGCGCCCCTTGCCTCTTCCATCCCAACGTTCAGGAGCGAAATCCCATGAAGGTCAGTGCCCGCAATGTATTCCAGGGAACCGTCAGCCAGGTGCGCGAAGGCGCGGTTAATGCGGAGGTGACCCTGGCGCTGCCAGGCGGTACCGAGCTGGTGGCGGTGGTTACCCTGGACAGCGTCACCAGCCTGGGCCTGGCGCCGGGCCAGCCGGCCGTGGCCCTGGTCAAGGCGCCCTGGGTGATGGTGATGACCGCCGATAGCGGCCTGCGCCTGTCGGCGCGCAATTGCCTGGCCGGCACGGTCGAGAGCGTCAGCGATGGCGCGGTCAATGCCGAGGTCTGCATCGCCCTGCCCGGCGGCAGCCGCGTGGTGGCCATGGTCACCCGCGACGCGGTGCAAGAGCTGCAGCTGGCTCCGGGCGTCGCCGCCACGGCGGTATTCAAGGCGTCTCATGTGATCCTCGGCGTGCCGGCCTGATCGTGAAACCAAGCGGAACGGGTCCGTTTCGAGCGTTATAGCATGAGGTATATAGCGAAAGACAAAAAGAAACGCCGGCAGGTTTCCCTGCCGGCGTTTCTGCTGACGTTTAAGCCAGCTTCTTGTACTTGACCCGCTTGGGCTGGGCCGCGGCCTCGCCCAGGCGCTTCTTGCGATCGGCTTCGTACTCGGTGTAGTTGCCTTCGAAGAACACCACGTTCGAGTCATCCTCGTAGGAGAGGATGTGGGTGGCGATGCGGTCGAGGAACCAGCGATCGTGGGAGATCACGATGGCCGCGCCGGGGAAGTCCAGCAGGGCATCTTCCAGGGCGCGCAGGGTTTCCACGTCCAGGTCGTTGGACGGTTCGTCCAGCAGCAACACGTTGCCGCCCTGCTTGAGGGTCAGCGCCAGGTGCAGGCGACCGCGCTCACCGCCGGAGAGGTCCTTGACGAACTTCTGCTGGTCGGCGCCCTTGAAGTTGAAGCGACCGACGTAGCTGCGCGAAGGCACCTCGTAGTTACCGATCTTGATGATGTCCGAGCCATCGGACACCTGCTCCCAGACGGTCTTGGTGTCGGACAGGTTCTCGCGGCTCTGGTCGACGCTGGCCAGCTGCACGGTATCGCCGATCTCGATGCTGCCCGAATCCGGCTGCTCCTTGCCCATGATCATGCGGAACAGGGTCGACTTGCCCGCGCCGTTGCCACCGATGACGCCGACGATGGCGCCCTTGGGCACGCTGAAGCTCAGGTCGTCGATCAGCAGGCGATCGCCATAGCCCTTGCTGACGTTCTTGAACTCGATGACCTTGTCGCCCAGGCGCTGGCCGGCAGGGATGTAGATCTCGTTGGTCTCGCTGCGCTTCTGGAATTCCTGGGACTGCATTTCCTCGAAGCGCTGCAGGCGGGCCTTGGACTTGGACTGGCGGGCCTTGGCGCCGGAGCGCACCCATTCCAGTTCGGCCTTCATGGCCTTGGCGTGGGCGGCTTCCTGCTTGGCTTCCTGGGTCAGGCGCGCGGCCTTGGATTCCAGCCAGCCGGAGTAGTTGCCCTCGAAGGGGATGCCCTGGCCGCGGTCCAGTTCCAGGATCCAGCCGGCGACGTTGTCGAGGAAATAGCGGTCGTGAGTGATGGCCACCACGGTGCCGGGGAAGTCGTGCAGGAAGTGCTCCAGCCAGGCCACCGAGTCGGCGTCCAGGTGGTTGGTGGGTTCGTCCAGCAGCAGCATGTCGGGAGCCGACAGCAGCAGGCGGCACAGTGCCACGCGGCGCTTCTCGCCACCGGAGAGCACGCCGACCTTGGCGTCCCAGGCCGGCAGGCGCAGGGCGTCGGCGGCGACTTCCAGCTGGCGCTCCAGGTTGTGGCCGTCGGCGGCCTGGAGGATGGCCTCCAGCTTGGCCTGCTCGGCGGCCAGGGCGTCGAAGTCGGCATCCGGTTCGGCGTAGGCGGCATAGACCTCGTCCAGGCGCGCCTGGGCCTGCTTGATCTGACCAACGGCTTCCTCGACCACCTCACGAACCGTCTGCTCGGGATCAAGTTTCGGCTCCTGTGGCAGATAACCCACATTGATACCAGGCATCGGTCGCGCTTCACCTTCGATCTCGGTATCGACGCCGGCCATGATGCGCAGCAGCGTGGACTTGCCCGCACCGTTCAGACCCAGCACACCGATCTTGGCGCCGGGGAAGAACGACAGGGAGATGTTCTTGAGGATTTCACGCTTGGGCGGCACGACCTTGCCGACCCGATGCATGGTGTAGACGTATTGAGCCATGGTTGGACCTTGGGACCGGAATGAAAAAACAGGGGACACAGTATGGCGGCAGCGGACAACGCTGTCGAAACCCCGGGCGACGAAAGCACCCGGGTGAAGCCGCGGAAAAAGCAGGCAGGTGCACTGCCTGGCACATTATCATAGGCCACCCCTGCCCCGCGGAACCGGGCGCAGCCGAATGGCCCACGCTCCCGCAGGAAAGCAGTCTGCCGTGAACAGCCCGTCCTCCACCTTGCCGGAAGAGCCGATCGCTCCCTCGCCGCGCCGTCTGACCCGCGGCTTGTTGGTCCTGTCGCTGGTGGTGATGCTGGCGATGATGTTCTGGCAGGCCCTCGCCGGCATGGCCGAGCGCGAGACCATGCGCCGTGACCAGTTGGAAAGCATGACGCGGCAACTGGCCAATACCCTCGAATTCGGCCTGGCGCTCAAGGCCCAGGCGGTGCGCAGTACCCTGCGCTGGTCCCTCGATCCCACGCTGCCCCTGCCCCCCAATCGCCTGCTGAGCCTCAAGGACTTCTTCCCCGGCCTGCGCGAGGTGCGCTGGCTGCCGGCCAACCCCACCCTGCGCGCCGGGCGCCTCGCCGACGCGGCGGATGCCGCCTTCGTGCAGCAACTGATCGACCGCGCCGGCCGGGCGGACTTCCACTACGACTATGACCCCTCGGCCGCCGCCCCCCTTTACCTACTGCTGGCCGGCGACCCGGACCTGCAACAGGGCTGGTGGGTGCTGACCAGCGCACCGCTGGACGAGCCCCTCTGGCGGCAGACACGCCTGCTGGAAGGCCTGATCTGGCGTCTGGAAGATCGCACCCGGGGCACGCCGGTGTTTTCCACCGAGCCGTCGACGACCGCGCTACCCAATGACCCGGTTCGCCAGGACCTAGCCTACACCGACTGGCAGGTGGTCGCCGCCTATTCCGCCGCGAGCGGATCCGGCCTGCGGCTGCCGGACTCCTTCGGCCGCCTGGCCCTGTTCACCCTCTTCGGTCTGGTGACCGGCGTACTGCTGCACCTGCTGCTGCGCGAAGAACAGGGCCTGCGGGCGCTGACCCAGGCTTCGCGGCGCAGCCTGCGGCTGGCCGGCACGGCACTGAACGGCATCGAGGAATTCGTCTGCATGACCCAGGCCGATGGACGCCTGGTCTATGTCAATGCCACCGCCGGACGCGTGCTCGGCGTCTCCCCCAGCGACGCCTCCCAGTACTACCTGGCCAGCCTGCTGCCACAGCTGGTCGCCCCGGCACACGCCGAAGCCGGCGGCCAGCCGCTGGTCACCCTCTGGGTGGACGAGCAGCCCCGGCGCTTCGCCATCAGTTGCCATGCCCTGGCCGACAGCCAGCCGAGCGCCCGGGTGCTGCGCGATCGCACCCAGGTGCAGGACGGCTTCGTCTGGGTGCTGCGCGACGTCACCGAGCAGCAGCGCAACCTGGAAACCATCCAGACCACCCGGCAGCGCTACGAGAGCATCTTCAACGGCGTCCATACCGGCATCTGCGTGGTCGACCTGAGCGAACTCCACCTGGCCCTGCAGACGCTGGGCATCGACACGCCGGAGCAGCTCGCCACCCTCTTCGCCACCCAGCCCGACGCGCTGGAATTTCTCGGCCAACGGGTTCGCATCACCGAGATCAACCAGCGAGCGCTGGAGATGCTCGGCATCGACCAGCTGGACCAGGCCTGGGACCGCTTGGTGGGCGACTCCCGTGTGCAACCCGGTGGCAAGCGCTACCGGCTGCTGGCAGGTCTGCTCTCCGGCCAGCAGGTGCTGGAGCTGGAAACCCGCATCGACAGCGCCGCGGGCGAGCGCTATCTGTGGCTGACCATGCACCTGCCGGCCGATCCCCAGCACCTCGATGCCACCCTGCTCAGTCTCAACGACATCACCCAGCGCAAGCTCGGCGAATTGCGCCTGCTGGAGCGTGACGCCTTCTGGTCCAACCTGATCAGCGCCACGCCCGACACCCTATATACCTACGACGTGGCCAGTGGCGAGCTGACCTACGAGAGCCATCCACTGGCGCTCAAGCTCGGCTATTCGCCCGAAGCCTTCACCAGCCTCGGGCGCGAGCGGCTGCACCCGGACGACGCCGAGCTGCACGCCCGGGTGGTGAGCATGCGGCCGACGCTGTCCGACCAGCCGAGCAACAGCCTGCTGCGTTGGCAGCATCGCAACGGCGGCTGGCGCTGGTTCGACGTCCGCGAGCAGCGCCTCGCCAGCCGCCCGGACGGCACTGCGGCCAGCGTGGTCGGCCTGGCCCTGGACGTCACCGACATGGTGCGCGCCAGCGACCGCCTGCGCGACAGCGAGAACCGCTACCGCCAACTGGCCGAGAGCATCAGCGATGTCATCTTCACCACCGATGCCCAGCTGGTCCTCAGCTACATCAGCCCCTCGGTGGAGGAGCTGCTGGGCTATCCCATCGCCGACCTGCAGCAGCGGCGCCTGACCGACCTGGTGGTCCATACCCGCCAGCTGCAGGAATTCCGCCGTACCCTGCAACACCTGATGCGCAGCCTCGACGACCCGCGCGCGCTGTCCGTGCTGCGCCAGGAACGCTTCGCCCCCCAGGTGCTCGATTGCCTGCACGCCGCCGGCCACACCCTGCAGATCGAGCTGCGCCTCAAGCCGCTGTGGGACGAGCACGAACGCTTCGCCGGCCTGCTCGGCGTCTGCCGCGACATCTCCGCCCAGCGCCGCACGGACAAGGACATGCGGATGGCAGCGACGGTGTTCGACCACTCCGCCGGCGCCATCCTGGTCACCGACCCGGCCGGCTACATCGTCCGCGTCAACCGTACCTTCACCCGCATCACCGGCTTCACCCCCGAGCAGGTACTCGACCAGCAGCCGATGATGCTCTGTGCCGACAAACAGGAAGCCAACCAGCTGCAGCACGTGATGCAGCAACTGCGTACCGAGGAAAGCTGGGAAGGCGAACTCTGGCAGCGCCGCCACGACAACGAGCCCTATCCCTCCTGGGTCGGCATCACCGCCATCCGTGACGACGACGGCGACCTGATGAGCTACGTCTGCTTCTTCGTCGACATCAGCGAGCGCAAGGCCAGCGAGCGGCGCATCCACCGCCTCGCCTACTACGATGCCCTGACCCTGCTGCCCAACCGTACCCTGTTCCAGGATCGCCTGCACAACGCCCTGCAGCAGAGCCGCCACAACGGCAGCTGGGTGGTGCTGATGTTCCTCGACCTCGACCGCTTCAAGCCGATCAACGACTCCCTCGGCCACGCCGCCGGCGACCGCCTGCTCAAGGAAGTGGCCGTGCGCCTGACCGCCTGCGTCGGCACCGAGGACAGCGTGGCGCGCATGGGCGGCGACGAATTCACCCTGCTGCTGTCCGGCCTGGAAAGCCGCGAAACCGCCCTCGCCCAGGCGATCCGCGTCGGTGAGCAGATCCTCGCCCAGCTGTCCGACGCCTTCATCCTCGAGGGCCGCGAATTCTTCGTCTCTGCCAGCATCGGCATCGCCCTCTCGCCCCAGGACGGCCACGAGCTCAGCCAGCTGATGAAGAACGCCGACACGGCCATGTACCACGCCAAGGAGATGGGCAAGAACAACTTCCAGTTCTACCAAGCCGAGATGAACGCCCGCGCCCTGGAGCGCCTGGAACTGGAGGCCGACCTGCGCCACGCCCTGCTGCAGGGTGAATTCCGCCTGCACTACCAGCCGCAATACCGTTGCGACAACGGCCGCCTGACCGGCGTCGAGGCCCTGCTGCGCTGGGAGCACCCGGTGCGCGGCCACGTCTCCCCGGCCGAATTCATCCCGGTGCTGGAAGAGATCGGCCTGGTGGTCCAGGTGGGCGACTGGGTGATCCGCGAGGCCTGCCGGCAGATGCGCGAATGGCACGCGGCCAAGGTGCGCATCCCCAAGGTCTCGGTCAATCTCTCCGCCCGCCAGTTCAACGACGGCCAGCTCGGCCAGCGCATCGCCCAGATCCTCGCCGAAACCGGCCTGGCCCCGGCCTGCCTGGAGCTGGAGCTGACCGAGAGCATCCTGATGCGTGACGTCGGCGAGGCCCTGATGCTGCTGGGCGAACTCAAGAACCTGGGCCTGTGCATCGCGGTGGACGACTTCGGCACCGGCTACTCGTCGCTCAACTACCTCAAGCAGTTCCCCATCGATATCCTCAAGATCGACCGCAGCTTCGTCGACGGCCTGCCCCATGGCGAGCAGGATGCCCAGATCGCCCGGGCCATCATCGCCATGGCCCACAGCCTCAACCTCTCGGTGATCGCCGAAGGGGTGGAGGAGCAGGCGCAGCTCGACTTCCTCTGCGCCCATGGCTGTGACGAGGTCCAGGGCTTCCTGTTCGACCGCCCGCTGCCCCCGGAGCAACTGCGCAAACGCCTCGAGCGCCAGGGGCTGTTCCCGGTCCTCACATGAGACCTGTGGCGCCGGTGCATGACCGGCGCTCATACCTCAGGCTTACTTCGATGGGGTAGAATGGCGGCTTTCACGAGCCCGGACCGGGCTCGCTCTTGCCATGCCTCAGGGGACCCTGCCGCCATGTTCAGCCGTGAAACCACCCTCGCCCGCTTCGACGCCGACCTTCATGCCGCCATGCAGCAGGAAGCCCAGCGCCAGGAAGATCACATCGAGCTGATCGCCTCGGAAAACTATACCAGTCCGGCGGTCATGGAGGCCCAGGGTTCGGTGCTGACCAACAAGTACGCCGAAGGCTATCCGCATAAGCGCTACTACGGTGGCTGCGAATACGTCGACGTCGTCGAGCAACTGGCCATCGACCGCGCCAAGCAGCTGTTCGGTGCCGACTACGCCAACGTCCAGCCGCACTCCGGTTCCCAGGCCAACTCTGCCGTGTACCTGGCGCTGATCGAAGCCGGCGACACCATCCTCGGCATGAGCCTGGCTCACGGCGGCCACCTGACCCACGGCGCCACCGTCTCCTCCTCCGGCAAGCTGTACAACGCCGTGCAGTACGGCATCGACGAGCAGGGCCTGATCGACTACGCCGAGGTCGAGCGCCTGGCCCAGGAGCACAAGCCCAAGGTCATCGTCGCCGGCTACTCCGCTTACTCCCAGGTGCTGGACTTCGCCCGCTTCCGCGCCATCGCCGATGCCGTGGGTGCCTACCTGTTCGTCGACATGGCCCACTTCGCCGGCCTGGTCGCCGCGGGCGTCTACCCCAACCCGGTGCCCTTCGCCGACGTGGTCACCAGCACCACCCACAAGACCCTGCGCGGCCCGCGTGGCGGCCTGATCCTGGCCAAGGCCAACGAAGCCATCGAGAAGAAACTCAATTCGGCGGTCTTCCCCGGTGCCCAGGGTGGCCCGCTGATGCACGTCATCGCCGGCAAGGCGGTGTGCTTCAAGGAAGCCCTGCAACCCGAGTTCAAGACCTACCAGCAGCAGGTGATCAAGAACGCCCAGGCCATGGCCGGCGTCTTCCTCGAGCGTGGCTTCGACGTCGTCTCCGGCGGCACCGACAACCACCTGTTCCTGCTCAGCCTGATCAAGCAGGAAATCACCGGCAAGGATGCGGACGCCGCCCTGGGCCGCGCCTTCATCACCGTGAACAAGAACTCGGTGCCGAACGACCCGCGCTCGCCCTTCGTCACCTCCGGCCTGCGCATCGGCACCCCGGCCGTCACCACCCGCGGCTTCCAGGAAGCCGAGTGCCGCGAACTGGCCGGCTGGATCTGCGACATCCTCGGCAACCTGGGCGATGAGTCGGTGATCGACGCCGTGCGCGAGAAGGTCAAGGCCGTCTGCGCCCGCCTGCCGGTGTACGGCAAGTAAGCCGCACGCCTTCCCCCTCTCCCCCTGGGAGAGGGCCGGGGTGAGGGAAACCCCCGAAACAACGAACCCCGACCAATCGGCCGGGGCTCGTTGCATTTCAAGGAGAGCGCTCTCCCAAGCGCCCTTCACATCACTGCCAATTTGCCGCGATCACCGGCGACAGCTGCTCTTTGTAGTTATCCGGCAGCTCAAACTGCCCTGCTGCTGGCGGCGAAAACGCCGCCATGGCATCCACAAGGCTTTGCACCTGGCTGTCGAGCAACGTCTTGCCATCGGCCGCCTTGAACTGCTCCACCCGATAGGCCGAACCGGAGTACCAGTTCTGGATGGTTACCGAATCGGCAGTACCGATGACGCTGACCTCCAGATTGGAATCGGAGCGGCGGAACCAGAGTTGGTCGGGGGTGATCGCCTGGTCAAAACTCAGGGTATCAATTACCCCACCGTAGCTATCCGTCTCAAGGATGGTGTCCTTGCCATCAC
>NZ_JAVSJB010000009.1:0-212353 GCF_032027545.1 Pseudomonas oryzihabitans | reverse complement strand
CTTTTCTTTAGCCATCGACACTCTCTCCCTTCAAGAATTGAGCAAAGCAATGCCGCCATTAAAACAAAGGCAGATATTTTCATATCTGCCTTTTTAAGATGGAGCTCATGAGCGGATTTGAACCGCTGACCTCACCCTTACCAAGGGTGTGCTCTACCAACTGAGCTACATGAGCGAAACATTTGCCAGTCAAACTGGAGCGGGTAGCGGGAATCGAACCCGCATCATCAGCTTGGAAGGCTGAGGTTCTACCACTGAACTATACCCGCAGAGCCTAAGCGCTCTAGCAATCTGGTGGAGGGGGAAGGATTCGAACCTTCGAAGTCTGCGACGTCAGATTTACAGTCTGATCCCTTTGGCCACTCGGGAACCCCTCCAAAGTGAGGCGGCATTTTGCTCATCTGCCCTCCTCCTGTCAAGGGATTTTTCAAAATCTCCTTAACAATCAGTGCTTTCGCTTCGCGCGCTGGCGTTATCGGCGAAAGCGGGCGCAGTTTATGCAACCCAGCGGGGCTATGCAACCCCGGAATGCAAAAAAAGCTTAAAAAACAAAGGCCGCCATAGCGGCGGCCTTTGCCTGCATCCAGCAGCCCCCTATTACAGCTGGGGACCTGCCGCACGGATGGCGTCGGAGATGCCAGAGAACTTCTTGAAGTTCTCGATGAACTTGCCCGCCAGCTCACGCGCCGCGGCGTCGTAGGACTCGCCATCCTGCCAGGTGTCGCGCGGGTTGAGCAGGACGGTATCGACGCCCGGTACCGCGACCGGTACGTCGAGGTTGATCACCGGCACGTGGCGGGTCTCGGTATCGATGAGCGCGCCACTCTGGATGGCAGCGATCACCGCGCGGGTGGTGGGAATGTTGAAGCGCTTGCCCACACCGTAGCCGCCGCCGGTCCAGCCGGTGTTGACCAGGTACACCTTGGAGCCGAAGCCCTGGATACGCTTGATCAGCAGCTCGGCATACTCTGCCGCGGGACGCGGGAAGAAAGGCGCACCGAAGCAGGTGGAGAAGGTGGACTTGATGCCGGGGCCAGAGCCCATTTCGGTCGAGCCGACCAGGGCGGTGTAACCGGACAGGAAGTGGTAGGCCGCCTGTTCGTTATTCAGGATGGAAACCGGCGGCAGCACGCCAGTGAGGTCGCAGGTCAGGAAGATGACCGCATTGGGCTCGCCGCCCAGGTTGTGCTCGGCGCGCTTGTCGATCAGCTCGCGGGGATAGGCCGCCCGGCTGTTCTGGGTCAGGCTGTCGTCGGCGTAGTTGGGCGTACGGGTCTGCTCGTCGAGCACCACGTTTTCCAGCACCGCACCGAACTGGATGGCCTTCCAGATGACGGGCTCGTTCTTCTCGGACAGGTCGATGCACTTGGCATAGCAGCCACCTTCCATGTTGAAGACGGTGCCCACGCCCCAACCGTGCTCGTCGTCACCGATGAGGTAGCGGCTCTGGTCGGCGGACAGGGTGGTCTTGCCGGTACCGGACAGACCGAAGAACAGGGTGACGTCACCGTCCTCGCCGACGTTGGCGGCGCAGTGCATCGGCAGTACGTCCTTTTCCGGCAGCAGGAAGTTCTGCACGGAGAACATGGCCTTCTTCATCTCGCCCGCGTAGCGCATGCCGGCGATCAGCACCTTGCGCGCGGCGAAGTTGATGATGACGGTACCGTCGGAATTGGTGCCATCCCGCTCGGGCTCGCAGACGAAGCCCGGCGCGTTGATGATTTCCCAAGCCGGCTTGGACTGGGGATCGTACTGCGCCGGGTTGATGAACAGGCAACGACCGAACAGGTTGTGCCAGGCGGTCTCGGTACGCATGATCACCGGCAGGTAGTGCTCGACATCGGCACCTACATGCACATGGGAGACGAACTGATCGCGCTCGTCCAGGTAGGCGCTGACGCGCTCCCACAGCGGAGCGAACTTGTCTTCCGGGAACGGCCGGTTGATCGGCCCCCAGTGGATGGCATCGCGCGTGGAAGCTTCCTCGACGATGAAGCGATCAACCGGCGAACGCCCCGTGCGATGTCCGGTCCTGACGACCAGCGAGCCGTTATCGGCCAGCTCTCCCTCGCCACGGCGCAGAGACTCTTCCACAAGCTGCGCGACGCTGATATCGGTATACACGTTGGCTTTCGTCATTTCGTTCCCCATGGCCCTGGGCCGTTCCTCATGCTTGTAGCTCTTACGCGACAGAACTACACGTTGCCGGATTATGCCAGAAAGCCTTTGGGCAATTGCAACGGCTAGTGGCGGGTATTTCCGGGCGTTTGCGTGCCACCACCCGCAAAAATCTGCGCGATATCGGCGGCGTCGAAGACCTGTTGCTCGTTGCAAAACTGACAATCGACCAGAATTCGCCCCTGCTGTTCATCGAGCAGCGATTCCACGTCCGGACGGCCCATGCTGACCAGGGCATTGGCGGCGCGATCACGGGAGCAACTGCAGTTGAAGGCCACGCCCTGTTCGTCGAACAGGCGCACGCTCTCTTCATGGAACAGGCGGTGCAGGATGACTTCGTTGTCCAGCCCCAGTAGCTCTTCCGCCGTGAGGGTGTCGGCCAGGGCAACGACGTGTTCCCAGCTCTCCTGGCGCGCCTGGGCGTCCTTGACCCGCGCCGGCGGCAGCTGCTGAAGCAGCAGGCCGCGGGCACGGCGGCCGTCGGCATTGAGCCAGAAACGGGTGGGCAGTTGCTCGGAAGTGGCGAAGTAGCCAGACAGGCAGTCGGCTAGACTGGCACCCTCCAGCGGTACGATGCCCTGGTAGCGCTGGCCATGGCGGGGATCGATGGTCAACGCCAGGACGCCATCGGGCATGAGTTCCGCAAGGGAAGCGGCCGCGTCGATCCCGCTCTCCTCATAGCGCGCGATGCCGCGCACCTCACGCTCGCTGGAGCATTCGACCATGAGCAGCGGGATGGGACCGCTGGACCGCGCCTGGAGCACCAGCAGCCCTTCGAACTTGAGGGTGCCACACAGCAGGGCCGCCGCGGCGAGCATCTCGCCGAGCAACTGGGCGACCGGCTCGGGATAGGGATGCTTGGCCAGCACCTCGGCGTAGCTGCGCTCCAGGGTGGCCAATTCGCCGCGGACGTCGGTCTCGTCGAACAGGAAACGTTGGGTGAAATCGTGGGAAGTCATGCACAACCTATATAAAGGAAGAGGGTACAAACGAAGCCGTTCGCAGCACCGGGCGAGGCTGCGACAGCCGCCTCGCCGTTGGAAAAATCCAACGCCCCGCGAAGGGGTCAGTCGTTGAAGGGGTGGACGTAGTCGCGGAATTGATGGATTTGTCGGCGCTGTTTCTTGGTAGGCCGCCCGTCGGTTTGTACGCCGAGATTGCCGGCCTGGCGCGCCGCGGCGGCCTGCTCGCGAGCCTTGATGCTTTCCGGCGTCTCCTCATAGAGCTGCTGGGCCTCGGGGGCACCACGTCGATTCTGCGACAGGGCAAGGATGACGACCGTCTTGTCGTCATAGCCCTGGCGGATGGTGAGGACGTCGCCGACCCTGGGCTCCTTGCTGGGCTTGCAGCGCTCGCCACGGCACTGGACCTTGCCTCCTTCCAGAGCGGCCTTGGCCAGGGCGCGGGTCTTGAAAAAACGGGCCGCCCAGAGCCATTTATCAAGGCGCATCCGTTCTTCTATGTGATCTACTGCATGCATCGAATAAAAGGTCCCCTATCGAGTCTTAGACTCTTCCAAGCACTCTAAACCATCGGATCGTCGCTGCAAGCGCGTCTCTGGAGAGCCATGACCACCTTCTTTCCTTCCGATCTGACCGGCCAGACTCGCTGTGCGGGCTGCCAGCAGTCGGAACCCCTTGGGTTCGACTTCGATTTCGCCTACCAGCCGATCGTGGACCTGAGCAAGGCCGAAGTCTTCGCCCGGGAGGCCCTGGTGCGCGGACCGACCGGCGAAGGCGCGATGTCGGTGCTCAGCCAGGTGACCGACAACAACAGGTACCGCTTCGACCAACTCTGCCGGACCAAGGCCATCGCTACCGCGGCCGCCCTGGGACTGCAGGAACATCTGTCGATCAATTTCCTGCCCAATGCCGTCTATCGCCCGGAGCTGTGCATTCGCAGCACCCTGGCCGCCGCCCGTGAACATGCCTTTCCCCTGGAGCGGCTGATCTTCGAGACGGTGGAGACGGAGCACGTGTCCAGCGACCATCTCACCAGCATCCTGCGCGAGTACCAGCAATTCGGCTTCAAGACCGCCATCGACGACTTCGGCGCTGGTCATTCCGGGCTGACGCTGCTGGCCGAATTCCAGCCGGACCTGGTCAAGCTCGACATGGCACTCATCCGCAACATCGACCAGGACCGCGTTCGCCGCACCATCGTGCGCCATGTGATCGGCATGTGCGACGAATTGGGCACACGGGTAGTGGCCGAGGGCGTGGAAACGATCGCCGAGCGGGATTGCCTGAGAGACTTGGGCATCGACCTGATGCAAGGCTATCTGTTCGCCAAACCCGCTTTCAAACAGCTCGTCGATCCGCAACATTTAGGCGGAGGGCACTGATTTCAAGGAGCTTCGATGAGCAATTCTGCCGAACTGGCCGTTATCGGCCTGAGCGAATGGGTGGCCCTGCCCGATCTGGGCGTGGTGGGTCTGCGCGCGAAGATCGATACCGGCGCTAGCACCTCGGCGCTGCACGCCACCGAAGTCCAGCCGTTCATGCGCGGCAAGCAGCGCTGGGTGAGGTTCACCGTGCACCTGGGCACCCTGGTCCAGTCCCGCCATCGACACTGCGAGGCGCCCCTGGTGGCCAAGAAGACCATTCGCAGCTCCAACGGCATCGCCCAGACCCGTTACGTGATCCGCACGCACCTCGCCCTCGGCCAGCGGCAGTGGCCGGTGGAGTTCACCCTGGCCTGTCGCAAGAACATGCGTTATCGCATGCTGCTCGGTTCGAAAGCCTTGATCGAGGGTGGCCTGCTGGTGAATCCGGCCGTCTCCTATGCGCAAGACAAACCCCAGTTGTCCCTCACTCCGGCCTCCGGTGCCCCATGAAAATCGCCGTTCTCTCGCGTAATCCCAACCTGTACTCCACCCGGCGCCTGGTCGAAGCCGGCGTCAGCCGCGGCCACGAGGTGGTGGTGGTCGATACCTTGCGCGCGTACATGAACATCGCCAGTCACAAGCCGCAGATCCATTATCGTGGCAAGCCCCTGGAAGGCTTCGACGCGGTCATCCCGCGCATCGGCGCCTCGGTCACCTTCTATGGCTGCGCGGTACTGCGCCAGTTCGAGATGCAGGGCGTCTTCCCGCTGAACGAGAGCGTGGCCATCAGCCGTTCGCGGGACAAGCTGCGCTCCCTGCAACTGCTCTCGCGCAAGGGCATTGGCCTGCCCGTGACGGGCTTCGCCCACTCGCCGGACGACGTCCCGGACCTGATCCAGATGGTCGGCGGCGCGCCGCTGGTGATCAAGGTGCTGGAGGGTACCCAGGGTATCGGAGTGGTGCTGTGCGAGACAGAGAAAGCGGCCGAATCGGTGATCGAGGCTTTCATGGGGCTCAAGCAGAACATCATGGTGCAGGAGTACATCCGCGAGGCAGGCGGCGCGGACATTCGCTGCTTCGTGGTCGGCGACAAGGTGATCGCGGCGATGAAGCGCCAGGCGGCGCCGGGGGAGTTCCGTTCGAACCTGCACCGGGGTGGCACCGCCAGCCTGATCAAGATTACCCCCGAGGAACGCATGACCGCCCTGCGCGCCGCCAAGGCCATGGGCCTGAGCGTGGCAGGGGTGGACATCCTCAGATCCAATCACGGCCCGCTGGTGATGGAGGTGAATTCCTCGCCCGGCCTGGAAGGCATCGAGCAGACCACCGGCAAGGACGTGGCCGGGATCATCATCGAGTACCTGGAGAAGAACGCCGAGCCGGGGCTGACACGGACCAAGGGCAAGGGGTGAGGTATTTGCTCCAGGGGTGGGTTGGGCATTCGCGTTATCGCGGCCATGGGCCGCTCCTACAGCCTCCGGCATAACCGTAGGAGCGGCCCATGGCCGCGATCGGGAGTAAAGCTCAGCTGGCACTGCGGGGCAGCAGCAGGCCCAGGGGGAGCAGCACCCGGGCTTCCACCCCTCCCCCTTCACGATTGCGCAGTTCGGCGCTGCCGCCGTGCTGGGCAGCGATACGCTTGACGATGGCCAGCCCCAGCCCCGAACCGCTGACGGTGCGGGCGCGATTGCCGCGAGTGAAGGGATTGAAGATGTCCTGCAGGTCCTTGGGGTCGATGCCGGGGCCACGGTCCATCACGCTCAGCGCCACATAGGGCGCCGTCGCCGAACCGGCCACCTGGCCGACTACCTCGATAGCACCACCACCGCCATGGCGCAGGGCGTTTTCCACCAGGTTGGTCAGCAGTCGCTTGAAGGAAATGCGCCGCACCGGCAGGGGCGGCAGGACGTCCAGCATCAGCCGTACCCGCTCCGTTTCCTGGTTGTAGGGCGCCACTACCTGACGGGCCAGCTCATTGATATTGGTGAGCTCCTGGGGTTCGTCACGGCCGTCGCGGACGAAGGCAAGGAATTGATCGAGGATGGCGTTCATGTCCTCGATGTCACGAATCATGTCCTCGGCCTCTTCGCGCTCGGCCGGAGGCATCAGCTCCACCGCTAGGCGTAGCCGGGTCAGGGGCGTGCGCAGGTCGTGGGAGACCCCGGCCAGCATCAGCTCGCGCTCGCGACCGGCCTGTTCGACGTCCTCGGCCATCTGGTTGAAGGCGTGGTAGACGTCCTGAATTTCGCTGGGAGCATCGGTCTCGGGCAAGCGCACGCTGCGGCCCTTGCCCAGCTCGCGCGCGGCATTCACCAGACGCCGCAGGGGTTGGTTGAGCTGGCGGACGAAGACCCAGGCGGCGAGCGTGGACAGCAGTCCGATGGCCAGGAACCAGCCAAGCACGCTCCAGATGTGCTGGCCACGCAGGGGATGGGCCATCAGCGGAATCTTGATCCAGTCAGGACCAAGGGTTGGCGCCAGAACCCACATGGCCGGACCATGCTGGACACGCACCCGCACCTCGGTGTCCTCACCCAGCTCCTGCTTCATCTGGCGTTCGAAGATCTCGCTGTAGGGCCAGTGATATTCGCCGGCCGGTACGGTTTCCGGCGACTCGTAGCGCAGGCCGGCGGCCTGGGCGATGCGCGGCCGCTCGGCCTCCGGGGTGGCCCAATAGGCCCTGAGTGTCAGGGCAGCGCCGTGGCTGTACTGGCGGTCGACCAGGACGTCTTCGTTGAGCAGCAGATAGACCAGCGTCAATGCCTTGGAGAAGAGCACCGCGAGCAGGACCATCCACAGCGAGCGAGCGAAGAAACTCTGGGGAAACCAGCTAGGCGCCTTCATCGAGCCAACTTCCGCCGCAAAAGGGCGCGAAAGCCATCACAACCTCTGGCGTTGCAGGGCCCAGATAGACAGCCAGAGATGGAAATATTCGGATACATTTGCTCGCCCATTCCTTTCCTTCGACCTGGAGTTCTCTCGTGTCCGACATCTGCCAGACCGGCCTGGACATCGGCTTCGCCTCGCTCAGCTACGCCCAGATCGCCTTTCTCGGGGTGGTGCAGGGTATCACCGAGCTGCTGCCCATTTCGTCCACCGCGCACATGCGGGTGGTGCCGGCCCTGCTCGGCTGGCGCGATCCCGGTTCGGCCTTTTCCGCGGCCATGCAGATGGCGGCCCTGGCGGCGGTGATCAGCTATTTCTGGCGCGATGTCAGCGGCGTCACCCGCGGTAGCCTGACGGCGGTTCGCCAGCGCGACTTCAACAGCCCGGATTTCCTACTGGCGGTGATGATCGTGCTGGCGACCATTCCCATCTGCATCGCCGGACTCTTGCTGGCCCCCCTGCTCAACGCCTGTGACTCGCCGCTGCGCGGTCTCAGCGTGATCGGTTATGCCTGCCTGGGCATGGCCGTGCTGCTCGCCCTGGCGGAACGTCTTTGCCGACACAATCGGGATATTTCGCAGATGCGCCTGCGCGATGCGCTGATCGTGGGGATCGCCCAGGTCGGTGCGCTGATTCCGGGCGTGTCCCGCTCAGGCTCGACCCTGACCGCTGCCATGTTCCTTAATCTGCGTCGTGAAGAAGCCGCCCGTTTTTCCTTCCTGCTCGGCCTGCCGGCCATCGCCCTGGCCGGCCTCAAGGAGCTGGTGGTGCTCTGGCACGCGCATATCCCGGTCGAGGCCTGGTCGCTGCTGCTGGTGGGTTTGGTGGTGGCGAGTCTGTCGGCCTTCGCGGCGATCTGGGGTCTGATGCGCTTTCTCGAACGCTTCTCGACCTGGCCCTTCATCATCTATCGCGCGCTGCTGGGAATTTTCCTGCTGGTGGGCGTGCACCAGGGATTGTTCGCCTGAGCCACTGCCTGGCCGGGGCGCGACGCCCCGGCTACCTGCCCTACTTGCCGGCGCCGTCCGGCACGAAGACGTAGCCGACGCCCCAGACGGTCTGGATGTAGCGCGGCTTGGACGGGTCGGGCTCGATCATCCGGCGCAGGCGGGAGATCTGGACGTCGATGGAGCGCTCCAGGGCATCCCACTCGCGACCGCGGGCCAGGTTCATCAGCTTGTCGCGGGTCAGGGGCTCACGGGCATGGTCGACCAGCGCCTTGAGCACGGCGAATTCACCGGTGGTAAGCATATGGGTCTCTTCGCCGCGCTTGAGCTCGCGGGTCGCTAGGTGCAGGGCATAGTCGCCGAAGGTCACCACCTCGTCGGTACCGGCGGGGGCGCCGGGCACCACGGGGGCCTGGCGGCGCAGCACAGCCTTGATGCGGGCCACCAGTTCCAGCGGATTGAAGGGCTTGGCCAGGTAGTCGTCGGCGCCCTGGTCGAGGCCCTGGATACGGCTGCCTTCGTCGCCCTTGGCGGTCAGCATGATGATGGGGATGCGGTTGCCGCTTTCACGCAGGCGGCCGCAAGCGGACAGGCCGTCTTCGCCGGGCATCATCAGGTCGAGGACGACCAGGTTGAAGACTTCTCGGGCCAGCAGGCGGTCCATCTGCTCGGCGCTTTCGACGGTGCGCACGCGATAGCCTTGTTCGGCGAGAAAACGCTCCAAGAGGCGGCGTAGCCGGGCGTCGTCGTCGACGACCAGGATCTTTTCACCTTCCGGGGCAGCGGTGGTGCTCATAATAGCTCCTTGTGATCTAGCACTGGATTATGCCGTAGGCCATCCGACAGCGGCGTTAGGCCATTGTTAGCAGATTTTGCCCCATCACGGCCGGCAAGGGTGGGTGGGACGCGGCGAACCGGCGGGCTCGGGTATACTGCCGCCCGCTTTTTCTTGTGCCAGCCAGGTAGCCCGATGGATATCAATAGCCGTATCGCCGAGGAGCTCGGCGCCCGCCCGCAACAGGTCGCCGCCGCCGTGGCCCTGCTCGACGAAGGGTCGACCGTGCCCTTCATCGCCCGTTACCGCAAGGAAGTGACCGGCAGTCTGGACGATACCCAGCTGCGGCATCTCGAGGAACGCCTGCGCTATCTGCGCGAGCTGGAAGACCGTCGCGCGGCGGTGCTGGCCAGTATCGAGGAACAGGGCAAGCTGACCGCCGAGCTGGCCCGCGAGATCAACCTGGCCGATACCAAGACGCGCCTGGAAGACCTCTACCTGCCCTACAAGCAGAAGCGCCGCACCAAGGGCCAGATCGCCCTGGAAGCCGGCCTCGGCCCACTGGCCGAGGCGCTGCTGCAGGACCCGACCCTGACGCCGGAAACGGAGGCAGCCGCCTACGTCGACGCGGACAAGGGCGTGGCGGACGTCAAGGCCGCCCTGGAAGGCGCCAAGTACATCCTCATGGAGCGTTTCGCCGAGGACGCCGATCTGCTGGCGCGGCTGCGTGGTGTGCTGCAGCAGGACGCCATCCTCAGCGCCCGCCTGATTCCCGGCAAGGAGAACGAGGGCGCCAAGTTCAGCGATTATTTCGAGCACGACGAGCCCTTCAAGGCCGTGCCCTCGCACCGCGCCCTGGCGATCTTCCGCGGGCGCAACGAGGGCATCCTCAGCGCCGCGCTCAAGCTCGGCGAAGAAGGCCCGGGCATCACCCATCCCTGCGAGGGCCTGATCGCCGCCCACTTCGGCCTGAAGAACGCAGGCCGCGCCGCGGACAAGTGGCTGGCCGAGGTGGTGCGCTGGACCTGGAAGGTCAAGCTCTACACCTCCCTGGAAACCGATCTGCTCGGCGAGCTGCGCGAGAAGGCCGAGGACGAGGCCATCGCCGTGTTCGCCCGCAACCTGCATGACCTGTTGCTGGCCGCGCCGGCCGGTCCGCGTACCACCCTGGCGCTGGACCCGGGCCTGCGTACCGGTTGCAAGGTCGCCGTGGTGGATGCCACCGGCAAGCTGCTGGCCACCGACACCGTCTACCCGCACGCACCGAAGAACCAGTGGGACCAGACCCTGGCCACCCTGGGCGTGCTCTGCACCAAGCATGGCGTCGACCTGATCGCCATCGGCAACGGCACCGCCAGCCGCGAGACCGACAAGCTGGCTGGCGAGCTGATCAGCAAGTACCCGGGCCTGGGCCTGACCAAGGTGATGGTCAGCGAAGCCGGCGCCTCGGTGTATTCCGCCTCGGAACTGGCCGCCCGGGAATTCCCCGACCTGGATGTCTCCCTCCGCGGTGCCGTGTCCATCGCCCGTCGCTTGCAGGATCCGCTGGCCGAGCTGGTGAAGATCGAGCCCAAGTCCATCGGCGTTGGCCAGTACCAGCACGACGTCTCCCAGCTCAAGCTGGCGCGCAGCCTGGATGCCGTGGTGGAAGACTGCGTGAACGCCGTGGGCGTGGATGTGAACACCGCGTCCGCCGCCCTGCTGGCGCGGATTTCCGGCCTCAACGCCACCCTGGCGCAGAACATCGTGCAATTCCGCGATGCCAATGGCGCCTTCCCCACCCGTGACGCCCTGAAGCAGGTACCGCGGCTGGGCGACAAGACCTTCGAGCAGGCCGCTGGCTTCCTGCGCGTGATGAACGGTGCCAATCCGCTGGACGCCTCGGCGGTGCACCCGGAGACCTATCCGCTGGTGCAGCGCATCGCTGCCGATACCGGCCGCGACATTCGCTCGCTGATCGGCGACTCGGGCTTCCTCAAGCGCCTGGATCCGAAGAAATTCACCGACGAGACCTTCGGCCTGCCGACGGTGACCGACATCCTCCAGGAACTGGACAAGCCGGGCCGCGACCCGCGGCCGGAGTTCAAGACCGCGGTGTTCCAGGACGGCGTGGAGAAACTCTCCGACCTCAAGCCCGGCATGGTGCTGGAGGGCGTCATCACCAACGTCACCAACTTCGGGGCCTTCGTCGACATCGGCGTGCACCAGGATGGCCTGGTGCACATCAGCGCCCTGTCGGAGAAGTTCGTCAAGGATCCCTACGAGGTGGTCAAGGCGGGTGACATCGTCAAGGTCAAGGTGATGGAGGTGGACGTGCCGCGCAATCGTGTGGGGCTGTCCATGCGCATGGGCGATACGCCCGGTGAGAAGGTCGACGGCAAGCCTGGCGGCCAGGCGCGCGGTAACGGCGGCAAGCCCCGCACCGACAAGGGCGCGCCACGGCAGACCCAAGCGGCTCCGGCCAATAATGCCATGGCGTCCTTGTTCGCCAATGCCAAGCAACTGAGGAAGTGAGCATGAGCGGTTCTCTCGTAGGCAAGGACAGCGCCTTCAGCACCCTGCTGGGCATGACCATCCACAAGGCCGAACACGGCGAGGCCGAGGTACGCATGAGCGTGCAGGACAAGCTCATCAACCTGCACGGCAAGCTGCACGGCGGCGCCATCTTCTCGCTGATCGACACCACCCTGGGCCAGGCCAGCCACAGCCTGTTCGACGGCCGTGCCGGCAGCGTGACCCTGGAGTGCAAGGTCAACTACGTGCGTGGCGTGAGCGAGGGCGAACTGGTCTGCCGCGCCCGGGTGATCCACCCGGGTCGCAAGACCCATGTGCTGGAAGCCCAGGTGCATCAGGGCGACAAGCTGATCGCCCTGGCCCAGGCGACCTTCGCCTGCCTGTAACCGGCCCGCTCGGGCAGTGGCGCAGCGGCGCGTATCGCCCTTTGCCGCCGCCTGAGCTACGCTGGGAGCCAACTGAACGGGTTGCGGTCTGAGGCTTGAACCCTGACCGCGGCAGTGACTGCTGCCGCCCTGCGTCGGCCCTGGCCGATCTCCACATTTCAGTCGGTTTCTACCCTGCCCGGGGCGAGTACCGCCAAAGGAAGTCAACTTGAGCGATATCCTGTCCCGCCGCCTGGCGCTGCTCGGCGCTGATTCCCGTCTTCTCACCGAATGCCTGCACGGCATCGAGCGCGAGGCCCTGCGTGTCGACGTCCGCGGTCAGCTGTCCCGGCGGCCTCATCCCCAGGCCCTGGGTTCGGCCCTGACCCATCCGCAGATCACCACGGACTACTCCGAGGCGCTGCTGGAATTCATCACCCCTACCGGCACCCACACTCCTGAAGTACTGGCGGCGCTGGACCGCGTGCATCGCGCCGCGGTCGCCCAGCTCGACGGCGAGCGGCTGTGGAGCGGCTCCATGCCCTGCGCCCTGCCGGCCGAGGACGAGATTCCCATCGCCGACTACGGCAGCTCCAACATCGGCCGGCTCAAGCACGTCTACCGTCGCGGCCTAGCACTGCGCTACAGCCGCACCATGCAGTGCATCGCTGGCATCCATTACAATTTCTCGCTGCCGGAGTCAGCCTGGGAGCTGCTGCGCCGGAGCGAAGGCGACACGCGCGATGCCCGTGACTATCAGTCGGCGCGCTATATCGCCCTGATCCGCAACTTCCGGCGCTACAGCTGGCTGCTGATGTATCTGTTCGGCGCCTCGCCGGCGCTGGACGCGGGCTTCCTGCGTGGCCGACCGCACCAGTTGCAGACCCTGGACGAGCGGACGCTGTACCTGCCCTATGCGACCAGCCTGCGCATGAGCGACCTGGGCTACCAGAGCAACGCCCAGGCCAGCCTGACGCCGGACTACAACGACCTGACCACCTACACCGAGAGCCTCAGGCGCGCGGTGGGCACGCCCTACCCGCCCTATGCGGAGATCGGTACCCACCAGAACGGCGAGTGGGTGCAGCTCAACACCAACATCCTGCAGATCGAGAACGAGTACTACGCCACCATCCGCCCGAAGCGGGTCACCCGTAGCGGCGAGCGGCCGGTGCAGGCGCTGATGGCGCGCGGCGTGCAGTACATCGAGGTGCGCTGCCTGGATATCGACCCCTTCCTGCCGCTGGGCATCGATACCACCGCCGCCCTTTTCCTCGACGCCTTCCTGCTCTATTGCGCCCTGGAAGGCAGTCCGCCGCTCAACGGCGAGTGCAGCGAATGCACCGACAACTTCACCAGCGTGGTGCGCGAGGGCCGCAAGCCGGGCCTGCGTCTGCAACGTCACGGCGCCTCGGTGACCATGATCGACTGGGCGGCGGAGATGCTCGACCAGATCGAGCGCTGCGCCGAGACCCTGGACGCCAGCCTGGGCGGCGATGCCCATCGCCAGGCCGTGGCCGTGCAGCGGCAGAAATTCGCCGACGTCCGCCTCACGCCTTCGGCGCGGGTGCTGCAGGAACTGCGCGAGCGCGGCGAGAGCTTCGCCGAGTTCGGCCTGCGTCAGAGCGAAGCCCATGCCGCCTACTTCGCCGCCCATCCGCTGAACGACGGCGAGCGGGAAGGCTACGCTCAGATGGCGCGGCAGTCGCTGGAAGAACAGGCGGAGATCGAGGCGGCGCCCCAGGGGGATTTCGACACCTTCGTGGCGGCGTATCAGGCGAGTATCTTGGCGACGATTGGGGTTTAGGCACGTAGGTTGGGTTGAGACGGCTCCATTGTCGGAACCCGACGGTGCTGTAGATTTGGGTGCCTCAGCCAGTTATCGAGGTTTTTTGATGGCCCTTGTTTCGCCTGGCCGGCGACTCACTTTTCTTTGCTTGTGCAAAGAAAAGTAAGCAAAAGAAAGCACACCCCGACAGTTTGGCCCTCCGCTGCGCTCCGGGTCCCCTCGCTCCGGCGCCGCTCCAGGGGCACGGCACGAAGGGGCCTCCTGCCCCTCGCGCCTTGCTCGGCGTCCTGCCTCGCATCCCCTCTGCAACACCTGCACTCGGCCTCACTGACGGGGCGGGGCGCCAGCCTGATACTCGGTGCTTACACCCTTGTAGCGTGGAAAACCGCGCAGCGTTTTCCACTGGTGCGTAACGCTGATCCCTGTGGACAAGGCTGCGTCCTTGTCCACGCTACGGGTTATTCAATCAAAACTTTCAGGCTGGCGAATTGCCCCGTTCAGGAGGGCGAGCGCCAGTGTCGTGAAGTGGGTCGAGCCGCAGGGATGCGGCAAGAGCCTAACGGGCCCTGGACGGCCCGTGTAGGCCGACCCCGGAACGGCGCTGGCGTGAGTGAAACGTAGCGCAGCGAAGTAACAACCGTAGGCTGACCCGAAGGGCGAGCAACGCGAGTCACCCGGAGCGCAGCGGAGGGCCGGATGATCGGGGCAAGCGTTTTGGGTTACTTTTTTGGTGACTGCAAAAAGTAACTCCCCGGGTGGGCGAAACAAAGAGCATCCGCAGAACTCGGTAATCAGTTAAACCACCGATAGGCCAAAAAGCGTTGGGCTTCGACGATGGTGCGTCTCAGCCCAACCTACGCCCGCCCTACAAACTCTTCTCGAAGATCTTCGAATTACGCTGGAAGTTGTACAGCGACGCCCGTGCCGCTGGTAGGCGCTCCACGCCGCTGGGCTCGAAGCCGCGTTCACGGAACCAGTGGGCGGTCTTGGTGGTGAGGACGAACAGGGTGTCGAGACCGCGCTCGCGGGCGCGTTGTTCGATGCGCGCCAGCAGGGCATCGCCGCGGCCGCCGTGGCGGTAGTCGGGATTCACCGCCAGGCAGGCCAGTTCGCCCGCCGCCGAGTCGGCGATGGGATAGAGCGCGGCGCAGGCGATGATCAGGCCTTCGCGCTCGACGATGCTGAATTGCTCGATCTCCCGCTCCAGCACCTCGCGGGAGCGACGCACCAGGATGCCTTGCTCTTCCAGCGGACGGATCAGTTCCATCAGGCCGCCGACGTCGGCGATGGTCGCCTCGCGCAGGGTCTCGAAGGGCTCCTGGGCCACCAAGGTGCCGCTGCCGGCGCGGGTGAAGAGTTCGGTGAGCAGGGCACCGTCCTCGGCGTAGCCGACGATATGGCAACGGCGCACGCCGCCCAGGGTCGCCTGGGCGGCGGCGTCCAGCAGCTCGGCCTGGTAGGAGCTGCCGAGACGCTTCAAGTGACTGGCGATCTGCTGTGGGCCGATCTCGCGGATCAGGGCGCCGTGTTCGTCCAGCAAGCCCGGCTCGGCGCCATAGAGCACCAGCTTGTCGGCACCCAGGTCGATGGCCGCGCGCATGGCGACGTCTTCGCAGGCCAGGTTGAAGGTCTCGCCGGTGGGGGAATAACCCAGCGGCGAGAGCAACACGATGGTGCGCTCGTCGAGCAGCCGGCCGATGCCGCGGCGATCGATGCGGCGGACCTCGCCGGTGTGGTGGAAGTCGACGCCGTCCTGCACCCCGACCGGGCGCGCGGTGACCAGGTTGCCGCTGGCGACTCGCAGGCGCGAGCCCTGCATCGGCGAGGCGGCCATGTCCATGGACAGCCGCGCCTCGATGGCGATGCGCAGGCTGCCGACGGCATCGATCACCGCTTCCAGGGTCGGGCCGTCGGTGATGCGCAGGTCGTTGTAGAAGCGCGGCTCGATGCCGCGGGCGACCAGGCGCGATTCGATCTGCGGGCGCGAGCCGTGCACCAGCACCAGGCGCACGCCCAGGCTGTGCAGCAGCACCAGGTCGTGGACGATATTGCCGAAGTTGGGATGGTCGACGCCGTCACCGGGCAGCATGACGACGAAGGTGGCGTCGCGGTGGGCGTTGATGTAGGGCGAGGCGTGGCGGAGCCAGTTGACGTAGTCGTGCATCGAGACGAAGACCCTTGGTGGATGGGCGTGAGGGTGAACGAAGGCAGGCAGGGCGTTCAGCGTCGTCGCAGCACGGAGGTTCCTCGACAAGAGATGGACAATCGGCGTCAGTAGACCACCTGGAGTTTACAAAAAGTCACGCCGGGCGACCGACCAATTCATCGGGCGACCACCGCATCGCTCAGGCAGTAGTGGCGGATCAAGGCTTGCAGCAGACTCACGGTCGGCGCGATCCGCGCCAGGTCCAGGTGTTCCTCGGGTTGGTGCGCGCAGCTGATGTCGCCGGGCCCGAGCACCAGCACCTCCTGGGTGATCGCCTGCAGATAGGGCGCCTCGGTGGCGAAGGCCACGGCATCGGCGCGGTGGCCGGTGAGACGCTCGGCCAGGCGCACCAGCTCGGCCTCGGTCGCTTGTTCGAAGGGCGGCACCGCGGGAAACAGCGGCTGGTAGTCGATCCGCACGCCGAAGCGCTCGGCCAGCGGCAGCAGCCGCCCGCGGATGACAGCGCGCAGGGCGTCCGGCTGCATGCCCGGCAGCGGGCGCAGGTCGAATTCCAGGGCGCACTGGCCGCAGATGCGGTTAGGGTTGTCGCCGCCGTGGATGCAGCCCAGGTTGAGGGTCGGCTGGGGTACCAGGAACAACGGGTTGCGGTATTCGCGCTGCCACTGGGTGCGCAGCTCGAGCAGCTCCCCCATCACCGCCTGCATGGCTTCCAGGGCGCTGTGGCCCAGGGTCGGATCGGAGGAATGACCGCTCTGGCCGAGGATATCGATGCGCTCCATGAGGATGCCTTTGTGCAGGCGGATCGGCTTCAGGCCGGTCGGCTCGCCGATCACCGCGGCGCGGCCCAGGGGGCGACCGGCCTCGGCCAGCGCGCGGGCGCCGTCCATGGAGGATTCTTCATCGCAGGTGGCCAGCACGATCAGCGGCTGGCGCAGTTGGCGTGGATCGAGGTCGCGCACGGCTTCGAGGATCAGCGCGAAGAAGCCCTTCATGTCGCAGCTGCCGAGGCCGTACCAGCGGTCGTCGGCCTCGCGCAGCCGCAGGGGATCGCCCTGCCAGAGCGCTTCGTCGTAGGGCACGGTATCGGTGTGGCCAGCCAGCACCAGCCCTCCCGGACCACTGCCCAGCGTGGCGATCAGGTTGAACTTGCCCGGGCTCACCTCCTGGGTCTCGCAAGCGAAGCCCAGGGCGCCGAACCAGTCGGCCAGGCGAGTGACCACCCCGGCGTTGGACTGGTCCAGCGCTGGCTGGGTGCAGCTCACCGAGGGCTCGGCGATCAGGGTGGCGAACAGCGACTTGAGGGCAGGCAGGGTCATGGGGGTCTCCTGGACACGGCTCCATCATGGCGCCATCCGCTTTGGGATGAAACCTTCATGCGCCCGGGGGCCGGGACGGGCTAAACTAGCGCCCACGTTCTCGCCTTCCGTCGTCATGACGCGCTCGGCACGGAGCCGGACCGTTCTCTTCCGGCGCCAGGATCCTCCAATGGCCAAAGAAACCGAAATCAAGCTGCGCGCCAGTGCGGCCACCCTCGACGCCCTGCGCGCCCACCCGCTGCTCAAGAAGCGTTGCAAGGACGGCTGGCAGCGCCACGAGCTGTCCAACTGCTACTACGACACCGACACCCGCGACCTGGCCCATGCCAAGGTCGCCCTGCGGGTGCGGCGTGACGGTGACCGCTACATCCAGACGCTCAAGAGCCGTGGCCAGAGCGTGGCGGGGCTGTCCGAGCGCAACGAGTGGGAATGGCCGCTGGCCGACGCCACCCTGGACACCTCGCTGTTCGATGCCAGCTGTTGGCCCGCGGAGCTGGCCGAGCTGGACCTGCGCCGCCTGCAGCCAGTGTTCGACACCGATTTCGTCCGTGACGCGGCGGAGATCGCCTGGGGTCGCGGCAAGGCCCGCACCCTCATCGAGGTGGCACTGGATCTGGGCGAGGTACGTGCGGGCGAACAGCGCGACGCCATCGCCGAGGTGGAACTGGAATTGCGCCAGGGCGAACCGGCGGCGCTGCTGGAGCTGGCCGAGCAACTGGCGGCCGAGCTACCGCTGATGCCCTGCGACATCAGCAAGGCCGAGCGCGGCTACCGCCTGCACGATGCCTCGAGCTACACCCTGTATCTGCCGGCGCCGGAACTGGGCGCCGAAACGCCACTCGACGACGCCGTCGCCCGCCTCGGCTGGCACCTGCTGGCGGGCAGCCAGCGGCTGGCCGAGCAATATCGCTGGAACGGTCACTGGCGCCTGCTGGTGGACTGGGTGCATCAGCTGATCGATCTGCGCGCCCTGCTCGGCAGCCTCGGCCAGGCCGCCCCGCGGGCTACCAGCCGCGACCTGCGCCAGACGCTCGACGAGCTGCTCACCGAGTGGCGCCCGCTGGCCGTGATCGGCCAGGACGACGAGGACGCCCGCCGCCAGGCGCCGCAGCGCTTCGCCGCCGAGCTGGAGCAGCCGCGCTGGGGGCTGTTCTCCCTGCGCGCCGCGCGCTGGCTGCATGAGCGCGCCTGGACCCAGGGTCGCACCGGTCGTGGCGAGCGCCAGGGCGCTACGGCTCTCGGTCAGTGGCTGCCGCGGCTGTTGGCCCAGGAGGCCGCCGAGCTGCCGCTGCTGCGCGCCATCACCGAGCCCGAGCTGATCCAGCAGCAGTTGCCGCGCCTGGAGCGGATGCAGGTGTGGCTGCACCTGGCGCGTGGCGCCCTGGAGCTGCCCGAGGCCGACCGCCTGTATGGCGAGCTGGGCAAGCTGGCGCCGCTGAGCGCCCATGGCGACCTCGCCGGTGTGGCCGAACAGGCCCGCCTGGTCCATGGCCTGGCACCCTGGAAAGCCCTGGTCTGAGCTGCCGGACGGCAGGAACGCCAGGCGTTCCGAGCCGTCCATCTTGATGGCACAAGGCCGCGAGCGATTCCTTAAAGTAAAGTCGCTATGCTGGAGGCGATGGCCATCCTGAAGGTACGGCAGGGTGGCCGTCCCCGGTCAATTACCGGGCGTAACCCGAGTGCGACCACCTTTAATCAGGAGTCCAGATGTCCGCCATAGCCTCTCCCTCCGCCGACCGTTGGCTCGATCTGAGCGATATCCTGCGCGAGCTGGTCAGCCAGCAGCGGATCGACCAGCAGACCGCTGAACAGTGCCTGCTGCTGCGCCGGGGCTCCGCCAATCCGCAGCAGCATCCGCTGGAATTCCTGGCGGCGCAGAGCGTGGACGATCTCGCCCGCCCCGGGCGCAAGCTGGATCTGGACAGCCTGACCCGCTGGCTGGCCGAATACTCCGGCCAGCCTTTCTACCGCATCGATCCGCTCAAGGTGGACGTGGCCTCGGTCACTCCGCTGATGTCCTACGCCTTCGCTCAGCGCAACAAGATCCTCGCCGTGGCGGTGAGCCCGGACGAGGTGACGGTGGCCAGCGCCCAACCCTTCGTGCACAGCTGGGAGAGCAACCTCACCCATGTGCTGCAGCGGCCGATCAAGCGCGTGGTGGCCAATCCCGCCGACATCACCCGCTACACCCAGGAATTCTTTCGCCTGGCGCGCTCGGTCACCGGTGCCTCGGCGGTGGAGCAGAAGACCAGCGGGGTCGGCAACTTCGAGCAGTTGGTCAACCTGGGCGCCAGCGACAGCGAGCCGGACGCCAACGATGCCCATATCGTCAACATCGTCGACTGGCTGTTCCAGTACGCCTTCCAGCAGCGCGCCAGCGATATCCACGTCGAACCGCGCCGTGAGCAGGGGGCGGTGCGTTTCCGCATCGATGGCGTGCTGCACACCGTCTACCAGTTCCCGGCCCAGGTCACCCTGGCGGTGGTCAGCCGGATCAAGAACCTCGGGCGCATGAACGTGGCCGAGAAGCGCAAGCCCCAGGACGGGCGGATCAAGACGCGCATGGCCGGTGACAAGGAAGTGGAGCTGCGCCTGTCGACCATGCCCACCGCCTTTGGCGAGAAGCTGGTGATGCGGATCTTCGACCCGGACGTGCTGCTCAAGAGCTTCGACCAGCTCGGCTTCTCCGCCGACGACCTGAAGCGCTGGGCCGGCATGACCGGCCAGCCCAACGGCATCATCCTGGTCACCGGCCCCACCGGTTCGGGCAAGACCACCACGCTCTACACCACCCTCAAGCAGCTGGCCACGTCCGAGGTGAACGTCTGCACCATCGAGGACCCCATCGAGATGGTGGAGGACGCCTTCAACCAGATGCAGGTGCAGCCCAACATCGAGGTGACCTTCGCTAGCGGCGTGCGGGCACTGATGCGGCAGGACCCGGACATCATCATGATCGGTGAGATCCGCGACCTGGAGACCGCCGAGATGGCCATTCAGGCAGCGCTCACCGGTCACCTGGTGCTCTCCACCCTGCACACCAACGATGCGCCCAGCTCGGTGAGCCGCCTGATCGAACTGGGGGTGCCCTACTACCTGATCCGCGCCACGGTACTCGGGGTCATGGCCCAGCGCCTGGTGCGGACCCTCTGCCCGGCGTGCAAGACACCCACCGAGCTGGACCCGGCCACCTGGCAGGAACTGACCAAGCCCTGGAACGCGCCGCTGCCTACCGGCGCGATGCAGCCGGTGGGCTGTCCGGAATGTCGCGACACCGGTTACCGGGGGCGCGCCGGGGTCTACGAAATCCTCACCCTCTCGGATAGTCTGCGCGAACTGGTGACGGGCGATACCGACATCACCGCCCTGCGCCGCCAGGCGTTCAAGGAGGGCATGCGCAGCCTGAGGTTGTCGGGCGCGCAGAAGATCGCCGCCGGTCTCACTACCGTGGAAGAAGTATTGCGCGTCACGCCCCAGAGTGAACGTTAGCGCCTCATCAGCGCCCCGCGAGCGGAACAAGGATAGCGAGCCGTGCAGACAACCCTGGAGAACACCCCGGCAGAGGGTGCCGACGAGGCAGCGCTGAGCCGTCGCCGGCTGGAGGCGCTGGCCGCCTACGGCCTGCTCGACGGCGAGCCGGACCCGGCGCTGGATGACTTGGTGGAGGTCGCCGCCACCCTCTGCGAAACACCCATCGCCGCCGTCAATCTGCTGGGCGAGCACCAGCAGCTGTTCAAGGCCGAGCGCGGGCTGGGCATCGCGACCATGCCGCTGGCGCTGTCCTTCTGCCAGCCAGGGCACGCCACCGAGGAAGCCCGGCAGATCGTCGATCTCAGCCAGGATCCCTGCTTCGCCGACAATCCGCTGGTGGCCGATCCGGCGGGCCTGAGGTTCTATGCCGACGCCCCGTTGCGCACCGCCGAGGGTATCCTCCTCGGTAGCCTCTGCGTCTTCGACTGGCAGCCGCGGGAGTTGAGCGCGGCGCGCCTGGAAGGCCTGGAGCGTCTCGCGCGGCAGGTGCTGCGACTGTTCGAAGCGCGCCGCGCGATGCTGCCTCCGGCACGCCACAGCACCCTGGATGAAACCCACTACCGGGCGCTGATGGACGTCAATCCGCAGATCATCTGGTTCGCGCGCCCCGACGGCACCTTCGAGTACGCCAATCGCTACTGGTACGAATACAGCGGCCTGAGCCCCGAGCGTACGGCGGCCGACCCCGATCTCTGGGCCGGCGCCATCCATCCCGAGCAGCGCCAGCAGTTGCTACGGCGCTGGAACGAGGTACGCCAGCAGCGCGTCGCCGGCAGCCTGGAACTGCAGCTGCGCGATGCCCAGGGGCACTATCGCTGGTTCGAAACCCGCACCATGCCTTTCACCAACGCCAGCGGCGAGATCGAGCACTGGGTCGGCGTGGCCCAGGACATCGACAGTCGCAAGCGGGCCGAGACGGCGCTGCAGGAAAGCGAAGCCTTCGCCCACCTGCTGCTCGAATCCACCCACGAAGGCTTCTGCGCCCTGGATCGCGAAGGGCACACCACGTTGTGCAACCGCGCCTTCCGCCAGATGCTCGGCCTGGCCGAGGATCGCGACGGCCTGGACGAACCCCTGACCACCCGCCTCGGCTCGGCGCGCAGCGAGGACGGCGCGCAGGCGTTGCGCCGCGTGGCCCGCCAGGGCGAGACCCTGCACCTGTCCGCCGACGCCCTGCTGCGCGAAGACGGCAGTCTGCTCCCGGTGGAGTGGCGCGCCCAACCACTCTGGCGCGACGGCGAGGTACAGGGCGCCATCTGCACCTTCGTCGACCTCAGCGAGCGCATCCGCAGCCACGACCGCCAGCGGTTCCTGCTGGAGCTGGGCGACCTGCTGCATGGTGTGACCCATACCGGCGAGGTGGCCTCGGTGCTGGGCGACAGCCTAGGCCACCTGCTGGGCGTGCAGCGCATCGGCTATGCCCGGGTCGGTCGTGATGGCAGTCTGATCATCGACAGCGACTGGCTCGCCGGCGACCGCACGCGCCGCCTCAACCTGCCCAGCCTGGCGCACTGGCACACCTCGGCGGTGGGCGAACTACGCCGCGGCATCATCGTCAGCGTGGAGGACAGCGCCCAGGACCAGCGCCTGGGCGAGATGCGCGAGCTGCTGGTGGAGCACGGCGTGCGCGCCGGCCTGGTGGTGCCGCTGCTGGCCGACGAAAAGCTGGTGGGGCTGCTGTTCCTCTATGCCGACACGCCCCGCCACTGGACCATCGGCGACGTGGCCCTGGTGCGCGAGGTGGCCGAGCGCATCCGCATCGTCATCGAGCGCACCGCCGCGGCCGATGCCCTCCGCCTGGCCGAGCAGCGCATCGCCCTGGCCATGGACGTCGCCGACCTGGGCGTCTGGGACTACGACATCGACCGCGACCTGATCAGCTGGGACGCCCGCCTGGCCCATCTGGTCGGCGCCCCGGAGCGGCGCCGTACCCTGCGCGGGGCAGCCCTGCTGCGCGCCCTGCATCCAGCCGACGCGCCGCGGGTACGCGCCTACGTGAGCGCCGCCATCCAGAGCCAGGGGAGCGGCTACGACCTGCGCCTGACCTTCCGCGTGCGCAATCCGCGGCAGGGCGAGCCGGTCTGGCTGAGCATCCGCGGACGCGAGCGCCAGGAGCCGGGAGGGCACCGGCGGCTGCTCGGCATCGCCCGCGACATCACCCGCGAGCGCCAGGATGCTGATCGCATCAGCGAAACCAACCGGCAGCTGCGCCGGCAGATCGAAGAGCGACGCGAAGCGGAAGCCCGCCAGCATGCCCTCATCGAACTGGGCGACCGCTTGCGCGAAGGCGATCCGCAAACCACCGGGGTGGCCGCCGCCCTGGAGCTGGTGGGGGCACGCCTCGGCCTGCGCCGGGTCGGTTATGCCCTGCTCGACGAAAGCCGCGGCACCTTCGTCCTGCAGCAGGTGTGGACACCCAACGGTAGTTTCGATCAGGCACTGGCCTATCCGCTGCTCGCTCCCGACAGCCTCGGCAACGAGGATGGCGAGGCGCCGCTGGTCATCGAGGACGTCAACCAGGATCCCCGCGCCCAGGCCAATGCCCAGCACCTGCTCGACCTGGAGATCGCCGCGCTGGTCGACATCCCGCTCTACGAGGATGGCCGCCTGCGCGCCCTCTTCGTCGCCCACGACCAGCGCGCCCGGCTGTGGACGGAAGGCGAGGTGCAATTCCTGCGCGACGTCACCGACCGGCTCTGGTCGGCCATCTGCCGACAACGCTCCCAGGACGCCCAACGCGAGAGCGAGGGCCGTTTCCGCCTGATGGCCGACAGCGCCCCGGTGTTGATCTGGGCCTGCGATGCCGAGGGCCAGTTGCAGTTCGTCAACCAGCGCTTCGCCAGCGAATTCGACCTGCACGATGCCGACCTGCGCGGCCAGGGCTGGAGCGCCCTGCTGCCGGAGGCGGAATGCCCGGCGTTCGAAGGCGCCTTCAACCAAGCCATCGCCACCCACAGTGCCCTACGCGCCGAGGTGCGGGTACGCAACGCCCAGGGCGAATGGCGCTGGCTGCGCCTGGAGGGTACGCCGCGGCTGGATGTCGACGGCGACTTCCACGGCTTGGTCGGTTGCGGCGTGGACATCACCGAGGCACGCCAGACCACCGACCAGTTGGAGCAGCGGATCGTCGAGCGTACCCAGGAACTGGGTCGCAGCCATGCCCGCCTGATCGCCGAGATCTACGAACGTGAAAGGACCGAGGAAGCGCTGCGCCAGTCGCAGAAGATGGAAGCCATCGGCCAGCTCACCGGCGGCATTGCCCATGACTTCAACAACATGCTCACCGGCATCGTCGGCGCCCTCGACCTGATCCGCCTGCGCATCGCCAACGGCCGCACCCAGGACCTGGATCGCTACATCAATGCCGCGGTCAACTCGGCCGATCGCGCCGCCGCCCTCACCCACCGCCTGCTGGCCTTCGCCCGGCGGCAGACCCTGGATCCTCAGCCGGTGGACGTGCACCAGCTGATCCGGTCCCTGGAAGACCTGCTGGTGCGCACCGTGGGCGAGAACGTCGCCCTGCGCCTGGACCTGGCCCCAGTGGCCTGGCTCGCCCACAGCGATGCCCACCAGCTGGAGAACGCCCTGCTCAACCTGGTGATCAACGGGCGCGACGCCATGCCTGTCGGCGGTGAGCTACGTATCGCCACCGCCAACCTCGGCCTGGATGCCGAAGCAGCTGCCCGCGAATCCCTGACGCCAGGAGACTATGTCCGCCTGAGCGTGGCCGACACCGGCACCGGCATGCCGCCGGAGGTCAAGGCCAAGGCCTTCGAACCCTTCTTCACCACCAAGCCGGCCGGCCAGGGCACCGGACTCGGGCTGTCGATGATCTACGGCTTCGTCAAGCAGTCGGGCGGCACCGCCCGCATCGACACCGAGCAGGGCCAGGGCACCACCATCAGTCTCTATCTGCCGCGGCATCCCGAGACCGGCCCGGTGACCAGCGAGCAAGCGGAGAGCAAGACCGCCCCCCGCGCCGAAGCCGGCCAGACCGTGCTGGTGGTGGAAGACGAGTACGCGGTGCGCATGATCGTGCTGGAGGTGCTCGCCGAACTGGGCTACACCGCGCTGGAGGCCAGCGACGCCGACGGCGCCCTGCCGATCATAGAGAGCGAGCAACGGCTGGACCTGCTCATCAGCGACGTCGGCCTGCCCGGCATGAACGGCCGCCAGTTGGCCGAGGTCGCCCGCGGCCGGCGCCCCGAGCTCAAGGTGCTGTTCATCACCGGCTACGCCAAGAACGCCAAGGTACGCGGCGAATTCCTCGGCGAGAACATGGACATGCTGATCAAGCCCTTCGACATCGACGCCCTGGCCCGACGCATCCACAGCATGATCCAGGGCTAGCGAGACGATGAAGGCTTGGAACTCGTCGGACCTCTTCGCTCTCTAACGGACACCTCAAGAAGGAGATTTCATCCATGCGCCTGAAGAAGCTAGCCCTGGTCCCCCTTGCCTGCCTGCCGCTGTTCGCGGCCACCGCCGCCCATGCGGATGCCGAGTTCTGGCGCCATGCCGCAACCCTGGGGGCCACCTCCGGCTCGTTCTATACCACCAGCCGTGACGACCACAAGATCGTCGCTGCGACCCAGGACGATGCCAGCTCCTACCTGGCCAGCAATGGCCAGATCCGCGGCCCCTACCTGGAAGCGGCCCTGCGCGACATGCGCGCCGCCGAGCCGGGCCTCAAGGCCAGCGATGGTGACCTGGCCATGCGCATCCTGACCCAATAAGGGCAGGCAAAAAAAGAACCCCGCCGGCCATGCCGCGCGGGGTTTCTTTTTGACTGACCGCCCAGCTGCCGGGCGGGTCGATCAGCTTTCGCTGGCCTGGCGATAGCCGTCGGCGTCCAGCAGCTTGTCCAGCTCGGTCGCATCCTGCGGCTTGAGCTTGAAGAACCAGGCACCATAGGGCTCGCCGTTGACCTGCTCGGGCGCATCCGCCAGGCCCTCGTTGACGGCGATCACCTCACCGCCCACTGGTGCATAGATGTCGGACGCGGCCTTGACCGACTCCACCACCCCCGCCTGATCCCCCGCGGCGAGGAGCTTGCCGACTTCCGGCAGTTCGATGAACACCACATCGCCCAGGGCTTCCTGGGCATGGTCGGAAATGCCGACGGTGACGCTACCGTCGGCTTCCAGCCGCGCCCATTCGTGGCTGGCGGCGTAACGCAGGTCGGCGGGTATCTGGCTCATGAGGGGTCCTCGGGATTGGCACGGTTGAGAGAGCGGATAAGAGCCTGTTCAAAATCTGCTGCGCGTCGGCCAAACGGCGTTGAAAATGGCTTCGGAATGCTCATTTACCACTCGTAAACTCCGCTTCCTCAGCCCTTTTCGCCTTGTTTGGCTTTAGCTCGCTAGATTATGAACAGGCTCTCAGCAAACGTAGCGAGCGGCTGTCAGACGGATACGCGCGGCGCGCAGGAACCGCAATGTACAGGCGGTACATGGGGATTCCGAGCACTGCACGCGCCCGTCTGGCGGACGCGCAGTAGGTTGGGAGCCGTTCTAAAAGCGAAGGGTAGCCTGCCGACCCGGGGGACCGCCATGGTCAGCAGCGGCTAATTGGGGCCGATGCGTAGGCAGCTGGTGTTGTCGACGTACTTCTTCAGCGTCGCCCACTGCGGCCGGTCCACGCCGTTGATGGGTTCCACCGCCAGGTTGTAGGTGCCCCAGCCCGGGCCGGCGGCCCAGTAGCTGGCCGGAATGCAGTTCTGCTTCAGATAGGCCAGCATGTTGTCCATGGCCACCAACCAGCGCGGATCGTCGTCCGGCACACCGAACTCGCCGATGTAGCCCTGCTTGCCGTTCTTCTTCAGCCAGTCGACGAAGGGCTTGACCCGGTTCACCCCCACCTGAGGATCGAAGCCACTCATGTCCTTGCTCGCGTATTGACCACCACCGTCATCGTCGAAATAGACATGGGCGGAAAAGATCAGCTTGTCCGCCGGATCCTTGAGCGCCAGCAGCGGATCGTTCCACTGCGGCCAACGCGAAGCGCTGGACCAGCCGTTGCCCTCGACGATGATCGGATGCACGTTGTCCACGGTACGGATGCCATTGATGCCGTACTGGGCCGCGGTCGGCCAGAAGGCCACGGCGTCATGGGGCTCGTTCATGATGTCATAGCCATAGAGCGCCGGGTGCTTGCCGAAGCGGAAGGCCAGACGGTACATCACGTCCCAGTAGTTGAAGTAGGTGACCTTACCGGCGCCGATCACCTCGCCGCGATAGCGGGCGTAGTTGTGCAGATCGAGGATCACCTGCACACCGTACTTCTGGGCATAGTTGAGGGTCTGGGTGACCAGGGCGCCATAGTCCGGGTCCAGCATCGAATTCAGCTTGGGCTGGATACGTTCCCAGATGATCGGGAAGCGCACCAGCTTGATGCCCTTGGCGCTCCAGTCCTTGAAGTGCTGTTCGCTGGGAAAGACATAGTTGCGGTTGTTCATGCCGGGCAGCACCTGGCTGGCGAAGCCGGCACCGGAGAAGTTGAGACCGACCAGCTCGACCGCCTGGGCCGAACCGAACAGCGCGCTGGTCAGTGCCAGGGTACCGGCAAGACGCAGAGAAAAGTGGCGCAAGCGCCGGGTAAGGGATTGCATGACTGCACCTATGGGAAAAAGGATCCCCGCCCCCGCAACCTAGCGGGCTCTGGCGTGGGCGAGCTCAGGCGGCCGCGTCCTCCTGCGGCGCCGCGTGGCGCGACTTCGTCGTCATTGTTGACGCAGCTATCGGCGCGCGAACTCCTGGCTTGAATGAATTTTTCTCTTTAAAAACAGTAATTTAACCAAGCCTTTTGCGTCAGATTACTGGCATCTCCCGTCCTGGAGCGAGGCAGGCCAGCTAACCTCCTGACCAGTCATGGTTTTCTGCGACCGCTGGTGGTCGAGCGAAACGGTTGCGAACGAAAAGAGACCCGAGCTTCTCTGCGGGTCAAGTTGTAACCTGTTGCTACAGGCCTGGTCAGGTTGATACGCCGTGAAATGGGCCGGGCACGGTCCTCCGGAACGTTCGCCCCGGACCAGGCTCTACCCTGCGATCCCTTGCGAGAGCCTCTGCCATGATCCTGCGCGCCCCCTTCGCGTTTCGTACCCTGGGCCTGACATTGGCCGCCAGCGCCCTGCTCGGCTGCGGCGAGCACGCCCGACTGCAGCAAGGGGCCAGCTTCGGTCCCGCGCCGACGTTGCCGGAACCGCACCAGACCTTCATGCCCACGATCAACGTGGCGAATGCGGTGGGTTGGCCCCAGGGCGCGACACCTACCGCGGCGGCCGGCACCCAGGTCAAGGCCTTCGCCAGCGGCCTCGACCATCCGCGCTGGCTCTATGTGCTGCCCAATGGCGACGTGCTGGTGGCGGAAAGCAATGCGCCCAAGCGCGACGACTTTCCTGGCCTCAAGAACTGGATCGCCGGCCTGTTCATGAAGAAAGCCGGCGCCGGCGTCCCCAGCGCCGATCGCATCACCCTGCTGCGCGACGCCGATGGCGATGGCGTGGCCGAGACCCGCACGGTGTTCGCCGAGCACCTGCACTCGCCCTTCGGCATGGCGCTGGTGGGCAACGACTTCTATGTCGCCAACGCCGATGCCCTGGTGCGCTTCACCTATCGTCCCGGCGCCACCCACCTGGACGGCCAGCCGGTGACAGTCACCGAGTTGCCGGCGGGCATCAATCACCACTGGACCAAGAACGTCATCGCCAGTCGTGACGGCAAGAAGCTCTACCTCACCGTCGGCTCCAACAGCAACGTCGGCGAAAACGGGCTGGACATCGAACAGGGCCGTGCTGCCATCTGGGAGCTGGACCGCGCCAGTGGCGAGAAGCGCCTGTTCGCCACCGGCCTGCGCAACCCCAACGGCCTGGACTGGGAGCCCACCACCGGCAAGCTGTGGACGGTGGTCAACGAGCGCGACGAGATCGGCAGCGACCTCGTACCCGACTACGCCACCTCGGTGCAGGACGGCGGCTTCTACGGCTGGCCCTACAGCTACTGGGGCAAGCACGTCGACAACCGCGTCCAGCCACCGCGCCCGGACCTGGTGGCCAAGGCACTCACCCCCGACTACGCCCTGGGTACCCACACCGCCTCCTTGGGCCTGGCCTTCGCCAGCCCCGACACCCAGCTACCGGAGGCCTTCCGCCAGGGCCTGTTCGTCGGTCAGCACGGCTCTTGGAACCGCGATCCCAAGAGCGGCTACAAGGTGATCTTCGTGCCTTTCCAGGACGGCCAGCCGAGCGGTCCGCCACGCGATCTGCTGACCGGTTTCCTCAACGCCAAGGAGGAGGCCCAGGGCCGACCGGTCGGCGTGGTCAACGACGGCCGGGGCGCCTTGCTGGTGGCCGACGACGTCGGCAACACCATCTGGCGCGTCAGCGCCCAGCACCGTTGAAGCGCGCCAGCGTTAATCCGTCCTTAAGCGCTCCGGCCTAGTCTGAACCTGACCGCCGCAGGTGGTCACCGCTCTTGCCGCGGCAGGCCCGGAGCGGTAAAACCGCACCACCGCCTGGGAAAACGCGATGAGAATACTGCTGGCCGAAGACGACATGCTGCTGGGCGATGGCATCCGCGCCGGCCTGGCCCTGGAAGGCGACACCGTCGACTGGGTCACCGACGGCCAGGCGGCCCAGGCCGCGCTGGAGACCGATCCCTTCGACCTGGTGGTGCTCGACATAGGTCTGCCCCGGCGCTCCGGGCTCGAAGTCCTGGCCAGCCTGCGCAAGCGTGGCGATGCCACCCCGGTGCTGATCCTCACCGCCCGCGACAAGGTCACCGACCGGGTCACCGGCCTGGATACCGGCGCCGACGACTACCTGACCAAGCCCTTCGATCTCGACGAGCTGCTCGCCCGCGTCCGTGCCCTGACCCGGCGCAGTGCCGGTCGGGCCCAGCCGCAGCTGGAGCACAATGACCTGCGGGTCGATCCGGCCACCCACCGCGTCACCCTCGCCGGCCAGCCGGTCGAACTGGCGCCGCGGGAATACGCCCTGCTGCGCCTGCTACTGGAGAACATGGGCAAGGTGCTCTCGCGCAACCGCCTGGAACAGGCGCTCTATGGCTGGGACGGCGACGTCGAGAGCAATGCCATCGAGGTCCATATCCACCACCTCAGACGCAAGCTCGGCAGCAGCCTGATCCGCACTGTCCGTGGCATCGGCTACGGCATCGACCAGCCCGAGCGCCCCCCGGCATGAGCGACAGCCCCGCCGCTTCGCTGCGCCGACGGCTGCTGACCCTGCTGCTCTGCGGGATCTTCGCCTGCTGGCTGATCGCGGCGCTGGTGACCTACCAGTTGGTCCTGCGCCAGGTGAACCGCCTGGCCGACGAAGACATGCTCGACTTCGGCGCGGCGGCCCTGCACCTGGCTACCCTCAGCGAAGACAGCGATCACACCCTGCCGCCGGCGGCGCGCATGCTGGAGCGCAGTCGCACGGCCATCGCCGACCTACCGCTGTTCAAACGCCGCAATGCCCTGGGCTATCTGCTGGAGGCGGGTGATCAGCGTCTCGGCACCCCGGGCGCGCCTCCCGGACTGGCCGATCAACCTCCCGGTTTCAGCAGCCTGACAGCCGCCGGACAGCACTGGCGGGTCCTGCGCCTGACCAGCGGTGACGGACGCATCTGGATCTACGAGAACCTCGCCGACCGCCGCGGCGCCATCAACCTTCTGCTGCTCGGCTCCCTGTTTCCCCTGGCCCTGGCCCTGCCGGTCCTGGCCGCGCTCATCTGGCTCGGCGTCACCCGCGGCCTCGAACCTCTGCGGCAACTGGCGGCGCAGATCAAGCAGCGCTCCGCCCAGCGCCTGGAACCCCTGCCGCTAGCCCGGGTGCCCCAGGAAGCGGCGGTGCTGGTCGAGGAAATCAATGCCCTGCTGCAACGCCTGGATGGTGCCCTGGAGGCCGAGCGGCGACTCACCAGCGATGCCGCCCACGAGATTCGCACGCCCCTGGCCAGCCTGCTGACCCACACTCAGGTGGCCCTGAGATCCAGCGATCCCCAGGCCCACGCCCGCGGCCTGGTCCAGGTCCGCCGCAGCGCCGAGCGCATCAGCCAGTTGATGGAGCAGATCCTGCTGCTGGCCCGGCTGGACAGCGGTGCCCTGCAGGAACAGTTCGTGCCGGTCCAGCTCGGTGCCCTGGCAGCGGATACCCTTTCGGAACTGGCGCCCCTGGCCATCGACAAGAACATCGAGTTGGTTCTGGAAGACCAGGATGCCCGCCTCTGCGGCATTCCCACCTGGCTCGGCGTATTGCTCACCAACCTGGTCGGCAACGCCATCCGCTACACCCCCAGCGGCGGCCAGGTGCTGGTGCGGGTCGGGGCCGGTGCGCCGGGCCGGGTGCGGATCGACGTCTGCGACAGCGGTCCAGGCGTCACCGCGGAAGAGCGCGAGATGATCTTCACCCGTTTCTATCGCTGCGAAGGTGCCGGCCAGAACGGCGGCAGCGGCCTCGGCCTGCCCATCGTCAAGCGCATCGTCGAGATCCATGGCGGCGGCCTGCAACTGGGCGAAGGCCTGCAGGGGCGCGGCCTGGGCGTCTATATCGAGCTGCCCGGCAGCGCCTGAGCACACCGCGGTCAGCGAGCGACTCAAACCAAGCCCATCTTTCACCCACGGCGGCCGAAGGCTTACAGTGGCGGGGTTCGGTTCTGTACGAAAAGTCGTCGAGCGAAGGTCAGGCGCGGTGAAAAAGGTCGAGGAAGCGGAGTTTACGGACGGTAAATGAGCATTCCGGAGCCTTTTTCAACGAAGCATCACCGAGCGCAGACACTTGTCGGACAGCGCCTAGAGTCCGCAACCTGGAGAGCCCGGCCATGTCCATGATCCTGTACCACACCCCCGCCTCGCCCTTCGGTCGCAAAGTCGTGGTCATGCTCCACGAGACGGACCTGATCGAGCAGGTCGAGGTGGAAATCGTCCAGCAGACGCCCCTCAATCCCAATCGGGACGTCATAGATACCAATCCCGCTGGCAAGATCCCTGCCCTGCGCCTGGCCGACGGCACCTGCCTCCACGACAGTCGGGTCATCCTCGACTACCTGGATACCCTGCACGGGCGGGCGCCCCTGATCCCCCGCGAAGGCCCCGAACGCTGGCGCCGACTGACCCTGGCCTCGCTGTGCGACGCCATGATGGAAGCCGCCGTGCAGATCCGCTACGAAAGCTTCATGCGGCCGCCGGGCATGCAATGGAAGCTCTGGCTGGACAACCAGCAGGAAAAGATCGCTCGCGCCCTGGACTACTTCGAGCGAGGCGCCATCGGCGAGCTGGAAGGCGAGTTCGACGTCGCCGGTATCGGCATGGCCTGCCTGCTCGGCTACCTGGACTTCCGTATTCCCACCTGGGCCTGGCGCAGCGACTGTCCGCGCATCGCCGCCTGGTACTCGCGCAATGGCGACCGGCCGTCGCTGCAGGCCACCCGCCCCTGAGAAAGCGCTAGGCCTGCTGCCAGAGGCGCTCCAGATTGCGAAAGCCCCAGTCCTCGGGCAGCTCCCGCCGCAGAATGCGTTCACCCGCCGGCGCGCGGGAGAGATCCAGCAGACGCTGCGGCAGCGGCGTCCGCGAGCGGGAGGAAAAGAACACCCGCACCGTGGGCGTCAGCAGATTGTCCGGATGCTGATCGACGACCACCGCCAACTGCTCGGTGCTCAGGCGCACCAGGGAGCCGATCGGATAGATACCCAGGGTCTTGACGAAGGCCTGGAACACCTGGGGATCGAAGTGCCCCGTCCACTCCGCCATGCGCCGAATCGACTCGGCGGGACTCCAGGCCGTCTTGTAGGGGCGGGTCGAGGAGATGGCGTCGTAGACGTCGCACACCGCCGCGATCCGCGAGAGCAGGCTGATATGGGTGCCGGCGAGGCCATCGGGATAGCCGCTGCCATCGAACTTCTCGTGATGGTGCCGGCAGACATCGATGGTCTCCACCGAGGCCTGCCACTCCTGCAGCAGGGCGACGCCCTGCTCGGGATGGCGCTTCATCACCGAGAATTCCTCGTCGGTCAGCCGACCCGGCTTGTTGAGCACCTCGGGCGGCGTCAGCAGCTTGCCCACGTCGTGCAGCAGGCCCGCGGTACCCGCGGCCTGGACCTCGGCGGCGGACAGCCCCATCTGCCGGGCCACCGCGGTCATCAGCGCGCACACCGAGACCGAATGGATGTAGGTGTATTCATCCGCCGTGCGCAACCGCGTGAGGCTGATCATCGCCGAGGGATGTCGCAGGACGGACGCCGATATCTGCTCGACCACCGCGTCCATCTCGCCCAGGTCGATGGCCTTGCCCAGCCGGGCATCCTGGAACAGGCGCGCCACCTGGTACTTGGCGTGGGTACTGACCTCGGCGGCCTGGGCCAGCTCCTGCTGGCAACTGCCCAGACGGACCGCGGCGGGCGCTGCGGCAAGGGGGGCGGCTACTGGAGCGGCCGCGGCTACGGCCGAGCTCACGGCGGGCGTCGCCGCCGGCGAGACGGGGGACTCGCTCGCCCCGACAGGCGCTGCCGAGCGGTAATCGAGGCCCTTGCTGCTGTCGATCCAGACCGCCGTTACCGCGCTGTCACGGATCTTGTCCAGGTCGCGGGGGTTCTGCAGCAGAAAGCGCGCCTTCCAGAACGGATGGTCGATCCAGCTTCCTTCGAAGCCATGGATGTACATGCCGAGGCAAACCTGGTCACTGGTAATCTTTTTCAGCATGGCGTTCACTTCGTAGCGTCCAGGCAGTAGCCACCCGTCGGTGCGATAATGGCAAAACGTCATGTCACGCTAAAGACTATTGCCCCAAGTTCTAGACGAGAGCCTTCATGCACCTCCTCACCGGTATCACCGTCTCCCTCCTGCTCCTGCTCAACACTCTCGTCCTCATCGGTCCGTTGATGCTGTTCGCGCTGATCAAGCTGCTGCCCATCACGTCACTGCGCGATCTCTGCTCGCGGCTGGTGATGAACATCGCCGAGGGCTGGGCGGAGATCAACAAGCTGATCTTCGCCCGCCTGACGCCGACCGTCTGGGACATCCGCGGTGCCGAGGTGCTGCGCCAAGAGCGCTCCTACCTGGTGATCTGTAACCACCAGTCCTGGGTGGACATCCCCGCACTGATCGAGACCTTCAATCGCAAGGTGCCCTATTTCAAGTTCTTCCTGAAGAAGGAGCTGATCTGGGTGCCCTTCCTCGGGCTCGCCTGGTGGGGGCTGGACTACCCCTTCATGAAGAGATACACCAAGGCGCAGCTCGCCCGCCGGCCGGAGCTCAAGGGCACGGACCTCGCCATCACCCGGCGCGCCTGCGAGAAATTCCGCCGCCAGCCGGTGACCATCGTCAACTACCTGGAAGGCACCCGCTTCACCGCCGCCAAGCATGCCGAGCAAGGTTCGCCGTATCGCCACCTGCTCAAGCCCAAGGCCGGCGGCATGGCCTTCGTCCTCGCCGCCATGGGCGACCAGCTGGACACCCTGCTGGACGTCACCCTGGTCTATCCCGACGGTCGCGTCCCCGGCTTCTGGGACCTGATCTGCGGACGGGTGAAACGCGTTATCATCGACATCCGCGCGCGACCGCTGGAGCCTGCGCGCTGGGCGGGTGACTACAGCGAAGACGCCGACTTCCGGGCGGACTTCCAGCAGTGGGTCAGCCAGCTCTGGGCCGAAAAGGACCAGCGGATCGAGGCGCTGCTGCAGTCCGCGAAATGACGGTCGGCGCGGGGCACCCTGGCGCCTGCCGGCAGTCAGAGTGCGGGTAGTCGGACGTCTCGACAAGGACCCACCATGCCCACCCCGACCCTGGATTCCACCACGGCCCGCTGGCTCCCCTGGCTGATCGCCGTCGCCTTCTTCATGCAGTCGCTAGACGCGACCATCGTCAACACCGCCCTGCCGCGCATGGCCGCCGACCTTGGCGAGAACCCCCTGCGCATGCAAGGGGTGGTGATCGCCTACCTGCTCACCGTTGCGCTGCTGATCCCGGCCTCGGGCTGGATCTCCGACCGCTTCGGCAGTCGCCGAACCTTCTTCACCGCCATCGCCCTCTTCACCTTCGGCTCGCTGCTCTGCGCCCTGGCGCCCAGCCTCAACCTGCTGATCGCCGCGCGTGTCATCCAGGGCCTGGGCGGATCGCTGATGCTGCCGGTAGGGCGCCTGGTGATCCTGCGGGTCTATCCGCGCAGCGAGCTGGTGCGCATCCTCAGCTTCATCACCATTCCCGGTCTCATCGGCCCGCTGGCCGGCCCGGCGCTGGGCGGCTGGCTGGTGGAGGCCGTGTCCTGGCACTGGATCTTCCTGATCAACCTGCCGGTGGGGGTCCTCGGCTGCCTGGCGACCCGTCGGCTGCTGCCCGATCTGCACAGCCCACTGCCGCAGCGCTTCGACGGCCTGGGCTTCCTGCTGTTCGGCAGCGCCATGGTCCTGATCAGCGTCGCCCTGGAAGGCCTCGGCGAACTGCACCTGCCCCACGTACGGGTGGTGCTGCTGCTGATGGGCGGCATGGCCTGCATGGTCGCCTACTGGCTGCGCGCCCTGCACCACGACCAGCCGCTGTTTTCACCCGACCTGTTCCGCATCCGTAGCTTCGCGGTGGGCATCTTCGGCAACCTCTTCGCCCGCCTCGGCAGCGGCGCCCTGCCCTTTCTCATCCCGCTGCTGTTCCAGGTGGGCCTGGGCTATCCGCCAGCCCAGGCCGGCCTGCTGATGATGCCCCTGGCGCTGTCGGCGATGCTGGCCAAGCCCATCGCGGGACCGCTGATCGGTCGCCTCGGCTATCGCCGTCTGCTGGTCGGCAACACCCTGCTGCTGGGCTGCCTGATCGCCAGCCTCGCCCTGCTCGGCCCTTCCACGCCCTTCGTCTGGCTGCTCATCCACCTGGGCATCCTCGGCGCGGTGAATTCGCTGCAGTTCACCGCCATGAACACCATTACCCTCATCGACCTGCACGACCAGCAGGCGGCCAGCGGCAACAGCCTGCTGTCGGTGGTGATGCAACTGGCCATGAGCTTCGGGGTGGCCTGCGCCGCGGCGCTGCTGGGCGGTTTCCAGGACGACTACGGCGACGCCGAGGTACTCTCCGCCTTCCGCGCCACCTTCATCAGCGTCGGTGTCCTATCGATGCTGGCCGCCGGGATCTTCCTGCAGGCCTCGCGGGAAACCGGTCGCCGGGTCAAGCCCCTGGCCACGGAGCCCGAGAAGAGCGCCCAGAACGTGGAGTGACGGGCGGCAGGGCGCCTGGGAGGACTCTTTCGGGCGCCGGAAATGAAAAACCCCGGCCTGGCCGGGGTTTTTCATGAGCTTCGGGCGACGCCAGGTGTCAGATGACCTGTACGTGCTCTGCCTGCATGCCCTTCTGGCCTTGCACGACTTCGAAGCTGACCTTCTGGCCTTCAGCCAGGGTCTTGAAACCTTTGCCTTCGATTGCGCGGAAGTGCACGAACACGTCCGGACCGCTCTCGGGAGTAATGAAGCCGTAGCCTTTGGTTTCGTTGAACCATTTGACGGTGCCGTTCTGACGATTCGACATGACGGGTGTTGCTCCTTGGAATAACGGGTTTGTTATGACAGGTGCTGGCGCGGCAATGCGTTGCATAGACCATGCGCCCGGGACTGAGTTGCAAGGAGTAACAAGAATCGAGCAGCAAGGGGTGGACATGGATCCTACCGCCTCAGGTCACGATCGACGGCGACCCAAGCAAACACAGTTCTCGAACTCTACGCCATATTTTTCGGAAAAGCGATTACCCTCCAGAGGTCGAATTCGTTTTGCATGGCGAGCCCCGCCGACCCCGCTGAAAGGCACTGCCGGGCCCGTTTTCGACCGGTTGGACACGCCTGCCGTGACCGGCGAAACCGCCCCTTTCCAACAGCCCCGAGCACCCTGGCGAGCGACGCGGGACTCGCTGCCCAGATCCTGAAATCCCCCTGCAAGGAATACCGATGACTGTCACCCCTGTGGAACTGCTGATCAGCGACTGCGATGGCGTACTGGTCGACAGCGAAATCCTCGCCGAGCGCGTCGTTCTCGACGGCCTCGCCGCCCATGCACCCCGTGCCGAACTGCAAGCCCTGCTGCACGGCACCTTCGGCCTGACCACCCGCGACATCTTCGCCCTGGTCGAGCAACGCTTCGGCATCACCCTGCCACCGCAGTTGTTCAGCGAGCTGCGCGCCCAGGCCGAAACCCTCATCGTTACCAGTGTCGAACCCATCCCCGGGGTGAAGCGTGCCCTGGAAAGCATCGATCTGCCGTTGGCGGTGGCCTCCAACAGCCTCAGGCACGGCGTCGAGGCCTCGGTGCGCCGGGCCGGCCTGGTCGAACGGGTGGCGGGGCATATCTTCAGTGCCGACATGGTCGAGCGCCCCAAGCCGGCGCCCGACGTCTACCTGCTCGCCGCCAGGACGATGGGCGTCACCCCGGAGCGCTGCCTGGTGATCGAAGACAGCGCCACCGGCGTACGCGCGGCCCTGGCCGCCGGGATGCGGGTCATCGGCTTCACCGGTGCCAGCCATATCCCGCCGACCCACGGCGAGACCTTGACCAAGCTGGGAGTGACCGCGCTGATCGCCCACATGGACGAGCTACCCGCCACGGTGGAGCGCCTGCGGGAGGCGGCCAACAGCGCCCAATGAAAGAAGGGGCCGAGCGGCCCCTTCTTCGTTTCACTGCATCGCGTGACTCAGGACAGCACCGAGCCAGCCACCTTGGGCAGAGCGGCGGCCGAGGCCAGACCAGCCACGGCGCTCCAGGCCGGCTCGCCGAGCTGGGTTTCCAGCACCTGCCGGTGGATCGCCTCGCGATGCTGTTGCAGCACGATATCCAGGGCGCGGCTGGGCGTCAGCTCGACGTCGTCGAAGGTGACGATCTGCCCAGGCTCCATCGCCCGCTTGAGCACGCTGTGCTTGAGCAGGCCGATCGGCAGGTGGTCGGGACACTCCGCGATCTTCACCGCTTCGCCGCGCACGCTGTAGCCACCGATACCACGCTCGATGACCTCGCCCACGGCCATGGGCTTCTTCATGATCGCCGCCACGCTCAGGGTCGGCGTGGGCGAGTTGTTGAGCAGGACCTTGCCGCCGGCGATGACGCGGCGCAGGGTCTTGCCGACTTCCAGGGAGCACAGGTGGAAGGGGCGCACCAGCACGTAGTACGGGCCCTTGCCCAGCTTGAAGTACTCGATGGCGCCGGCCTGATCCTCGTCATGGCGACCGACCACGAAAACGCCGCCCGCGGAGTAGCCGCTCGGGATCACGTAGTCGACGATGGGCTTGCCCAGTTGCTCGGCCATCTGCGCGAGGATGTTCGCGCTGTCCTGCAGGTTGGTCGAATTCAGTCCTTCCAGGCCCTGGCGGGTGATGGTCGCGCCATAGTGGTTGCCCACCACGACTTGCTCTATCTGCACCTTGGTACCATCGGTGAAGGAGGTGGTCTGGTCGACACTGGTACCCTGGCGCGCGGACCAGTAGGCCATGTCTTCCGGGGTCGGATTATGGTTCAGGTAGCCCTTCATGTTGCCGTACACCAGCGGCTTGAAGCCCATCTGCACCGCTTCCTCGTGCAGTGCGGCCAGCGAACCGGGTTGGTCGCCTTCGGCCTCGGTGAGGAAGCCCTTGCCCGCCAGGTAGGAGCCCGTCGTCACCTGCAGCTCGGCATTGATGGTGACCACCTTGATGCCAGCCTCGAAGGCGCGCTCGATGATCTCGGTGCCGTGGTAGGGGTCGCCACTGCACTCCACCAACAGGTCGCACTGGTCGATGAGTTCGTTCACCGACAGGGTCAGCGCCTCGGGCAACGGATAGTCGGTGACCGTGGCAATGGGACGGCGGGTCAGGACGCGGGTGACGGTCATGTCGTCGTAGTGACGGCTGATCAGGCGCGCGAGGCAGCGAGAAATCATGCCGGTACCGACGATACCGATGCGGGTGACGGGTGTAGGGGAGGACATAGGATCGATTCCTTTCTAAGAGAATGATGGTGGCGACCAAGGCCACCTTGCGAAGTGCCGACCCCAACTGCGTGTCCGATCTCTTGCACATGGAACAACAACGCTTCCAGCAGAAATTCTATTGACTGGGATCACTCTTTCCGTGCGACTCGAAGCCACCTCAAAAATTCAAGACTTCGTGACATTTAGCGACCAATGGCTGCAGATCGCCACTTTTAACTCGTCTATCTGGAAGGCTCGGCACCCTCCGGTCCACTGACGCCCCGGGCCCAGTAGGCACGACGGAACAGATCGCGCTCACCCAGGGCCAGCAGCAACAGCACGAACACCAGCATGGCCACGCCGATACCGACGATCAGCTCCAGCAGGCCGACCGGCTTGGGCAACCAGATACTCAAGAGGGCCACTGCGCTGCCGGCGCCGAACCAGCGCAACAGCAGGGTCAGATGCAGACCGCCCAGGGAGTGGCGATACAGCGCCAGCGCCATGAACAGCGCCTGCAGGAAGGCCCCGGTAGTGAAGGAATAGGCCAGGCCCTGGGCACCGAAGGGTTTGTAGAGGCAGGCATCCAGGGCCACTGTGATCAGCGAACTGGCCAAGGTGGCGTAGAGGAAGGTTCGTGCCCGCTGCTGCGAGAGCAGCGCCCGCCCCCAGAGCAGCGCCAGCCCCATCCAGGGCAGGCCCAGGGCGTAGGCCACCACCAGGGTGGCGGTCGCCGCGCTCTGCTCGGCACCGAAGGCACCGCGCTCCAGCAACACCTTGACCACCGGCTCGGCGTAGCCGAACAGCACCACCGCTGCCGGCACCAGGAACAGCAGGGTGCCCAGCAGCGCCTTGCGCATCAGCGCGCCGTACTTGTCGGTGTTGCCCTCATTCCAGCTGCGGGTCAGCTCGGGGAAGATCATCGCCAGGATCGACAGCGCATAGAGCGTGAGCGGGATGGTGACGATGCGATAGGAGAAGGACAGCATGGTGATGTTGCCCTCCGCCAGCAGCGAGGCGAAGAAGCGCTCCGCCAGCATGCAGCCTTGCTGGGCACCGGCGGCGAGCAGTACCGGGGCGAAGGTCAGCGCGAAGGGACTGCCCTCGGGCTTTTCCATCGCCACCGAGCGCTGGCCGAGGTAGCCCAGGCGCCGGTGCTGGATGACAATCAGCAGCACCTGGGGCAGCAGCATGCCGATGAACAGGCTGATGCCGCTCGGCTGCAGGATGACGATGGCCAGGATGGCGCCGAGGTTCAGCATCAGCGTCCGGGTCATCGGCAGGATGAAGATACGATCCAGGTTGAGCAGTGCGCCCTGGCAATAGAGGATGGCCTGTACGCAGATCAGCAGGGTGCCGACGGCGAACACCAGCTTGCCCGCCTCGACCTGCTCATCGCTCCAGCCAGGCGCCAGGGCGTGCATCAGCCAGGGACTGGCCAGCACCCCGATCACCGACAGCAAGAGGCCGAACAGGCCGATGCGCCAGTACAGCCAGCGCCCCACCTGCTCGTACTGGGCGTTGCAGCGGTCACGGATGCGCTGTAGATAGGGAATCATGGCGTCGCGCAGGGCGAGGCCGAAGAAGCTTTCGAAGAATACCGGCAGGATCAGCGCGACGAAGATGAGGTCGGCCTCCCAGCTCACGCCGAATTGGCGGGCGATCAGCAGGTCACGCAGGAAACCCAGCAGGAAGCTGGCGACGGTGATGGCCAGGATGATGACGGTCGAACTCACGCCTGCACCTCGTTGGGCAGGTGCCGGCCGAACAGGGCAGAGGGCGAAGGGCGAAGGCGGCTGGGCATGGGCGGTCTCGTTCCGTGAGCCGGAGATGATCCGGAAAAGGCGGGCGTGGATGCCCGTTCAGTCCAGACTCAGAGACCAGCTTGCGCCCTTAAGTTTCCCCTGACTATTTCGCTGCCGCGTGGAAATGTCGAACGATTGGCAAATTGCCATGAGTGCCCGGGCGGTGCCCGCCGAACGGTCGTGGTTGCAATCCCGAACAAAGCCGAATACTGTATATATAAACAGATACAGGATACGAGGTGACGCATGGCCGTCGAAGTGTTGTATCGCAGTAGCCGAGATCCGGAGCGCCTGTTCATGGATAAAGCCGAAGCCGATCGTCACGACAAGATGCTGGAGCTGGCCGAGTCCCTCGCCAGCGTGCTGGACAAGGCCGTACCTGGTCTTGCCGAGAAACAATGTGAAGACCTGGGTCTGTTCATGGCCCGCAACCGGGAAGTCTTCGCCCGGGCCTTTCGCAATCAGCCGGATGCGCTGGGCGAGCTCGATCTGCCCGAGTGACGCTCGCCGCACCAGGCCCCTGCGCGAAGGTATGCCGCGTCACCCGCGTTCGCCGTCGGCAAGACTCGGCTCGGGTGAGGTGATACATGGCCGCTGGCCCGCGCCGGCCGTGCAGCCTGAATAGGCCACTTCACCTTCGCTCGATTCGACCTGGGTCGCCTGGTGCCTTCCGTCCGGGTCTGGCCGGCGTCACCTTGGCTCGGGTAGCCTGGGACAAGATTCGAGCCGGAGAAAATCCCTTGTCCCTTCCCATCATCTTCGACACCGATCCTGGCGTGGATGACGCCCAGGCCATCGCCTTGCTGTTCGCCGATCCCGCCTTCGAGGTGATCGGCCTGACCACTACCTTCGGCAACGTACCGGTGTCCACCGCGACCCGTAACGCCCTGCTCCTCGCCGAGCTGGCCGGACGCGACGTCCCGGTCGCCGCCGGGGTCGCCGAACCCCTGGTCAAGCCGGCGGGCAACCACGCCCTGCACGTGCACGGCCAGGATGGCCTGGGCAATCAGGCGTTGCCGGCGCCGAGCCGGACGCCCCAAGCCCTGGATGCCGCGCGCTTCATCGTCGAGCAGAGCCGTCTGCGCCCGGGCGAGATCACCCTGGTGGCGGTCGGCCCCCTCGGCAATCTGGCGCTCGCCCTGGCGCTGGACCCGGAAGTCGCCCAGCGCATCCGCCAGGTAGTGGTGATGGGCGGCGCCATCGTCGAGCCGGGCAACGTCACGCCCGTGGCGGAAGCCAACATCTTCTCCGACCCCCATGCTGCCGCCCGGGTCTTCGCCGCGCCCTGGCCGCTGACGCTGGTTGGCCTGGATGCCACCCACCGCGCCGTGCTCGACCCGCCACGCCTGCAGCGGATCGCCGCGCACCAGGGGGCCCTGGGCGAGGTACTCGCCAAGAGCTACGACTTCTATGCCGATTTCTATCGCAGCGTGAAGGACATCGACGGCTGCCATCCCCATGACAGCTGCGCCCTCGCCTTCCTGCGCCGGCCAGAATTGTTCCGCACCGCCCGTGGCCATCTGAGCGTCGGTACCGAAGGACTCGCGGAAGGCCAGACCTTCTTCGCCCCGGAAGGTCGTGCCTATCAGGATGGGCGCTGGTCCGGCAATCCGCTGGTGACGGTCTGCCTGGACATGGACGGACCGGGGATGGTTGCCTGGATGGAGGAAGTCTTGACCGACACGAACGCCTAATCGGTCACGAATCGGCAAAAGGACCGCGCCAGAGCCTCCGCCAGCCGAATAAGTGCGAGCTGTGCACGCAAAATCGTTGCAGGAGTCAGGTAGAAACCCCTGGTGTTTTCTACCTCGTCCCCGGCGGACGACCATGCAAAGGATTGCCCATGGCTCGCTACGATCTCCACCTCAGCGGCGGTTGCCGTCCCGATGTCCCGGCCGACACCCTGAGGATCAGGCTGCTCTATCACCTGAAGCTTACCCCGGAACAGGCCGAGCGACTGCTTCCACCGGCGACGGGCATCCTCAAGCGTGATCTGTCCGCCGCGGAGGCCCACGACTGGCTCGAGCGCCTGACCGACGCCGGACTCGAGGTGCACCTGGAAGAGCGCGAGGGAGCACCGCCGCTCGCCCAGGATCTCGATCTGCAGGCGCGGCTGGCCGCCTTGCGGACGTCTGGACTGCCACGCCCGGCCTTCCCGTTCGGACACCGGCTGCAACTGCTGGCAGCCGTCGGCACCGCAGTGCTGCTGTCTCTCCTCTATCTGCTGCCCGGCCTGCTCGGCCTCCTGCTGGCCCTGGCTGCGCTGCACGCCTTCGTCGGCCTGCTGCACCAGGATGTCCTGATCGCCTGCACCCTCGCCTTGCCGACCGCCCTGCTGGGTGCCTGGCTGACTGCCGATTTCCTGTTGCCGCTCCTGCGCCGGCGCGAAGAAGCAGCGGCCACCTTGCCGCTGACGGCAGCGCAGGAGCCGGGCCTGTGGCGGATGGTCGAATCCCTCTGCCAAGCCATGGGCGTGCGCCCGCCTCGACGCATCCTGCTCAGCGCCGAGGCGGATATCCGCCTCGGCGGGGCTGGTCGCACCCTGTACCTGGGCCTGCCGCTGTTGCCCGCCTTGACCATCCGCCAGTACCTGGCCAGCCTCGCCCATGCACTCGGACACCAGGTCCATTGGCTGGATGCCCTCGGCGGTGGCCTGCTCAATACCAGTCTCGCCTGGCTGGAGCGCCTGGGGCAGGAGACACGCCCTGCCCGTTCGGCGCGCCGCTACCCGCGGTTGGCGCGAGGCTGGGCGCGACTGCTGTTCGTTGCGGCGCGGCGCCTCACCCAGGCCGCGAGCCAACGCCGGGAAGCCCGGGCCGATCACTACGAAGCCCGGCTCGGCGGCAGCGACGACTTTCGCCAGACCGCACTGCGCCGCCGCGGTGCCAGCCAGGCCTGGCGTGAGGCTCGTCGCCGCAGTCTCGCCGCGCGGCAAGAGCAGGGCCTCGCCGAGAACCTGCTGGCACTGGTGGAAGCCCTGTTGGCCAGGCAGTCCGAGCGTTACTCGCTCACCCCGCCCAAGGCCAGTCGCTACTGGCAGCGCCATCCGGCGGATCAGCAGCGGGTCAGCTGGGTGAACGCCCTCGCGCAGTCGCCGCTGCTGGATGACCGACGCCCGGCCCAGATGCTGCTGGACCACTACGAGTCCCACGGGCTGGCCCTCACCCAGGCGGTGTATCGCCAGGCGGGCTACGCCGCGGCTGGCCAGCGGAGCGCCACGGTAGCCGACCTGGTACCGGAGCTGGAGCGGGATGCCGGCGAGGAGCTCGAACTGTGGAGCGGTCACGCCTGGCCCGATTCGCCTTGGTTGCCGCTGCACCTGCCGCTGGATCGCCCGACCCGTGCCCTCGCCGCGAATGCCGTTCGCGAGCGTCTGCAGCGCCTGGCCGAGCAGATGTCTCGTGCCTGGCAGGAGGCGGAAAAGGAAGCTCAACGCCGCTGCCTGCTGGCCTTCTACGAGGAGCTGCACATCCACGGCCTGGCCCAGGCGGTACGCGGCGAGGGCGAATTCAACCAACAGCATCTGCAGGACTACCGCGCCATCGATACCTGGCAGACCCCTTCCCGGCAGCAGTTGCAGCAGCTGGCGCCGCTGTATCGCCAGCGCATCGAGCTGGCCCTCGCCCGGCATCTGCCCGGCCAGGCACAGGTACAGGCACGCGAGTGCTACCGGTTGCTCGTCACCCTCGCCGAGCACTATCCAGAAGTGGAGCGCCTGCGCGAGGCACGCCTGCTGGTGAAGGAATACCGTACCCTGCAACGGCAGTTGCAGGGCTCGCCACGCATCAACGAATTGTGCGATTTCGCCAAGCAGGATCACCAGCGCCGGGTGACGTTCTGGCTGCAATCGCCGCTGCGCCTGCCGGCGTCCATCGCCGAGGTCAGCCTGGGCGAACACCTGCAGCGACACTGCCCACGACTGGATCTGGCCGAGGATTCGCTCTCCGCGGTGTATCGCCATACCTCGGGCCTGTTGCCGGCGCTGAGCGAGCTGCACCAGCGTGCCTGGCTGCACCTGGCGCGCTGGTGTCTGCAGGCCGAGGCCGACGCCGGCACCGCCGAGCCCTCGCTGCGCCGGTCGGCCTGAGGCCTTTCCCTGGCCCAAAAAAAAAGCCCCGAACGGGGCTTTTTTGCGACTCAGGATCAGTTGACCTTGGGGTCCAGCTCGCCGCGGGCATAGCGCTCGAACATGGCGTCCAGAGAGATCGGCTTGATCTTGGAGGCCTGGCCGGCGGTGCCGAAGGCTTCGTAACGGGCGATGCAGACGTCACGCATGGCGGTCACGGTCTTGGCCAGGTACTTGCGCGGGTCGAACTCGCTGCGATTCTTGGCCATGAACTCGCGGATGGCACCGGTGGAGGCCAGACGCAGGTCGGTGTCGATGTTGACCTTGCGGACACCGTACTTGATGCCTTCGACGATCTCTTCGACCGGCACGCCGTAGGTTTCCTTGATGTCACCACCGTACTCGTTGATGATCTTCAGCCACTCCTGGGGCACCGAGCTGGAGCCGTGCATGACCAGGTGGGTGTCCGGGATGCGCGCATGGATTTCCTTGATGCGCTGGATCGACAGGGTGTCCCCGGTCGGCGGCTTGGTGAACTTGTAGGCGCCGTGGCTGGTGCCGATGGCGATCGCCAGGGCGTCGACCTTGGTGGCCTTGACGAATTGGGCGGCTTCTTCCGGATCGGTCAGCAACTGGCTGTGATCCAGGGTGCCTTCGGCGCCGACGCCGTCCTCTTCACCGGCCATGCCGGTTTCCAGGCTGCCCAGGCAACCCAGTTCGCCTTCCACGGACACGCCGCAGGCATGGGCGAAGGCCACGGTCTGCTGGGTGACGCGCACGTTGTAGTCGTAGTCGGAAGGCGTCTTGCCATCGGACTTGAGCGAGCCGTCCATCATCACCGAGGAAAAGCCCAGCTGGATGGAACGCTGGCAGACGTCGGGGCTGGTGCCGTGGTCCTGGTGCATGACCACCGGGATGTGCGGGAATTCTTCCACGGCGGCCAGGATCAGGTGCCGCAGGAAGGGAGCACCGGCGTACTTGCGGGCACCGGCGGAGGCCTGGACGATGACCGGGGAATCGGTCTTGTCGGCGGCTTCCATGATGGCGCGCATCTGCTCCAGGTTATTGACGTTGAAGGCCGGGACGCCGTAGCCGAATTCGGCGGCGTGATCCAGCAGCTGACGCATGCTGACGAGTGCCATTGGTGATTATCTCCCTACAAAGGCGGTGGTGGCGCCAGCCTGCATGAGCGGCCGGCAGGGTTCAAGCGGCCGACCCCTGGCCGCCGTGGATTAATCGGTTCAGCAGACATTCGCCCGTTCAAGGCGTCCGGCAGCCACGACCGATGAGGTCATTGCCGGCGATCCAGTAGACGAGTCCCTGGTCGCCGCGGATATGGAAAGCCACCAGCCCGTCGGTGTAGGACTGGCCGTCGGTGGCCGGTTCACGATTGAGGTGGCGGATCAGGCCATCGCCTTCCAGCCTGAGGTCGACGATGGACTGGCTGCGATCCACGTAGCGCCAATCGAAGGCCGCCTTGGAATCGCAAACCCAGTGGGTCCAGCCGCCGGTCTGCTGGCCACCGCGCCCGGCACAACCGGCCAGCAGCGTAGCGCTCAACAGGCCGAGGATGAGGAAGCGCCCTTTCATTGGGCGCAACCGCTGGTGGGACGACTGGCGTTGCCGTTGAGCGTATCGACGCGCTCGCTGTTCTGCGCCGTGGGCGTGGCCGCCGCCGCGGGCGGTGGCGCGAAGACCGCGCAGGCCTTGTCGGCATTGCCACCGGCGCAACCGGCCAGCATCAGGACAGCGGAGCAGACGAGCAGCGGCGTACGCATGGCGATCACTCCTGGGCGCGTTGCTGAAGAACTTCCACGGCCGGCAGCACCTTGCCCTCGACGAATTCGAGGAAGGCACCGCCGCCGGTGGAGATATAGGAGACCTTCTCACCGATACCGTACTTGTCGATGGCGGCCAGGGTGTCACCACCACCGGCGATGGAGAAGGCGTCGCTGTCGGCGATGGCCTGGGCCAGGGTACGGGTACCCTCACCGAACTGGTCGAATTCGAAGACGCCGACCGGACCGTTCCAGAGGATCGTCTTGGCTGACTTGAGCAGGTCGGCGAATTGCTGGGCGCTGACCGGACCGATGTCGAGGATCATGTCATCGTCGGCCACGTCCTTGATCGACTTGGTGGTGGCCTGGGCGGTCTCGGCGAATTCCTTGGCGACCACCACGTCCACCGGCAACGGCACGCTGACCTTGGCGGCGATGGCCTTGGCGGTGTCCACCAGGTCGGCTTCATAGAGCGACTTGCCGACCTTGTAGCCGGCCGCGGCGAGGAAGGTGTTGGCGATGCCGCCGCCGACGATTAGCTGGTCGCAGATCTGCGCCAGGGAGTTCAGCACGTCCAGCTTGGTGGAGACCTTGGAGCCGGCGACGATGGCCGCCATCGGACGGGCCGGATTGCCCAGCGCCTTGCCCAGGGCATCCAGCTCGGCGGCCAGCAGCGGACCGGCCGCGGCGACCTTGGCGAACTTGGCCACGCCATGGGTCGAGCCCTCGGCGCGGTGGGCGGTGCCGAAGGCGTCCATGACGAAGATGTCGCACAGGGCGGCGTACTTCTTCGCCAACTCATCGGCGTTCTTTTTCTCGCCCGTGTTGAAACGCACGTTCTCCAGCAGCACCAACTGGCCCGGCTCGACCTGGACGCCGTCCAGGTAATCCTTCACCAGCGGGACCTCGCGGCCCAAGGCCTTGCTCAGGTAGGCGGCTACCGGTGCCAGGCTGTTCTCTTCGCTGAATTCGCCTTCGGTAGGACGGCCCAGGTGCGAGCAGACGATCACCGCGGCGCCCTTCTCCAGCGCCAGCTTGAGGGTCGGCAAGGCGGCGACCAGACGGGCATCGCTCTTGATCTGGCCTTCCTTTACCGGGACGTTGAGGTCTTCGCGGATCAGGACGCGCTTACCCTTCAGATCGAGGTCGCTCATTTTCAACACGGACATACAGGCAATCCCTTAGTTGTGCTTGGTTCAGGTGGGCTTGGCGATGCGCAGCCAGTGGCCGGCGACGTCGAGCATGCGGTTGGCGAAGCCCCATTCATTGTCGAACCAGACCAGTAGGTTGACCAGCCGGGGACCGGAGACGCGGGTCTGGCTGCCATCGACGATGGCCGAGTGGGGATCGTGGTTGAAATCGCAGGAGGCGTGGGGCAATTCGGTGTAGTCGATCAAACCCACCAGCGGCCCGCTTTGGGCGGCGTCACGCAACAGGGCGTTGAGCGCGGGGGCCGTGGTGTCCTGGCCGACGATGCAGGTGATGTCCAGGCAGGAGACGTTCACCGTGGGTACCCGCACGGCGCGGGCCTGAATGCGGCCGCTCAGCTCGGGCAGCAGGCGCTCGATGCCTCGGGCCAAGCCGGTCGCCACCGGGATGATCGACTGGAACGCCGAGCGCGTCCGCCGCAGATCTTCGGCATGGTAGGCGTCGATCACGGGCTGGTCGTTCATGGCCGAGTGGATCGTGGTGATGGAGACGTACTCCAGACCCAGGGTCTCGTGCAAAAGTTTCAGCACCGGCACGCTGCAGTTGGTGGTGCAGGACGCATTCGAGACCAGCGTCTCATCGCCGCGCAGGGCCTGCTGGTTGACCCCGTAAACCACGGTGGCGTCCACATCCGTCTCGCTGACCATGGGCTGGGAGAACAGCACCCGGGGGGCGCCCGCGGCGAGAAAGCGCCCGGCCTCGGCGCGGGTGCTGAAGGCGCCGGAGCATTCCAGCACCAGATCGACATCCAGCGCCTGCCAGTCCACCCGTTCCGGCTCGGCTTCGCGGCGGATCTCCAGGGCCTGGTCGCCGATGCGCAGACGCTCGCCGTCCAGCGCCACCCGCCCGGGAAAGCGGCCATGGGTGGAATCGAAGCGCGTCAGGTATTCGAGGCTGGGCCGATCAGCCAGGTCGTTGAGGGCGACGATGGCCAGCTCCGTCGCCGCACCGCGTTCGTGCAGGGCACGCAGGACGCAACGACCGATGCGACCGTAGCCGTTGAGAGCGAGGCGATAGCGGGCAGAACTCATGCGTGGCCGGACTCGAGCGCTAGCGAAAGGCCGATTATGCGGGCGTTCGGCGACGAATGGGAGTCGCCAGGGTAGTCAGGTCGACTTTCGCACTACAAAAAGGCGCTCTCCTTGGCAGACAGGAAAGAAATTCGCCGCCTGGCCTGGCATGCCTGCCGCAGCGACAACGGATCGCGGTCTGCAGGGAAGCCCTATAGGTAGTCCCAGGGGTTGCGGGGCTACCTGACGCTTCGCCCATGGCCTGGCAAAAACCGTCATCCGAGGGCGATAGATCAAAGGCATGACCCAGATCAAAAACCCTACTTGTTGTGTTGTAGAAATTACAAAACACCATATGTAGTATCTGGACCGAACTTGAGGCCCAAGCCGCGCTCGAAGGAAAAGACCCGTGACGCCCCGGCAAACGCCTGCTGGCGACAGGCTTTTTCCTTTGAGCTCGCCCCACTACCGACAGGAGTCAGCCATGACCATCACCATCTACAGCAAGCCCGCCTGCGTGCAATGCAACGCCACCTACCGCGCCCTGGACCGTCAGGGGATCGCCTACCAGGTGGTGGACATCGAGCAGGATGCCCAGGCGCGCCAGACCGTGGAGTCCCTGGGCTATCGCCAGGTGCCGGTGGTGGTAGCCGGTGACGACCACTGGGCCGGCTTCCGCCCGGACAAGCTCGGCCAGTTGGTGGCCTGAGGCCAGGGCCATGGGTGAGCTGCTGTATTTCTCCAGCACCTCGGAGAACACCCGCAGATTCGTCGAGAAGCTCGGTCTGCCGGCGCGGCGCATCCCCCAGGACCCGGCCGCCGAACCGCTGAAAGCCCGCGAGCCTTACATCCTGGTGCTGCCCACCTATGGCGGTGGCGGCAGCAAGGGTGCGGTGCCCAAGCCGGTAATCCACTTTCTCAACGATCCGCACAACCGGGCGCTGATCCGCGGCGTCATCGCCGCGGGCAATACCAATTTCGGCGAGGGTTACTGCCTGGGCGGCCGCATCGTCGCCCAGAAATGCGCGGTGCCCCTGCTCTACCAATTCGAATTGCTCGGCACGACGGAGGACGTCGACCGGGTGCGCACGGGAGTGAACGACTTTTGGCAACGTCAGGCCTGACCCCGACCGGCAGCGACGCGGACTACCACGCGCTCAACGCCATGCTCAATCTCTACGGTCCCAACGGCGAGCTGCAACTGGACAAGGACCGCCAGGCGGCACGGCAGTACTTCCTGCAGCACGTCAACCAGAACACCGTGTTCTTCCATAACCTGGACGAAAAACTCGGCTACCTGGTGGACAAGGGCTACTACGAAGCGGCGGTGCTGGAGCAATACGCCCCGGCCTTCGTCAAGGCGCTGTTCGAGCGTGCCTACGCCTACAAATTCCGCTTCCAGAGCTTCCTCGGCGCCTTCAAGTACTACACCAGCTACACCCTCAAGACCTTCGACGGCCAGCGCTACCTGGAACGCTACGAGGACCGGGTGTGCATGGTCGCCCTGAGCCTGGCCCGCGGTGACGAGCGCCTGGCCGAGTCCCTGGTGGACGAGATGATCAGCGGCCGCTTCCAGCCGGCCACCCCCACCTTCCTCAACGCCGGCAAGCGCCAGCGCGGCGAGTTGGTGTCCTGCTTCCTGCTGCGCATCGAAGACAACATGGAGTCCATCGGGCGCGCGGTGAATTCGGCGCTGCAGCTGTCCAAGCGTGGCGGTGGCGTGGCCTTCCTGCTGAGCAACGTGCGCGAGGTCGGGGCGCCGATCAAGCGCATCGAGAACCAGTCCTCCGGCATCATCCCGATCATGAAGCTCTTGGAAGACGCCTTCTCCTACGCCAACCAGCTGGGTTCGCGCCAGGGCGCCGGGGCCGTCTACCTCAATGCCCACCACCCGGACATCCTCAGGTTCCTCGACACCAAGCGCGAGAACGCCGACGAGAAGATCCGCATCAAGACCCTGTCCCTCGGCGTGGTCATCCCGGACATCACCTTCGAGCTGGCCAAGCGCAACGCCGACATGTACCTGTTCTCGCCCTACGACGTGGAGCGGGTCTATGGCGTGCCCTTCGCCGACATCAGCGTGAGTGACAAGTACGCCGAGATGGTGGCCGACGCGCGCATCCGCAAGCGCAAGATCAATGCCCGGGAATTCTTCCAGACCCTGGCGGAGATCCAGTTCGAATCCGGCTATCCCTACCTGATGTTCGAAGACACGGTGAATCGCGCCAATCCCATCGCCGGGCGCATCAACATGAGCAACCTCTGCTCGGAGATCCTCCAGGTCAACACCCCCAGCCGCTTCGACGAAGACCTGGGCTATGAGCACATCGGCCAGGACATCTCCTGCAACCTGGGCTCGCTGAACATCGCCCGCACCATGGATTCGCCGGACCTGGGCCACACCGTGGAGACCGCCATCCGCGGCCTCACCGCGGTCTCGGAAATGAGCGACATTCGCTGCGTGCCCTCGGTGGCCGCCGGCAACGCCGCCTCCCACGCCATCGGCCTGGGCCAGATGAACCTGCACGGCTACCTGGCCCGGGAGCACATCCACTACGGCTCGGCGGAAGGTCTGGATTTCACCAACCTGTACTTCTACACCGTGACCTACCATGCGGTGCGTGCTTCCAATCGCCTGGCCATCGAGCGTGGCCAGAGCTTCCAGGGCTTCGCCGACTCCAAGTACGCCAGCGGCGCCTATTTCGACCAGTACACCGAGGGCGACTTCACCCCCCGTACCCCCCGGGTGGCCGAGTTGTTCGAGGTCGCCGGCATCCGCCTGCCGACCCGCGCCAACTGGCAGGAACTCAAGGCCTCGGTGATGCAGCACGGGCTGTTCAACCGCAACCTCCAGGCCATCCCGCCCACCGGCTCGATCTCCTATATCAACCACTCCACCTCGAGCATCCACCCCATCGTCGCCAAGGTGGAGATCCGCAAGGAAGGCAAGCTGGGTCGCGTCTACTATCCGGCGCCCTACCTGGCCGACGATAACCAGGAGTATTACCAGGATGCCTACGAGATCGGTCCGGAAAGGATCATCGACACCTATGCCGAGGCCACCCGCCATGTCGACCAGGGGCTGTCGCTGACGCTGTTCTTCCGCGACACCGCCACCACCCGCGACATCAACCGGGCGCAGATCTATGCCTGGAAGAAGGGCATCAAGACGCTCTATTACATCCGCCTGCGCCAGGCCGCCCTGGAAGGCACCGAGGTGCAGGGCTGCGTGTCCTGCAGCCTGTGAGGAAATCATCATGAACGCACCCGTCAAAGCGCCGCGCCTGAAGCTCATCAACGCCATCAACTGGAACCGCCTCCAGGACGACAAGGACTTGGAGGTGTGGAATCGCCTGACCGGCAACTTCTGGCTGCCGGAAAAGATCCCGCTGTCCAACGACATCCCCTCCTGGGCGACCCTGACGCCCAAGGAGCAGCAGCTGACCATCCGCGTCTTCACCGGACTGACCCTGCTGGACACCATCCAGAACGCCGTGGGCGCCCCGACCCTGCTGGCCGATGCCGTCACGCCCCACGAAGAGGCGGTGATCGCCAACATCGGCTTCATGGAAGCGGTGCATGCGCGCTCCTACAGCTCGATCTTTTCCACCCTCTGCTCGACGCCGGACGTGGACGAAGCCTATCGCTGGAGTGAGGAGAATCCCTATCTGCAGACCAAGGCCGACCTCATCCTCGAGCGCTACCATGCGGACGATCCGCTACTGCGCAAGGTGGCCAGCGTCTTCCTGGAATCCTTCCTCTTCTATTCGGGCTTCTACCTGCCGATGTACTGGTCCAGCCGCGCCAAGCTGACCAATACCGCCGACCTGATCCGCCTGATCATTCGCGACGAGGCGGTGCACGGCTACTACATCGGCTACAAATTCCAGCAGGCCCTGGCCAAGGAAAGCCTGGAGCGCCGCCAGCAGGTCAAGGACTTCGCCTACGAGCTGCTGCAAGACCTCTACGACAACGAGGTGGCCTACACCGAGGACCTCTACGACAGCGTCGGCTGGAGCGAGGACGTGAAGAAATTCCTCCACTACAACGCCAACAAGGCGCTGATGAACCTGGGCTTCGAGGCGTTGTTCCCCAGCAGCATGACCGACGTCAGCCCGGCGATCCTGGCGGCCCTGTCGCCCAGCGCCGACGAGAACCACGACTTCTTCTCCGGCTCGGGTTCGTCCTATGTCATCGGCAAGGCGGTGAGCACCGAGGATGAGGATTGGGATTTCTGAGCCAACCCTCTGCTCCGGCAAGCCCCCTATCCCCCTGGGAGAGGGTTGGGGTGAGGGCGCCCCTCGTGACGAAGTCCTCAGTGGAAAAGGCTGCGCCGTTTTCCACACTACGGAGCTGATCCCTGATCGCGGCCATGGCGATCCGCCGATGCGGCCGCTCCTACAGAAACACGATGCACCCGTAGGAGCGGCCCATGGCCGCGATAATCCAATCCTCTACCTCAGCGACCCCGTCCGAAAACGGCCAGTCACCTCTCCCGGGCGGTGCTAACCTGCCGCCATGAACGCCTTCCCCGACATTCCCGCCTTCGAACGCGCTCGCCTCGCTCGCGACCCGCGTTTCGACGGCCTGTTCTACACCGCGGTGCTCACCACCGGCATCTACTGCCGGCCGGTGTGCCCGGCCCAGCCGCCGCGCCCGGAGAACGTCAACTACTACCCCAGCGCCGCGGCCGCCGAAGCCGCCGGCTATCGCCCCTGCCTGAGGTGCCGTCCCGAACTCTCCCCCGCCGGCGGCCATTGGCAACGCGGCGATGCCACCCTGGCCCGCGCCCTGCGGCTGATGGACGAAGGCCTGGATGAAGGCGGCCTGCCCGCCCTCGCCGCCCGCCTCGACCTCGGCGAACGCCAGTTGCGCCGGCTCTTCGTCGAGCGCCTGGGCGCCGCGCCCCTGGCGGTGCTCACCACCCGCCGGCTGCTGTTCGCCAAGCAGTTGCTCAGCGAGACCCGCCTGCCCATCACCGAGGTGGCCCTGGCCGCCGGCTTCGGCAGCCTGAGACGCTTCAACGCCGCCTTTCGCGACGCCTACGGCCTGGCACCCAGCCAGCTGCGCAAGGGTCAGGCCGCGGCTTCGCCGGTGCTGGTCCTGCGCCTGGCCTATCGGCCGCCCTACGACTTCGGCGCCCAGCTGGATTTCCTCCGCGGCCATGCCCTGCCCGGCGTCGAGGTGCTGGATGATCATAGCTATGCCCGGGTGATAGGCACGCCCGAACAACCGGGCTGGCTGCGCGTTTCGGCCTGGGACGCCAGCAGTCCGGCGCTACGCCTGGAACTCCACGGCGCCGCCCCCGGCGAATTACAGGCCGCGGTGGCCCGCATCCGCCGCATGTTCGATCTGGACGCCGATCCCCAGGCCATCGCCGCCGGACTCGCCGTCGATCCGACCCTGGCCGAGTTGGTGGCCCGGCGCCCCGGCCTGCGCCTGCCCAGCGGCTGGGATGGCTTCGAGATCGCCGTACGCGCCGTCATCGGCCAGCAGGTCAGCGTGGTGGCGGCCACCACCATGACCGCCCGGGTGGTGCAGCGTTTTGGTCGCCCCTGGGGCGAACCTGCCAGCGACGCCAGCCGCCCGCCAGCGGGCCTGCACCACTTCTTTCCTACCGTAGAGGCCCTGGCCGACGCCGCCCTGGAAGACCTCACCGGTCTCGGCCTGATCCGCGCCCGCGCCGGCACCCTGGGCACCGTAGCCCGGGCCTTGCGCGCCGGCGAGGTGGACTTCGACAGCGGGCGCACCCTCGACGACTTCGCCCGCCGCTGGATCGCGCTCAAGGGCATTGGGCCCTGGACCGCGCAGTACATCGCCTTGCGCGCCCTCGCCCATCCCGACGCCTGCCCGGTGGAAGACCTGGTCCTGCAGAAACGGCTGGCACCGCCGGGCGAACGCCTCACCGCCAAGGCCCTCCATGCCCGCGCCGAAGCCTGGCGGCCCTGGCGCGCCTACGGCGTGATGCAGGTCTGGCGCGAAGCCACCTGGAAGGCACCCGCCGATGCCCCTGCCGAACCCGTCCCCACCCGCCTCGCCAAGGAGTCGCCCTGATGATCGCCTACTGCCTGCTGGACAGCCCCATCGGCACCCTCACCCTGGCCGCCGACGACAGCGGCCTGCGCGTGGTGGAATTCCCCGAGAATCGCTATCTGGCCAAGCGTGATGCCAATTGGATCGCCAGCGACCATCCGATCCTGGAGCTGACCCGCCAGCAACTCGGTGAGTATTTCGCTGGGCGTCGTCAGCGCTTCGAGCTGCCGCTGGCGCCACGCGGCACTCCCTTCCAGCTGGAAGTCTGGCAAGCCCTGGCGCGGATTCCCCATGGCCAGACCTGGAGCTACGGCCAGCTGGCCAGCCATCTCGGGCGACCTCAGGCGATGCGTGCGGTAGGCGCCGCCAATGGCCGCAATCCCTTGCCCATCGTGCTGCCCTGTCACCGGGTGATCGGCGCATCCGGCGCTCTCACCGGTTTCGGGGGCGGCCTGCCGACCAAGCAGCTCCTACTGGAATTGGAAGGAGCGCTACCGCCGCCGCGTGACCTGTTCGCCGCACTCTAGACCGCCACTGCGCAAGAACTCGCCTGTGAAACCGCTCTAGAATGCGCCATCCAGCGCTTGAAGCGGTGCCCAGTCGCTGAGCAGAATCCGGGCTTTCGATTCGCAAGGATGCGATGCGATGTTCAGCCCGGCCAATGCTCCGCCCTTCACCCTGACGCTGGAAGGCGTCGCTCACGATTTCCAGATTCTCGCCTTCGACGGCAGCGAAGCCATCGGCCAGCCCTACCGCTTCCAGCTCGACCTGGTCAGCGAAAGACCCGACTGGCCACTGGAGCAGTTGCTGCACCGCCGCGCCTACCTGGGCTTGACCCCGGGCGCTGGCATCCATGGCCAGATCGCCGCCGTCGCCCAGGGTGATTCCGGCCAGCGCCTCACCCGCTATCGCCTCGACCTGGTACCGCGGCTCGCCTACCTCGCCCACCGCGTCAATTCGCGCATCTTCCAGCAGCGCAGCGTCCCGCAGATCCTCGCCCAACTGCTCGCAGAGCACGGTATTCTCGAGGGTGACCACCGCTTCGCCGTCGGCCCCACGGTCTATCCGCCACGCGACTACTGCGTGCAGTACGGCGAAAGCGATCTGGCCTTCCTCAATCGCCTGTGCGAGGAAGAAGGCCTGCACTATCACCACGAACACCGCCCCGACGGCCATGTGCTGGTGTTCGGCGACGACGCCACCGGCTTCCCCCGCCTGGGCGCCACCCGCTATCTGCCTGGCAGCGGCCTGGTGGCGGACGAACCCGTCATCCGCCGCTTCGACGTCGGCCTGCGGACCCGCAGCAGCGCCGCCACCCTGCGCGATCATGACTTCCGGCAACCGCGCCTGCGCCTGGAAAGCAGCGCCCACGCCAGCCTGGCGCCCGCCCTGGAGCACTACGGTTTTCCCGGCCGCTTCAGCGACCGCGACACCGGCAAGCGCCTGACTGGCCGGCGCCTGGAAAGCCTGAGGGCCGACGCCCACCAGGCCAGCGGCACCAGCGACCAGCCCAGCCTGGTGAGTGGGCATTTCCTGCCCCTGGAACGCCATCCCCGCGGCGACTGGAACCAGCTCTGGCTGCTGACCGAGATCCGGCACCAGGGCCGGCAGCCCCAGGTGCTCGAAGAGCGCATCAGCAGCGACGACAGCCTGCTGCCGGACGATGGCTTCCGCCAGGGCTATCGCAACACCTTCACCGCCATCCCCTGGAGCGCGCCCTTCCGCCTGCCCCTGCGCCATCCCAAGCCGCGCCTGTTCGGCGCCCAGAGCGCCGTGGTCACCGGCCCGGCCGGCGAGGAGATCCACTGCGACGCCCTCGGTCGGGTCAAGGTGCAATTCCACTGGGACCGCGCAGGCCAAGCCGACGAGCGCACCAGTTGCTGGCTGCGGGTCGCCAGCGGCTGGGCCGGCAATGGCTACGGCGCCCTGGCCATGCCGCGGGTCGGCATGGAGGTGCTAGTGGGCTTTCTCGAAGGCGATCCGGACCAGCCCCTGGTCACCGGCTGCCTCTACCACGCCGAGCACCGTCCACCGCTGGACCTGCCCAAGGACCAGACCCGTAGCTCTTTCAAGACCTTGAGCAGCCCTGGCGGTGGCGGCTACAACGAAGTACGCATCGAGGATCGCCAGGGCCAGGAGGAGATCCACGTCCATGCCCAGCGAGACTGGGACGAACGCATCCGCCACGACCACCGCAGCGAGATCGGCCACGAGCGGCACCAGCGCATCGGCGGCACCAGCTACAGCGAATTCCACGCCGAGGAACACCGCATCACCCACGGCGAGCGCCGCACCGAGATCCGCGCCGACGACCACCTGAACATCGGCGACAGCCAACACCTGCGTCTGGGCACCGGCCTGTTCGTCGAAGCCGGCCGTGAGATCCAGCGCCAGTCCGGGCAGAAGATCGTCCTGGAAGCCGGCGCCCATCTCACCCTCAAGGCCGGCGGCAGCTTCGTCCAGCTGGATGCGGGCGGCGTCACCCTGATGGGAGCGAACATCAGGGTGAATCCCTGAGAGCCTGTTCACGATCTGCTGCGCGTCGGCCAAACGGCGTTGAAAAGACCTTGGAAGGCCAGCCCCGCCTGGGCGGCCCCATCGCAATGCTCATTTACCACTCGCAAACCCGGGCGCGGGTCCGATCCGCTTCCTCAGGTGTTTTCGTGGGGCCGCCTAGGCCTTGTTTGGCTCTAGCTCGCGAGATCGTGAACAGGTTCTGAGGACCGCGAACTATCCCTCCGCTGAACGTCAGCCATAAAAAAGCCACGCATCAGCGTGGCTTCTTGCACTGCAACCCGCGAGCCTTAGTCCTCCAGCAACTCGCCGGCCACCGCCAGGACGTTGTCCAGGGTGAAGCCGAAATGCTCGAAGAGCGCGGCGGCCGGGGCGGATTCGCCATAGGTGTGCATGCCGATGATGCGGCCGTCGAGACCGACGTACTTGTACCAGAAGTCGGCGATGCCGGCTTCGATGGCGATGCGGGCGCCGACTTCCACCGGCAGGACCTGCTGGCGATACTCGGGGCTCTGGCGGTCGAAGACGCTGGTGCTGGGCATGGAGACCACGCGCACATTGCGCCCCTCGGCGGTCAGGCGCTCGTAGGCCTGCACGGCCAGGCCCACTTCGGAGCCGGTGGCGATGAAGATCAGTTCGGGCTCGCCCACGCAATCCTTGAGTACGTAGCCGCCACGGGCGGCGTTGCCCAGCGTGGCTTCGTCGCGCAGGTTGTGGGCCAGGTTCTGGCGGGAGAAGATCAGCGCGCTGGGGCCGTCACGACGCTCCAGGGCGGCGGTCCAGGCGATGGCGGACTCCACCGCGTCGGCCGGGCGCCAGGTGTCCAGGTTGGGGGTGTAGCGCAGCGAGGCCAGCTGCTCCACCGGCTGGTGGGTGGGGCCGTCTTCGCCGAGGCCGATGGAGTCGTGGGTGAAGACGTAGAGCACCCGCTGCTTCATCAGGGCGGACATGCGCACCGCGTTGCGGGCGTATTCCATGAACATCAGGAAGGTAGCGCCGTAGGGCACCAGGCCCCCGTGCAGGGCGACGCCGTTCATGATGGCGCTCATGCCGAATTCACGCACGCCGTAGTGCACGTAGTTGCCGCTGGCATCCTCGGCGGTGACGCCCTTGGCGCCCTTCCACAGGGTGAGGTTGGAACCGGCGAGGTCGGCGGAGCCGCCAAGCAGCTCGGGCAACAGCGGGCCGAAGAATTGCAAGGCGTTCTGGCTGGCCTTGCGGCTGGCGATGGTCTCGCCCTTGGCGGCGACTTCCTGGATGAAGGCGGCGGCGCGCTCGGCGAAGTCGGCGGGCAGGTCACCGGCCATGCGGCGCTTGAACTCGGCGGCCAGTTGCGGATGGGCAGCGGCGTAGGCGGCGAAGCGCTTGTTCCACTCGGCCTCGGCAGCGGCACCGCGCTCCTTGGCGCTCCACTCGGCGTAGATGTCGGCGGGAATCTCGAAGGGCGCATGGGGCCAGCCGAGCAGTTCACGGGCGCCTTGGATCTCATCGTTACCCAGGGGGGCGCCGTGGCACTCTTCCTTGCCCTGCTTGTGCGGGGCGCCGTAGCCGATCACGGTCTTGCAGCAGATCAGGGTCGGCTGGTCGCTCTTGCGCGCGGTGTCCAGGGCGGTCTTGATCTCGTCGGCGTCATGGCCGTCGACGTTGCGGATCACCTGCCAGCCGTAGCTCTCGAAGCGCTTGGGGGTGTCGTCGGTGAACCAGCCCTCGACCTCGCCATCGATGGAGATGCCGTTGTCGTCGTAGAAGGCGATCAGCTTGGACAGGCCCAGGGTGCCGGCCAGGGAGCAGGCTTCGTGGGAGACGCCCTCCATCATGCAGCCGTCGCCGAGAAAGGCGTAGGTGTGGTGGTCGACGATTTTGTGGCCGTCACGGTTGAACTGGGCGGCCAGGACCTTTTCCGCCAGGGCGAAACCCACGGCGTTGGCGATGCCCTGGCCCAGCGGACCGGTGGTGGTCTCGATGCCGGGGGCGTAGCCGTACTCGGGATGGCCTGGGGTCTTGCTGTGCAACTGGCGGAAGTTCTTCAGATCGTCGATGGACAGGTCGTAACCCGACAGGTGCAGCAGCGAATAGATGAGCATGGAGCCGTGCCCGTTGGACAGCACGAAGCGGTCGCGGTCGGCCCACTTGGGATTACCCGGGTTGTGCTTGAGCTGATCGTGCCAGAGCACCTCGGCGATGTCGGCCATGCCCATGGGCGCGCCGGGGTGGCCGCTGTTGGCTTTTTGCACGGCATCCATGCTGAGGGCGCGGATGGCGTTGGCTCGATCACGACGGCTGGGCATTGCGGTGTCTCCTGGCAGAGGCAGAGCGAAGGGGCCGTCATTCTGGCCCAGCCAGGGCACTTCCAGCAATCGACGCTGTCGCCTCATAGCCTGTTCAAAGGCTGCTGCGCGTCGGCCAAGCGGCGTTGAAAATGCCTTCGGAATGCTCATTTACCACTCGTAAACTCCGCTTCCTCAGGCCTTTTCGCCTTGCTTGTCGCTAGCTCGCGCGACTTTGAACAGGCGCTCAGCCGGCCGGGCAGACCGTATCGCCGTCGGCGACGAAGGCGCGTGCCACCGGCTCGATCCGCCTGGCCAGTTGCGCCAGCGCCTGGCGATGGGCGAGCACCACCTCGGTGTAGGAGGTCCCCGCCGGCTGCTGGATGCGACTGCCGCAGGTGAGCACCCGCTCGCCCGCGGGTTCGGCCAGGCGCAGCGTCCAGAGCGCGTCCTGCTGCACCCGCCGTCCCGGTATCGACTCGAAGCGCTGCACGTCCACCTTGATGCGCAGCACCGGGGCGCCCGCGCCGCGCGGGGCGTCGCCCAGGTCCAGGGTGCCCAGGTCCGCGGACAGATCGGTGGACAGGGCACTGCGGATCTCATCGGCCAGCGGCGCAATCCAGCGCTCGTTCTCCAGCAGGGCGATGCCATCGCCCTGGCGGATCACCAGTTGCGGCTGGTCGACCTGGGGCGGTACCGAGACGCCCTGCAGGGCGAAGCGGAAGGTCGCCGCGCGCCCACCCGATTCCGGTTCGGCCGCACTGGTCAGGGTGTGGTAGTTGAGCGGCGCCTTGGCGGCGCAGGCGGCCAACAACAGGGGCAGGGCCAGGCAGGTCAGGCGCTTCATGGCAGTTTTCCTTTGGCGGGATCGCGGGAGCCCGGCTCGAGCTTGGGCGGCGGATCGGTCACCAGGCCGCGGATCAGGGATTCGGGATGGCGGCCGAGGTAGTCGCCGAACACGCGCAGGGAGCGCGCCATGCGCTGCATCTCTTCCAGGGTCTGGGTCAGGTTCTGCTGTACCGGCGAATCGGCGCCCAGACTCTGGCTGGCGCTGCCGGTGAGCTGCTGCACACCCATCAGGGTGGTGGTCAGCTGCGGCAGGACGCCGGCGTTGAGCTGCTTGAGGGTACCGTTGAGCTGCGCCAGGCTGTTGTCGAGATTCTTGCCGATGGAGTCGAAGGGGATCTTGTCGATCTTGTTGACGATGCCCGCCATCTGCTCCTGCAGGCGGTCGAAGCTGCCGGTGACGGTGGGGATCACCAGCGGCTTGGCCTGGGGATCGAAGGCCACCTTGGGCGCGCTGGGCACGAAGTCGATGGAGATGTACAGCTGCCCGGTCAGCAGGTTGCCGGTCCGCGCCTGGGCGCGCAGGCCCCGGGCCACCCAGCCGGCGAACAGCTTGCCGTCGCGATCCTTGGCCTCGATGCGCTTGCCGACGTCACCCAGGCGCTGCGGATAGATGACCGCGCCGACGATCAGCGAGAAGCGGTCCTGGGCGTCTTCGTAGTCGGGGGTCAGGGAGACCACCCGGCCGACGTTCATGCCGAGGAACTCCACCGGCGCGCCGGTCGACAGCCCCCGCAACGACTGCTGGAATCTCATCCGCACATAGAAGGGCTCGCCATCCGGCGGCGCCAGGGCGCTGGTCTGGTCGTCGAACAGGGTGAAGCTCTGGTCTTCCTGGGCCTCCTGCGGATCCCTGGGCCATTCCGGCGTGACGAAGGCGATACCACCTGCCACTACGGTGGCCAGCGACTGGGTATTGAGCTTGAGGCCGGCGGCGCTGAGCGAGACATCCACTCCGCTGGCGTTCCAGAAGCGGGTGTTGACGGTCACGAAGCGGTCATAGGGCGAGTCGACGAAGATCTGCGCACTGACGCCCTTGCCATCCGGGTTGAGATGGAAGGACACCACCCGACCGACCTGGATACGGCGGTAATAGACCGGCGAGCCCACGTCCAGCGAGCCGATGTCGTCGGCCGTGACGATGAACCTCCGGCCGGAGGCGCCGTGGATCAGCGCGGGAGGCTGCTCCAAACCACGGAAGTCGCGGCGCGACTCGGTGGAATCGCCGATGTCGGCACCAATGAAAGCCCCTGACAGCAGGGTGTCGACACCCGAGACGCCACTCACGCCGAAGCGCGGGCGCACTACCCAGAAGCGGGCGTCCTGGGTCGCGAAGCCTTCGGCGGATTTTTCCAGCTCGATGGTGGTGATCACGCGATTGCGATCCGGCGCCAGCTTGATGTCGCTGACCGTTCCGATCACCACGTTCTTGTACTTGACCTGGGTCTTGCCGGCTTCCAGGCCTTCCGCGGTGAGGAAGGTCACGCTGATGGTCGGCCCGCGCGAGGCCCAGCTGTGCACCACCATGGACAGCCCGATCAGGGCGGCCACGATGGGCACCAACCAGATCAGCGAGACGCTCCAGCGACTGCGGCGTACCTCGGGGGTAGGCGCCAGGGCGTCGGGTTCATGCCTGTCCGTCATCGTTCACCTCTGCATCCCAGATCAAGCGGGGATCGAAACTCATCGCGGCGAGCATCGTCAGCACCACCACGAAACCAAAGAACACGATGCCCAGGCGCGGCGCGGCCGAGCTCAGGGCACCGAAATGCACCAGGGCCGACACCAGGGCGACCACGATGACGTCGAGCATCGACCAGTAGCCGATCAGCTCGACGAAGCGATAGAGCCGGGCACGCTGGGCCATCGCCCAGTCGCTGTGTCTCTGGCAGGTCACCAGCAGGGTGCCGAGCACCAGGAACTTGATGGATGGCACCGCCACGCTGGCGATGAAGATCACCAGGGCGACGCCCCAGGAGCCGTTCTGCCAGAATTCGATCACCCCTTCGAGGATGGTGCTTTCCGCACCGCGGCCCAGAGTACCGGTGTACATCACCGGCAGGGTATTGGCCGGGATATAGAGGATCAGCGCGGCGATGAGATAGGCCCAGGTCTTGGCGTAGACGTTCGGCTTGCGCCGGTGCAGGGCCGAGCCGCAGCGCGGGCAGCCGGCCTTGTGCCGGTGCGGCGCCGCGCAGACGTTGCCGCAGACGTGGCACAGGCAGAGGCCGAGTTCGTCCGCCCGCGGCGGCAGTTGGGGCGCCGTCACGCGCGGCGCTCCCCGACGGCGTCCCACAGTGGATGCAGGTCGCGCTTGGCAATGATCAGCAGGATCACCATCAGCCCCACCATGCCGAACAGGCCCATGCCCACCACCACGTGCAGCAGGCCGGCCAGCTTGATCACCGCCACCAGGGCGCCGAGCACGAAGACCTCGATCATGCTCCAGGGCCGCAGGTAATGCAGGGTGACCATGGCCGTGGTGAAGCCGGGCGCGCGGCGACCGGCCTGGGCGAAACCAAGCACCCAGAGCAGCAGACCGATCTGCAGCAGCGGCACCACGAACAAGGTCATGGCCACCACCAGGGCCATGGGCCCAGCGAAACCGCTGCTCATGGCGACGATGGATTCGAGCAGGGTCGCCTCGCTGTGCAGACCGCGAAAGCTCAGTTGCAGGATGGGTCCGACGTTGGCGACCACGAACAGCACCGCCGCCGCGACGGCCAGCGCCAGCAACCCCTGGATGTCGAGCCGGCTGGCGCGGTAGAGCAGCGCGCCGCAGCGCAGGCAATGCGCCCGCTCGCCCGCCGCGAGGGGTTCGAGGCGATGCACCGAGTCGCAGTGCTCGCAGATCACCAGGCGGATGCCGGGTGCGGGCGCGGAAGAGGACGCTGACTGGACGGACATGAGACGGCCTGGATGGCGCTCCCTGGACGAAATTTGCATCTTTGACGCGCTGGCGCTGCCGGAGTTACCGCACGGAAACGCTAGGCGCCAGCTGGATGGCGTTGGCATCTTACCTTCATCTTCGCAGGTATGTCCGCACCACCCTCGTCAGACAAGTATCAAAACTTTTTGATGCTTTTCTTGCGAGCGCCCGGACGGGTCTCTAGACTAGCGCCCCATGACGCAGCTACGTGTACCGGCGCTCGGCCGAGACCCAGGTGACACCCTCGCCGCCCTGTGCAAGGCCGGCGGCGATCCCCTGCGCCTCAATGTGCTGCGCGCCCTGCACAGCGCCTCGTTCGGCGTGCTGGAACTGGCGCAGATCTTCGCCACCGGCCAGTCCGGCATCAGCCACCACCTCAAGGTGCTGGCCCAGGCTAATCTGGTAGCCACCCGCCGCGAAGGCAACGCCATCTTCTATCGCCGCGCCCTGCCCCGCCCGGGCAGCGTAGGCGGCGCGCTGCACGCCGCTCTGCTCGACGAGGTGGACAGCCTGGAGCTGCCCGCCGCCGTCCAGGCGCGCATCGGTGAGGTGCATGCCCAGCGTGCCTCGGTGAGTCGCGATTTCTTCGCCCGGGTGGCGGAAAAATTCCAGGCCCAGCAGGACCTCATCGCCAGCCTGCCGCAATATCGCGACGGCCTGCTCAGCCTGCTGGACGCCCTGGCCCTGGACCCACGCGGTTGCGCCCTGGAAGTGGGGCCAGGCGATGGCGCCTTCCTGCCGGACCTGGCCCGTCGCTTCGCCCGGGTGGCGGCGGTGGACAACAGCCCGGCGATGCTCGAACTGGCCCGCCAGCGTTGCCAGCGCGACGGCCTCGGCAATGTCGAACTGCACCTGGCCGATGCCCTGGCCGAGCCGACGCCCCAGGCCGACTGCGTGGTCCTCAACATGGTCCTGCACCACCTAGCCGCCCCGGCAGCGGCCCTGCAATGCCTGGCAAGCCGCATCGTCCCCGGTGGCAGCCTGGTAATCACCGACCTCTGCCCCCACGACCAGGCCTGGGCGCGCGACGCCTGTGGCGATCTCTGGCTCGGCTTCGACCAGGACGAACTGGCGCGCTGGGCCCAGGCCGCCGGCCTGGTAGCCGGCGAAAGCCTCTACCTCGGCCTGCGCAACGGCTTTCAGATCCAGGTGCGGCAATTCGCGCGCCCGGATCAGGGAAACACCCCGTCATGAGGCCAACCGGCCAGTGGCGGGCGGACAGCGGCGCCCAAGGGCGTCATGTCCAGCAAGCAAACTGCTGTCTCGACCGGCCTTCGGGCCTCCACCCCTTGGTAATTTAGGAACCGTTCGATGAGCGAATATTCCCTGTTCACCTCCGAGTCCGTCTCCGAAGGCCATCCGGACAAGATCGCCGACCAGATCTCCGATGCCGTGCTCGACGCCATCATCACCCAGGACAAGCACGCCCGCGTGGCCTGCGAGACCCTGGTCAAGACCGGTGTGGCCATCGTCGCCGGTGAGGTGACCACCTCCGCCTGGGTCGACCTGGAGCAACTGGTGCGCGACGTCATCGTCGACATCGGCTACGACAGCTCGGACGTGGGCTTCGACGGCGCTACCTGCGGCATCGTCAACATCATCGGCAAGCAGTCGGTGGATATCGCCCAGGGCGTCGACCGCAGCAAGCCGGAAGACCAGGGTGCTGGCGACCAGGGCCTGATGTTCGGCTACGCCTGCAATGAGACCGACGTACTGATGCCCGCCCCCATCACCTTCTCCCACCGCCTAGTGGAGCGGCAGGCCGAGGCGCGCAAGTCGGGCCTGCTGCCCTGGTTGCGCCCGGATGCCAAGTCCCAGGTGACCTGCCGCTACGAAGGCGGCAAGGTGGTCGGCATCGACGCCATCGTGCTGTCCACCCAGCACAATCCCGAGGTCAAGTACGCCGACCTGCGCGAAGCCGTGATGGAGCTGGTCGTCAAGCACGTCATCCCCGCCGAACTGCTGCACAAGGACACCCAGTTCCACATCAACCCGACCGGCCAGTTCATCATCGGTGGCCCGGTGGGTGACTGCGGCCTGACCGGCCGCAAGATCATCGTCGACAGCTACGGCGGCATGGCCCGTCACGGCGGTGGCGCCTTCTCCGGCAAGGATCCGTCCAAGGTCGACCGCAGCGCCGCCTACGCCGGTCGCTACGTGGCCAAGAACATCGTCGCCGCCGGCCTGGCCGATCGCTGCGAGATCCAGGTGTCCTACGCCATCGGCGTGGCCCAGCCCACCTCCATCTCGATCAATACCTTCGGCACCGCCAAGGTCAGCGACGAGAAGATCGTGCAGCTGGTGCGCGAGCACTTCGACCTGCGTCCCTACGCCATCACCACCATGCTCGACCTGCTCCACCCGATGTACCGCGCCACCGCGGCCTACGGCCACTTCGGCCGGCATCCGCAGGAAGTCACGGTAGGTGACGACACCTTCACCACCTTCACCTGGGAACGTACCGACCGCGCCGCCGCCCTGCGCGCCGCCGCCGGCCTGTAATACGCCCCCTCGGCAAAAAGCCCCGGTCACCTTAGGTGCCGGGGCTTTTTGCTGGGACTGCGAAAGACGTCCCGCCGTTTTCTTGCGACAGTCCACAGCTCGGCACGCTGCATGCAACCTCTGGGTGTGCGGGGGTCAGAATGCCTCGTCTGCTTCAGGAGGCCGTTCATCTATGTGGCTGTTCATCACCAATTTCGGCGATTCCTCGGTGATGCTTCCCTGCGCCCTGCTCATCGCGCTCTGGCTGCTGGCCGGGCTCTCGGCGCGGGCGGCGCTGCTGTGGTTGCTCCTGTTCGGTGCCGCGAGTCTTAGCGTCGCCCTGTCCAAGATCGCCTTCTTCGGCTGGGGCCTGGGTATCCCGCACCTGGACTTCACCGGCTTCAGCGGCCACTCCATGCTGGTGGGCAGCATCCTGCCGATCCTCGGCTGGCTGCTGGCCAGCCGGGCAAGCCCGGCGCTGCGCCTGACTGCCGCCGCCCTGGGTGCCGTCTGCGCCCTGCTCATCGCCATCTCCCGGGTGGTACTGGGCTACCACTCGGTCTCCGAGGTGGTGACCGGCCTGCCCATCGGCTACGCCACGAGCGCCAGCCTGCTCTGGCTGCTGCGCGGCCAGGAGGTGGTCCTCAAGCCGCGCCAGGCGGCCTTGGGCGCCAGTCTGCTGCTCCTGCCGCTGTTGTTGCTGCACGGCACCAACGCTCCGACGCAACGGGTGCTGGAACGCCTGGCGGTGAAGTTCGCCGACGAGCAAAACCCCTGGACCCGCGCCCACCAGCGCGCCGGGGTGGCGCCGCTACAGAACTGAAACGGCCAGCCGCGGGCGAAACGCCGCCAGACGGTGGCCGCAGGGCCGGCACGAGCAGTACCATGGGCGCCTTCGTTTGCTCCGTAGTCCCCTGGTGCCGCCCCCGCGCCTGGGGTGAGAACCCTGCGCATGAGTCTCTGGCCCTTCATCACCAACTTCGGCGACGCCACCCTGATGCTACCTGGCGCCCTGGTCGTCGGCCTCCTGCTGGCCCTGGGCAGCGGCGTGCGTGGCATGCTGTTGTGGTTCAGCCTGTTCGCCGGTGCCTGTCTGCTCACCGCCGCTACCAAGATCGCCTTCTTCGGCTGGTGCATTGGCAGCCGCGAATTGGACTTCACCGGTATCAGCGGCCATTCCCTGCAGGCCGCCAGCATACTCCCGACACTGGCCTGGCTGGTGTTCGGCCAGCGTGGACAACGCGGGCTGACGTTCTGCCTCGGCGCAGTGCTAGCAGTGCTGGTGTCCTACTCGCGGGTTAGGCTGGGCTATCACTCACTCTCCGAGGCCATCTCCGGGACCGTGCTCGGCCTGGCCGTCGCTTCCCTCTGTCTGCGCCTATTACCAGAGCCGGCATACCTGTCACTCAAATGGAAGCTGCCCGTGGTCTTCAGCCTGTTGCTGCCCCTGCTCTTGGTCCAGCACGGCGAGCGCGCGCCAACCCATACCCTGATGCAAAAGCTGGGGACCCTGGCCGCCGGCAGAGAGCGTCCCTATAGCCGCGCCGATCTGCATACCCAAGTCTATTCTTCGATAAACTAAAAACTTTCTTCTAGGCTCCTAGTGTTATAGGAGGACGGTGCACGCCAGGCGCGGGGCCCGTCGCGACTGTCGCCCGCTATCGCCCGGAAGACCAAGATGCGCCCACGACGGATGCTGCTGTTGCTGCTCTGGCTGCCGCTCCAGCTGAATGCGGAACCCTTGCGGCTCTACACCTGGGAAGGCTATTTCAGCGATACCCTGCTGCAACGCTGGGCCAAGGCCAATCCGGCCGTGCAAGAGATCCATTTCGACAGCAGCGATGTGCGCGATGCCACCCTGGCGCGGGGTGATGCCGATCTCGACCTGGTGGTGATCAACGAGGTCAGCGCCACCCGCCTCGGCCAGGACGGCCTGCTGACTCGCCTCGACCCACGCCGCCTGCCGCACCTGGCCGAGCTCGATCCCCGCTGGCGCCACAGCTGCGGCGACTACGCCGTGCCCTATGTCTGGGGCACCCTGGGCCTGCTCTATCGCAGCGACCGCCTGGCCAAGGCACCCGATTCCTGGCAACCCCTGCTGCAGCCCGAGCCAGCCCTGCGGGGACGCATCGCCATGCTCGAAGACCACGACGACCTGCTGGTCGCCCCGCTGATCACCCTGGGCGGCGCCATCAACAGCGACGATCCTGAACTACTCAGGCGCAGTTTCGCCCTGCTCAAGGCCCAGGCATCGGCGGTACTCACCTATCAGTATGTCGTCAGCGCCCTACACAACCCGGCCTACAGCGATCGCATCGACCTGGCACTGGGCTACAGCGGCGACCAGCACCTGCTCAATGCGGCAACCCCGGGCCAGCCCTGGCGCTTCACCACGCCCCGCGAGGGCAGCCTGCTCTGGGTGGACTGCGTGGCGATACTCAGCAACTCCGCCCACCAGGCAGCCGCCGAGCGGTTCATCGACTTTCTCAACGAGCCGCGTAACGCCGTGCTGGCACCCATGGAGCTGCACCTGGCAACGCCCAATGCCGGCGCCATGCGCCTGCTGCCCGCGGAGCTGCGCCAGGATCCCAGCCTGTTCCCCCCCAGCGAGGTGCTCGCCCGCAGCCAGATATTCAGCGAAGGGCCTCCCGACACCTTTCAGACCCGGCAACGAATCGGCAGCGCCCTGGTAGGTCGGCATGAACCTGAATAGGCGCACCCTGCTGCTGATCCTGCCGGTCGTGCTGCTCTGCTGCCTGACGCTGGCCGGGCTGGGCTACACCGTACAGCGCGAAGCAGTGATCGGTCTCGAACGCTCCCGGCTCAACCACGATCTGGCAGCGCTGGAAACCACCTACCGCGAGTACGATCACTTCAGCCGCAACCTGCTCTATGCCCTGTCCAACAGCGCGGCGCTGGGCAACTTCCTGCGGCAACCGGACGTTCCCTATCGCAACGAAGCCCTGGGGACGCAGCTGCAACTGGCCGTCCAGCAACTGGCCGGCACCGATACGCCCACCCGGATTTCCCTGGCGATCGTCCGCCCGGACCTGAGCCTGGTCTACTACTACGAACGCAGCGACGACCCCTTCGCGCAGCTGGGCAAGGCCCAGCGGCAACTGCTCGAGCGCCTGGCCCGTCAGCCGAATGGCGCCTTGGAGCGGCGTGACTACCTCATCGATGAGCAGGGGCAGTCGCTGCTCGTGGCGACCACCTCGCTGCTACCCAGCACCAGCGGTCCGCCACTGCTCGGCCAGCGCGATCTGGCGATGACGCTGCAACTGGCGGTCAGCCCTGACCGGGTGGAAGCGCTGCGCCGGACCCTCGAGCAAACCTACGGTGCGCCCCTGGAGTTCAGCCGTATGCCGCCCGCCCCGGCCACCGGGTCCACCGCCGTCCAGCGCCTGGCCCCAGACGTCTATGTACGCCTGACTCCGGACCCACGACGGTTGAACGACCAGCTGGGGCGCCTGGCAATCGTCTATTTCGGCGGCAGCCTGCTGGTGACCCTCGCCTGCATCCTGATCCTGGTGGTGCTGATTCGGCGGCATATCACCCGACCCATCGCCCGGCTGGACAGTCAGCTCACCGAGGTCCTGGAGGGCCAGCGCCAAGCGCTCGAAGACAGCCGTGAGCCCGGCGAGATCGGCCACCTGGGCGCCAACATGAAGCGCCTGCACGACAGCAACCTGGGCATCCTGGCGCAGTTGCGCACGGCCCTGCGTACCGATGTCCTCACCCAGATCGGCAACCGCCGCTACTTCCAGCTGATGGGCGAGTCCTGGCTGGGGGAAAAGCCGGATGGCCGTACCATCGCGCTACTGTACTTCGGCCTGGATCATTTCAAGTTGGTGAACGACAGATTCGGCCACGAGGTGGGCGATGAATTGCTGCAGGCCGTGGCCGAGCAGACGCAACTGGTGGTCACCCCCTATCGGGAAGACAACGAGGTGGTCTTCACCCGCCTGGCGGGTGACGAATTCGCCATCCTGCTGCGCGGCCGGAAGGCAGCCGACGATGCCCTGGCCCTGGGCGAGCAGCTACAACGGCACTACGACAGCGGCACCCTGGTCGGCGAACGACGCTATGCCGTGACCCTGAGCATCGGCCTGGCGGCCCCCGAGGCCCCGCTGGATCTGGCCGACCTGCTCGCCCAGGCCGACCTGGCCCTGTACCGGGCCAAGAGCGAAGGTGGCAATCGCCTGGTGCATTTCACCGCGGAGCTGGCGGCGCGCCAACGCCGTCAGGACCTGCTGGACGAGCATCTGCGCCAGATGAATCCGGGCGAGGAATTTCACCTCGTCTACATGCCGGCCGTCGACAGCGCCGGCCAGGTGCGATCCGCCGAAACCCTGTTGCGCTGGAATTCGCCCCGCCTGGGCGCCGTGTCCCCGGCAGAGTTCATTCCCATCGCCGAGCGCCACGGGCATTTTCGCTGGATCGACCGCTGGGTGGTGGACCAGGCCTGCCGTGAGTATCCGGCGCTACAGGAGGCCCTGGGCGACGACCTGGTGCTGTCCATCAACCTGTCGTCCGCGCAACTGGAGCAGGCCGATATCGTGCCCTACCTCTGCGAACGGGTACGTCACCACCGAGTGGACCCAGGGCGTCTGGAACTGGAGTTCACCGAGACCTTCGCCGCCGAACTGAACGAGCGAACCCTGGCGCTGCTGCATGAATTGCGGGCCGAGGGCTTTCGCGTGGCCATCGACGATTTCGGTGTGGGCTACACCTCCATCCAGCAGGTCACCGACTATCCCGCCGACACCATCAAGTTCGACCGCCTCATCGTCGAGCGCCTCAGCCAACCTGGCAATCAGGCCAGCCTGGACGCCCTCGTCGCCTTCTGCCATGCCCGCGACGCCCAGGTCATCGCCGAAGGGGTGGATACCGAACTCAAGCAACTCTGCCTGCAACAGGCCGGCTGCGACCTCCTGCAAGGCTTCCTGGTCTGCCCGCCGCGGCGCCTGGACGAGTTGCGCGACTGGCAGCGCCAGCGCCTGGGCGACCCTAGCCGGGTCTAGCCGTCGCGAGGGGCCAATCCGGCTGGCGCAACGCCAGGCGGTCGCTCGACCGAACGGGCGTCAGAAGTCCAGCGACAGGCCCAGTCCTACCCCCTGCTGACGCACATCGCCGGCGCCGGCATAGGTATAGCCGCCACGCAGGGTCAGCTCCGGCGTCAGCTGTTGCACCACGCCCAGACTCAGCCGGGTGCGGTCGCGATCCGGCTGGTAGCCGTCAAGGGTGTAGTCCAGCCCGGGGACGCTGTTCAGGCGCATGGTCACGTCGCGGGTGCGGTCGGCGAACTCCCGCTCGCGGCCCACGTCGGCGAACAGCGCCGTGGCCGGGGCAAGTTGCCAGCGGCCTTGCAAGCCGACGCCCAGGCGTCGCGAGGTACTCGACTGGTCGTCGAATGCCAGCGCCGTGGCATCGTTGCCACGTTCACGGTAGCCGTCCACCTGAACCCGGGCATAGTCGGCGCTCAGGTAGGGGCTCAGGTGCCAGGGACTGCCGCTCGCCGCCAGGTCGTAGCCCAGCCGCGCCGAGAGGGCGCGCAGATCGCCGTCGGTATCGCCCTGCTCGCTACGCACGGTCGGACCAAGGGCGAAGCGGCGGCTCAGGTCATCGTAGTCCAGTCGGCCACCGGTGGCGGTGAGATCGCCCCAGAGCCGCTCGCCCTGGTACTGGGCAAAGGCACTGAGCAGGTAGCTGTTGAGGCGATAGTCGGAATCGGCCGCACCTGTCTCCAGGTGCTGGCGTGCGACTCCGGCCGCTATCCCGATCCGCCACTCGTCACTGAGCCGATAGCTGCCGCCCAGGTCCAGGCTGTAGCCGTTGCCATCGCCGCCCGCGGTGCTGCGCTGGTCGTCGACATCGAGCCGCCGGCCACTGGTATCCACGTAACCCTGCCAGCGCCCCACCGGCTGCCAGGCGTGCCAGTCGCCCAGCCAGCGCTGGTGCAGGCCGTCCTGATGGGCTTTCAGGGTGGACTGGGCCATCTCCGGCAGCAGGCTGACCTCCCAGGGCGCGGCCAGCAGCGAATAGGCGTAGTCGGCGATCAATCTTTGACCGGTGATCGTGGGGTGGACGCGATCGTTGAACAGCAATTGGCTCGGGTCCGCCGCTGCCGCACCCAGCCCATAGGTGGTATTACGCGGGCAGTTGTCTCCGCTGAAGCAGGTGCCGGTAAGATTCTGCCCGGTCGCCAGGCCATAACGCGCCGGGTCGGCCACCACTTCGGCGAGTAATAGCGGCACGTTCAGGCCGATGATCTCGGCGTCGATCCCGGCCAGCCGGGCGACTAGTGCCTGGTTGTAGACCCGACTCAAGGCCGAGCTGGCCGCCTGCTGCGGCGAGCCGGCCAGCGCCGGGGTCTGGCCAATGTCGGGCAGCAGCCAGACCACCAGATAGCGCGCCCCGGCCTGCTGCAGGGCGGCGACGCCATCGGCCAGGCGATTGGCTGCCGCCGCCGCGGTGGCCGGCGAGGTGATCAGCCCCTGGAGGAAGTCGTTACCACCGCCGCTGATATAGAACAGGGTGTTGGGATCCAGGCTCAGGCCCTGGCTGGCCAGGCCCGGCAGATAGCCGTCGCGCGTGCGCAGGGTCAGGCCGTTGGCCGCCACCACCGAGCCGTTGGCGGCGGTGATGGAGTCGCGGATCTGCGCCGTGGTGTAGCCGCCGGTGGCCCAGTTGTCGCCGTCGCTGAGGCCCAGCAGGCGATTGATCAGCGAAGTCGAGGCATCCAGGGTGCGGGCATCGAAGCCCAGCTGCTGGCCGAGCAGGATCGACGACACCGGCCCGGTCACCGCGCCGCTTCCAGGGCTGTAGCTGGGCCCGACGCGATTGGTGAACCTGAGACTGGCACCAGTCACTGCCGTATCGGGAAATTGTCCGGCATCCAGCAGGCTGTCGCCGAACACGGTGAAGCCGCTGTAGGGATTGGGAGCCGCCTGTACGGTCGCCGCCAGGACCGTCGCCAGGGCGATGGCCAGCGGCAGGCGTTGCTTGGGAGAAAGCGTCATGCCTGCACCTTGATTGTTGTTATTGGGGCACGCGTCAGAGCGCGTAGCCTCACGCTAGACGGTTTTTATGACGCTGTATCTCGTCGCGCGCAAAAAGAGCGTGACGCTCATGGCAGTGCAGCAAGGCCAACCCCAGAGCGGCTATCGCGGCAACAGGGCCGCTTTGCCCCCTCTCCCCCTGGGAGAGGGCTGGGGTGAGGGAACGCCCGCTAAACACAGCTGCTACCGAACACCGTCTTTCATCGCGGCCATGCCGGTGCGCCGTAGCGACCGCTCCTACAGCTACATCGAACCTATAGGAGCGGCCCATGGCCGCGATAGAGGCGGTCGCTCCTGCAGGTATAGCGTGCATCCGTGGGATACGACCGCATCGGCAGACCACCAGGGCCGCGATAAAGAGGCTGTCGACTCCGGCACGCAGGCAACAAAAAAGCGCCCGAAGGCGCTTTCCTGCACTACTGGAAGGCGATCAGACCTTGGAGCGCTCGAAGCGCTTGCGGTCGTTCTCGTTCAGGTACTTCTTGCGCAGACGGATGGACTTGGGCGTCACTTCCACCAGCTCGTCGTCGGCGATGAATTCCAGCGCCTGCTCGAGGGTGAACTTGATCGGCGGCACCAGGGCGATGACTTCGTCCTTGCCCGAGGCGCGCATGTTGTCCAGCTTCTTGCCCTTGGTGGGGTTGAGCACCAGGTCGTTGTCACGGCTGTTGATGCCGCACAGCTGGCCTTCGTAGATCTCGTCGCCCGGCGCCAGGAACAGCTTGCCGCGGCTCTGCAGGGTTTCCAGCGAGTAGGTCAGCGCGGTACCGGTGGCCATGGAGACCAGCACGCCATTCTGGCGGTTGCTGACTTCACCGGCCTTGATCGGGCCGTAGTGGCTGAAGGTCGAGGTCAGGATGCCGCTGCCCGAGGTCAGGGTCAGGAAGTTGTTCCGGAAGCCGATCAGGCCACGCGCCGGGATGGTGTATTCCAGACGGATACGGCCCTTGCCGTCGGGGATCATGTTGGTCAGATCGCCCTTGCGCAGCCCCATCTGCTCCATCACCGAGCCCTGGTGCTGCTCTTCGATGTCGATGGTGACGTTCTCGTAGGGCTCCTGCTTCTCGCCGTCCTTCTCGATGATCACCACTTCCGGACGACCCACGGCCATCTCGAAGCCTTCGCGGCGCATGTTCTCGATCAGCACCGACAGGTGCAGCTCGCCACGACCGGAGACCTTGAACTTCTCGGCCGACTCGCCCGGCTCAACGCGCAGGGCCACGTTGTGCAGCAGCTCTTTCTCCAGACGGTCCTTGATGTTGCGGCTGGTGACGAACTTGCCTTCACGACCGGCGAACGGCGAGTCGTTGACCTGGAAGGTCATGCTCACGGTGGGCTGGTCGACGGTCAGCGGCGGACGGGCTTCGACGTTCTGCGGATCGCACAGGGTGTCGGAGATGAACAGCTCGTCCATGCCCGAGACGCAGACGATGTCGCCGGCTTCGGCTTCGGCCACTTCTACGCGCTGCAGGCCGGAGTGGCCCATGATCTTGAGGATACGACCATTGCGCTTGCTGCCGTCGTCGCTGATGGCCACTACCGGGGTGTTGGCCTTGATGCGGCCACGGGCGATACGGCCGATGCCGATCACGCCCAGGAAGCTGTTGTAGTCCAGCTGGGAGATCTGCATCTGGAAGGGACCGTTCACATCGACCTGGGGCGCCGGGACGTGGTCGACGATGGCCTGGAACAGGGCATCCATGTTGTCGTCCATCTTCTCGTGGTCCATGCCGGCGATGCCGTTCAGGGCGCTGGCGTAGACGATCGGGAAGTCCAGCTGCTCATCGGTGGCGCCGAGGTTGTCGAACAGGTCGAAGATCTGGTCGATGACCCAGTCCGGACGCGCGCCGGGACGGTCGATCTTGTTCACCACCACGATCGGACGCAGGCCGGCCTTGAAGGCCTTCTGGGTCACGAAGCGGGTCTGCGGCATGGGGCCGTCCTGGGCATCGACCACCAGCAGCACGGAGTCGACCATGGACATCACGCGCTCCACCTCGCCACCGAAGTCGGCGTGGCCGGGGGTGTCGACGATGTTGATGTTGTAGTCGCCCCACTTCAGCGCGGTGTTCTTGGCCAGGATGGTGATGCCACGTTCCTTTTCCTGGTCGTTGCTGTCCATCACCCGCTCGTTTTCCGCTTCTTTGCGGTCCAGGGTACCGGACAGGCGTAGCAGCTTGTCGACGAGGGTGGTCTTGCCATGGTCGACGTGCGCGATGATGGCGATGTTGCGTAGATTCTCGATCACAGTGGTGTTCTCGGTATAGAAATGAAGGAGCTTCAGCCACGAGGCTGACAGCCGGAGATTGCAAAGGCGCGAACGCGGCGCCCGGCGTGGAGCCGGGAGCTAGAAGGAGTCGGGAGGGCGGTGGCGGATACTGCCACCCAGCAGGCCCGGCTGCTTAGGCCGGACGATAAACGCGCACATTGGCGTGCCCTTCGGTGAGCAGGTGATGGGCGTGCAGCCGGCTCATCACACCGCGGTCGCAATAGAGAAGGTACTGGCGGCTCTCGTCCAGTTCCTTGAAACGGCTGTTCAGGGCGAAGAACGGCACGGCCTGCACCTCGATGCCGGGCAGCTCCAGCGGCGCCTCTTCCTGGGCATCGGGATGACGGATGTCCACCACGATCTGTCCTGGCAAGGGCTGTGCCAGCTCTTCCACCTGCACGTCCTTGCCCAGCTCCTCGATCACCTTGTCGACGGTGATGAAGCGAGCGCGCGCCAGGGCGGCGTCGAGCACCGCCAGGTCGAACTTGCCTTCCTCGTGCTCCACCCGCAAGGCCTTGGCCTTGGTGGTGGGATTCACCGAGATGATGCCGCAGTACTCGGGCATGTGCTTGGCGAAGTCGGCGGTGCCGATGCGCTGGGCGGTGTCGATGATGTCCTGCTTGTGGCTAGCCAGCAGCGGGCGCAGCACCAGGGTGTCGGTGGCCTTGTCGATCACCGCCAGGTTGGTCAGCGTCTGGCTGGAGACCTGGGAGACGGCCTCGCCGGTCACCAGCGCCTCGATCTGCAACTGCTCGGCGATGCGACTGGCAGCGCGCAGCATCATGCGCTTGAGGATCACGCCCATGTGGCTGTCGTCGCACTGGGTGAGGATCTGCCCCACCACTTCCTCGAAGGGCACGCTGATGAACAGCACGCGCTGGGAGCGACCGAATTTCTCCCACAGATAGTGCGCCACTTCCATCACGCCCAATTCGTGGGCACGACCGCCGAGATTGAAGAAGCAGAAATGGCTGACCATGCCGCGTCTCATCATCTGGTAGGCGGCCACGGTGGAGTCGAAGCCACCGGACATCAGCACCAGTACCTGCTCCAGGGCGCCCAGCGGATAGCCGCCCAGGCCTTCATGGTGCTCGTCGATGATGAACAACCGCTGGTCGCGGATCTCCAGGCGGACACTCACCTCGGGATTCTTCAGCGCGATGCCGGCGCCGCCACAGCGCTCGCGCAGACCACCGCCGACGTAGCGCTCCACGTCCATGGAGGAGAAGTCGTGCCGGCCGGCGCGCTTGCAGCGTACCGAGAACACCTTGCCGCGCACCCGCTCGCCGAAATGGCGCTCGCACAGCTCGAGGATGGTCTCGAAGTCGCCCAGCGGATACTCGTGCACCTCGAGGAACTGGCCGATGCCGGGGGTGCAGGCCAGGCGCTGCTTCATCTCCGCCAGCGCACGCGACTCGCTGACCGCGGTTTCCAGGGTGACGTTGTCCCAGATGCCATCGACCAGGACGTCCGGATCCAGATCACGCAGCACGACACGAATGTTCTTCACCAGCTGGCGAATGAAATTCTTGCGCACCGGGCGACTCTTGATGGTGATTTCCGGAAAGACCTTGATGATGAGCTTCATGAGCGGAGACGGCAGGCGGGTAACGCGAAAGAAAAGGGCCAAGATCATACCTGAAAATGGACCCACACTCGAATCCAGCCGACAAAATCCATCTCAGCTCTATTTAGGTGCGATGTGACAATTTTTAGCACCAAAAAAGTGCACACATCCGACATCGACTGGCCTGAAAGCGGCGTCAGAGACACCAGAAGCGCACTCCAGCCCATTTAGGGGCACTGGCATACTACTTGCTCTCTTGTGAGGCAGCCGCCCCTGAGCCAGCATAGGGCGCTTTTCGTCGCCTACCGGTCGTCGACCGGACAGTACGGAAGCGCCCCTCAAGGGCACAGCTGATACCGGGAGTACTGCCAACCGCTCCCGGCCGAAATTCCTCTGGAGGAAACCATGTCGAAGGCTGTTCAACTGATCAAAGAAAACGACGTGAAGTGGGTAGACCTGCGCTTCACCGATACCAAAGGCAAGCAGCAACACGTCACCATGCCGGCGCGTGACGCGCTGGACGAAGACTTCTTCGCCCACGGCAAGATGTTCGACGGCTCCTCCATCGCCGGCTGGAAAGGCATCGAAGCCTCCGACATGATCCTGCTGCCCGACGACAGCACCGCCGTCCTGGACCCCTTCACCGAAGAGCCGACCCTGATCCTGGTCTGCGACATCATCGAACCCTCCACCATGCAGCCCTATGAGCGCGACCCCCGTGGTATCGCCAAGGCCGCCGAGGAGTACCTGAAGTCCACCGGCATCGGCGACACCGTGTTCGTCGGCCCGGAGCCCGAGTTCTTCATCTTCGACGAAGTGAAGTTCAAGTCGGACATCTCCGGCTCCATGTTCAAGATCTTCTCCGAGCAGGCTTCCTGGAACACCGACGCCGACTTCGAAAGCGGCAACAAGGGCCACCGTCCGGGCGTCAAGGGCGGCTACTTCCCGGTCCCGCCGGTCGATCACGACCACGAAATCCGTACCGCCATGTGCAACGCCCTGGAAGAAATGGGCCTGGTCGTGGAAGTCCACCACCACGAAGTGGCGACCGCTGGCCAGAACGAGATCGGTGTGCAGTTCAACACCTTGGTCAAGAAGGCCGACGAGACCCAGACCCTGAAGTACGTCGTGCACAACGTGGCCGATGCCTACGGCAAGACCGCCACCTTCATGCCCAAGCCCCTGTACGGCGACAACGGCTCCGGCATGCACGTGCACATGTCCATCTCCAAGGATGGCAAGAACACCTTCGCCGGCGAAGGCTATGCTGGCCTGTCCGATACCGCCCTGTACTTCATCGGCGGCATCATCAAGCACGGTAAGGCGCTGAACGGCTTCACCAACCCGTCCACCAACAGCTACAAGCGTCTGGTGCCCGGCTTCGAAGCCCCGGTCATGCTGGCCTACTCGGCCCGTAACCGTTCCGCTTCCATCCGTATCCCCTATGTGTCGAGCCCGAAGGCACGCCGCATCGAAGCCCGCTTCCCGGATCCGGCTGCCAACCCCTACCTGTGCTTCGCCGCCCTGCTGATGGCCGGCCTGGACGGCATCCAGAACAAGATTCACCCCGGCGATGCCGCTGACAAGAACCTGTACGATCTGCCGCCGGAAGAAGGCAAGAAGATCCCGCAGGTCTGCGGCAGCCTGAAGGAAGCCCTGGAAGCCCTGGACGCCGGTCGCGCGTTCCTGACCAAGGGCGGCGTCTTCACCGACGAGTTCATCGATGCCTACATCGAGCTGAAGTCCGAGGAAGAGATCAAGGTGCGTACCTTCGTGCACCCGCTGGAATACGACCTGTACTACAGCGTCTGATCCCGCTGCGGTAACGCCAAGAGGCCTCCTTCGGGAGGCCTTTTTCATTACGCACCGAAAAGTGGCAGCGTGATCGGCGGGCCATCGCCGCCTACCGGAGCCGGCCACGCGCCTGCTACCCTTGCCTATCATCGCCCGGCCGAGATTCCGCCATGCCTCGCCTGCTCGCCTGCTGTCTGCTCTGCCTCGCCTGCTCTGCCCAGGCGGCGATCTACAAGTCGGTCGATGCCGAAGGCAACACGGTGTTCAGCGACCAGCCCTCGGCCAATGCTCAACCGGTGCAGGTGGCGCCCACCAACACCGTCGGCAACCCCCGCCCTGCCCCCAGCGTGCCGACTGCACCTGCGGCTCCGACACCTGCCGGCCCGGCCTTCAACCGGCTGGAGGTCAATGTGCCCGACGACGAGGCCATCCGCGCCAACAACGGCACCTTCTCGGTAGGGATATCCGTGGAGCCGGCCCTGGGCCCGGGCCAGAGCCTGCAGTTGCTGGTGGATGGCGCGCCCTATGGCAGCCCTGGCCAGAGCACGAGGTTCGGCGTGACCAACCTGGAGCGCGGCGAGCATCGCTTCGCGGCCCAGGTGCTCTCTAGCACGGGCGAGGTGATCCAGACCAGCGCCGAGAAGACCGTCACCGTGCAGCGCATCAGCGTCAACAGTCCTGCCCGCTGATGCGCCTGCTCCTGGCCCTGCTGCTCTGCGTCCTGCTGCCAGCCCAGGCGGCGGTCTACAGCTACGTCGACAAGGACGGCAATCGCGTCTATACCGATCAGCCACCCAAAGGTGTGAAGGCCACCAAGGTGCCGGTGACGACCACCAACAATCTCAATCAGCAGGGCCAACCGACCCGCAAACTGAGCCCGACGCCGAGCACAGCGGCGGTGCCGCCTCCCAAGGCAGCGCCCTTCCGCTACCAGATGCTACGCATCCTGGTGCCCGAGCCCGATGCCACCGTGATCGACCAGGAGGGCCAGCTCATCGTCAGCTTGGTCAGCGAGCCGGAGCTGCAGGCGGGCCACAGCTATCGCCTGCTGCTGGACGACAAGGAAGCCGGGGCTGGCCGCAGTCCGGTATTCCCACTGGGCGGCCTGGATCGCGGCACCCACCAGCTGGTGGCAGAGATCCTCGCGGCCGACGGTACCGTGCTGGAGCGTACGCCGGCCCAGCCCTTCCATCTGCGCCGCCCCTCCCTTGAGCAGAAGCGCCGCGCGCACCCCTGTACCGAGGGAGATTGGGGCAAGCGTCCGGAGTGTCCGCTGGACATGAAACCGCCCGAAGCCAAGAAATCCTGGCTACCCTTCCTGTAGCGCATATTTTTGGTGCGTTTTTTTGCGCCGCACCATCTTGATACAAATCATGACCAAGCCGCCGAGCCTGACGGCGGCTGTTAGTGCACGTTACAGCTATCTGCCCTAACTCGGGGCGTCTTGGTTTGCTTCTTGCATTTTCCTATCGTCCCTATAGCGCTGTGGCCTCTCATGCCTACCGACGTCATTCACCGGCTCTTGCTCGACAACCTCACGACCGCGGTCATCCTGCTGGATGCGGAGTTGCGGCTGGAGTACATGAACCCGGCCGCGGAGATGCTGCTGGCCATCAGCGGTCAGCGCAGCCATGGCCAGTTCATCAGCGAACTCTTCACCGAATCGCCCGAGGCCCTGCAGGCGCTGCGCCAGGCCGTGGACCACGCCCATCCCTTCACCAAGCGCGAGGCGCTGCTGGTCTCCACCTCGGGCAACAGCCTCACGGTGGACTATGCGGTGACCCCCATCCTGGACCGCCACAACACCCTGCTACTGCTGGAAGTCCATCCGCGCGACCGACTGCTGCGCATCACCAAGGAAGAGGCACAACTCTCCAAGCAGGAGACCACCAAGTTGCTGGTGCGCGGCCTGGCCCACGAGATCAAGAATCCCCTCGGCGGTATCCGCGGTGCGGCCCAGTTGCTGGCCCGCGAGCTGCCCGAGGAGGCGCTCAAGGACTATACCAACGTCATCATCGAGGAAGCCGACCGGCTGCGAAATCTGGTCGACCGCATGCTCGGCTCCAACAAGCTGCCGAAGCTGGCCATCACCAACGTGCACGAGGTGCTCGAGCGGGTCTGCAGCCTGGTGGAAGCGGAGAGCCAGGGGCTGATCAATCTGGTGCGCGACTACGATCCGAGCATCCCCGACCTGATGATCGATCGCGAGCAGATGATCCAGGCGGTGCTCAACATCGTGCGCAACGCCATGCAAGCCATCTCCCAGCAGAACGAATTGCGCCTGGGCCGGGTCACCCTGAGAACCCGCACCCTGCGCCAATTCACCATCGGCCACCACCGCCATCGCCTGGTGTGCAAGGTGGAGATCACCGACAACGGCCCGGGCATCCCCCAGGACCTACAGGAAACCATCTTCTATCCCATGGTCAGCGGCCGTCCTGACGGCACCGGCCTGGGACTCGCCATTACCCAGAACATCATCACCCAGCACCAGGGTCTGATCGAGTGTGAAAGCCATCCGGGCCACACCGCCTTCAGCATCTTCCTGCCGCTGGAATAACGAGGAGCACGCATGAGCCGTTCGGAGACCGTCTGGATCGTCGACGACGACCGTTCCATCCGCTGGGTCCTGGAAAAAGCCCTGCAACAAGAAGGCATGACCACCGTCGCCTTCGACAGCGCCGACAGCGTCATGACCCGCCTCGGGCGCCAGCAGCCGGACGTGGTGATCTCGGACATCCGCATGCCGGGTACCAGCGGCCTGGACCTGCTGTCGCGTATCCGCGAGATGCATCCGCGGCTGCCGGTGATCATCATGACCGCCCATTCCGACCTGGACAGCGCCGTGGCCTCCTACCAGGGCGGCGCCTTCGAGTACCTGCCGAAGCCCTTCGATGTCGACGAAGCCGTGGCCCTGGTCAAGCGCGCCGGGCAGCACGCCCAGGAGCAACAGGGCTTCGCCGAGCCGGCGCACCTGACCCGCACCCCCGAGATCATCGGCGAGGCGCCGGCGATGCAGGAGGTGTTCCGCGCCATCGGCCGCCTTTCACACTCCAACATCACGGTGCTGATCAACGGTGAATCCGGCACCGGCAAGGAACTGGTCGCCCACGCCCTGCACCGCCACAGCCCGCGCGCGGCGGCGCCCTTCATCGCCCTGAACATGGCCGCCATTCCCAAGGACCTGATGGAATCCGAGCTGTTCGGCCACGAGAAAGGCGCCTTCACCGGTGCCGCGGCCCAGCGCCGCGGTCGCTTCGAGCAGGCCGATGGCGGCACCCTGTTTCTCGACGAGATCGGCGACATGCCGGCCGACACCCAGACCCGCCTGCTGCGGGTGCTGGCCGATGGCGAGTTCTATCGCGTCGGTGGCCACACCCCGGTCAAGGTCGACGTGCGCATCATCGCCGCCACCCACCAGAACCTGGAAGGCCTGGTGCGCGAGGGCAAGTTCCGTGAGGACCTGTTCCATCGTCTCAATGTCATCCGCATCCATATCCCGCGCCTGGCCGACCGCCGCGAGGACATCCCCGCCCTCGCCCGCCACTTCCTGGCGCGCGCGGCCCAGGAACTGGCCGTGGAGCCCAAGACCCTGCGTGGCGAGACCGAGGAATACATGAAGGGCCTGCCCTGGCAGGGCAACGTGCGCCAGTTGGAAAACACCTGCCGCTGGATCACGGTGATGGCCTCCAGCCGCGAGGTGCTGATCGACGACCTGCCGCCGGAGCTGCTCAACCAGCCCCAGGACGCCGCCCCCGCCGCCAACTGGGAACAGGCCCTGCGCCAGTGGGCCGACCAGGCCCTTACCCGTGGCCAGTCCAGCCTGCTGGACAATGCCGTGCCGGCCTTCGAACGCATCATGATCGAGACCGCCCTCAAGCACACCGCTGGCCGCCGCCGCGATGCCGCCGTCCTGCTGGGTTGGGGACGCAACACCCTGACCCGCAAGATCAAGGAGTTGGGCATGAAGGTGGATGGTCCGGATGAGGAGGGGGAGGACTGAGGGTTCTCTACCGTGCCGTAGGTTGGGCTGAGCGATGGCGAAGCCCAAGGCTTGTGCTATTGGGTGCCAGGGCTGGTTATCGAGCGCTTTGAAGGTTTTTGTTTCGCCCACCCGGGCGACTCACTTTTTTCAGTCGCGAAAAAAGTAAGCAAAAACGCTTGCCCCGACCATCCGGCCCTACGCTTCGCTCCGGGTGACTCGCATTGCTCGCCCTTCGGGCCAGCCTGCGGCTGTTACTTCGCTACGCTACGTTTCGCTCACACCAGCGTCGTTCCGGGGTCGGTCCAGATGGGCCGTCCATGGCCCATCTGGACCTCTCGCCGCATCCATGCGGCTCGACCCACTCCACGACACTGGCGTTCGCCCTCCTGAACGGGGCGATTTCGCCAGCCTGAAAGTTTTGGTTGAAGAGACGTGGACAACCTGTAGCGTGGACAACGGCGCAGCCTTGTCCCCTGTTCCCGATCAAGCTCACCCGTAGAAAACGCCACTACGAACCTTACGCCTTTGGAATCGCGGCCATGGGCCGCTCCTACAAGGTGTGATGCTTTTGTAGGAGCGGCCCATGGCCGCGATAAAGTTCGATAAAGACAGTTGCAACTATGGGCGCTGGGCTTCGCAGTTGAGGGTCTGCCAATGGAAAACGCCGCGCAGTTTTCCACGCTACAAATCGCCCTGGCTTTGCCTGTAAACACCGCGGCCTCAGGCTGGCGCCCCGTCCCCGTCAGTGAGGCCGAGTGCAGGCGTCGCGGAAGGGGATGCGAGGCAGGACGCCGAGCAAGGCGCGAGGGGCAGGAGGCCCCTTCGTGCCGTACCCCTGGAGCGGCGCCGGAGCGAGGGGACCCGGAGCGCAGCGGAGGGCCGAAGCGTGGGGACAGCGTTTTTGGTTACTTTTGCCGCGATTGGCAAAAGTGACTCGCCCGGGCGGGGCGAAATAAAACCATCAGCAAACCGCGATGATCAGCTTAGGCAGTGATAAGCCCAACCCCGAACGTTGGGCTTCGCCAGCGCTCAACCGAACCTACAAAATCCCCCCAAAACCACCCAACCCAAAACTTGGCACACCTCCTGCAATATCCTAGATAACTACCCTTTTGGGGACCTCGGTACAGGCAGGCTGGGGAATCCCCTCTTTTCTTCTTGAGGCCATCACTGAACGTGATGGCCTCTTTTTTGCCCGCGAAAAGCCGGAAACCCAGCGCTAGAGCTCTTTTGGCGAGTTTCAGAGACAACCGAGGCCGATCAAGGAAGGTTCGCCGCCCATCGCACCCAGTACCACAGCGCGTTCAGCTCTGGTGCAGCCTCGCCGGCTTTTGCCTGATAACGGGGCATTTCAGGGCGTCAGCGGGACCTCAATGTGCAGTACCCAATCCTCGCCCTCTTCCACCAGACGATCACTGGCCTGCAGTCCGCCACCGACCCCCACCAGCAGCACCTTCAGGTCCTGGCCGTCTTGACGCACCGTCCAGGAAAAGCTGCCACCCGGTCGCCCCACCCGGCCCTGGCGGTCGCCACCGTCCCAGCGCGCCCGGGGCAGGCGCAGGCTGAGGGCACCGTCGGGGCGATAGCGTTCGTAGAACAGCGAGCGGTCGGCGGTAATCAGCAACTCGAAGCGCGCCGCGTCTTGGCGGGAGTCCACGCCCAGGATGACCGGACGGCGCGCCTCGGCCGACCAGGGATCGGGATGGGTGCGCTGGTACACCAACTGGCCGATGATCATGCCGAACAGGCCGGCGCCCAGCGCCGCCGAGGCCAGCCAGAGGGTCAGCCGCTGGCGCTGTGCGCGCCATTCGGCCTTGAGCAGGTCGGGATCTTCCACCCGCGCGAGTTCTTCCTGACGGGCGCGCCGCTCGCGCAACAGCCCATCGACCAGCCGGCGCCAGAGACTCACCGTCCCGCCCCGCTCGCGACGGCACGCCCACGGCGCAGTACCATAGGCGCTTTGCCAGGCGCCCAGCCCTTCATGTTCGACATCATCCTCTACCAACCGGAAATTCCACCCAACACCGGCAACGTCATTCGCCTGTGCGCCATCACCGGCTGCCGCCTGCACCTGATCGAGCCGCTGGGCTTCGCGCTGGACGACAAGAAATTGCGTCGCGCGGGCTTGGACTACCACGAGTGGTCCAGCGTGCGGACCCATGCCAGCCTTGCGGCCTGTATAGCAGATTTGCAGCCGCCCCGACTGCTGGCCTTCACCACCAAGGCCAGCCACCCGTTCACCGAGATCGCCTATGCGCCGGGCGACGCCCTGCTGTTCGGTCCGGAAAGTCGCGGGCTGCCGGCCGAGGTGCTGGAGTCGCTGCCATCCGAACAGTGGCTGCGCCTGCCGATGCTGCCCAATCGCCGCAGCCTCAATCTGTCCAACACCGTGGCGGTGGCGGTCTACGAAGGCTGGCGCCAGCTGGGCTTCGCCGCACCGCCGGGCTGACGGCCAGAACCTTCCTGCTAGAGGCGTCGTCCCATGACCTACAGGCACATCGCCAGACCGTCATGTGAGGCGCACCATGAGCAAGATCGGCAAACCCAGGGTTGAACGCTATGACGCCCCTTCCGGGGGCTGGGGCTCGGCCCGCTCGGTGACCGAAATCGTCTTGCGCGAGCGGGTACCGCTCAAATCCGGCGCCTTGCTGGCCAAGCAGAACAAGCACGGTGGCTTCGCCTGCGTCAGCTGCGCCTGGGCCAAGCCCGGCAAGCCCCATCCGCTGGAATTCTGCGAGAACGGCGCCAAGGCCACCGCCTGGGAAGTGACCAGCAAGAGATGCGGACCGGAATTCTTCGCCCAGCATTCGCTCAGTGAGTTGCGTGGATGGCGCGACTATGACTTGGAAGAGGTCGGCCGCCTGACCCATCCGCTACGCTACGATGCCGCCAGTGACCGCTATCGCCCGGTGAGCTGGGCCGAGGCCTTCGCCGACATCGGCGCCGAACTCAAGGCGCTGGATCCTGATTCGGTGATCTTCTACGCCTCGGGGCGGGCGGCGCTGGAGACCTCCTACCTCTATCAGCTCTATGCCCGCCTGTACGGCACCAACAATCTGCCGGACAGTTCCAACATGTGCCACGAGAGCACCTCGGTGGCCCTGCCCAAGAGCATCGGCGTGACCGTGGGCACGGTGACCCTGGACGACTTCGCCCAAGCCGACGGCCTGCTGTTCTTCGGCCAGAATCCCGGCAGCAACAGTCCGCGGATGCTGCACGACCTGCAGGAGGCGCGAAAGCGCGGCGCGCCCATCATCACCTTCAATCCCTTGCGCGAGCGCGGCCTGGAAACCTTCGTCAATCCGCAGTCGCCGGTGGAGATGCTGACCGACCACCCGACCCAGATCAGTACCCAGTACCACCAGCTCAAGCCAGGTGGCGATACCGCCGCCCTCGCCGGTCTGTGCAAGGCCTTGTTGGCCGCCGATGACGAGGCGCGCAAACAGGGCCGCCCAGCCGTGCTCGACCATGCCTTCATCGCCGAGCACTGCCATGGCTTCGCCGACTTCTGCGACTGGCTGCAACGCCAGGAGTGGCCACAGCTGGAGCGGCAGTCGGGGCTGACTCGCAGCGCCCTGGAAGCGGCCGCCGCCGTCTATGCCCGCTGCCAGAAGGTCATCGGCATCTATGGCATGGGCCTGACCCAGCATCGCCATGGGGTGGAAACCATCCAGATGCTGGCCAATCTGCTGCTGCTGCGTGGCAACATCGGCAAGCCGGGCGCCGGCATCTGCCCCGTGCGCGGGCACTCCAACGTCCAGGGTCAGCGTACCGTGGGTATCACCGAGAAGCCGGAGCTGGCGCCGCTCGATCAGCTCGGCGAACGTTTCGGCTTCACCCCACCGCGCGACAAGGGCCGCAATACCGTGGAGGCCTGTGAAGGCATCCTCGATGGCTCGGTAAAGGCTTTCATCGGTCTGGGCGGCAACTTCCTGCGCGCCATCCCCGAGACCAGCCTGATGGAACCGGCCTGGCGCACCCTGCGCCTGTCGGTGCAGATCGCCACCAAGCTCAATCGCAATCATCTGGTGCCGGCGGACAAGGCCTACCTGCTGCCCTGCCTCGGCCGTACCGAGATCGACCGCCAACACGGCGTGGAGCAGGCCCACAGCACCGAGGACAGCACCGGCTGCATCCACGGCTGGCGCGGTGCGGCCGAACCGCCGGAAGGTGACTTGCTGTCCGAGCCAGCCATCGTCGCCGGGCTGGCCAAGGCCACCCTGCCGGACAATCCCCAGGTCACCTGGGATGCCTGGGTCGCCGACTACGGGCTGATCCGCGACGAGATCGCCCGCTCCTTCCCAGAGATCTTCCACGACTTCAATGCCAGGATGTGGGAGGTGGGTGGTTTCCATCGCCCGCTGCCGGCGGCCAAGCGCGAGTGGAAGACCGAGACCGGCAAGGCCAATCTCATCGTGCCACGCAGCCTGGAAGAAGATCCGGACATGCCCGCGAGCGGGCGTGACGTCCTGACCCTGATGACGCTGCGCAGCAACGACCAGTTCAACACCACCATCTATGGCTACCACGATCGTTTCCGCGGCGTGAAGGGTACAAGGGCGGTGCTCTTCATGAATCGCAACGACATCGAACGCCTGGGCCTGACCGAAGGCGACAAGGTGCAGGTGGCGACGGTGGCCGATGATGGCGTGCGCCGCGAGGTGGGACCGCTGCGGGTCACCCCCTACAACATCCCGGAAGGCGCCTGCGGCGGCTACTACCCGGAATGCAACGCCCTGATCCCGCTCTGGCACCATGCCGAAGGCAGCAAGGTGCCGGCGGCCAAGGCCATTCCCGTGCGCTTGAACAAGCTGATCGCGGTGAACGCTGACAGCTTTCCGGTAGAGCCGGAAGGGTATGGGGCCTAGATAGCGAACGCAGGCGGCGTGTAACAACGGCCATGATGACGTTCGGTCATGGCCCTTCCGCGCGCTTGCTCGCCAGGACTGGTGAGGCCAGCCAGCTGTTGATTCTTTGAATATCCACCGTGGAAAAATCGCCACTCCAACGCAGCAATACTAGCTGGTTGGTAACGAAGTCGTACTGCGCCCGCAGATAATCGCGCCGAGCGAGATACTCCTGGCGCACGGCGTTGAGGACATCGACCGCCGTGACGGTGCCATAGGCGAAGGACTTCTCGGTCACTTCCCTGGATTTGACTGCCGACTCCAATGCTTTGCGCGCTGAAGTGATCTTCCGCAGATTGGCATTGCTCTTGAGATAGGCGGTTTTGGTCTCCTTGACCACCTGGCGGCGTAGTGCCTCGTAGTCCTGCTCGGCGACATCCCGCGAACCGTACAGCCCGCGGGTGCGGGCACTGACCGATCCACCACTGTAGAGTGGAATCTGCAGATTCAGGCTGGCGGATAGGGTATCGACCTTGTCGGGCGCGATGACATTGTCGTAGGCGAAATCGCTGCGTTGCGCGCCGAAGGCGAGGCTCAGGGTGGGCAAATGGCCGGCCTTGGATTCATCGATGGCCTGTTCGGCCGAGTTCAGGGCGCTTTGCCGGGCCTTGAGCGCCGGATTGTGGGCGAGCGCGGACGTTACCCAGTCCGTCTCGGAACCTGGCAGGGCAGTGAACAGGGTTTGCTCATCGATCCTCTTGAGTGGTTGGTAGACCTCGCGTCCGAACAACTCGGCCAGTGCCTCGCGGGCGACCTGAATCTGGTTCCTGGCCTCGATTTCCTCGGTTTCCAGGCTGTCGACCCGTGCCGCCAACTGCAACTGGTCGGTGATGGTCGCCAACTGACGCTCGAACAAGGCCGAGACCCGCTCGAGGTTGCGGCGTGTCGCCTCACGCTCGGCTTGGGCCAGCGCCAGCTCGTCTTCCGCGGCCAAGACCGTGAAGTAGCGCTGGACAAGATCGGCAGCGGACTGGATACGCGCATCCTCCGCTTGAGAACGGTACTGCCGAGTGAGCTCCGCATACTTCTTGAAGCCGCGCCAGGCCTCAGGGTTGTAAAGGGCCTGGGTCAGGCTCAGGTTGTATGTCTGGCCATCATAGTGCAGCGTCTGGGGGCCTTCGGCGCGGCTGATACGGCTGGTGGAGGCGCCTCCCCTGAGCTGCGGCAGCAATTGGCCCAGGGCACTGCGCTCCTGACCAGCCCCGGCCTGGATCTGCGCATCCGCCCCGAGGATGCGCGGATCGGACTGAACGGCCCCTTGATACAGCTGCCAGATATCCAGGGCATCGGCATCATTGACCGGCGTGGCGGCACCGGCCGGTCCGGCGCATAGCAGGAACACGACCAATCCCCATCGCAGCAACGTTCGCTGGAACATCGCCCTATTCCTCGATCATCGAACGCGCCATGGCGTTGCGAGCAGGCTTGAGCAAATAGTTGAGCAGGGTACGGTCACCGGTGGTGATGAGCACTTCCGCCGGCATGCCGGGCATCAATTCGCGGCGCCCCAGCTCCTGGCGGCCACGGTCGGTCAGGGCTACCCGTGCCAGATAATAGGGTGCGCCGGTCTTCTCATTGGTGAATCGGTCAGCGGAGACATAGACCAGTTCTCCTTCCAGGATAGGCGTAGTCGCGCTCTTGAACGCACTGAAGCGAATCTCGACAGGCTTGCCCAGGGCGATCCGATCGATATCGCTCGGCTGGATCTCCACTTCGATCAGCAGGTCCGCTCCACCTGGAACAACGTCCAGCAACTGGCTACCGGGGGCTATCACCCCACCCAGGGTATGGACGGCTAGCCCCATCACCCGGCCAGCCACAGGTGCCCTGATCAGGGTACGGTCGAGCCTGTCCTGCAAGGCCCGCAGTTGCTCACGCAGCTCATAGATACGGGATTGGGTATCGGCCAGTTGATTGGCGACCTCGGACCTGAACTTCTGGGTGATCTGCAGCATCTGCAGTTGCGCTTCACCCCGCTGTACTCGGGCACGGGCAATGGCCGAACGCTGGTCGGCGATCTCCGCTTGCAGTCGGGACAGGCTGCGTTCCTGATCGCGCAGCCGCTCGTTACTGACGAATCCCTGCCTGAGCAGCTCGCTCAGATCCTTGATCTCGCTGGCGTAGGACTTCGCCAGGCCCAGCTTGCTTTGGCTATTCGCCTCGAGTCCCAGGATCTGCTGATCAAGCTCGATACCACGACTGCGCAGCACCTCGATCTCACCCAGTCGAGCCGCCCTTCGCGCCTGGAACACCTGCAGCTCGCTGCTGCGTGCTTCACGCACGCGCCTGTCGTCGATGGCGAAATCACTGTCGGTGAAAGCGATCTCGGGCCGGTCATCGCGCTCGGCGATCAGTCGAGCTTCGAGCGCCTGGGCCGCGATCAGTTGGCTCCGCGCCATCTCGAGCTGCGCACGGGGCTGGGTATCGTCGAGCCGCATGAGCACCTCGCCCGCCTGCACCCGGTCGCCGTCGCTGACCCGCAACTCCTTCAGGATACCGCCCTCCAGGTGTTGCACGGTCTTGCGCGAACTCTTGACGATCACCGAGCCCTGCGCGAGCACGGCACTGCTCAGCGGCGCCAGGACTGCCCAGAGCCCACCGAGGCCGAATACTACGAAGAGGATAGCGAAACCGAGCCAACGGATGGAGCGGTCGGATACCTTGAGCCCCTCGGCTTCGGCTTGGATAAGGGCAGGATGCTTCAACACCTCATGCCTCCCGTCCAGGTTCGCGGGCTTCGCTACCGGGTAGCCCCTCCGGCGCGGCTGGCGCCGATGACTCGGCACGGCCCTGCAGTCGTGCCAGCACCTGATCGCGTTGCCCCGACAGCGCGATCTGCCCCTCGTTGAGTACCAGAAGATGATCGACATAGGCCAGGGCACTGACCCGGTGCGTCACGATGAGCAAGGTGGTCTGGCTTTGCTTGAGCCGGGCCAAGGCGATCCCCAGGGCGCGTTCGCCCTGTTCGTCCAAGTTCGAATTGGGTTCGTCCAGCACCACCAGCCGGGGCTTGCCGTACACCGCACGAGCCAGGCCAAGCCGTTGCCGCTGACCGCCGGACAGGGTCCCACCTTGGGCGCCGATGAGCGTATCGTACCCCTGGGGTAGGCGCAGGATCATTTCGTGCACCCCAGCGAGTTCGGCCGCCTCGACCACCGCCTTGGGATCAACCGGGCCGAAACGGGCGATATTGTCGCTGATGCTCCCCTCGAAGAGTTCGATGTCCTGGGGCAGGTAGCCGAGATGAGGACCTAGCTCATGTCGTGGCCACTGGGCGATGTCGGCGCCGTCGAGACGAATCTTGCCGGTCTGCGGCAGCCAAATGCCCAGCAGCGCCCTGGCCAGAGTCGACTTGCCGGAGGCACTGGCACCTAGGATACCTACCGATGCCCCCGCAACCACGTTGAAACTCAGCCCCTTAAGCACGGGTTGGCTGGCCCCCGGCGGTGTCAGGAAGACCTGCTCTACGGCCAGGTGGCCGACGGGATCGGGCAAGAGCATATGTGGCGGCTCGGCCGGTATCTGGCGCAGCAAGGCATTGAGGCGTTCGTACTGGCCGCGCGCCGTGACGAAGCCCTTCCAGCTACCGATCATGAGATCTATCGGCGCCAGGGCACGACCCAGCAGCAGGGAACCCGCGGTCATCAGACCCGGGGTGATCTGGTGATCGATCACCAGCCAGGCACCCAAACCAAGGATCAGCGATTGCAGGATCATGCGCAGGGTCTTGGATAGGTTGCTCAGGGCGCCGCCCCGTTCGCTCGCGTTCGCCTGCAGCGCCAGTACCCGGTTGTTACGCTGGCGCCAGCGCTCGAACAGACTGGGTAGCATGCCCATGGCCGTCACCACCTCGGCGTTACGCAGGTTCTTGCTGGTGAACTGCGTAGCCCGGCCATGTTCCTGGTTGGCTTCGGCCAAGTGACGGCCGGTCAGTCGCTCGTTGGCGAAGGCTAGGGCGAGCAGCAGCAAGGCACCGAGGATGGTGAAGACGCCGAACCATGGATGAAAGAAAAACATCACCGCGATGTAGAGCGGCAGCCAGGGCACGTCGAAGAAGGCGAACAGTCCCGGACCGGTGAGGAATTGGCGCAACCCGGTCAGATCGTTGAGCGCCTGCGTCGAAGCCAGGGCACCGCCGCTGTAGAGGGCTTGCTGGTAGCTCGCTTCGTAGAAACGGCGGTTCAGCAACAGGTCGAGCCGGGTGGATACGCGGATCAGCATGCGCGAACGCACCCACTCCAGAGCGCCATAGGTCGCCATCAACAGCAGCATGATCAGCGTCAGCATGATCAGCGTGGTGATGCTATAGCTGGTGAGCACTCGGTCATACACCTGCAGCATGTAGAACGCGGGCACCAGCAGTAGCAGATTGATGAACAGGCTGAAGAAACCGACCGCTAGAAAGCTGCCCTTGCACGCGGCCAGCGCCTGCTCGAGATCCGTCTTATGGTTGTAGTGCATGCAAATACCAGCTGGAAACCGAAGCGCAGAGCCAGCGCGTTCCGACTCTAACAGTACCGCCTGCAACCTGCTGCCAAGACGATCAAATAAGTGCGGACTGGCAAAGAAATCCCAGTCGCCTTCAGGAAGGGAACGACCGGGATCATGTGGGACTCAGCGCATGTCCGGGAGGTAAGCGTCGCGCCTCAAGTCTAGACAGTGCGCCTCATCCAATAGTCATCAGACTCGCATTGCCCCCCGCCGCCGCCGTGTTCACGCTCAGGGCGCGCTCGATGAGCAGACGCTCCAGCGGGATGGCGGTCTCACCGCGGGCCAGGCCCTGGACGCCGACGATAGGGCCGTTGCGCTTGGCCACCTGTTGGCAGACCTGGCGCAACTGATCGGAGTCGCCGTGGTGCAGCACGGCTTCGAAGGCGACCTCGTCCTTGCGCCAGTCGACTGCCACCTGCACCCGCGCCCTCACCGCTTGCGGCAGGCGATTGAGAGTGGCCTTGTGGCCCTCCTCGACCAGGGCGGTACTGCCCACCGCCATGGCCGCGGCCAGTTGCAGCAGCAGGTCGCTTTCGTCCGTCGCCAGGCACAGCACCCGGCTGCGCGGCAGCAGGCTGTAGCTATTGCGCTCGCCGGTGGGGCCCGGCAGCAGGCGGGTCAGGCCGCTCAGGGATTCCTCGGCGAAGCGGACGCAGGCCTGCTCCAGCTCGCCCAGCCCCTGCTGCCTGGCCCAGTCCTGCAGCGCCGCGAGCGGATTGCCCGCCTGTTGCCGCAGGGCCTCGCGTACCTGCCATTCGGTGTCACCGGCGCTGCCCTTGGCCAGGGCCACGGCCGGGTCGCCATCAGGACGGGTGCTGAGCAGCCGATAGAGGTACAGCGGGCCGCCGGCCTTGGGACCGGTACCGGAAAGGCCTTCGCCGCCGAAGGGCTGCACCCCGACCACCGCGCCAACCATGTTGCGGTTGACGTAGAGGTTGCCGGCATGGGCCCGCTCGATCACCTTGGCGATGGTCTCGTCGATGCGGGTGTGGACGCCGAAGGTCAGGCCGTAGCCGGTGGCGTTGATCTGGTCGATGACCTTGTCCAGCTCCTTGCGGGCATAGCGCACCACGTGCAGCACCGGCCCGAAGACCTCGCGCCCCAGCTCGGCCAGGCTTTCCAGCTCGATCAGGGTGGGCATGACGAAGGTGCCGCGGTGGATGGCATCGCCTTCCACGCGACCGCCCTGGTGCACCCGGCGGCCTTTGCCTTTCAGGGTCTGGATGTGCTTGTCGATGGTGGCCTTGGCCTCACCGTCGATCACCGGGCCGATGTCGATGGCCAGGTTCTCCGGGTTGCCCAGCCGGCATTCGGCCATGGCGCCCTTGAGCATTTCCAGCACGCGATCGGCCACGTCGTCCTGCACGCAGAGCACGCGCAAGGCCGAGCAGCGCTGGCCGGCGCTGTCGAAGGCGGAGGCGACCACATCGGTCACCACCTGCTCGGCCAGCGCCGAGGAGTCGACGATCATGGCGTTCTGGCCACCGGTCTCGGCGATCAGCGGGATCGGCCGGCCCTGGGCGTCCAGGCGCCCGGCGATGTTGCGCGCCAGGATCTGGGCCACCTCGGTGGAGCCGGTGAACATCACGCCCTTGACCCGCACGTCGTTGACCAGGGCGGCGCCGATGGTGGCGCCCTCGCCTGGCAGCAACTGCAGCACGCCCTCGGGGATGCCGGCCTCCAGCAGCAGGCGCACGGCCTGGGCAGCGATCAGTGGGGTCTGCTCGGCCGGCTTGGCCAGCACGGTGTTGCCGGCGGCCAGGGCTGCGGCGATCTGGCCGGCGAAGATGGCCAGGGGGAAGTTCCAGGGACTGATGCAGACTACCGGGCCCAGCGGGCGATGGCTGTCATTGGCGAAGTCACGGCGCACCAGGGCGGCGTAGTAGCGCAGGAAGTCCACCGCTTCGCGCACCTCGGCGATGGCGTTGGCGTAGGTCTTGCCGGCTTCGCGCACCAGCAGGCCCATCAGCGGCTGCAGTTGCGCCTCCATCAGCTCGGCGGCGCGATCCAGGGCCGCGGCGCGCTGCTCGGGCGGGGTGGATTGCCAGATGGGCGCGGCGGCCAGGGCCTCTTCCAGGGCGATGTCGACATCCACGCGGGTGGCGTTGCTCACCTGGCCGACACGATCGCGGCGATCGGCCGGATTGAGCACCGGCTGCGGAATGGCCGGCTCGCTGGCGCGCCCCAGCAGCGGGCGAGCTTCCCAGGCGGTGTTGCCACTGGCCAGCAGCGCGGCCGACAGCGAACCCAGGCGGTGCTCGCTGGAGAGGTCCAGGCCACTGGAGTTACGCCGCTCGACGCCATACAGGGCGCTCGGGTGGGGAATGCGCGGATGCGGCAGGCCGATGGCGCCTTCGCTGGTGGATTGCTGTTCGATCTGCACCACCGGATCGGCCACCAGCTCGTCCAGGGAAATGGAGTGGTCGGCGATGCGGTTGACGAAGGAGGTGTTGGCGCCGTTTTCCAGCAACCGGCGCACCAGGTAGGCCAGCAGCGTCTCGTGGGTGCCCACCGGGGCATAGATGCGGCACGGCCGTGCCAGCTTGCCGTCCTTGACGCTGCCCACCACCTGCTCGTACAGCGGCTCGCCCATGCCGTGCAGGCACTGGAATTCATACTGGCCGGGGTAGTAGTTCTGCCCGCCGAGCTGGTAGATGGCCGCCAGGGTGTGGGCATTGTGGGTGGCGAATTGCGGATAGATGGATTCCGGCGCCGCCAGCAGCTTGCGGGCGCAGGCCAGGTAGGCCACGTCGGTGTAGACCTTGCGGGTGTAGACCGGATAGCCCTCCAGCCCCTCCACCTGGGCGCGCTTGATCTCGCTGTCCCAGTAGGCGCCCTTGACCAGGCGGATCATCAGCCGGCGCCGGCTGCGCTTGGCCAGGTCGATCAGGTAGTCGATCACCAGCGGGCAGCGCTTCTGGTAGGCCTGGATGACGAAGCCGATGCCGTTCCAGCCGGCCAGCTGCGGCTCGAAGGACAGCCGCTCCAGCAGGTCCAGGGAAATCTCCAGGCGATCGGCTTCCTCGGCGTCGATGTTCAGGCCGATGTCGTAGCGCTTGGCCAGCAGGGTCAGCTCCAGCAGGCGCGGATAGAGCTCGCTCATCACCCGGTCGTACTGGGCGCGGCTGTAGCGCGGATGCAGCGCCGAGAGCTTGATGGAGATGCCCGGGCCTTCGTAGATGCCGCGACCGTGGGAGGCCTTGCCGATGGAGTGGATGGCCTGCTCGTAGGAGGCCAGGTAGCGGCGGGCGTCGGCCTCGGTCAGGGCCGCTTCGCCTAGCATGTCGTAGCTGTAGCGGAAGCCCTTCGCCTCGAACTTGCTGGCGTTGGCCAGGGCCTCGGCGATGGTCTCGCCGGTGACGAACTGCTCGCCCATCAGGCGCATGGCCATGTCCACGCCCTTGCGGATCACCGGCTCGCCGCTCTTGCCGATGAGACGGTTGAGCGAGCTGGTGAGGCCGGCTTCGTTGTGGGTCGACACCAGGCGACCGGTCAGCAGCAGGCCCCAGGTGGCGGCATTGACGAACAGCGACGGGCTGTTGCCCAGGTGCGGCTGCCAGTTGCCGGTGCTGATCTTGTCGCGGATCAAGGCATCACGGGTACCCTTGTCGGGGATGCGCAGCAGGGCTTCGGCCAGGCACATCAGGGCCACGCCTTCCTGGGAGGACAGCGAGAACTCGCGGAGCAGACTCTGCACCATTCCGGAGCGCCCGGTTGCACCCTTGGCGTTGCGCAGCTTCTCGGCGATGCGATGGGCCAGCTCATGGGTGGCCTTGGCCTGGGCTGCGGGCAGGCGTGCCTGTTCCAGCAGCAACGGCAGCAGCTCTTCTTCCGGGCGGCGATAGGCGGCAGTGATGGCCGAACGCAGCACCGACTGCGGCAGGATGCTCTCGGCGAATTCCAGGAACGGCTGGTAGACCGGATCGGCCAGGGCCTCGACAGCCTCGTTGTCACCCTCGGCCAGCCGCTGGGCGATACCCTGCAGATCGGCCAGGGTCGCACCGCTTTCCAGGGTTTCCAGGTAGGTAAAGATAGCCTGCTTGATCAACCAGTGCGGGGTCCGGTCGATACGGCGCGCAGCTTCCTTGAGGCGATCGCGGGTGGCTTCGTCGAGCTTTACGCCCAGGGTGGTGGTGGTGGCCATGCGCAGGTCCTCAAGCAATAAGGCGTCGAAATTCGGCGCAGCTTAGCGCCGCCCGACAGAAAAGTGCAACCAAGTGCAACCCGACAGGTTCTACCGTCGATCTGGTTGCACCAGCAGCCAGGTAACAGATCGCAAGACTATGCAGAGATCAGGCCAAGGGTTGCTACTGGGTTGAACCCCCGCCACGAGGAAATCCGCCAGGCGAAAGGCGACGAGGACAGATCGTTAGCCAGACAAGTGTTACCTGGCTTCACACCTTCGGTCAGCGTCTTGTGCCGAGCGTCAGGAGAGAGACGGAAAATGTGGCAGCACGAATTCTCCCAGCTCCTGGACGACCTCGCTGGCCGGGCGCCGCGAAGGCCGCAGATTAAGAGCCAGGTGATTGACCCCGGCTTCCTGCAACTGGCCGAGGTAGTCCACCAGGGCCCGCCGACCGCAGGACAGCCCGGCATGGATCGGGCGCGGTGGTTGGGCCGGGTCGCTGGCCAGCTCGAAGAACAGCCCCTGGGCGAAGGGCTTGAACAGCTCGCGCCCGCCGATCTCGTCCAGCGCCTCGCGCCACACCCGGGTCAGGGCCGGAACGTGTTCAGCGGGCACGAAGTAGTAGAACCAGCCATCGGCCTTGGCGGCGATCCAGTCCACCGTCTGCCGGCTGCGTCCGGTCACCAGCGCCGGAATCCTGCCGTGCACCGGTTTGGGCACCAGATCGGCCACGCCCTGTAGATCACCGAAGCGGCGAAATTCACCCAAGGGGAAATTCGTCTCGCCGGCCAGCCGGAACATCTCGAAGGCATCGCGAAAGCGCTCGCCCCGTCGCTCGAATTCGCTCTCCAGGCCAAAGGCCGGGTACTCCACCGGCCGATCCCCGGAGGCCACCCCCAGCACCAGGCGACCCTCGCTGAGCTGGTCGACCGTGGCCGCCATCTTGGCCAGGTGCAGGGGATGGCGCAGGGTGATGACGGCGCTGCCGGTGGCCAGGGTCAGGTGCTGGGTGATACCAGCCAGATAGCCAAGATAGGTGAAGGGTTCGAACACCTGGCCGGCGTCGTTGAAACCGGGATCGTAGAAGGGCACGTCGCGCGCCCAGAGCGCGGCGAAGCCCAGCTGGTCGGCCAGCCGCGCCAAGCGCGCATGGTCGCGCAGGGTCGGCATGGGATCGTCGGGATAGCCTTCCAGGGGCAGCAGGAAACCCAGGGTCAGGCGTCCCGGCGCGAAGAGTCGCGAGAAGCCCGGATGCTGGAGGAAGGCATGGCGGCGATCAGTGACGGACATTGAAGACCTTGCCGGAGACGAGGCGGAATACCTCTATTGAGTCTGACGATATCCCAGGGTTCTATCAGGCTGCACCCGGTATCCACCTAGTTCATGGACAGGCCCCTGCCTCAATAGTAATCGAATGAACAGAAGTTCTGCAGGTATTTACCTGGCAAGCCCCGCCATCCAAGCCGCGCATCCTGCTCATTGGACCTTTATCTATATAGAAATACTTTAATCACGAATCGTTAGAGGAAAAAAGCTATACAAACTAACTCGCCACAATGAGTCTCGACAAGAATTCGATATTGCTCGGCGAATTAGAAAGCCAACTTGGCAATAATGGCAAAACAAAAAACATTGACACACTTCGCCGCTTTCCTATTTATTCCCACCTACCTCTTTACTTCCTATCGACTGCGGCATCGCGGCCAGGGTTTTGTCATGCAACTGAAAAATATCAGCGTCCGTTCGAAGCTGCTGTTGGGCTTTATCCTGCTCATCATTCCCACGCTGTTAATCGCCTACAGCGGTTGGAATGGCATCGACTCCCTGAATCGGCGCGGCCTGCGGGTCGAGGCCATCGACCTGCTGGGCTTCTACAGTCGAGACATGCGTATCCAGGGCCAGGCATTCGCGCTCGACGATACCCCGGAGCAGGCGACCCAGTGGCTGAAGAGCATCGATCTTTTCGCCGGCCAGTTGGAGAGTGTCGCGAACGCCTCCAAGGTTAAGCGCAATCAGGAACTCACCCGGCAGGCGCAGGAGTCGCTCCAGCGTTATCGCGCCTTGCAGCGAGACCGGGTGGCCCTCTCGGCAGAACAGACCAAGAGCCGCGATGCCGGAGGCAAGCTCGGCGACGACCTGACTGAACGGTTCAAGACGCTGGCGGCGACGCAGAAAGAGGCAGAACACCCGACCGCCCAACAGCAACTCAGCGAACTCTTCGCAGCCAGCCAGCGGATGCGGCTGGAATCGCGCTCCTACCGGGCCGCCCCCAGCGCCAACCAGGAGCAGCGCGTCAGGCAGAGCCTGGACCAGGTCCGCGCCAAACTGAAGGAGGTGGAGAGCCTCCTGCCCACGGACCAGTTCCAGGCGCTGCAAGGTGGCATCCAAGGCTACGCCCAGTACTTCGATCATATGGTCGAACTGCAGGCCAAGGCGGTCGAGGCAGGCAAGGGCCTCGACCAGACCACCCAGACGCTGGCGGATATCAGCAACGAACTCAAGGCGGTTCAAGGCCAACTGCGCAAGGCCGACATGAGCAGCGCCCAGCACTCGCTGCTGGGTTGGCTGCTCGCCATCATCGCCCTCAGCCTGGCCACGGCCTGGATCATCACCCGCTCCATCGTGACGCCCCTGCGCGAGACGATACGCCTGGTCGAGCAGGTCGCCAGCGGCGATCTGAGTGTGCAAGTAGCGGTCGACCGCCAGGACGAACTCGGCGTGCTCCAGAGCGCCCTGCAACGCATGACCGGAAACCTGCGCGAGCTGATCCGCGAACTCCGCGACGGCGTGGTACAGATGGCCAGCGCGGCCGAAGAGCTTTCCGCCATCACCGAGCAGACCCGGGCCGGCGCCATGGCGCAGAAGGTCGAGACCGAACAGATCGCCACGGCCATGCACCAGATGACCGCCACCATCGGCGAGGTGGCGCGCAACGCCGGCCAGGCCTCGGTAGCCGCACGGGAAGCGGCGTCCAAGACCCGCGAGGGCGACATGACGGTCGGCCAGGTGGTCACCCAGATCGAGGACCTGGCCCAGGAAGTGGATACCACCCAGGACACCATGGCGTCGCTCAGGCAGGACGCCGACCGCATTGGCGGCGTCCTGGACGTGATCAAGGCCGTGGCCGACCAGACCAATCTGCTGGCCCTCAACGCCGCCATCGAGGCCGCCCGCGCGGGCGAAGCGGGTCGCGGCTTCGCCGTGGTGGCCGACGAGGTGCGCGGCCTGGCCCAGCGAACCCGCTCCTCCACCGACGAGATCGCCACCCTGATCACCAGCCTGCATGGCAGCACCGACCAGATGAGCGCCGCGCTCGACCGCAACATCCAGCTGACCGCCAGCAGTGTCGACCTGACCCGCCAGGCCGGGGTCATGCTCGGTAGCGTCAGCAGCGCGGTGGATGAGATCGAGTCCATGAGCGAGCAGATCGCCGCCGCGGTCGAGCAGCAGAGTTCGGCCGGGGAAGACATCAGTCGCAGCGTGGTCAAGGTCCACGAGGTGACCGACCAGACTGCCGCGGCCAGTGCGGAAACCGCTCGCTCCAGTAGCGAACTGGCGCGCCTGAGCCTGCAATTGCAGGAGCTGTCGGCACGCTTCAAGGTCGCCTAGTCCTCGACTTCGCCCAGGGCGTCTGCACCTGCAGGCGCGGCCAGCGCTCGCACCAACCCGTGGGCGCCAGGCGCTGGCGAAAGGCGGCGAGCCGGGGACGCAGCGGATTGGGCGTGAGAGGCAGGAAGACCAGGCCGCGCTGGGCGAAGGGGCTGACCACCTCGCTGCAGCCTGCCGAGGTCAGGCGGGCCGCCAGCGCGGTTTCCGCCTCGGGCCAATGCTGCATGGCATCCAGGCTGTCGCCATAGGACGGGTCGGCATTGCGGAGGTGCATGCGCACCTGACTCTTCACCGACCAGGGCCAGCCTGGCGCCCGCGCCGCCAATGCGGCTTCGATGCCCCTGTCCCGCTCGGGTCGGCAGTCGACCGGCCGAAATGGATGACGTCCAGATCTGCCAGCGGAGTCGGCTCGGGATAGCCATGCAGGCGATCCCACACCAGATTGCGCACGAAACCAGCCGCCAGCCAGGCATCGGGCAGTTGCAGGCCTGCCAGCACGAGCAGCAACCGGCAACGAACCGGATCCTCGCCGAGCCAGGTGGCGATGCGCTGCATGGCTGCCCTCCCCTCAGAGTCTGTCCAAAGACTGCTGCGCGTCGGCCAAACAGCGTTGAAAATGCTTTCGGAATGCTCATTTACTACTCGTAAACTCCGCTTCCTCGAGCATTTTCGCCTTGTTTGGCTCTAGCTCGCGAACCTTTGAAAAGGCTCTTCAAGCAGACCGCCTACCCCGTTCAGGCGACCGAGGCGATGCGATTGCCGGCGCTGGCCTTCTCGACCTTTATGGCGACGAACTTGGAGGTTGGCGTGAAACTGCCTTCGCCGTAGCTCTCCAGGGGCACCAGCGGATTGGTCTCCGGGTAGTAGCCGGCGGCCTGGCCGACCGGGATGTCGAACGGCAGCGCGGTGAAGCCGCGGACCCGACGTTCGATGCCGTCGTCCCACAGGGCGACCAAGTCCACCTTCTCGCCGGCGGCCACGCCCAGGCGATCCAGATCGGCCTGGTTGACGAAGACCACGTCGCGCTGGCCCTTCACGCCGCGATAGCGGTCGTCGAGGCTGTAGATGGTGGTGTTGTACTGGTCGTGGGATCTCATCGTTTGCAGGATCAGGTCCGGCTTGATGCCCTGGCGACGGACCGCGTCCGGCAGCAGGTCATGCAGCAGGGCATTGGCGGCGAAGTTGGCCTTGCCGGTGGGGGTGTTCCACTCCCGGCGCCCGGCCTTGTTGCCCAGGTAGAAGCCACCGGGCGCGGCCAGCCGGGCATTGAAGTCCTGGAAGCCGGGGATGACGTCGGCGATCAGGTCGCGGATGCGGTCGTAGTCCTCGATCAGCCAGTCCCAGTCCACCGGGTGGTTGCCCAGGGTGGCCTTGGCCAGCCCGGCGACGATGGCCGGCTCGGACTTCATCTGCGCCGACAGCGGCCGCAGGATGCCGGCCGAGGCGTGCACCATGCTGAAGCTGTCTTCCACGGTGATGGCCTGCTTGCCGCCCTTCTGCACGTCCGTCTCGGTGCGACCCAGGCACGGCAGGATCAGCGCCTGCTGGCCGGTCACCAGATGACTGCGGTTGAGCTTGGTGGCGATGTGCACGGTCAGCCGGCACTTGCGCAGCGCCTTGTGGGTGCGCGGGGTATCCGGGGTGGCCTGGGCGAAATTGCCGCCCAGGGCGATGAAGACCTTGGCCTGGCCCTGCTCCATGGCGGCGATGGCCTCCACGGTGTTGTGCCCGCGCTGGCGCGGCGGCTCGAAGGCGAAGCGCTTGGCCAGGGCGTCGCTGAGCCAGGCCGGGGCCTTCTCGTCGATGCCCATGGTGCGGTCGCCCTGGACGTTGCTGTGGCCGCGCACCGGGCAGAGACCGGCGCCGGGTCGGCCGATGTGGCCGCAGAGCAGCTGCAGATTGGCGATCTCCTGCACCGTGGCCACCGAGTGGCGGTGCTGGGTGATGCCCATGGCCCAGCAGATGATGACCTTCTCGGCGCGGGCATACATGCGCGCGGCCTGCTCGATCTCGTGCAGCGACAGCCCCGACTGGCGCTCGATCAGTTCCCAGGAGGTGGCATCGACCTGGGCCAGGTAGTCGTCCATGCCGAGGGTATGGGCGGCGATGAAGTCATGGTCGAAGACGCGCTTGCCACCCTTGGCGGCGGCTTCGCGCTCCCACTGCAGGAGGTACTTGGCGATGCCGCGCAGTGCCGCCATGTCGCCACCCAGGGCCGGGCGGAAGTAGGCGGTGTTGGTCGGCCGCGAGTCGTTGGTGAGCATCTCCAGCGGACTCTGCGGATGCTGGAAGCGCTCCAGGCCACGTTCCTTGAGCGGGTTGAAGCAGACCACCTGGGCACCGCGCTTCACCGCGTTGCGCAGGGTCTCGATCATGCGCGGATGGTTGGTGCCGGGATTCTGGCCGATGACGAAGATGGCATCCGCCTCGTCCAGGTCGTGATAGGTCACGGTGCCCTTGCCGACGCCGATGCTGCGGCCCAGGCCGACGCCACTGGCCTCGTGGCACATGTTCGAGCAGTCGGGGAAGTTGTTGGTGCCGTAGGCGCGCACGAACAGCTGATAGAGGAAGGCCGCCTCGTTGCTGGCACGACCGGAGGTGTAGAACTCGGCCTCGTCGGGACTGGCCAGGGCCTTAAGCTCCTTGGCGATCAGCGCGAAGGCCTCGTCCCAGGCGATGGGCACGTAGCGATCGGTGGCGGCGTCATAGCGCAGCGGCTCGGTGAGCCGGCCCTGGTATTCGAGCCAGTAGTCGCTCTGCTCCAGCAGCGAGGTCACGCTGTGGCGGGCGAAGAAGGTCGCATCGACGCGGCGCTTGGTGGCCTCCCAGTTGACCGCCTTGGCGCCGTTCTCGCAGAACTTCACCAGGCCGTTCTCCGGCGCCTCGCCCCAGGCGCAGCCGGGGCAGTCGAAACCGTGGTCCTGATTGGTCTTGAGCAGGGTACGCAGATTCTTGAAGGCGTTGCCGCTGTCGAGCCAGAAGTGCACCACGCTCTTCAGGGCGCCCCAGCCGGCGGCGGGGCCTTGATAGGGTTTGAAGGACTGCTGAGGTTTGTTCATGACGATACCCGTGGGTTCGGTTCAGGAGGCAACGGGCGCCGGGGCATAGACCCGCGGCGGCGACCGGTGTGGCAGGTGGATCAGATTGAGGCGATGGCGACGCGCCCATTCCACCGCCAGCCCGGTGGGGGCCGACAGGGTGATGAGGGTGGCGAGTCCGGCACGTACCGCCTTGTGGATGAGTTCGAGGCTGCAGCGACTGGTCACCACCACGCAGCCTTCGCGCACCGGCTGGCGCTGGCGCAGCAGGGCGCCGATCAACTTGTCCAGGGCGTTGTGGCGGCCGATGTCCTCGCGACAGAGGGTCAGTTCGCCCTGGCCATCGATGAACAGCGCGGCATGCACCGCCCCGCTGCGCTGACCGAGATCCTGGGCCGCGTCGATACGCTGGCGCAGGTCGTGCAGATGGTCAGCCGGAGGCAGTGGCACCTTGCGCAGCCGATCCAGCTGCGGCAGCGCCTGCTCCAGGGCCTCGACCCCGCACAGACCGCAGCCACTGGTCCCGGCCAACTGGCGGCGCTGCTGCTTGAGCGCCCAGAAGGTGCGGCTGCTGATCTCGACGTCGACATTGAGGGCTTCACCAACCCGGCGCACCTGGATGCCATAGATGTCGTCGATGGCCTCGACGATGCCGGCACTGAGGCTGAAACCGACCACGTAGTCTTCCACGTCGGCCGGCGTCGCCATCATCACCGCATGGCTGATGCCGTTGTAGGCGATGGCCAGCGCCACTTCCTCGGCCAGCGGTTGTTCGCCATGCACGGCGGGCTGCTCCAGCTCGGCGAAGGCATAGCCGGCGGGCAGCGGGACGACAGGACCTGGCGATTCCTGGGACATGGGCGAACACGACCTGCGGCGGTTTGACACAGATCAAAGATTAACCAGCATATCCCAGGGCGTCTAATCGCTATGACCGATGCCTTGATAAACGCCATCTATCACTCGCGACTATAGAGCGCCTTGACCGCCTGGAAGCAGGCATCGGCGACCGCCAGTCGGGGTTCGGTCCGACGAATGAGCAGGCCCAGGGGCGTCAGGGTACGGGCCGTGTCGATGGGGATCAGCCGCGCGTGGGGCGTCAGGCGGTCGAAACCGCCGGCGAGGGGCACCACGGCGCAGCACAGCCCAGCATTGACCGCTTGCAGGAGCAGATAGACGGCATCGGTCTCCAATACCGGCTGCGGGGTCAGGCCCAGGCTGCGAAAGCCGTGGTCCACCGACTGGCGAAAATGCATGGCGCCCGTCAGCAACCCGAGCGGCAGCCCGGCCACCGCCTGCCAGTCCAGGGCGGTCTGGTCGAAGATGAAATGCCGCTCGTCATAGAGCAGCCCCATGCGCGTCTCGGTGAGGGTGAGGCTATCGAAGCGTGCCGGGTCGAGGTGCTCCAGATAGGAGATGCCCAGCTCCAGGCGATTGCTGGCCACGGCTTCGAGGATGCGCTCGGTACTGAGCACCTGCAGCTGGAAATGCAGTTTGGGATGCAGCAGGCGCAGGTGCTGCAGCAAGGGCATGGGATCGAAGCTGGCCAGGGGCACCAGGCCGACCCGCAGCGTACCCACCAGTTGCCCCTGGAAGGCCTGGGCCTCGGCGTAGAGGCCATCGTGGGCAGCCATCAGCGTCCGGGCCCAGGCCAGGATGCGCTGGCCGGCCTCGGTGAAACCCTCGAAGCGCTGCCCCCGACGCACCAGTTCCACCCCCAGCTCGTCTTCCAGGCCGCGCAGGCGCATGGACAGGGTCGGCTGGGTCACATGGCACCGCGCTGCCGCCTGGCCAAAGTGGCGCGTCTCGTCCAGGGCGATGAGAAAGCGCAGTTGCTTGATGTCCACCGATTACCTCCAGGCGCTCTGTCCCCTCTCCCCCTGGGAGAGGGCCGGGGTGAGGGTGGCTGTCACTGCGGCAGTATCTCCCGATAGTCCCGCACCGCCGCGAACTCCTCGCTGTCCTTGGGCCCGCGACGGCTGTCCGGCTCGTGGATCGCCAGCAGGTGGGCGACACCGTAGTCGCGGGCGCTGCGCAGGATCGGCAGGTTGTCGTCGATGAACAGGGTGCGCGCCGGATCGAAGGCGAAGTCGGCCTGCAGGGCGTGCCAGAATTGCTGTTCTTCCTTGGGGAACCCGTAGTCGTGGGAGCTGATCAGCCGGTCGAAATAGGGCGCCAGCTCGATGCGCTCCAGCTTCAGCGACAAGGAATCGCGATGGGCATTGGTGATCAGCGCCACACGCTTGCCGGCGCGCTGCAGGGCAGCCAGGAAGGTGTCGGCGTCCGGCCGCAGAGCGATCAGGTGGGCGATCTCCTGCTTGAGTTCGCGCATGGAGATGCCCAGCTCAGCGCTCCAGAAGTCCAGGCAGTACCAGGTCAGCTTGCCCTGGTGGCTGCGAAACAGCGGCTCCAGCTCGGCCTTGGCCAGCGCCAGGGACTGGCCGTGACGCTCGGCGTAGCGCTGCGGCAGGTACTCCAGCCAGAAATGGTTGTCGAAGTGCAGATCGAGCAGGGTGCCGTCCATGTCCAGCAACACGGTATCGATACGGCTCCAGTCGAGAGGGGTCATGGTGACTCCGGATCATGTAACAGGCGGGTTATCATACCCGTCCGCCCAGCCCAGGAGCCGTCCATGCGCCAGAAACCCACTGTCCTCGCCCGGCAGATCGTGGCCAAGAGCCGCCTGTTCACCGTCGAGGAGATGCAGTTGCGCTTCGCCAACGGCGAGGAGCGCACCTACGAGCGCCTGGCCAACAAGGGCACCGGCCATGGCGCGGTGATGGTGGTGGCCATGCAGGACGCCAACCGTGCCCTGCTCATCGAGGAATACTGCGGCGGCGTGGAAGACTACGAGCTGTCCCTGCCCAAGGGCTTGGTGGAGCCGGGCGAAGAGATCCTCGACGCCGCCAACCGCGAACTCAAGGAAGAAGCCGGCTTCGGTGCCCACCGGTTGGAATACCTCACCGCCCTGTCGCTGAGCCCCGGCTACATGAGCCAGCGCATCCACGTGGTGCTGGCCCGCGACCTCTACCCCGAGCGCCTGCCGGGCGACGAACCCGAGCCCATCGAGGTCAGTAGCGTCGACCTGCGCGAGCTGTCGCAACTGGTGCAGAATCCGCGCTTTTCCGAAGGCCGCGCCCTGGCCGCCCTCTACCTGGTGCGCGACCTGCTCACCCAACGCGGAGACCTTTCGGCATGATGGCTCCCGTTTCCATCACCGCGCCCCTGGTGCTCAACGTCATCGACCTGGTGCGCCAGGCCGGCGCGGCCATCCTGCCCCACTGGCGCCAGGGCGTGGCGGTGCGGCAGAAGAGCGACGACTCGCCGGTGACCGCCGCCGACCTCGCCGCCCACCGGGTGCTGGCCGAAGGCCTGGCGCGACTGACGCCCGACGTGCCGGTGCTGTCGGAAGAAGCCTGCGACATCCCCTTCGCCGTGCGTAGCGCCTGGGACGTCTGGTGGGTAGTCGACCCGCTGGATGGCACCAAGGAATTCATCGACGGCAGCGAGGAATTCACCGTCAACGTCGCCCTGGTCGAACGCGGCCAGGTGATCTTTGGCGTGGTAGGCATTCCCACCCGTGACGTCTGCTTCAGTGGCGGCCGCGAACTGGGCGCCTTTCGCATCCAGGGCGAAGACGGCGTCGAGATCGGCGTGCGCAATCAGCCCGAAGAGGCCTTCACCGTGGTCGCCAGTCGCCGCCACGGCAGTCCGGCGCAGCAGCGGCTGCTGGACGAACTGAGCGACACCCTGGGCGAGCCCAAGCTGGTCAGCGTCGGCAGCTCGCTCAAGTTCTGCCTGCTGGCGGAAGGCCTGGCCGACTTTTATCCGCGCCTCGCCCCCACCTCCCAATGGGACACCGCCGCCGCCCAGGGCGTGCTGGAAGGTGCCGGCGGCGAAGTCGTGACCCTGGACGGCGAGCCGCTCGGCTACGAGATGCGCGAATCCTTCCTCAATCCGCACTTCCTCGCCCTGCCCCGTGAGGCCGCCTGGCGGCAGCAGGTACTGGAGCTGGCCGACTCGCTGGGGGACGCCTGAGGCCGCTAAGCCACTACTTTGGCCAGTTCCGGCACATCGCCGGACAACCCCAGGGCGCGGCGAACGAACAGCGCCTTGGCTTCGAAATGGCGATCGACCTGCTTGAGTGCGGCATTGCGCAGCCAGCGTAGCGGCAGCCGATCATCCTGGAACAGGCGCTGGAAGCCTTCCATCGCCGCCATCATCGCCAGGTTGTGCGGCATGCGGCGGCGCTCGTAGCGCTCCAGCACCCGCTGTTCGGCGATGGACTCACCGCGGGCCTGGGCATGGCGCAACTCCTCGGCCAGCACCGCGGCGTCGAGAAAGCCCAGGTTGACACCCTGACCAGCCAGCGGATGGATGACGTGGGCGGCATCGCCGATCAGCGCCAGGCCCGGTTCCACGTAGCGCTTGGCATGGCGCTGGCGCAGCGGGATGCACAGCCGCGTATCGCTGCATTCCACCTTGCCCAGGCGCTGCTCGAAGGCCTCGCCCAGGGCCTGGCAGAAGGCCGCATCGTCCAGCGCCATCAGCCGCTCGCCCTGCTTGGGCGTGCAGGACCAGACGATGGAACACCAATGGGTATCGCCGCCGCGATCCAGCGGCAGGAAGGCCAGGGGACCGTCGTCGGTGAACCTCTGCCAGGCAGTGCGCTGGTGCGACTCGGCACAGCGCACGCTGGTGACGATGGCGTGGTGCAAATAATCCCACTCGCGGGTTTCCAGTCCGGCCAGGCGGCGCACGGCGGAGGTCGCACCATCGGCGGCCACCACCAGGGGCGCGCGGATCTGCCGGTCGCCAGCCAATTGCACCAGCCACTGGTCGCCGGAGCGGCGCAGCAATTCCAGCCGCGCCTCGGGCAGGAGCAGGACGTTGGCTTCAGCGAGGCGTTCGAGCAGGGCATCCTGCACCACGCGATTCTCGACGATGTGACCGAGCACCTCGGCATGCACGCTGGCGGCGTCGAAATGTACGGCGCCCGTGCCGGAGCCGTCCCAGACGTGCATGGCCTGGTAAGGGCTGACGCGGCGCGCCTGGATGCCGTCCCAGGCGCCGAGGCGCTGCAGGATGCGCTGGCTGGCCAGCGACAGGGCGCTGACCCGGGGTTCGAACGGCAGGTCGCCCTCGACCGCGCCGGGCTTGAGCGGGCCGCGGTCGAGCAGCACCACCGACAGGCCGCTGTCGGCCAGGGCCAGGGCCAGGGCGCTGCCGACCATGCCGGCACCGACGATCACCAGATCCGCATGGGTCAGCATGCTCGTTTCTCCTCGCAGGTCAGGGACGGGTACCCAGGCCCATGGCCTGGCGGGCGAAGGCACTCTTGGCCGGCGGGCACAGCTCCAGGCCCACCAGGCCCAGGTTGCGTCCGGCACTGAGCCAGGGCCGGCTGTTGGAAAACAGCCGGGTGATGCGATCGGAAAAGCCGATGGTCAGCTGCTGGTCCAGGCGCTGTCGCTGCAGGTAATCCTGCAGGGTGGCGAAATCGCCAGGCGCCGCAGTGCTTTCCAACAGGCACTCGGCCAGGCTGTCGACATCGCGCAAGGACAGGTTGAAGCCCTGGCCGGCGATGGGGTGCAGGCTGTGGGCGGCATTGCCCAGCACCACCAGGTGCGGGCGGACCTGTTCGTTGGCTTCCAGCAGGGTCAGCGGATAGGCATGGCGGGTGCCGACCTGGGTGAAGCTGCCCAGGCGATAGCCCACCGCCTGTTGCAATTCGGCGAGAAAGACTGCGTCGGGCGCCTGTTGCAGCCGCAACGCCGCGGCATCCGGCTGGGTCCAGACCAGGGCACTGCGCTGGCCCGGCAGGGGCAGCAGCGCCAGGGGGCCATGGGGGGTGAAGCGCTCGAAGGCGCGACCGCCATGGCCGAGATTGGTGGAGACGTTGGCGATCAGCGCGGTCTGCTCATAGACCGTCCGCCGCACCTCGATACCCAAGGACTCGCGCAGCGCCGAACGTCCACCATCGGCCAGTACCGCCAGACCGCACTCCAGGATCGCGCCGTCGTCCAGCTCCAGGCGATAGCCGTCGGCAATGGGGGTGAGGCTGCGCACCTCGGCCGGGCAGCGCCAGTCCACTACCTCGCGATCCAGCGCCTGCCAGAGCACCTGGCCGATCCAGGCGTTTTCCACCACATAGCCCAGGGCCGGCAGGTTCTCGTCGCGGGCGAGCAGTTGGGTCACGCCGAAGCGGCCCTGATCGGAGACCTGGATCTCGCCGATCGCCTCGGCATGTTCGGTCAGGGCGGCCCAGACGCCCAGGCGCTGGTAGATCAGCCGCGAGCCGTAGGACAGCGCCGAAGAGCGGGCATCGTAGCTCGGCTGGTAGGTGTCGCCGGGCGCGAAGGGCTCCACCAACAGGATGCGCCAGCCACGCGACTTGGCGCCGGCCTGCAGGGCCAGAGCCAGGCTGGCGCCCACCAGGCCGCCGCCGATGATGGCGATATCAGGACGTTGCATCAGCCTTCTCCCGACGGCCACGGGCGGCCGCCATCAAATCCTCGATCTCCGCGGCCGCCTTGGGCAGGCCGACGGTCAGCACCTCGCAACCGCTGCGCGTCACCAGCACCTCGTCCTCGATGCGGATGCCCAGGCCTCGCCATTTGCGCGGCACCCGGGCGTCCGGCGGGATATAGAGACCGGGCTCCACGGTCAGCACCATGCCCGGCTCCAGCATCCGCCACTGCTCGCCGATGCGGTACTCGCCCACGTCATGGACATCCAGCCCCAGCCAATGACCGGCGCGGTGCATGTAGAAATCGCGACAGGCACCCGCCTCGATCAGCGCGTCCAGCTCGCCCTTGAGCAGGCCCAGGCGCAATAGCCCCTCGGTGATCACCCTGACCGTGGCCTCGTGGGGTTCGTTCCAGTGCCGGCCGGGCGCCACGCAGGCGATGGCGGCCTGGTTGGCCGCCAGCACGATGTCGTACAGCTGGCGCTGCTCGGGCGAGAAGCGGCCATTGACCGGAAAGGTGCGGGTCACGTCGCTGGCGTAGCACTCCAGTTCGCAGCCGGCATCGATCAGCACTAGGTCGCCGTCGCGCAGGGGCGCATCGTTGGCCTGGTAGTGCATGACGCAGGCATTGGCGCCCGCCGCGACGATGGAACCGTAGGCCGCCATCCGCGCCCCGCCCTGGCGGAAGCAGTAGTCCAGCTCCGCCTCCAGGTGGTACTCGCGCAGCCCTGGTCGGCAGGCCTGCATGGCGCGCACGTGGGCGGCACAGGTCAGCTCGGCGGCGGCCTTGAGCAGGCGCACCTCGGCGGCCGACTTGTACAGCCGGCTGTCGTGCAGCAGGGTATCCAGCGCCAGGAGTTCCCGTGGCGGCGAGGCGCCCTGGTCGGCCTTGGCGCGGATCAGTTCGATCCAGTTGAGCAGTTGCCGCTCGAATTCCGGATGGGCGCCCATGGCGTAATAGACCCGCTCCCGGCCTTCCAGGAGACCGGGCAGGATGTCGTCCAGATCGCCGATGGGAAAGGCATCGTCCGCGCCATAGAGGGCCAGCGCCCCGTCCTGACCAGCGCGCGGACCCTCCCAGCGCTCCAGCTCGGCATCCCGCTCGCGGCAGAACAGCAGATATTCGCCGTGGGCACGGCCGGGAATCAGCACGGCCAGGGCCTCGGGCTCGGGAAAGCCGGTGAGGTACTGGAAATCGCTGTCCTGGCGATAGGGCTGTTCGATGTCGCGATTGCGCAGGCACACCGGTGCGGAGGGTAGCAGGGCAATGCCGCCGCTGCCGATCTCGGCCATCAAGGCACGCCGGCGGCGGGCGAATTCAGCCTTGGGAATCCGCGGCATGGCCGCTCAGTGCACCACGGGCGCGGGCTCGGGGATGGGGCCGCGACCGTATTCCCCATAGAGCAGCAGCGGCGCCACGCGCAGGTATTCGGTGACTTCCATGAAGTCGTTCTCGCCCTCTTCGCCTTCTTCAGCAGGGTCTTGGATCTGGGCGATGGCGGCGAGATCCTCGAGTACCTCGCGGGCTTCGCCGGAGACCTCGCCGGTGCGCCCGGACAGGCCGAAACCGGCCAGGAAGCCCTGGCACCACTGGCCCAAGGCGGCAGTGCGCTCGGCCAGGGGCGCCTCGTCCGGCGGCAGCAGCAGCACCAGGGCCACCTGCTGGCCGGCGAACTCCTGCTGCACCATGCCCAGCAGCCCCGACAGCGCGGCCTGCAGGCGTTCGCCCGGGGCACCGCCGAGCAGCTCGCTGGCCGCGGCCAGCCAGTCGTTCTCGTCGAAGCCCGCGCCGCCACACACCCGCCCGAGCAGATGACCGTGGAGTTCCGCGGGCGAGACCGGCAGGGCGGCCTCGGCGAGCAGGGTGGCGAAGGCGGCGTAGGCGGATGCTGAGCTGGACATGGCGTCGAGAGAAGGCGCTGGCTAGAATGAAGCCTTATCCTACGCGCTGACCCCGCCGGCGGCCAATCTCGTTGCACCCTTCTGGAGCTGTAACCCCCATGCGCGAGCCTCGCGACACGCCCCTCGACGCCGACCTGGACGCCCTCGGTGACCGTGTGGAGCGTCTGCTCCGGCGCCTGGAAGAGCTCCAGCAGCAGAACCGACAGCTGCGCTACAACGAGCGCCATTGGCGCCAGGAGCGCGCCGAGCTGATCGAGAAGAACGAATTGGCCAGATCGAAGGTCGAAGCGATGATTTTACGCCTGAAAGCCTTGGAGCAGGACTCATGAGCAGCGAGACCGTGACCGTCCAGATTCTGGAAAAGGAATATCGCATCAGTTGCCCCGCCGACGAGCGTGCCAACCTGGAAAGCACCGCCCGTTACCTGGACGGCAAGATGCGCGAGATCCGCGCCAGCGGCAAGGTCATCGGCGCCGACCGCGTGGCCGTGATGGCCGCCCTGAACATCACCCACGAACTGCTGCACCGCCACGACGACGTCAGCCTCGAGGTGAGCAGCACCCGCGAGCGCGTGCGTGACCTGCTGGATCGCGTCGACCGCGCCCTGATCACCGAACACGACACCACTGCCTGACGACCGACCGGAGATAGACGGGGGGTTTGCATCCCGACTCAGGGGCGTATACTGAAGGTCACTCTCTGGTGTGTGCGCCAGTCGGTCATGTCCCCGAGCCGATAAGCAACACCCCGGGGGTTGCTCGTAAGGCTGGTGTGCATGTCCGCTACGGCGGAAAGCCTAAAGGCCTACGACTTCTCCCACCTTGAACCAAGGGTTCAAGGGCTACACCGGCAGCGGCATTCCGGAGAGCTCATTTCTTCCATGATCACCCCCTCCCCCGATCTCACTCGGCCCGCGTTGCGCAAGCTACTACGCCAGCGCCGTCGTGCCCTTACGCCCGTCCAGCAACGCCAAGCCGCCCGCCACCTCTATCGACAGCTCGCCCAGCACCCGCTGTTTCGACGCGCCCGGCATATCGCGTTCTACCTGCCCAGCGATGGCGAGATCGATCCGCGTCCGCTGCTCGAAGAAGCCCAGCGCCGCGGCAAGGCCACCTATCTGCCGGTGCTCTCCCGCTGGCCGCGCACGGCGATGATCTTCCAGCGTGTCGGTCACGGCGAATCCTGGGTGCGCAATAGATTCGGCATCGCCGAGCCGCGCCCGGACCGCCGCCTGGGTCGACCGAGCTGGGCCCTGGATCTCATTCTGATGCCGCTGGTGGGCTTCGACCCCCAGGGCGGACGCCTGGGCATGGGCAAGGGCTTCTACGATCGCAACCTGGCCTATCTGGCGCGTCGGCAACGGTGGCGCAGTCCGTGCCTGATCGGCTGCGCCCACGACTGCCAGAAGGTCGAGCGGCTGGCACTGGCGGCCTGGGACGTGCCCATGGCAGCGGTGGTCAGCGATGGCGGCTGGTATGGCCAGCGCGGAGAGGTCTAGCGCGCCGGCGGCGTTTCGCTGGCGTAACGGACGTACTGCTGCTGGCTCTGGCGCTGTTCCCAGAAACTCTGGGTATAGCCCGTGGTGACGACGCCAAGCGTGAAGATCAGGACCAGTACCCACAACAGATCAGGTTTGCGTTTCATCGAGCTGGGCCACCCCCTTGCTGGCACCTTGGGCAGGACAGGACGTCGCCCTGTTATGCTCAGCGCGTACGGTCAGACTTCATCCAGAATGGGCGGCATTCTGCGACAAGCGGTCGCCCCTTGCAATCGACCACCCCCCTTCCAGGAAGCTCCCGGGCTTCCATTCGTCAGGAGACGAACTGTGGCCTTCTGGCTGTTGAAATCCGAGCCCGATGAGTTTTCACTGCAAGACCTGCAGCGCCTGGGCGAAGGGCGCTGGGACGGCGTGCGCAACTACCAAGCCCGCAACTTCCTGCGCGCCATGGCGCCCGACGACCTGTTCCTCTTCCATCACTCGAGTTGCGCCGAACCGGGGATCGCCGGCATTGGTCGCATCGTCGGCGACGCCTTCGCCGATCCCACCGCGCTGGACCCCCAGAGCCCCTATCACGCGCCCAAGGCCAGTGCCGACAACAATCCCTGGACGGCGCGCCAGGTCGCCTTCGTCGAAGCCTTTCCGCAGGTGCTGACCCTGTCGCACCTGCGGGAGCTGCCGGCGCTCGCCGACTTCGCCCTGCTGCGCAAGGGCAACCGACTCTCAGTGATGCCGGTCAGCCCGACCGAGTGGACGGCGATCGTCGCCGCGTCCCGCGGCTGAGGGAGCGGCTCAGAGCCTGTTCACGATCTCGCGAGCTAGAGCCAAACAAGGCGAAAATGGCTGAGGAAGCGGAGTTTACGAGTGGTAAATGAGCATTCCGACGGGGCTGGCCTTCCAGGCCATTTTCAACGCCGTTTGGCCGACGCGCAGCAGATCGTGAGCGGGCTCTCAGGGCTGGATGATCAGGTTGTTGAACAGCAGGTCCTCCACCAGCGGCTTGCCCTCTTCCTGGGTGAGCACGCTCTGCACCTGCTTGAGCGCCTCCTGGCGCAGTTTCTCGCGGGCTTCCACGCCGGCCAGGGTCTCGTCGGTCTGCTGGGCGAAGAGCATCACCAGCTGATTACGGATCAGCGGCTCGTGGAACTCCACCCTATCCTTGGCTTCCTTGCCGGTCATCATCAGGGCGATGTCGGCCTTGTAGTACTTGAGCTTGGGACCGCTGCCATAGTTGCCGACCAGCGCCGGGGTCAGGTTGTAGAATTCGGTCTTGGGGGCCTCCCCTTCCTTCTTCTCTTCGTTCGCCCAGGCACTGAAGGCCAGGCAGAAGGACAGCAAAACGGCAGCGACGGCTTTCACGGCGAATCCTCTGGAGGTGAATGGCTGCAGCATAGCCAGCGGGACTCAAGGGGTCACCTCGAACCTGAGGGTTCCGATCACCTGGCCGACGTCCGTCACCACTTGCACCTGCCAACGGCCGGTCACGTCGCCGGGGAAGTTCTGCTTGTGGGTCCAGGCGCGATAACCGGCCTCGCGTCCGCCACTGATGTCCAGGGGAATGCGGTCCACTTCCTGGCCGGCGTGGCGCCAGACGTGGTAGATGCGCTCATTGAGGCCGCGCGGGGCGTTGATCGAGGTGAAGGCATAGAGCCCCTGGCTGCGCAGCTGGGCGGCGCTGAGACTCTTCACCGCCTCGCCCGGCTCACGCTTGAGGCTGTCGAAGTCGGTGCTCATGCCCATGTCGGTCAGCCAAAGGGTCGCCGGCGGCACCCAGGCGCGACCGATCCAGCCGACGCCGCCGATGGCCAGGCACAGCGCCAGCAGGCCCAGCCAGCGCCAGCCCAGGCGCACCCGGAAGGCCACCGCCAGACTGGGAAAGGACAGCAGCACCGCGACGCCCAGGGCCAGCTCGTAGCTCTGGGTGGTGGTCAGGTGCAGGATGATCGGCAGCGCGGTGAGCAGCACCGCGAACAGCGTCAGGGTGTGATAGCTGAAGAACACCCAGCGCCGTGGCGCCAGCGCCTTGTAGTACAGCGGATCGATGATGGACACCAGCGCCGCCGCGCCGAGCAGCCCGGTGAACAAGGCCTGGCCGCTGTTCCAGGCGGTGGTGATGGCGAAGAACGGCAGGCAGAAGAACAGGCTTTCCTGGTGGATCAGCTGGGTGGCGTAGCGCAGCAACGGTGGCGGCAACTCCCAGCCGAAACGCCGGCTCACCCAGCCGCGCAGCACGTTCTCCAGCATCAACCAGACCCAGCTGGCCAGCATCACCACCGCCATCACCGGGGCGAAGCCCTTCTGCCGATCCACCAGCAGGAAGCTGCAGATCCCCGAGATGAAACCGGCCAGGGCGATCAGCCGCGGATAGCGCTCGAAGAGGGCGATGACCAGGGTCACGGCACGGGAGGACAGGACTTTCCAGGCAGGCATGGGGACTCGCGAAAAACGACGGCGGCAACAGGCGCCACCCTAGGCGCGCAACCCGCGCAGATCAAGAGGCGAAGCCCTCGCTCCGGGCACCACAGGGCGGAAAAGTCTTTCCTCGCTGTCACACCATTGTAATATTCGAAAACGAACCTGGAATGTTCGATTTCGATTAATACCTATAACAATACCGAGGCTCCCATGCTTGGAATCTTCGCCCCGGCAGCTCATCGCCCGCCGCTGCCCGCCGATCGCATCGACCCCCTCTACCGCCGCCTGCGCTGGCAGATCTTCGCCGGGATCTTCATCGGCTACGCCGGCTACTATCTGTTGCGCAAGAACTTCTCCCTGGCCATGCCCTATCTGGTGGAGCAGGGCTACAGCCGTGGCGAGCTGGGCGTCGCCCTCTCCGCGGTGGCCATCGCCTACGGCCTGTCCAAGTTCCTCATGGGTCTGGTCTCGGACCGCTCCAACCCGCGCTACTTCCTGCCCGCCGGCCTGGTGCTGTCGGCGCTGGTGATGCTGCTGTTCGGATTCGCGCCCTGGGCCACCTCCAGCGTCAGCATCATGTTCGTCCTGCTGTTCCTCAACGGCTGGTTCCAGGGCATGGGCTGGCCGCCCAGTGGTCGGACCATGGTCCACTGGTGGTCGCAGAAGGAGCGGGGTGGCGTGGTCTCGCTGTGGAACGTCGCCCACAATGTCGGCGGCGGCCTCATCGGCCCGCTGTTCCTGCTTGGCCTGTTCCTGTTCGACAAGGACTGGCATTCGGCCTTCTACGTGCCGGCGGTGGTCGCCCTGGTGGTGGCGGTCTTCGCCTTCGTCACCATGAGGGATACCCCGCAGTCCTGCGGCCTGCCGTCGGTGGAACACTGGAAGCAGGATTTCCCCGAGGGCTACAGCGAAGGCCACGAGCGTGAATTCTCCGCCAAGGAGATCTTCGTCGAGTACGTGCTGAAGAATCGCCTGCTCTGGTACATCGCCTTCGCCAACGTCTTCGTCTATCTGCTGCGCTACGGCGTGCTGGACTGGGCGCCCACCTACCTGAAGGAAGCCAAGCACTTCTCGGTGGACAAGACCTCCTGGGCCTACTTCTTCTACGAATGGGCCGGCATCCCCGGCACCCTGCTCTGCGGCTGGCTCTCGGACAAGCTGTTCCGTGGCAACCGCGGCGCCACCGGCGTGGTGTTCATGCTCGGCGTACTGGTCGCCACCCTGGTCTACTGGCTTAATCCGGAGGGCAATCCCGGTATCGACCTGGCGGCCCTGGTGTCCATCGGCTTCCTGATCTACGGCCCGGTGATGCTGATCGGCCTGCAGGCCCTGGAGCTGGTGCCGAAGAAAGCCGCCGGCACCGCCGCGGGCTTCACCGGCCTGTTCGGCTACCTCGGCGGCTCGGTAGCGGCCAACGCCCTGGTGGGCTACACCGTGGATCTCTTCGGCTGGGACGGCGGCTTCATGCTGCTGGTGGGCTCCTGCGTGCTGGCCATCGTCTTCCTGGCGCTGACCCTGAGACATACCGGGATGGTGGCCAAGACGGCGCGTTGACGGCGATCTCGTAGCGTGGATGACGGCGTAGCCTCATCCACCATGGACATCGTGGAAAACGCTGCGCGGTTTTCCACCCTACTACTTTCCAACCAATCGCGGCCATGGGCCGCTCCTACAGCGGCGGCTATTTCTGTAGGAGCGGCCCATGGCCGCGATAGGACCCTTGCCTCGACGGGATGATCGGCCGCGCCGCGATCCGACTCAGCCCCGTGGCGCGTAGGCGAAGACGTCAGCGCGCATCTGGTGGGCGTCCATGCCCGCGTCCACCAGGGCGTCCAGGGTGGCATAGACCATCGCCGGCGAACCGCTGGCATAGACATGCAGGCCGCTCAGGTCGGCAAAATCCGCCCGCACCACCTCGTGCAGCAGCCCACAGCGCCCTGCCCAGCCACAGGCATCGCTCACCACCCGATTCAGGGTGAGATGGGGCAGCATCGCCCATTCGTCCCAGGCCTCGATGGCATAGAAGTCGTCCGGTGTGCGCACGCCCCAGTAGAGGTGTACCGGATGAGCGAAGCCACGGGTGCGGGCGTCTTCGATCAGGCTGTGCATCTGCGCCATGCCGGTGCCGGCGGCGATGAGCACCAGCGGACCGTCGGGCAATTCGGCCAGGTGGGCATCGCCATAGGGCAGCTCCACCTGGGCCATACGCTCGCGCTCCAGCTGGGCCAGCAACGCCTGGCTGCTGGCTTCCCGGGCCAACACATGGAGTTCCAGCTCGCGCCCCTGGTGAGGCGCCGAGGCCAAGGAGAAGGCCGACTGCTTGCCCTCGTCGCGATTGATCAGCAGGTACTGGCCGGCGTGGTAGCGCGGCGGCCGACCCGCCGGGGCCCGCAGGCGCACGCGGCGTACGTCGCCCCCCACGTCATCCAGCGCCACCACCTGGCAGGCCAGCTTGCGTACCGGCAGTTCACCGGGCGCCAGCACCCCGTCCCATTGCAGCAGGCAGTTGCTGAGCGGCACGGCGATACAGACATAGATCTCGCCGTGATCCGCGGTCTGCCCGCGCTGGTCGACCTGGCCTTCCACCAACAGCGCCGCGCAGAGTTGGCAGTTGCCATTGCGGCAGCTGTGCGGACCGCTATAGCCAAGGCGCTGCGCGGCGGCCAGGATTGCCTCTCCGGGCTGGGTTTCCAGTACCGCACCCGAGGGCTGCAGGGTGACCTTCATCGTCGTCTCCGTTAATCGATCCCGAGACTGGACCACATCTCGTCCACCCGTTTGACCACGGCTTCGTCCTTGACGATCGCCCGTCCCCATTCCCGCGTGGTTTCGCCTGGCCACTTGTGGGTGGCGTCCAGGCCCATCTTCGAGCCCAGGCCGGAGATCGGCGAAGCGAAGTCGAGGTAGTCGATGGGGGTGTTGTCGATCATCACGGTATCGCGCTTGGGGTCCATGCGCGTGGTAACCGCCCAGATGACGTCATTCCAGTCGCGGGCATTGATATCGTCGTCGGTGACGATGACGAACTTGGTGTACATGAACTGGCGCAGGAACGACCAGACGCCCAGCATCACCCGCTTGGCGTGGCCGGGATACTGTTTCTTGATGGTCACCACCGCCATGCGGTAGGAGCAGCCTTCCGGCGGCAGGTAGAAGTCGACGATCTCCGGAAACTGCTTTTGCAGGATGGGCACGAAGACTTCATTGAGCGCCACGCCGAGGATGGCCGGCTCGTCCGGCGGCCGGCCGGTGTAGGTGCTGTGGTAGATGGGATCGCGGCGGCGGGTGATGCGCTCCACGGTAAAGACCGGGAAGGTATCGACCTCGTTGTAGTAGCCGGTATGGTCGCCATAGGGACCTTCCGGCGCCGTTTCGCCCGGATGGATGACGCCTTCCAGCACGATCTCGGCACTGGCCGGTACCTGCAGGTCGTTGCCCACGCACTTGATCAGTTCACTGCGACTGCCGCGCAAGAGGCCGGCGAAGGCGTATTCGGACAGGGTGTCGGGTACCGGGGTGACCGCGCCGAGAATGGTGGCCGGATCGGCGCCCAGGGCCACGGCCACCGGATAGGGCTGGCCGGGATGCTTCTGGCACCACTCGCGGAAATCCAGCGCGCCGCCTCTATGGCTCAGCCAGCGCATGATCAGCTTGTTGCGACCGATCACCTGCTGGCGATAGATGCCGAGGTTCTGGCGTTCCTTGTTGGGGCCGCGGGTGACCGTCAGGCCCCAGGTGATCAGCGGCGCCACGTCGCCCGGCCAGCAATGCTGGATCGGCAACTTGCCCAGATCGACCGCCTCGCCCTCCTCGATCACCTCCTGGCAGGGCGCATCCTTGAGCACCTTGGGCGCCATGCTGATGACCTTCTTGTAGATCGGCAGCTTCGACCAGGCGTCCTTCAGGCCCTTGGGCGGCTCGGGCTCCTTGAGGAAGGCCAAGAGCTTGCCGATCTCGCGCAGGGCGCCGACGTCCTCGGCACCCATGCCCAGGGCCACGCGCTGGGGCGTACCGAAGAGGTTGCCCAGCACGGGCATGGAGAAGCCCACGGGATTCTCGAACAGCAGCGCCGGGCCTTGCTTGCGCAGGGTCCGGTCGCAGATTTCGGTCATCTCGAGGATCGGCGAGACCGGGGCGGTCACGCGCTTCAATTCACCACGCTGCTCCAGGCTGCGGATGAAGTCACGCAGATCTCGGTATTGCATGCGGCCTCTTGGCGCTGGGGAAAGTCTGGCAGTCTATCGCCTCCCTCGCGGATCGAGAAAGCTAAGAGCGGCAAACAGAACTACTGCGCGTCCGCCAGACGGGCGCGTGCAGTGCTCGGAATCCTCATGTACCACTCGTACACTCGTGCGCGAGCCCGGTGCGGTTCCTGCGCGCCGCGCGCACCCGCCTGACAACCGCTCGCTACGTTTTGTTGGCCGCGCTTGGCGCCAGAAACGCGAAAGGCCGGGAAATCCCGGCCTTTCGTCAGCGACTTCGCCTTATTTGGCGCGCCTCATCGAGTCGAAGAACTCGTTGTTGGTCTTGGTCTGGCGCAACTTGTCGAGCAGGAATTCGATGGCAGCGATCTCATCCATCGGATGCAGGATCTTGCGCAGGATCCACATGCGCGACAGCTCTTCCTCGTCGGTGAGCAGCTCTTCGCGGCGGGTGCCGGACTTGTTGATGTTGATCGCCGGGAAGACGCGCTTCTCGGCGATCCGGCGCTCCAGGGGCAGCTCCATGTTGCCGGTGCCCTTGAACTCCTCGTAGATCACCTCGTCCATCTTCGAGCCGGTTTCCACCAGCGCGGTGGCGATGATGGTCAGGCTGCCGCCCTCCTCGATGTTCCGCGCGGCACCGAAGAAGCGCTTGGGCTTCTCCAGGGCATGGGCGTCGACACCACCGGTGAGCACCTTGCCGGAGCTGGGGATCACGGTGTTGTAGGCACGCGCCAGACGGGTGATGGAGTCCAGCAGGATGACCACGTCCTTCTTGTGCTCGACCAGGCGCTTGGCCTTCTCGATCACCATGTCGGCGACCTGCACGTGGCGGGTCGGCGGCTCGTCGAAGGTGGAGGCCACCACTTCACCGCGCACGGTACGCTGCATCTCGGTCACTTCCTCGGGGCGCTCGTCGATGAGCAGCACGATGAGGTAGCACTCGGGATTGTTGCGGGTGATGTTGGCCGCGATGTTCTGCAGCATGATGGTCTTGCCCGCCTTGGGCGGCGCGACGATCAGACCGCGCTGACCCTTGCCGATGGGGGCACAGAGGTCGATGACCCGACCGGTGAGGTCTTCGGTGGAGCCGTTGCCGGCTTCCATGGTCAGGCGCTTGTTGGGGAACAGGGGCGTGAGGTTCTCGAACAGTACCTTGTTCTTGGCGTTTTCCGGACGGTCGAAGTTGATGGTGTCGACCTTGAGCAGCGCGAAGTAGCGCTCGCCCTCTTTCGGCGGACGAATCTTGCCGATGATGGTGTCGCCGGTACGCAGGTTGAAGCGGCGGATCTGGCTGGGAGAGACATAGATGTCGTCGGGGCCGGCCAGGTAGGAGGAGTCGGCGCTACGCAGGAAGCCGAAGCCGTCCTGCAGGATCTCCAGCACGCCATCCCCGGAAATCTCGTCGCCGCCTTTCGAGTGTTTCTTCAACAGCGCGAAGATGATGTCCTGCTTGCGGGACCGGGCCATGTTTTCCAAGCCCGCGGCATCCGCCATTTCCAACAGTTCCGTGATGGGCTTTTGCTTGAGTTCGGTCAGATTCATAGACGTATGTTGACGTGAGAAGAGGCGAAGGAGGGATTCGAGCTGAGCGGCCGGATGCGAGAGTAGCTTCGCGGGATGCGTTCTGAAGAGGAGAACTGACGGCTACAGCAGATGAGAAGACGACCCGCTGATGGGGGCGTGGGCTGGAATCTAGCACCTGCATGGGTGCGCGTCCAGCCGTTCGGACAGAAAAAAGCCCCGCATGGCGGGGCTTTCGGCTGATTCCTAGACGTTGGCGTCGAGGAAGGCGGCCAGTTGCGACTTGGACAAGGCACCGACCTTGGTGGCTTCGACCGCGCCGTTCTTGAACAGCATCAGGGTCGGGATGCCACGCACGCCGTACTTGGGCGGGGTGTCCTGGTTTTCGTCGATGTTCAGTTTGCAGACCTTGAGTTTGCCTTGGTAGTCCTTGGCGATTTCGTCCAGGACCGGGGCGATCATCTTGCACGGACCGCACCATTCGGCCCAGTAGTCGACCAGCACGGGGCTCTCGGACTTCAGCACGTCCTGCTCGAAGCTGGCGTCGCTGACGTTGGTGATGTATTCGCTCATTGACTCTCTCCGAATTCGGGTGCGACTTCATGAAGTGCGGCCATGATAGCCCTGCCGTGGCCACTTCGAAAGCGTTCGAACATTGATGGTGGCTATGACCAGTATTGATATTAGACAGCGGGCACCGGGAACGGGGTTCCGCTGCGCAGGGCCGCGTTGCGGATATGTTCACGCATGGCCTTCTGTGCCGCCGCCGGGGATCGTCGCGCCAGGGCGCGTACGATACGGCGGTGTTCCTGCCAGGTTTCCAGCGCTCGCTCCGGACGGACGAAGGGCAGTTTCTGGCTTTCGTGGAAGCGCTCGGGACTGGTGGTGATCACCGCCAGCATGGCCGGGTTGTCCGCCGCCAGCAGCAACTGGCGGTGGAAGTCGAAGTCCAGGGCGGCAGCCTGCTCCAGCTCATTGGCCTTCAAGGCACGGTGCAGGGCGTCGAGATTGTCCTCCAGCCGATCCAGGTCGGCGGGACTCAGGGTCACGGCGGCCAGGCCGGCGGCGAAGCCTTCCAGGGCGAAGCGCAGCTGGAAGACATGGGCCGCCGTCACCTCGCCGGCGAAGGGCCAGAGCCCATCCGCGGCCTGCGTCGTCTCCTGCACATAGACCCCGCGCCCGGGCTGCACGCTGACCAGTCCCAGGGCGCTCAGGGTGGACAGCGCCTCGCGTAGGGAGGCGCGACTGACGCCCAGCCGCTCGGCCAGCTCGCGCTGCGCCGGTAGTGCGGCGCCGGGGGCATAGCCTTCGGTCTCGATCAGCCGGCGAATGGCCTCGACGGCATATTGGGGTACGGCACGGGTCGCAGCGAGGGGCATGGCGTGGTCAGGCCAGTCAGTCCGGAAGCTCGCCTTTTATGCCCAATTTCCGCCGACTTCAAGTGCGGCCCCATGGCGGAGCACGCCGCGGCAGCCGCGCACCAAAGCGGCTCACACAGGCAGGCAACGCCGGCGCAGGAGCCCAGCAACTGTTCAGACCAGTAAGACCAATCGCCCGTATCGGCGGCCTTTGTGCCCACCCAAGGGGTGGCTGGCACATGAAATGCACTGAGCAGGGCCATCCATCCCATTTCCGGAGTCTCGTCATGCTCAAGCGCTGGACCGCCCTCTCCCTGCTCGCCCTGGGCCTGACCGCCCTGCACGCCCCCGTCCAGGCCGACCAGTTGGCCGACATCCAGCAACGCGGCACGGTGCGCATCGCCGTACCCCAGGACTTCCCGCCCTTCGGCACCGTCGGCCCCGACCTCAAGCCCCGCGGCCTGGACATCGACACCGCCCAACTGGTCGCCGACAAACTCGGCGTGAAGCTGGCGCTGACGCCCGTCACCAGCACCAACCGCATTCCCTTCCTGACCACCGGCAAGGTGGACATGGTCATCTCCAGCCTGGGCAAGAATCCCGAGCGCGAGCAGGTCATCGATTTCACCAAGCCCTATGCGCCCTTCTTCCTCGGCGTGTTCGGCGCCAAGGGCAGCGCCCTGAGCAAGCCCGAAGAGCTGGCCGGCAAGACCATCGCCGTGACCCGTGGCGGCATCGAGGACATGGAACTGAGCAAGGTGGCGCCCAAGGACGCGGTGATCAAGAGATTCGAGGACAACAACGCCACCATCGCCGCCTATCTCGCCGGCCAGACCGAGTTCATCGCCAGCGGCAGCTCGGTGATGGCCTCCATCGCCGAGAAGAAGCCCGAGCGCGCACCGGAAATGAAGATCACCCTGAAGAATTCGCCCAACTACATCGGTCTCGCCAAGAACGAGCCGGCGCTCAAGGCCAAGCTGGACGGCATCCTCGACGCCGCCCGCGCCGACGGCACCCTGGATCGCCAGGCCGAGAAGTGGCTGGGCCAACCCCTGCCGAAGGACATGTAAGGCATGGCCTATCAGTTCGACTTCCAGCCGGTACTGCAGCAGGGTGACCTGCTGCTCAAGGGCGCCCTGTTCACGCTGGAGCTGACCGCCATCGGTGCGGTGCTGGGCATCGCCCTGGGCACCCTTGGCGCAGTCTGCCGCGCCTGGCGGCTCAAGCCCTTCGACCGGCTGTTCGGCATCTACGTCGAGCTGATCCGCAACACGCCCTTCCTGATCCAGCTGTTCTTCATCTTCTTCGGCCTGCCGTCGCTGGGCGTGCACATCAGCGAATGGCAGGCCGCGGTACTGGCCATGGTGATCAACCTGGGCGCCTACTCCACGGAGATCATCCGCGCCGGCATCCAGGCCGTGCCCAAGGGCCAACTGGAGGCCGCTGCGGCGCTGGCCATGACTCGCGCCGAAACCTTTCGCCACGTGATCCTCAGGCCCGCCCTGGCCAAGGTCTGGCCGGCGCTGTCGAGCCAGGTGGTGATCGTGATGCTGGGCTCGGCGGTCTGCTCGCAGATCTCCACCGAGGAATTGACCTTCGCCGCCAACTTCATCCAGTCGCGCAACTTCCGCGCCTTCGAGACCTACCTGCTGACCACCCTGCTCTATCTGGTCATGGCCATCGGGGTGCGCCAACTGCTGCACTGGATCGGTCGGCGCTTCATCCAGGGAGGCCGCTGATGGACTTCACCCTCTGGGATATCGTCCGCAACCTGGGTACCGGGCTGTACTGGACCTTCATCCTGTCGCTGGCGGCCTTCGCCGGCGGCGGGCTGGCCGGGCTGCTGGTGCTCTGGGCGCGGCTCTCGCCGTTGCAGGCGCCCCGACTGCTGGCCAAGCTGCACATCGAGCTGTTCCAGGGCACGCCACTGCTGATGCAGCTGTTCCTGGTGTTCTTCGGCGTCTCGCTGCTGGGCCTGGAGATTCCCGCCTGGCTGGCCGCCGGGATCGCCCTGACGCTGTTCACCAGCGCCTATCTGGCCGAAATCTGGCGCGGCTGCGTCGAGGCCATCCCCCACGGCCAGTGGGAAGCCTCGGAAAGCCTGGCCATGACGCGCTTCGAGCAGCTGCGCCACGTCATCCTGCCCCAGGCGCTGCGCATCGCCGTGGCGCCCACCGTGGGCTTCTCGGTGCAGGTGGTCAAGGGCACCGCGGTGACCTCGATCATCGGCTTCACCGAGCTGACCAAGATCGGCGGCATGCTGGCCAACGCCACCTACCAGCCCTTCACCGTCTACGGTCTAGCCGCCCTGGGCTATTTCATCCTCTGCTATCCGCTGTCACTGGCCGCTCGCTGGCTGGAAAGGAGACTGCATGCCGCTGCTTAGAGTGACCGCCCTGCACAAACACTATGGCAATCACCATGTGCTCAAGGGTATCGACCTGACCGTCGAAGAAGGCCAGGTGGTGGCCATCATCGGCAAGAGCGGCTCGGGCAAGAGCACCCTGCTGCGCACCCTGAACGGCCTGGAGTCGATCAACGACGGCGTCATCGAGGTGGATGGCGAGTACCTGGACGCAGCGCGGGTCAATCTGCGTTCGCTGCGGCAGAAGGTCGGCATGGTCTTCCAGCAGTTCAATCTCTTCCCGCACCTCACCGTGGGCGAGAACGTGATGCTGGCGCCCCAGGTGGTCAAGAAGACCAGCAAGGACGAGGCCCGTGCCCTGGCCCGGCAGATGCTCGAGCGGGTCGGCCTCGGCGAGAAGTTCGACAGCTATCCGGACCGCCTCTCCGGTGGCCAGCAGCAACGGGTGGCCATCGCCCGCGCCCTGGCCATGTCGCCCAAGGTGCTGCTGTGCGACGAGATCACCTCGGCACTCGACCCGGAACTGGTCAACGAGGTGCTGGCGGTGGTCAAGCAGCTGGCCAGCGAGGGCATGACGCTGATCATGGTCACCCACGAGATGAGATTCGCTCGCGAAGTGGGCGACAAGTTGGTGTTCATGCACCAGGGCAAGGTGCACGAAAGCGGTCATCCCCAGGAGTTGTTCGCGCGGCCGCAGACGCCGGAACTGGCCCAATTCATTGGCCAGGTGGCTTCCTGAGGCGAAAAACCCTATTTTTTCTGCCGGTTTGCGCAACCGTAACCGCTGTGCGCTTGAAGCCGTCACCGGCTAGCTGGCACGATGGCGCGGTTTATCGCCGAGAGCCTCACAGATGCAGCCTTCGCCAGCCGACCCCCATGAACTGATCGCCGCCATCGATCTGGGCTCGAACAGCTTCCATATCGTCCGGGCGCGCAATTCCCACGGGGAAATCCGCATCCTTGAGCGGTTGGGCGAGAAGATCCAGCTGGCCGCCGGCCTGGACGAGTCCCGACTGCTCAGCGAAGAAGCCATGCAGCGTGGCCTGGACTGCCTGCGCCGCTTCGCCCAGCTGATCGCCGGCATGCCGCGCGGCGCCGTGCGTGTGGTGGGCACCAACGCCCTGCGCGAGGCGCGCAACCGTGCCGAATTCATCCAGCGCGCCGAAGCCGTACTCGGCCATGCGGTCGAGGTCATCTCCGGTCGTGAAGAGGCTCGCCTCATCTACCTGGGCGTGTCCCACTCGATGCCCGACGTGCCCGGCCGCCGCCTGGTGACCGACATCGGCGGCGGCAGCACCGAATTCATCATCGGCCAGCGCTTCGAGACCCTGCAGCGCGAGAGCCTGCAGATGGGTTGCGTCAGCTACACCAAGAGGTTCTTCGCCGACGGCAAGATCACCGCGGCCCAGTACGCCCGCGCTTACACCGCCGCGCGCCTGGAATTGATGAACATCGATCAGGGCCTGCGCGAGATGGGCTGGCACCAGGCCCTGGGCGCCTCCGGCACCATTCGCGCGGTGGCCCTGGCGATCCAGGCCGCCGGTCGCGGGAACGGCGAGATCACCCCGGACGGTATCGAGTGGCTCAAGCGCAAGCTGCTCAAGCAGGGCGACATCAACCTGCTCAACATCGACGGCGTGAAGCCGGATCGCCGCGCCATCCTGCCGGGCGGCCTGGCCATCCTCGAAGCCCTGTTCAAGGCCCTCGAGCTCCAGGACATCCACCTGTCCGAAGGCGCCCTGCGCGAAGGGGTGCTCTACGACATGATCGGCCGGCATAGCCACGAGGACGTCCGCGAACGTACCCTCAAGGCCCTGGCCGAGCGCTACCACGTGGACCAGCGCCATGCCGAGCGGGTGGAAAAGCGTGCCCTGAAGTCCCTGGCACAGGTGGCCGAGGCCTGGGGCCTGACCGACGAGAACCACGCGGAACTGCTGCGCTGGGCCGCGCGCTTGCATGGGGTGGGCCTGGACATCGCCCACTACCAGTACCATAAGCACGGCGCCTATCTGATCGAACATTCGGACCTGCCCGGTTTCTCCCGCCGCGACCAGCAGGCCCTGGCCTTGCTGGTCCGCGGCCATCGCCGCAACATCCCCGTCGAGCGCCTGCAGGAACTCGGCCCGGAAGGCGAGCCGCTGCTGCGCCTGACGCTGCTGCTGCGCTTCGCCATCCTCTTTCACCACATCCGCCACAAGAGCATCCCGGACGTGCAGCTCAGCGCCGGCGAGCGCAGCCTGGACGTGCAATTCCCCGATGGCTGGCTGGAGGAGAATCCGCTGACCCAGGCCGATTTCGAACAGGAAGCCCAGTGGTTGGAGCGGGTGGGGTATCGGTTGAGTGTGCGCTGAGGGAGTTTTTCGTAGATTGGATTGAGCGGAGCGAAGCCCAACGGTGCAGGCCTCAGCTCTGTGCATTGAAGCCAACTCTGAACACTCGGACTTATGGGTGCCCAGGCTGTTTATCGAGCGTTCGGGGGTCTTCTGTTTCGCCCACCCGGGCGACTCACTTTTTTCAGTCGCGAAAAAGTAAGCAAAAACGCTTGCCCCACCATCCGGCCCTCCGCTGCGCTACGGCTCCGCTCACGCCAGCGCCGCTCCGGGGTCGGTCCACTCCACGACACTGGCGCTCGCCCCGCTGAAAGGGGCGATTCGCTAGCCTGAACGTGTTGATTGAAGAGCCCGTAGCGTGGACAACGGCGAAGCCTTGTCCACTGTTCAAGACTAAGCTCATTTATGGAAAACGCCACCACGACCTGACACCGCTGAATCGCGGCCATGGGCCGCTCCTACGGGTGTTCCCAGATCCGTAGGAGCGGCCCATGGCCGCGATAAAGACGTTGCTCCTACAAGGGCTGGGCTTCGGCGATTGAGGAATTGAGGAGCTGCCAGTGGAAAACGCTGCGCGGTTTTCCACGCTACGAATCGCTCTGGCTTTTCCTGTAAATACTACAGCCTCAGGCTTGCGCCCCGTCCCCGTCAGTGAGGCCGAGTGTAGGTGTCGCGCAGGGGGGTTGCGAGGCAGGACGCCGAGCAAGGCGCGAGGGGCAGGAGGCCCCTTCGTACCATGCCCCCGGAGCGGCACCGGAGCGAGGGAAACGTAGCGAAGCGGAGTAAGAGCCGCAGGCTGGCCCGAAGGGTGAGCGAAGCGAATCAGCCGGAGCGTAGCGGAGGGCCGAAACGTTGGGGTGCGCTTTCTTTTGCTTACTTTTCTTTGCGCAAACAAAGAAAAGTGAGTCGCCCGGGTCGGCGAAACAAGAAGTATCGGCAAAGCTCGATAAGTAGCTAAGGCACCCACAACACTCAAGGCGCAGAATTAAGCGCCCCGCATCGTTGGGCTTCGCTCCCGCTCAGCCCAACCTACGAAACCGACCATGGCCACAGCAGCATGGGCCCGAAACTCCCTCAGCGCGTATTCACCACCGGACTGGCCAACCGCTCCAGCAGCGTCGCCTGCACGCTACGGGCATTCTGGTTGCCGGTGGGCGACTGCCGCACGTAGCTGCCGTCCTCCTGCAGCACCCAGGCCTGGGTGTTGTCGGTGAGATAGCCTTCCAGCTCCTTCTTGACCCGGCTGATGAGCTTCTTGCCTTCCACCGGGAAACAGGTCTCGACGCGCATGTCGAGGTTGCGCTCCATCCAGTCGGCGCTGGAGAGATAGAGCTTCTCGTCGCCGCCGTTGAGGAAGTAGTAGATGCGGCTGTGCTCCAGGAAGCGACCGATGATGGAGCGCACCTGGATATTGTGGGACACGCCCGGTACACCCGGACGCAGGCAGCACATGCCGCGCACCACCAGGTCGATCTTCACCCCGGCCTGGCTGGCCTTGTAGAGGGCGCGGATGACCTTGGGATCGGTCAGACCATTGACCTTGGCCATGATCTGCGCCGGACGCCCCTCGCTGGCCGCCACCGCTTCGCGGTTGATCATCTCCAGCAGGTTCTTCTTCAGGGTGAAGGGGGCGTGCAGCAGCTTCTTCATGCGCAGGGTCTTGCCCATGCCGATCAACTGGTTGAACAGCTTGTGCACGTCCTCGGTAAGGGCCACGTCGGCGGTCAGCAGGCTGTAGTCGGTGTACAGTTTGGCATTGCCGGCGTGGTAGTTGCCGGTGCCCAGGTGGGCGTAGCGGCGCAGCTCGCCGTTCTCGCGGCGCAGGATGAGCATCATCTTGGCGTGGGTCTTGAAGCCCACCACGCCATAGATGACCACGGCGCCGGCCTGCTGCAGGCGGCTGGCCAGCTGCAGGTTGGATTCCTCGTCGAAACGCGCGCGCAATTCGATGACCGCGGTCACCTCCTTGCCGCTGCGCGCCGCGTCCACCAGGGCGTCGACGATCTCGGAGTTGGCGCCGCTGCGGTAGAGCGTCTGCTTGATGGCGAGGACATTGGGGTCCTTGGCCGCCTGGCGCATCAGGTCGATCACCGGGGTGAAGGACTCGAAGGGGTGCAGCAGCAGCACGTCGAGCTTGCCCAGCACGTTGAAGAGGTTGTCCTTCTTCTGCAACAGCTTGGGAATGGTCGGGGTGAAAGGAGCGTTCTGCAGCTCCGGGTGGCTGTCCAGCCCGGTGATGGAGAACAGCCGGGTCAGGTTGACCGGCCCGTTGACCTTGTACAGCTCGCTTTCGCCCAGATTGAACTGCTTGAGCAGGTAGTCGGTGAGGTGTTTCGGGCAGATGTCCACCACCTCGACGCGCACCGCATCGCCATAGCGCCGGGAGAACAGCTCGCCGCGCAGGGCACGGGCCAGGTCATCGACGTCCTCGGTGTCCACCGACAGGTCGGCGTTACGCGTCAGGCGGAACTGGAAGCAGCCCTTGACCTTCATGCCGGGGAAGAGATCGTCGGCGTGGGCATGGATCATCGAAGACAGGAAGACGTAGTTGTCGCCGGGCCCGGCGACCTCCTCCGGCACCCGGATGATCCGCGGCAACAGGCGCGGCGCCGGGATGATGGCGAGGCCCGAATCGCGGCCGAAGGCGTCCATGCCCTCCAGCTCGACGATGAAGTTGAGGCTCTTGTTCACCAGCAGCGGGAAGGGGTGGGTCGGATCCAGGCCGATGGGGGTGATGATGGGCGCGATCTCGTCGCGGAAGAACTTGCGCACCCAGGCCTTGATCTTGGTATCCCAGTAACGCCGCCGGATGAAGCGGACCTGCTGCTCGGCCAGGGCCGGCAGCAGGACGTCGTTGAGGATGGCGTACTGGCGCTCCACCTGGCCGTGGACGATGTCGCTGATCCGCGCCAGCGCTTGGTGCGGCAACAGGCCGTCGGCGCCGGCCTGCTCGCGGGCGAAGGCGATCTGCTTCTTGAGACCGGCGACGCGGATCTCGAAGAATTCGTCCAGGTTGCTGGAAAAGATCAGCAGGAACTTGAGCCGCTCGAGCAGCGGATAGGACTCGTCGAGGGCCTGCTCCAGCACCCGGATGTTGAACTGCAACTGCGACAGCTCGCGATGGATGTACAGGCTGCTGTCATCCACGTTGGCCGCTGGCACGGCGGGGGTAGCAGGCACCTCGGCCACCGGCGCCGGTACTTCGGCGTCCAGTCCCAGCGCCTCCTCCGGCGTCTCCAGGGACTCGGCGGTGACGGGCTGTTGCAGATCGGTTTCGACGAAACCCTGGCTACTCATTGAAGCTCCTTAGGAACGCGAAGGCCCCTGGCGAAGTTGTTGGGCGGCGCGTTTGGCGAAATAGGTGAGGATGCCGTTGGCCCCGGCGCGCTTGAAGGCCAAGAGCGACTCGAGGATCACGGCGTCGGACAGCCAGCCGTTCTGGATCGCGGCCATGTGCATGGCGTACTCGCCGCTCACCTGGTACACGAAGGTCGGCACGCGGAATTCCTCGCGCACCCGGCGGACGATGTCCAGGTAGGGCATGCCGGGCTTGACCATCACCGAGTCGGCGCCCTCGGCCAGGTCACCAGCGATCTCGTGCAGCGCCTCGTCGCTGTTGCCCGGGTCCATCTGGTAGGTGGCCTTGTTGCCCTTGCCCAGGTTGGCGGCCGAGCCCACGGCGTCGCGGAAAGGCCCATAGTAGGCACTGGCGTACTTGGCCGAGTAGGCCATGATCTGCACGTTGTGATAGCCGGCGTCTTCCAGGGCGGCGCGGATGGCGCCGATGCGACCGTCCATCATGTCCGAGGGGGCGACCACCTGGGCACCCGCCGCCGCGTGGGACAGCGCCTGCTTGACCAGTACCTCCACCGAGACGTCGTTGAGCACGTAGCCGCGCTCGTCGAGGATGCCATCCTGGCCATGGGTGGTGAAGGGATCCAGGGCGACGTCGGTGATCACGCCGAGCTCGGGGAAGTGCTCGCGCAGGGCGCGGGTGGCGCGCTGGGCGATACCGTCCGGGTTGTAGGCCTCGGCGCCATCCAGGGATTTGCGCTCGGCGGGGGTGACCGGAAACAGGGCCACGGCGGGAATGCCCAGCGCTACCAGTTCGGCGGCCTCTTCCAGCAAGAGGTCGATGGACAGCCGCTCCACGCCGGGCATCGAGGGGATGGCCTCGCGGCGGCCTTCGCCGTCCAGCACGAAGACCGGCAGGATCAGGTCATCCACCGTTAGCACGTGCTCGCGCATCAGGCGACGCGAGAAATCGTCGCGACGCTGACGGCGCATGCGAGTGGCGGGGTAGCTGCGGCTGATGGGGGTAAAACTCACGATCGACTCCCGGACCCGGATCACGGGTCAGTGTGATGGGTTATAGGCCACAATCATGACCGATTGGTAACAGCAGATGACAATATGGTGTGCCTATAGGTCCTATCCAAGGCAGACGCCAGCCGGACCCGGCGTGACACAGGGTCGCAGTGAAAACACCGGGCGACCGCTCGGCGTCCGGCGGACGGAAGCCCGTCACACTTTCTTTCCAGACGGCAACCGGGGTAGGCTGCGCCATCTCTTTCCGCCTCGTGTAGTGCCGAATGCTCCAGCAATTCCTCCATGATTTCGGCTATTTCGCCCTTTTTCTAGGAACCTTCTTCGAGGGCGAAACCATTCTGGTGCTGGCCGGCTTCCTCGCCTTTCGCGAGTACATGAACATCCAGACCGTGATCCTGGTGGCCTTCTGCGGCAGCTACGCCGGCGACCAGCTGTGGTACTTCCTCGGCCGGCGCCACGGACGCAAGCTGCTGGCGCGCAAACCCAAGTGGGAAGCGGCCGGCGAGAAGGCCCTGGCCCACATCCGCCGCCACCCGGACCTCTGGGTCCTGAGCTTTCGCTTCGTCTACGGCCTGCGCACCGTGATGCCGGTGGCCATCGGCCTGTCCGGCTATCCGCCCGTACGCTACCTGGTCCTCAACGGCATCGGCGCCATCGTCTGGGCGACCGTGCTGGGCTACGCCGCCTATCATTTCGGCGCCGTGCTGGAGGGGGTGCTGGGCAATCTCAAACGCTACGAGCTGATGGTGCTGGGCGGCTTCGTGGTGATCGGCCTGCTGCTCTGGCTGTGGCGGCGCAGCCGCGCGCCCAAGGCCTAGCGCCTGCCATCTCCCGCACCCCTACGCTCGTCGGTACAATTAAAGACGCGGTCCTTGCGGCCGATGTCCTGAATATCGTCCCCTTTTCTCGTGCCTCCTGCGGCAAGCTGGCGATTGAGCATGCTGAATTTCTCCACCTTGCTTCCTGCGGGCCACCAGGTCCTGGGGGCCTACGAATACGAAGGCCTGCTGGTCTTTCTGTCGTACCTCATCGCCAGTGCTGCCGGTTATACCGCCCTGGCCATGGCCGACTGGGTGACCACCAGCCGTTCCCGCCGCGGCAGCGAGCTGGCCAAGCTGATCGGCGCCATCGCCCTGGGCGGTGGCATCTGGTCCATGCACTTCCTCGCCATGCTGTCGTTCAAGATCAGCATCCATGTGCATTACGACCCGCTGCAGACCCTGACCTCGCTGCTGATCGCCATCGCGGTGTCCTATACGGTGATGCACCTCATCGGGCGCGAGTCCCTCAGCGCGCCGCAGTACCTGCTCGCGTCCCTGGCCGCCGGCCTGGGCATCGCCGCCATGCACTACACCGGCATGCTGGCCATGCATTCGGTGGCCCAGCAGATCTACGATCCGCTGCTGGTCGCGGTCTCCGTGGTGATCGCCAGCCTGGCGTCGCTGGCGGCCCTGCTGCTGGCCTTCCGGCTGCGCGGCCGGACCGGCCTGCGGACCGTCTGGCTGCGCCTGCTGGGTAGCCTGGGCCTCGGGTTCGCCATCGTCTCGATGCACTTCACCGGCATGGCCGCCCTGACGCTGGCCGTCCCCGTCGGCTTCGTGCCGGAGGACTCGCCAGGCATGATCCAGCACCTGGAGCTGGGTACCGGCATCGCCATCGGCACCCTCTTCATCATCATGGCTGGCCTACTCGCCGCCTGGGCCGGCGAGCGCTTCCACGCCCAGCGCCTGCGCCTGGAGCGCGTCTCCACCACCCTCGACCAGATCAGCCTGCACGATCCCCTCACCCATCTGCTCAACGGCTCGAGCTTCATCCAGACCGTCGACCGCGCGGTGAGCCAGGCGCGTAACGACGAGCAATTCGCCCTGCTGATGCTGGACGTCGATCACTTCAAGCGCATCAACGACAGCCTCGGCCATGCCCTGGGCGATGAATTGCTGGTGCAGGTGGCGCAGCGGATTCGGGCGGTGCTGGACAATGATCTGCCGCTGGCGCGCTATGCCGGCGATGAATTCAGCCTGCTGCTGCCGCTGGGTACCCGTGGCGACAGCCAGCCGCTGGCCCTGCGCCTGCTGGAGCAGCTGCGCCCGCCCTTCGAACTCGCCGGGCAACGCATCGCCATGACCTTCAGTCTGGGCATCGCCCACTATCCCCAGGACGGCACCGATGCCGGTCAGCTGTTGCGCAGCGCGGGCCTGGCGGTCGGCCATTGCAAACGCAGCGGACGCAACCGCAGCCAGAGATTCGCCAACGAACTCCAGCGCGAGGCCGACGACCTGCTCAGCCTGGAGATGGATCTGCGTCACGCCCTGGCCCAGGGCGGTCTGCACCTGGCCTACCAGCCCATCGTCGTCCCCGACGGCCGACCGGTGGCACTGGAAGCCCTGGTACGCTGGCAGCATCCGACCCTGGGCGCCCTGAGCCCGGAACGCTTCGTCCGCGTCGCCGAGGAGACCGGCCTGATCGGCGATCTCGATGGCTGGGTCATGCGCCAGGCCTGCGCCGACATCGCCCAGCTGCACCGCGAGGGCTATCGCGATCTGCGGGTCTCGGTGAACTGCTCGGCATTGAACCTCGGCGATCGCCTGCTCCCCCAGTCCATCGCCAGGGCCCTGCAGGCCGAAGACCTGCCCGCTTCGGCACTGATCCTCGAGGTCACCGAAAACGCCCTGATGCACAGCCTCAACGTGGCCATCGAGGTGATCGGCGAGATCCGCACCCTTGGCGTACGGGTCTCCATCGATGATTTCGGCAGCGGCTACTCGTCACTGGCTTACCTCAGCCGCTTGCCGGTGGATTCGCTCAAGGTGGATCGCGCCTTCGTGCGTACCATTCCCCATCAGGACAACGACATGGCCATCGCCGCGGCGATCATCGCCATGGCACACAAGCTCGGGCTCAAGGTGGTGGCAGAAGGGGTGGAGACCGCCGAACAGCGCGACTTCCTGCACGCCAACGACTGCGATTTCATGCAGGGCTATCTGTTCAGCCGCCCGGTCCCGTTGCCGCAACTCAGAGGTTGGCTGCAGCAACAGGCCAGCGTCACCGCGCTGCCGGCCTAGCTGGTCGCTTCACGCTGCAACCGGGTGATCAGGCGATCCAGCGCATTGGCGAAGGCCTGGCGGTCCCGGTCGCCATAACCGGCCTGGCCTCCGCCCATCTGGCCCTGGTCGCGCAGATCGGTCATCAGGTTGCGCATGGCCAGGCGCTGGCCCATGTTGCGTTCGTCGAACTCCTGGCCACGGGGGTCGAGGGCGGCCACCCCCTTCTTCAGCAGTCGATCGGCCAGGGGAATATCGCTGCAGATCACCAGGTCGCCCGGCTGCGCCTGCTCGACCAGATGGTCGTCGGCAGCGTCAGGGCCGCTGGGTACCACCACCAGGCGCACGCAGGCGAAGGGTGGCTTGATCTGCGGCTGGCCGGCCACCAGCACCACCTCCAGCTTGCGCTTGAGGGCGAACTTGCAGACCAGCTCCTTGGCGGCGCGCGGACAGGCATCGGCATCGATCCACAGGATCACGGGAAGATCTCCGGCAAAAGCCCAGGATACCGCGCTTGCGCGGCGCACCCCAGTACAGGGCCGTGGTCGGAAGGGATAGCGACCGGACTGGAGATCCCCAATGACCTTCTGGCAACGCCTGGAGCAACCCGCCCAGGCCCTGGTGTATGGCGCCACCGGCGGCCTCGGCCGGGCCCTGTGCGAACGGCTACTGGCCCGCGACGACGTCATGCGGGTCTGGGCCTGCGCGCGCCATGCCGAGACGCATGAGGCCTTGGCGGCACTGGAACAGCGGCATGGCGCACGGCTGCGCCGGCTCGACCTCGATCCGCTAACCGCAACCGATCTGGCGTCCCGGTTGGCGGACGAGACGCCACGCCTGGATCTGCTGCTGTGCGCCTCGGGCCTGTTGCAAGGCGAGCATGCCCGCGCCGAGAAAAGTCTGGCGCAGGTGGATCAGGCCGGCCTGCTGGAAAGCTATCTGGCCAATGCCGTGTTGCCGCTGCTGCTGATCCGTCAGCTGACGCCGCTGCTCAAGGGTCAGCACCCCTGCCAGATCGCGGCGCTGTCGGCGCGGGTCGGTTCCATCGGTGACAATCATCTGGGTGGCTGGTATGGCTACCGGATGGCCAAGGCCGCGCTCAACCAGGGGCTGCGTTGCGCCAGCATCGAACTCACCCGGCTCAATCCCCAGAGTTGCGTGCTGGCCCTGCATCCCGGCACCACCGACACGGCCCTGTCACGCCCCTTCCAGGCACGGGTACCGGCCGACCAGCTGTTCACGCCAGCCTATGCGGCAGAGCGACTGCTGGAGGTGCTGGCCGCGCGCACCCCGGCCGATACCGGCAGCTTCTGGGACTGGCAGGGCCAGCCGGTGGTCTGGTAGCGCCCGCTGTAGAGCCTATTCAAAGGCTCGCGAGCTAGAGCCAAACCAGGCCCAGGCAGCCCCGCGAAAAGAGCTGAGGAAGCGGATCGGACCCACGCTCAGGTTTACAAATGGCAAATGAGCATTGCGACGGGGCCGCCCAGGCCGGGCTAGCGGTCCTGGGTCTTTCCGACGCAGTTTGGCCGACGCGCAGCAGGCCTTGAACAGGCTCTCAGACCGCGGCGCGGCGCACCGTGGATAACAGCGCCGCGGCGGCGACGAAGAGACTGGCGAATACCCGGTTGGTGATGCGCTGCTGCCGTGGGGTGCGCAGCAGGGTCAGCACCCGCGCGGCCAGGCCGGTGTAGCCGGCCATCACGATCAGGTCGACGCTGATCATGGTCAGGCCGATGATCAGGTACTGCGTGGTCAGGGGGGCGTGGGGATCGACGAATTGCGGCAGCACCGCGAGCAGGAAGATCAGCGCCTTGGGGTTGCTCACGTTGACCAGGAAGCCACGCAGCACCAGGACAACGATGCGCGGTGGCAGGCGCTCACCCACCACCTGCTCGCCCAGGTCCAGCGGCGCCGCGCGCCATTGGCGAATGGCCAGGTAGGCGAGATAGGCCACGCCGAACCACTTGATGAGCGTGAAGGCCAGCTGGGAGGTGGCGAGCAGCGCGCCGACGCCCACGGCGACCACAGCGATCTGCAAGGCCAACCCCAGTTGCAGGCCGAGCGCCGTCCAGTAGCCGTGGCGAAAGCCATGGTTGACGCCGGCGCTCATGGAGGCGATGGCTCCTGCCCCGGGCGAGAGGCTGATCAACCAGCAGGCGATGAAGAAACCGGTCCAGACCTGCAGACTCATGGATTCACCTGTCGAGATGGAAATCGAAGGACCCGTCGGCGTCGCGCCAGCGCCGCACCGACTTCTGGAAGAACTGGGTATTGGGGATCTGCACCAGAGCGCCGTCCTGATTCTCGTCCAGCTCCTGCAGGGTCACGAAGAGCATGTTGATGGCCACCACCCGCCCCTTGATGCCTGGCTTGTCGGACGCATCCAGCACCTCGATGCGATCGCCCAGGCGGAAGGGGCCGACGGTAAAGATCAGCACCGCGCAGAACAGGTTGGAGAGCACGCTCCAGATGGCAAAGAAGGCCACCGCGGCCACCGCGACGAAGCCGGAGATGGCCGTCCAGAGCACCGCGGCGGACACCCCGAAGCGTTCCAGGGCCATGAGGATGGCGCTGCCCATGATCAGCCAGCGCAGGGTGCCGCGCAGCCCGAGGACGATCTGCGGCGGCAGCGGATAGCGGTCGCCCAGGCCGGTGACGGCGCGCGCCACGATGCGTTGCAGCACGTAGCCGATGAGCAGCACCAGGGCGACCTGGCCGGCCACCAGCAGGTAGTCGCCCCAACCGGGCAGCCAGGTGTGCAGCCACTGCGTCATCAGGCCCCCTCGAGTTCGGCTTGCAGGCTTTCCAGCCGTTCCAGGGCCTCCAGCCACTGCTCTTCCAGCTCGGCTTCGCGGGTCTTGGCAGCGGCCTGGTCGGCCAGGGCCTGGCGCAGCTCGTCCTTGCGAGCGGCGTCGTAGAGGCCGCTGTCGCCCAGCCGGGTCTCCAGGGCGGCGAGTCTTTCCTGCAGCTTGCCGAGCTCCGCCTCCAGCTTGTCGGCCGCCTTTTTCAAGGGCGCCAGCTGCTGGCGCAAGGCAGCGGCCGCCTGGCGCTGGGCCTTGCGATCGGTCTTGTCAACCACCGCGCCATCACCGGCAAGCATCGGCTCCTGGCGGGCGCGGAAGTCCACCAGCCAGCGGCTGTAGTCGTCCAGGTCGCCGTCGAAGGCCTGGACCTTGCCGTCGGCCACCAGCAGGAATTCATCGGTGGTGCTCTTGAGCAGGTGCCGGTCGTGGGAGACCACCAGCACTGCCCCGGCGAATTCCTGCAGGGCCAGGGTCAGGGCCAGGCGCATGTCCAGGTCCAGGTGGTTGGTGGGTTCGTCCAGCAGCAGCAGATTGGGCTTCTGCCAGGCGATCAAGGCCAGGGCCAGGCGCGCCTTCTCGCCACCGGAGAAGTTCAGCACCACCTCGTCGCAGCGGGGGCCGCGGAAGTCGAAGCCGCCGAGGAAATCGCGCAGGCTCTGCTCGCGCTCACCGGGGGCGATGCGTTGCAGGTGCAGCAGGGGGCTGGCCTTGGCGTCCAGCGAATCGAGCTGGTGCTGGGCGAAGTAGCCGATGGCCAGGTTCTCGCCGCGCTGCAGACGCCCACCGAGGGGCTCCAGCTCGGCGGCCAGGGTCTTGATCAGGGTCGACTTGCCGGCGCCATTGGGACCGAGCAGGCCGATGCGTGCCCCTGGCGCCAATTGCAGCTTCACCGGGTGCAGAATGGTGGTCTCGCCGTAGCCGAGCCGGCCTTCGGCCAGGTCGAGCAGCGGGCTGGACAGCTTGTCCGCCTCGCGGAAGACGAATTCGAAGGGCGAGTCGACATGGGCCGGCGCCAGTTCTTCCAGGCGTTCCAGGGCCTTGATCCGGCTCTGCGCCTGGCGCGCCTTGGTGGCCTGGGCCTTGAAGCGAGCGATGTACTTCTCCATGTGGGCGCGCTGGGCCTGCTGCTTGTCGTAGGCCTGTTGCTGCTGCGCCAACCGCTCGGCGCGGGTACGCTCGAAGCTGGAATAGCCGCCGCGATAGAGGGTGAGCGTCTGCTGGTCCAGGTGCACCACGTGGTCGACCACCGCATCGAGGAAGTCGCGGTCGTGGGAGATGAGGATCAGGGTGCCGGGATAGCCCTTGAGCCAGTCTTCCAGCCAGAGGATGGCGTCCAGGTCCAGGTGGTTGGTGGGTTCGTCCAGCAGCAGCAGGTCCGAGGGACACATCAGCGCCTGGGCCAGGTTCAGGCGCATCCGCCAGCCACCGGAGAAGTCACCGACCTGGCGCTCCATCTGCGCGGCGGTGAAGCCCAGGCCGGCCAGCAACTTGCGCGCCCGGGCATCGGCGGTATAGCCGTCGGCGGCTTCGAAGTCGGCATGCAGCCGACCCAGGGCGTTGCCGTCCTGGGCCGCTTCGGCGACTGCCAGCTCGCGCTGGATGCGGCGCAGGTCGACGTCGCCGTCGAGTACGTAGTCCACCGCCAGGCGCTCCAGGGTATCCACCTCCTGGCGCATGTGGGCGATGCGCCAGGCTGCTGGAATGTGGCAGTCACCGGCGTCGGCGCCGAGCTGGCCGCGCAACAGGGCGAAAAGGCTGGATTTGCCGGCGCCATTGGCACCGATCAGTCCGGCCTTCTGGCCGGGATGCAGGGTCAGGTCAGCGTTTTCGAGCAGACGCTGGGGACCGCGCTGTAGAGTAAGGTTCTGTAGTCGGATCATGGCGGCGGAGTGTAGCAGCTCCACCACCCACGAACGGGGAGGCGGACATGCAAGAGGACCTGTGGGAATTCGCGCTGGCAGTATACGCCCGCCCCGGGGTGGAGGGCGCCTGTTTGCGCCTGCAGGAGGCGGGTGCCGACGTCTGTCTGGTGCTGGCGGCGCTCTGGCTCGATTGCCGCGCCTGCGCGCTGGACGCGAAGGGACTGGAACGGCTGCGGGCCGCGGCGAACCTCTGGCAGGAGACGGTGGTGCGTCCCTTGCGTCAACTGCGCCAGGCCTGGAAGGCACCCGCCGATGAAGACGAGGATCTGGCGGCGCTACGCGAACGGCTCAAGACCCTGGAACTGGCGGCCGAACGTGAGCAGCTCGCCCGTCTGGCTCATCTGGCCGCCCACTGGCCCTGTCGGACCACGAACGACCGACGCACCTGGCTCGAGGCCGTGGCCCCGCAGGCGGCGACCGCGACCGACCTGGGTCTGTTGACCGAGGCGGCGCGGGCGGTACGGCCCTAGAGCCGGTTCAACGTCTCGCGAGCTAGCGACAAGCCATTTTCAACGCCGTTTGGCCGACGCGCAGCAGACTTTGAACAGGCTCCTAGACCGACGCCAGACGCGGCTGCTGGTGCGCGGTATGCAGCACCTCGATCAGGCAGTCTTCCAGCTCGAAGCGCTCGCGCAGGGTCTCGCCCAGCAGCTTGAGCTCGATGGTCAGCAGGCCCGGGTCCCGGTAGGCGCCGCGTTCGAATCTGTCGTTGAAGTTGAGCGCGGCGTCGGTGAGCGCCTGTAGCCGAGGATAAAGGCTGTCGGCGAACTCGATGGCGCGCTCGTCCTGGAATTCGCGGGCTTCGGCCACCAATTGCTCGTAGATCTCGAAATGCGCGGTGGACATGTAGTCGACCAGCATGTCGCACAGGCGCTCCAGCTCGCTCACCTCGCGTACCGGCGCCAGCAGCGGCTCCAGATCCAGGGTTTCGTAAGCGGTCACCAGCTCGCGACGGGCGATCAGCCAGCGGTCGATCAGCTGGTGGACCCCACCCCAGCGTTCCTGGGCATTGCGGCAGGTTTCTAGCATGACGGCAGCTCTCTATACGGGCGAGTCGATCCGGACGCACGCGCCCGGGTGTTATCAGGAACTATACCGACATCGCCTCGCCAGGCGAGTGCCGTTGCTCGGAGAAAGGCCTTGCATGGTGTGTCAGAAGTTCGCACAGGAGTTGGCGAGTGCTTTTCGGGCGGTTAGGCGCTCCCATTGGACTAGGCGCCGCGACGCGTCATAGCAGGCTATGGCGAGGAGTGGCAACAACGCCCAGAAGGTCCGCCGCCACGCTCGAAAAAGCGCCGTCAACATTGTGCAGGCAATTTCTGACACACCACATTAGCGGCGGCGGAAGATCTTGACCAGGCTCAAGGCCATGAGCAGGACGAAGGCCAGCAGGCTCCATTCCGGGATGCTCAGGCCGAACAGTGTCCAGTTGACCTCGGCGCAGTCCGCAGTGCCGTGCAGCACCAGGCGGATGATCTCCTGGAAGGGCAGCGCCTGCATCATGTAGTCCAGGCTCGGCAGGCAGGCCGCCAGCTCTTCCGCCGGCACCGTCTGCAGATAGACCTGGCGGCCGGCGGTAGCGGCACCACCGGCCGCCAGCAGCAACAGGATCACACCGTAGATGCGCCGTCCACGCAGACCCGGCGCCTGGATGCCGGCGATCAGGGCGACCACACCGACCAGGATGAAGAAGATCCGCTGCACCACGCAGAGGGGGCAGGGCTCGAGGCCGACCACGTGCTCGAGATAGAGACCAACGCCCATGAGCACCGCGCAAGTGGCAGCCATGAACAGGAAGATGAAGCGGGGACTAGTCACGGACGCGCCGTCTCCAGCAGGGAATTGGGACGTTACGGTAGAGAAAGCCCGGGCACCTTTCAAGGACCGGGGTAGCACCTCTGTAGCCATACGACGTCGTAGCGACCTGCGAAGTGGCCCGGACGAGGGGTACATGGTGGGTGCAAACCCGGGGCACGGAAGGCTACCGAGTCTCGTGCGCGCCCACCGGGTGGCCGCGCACGAGAGCCATGAGTCGACTCAGTTGCGTGTAGCCGGCAGTGAAGCGGATGCAGGATCGCGCCACTGGCTCTGCAGCAACTCCTGGCTCCGGCTCACGTCGCCCAACTGGATGGCGACCCGGGCCAGCTCACCGGCGGTGATGGCGGAAGGACGCTGGGCCAGGCTGGTCTCCAGGTACTCGCGCGCCTTGCCCCAGAGCTGGTTGCTCATGCACAGGCGGCCCAGCGCCAGCAGCAGCACCGGGTCCTGGGGACGATCCTTGAGCCAGCCCTCGGCATGCTGCAACGGGCGACTGGCATCGCGCGGCCGTAGTTGACCATAGAGTTCGACCAGGCGCTCGTCCCATTGGCGATTGAGGGTAATGTGCAGCACCTCTTCGGCGAGGTCGTCGCGGCCGATGGCACGCAGCTGGCGGGCATAGGCGAGCACCACCGACGAATCGCCCTTGAGCGCTGTGGGTACCTGCTGCCACTGGGCGTCCAGCGCGGATTCCGCGCCCTGGGGCGGGACCTCGTCCAGAGTGGCGATCCAGACCTTGCGCTCCAGATCGTCCTGCTCGTGCGGACGCAGTACCTGCTGCTTGCGCAGTTGCGGCAGCAGGGCGATCAGCGCCGGCCAGTCGCGCAGGGTCACCTGCAGGCGCTGCAGCTGCAGCAACACCTCGCCGTTCTTCGGATACTTGGCCTGCAACGGCGCCAGGCTGTCGCGCGCCTCCAGGTACTGGCCGCGGTCGATCTGCAACCGGGCCTGTTGCAAGCCGATGGCGAGATCGGCCTGGGGCTCGCGCTCACGGGCCTGGCGCAGCAGGCGATCGCGCTCCTCCAGGTCGCCCAGCTCGTTGGCGGCGCGGGCGGCACCGAGCAGCACGAACAACGGCTGGTCGGCATGCTCGGCAGCGCTCTTCAGATGCTTGAGGGCGTTGCTCCAGTTGCCTTCGGCCAGCTCCAGCTGGCCCTTGTGGCGGGCCTGATCCAGGCGCCGCTGGCGATTGTGCCGCGACCAGGGATTGAGCACCTTGCCGGTCAGCCCCAGGGCACCCAGCACCAGCTTGAGGATGTACAGCCCGAGCCAGGCGGCCACCAGCAACGCCAGGAACGCCCAGAGGCTCGATTCATAGCGGAAGTTGCTGTAGGACAGCAGCACGTAGCCCGGCTCCTTGGCCAGCACCACGGCGACCCCCAGGCCGACGAGCAGGGCGAACAGGAACAGCAGGTACAGGCGCTTCATGGACGATTCTCCTGAGCCGCGCCGGCGGCATTGGTCGGCTGGATTTGCTGACGTTGCGCGATGTAGGCCTGCAGCGCGGTGAGGGCCGGCGTCAGGTCAGGCGCCTCGAAGGTCACCGGACGCTCGGCCAGCTCCTGCAGGCGCAGCTTGACGGCACGGCTGTCGGGATTCTGGTTGTTGAAATGGGCGGCGAGGACGTCTTCGGCCTGCTCGATGGAGAGGCGATAGACCTCCTGGTTGCCGTTGAGCACGGCCCACTGCGCCTGCTCCAGCGCCAGGCTCATGGCCAGGCGCACCTGGGCGAGGGATTCCTCGGCCAGCAGTGGCCGGATCGGCTGGTCGGCGGAGAAGTCGATGCGGAAGTAACTGGAGATGCGCTGGCGGAAGTCCTGCCACCACTGCTGCAGCGCATTGCTCGACGGCACCGCGGCCTTCTCTACGCCTGGCTGGTCGGCCACCGTGGTGGAGAAACGCGGCGGCAGGGGTTCCAGGCTCTGCACCTGGTTGCGCAGGGAGGCAAGCTGGACGAACTGGCCGGTGCGATCCAGATCGGGCAGTTGGCGCAGGGTCTGCTGGGCATTGGCCAACTGCTGGCGCGCGGCGAAGGCGGCCGGATCGTTCTGCGCCTTGAGGATATCGTCGACGCCCTGCAGCAGATTCTGGGCGCTGGGGACGTCCTGCAGCGCGGTCATGCGCAGGGTCGCCATGCGCAGCAGATGCTCGGCCTCGGTCAGCCGCCAGGCCTGGCGGCTCTGGCCGACCACTTCCTTGAACTGTTCGGCGAGGTGCTGCTGATCGCCCTGCAGGGCGACCAGTTGGCGACGGCGCTCTTCCAGTTCGTTGGCCGACGGCAACCGGCCGAGATCGGCGCTCAGCGCCTGGTTGCGGGTCTCCAACTGGCGCAGTTGACTGCGCAGATCCTCGGCCTGGGCGGCGCCGGCCTGCTCGGCCTGGCGTACCTGCTGCAGTTGCCAGACGCTCCAGCCGCCCACGCCCAGGCCACCGACGGCCACCAGCAAGGCCAGCAACGCCAGGCCCGAGGCCTTGCCCGAGCCCTTGCGCCGCGCGCTCACCGGAGGCGGCGCGGGCGGAGGCGACGTGGGGGTCACGACAGGATCGGGGGAGGCGTCGTCGGCGCGGGGGGCTTGAGTTTCGCTCACGGGGATTCCTTGTAGGGTCAATCCGGATGATGTTGGGCAAGTACGGCGGCGATGGCGCCCGCGTTGGCACCCTGGCAGTCGAGCACGCGACGACAGCCGCTGGCACGGGCCAGCTCGGCCACACGGGCACTGGGTACCAGCAGCGGATAGCGACGCACCGTGGGCCAATCCGCACCCGCACAGGCCTGCAGATGCGCGAAACCCTGCCCACTGCTGACCATGATGGCATTCAGGCGTTCCGCTGCCAGGGTCTCTAGGATCAGCCCTGGGGCGTAGTCCGGACACTGGCGGCGATAGAGTTCGAGTACCTCGACGCGGGCGCCGCGGGCCGTGAGGCTATCGACCAACAGGTCACGCCCCCCCTCGCCACGCAGCAGCAACACCTCGGGGGTGGGGCCTTGCAGGGCCTCGGCCAGGGCCGGCAGGGCCAGCAGGCCTTCGCTGTCCTCGCGCCCGGGGTAGTGCACCGGCAGACCGTAGTCGTCGAGCATGGCGGCGGTGGCCGCGCCCACGGCGAACCAGATCTGCAACGGCGGTTGCGGCCAGTAGCGGTCGAGGGCGGCGAGTCCCAGGCGAGCGGCCGGCTTGCTCACCACCAGCACGGCGGCGTAGCGATCCAGGTCGAGCCAGAGACTGCGCTGCTCGGGCGTTTCCGCCAGCGGCTGGATCTCCAGCAGCGGCAGGCTGACGCTGGCGATACCGGTCGCCGCCAGGGCCGCGGCGAGCGGTGCGTTCTCGTCCGCCGGCCGGGTCAGCAGCAGTCGCCAGGCGCTCATGATGCGCCGGAAGCCCCGTAGACGGCATCGAGGATGCCCTGGGCGCCCTGGGCCAGCAGGTCTTCGGCCACGGCCACGCCCAGGCCGGCGGGATCGTCGAGCGGACCGCGGGCCTCGGCGCGCAACAGCAGGCCACCGTCGGGCTGGCCGACCAGACCGCGCAACCAGAGCGATTCGCCTTCCTGCACGGCATAGCAGGCGATGGGCACCTGGCAGCCACCGTTGAGGCGGCGATTCAGGGCGCGCTCGGCAGCGACGCGGCGCTCGGTGTCGAGGTGATGCAGGGGTTCGAGCAGCGCATGCACCTCGGCATCGTCGGTGCGACACTCGATGCCCACCGCGCCCTGCCCTCCCGCAGGCAGGCTGTTTTCCACGCTCAGGTGCTCGCGGATGCGGTCGACGAATCCGAGGCGGATCAGGCCGGCAGCGGCGAGGATGATGGCGTCGTAGTCGTCGGCATCGAGCTTGGCCAGGCGGGTGTGGACGTTGCCGCGCAGGAAGCGGATCTCCAGGTCTGGCCGCAGGGCCAGCAACTGGGCCTGGCGTCTCAGGCTGGAGGTACCCACCACGCTACCCTGGGGCAGCTCGGCGAGCCCGGCGAACCGGTTGGAAACGAAGGCATCGCGCGGGTCTTCCCGCTCGCAGATGGCGTACAGCCCCAGACCTTCCGGAAACGCCATGGGCACGTCCTTCATGGAGTGCACGGCGAGGTCGGCGCTGCCGTCGAGCAGGGCGTTCTCCAGTTCCTTGACGAACAGGCCCTTGCCGCCGATCTTCGCCAGGGGCGCGTCGAGCAGTTTGTCGCCGCGGCTGGTCATGGGCAGCAGGCTGACCCTGAGGCCAGGGTGCGCCGCTTCGAGGCGGGCTTTCACATAGTCGGCTTGCCACAGCGCCAGGGCACTCTGGCGCGTAGCGATACGGATTTCGCGGAGCATGGACATTACCGGCACGTCAGATTGCCGGCCATCATAGCAGGTCGACCGGCGCTCCCACTGCGACGAGCGCCCGGCCTCGACCCGCCAGCGCCGTCAGATGCTGTGCATCAGCCGGCGCACACCCGCCACGTGGCGGCGGCTGACGGTCAGCGCGTCGCCGTTCATGCCCTTGAGGAACAGCTGGAAGTGGCCCAGGGGCGTGCGTTGCAGGCGTTCGATGCGTTCCCGCGAGACCAGGGCGTTGCGGTGGATACGCACGAAGCGCTCACCGAATTCGTCTTCCAGGGCCTTGAGCGGCTCGTCCAGCAGCACCTCGCCACCGGAGTGCCTCAGGGTCACGTATTTATGGTCGGCGATGAAGTAGACCACGTCGTCCAGCGGGATCAGCTCGATACCCTTGCGGGTCCGGGCACTGATGTGGCTGCGTGGCCCGGGCCCGCCGCTGGCGGGCGGCTTGGTCAGGGCGGCCAGTTGCATCCGGTTGGGACGCTGGGCCTTGCTCAGGGCCGCGGCCAGGTCTTCCTGGCGCACCGGCTTGACCAGGTAGCCCACGGCGCTGACCTGGAAGGCATCGAGCGCGTACTCGTCGTGGGCAGTGACGAAGATCACCGCGGGTGGCGACTCACGCTCGCACAGGCGCGCCGCCACCTGCAGACCGTCCAGACCCGGCATGCGGATGTCCAGCAGGACGATGTCTGGCTTGAGATTTTCAACCAAAGCGAGGGCTTCCTCACCGTTGGTGGCTGTCGGCTCCAGGGCGGTGTAACCGTCCAGTTGCCCCACCAGACGGGCCAGACGCTCGCGCGCCAAGGGTTCGTCATCGACGATCAGGACATTCATAAGCTCAGGCTTCCCGCATGAGTCGCTCGCATGGATAGCGAAGAGACGTTGTATGCCGCTGGTCGCGGCGTTCGATTTTGAGACTCGCAGCTGGTCCGAAAAGTGCCGTCAACCGCGCCTCGATATTGCTTAAAGCTTGACGAGTGCCCTTGGGTGGGCGTGGTTGCTGCTCCACTTCCGGGTCATAGGGGTTGCTGATGACCAGTTCGAACACCCCGTCGCGATAGTTGGCGTAGATGGTCACCAGGCCGCCTTCGATGCGCGGCGCGACGCCGTAGATGAGGGCGTTCTCCAGCAAGGGCTGCAGGGTCAGCTGGGGAATCGGCAGGTCGGCCGGCACCCCGTCCACGTCCCACTGCAGCTTCAACCGGTCACCCAGGCGCAGCCGCTCGATGTCCAGATAGCGCCGCGACAGCTCCAGTTCCTCCGACCAGCGCACCTTGGTACCGGGCTGGGCCAGGCTGGCGCGGAACAGCGCCGACAGGTCCAGCACCGCGCGCTCGGCCTTGTCCGCATCCAGGACGACGAGACTGGCAATGCTGTTCAGGCTGTTGAACAGGAAGTGCGGGCGGATACGCGCCTGCAGGGATTCGATGCGCGCCTGCAGCTCGGCCTGCTGCTGGCGACGCCACTGGCTCTGCAGCCAGAAGTAGCGCAGCAGCAGCATGGACATGATGAAGGCGATCAGGGCATGGCGCATGTACAGCCGGACCTCGCCGGTCCGTTGCAGCGGCCCGGCCAGTTGCAGCCAATCGGCCACCAGGGTGCAGAGCAGGGTCAGGGCTACCACGATGGCGCAACAGAGACCGCCCGCCACCACCGGGCGATGGCGGGCGAGCCAGGGCCGCAGGCGACAGAGCAGCGCCGCCGAGAGCAGTACGATCCACTGTACGAAGAGCGAGACGAGCGCCAGCCGGATCCAGTTGAACTGCAGGGTGAAGGGCTCGGCCAGCACCAGGACCAGCACCAGCAACTCCGCCAGAACCACCAGGACGAGCAAGGCCTCCGGTTCGCAGAGCGCCGGGACGAAGAAGTCATCGACCTTGACTGGCCGTGGGGTTTTGCGGCGTTCGAGTATCATGAGCGGCAGTGTGGTTCAGATACCGCTCGTCGGCAAGTCGGCTCCGCTGATTCCGGCCGCCCCCCTTCAGGACTGCTATCATCGCCACCCTTCCCTTTCCTCCGACAAGCCCAGCAGCAGGCCGATTCATGAGCAGCGAAAAAACCAACCAGTCCTGGGGCGGACGCTTCAGCGAACCCGTCGACGCCTTCGTCGCCCGCTTCACCGCCTCGGTGGACTTCGACAAGCGCCTCTATCGCCACGACATCCTCGGCAGCCAGGCCCATGCGCGCATGCTGGCCCAGGCCGGGGTACTCAGCGAAGCCGAACGCGACGCCATCGTCGCCGGACTGGACGAGATCCGCGGCGAGATCGAGGCCGGCACCTTCGAGTGGCGCGTCGACCTGGAAGACGTGCACATGAACATCGAGGCGCGCCTGACCGAACGCCTGGGCGTGGTTGGCAAGAAACTGCACACCGGCCGCAGCCGCAACGACCAGGTGGCCACCGACATCCGCCTCTGGCTGCGCGATGAGATCGACGCCATCCTCGCCGAGCTGAACCGCCTGCAGGCAGGCCTGCTGCAACTGGCCGAGGCCGAAGCCGACACCATCATGCCCGGCTTCACCCATCTGCAGACCGCCCAGCCGGTGACCTTCGGCCACCACCTGCTGGCCTGGTTCGAGATGCTCTCCCGTGACCACGAGCGCCTGGTCGACTGCCGCACGCGCGTCAACCGCATGCCCCTGGGCAGCGCCGCCCTGGCCGGCACCACCTACCCCATCCAGCGCCAGGTCACCTGCGAACTGCTGGGCTTCGAGGCCATCGGCGGCAATTCCCTGGACGGCGTCTCGGATCGCGACTTCGCCATCGAATTCTGCGCCGCGGCCTCCCTGGCGATGATGCACCTGTCGCGCTTCTCCGAAGAGCTGGTGCTCTGGACCAGCGCCCAGTTCCAGTTCATCGATCTGCCCGACCGCTTCTGCACCGGTTCCTCGATCATGCCGCAGAAGAAGAATCCCGACGTCCCCGAACTGGTGCGCGGCAAGACCGGCCGGGTGTTCGGCGCCCTCACCGGCCTGCTGACCCTGATGAAGGGCCAGCCGCTGGCCTACAACAAGGACAACCAGGAAGACAAGGAACCGCTGTTCGACGCCGCCGACACCCTGCGCGACTCCCTGCGTGCCTTCGCCGACATGGTCCCGGCCATCAAGCCCAAGCGCGAGATCATGCGCGAGGCGGCCCGCCGCGGCTTCTCCACCGCCACCGACCTCGCCGACTACCTGGTGCGCAAGGGCCTGCCCTTCCGTGACTGCCACGAGATCGTCGGCCATGCGGTGAAGTACGGCGTGGACAGCGGCAAGGACCTGGCCGAGATGAGCCTGGACGAGCTGCGTCGCTTCAGCGACCAGATCGAGCAGGACGTCTTCGCCGTCCTGACCCTGGAAGGCTCGGTCAACGCTCGCGACCACATCGGCGGTACCGCCCCGGCCCAGGTTCGCGCCGCCGTGCAGCGCGGTCGCGAGTTGCTGGCCCAGCGCTAAGCGGTGTTCCGCTCCCTGCGCCGGCCGCCTTGGCGTGGCGGCTCGCTCGGGAGCGCGCAAAATCGTCCTGGTAGCCCTGCCGTCCATCGGCGGGGCTACCAGGCGAAAATGCCGAGCGTAGCGCCCAACGGGCGTCGTAGCCGACCGCAACAGCTCTAGGACCCGGCTCTCTGGCCGAGTATCCTGGCCGCCTGCCAACCGGCTGCCGACCAGCCGTCGAGCATACGACCGTCGGCACTCAGGCCCCGGAAAAGACAGCCGATACTGAGGACTTGACCAGCCTTCCGAGTCAAGCCTCATGCGCCTTCCAGCCTGTTCCATCCTGCTGTGCGGACTGTTCGCCGCCACTTCCAGCCACGCGGCCCTACCCGCGCCCCTGCCGCAAACGCTGACCTGGCATGTCCAGTTGAACGGCGTGCTGCAGAAGCCCAATCGCACCCTCTACGACATCGACCTCTACGACACCAGCAAGGTGGTGATCGCCAACCTGAAGGGCAATGGCAAGACGGTGATCTGCTACTTCAGCGCCGGCACCTGGGAAGACTGGCGGCCGGATGCCGCGCTCTATCCCAAAGCCGCCCTGGGCAAGGCGCTGGATGCCTGGCCGGGCGAGCGCTGGCTGGACATCCGCCGCGCCGACGTCCGTGTCCTGCTGGCCAAGCGCCTGGACCTCGCCGTGCAGAAAGGCTGCCAGGGCGTGGACCCGGACAATGTCGATGGCTACACCAACCCGAACGGCCTCAAGCTGACCAAGGCCCAGCAGTTGGACTTCCTCAACTGGCTGGCCGCCGAAGCCCACAAGCGCGAGCTGCTGGTCGGGCTCAAGAACGCCATCGAACTGATCCCCAGCGTCTACGACAAGTTCGACTTCGCCCTGAACGAAAGTTGCTACGACTACGCCGAGTGCAACGCCTACAGCTACTTCCGTACCCAGAAGAAGCCGGTGATGATCATCGACTACGGCCCCTACAGCACCAAGAGATGCAGCCAGGCCAAGACGTCCGGCTACAACCTGCAGTTCTACCCGCTGTCGCTGGCGGCGTTGGGCACCGCCTGCAAGTAGCCATGGCGCGGGATCTGGGTCAGATCGCGCGAGCGGGAGCCACGTCCAACGCGGCTCGGCCGACGCGCAGCGGACTTTGAGCAGGCGCTCAGAACTTGTTTACGATCTTTTGGACTAGAGCCAGACAAGGCAAAAACAGCTGAGGAAGCGCAGTTTACAACTTGTAAATGAGCACTCCGAAGCTGTTTTAACGCCGTATGGCCGACGGCCAGGAGATCGTAAACAGGTGCTCAGTCGAGGCCCGCCTTCTTGTGAGACCTCTGCCCCAGTGCCACCCAGTCCAGCTCGCCCTCGCCCTGGGCGACGGCCTCCAGCAGGTTGTCGCGCAGGACGCTGGCGAAGGGTAGCGGTACCGCCTTCTCCTGACCGGCTGCCAGGGCCAGGTTGACGTCCTTGAGACCCAGGCTGAGCTTGAAGGCGGCCGGCGAAAATTGTCGCTCGGTCAGCAGGCGGCCGTAGTTCTGGTACACCGGGGCGGCGAACAGGGTGCTGGTGAGGATCTCCAGCAGCGCCGCCGGCGCCACCCCGTAGCTGCGCGCCAGGGCGGTGCTCTCGCCCATGGTCTCGATGGCGCTGGCGATCATGAAGTTGCCGGCGATCTTCACCACGTTGGCCTGGCGTGGCTCGTCGCCCACCGGCCAGGTCTTGCGCCCCAGCACCTCCAGCAGTGGCTGGACCCGCTCGATGGCCTGCGGATCGCCTGCCACCACGATGTTGAGCTGGCCACTGGCGGCCACGTCGGTCCGCCCGAACACCGGCGCGGCCACGTAGCCCACGCCAGCCTCGGCGTGGCGCGCCACCAGTTCGTCCACCAGCGCCACCGACAGGGTGGCCATGCTGACGTGCACGAGTCCACTCCGCGCGGCTTGCAGGGCGCCGCTGTCGAGGATCACCTCGCGAGTGGCGGCATCGTTGGCCAGGATGCTGAAGACCACCTCCACATCGAAGGCCTCCGCCGGCGTCGCGACCGCCTGGGCACCCTGCCCGACCAGGACCTGGACCGGCGCCGCGGAGCGATTCCACACCACCACCTCATGTCCAGCCTTGAGCAGGTTGGCCGCCATGCCCTGGCCCATGCCACCCAGGCCGATGAATCCGATACGCATTGGTTTGTCCTCTCGTGCAGTGTTGAGGTCATCCGCTTGCGCGGCGACCCTTCAGGCCATCGCTCAAAGCCAGCGGCGAAACTTGAACCAGGCATAGGGAATCAGCGCCGACACCACCATGGCACCCAGCGCCATGGGATAGCCGTAGTGCCAGTCCAGCTCCGGCATGATCTTGAAGTTCATGCCGTAGATGGTGCCCACCAGCGTCGGCGGCAGGAACAGCACCGAGGCGATGGTGAAGACCTTGACGATGTTGTTCTGCTCCACGCTGATCAGCCCCAGGGTGGCGTCGAGCAGGAAGCCGATCTCGCCATTCATCTTCGCCTGGTAGTCGCTGAGCGAGCGCACGTCGCGCTCCAGCGTCTTGAACCAGGTCTTGGCCGTGCCGGAAATCCAGGTCGCACCGGCCCTGCGCAGGTAGGAGACGATGCGGTTGATGCCCAGCAGGCTCTCGCTGAGCTGGGCCAGCAGCTGGTTGCTGCGGCCCAGTTGCTTGACGATGGATTGCAGGTCGGTCTTGGGTTGCTGCTTTTCCTGCGGGGAATCGGCAGGCTCGCGGAACACCGCCCGCGCCAGGCGATTGAGATGCGCCTGCACCGACTCGAGGATGTCGGCCACCCGATCCACCAGGCTGTCCAGCAGGGCGGCGAAGATGACATCGCTGGTGCAGTGCTGGCGTGCCTGCTGCTGGGCCTTGCCGAGAAAGGCGCGGAAAGCCGCCAGTTCCGAATAGCGCACCGTCACCAGCCATTCGGGGGTCAGCACGAAATTGACCACCGAGGCCCGCGGCTGGTGCTCGCTGAAGCCGCTGACCACCGTGGTGGTCAGGTGCAGCGCCCGGTCGGTCTGATAGAGTCGCGACGACTCCTCGATCTCGGCGATCTCTTCCCGGGTGGGGATGTCCATCGCCAGCGCCTGCTCCAGATACCGCTCTTCCTCCTCGCTGGGGTCGAGCAGGTCCACCCAGATCAGGTCCTCCGGCAGAGGATCTCCCGGCGACAGCGGCTGCGCGACCAGCTCGTTGGCGGACAGGCGGTGGCAGGTGATCATCGAAGGACTCCAGGCTGGGATCATGGGTCATACTGTAACAAGGGGTATCCAGACATGACTGACCACACCGATGACGAAGAATCCTTCGTCTCCAGCCATTTAATCGAAGCGGTGGAGAACCAACTCGCCGCGGGGGAGCCGGATTACGTCCCGGCCGTGCTCAACAAGCTCACCCTGGTCGGCTACGAGCGCGAAGACGCGGTGCTGCTGATGGCCCAGGCACTGGCCTACGAGATCGAGGCCATGCTGGCCGCCGATCGGCCCTTCGATGGCGCCCACTACGAGCAGTTGCTGCGGGCCCTGCCCGAGTTGCCGGAGCGGGAGGAGGACTAGGCCTCGGTCGGCTCCAGCGCCAGCAGCTCCACCTGCTGCTCCTTGCCGCCGGGCACTGGCCAACTGAGGTGCTCGCCGGGCGTGGCGCCGAGCAGGGCGCTGCCCGCGGGGGCCAGCACCGACACCCGCCCCGCTTCGCCCGCATCCTCCGGGTACACCAGCACCACCTGGTATTCCTTGCCGGTATCGGTCTCGCGGCAACGCACCCGGGAATTCATGGTGACCACCGCGCCGATCTCCTCGGGCGCCACCACCCGGGCCCGGGCCAGCTCTTCGTCCAGGGCCTCGGCCACGGGGCCGAACTCCGGCAAGTCATCGAGCAGCCGTTCGAGGCGGGACAGATCGGCGGCGGATACGGTGATGGGCGATGCATGGCGCATGGCGAACTCCTGGGAATAAGACGATGCGGCCCCGGCCGCTGACAGCGGTGGACCCTGGGATGACGGGCTGCGGGAACCCCTTGGGACGCCGCGCGGAGCGGCAAAAGAAAACGGCGCTCGAAAGGCGCCGTCGGGTCACGCTAGCACAGGGAGCTCGGCACGGGTCAAGCCGCGCCGACCACAGGTCGGCTACAGCCCGGGGAAGCTCACGCTGTCACCGGTCTGCTCCAGGGTCACCCGCACCAGCAGGGCACCGAGGGTTTCCGGGGAGGTATCGCAGACCCAGTGCTGGCCGTCCCAGTCGAAGTGATAGCCACCCGAGCGCGCCGCCACCCAGAGCTGCACCAGCGGCGGTTGACGACTGAGGATGACCTGGCTGCCGTTGTCGAATTTCACCGTCAGCACGCCACCGGCGTTCTCCAGGTCGAGGTCCAGGCCGCTGTCGTCGTAGGCGTCCTCGACCTGGCGCTGGGTCTGGTCGACGAGGTGGTGGAATTGCGCTTCGCTGAGCCGGCTCATGACGATCCTCGAAAGAAGGGAAAGAATCGCCGCACGGTAGCGGGCCACCCAGATGACGTCCAGTCGGAGCTTTTGCCAAGGCGTGCGGCGCAGCCCATCCGGGCGTGTCAAAGAGTCGCTCAACCCCGTTATACTCGGTGCAATATTATCTTTTCGTATAGGTTTAGCGTCATGAAGCGCCTGTCCCTCCTCTTCATCGCCTGCGCCTGCCTGCTGGCCGGTTGCGGTCAGAAAGGCCCGCTGTACCTGCCGGACGACCAGAAAGCCGCCAAAGAACACCGCCACGACGTGTTCTAAGGAGCCACCATGGAAGTCTTCGCTGTCCGTGCAGGTGAACTGCATGCGGAAGGGGTAGCCCTGAGCGCCGTCGCGCGCCAGTTCGGCACGCCTACCTACGTCTATTCCCGGGCGCACGTCGAAAGCCAGTACCGCGCCTATACCGACGCCCTGGCGGGTCTGCCGCACCTGGTCTGCTTCGCCGTCAAGGCCAACTCCAACCTTGGCGTGCTCAACGTCCTGGCCCGCCTCGGCGCCGGCTTCGACATCGTCTCCCGTGGCGAGCTGGAACGCGTGCTGGCCGCCGGTGGCGATCCGCGCAAGGTGGTGTTCTCCGGCGTCGGCAAGACCCGCGACGACATGCACCGGGCCCTGGAAGTGGGCGTGCATTGCTTCAACGTCGAATCCACCGACGAGCTGGAGCGGCTGCAACAGGTGGCCGCCGAGCGCGGCGTGGTCGCGCCGATCTCCCTGCGGGTCAACCCCGACGTGGACGCCGGCACCCATCCCTACATCTCCACCGGACTCAAGGAGAACAAGTTCGGCATCGACATCGCCGACGCCGAGGCGATCTACGCCCGCGCCGCCACGCTACCGAACCTGGAAATCCTCGGGGTGGACTGCCACATCGGCTCCCAGCTCACCCAGCTGCCGCCCTTCCTCGACGCCCTCGACCGCCTGCTGGCGCTGATCGATCGCCTCGCCGAACGTGGCATCGTCATCCGCCACCTGGACCTCGGCGGCGGCCTGGGCGTGCGCTATCGCGACGAGCAGCCGCCGCTGGCCAGCGATTACATCCAGGCCATCCGCGAGCGGATCGCCGGGCGCAGCCTGACCCTGGTGTTCGAACCCGGCCGTTTCATCGTGGCCAACGCCGGCGTGCTCTTGACCCGCGTGGAGTATCTCAAGCACACCACGCACAAGGATTTCGCCATCGTCGACGCGGCGATGAACGACCTCATCCGCCCGGCCCTGTATCAGGCCTGGATGGCGGTGGAGCCGGTGGTAGCGCGCCAGGGCGAAGCCCGCCACTACGACCTGGTCGGCCCCATCTGCGAGACCGGCGACTTCCTCGCCAAGGATCGCGAGCTGGTACTGGCCGAAGGGGATCTGCTGGCCGTTCGCTCTGCCGGGGCCTATGGCTTCACCATGAGTTCCAACTACAACACCCGTGGCCGCGCGGCCGAGGTGATGGTGGATGGCGACCAGGCGCACCTGGTCCGTCGGCGCGAGACGCTGGAAGAACTCTTCGCAGGCGAAAGCCGGCTGCCGGCCTGAGGGGAGCGCTCCATGCAACTGCGCTTCACCAAGATGCACGGGCTGGGCAACGATTTCATGGTCCTCGACCTGATCAGCCAGCACGCGCACATCCAGCCCAAGCACGTCCGCCAGTGGGGGGATAGAAACACCGGCATCGGTTTCGACCAGTTGCTGATCGTCGAGACCCCGAGCACGCCGGACGTGGACTTTCGCTATCGCATCTTCAATGCCGATGGCTCCGAGGTAGAACAGTGCGGCAACGGCGCCCGCTGCTTCGCCCGCTTCGTCTTCGACAAGCGCCTGACGGTCAAGAAGCAGATCCGCGTCGAGACCAAGAGCGGCATCATCGAACTGCACCTCAAGGGTGACGGCCAGGTCCGCGTCGACATGGGCGCCCCGCGCCTGCAGGCCGCCGAGATCCCCTTCGTCGCCGAGGCGGAGGCCCTGAGCCATGCCGTGCAGGTGGCAGGCGAGACGGTCGAACTGGCGGTGGTCTCCATGGGCAACCCCCATGGGGTGCTGCGCGTCGCCGACGTCGACCAGGCGCCGGTGCAGACCCTCGGCCCCCAGCTGGAATGCCATCCGCGCTTTCCGCAGAAGGCCAACATCGGCTTCCTGCAGATCATCGATGCCCAGCGCGCCCGCCTGCGGGTGTGGGAGCGCGGCGTGGGCGAGACGCGTGCCTGCGGTACCGGCGCCTGCGCCGCCGCGGTCGCCGGCATCCGCCAGGGTTGGCTGAAGTCGCCGGTCAGCATCGAGTTGCCGGGCGGTCTGCTGACCATCGAATGGGAAGGAGTGGGCCAGCCGGTGCTGATGACCGGTCCGGCCACCCGCGTCTACGAAGGCCAGGTGAGAGTATGAGCGATACGCCCCAACTCACTCCCGATCTCGTCGCTAACTGGCTGCTGGATCACCCGCACTTCTTCGCCGACCGCGAAGAGCTGCTGGCGGAAATGCGCGTGCCGCATCAGCGCGGCACCGCGGTCTCCCTGGTCGAGCGTCAGCTTGGCCTGCTGCGCGAGCGCAACGGCGAGATGCGTCACCGCCTGACCCAACTCATGGACGTGGCGCGAGACAACGACCGGCTGTTCGACAAGACCCGCCGACTGATCATCGGCCTGCTCGACGCCAACAGTCTCGAAGAGGTGATAGGGACCGTCGAGGACAGCCTGCGCCACGAATTCAAGGTGCCCTACGTCGGCCTCATCCTGTTCCACGAGCACCCCCTGCCGGTCGGCCGCAGCGTTACGCCAGCCGAGGCACAGAAGGTCATCGGTGGCCTGCTGGGCGGCGAGAAGACCACCAGCGGCGTGCTGCGCGCCCACGAGCTGGCCTTCCTGTTCGGCGATTCGGCCAAGGAAGAGGTCGGTTCGGCAGCGGTGGCCGCCCTCTCCCACCAGGGCCTGCATGGCGTCCTGGCGATCGGCAGCCCCGATCCCCAGCACTACCGCAGCAGTCTGGGCACGCTGTTCCTGAGCCACGTGGCGGAAGTCCTGGCCCGCGTGCTGCCACGCTTTCCCGTCCCCCTGCGAACGGTGCGCTGAACCGAGGAGCGAGGCATGCTGCAGGTCCAGCTCGACGCCTATCTCGATCACCTGCGCCTGGAGCGGCAGGTGTCGCCCCATACCCTCGACGGCTATCGCCGCGACCTGCGCAAGCTGCTGGCCTTCGCCGAAGCCGAAGGCCTGGCGGATTGGGGCACGCTCGACAGCCGTCGGCTGCGCGCCCTGATCGCCCAGCTGCATCGCGCCGGCGCCTCCAGTCGTAGCCTGGCGCGATTGCTCTCCGCTTGCCGCGGCTTCTATCTCTACCTGATCCGCGAGGGCTGCTGCAGCCAGGACCCGGCCCATGGCCTATCGCCGCCCAAGGCGCAGAAGGCCCTGCCCAAGGTGCTCGACGTCGACCGCTCCATGCAGCTGCTCGACGGCGCCGTGGAAGACGACTTCCTCGCCCTGCGCGACCAGGCCCTGCTGGAACTCTTCTACAGCTCCGGCCTGCGCCTGTCGGAGCTGGTCGGCCTGGACCTGGGCGACCTGGACCTGGCCCAAGGGCTGGTCCAGGTGCGCGGCAAGGGCAACAAGGAACGGGTACTGCCCATGGGCAGCAAGGCCCGCGAGGCCCTCGCCACCTGGCTGAAGGTACGGCACCAGGCGGCTCCGCGTGACGATGCACTGTTCATCGGCCAGCGCGGCCTGCGGCTGACACCCCGCGCAGTCCAGCTCAGGGTGCGCGAGGCCGGTGTCCGCGAGCTGGGCCAGCACCTGCACCCGCACATGCTCCGGCACAGCTTCGCCAGCCACATGCTCAGCGCCTCAGGCGACCTGCGCGCCGTGCAGGAACTGCTCGGCCACGCCGACATCGCCACCACCCAGATCTACACCCATCTGGACTTCGGCCAGCTCGCCGAGGTCTACGACAAAGCCCATCCCCGCGCCAAGCGCAAGGCCAGCCGATGACGATTCGCCTCGTGACCTTCGATCTCGACGATACCCTCTGGGAAATCGCCCCGGTCATCCATTCCGCGGAAGCCTTGCTGCGCGACTGGTTCACCGAGCACGCCCCGCAGCTGGGCGGAGTTCCCGTGGAGCATCTCTGGGCGATCCGCGATCGGCTGCTCCAGCAAGACGCCGGCCTCAAGCACCGCGTCAGCGAGTTGCGCCGAAGGGTCATCCACCAGGCGCTGCTGGATGCCGGCTACGCCGAGCCCGAGGCGGCACAGCTGGCCGAGGCCGGCTTCGCGGTCTACCTCGCCGCCCGCCAGCAGGTCACCCTGTTCGAAGACGTCCACCCCACCCTGGAGCAGCTCGCCGATCGCTACACCCTGGGCGTGCTCACCAATGGCAATGCGGACGTGCACACCATCGGCCTGGCCGACTACTTCCGCTTCGCCCTGAACGCCGAACAACTGGGCGTCGGCAAGCCCGACCCCACGCCCTTCCGCGAGGCCCTGCGCCTCACCGGTATCCCGGCTGCCGCCACCGTGCACGTGGGCGACAACCCGGTGGACGACGTCCAGGGCGCCCAGGCGGCGGGTATCCGCGCGGTCTGGTTCAATCCCCTAGGACACCCCTGGCGCGGCGCGGGTCACCCCGATGCGGAAGTCCGTGCGCTGAGCGAGTTGCCAGGCCTGCTCGCCACCTGGTCGGCGACGACGACGGCTTGAGTCCTGCCGTTCTGCGCGCGGGCGAGGGTTTTCCAGTCGTCCGCGAGCCCGGTCAATTCCGTTAACCAACCGCCAAAATATTCGTCACACTTATTCCGACCAACAGCTGCGCCTTTGCGATGGCCTTCACTAAAAGACACCGAGCCAGGTAGGGATTTGCCAAGCACGCCTCACTTGCCCGGTCATTCTGTCGAAACAAATCAACCGCCCTCGTCTAGTCTGACTAATTCCACCGCAAGCCCTCGCGTTGACAGTCCAAAACCTTTTGACAATCATTGCTCCTGACTCGAGGTAGCGCTGGGATTGCGCGCTGAGTCTGCTGCCGTACAGGTCAGGGAAGACAGCTTTCAAACTCCCTCCTTTGCGTCTCGCCGATTGCGTTTCAAGTTCCTGACAACTTGGGTTTTCAGGTCTTGATGTCGGTAACTAGAGCCCCCCCGATTCATAAAGTCTAGGTGCAAACCCGTGCGGTAGCCATGTCCAGAAAAACAAGGGCTACCAACTTGACCACGGCGACCTGTGCGGTAGCCATGCGTGCACGATGAACAGGGAAGGGGCCAGCTTGCCCACCCCAGCGAACAGCGGGAGAACACGGATGTCGCCTGACCTGGATTCACCAGCCCACACTGCCCAAGGGCCCGTCGTGACCGCTGCCAGCCTGGTTCTTTCCCGGGCTCGCCACGCCGTCGCCCGCTGCGTTCACCGCGCCCTGTTCAGCCCGCGAAGTTCTGCCCCGTACCCCTTGGAAAGGATGGAAGCGGCCGCACAAGATCATCCGCGAAATAATCGAGTGGCGGCTGCTCGCCTCCTGGAACAATGACCAAGAATAATTAATTAGTTGCTGCGGAAGAATTAAGCCTGGTCGGCACAAGTTGCTTTGACCGGCGGCCGTCGGTGCGCCACTCCACTCATAAATCGAATCTTCGTAGTACACCTTTCGATCACTGCCGGGCACCTGAACAACCTGCTTCAACACACTTCAACCCGCGCCTTCTCCGGCGCATACAGAGGATGGCCCGATGGCAAGGAATGATCTGTCGGAAGCGACATTAGGATGTCTAATTGGTGGTGCAGGACCGGCTGGCCTGGGCTTCCTGTTCAATGCCATCAAGCGCGGCGCGGTGGAGCAACTCGCCCGCGCCGGCACCATCATCGTCGATGCCGGTAGCGAACTCGGCGCCGGCAAGCTGGGTGACTACCAGATCATCGCCAATTCGGTGAGCGACGTCTTTCTCGACTGTCTGCGCGACCCGCTGCTGGCGCCCATCCTGGCCCCGCTGCACGCCTCCCCCACCTATCGCCATCTCAAGCTGAACGCCCAGGAAGCCCCCGCGCTGCCCATCGTCGGCCAGCTCTTCCAGCAGGCCGCTGGCCTGGTACTACCCTGGCTCGAACGCCAGTACGGCATTCCCACCTGGCGCCAGACCCGCATCACCGAGGTCACCTGCGAAGGCTCGGGCTACGTCGTCTGGCTGGAGCAGGCGGGCGCCATCCGCCGGGTGCGCACCTCCAGCCTGGTGCTGAACCTGGGTGGCAAGCAAACGCGCAGCAGCTTCGCCCAGAGCGCCGAGGCGCTGGGACTCGAACTGCCCGAGCGCGCGCCGATCGACAGCTCCGACAACCTGCTGCGCCTGCAACCCGAGGCGCTGCGCCAGCGCTACCGTGCCCGGCTCAAGGAGGGTGGTCCCATCTGTGTAGTGGGCGGTTCCCACAGCGCCTTCTCCGCGCTGGACAACCTGGCCACCGCGCTGCACCACGATGGCCTGCGCGAGCTGACCCTGGTCCATCGCTCGCCGATCCGGCTGTTCTACGAGACCGCCGCCGAGGCCCTGGCCGCTGGCTACGACTTCGATCCGCTGCAGGACATCTGCCCCATTTCCAAGCGGATCAACCGCTCGGGCGGCCTGCGCTACCGCGCCCACGAGATCGGTCGCCAGGTCCTCGCCGGGCAGTGCATCGGCGGGACGCCGGTCAGGGTCAACACCCTGCGCCTGGATGGCAGCGAAGTGCAGCGCGCCCGGGCCCAGGCGCTGTTCGACGACGCCGCCCTGTTGGTCCAGGGCCTGGGCTACCTGCCCATCGTGCCCGAGCTGCGCGACCAGGACGGCCGTCCCCTGACCCTGCGTACCCTGCGCGGTGGCCTGGATTCCGACGCGGCCGGCAGCCCGCTGGACCAGCACGGCCAGCGCCTCAGGGGACTGCATCTGTTCGGGCTCGGCTCGGGCCTGGCGGTGGACCCGCGCCTGGGCAGCGAAGCCTCCTTTTCCGGCCGTATCTACGGGGTCTGGCAATTCCACAACGATGCCAGTCGCGAGGCCCTTGAATCGGTGCTCGACCGCTTGGACAAGCCGCGGGGTGCCTTCCGGCAGGCGGGCGATGCCCTCGTCGAGCACGCCTGACCGAACCGCCACGTATCAAGGACTCGATAAGCAGGTACCGGATCATGATCAATGTGACCAAGCCCTACCTGGGCGACAAGGAACGCTTCAAGGCGTATATCGACAAGATCTACGCCAACAACTGGATAACCAATCAAGGCCCTCTGCACGCCCAGCTCGAAGAGCGCCTGTGCGATTATCTGGGCGTCAGAAACATCATCCTGGTCAACAACGGTACCCTGGCCCTGCAGGTCGCCTATCGCGCCCTGGGCCTGACCGGCAGCGCCATCACCACGCCGTTCAGCTTCGTCGCCACCACCAGCACCCTGCACTGGGAACGCATCCGGCCGATCTTCGCCGACATCCATCCGGAAACCTGGAACCTGGACCCGGCCAATGTCGAGGCGGTCATCGAGCCCGATACCTCGGCCATCGTCGCCACCCATGTGTTCGGCAATCCCTGCGACGTCCAGGGGCTGCAACAGGTCGCCCAGCGCCATGGCCTGAAGGTGATCTACGACGGCGCCCACGCCTTCGGCACCCTCTACGAAGGCCGTTCCGTGCTGCAATGGGGCGACATCACCACGGTCAGCTTCCACGCCACCAAGCTGTTCCACACCATCGAAGGCGGCGCGATCATCACCGAGGACGACGAGCTCGCCGAGCGCGTGCGGCGGATGATCAACTTCGGCATCGTCGACGCCGAACGCATTGAGGGCGTCGGCATCAATGCCAAGCTCAACGAGGTGTCCGCGGCCATGGGGCTGTGCATCCTCGACGAGCTGGAGGACATCCTGGCCCGCCGCGCCATCATCGGGCGCCACTACGAGACGCGCCTGCAAGGCGCCTTCGACCTGCAACGGCCGACCTACAGCAGCCAGCTGAACTACAGCTACTTCCCGGTGGCCCTGCGCGACGAAACGGCGCTGCTGGATACCCGGCAGGCGCTGAACGCCGTCGGCATCAATCCGCGTCGCTACTTCTATCCGTCGCTGGAGACCCTGGACTACCTGCAGCCGCAGGTGATCAAGCCGATCTCGCGCAAGTTGAGCCAGCGCATCCTCTGCGTGCCCATCTATCCGGACCTGCCCAAGAGCACCCAGGACCTGATGCTCGAGACGCTGCTGTCCGTGCAGCAGAACAAGACCAGCCTGGAATCCCTGCGGGCGCTCATCACCCCGGCACAGTTGCTGCCGAGCTGGGATTTTCCCGGCGATTCCGCTCCCGCTCTCACTTGATCCCGGTCCGCTCTCTCCCATGACCAGTCCCGCGAAAACGTCGGTGTTGCGCAACACCCTGATCAACTATGCCGGCCAAGCCTATGCGCTGCTGATCGGCATCCTGATCCAGCCGCTGTATCTCGGGCATCTGGGCGCGGAAACCTATGGCCTGATCGGCTTCTTCGCCGTGCTGCAGACCTGGCTGCAACTACTCGACGTCGGCATCTCCGCCTCCCTGGTGCGGGACGTCGCCCATGGCCGCGGCCAGACCGGCGCCGGGCGTACCCGCGGTCAGTTGCTGCGCTCGCTGGAGTTCATTTTCATCCCGCTGGCGACCCTGGCCTTCGTCGCCATCGAGCTGAATTCGAACTGGATGGCCGGGCATTGGCTGAACGTCCAGGGCCTGTCCGAAGAGACGGTGGCGCACTGCATCGGCCTGATGGGGCTGATGATCGCCTTCCGCCTGCTGTCGACGCTCTACAAGAGCGGCGTGCAGGGCGTCGAGCTGCATGGCTGGCTGAACCTGGTCAACGTGCTGATCGCCACGGTGCGCTACTTCGGCGGGCTGATCCTGGTGATGTGGATCTCCCAGGAGCCGCTGGACTTCTTCGTCTTCCAGGCCTTCGTCGCCGTGTTCGAGATGCTGGTCTATGCGCTGAAGGCCTATCGGCTGCTGCCCAACCCGTCCTGGTGGAGCGGCTTCGACTGGCAACGGGTGAAGCCCATCGTGCCCTTCGCCTTGAGCATGTCCTTCACCTCGATCCTCTGGATCGCCCTCACCCAGCTCGACAAGCTGGTGCTGTCCAAGGCGCTGCCGCTGGCCGAGTACGGCTATTTCAGCCTGGTGGCGCTGATCTCCACCGGCATCGTTACCCTCACCAATCCGCTGGTGCAGGCGCTGCTGCCGCGGATGACGGTACTGGTCTCCCAGGGCCAGGCGCTGGAGCTGGAAAGGCTCTACCGCAACGCCGCGCGCTTCGCCTTCGCCATCCTGCTGCCACTGGCGGCCCTGGTGGCCTTCCATGGCGAGGCACTGGTCTTCGCCTGGACCGGCGACCAGGCCTCCGCCCACTGGAGCGAGCCGATCCTGTTCTGGTACGCCCTGGGTGCGGCGCTGCTGGCGCTGAGCCAATTCCAGTTCTACCTGCAGTACGCCTACGGCAAGTTGCGCCTGCACGTCTGGTACAGCCTGGTCTCGGCGGCCATCTCGGTACCCATCGTGATCCTGGTGGTGCTGCACTACGGCGCCCACGGCGCCGCCCTGGCCTGGTTCTGCATGCGCCTGATCCCCTTCGTGATCTGGCCGGCGATCATCCATGGCCGCTTCGCGCCGACGCTGCAGCGCTACTGGAACCAGGACCTGCTGGTGGCCGTGGTGGTGACCGCCATCGGCGTGGGCCTGAGCAAGCTGCTGTACCAAGAAATTCAACCGCACGAGCGCTTCGCCATCCTGGCCACCCTCGCCCTGGGCGGCGGCCTGACCCTGATGCTGATGGCGCTGGCCTATGTGCTCTGTTCGCCGAAGCAGACGCGTACGCGACTGTTCTCCCACCTCTCCAAAGCAGGAATCTGACATGGACGTTCGCACCGAAGCAGCGATCATGAGCCTCTGGCCGGCGGAGTACAGCCGCCCGCTGGTCAGCATCGTCTGCCTGACCTTCAATCACCGCGACTTCATCGGCGAGGCCATCGATGGCTTCCTCCGCCAGGAGACCGACTTCCCCTTCGAGATCGTCATCAACGACGATGCCTCCACCGATGGCACCCGGGACATTCTCCAGGCGTACGCGCAGCGCTATCCCCGGCTGATCCGCCTGATCCTGCAGCAGGAAAACCAGTACGCCCAGGGCAAGCCCTATGGCATGCCGGTGTTCCAGCAGGCGCGGGGCGACTACATCGCCTATTGCGAAGGCGACGACTACTGGACCGATCCGCGCAAGCTGCAGCTGCAGGTGGATTTCCTGGAGAACAACCGGGACTACGTGCTGGCCTTCCATGCCTCCTACGCCTTCAACAGCCAGGGCATCGTCAATCCGCTGCGCTTCGCTGGTCGCGATCACTACGACCGTAGCCAGACCGAGCTGAAACAGGCGCTGCCGTTGTCCACCCTGACCGCCTGCTTCCGCAACGTGCTGCGTGGCCTGCCGCCGGAGCTGGAGACCGCCGCGCTCATGGATATCGTCTGGTGGTCGCTGCTCGGCGCCCACGGCAAGGGCAAGTTCATGGCCGAGATCCGTCCCGCCGCCTACCGGGTGCACGAGGGCGGGATCTTCTCCATGCGCGCCAGCCAGAAGCGCCTGCAGATGGACCTGCACACCCAGTATTGCCTGGCCAACTACTACTACCGGTTGGGTGAGCGCGACCTGCACGTCTTCTTCCTGCGCCAGGTGCTCGGCCTGTCGCTGTCGTCGATTCCGCCCAAGCAGAAGCTCAAGGCGCTGGTGCAAGCGATGAGCAATCTCTTGCTCAACGTCGGCCGGCGCTTCGTCCCCAAACGCATCACCTACTGAACCTACCCCAGCAATTTTCCTGCTGCGATGTATCCAGCCAAGAGGAAGGACCCCCAATGACCGCCATGCAGCGATCCTCGTTCGAGCAACAAGACGAGCAACACCTGGACCTCAAGACGATGGCGCTCACGCTTCTCGATCACAAGAAGCTGATCGCGGGCATCACCGGGGGCTTCCTGGCCCTGGGCATCGCCTATGCCGTGCTCTCCACCCCGCAGTACGTCGCCGGGGCGATGATCCAGATCGAGCCGAAGAAGAATGCCCTCACGGCGGTGGCGGAAACCGTGGTACGGCCGAATTCGGCCTCGCCGGCGGTAGCCGAGATCGAGCTGCTGAAGTCGCGCGCGGTGCTGGCCAAGACCGTGGAGAACCTGCGCCTGGACATCGAGGCCAAGCCGCGCTTCTTCCCGCTGATCGGTCACTACCTGTGGCGCACCTACGACGCCGACCATCCGGGCCAGTTGGCCGATAGCTGGCCGCAACTGCGCCGCTTCGCCTGGGGCGGCGAGAAGATCGACGTCTTCCAGTTCGACGTCCCGGACGAGATGTACGGCGAGCCCCTGACCCTGGTGGCCGGCAGCAATGGCCGCTATCGCCTGCTGGACAAGGACAAGCAGCCGGTACTGGAAGGCCAGGTCGGCCAGATGGCGGCCGGCAACGGCTACCGCATGCAGGTCAAGACCCTGACCGCCCGCCCCGGTACCGAATTCAAGGTGACCCGCAATCGCGTCATCACCACCGCGCAGCTCTACCAGAATCGCATCAAGACCAGCGAGGCCGGCAAGGAGTCGGGGATCATCTACCTGTCCCTGGCCGACGAGAATCCGGACCTGGCCAAGGGCGTGCTGTCCGAGATCAGCCGCCTGTACGTGCTGCAGAACGTCGAGCGCAGCTCGGCGGAAGCGGCGCAGCGCCTGGATTTCCTGCGCAGCCAGCTGCCGGGGGTACGCAAGGACCTGGAGAGCGCCGAGGCGGCCCTCAACAACTACCAGACCAACAGCCGTTCCGTGGACATCAGCCTGGAGACCAAGGCCGTCCTGGACAAGATCGTCGCCCTGGACACCTCCATCTCCCAGCTCAGGCTCAAGCAGGCCGAATACGATCGCCTCTACACCCGCGATCACCCGACCTACAAGACGCTGCTGAACCAGCTCGACCAGCTGGAAGTGGAGAAACGCAGCCTGCAGCGCAAGGTGGAAGCCCTGCCCAGCACCCAGCAGGAACTGCTGCGGCTGAACCGGGACATGAAGGTCACCAACCAGACCTACCAGCTGCTGCTCAACCAGGCCCAGGAACAGGACATCATCCGCGCCGGCACCATCGGCAACGTGCGGCTGGTCGACAATGCCGACGTCAACCTCGACGAGCCGGCGACCAACCGCAAGATCGCGCTGGCCCTGGCGCTGTTGCTCGGCCTGGTCACCTCGGTGATCGTGGTCTTCGTCCGCCAGGCCTTCCAGAAGGGCATCGAGAGTCCCGACGCCGTCGAGCAGATCGGCCTGCCGGTCTACTCCACCCTGCCCTTCACCAAGGACCAGGAGCGCCTGAACCGGCGCCTGAAGAAGAAAGGCCGCACCGGCGAGCCCACCCTGCTGAGCGTGGTGCAGCCGGCCAACCTGGCGGTGGAGTCCCTGCGCAGCCTCAGATCCAGCCTGCACTTCGCCATGCTGGAGGCCAAGAACCGGGTGATCATGATCTCCAGCCCGACCCCGGGCGTGGGCAAGTCCTTCGTCTCCAGCAACCTGGCCGTGGTGGTCGCCCAGTCGGGCCAGCGCGTGCTGCTGATCGATGCCGACATGCGCAAGGGCTATCTGCACCGGATCTTCGGCCTGAACCCCCAGGCGGGCCTGTCCGAGCTGCTGACCGGGCGCAGCAAGCTGCGTGAGGCCATCGTGCCGAGCGGCGTCGCCCAGCTGGACGTCATCGGCTGCGGCCAGGCCGCGCCGAATCCCTCGGAGCTGCTGATGCACGCCAACTTCTCCCGCCTGCTGGACGAGGTGGGCGGCCTCTACGACCTGGTCATCGTCGATACCCCGCCGATCCTGGCGGTGACCGACGCCGCCCTGGTGGGTCGTCTGGCGGGCACCACCCTGCTGGTCACCCGCTTCGGCCAGAGCACCCTCAAGGCGGTGGAGAACTCCCGTCGCCGCTTCGCCCAGAACGGCATCAGCATCAAGGGCGCCATTCTCAACGGCGTGCAACGCAAGGCCTCCATGGGCATCGAGGACGACGGCGCCTACGGCTACTACGAATACGGCCCCCGTACCTGATCGCTCGCCCCACCGCGATCGCCCGACTCCCAGAGAAGGAACTCAGCCATGACCGCCAGCCACTGGTACCTGGTGCAAACCAAGCCCAACCAGGAAAGCCGCGCCGAAGAGAATCTGCTACGCCAGGGCTTCGTCTGCTTCCGGCCACAACGGCAACGCGCAGTGCCGGCCAGGAGCCGGGCGGCCGCCAGCGAGTCGTTGTTCCCGGGCTACCTGTTCATCCAGCTCGATGAAGTCAACGACAACTGGTATCCGATCCGCTCGACCCGCGGGGTCAACCGGATCGTCAGCTTCGGCAGCCAGCCGACCGCGGTGAGCCAGGCCATCATCGACGCCATCCAGCAGCGCCTCGCCGCCCCGGCAGAACCCACACCGGCGCACCAGCCAGGTGCCACGGTGCGGTTGCACTACAGCCCGGCGCTGGAAATGGACGCGGTCTTCCTCAGTCCCGATGGCGACGAGCGCGCGATCATCCTGCTGCGCATCCTGCAGCGCGAACAACGGGTCAGCGTGGCCCTCGAGCAACTGTCGCCGCCAGCCCCAGCCAACCAGCGGCTGCACGCCTGACCAGGTTCATTTAGGCCTTTTGGAGGAATCCCCCATGCACCCCAAGACCACGGTCGTCACCGTCACCTACGGTGATCGTCTCCGCTACCTGGAACAGCTCGTCACCCGGACCCTGGCCGAGCACTTCGTCCATCAGGTCATCGTCGTCAGCAACGCGGCAACCGTGCCACTGGACAGCCTGGAGAGCCGTTGGCCCGGGCAGGTCAAGGTCATCGCCCTGAGCGAGAACACCGGCTCGGCCAACGGCTACGCCGAGGCCCTGGACGCGGCCCTGGCCAGCGACACCAGTCACATCTGGATGATGGACGACGACAACGCGCCCCTGGGCGATGCCCTGGAGATACTGCATCGGCAACTCGACCAGCTCGGTCGGCAATACGGCGACGACAAGGTCGCCGTGCTCGGCTACCGGCCGACCCAGCAGGCCGATATCGCCCAGTGCATTCCCACCCGGATGATCACCCAGCCGCGCTCGAGCTACTTCGGCTTCCACGTGGCGCGTATTCCCTACAAGATCTGGCGCCGCACGCCTTGGGGTCGTCCTCGCGGCGGCGCACCGGCGGCCCTGGTGGAACTGCCCTTCGCGCCCTACGGCGGCATGCTCGCCCATCGCAGCCTCTACGAGCGCATCGGCCTGCCGCTACGCGAGCTGGTGCTCTATTCCGACGACACCGAGTACACCTACCGCATCACCCAGGGCGGCGGGAAGCTGTTCATGGTCACCGAGGCGGAGCTCGAAGAACTCGAGCACTCGTGGAACATCAAGGAAAACACCAGCAACGTCTACCAGAACTACCTCAAGGCCGGGTCGGACTTCCGTGCCTACTACGCTGCCCGTAACCAGGCCTGGTTCGACAAGAACGTCTGGGCCAGCTCGCGGCCGATGTACCGCCTCAACCGCTACGTCTTCCACACCCTGCTCAAGCTGTTCGCCCGCGACGAGCAGAGCCGCCAGCGCCTGGCCCTGATCCGTCGCGCGGTCGCGGACGGCGAGACCGGCGCGCTGGGTATCAACCGCAGCTACCCGCTATGAAACTGCTCTTCCTCAACAGCTTCTATCCGCCCCATGTCGGGGGCGGTGCGGAGCTCATCCTGCAGCGCAGCGTGGAAGGCTTCCAGCAGCGCGGCCACGAGGTGGCGGTGCTGGTCACCGGCCCGGAGCCAGGGCTCAGGCAGGAGCAGGTCAATGGCGTGCGGGTCCATCGCGCCGGCCTGCAGAACTTCTACTGGCCCCTGACCCAGCAGCGCCCTGGGTCGCTGGCACGCTTCGGCTGGCACTTCCGTGACCGCTACAACGCGGCCATGCGCGCGCCCCTGCGCCAGGTGCTGGCGCAGGAAAAACCGGACCTGGTGGTGAGCCATAACCTGTCCGGCTGGTCGGTGTCCGCCTGGGACGAGATCCGCGCCAGCGGCACGCCCATCGTCCAGGTGCTGCACGACATGTACCTGCTCTGCCCGAAGAACACCCTGTTCAAGCAGGGCAAGAGCTGCCAGCAGCTGTGCAGCAGCTGCTCCGCCCTGCGCCGCCCCCATGCCGAGCTGTCCGCCCAGGTGGACGCCGTGGTCGGGGTCAGCCGCTACCTGCTGGACACGTTGGTCGGCAAGGGCTACTTCCAGGGCGTACCGCGTGAGGTCATCCACAACGGCAGCCTCATCGCCGGCAGTACCGCCGCCCTGCCGCCCCCCCGCCAGGGCGAGGCCGTCCGCTTCGGCTACATGGGCACCCTGGCGGAAAACAAGGGCGTCGGCTGGCTGATCGAGCAGTTCCAGCGCCTGTCGCTCAACGCCACCCTGACCATCGCCGGCAAGGGCCAGCTGGACTACGAGGCGCAGCTCAAGGCCCTGGCCGACCCGGCGAAGGTGCGCTTCGTCGGCTACCAGCAGCCTGCGGACTTCTACCGCGACATCGACGTCTTCGTCGCGCCCTCGCTGTGGGCCGAGCCCTTCGGCATGGTCGCCGTCGAGGCCTGCGCCTTCCAGAAACCGGTCATCGCGACGCGCATGGGCGGTCTGCCGGAAATCGTCCGCGATGGCGTGAACGGCCTGCTGTGCAGTCCCGCGGATCGCGACTCGTTGGGCCGCGCCCTGCAGCGCCTGCACGACGACGCCGAGCTGCGCCAGCGCCTGAGCCTGCTCAGCCGTAGCGCGGTGGCGCCGCTGCTGAGCCTGGAACCCATGCTCGACGACTACCAGCACCTGTTCGAACGGGTACTGGACCAAGCGCCGCGGGACCTGCCCAGGCAGTCCCTCGTCACGCACACCCAGCTTTCCAACTGAGTCACCCAGCTTAGGGCACGGGCCGCATCATGATCATCGTCAACTCCCGCTTCATCACCCAGGACCTGCGCGGCGTCCAGCGCTTCGCCGAATGCATCTCGCTGGAACTGGCGGCGCTCAGGACCGACCTGCGCTTCGTTTCGCCACCCGGCGTGGTGCGTCCCGAAGTGGCCAGGCGGCTGAACATCGAGATCATCGGCACCCGCCAGGGCCAGCGCTGGGAGCAATGGGACCTGCCCAACTGGCTGCGCACCCAGGGCAACCCTCTGCTGCTCTCGCTGTGCAGCACCGCGCCCCTGCGCTACGCCAACCAGATCGTCACCCATCACGACATCAACTACGTGCGCTTTCCGGAAAGCTATTCCTGGAAATTCCGCACCTCCTACCGCTGCCTGATTCCCCTGCTGCTCAAGCGGGCGAGTTCGCTGATCACCGTCAGCGCCTTCTCCAAGCAGGAGATCTCCCGCTTCTACCGCTACCCGGAAGACTCGATCAGCGTCGTGCCCAACGCCGTCGCCGCGGCCTTCACCCTGGGCGACCAGGCGCCGGTCACGGGCACGCCCTATCTGCTGGCGGTGTCCTCGCCCAGCTATCACAAGAACTTCTCCCGACTGCTGGAAGCCTTCGCGGCGCTGCCGCGGGACCTGGCCGTCGAACTGCGCATCGTCGGCGACGGCCACGCCGTGTTCGGTCAGACCGACCTCGCCACCCTGGCCACCCAGGACCCGCGGGTGAAGCTGCTCGGCCGGATCGACGACGACGAACTGGCGCGCCAGTACCGGCAGGCCACGGCCTTCGTCTTCCCGTCGCTCTACGAAGGTTTCGGCATCCCGCCCCTGGAAGCCCAGGCCTGCGGCTGCCCGGTGATCTCGGCCGACACCGCCTCCATGCCGGAAGTGCTGCGGGACAGCGCCCACTACTTCGACCCCCACGACGTCTCCAGCATCACCGCGGCGATGTGGGCCGTGCTGCTCGACCCTGCGCTACGGACGGCCCTGAGGGCCAAGGGGCTGGCCAACATCCAGCGCTTCAGCTGGAAGACCTCCGCCGGCAAGGTCTCTGAACTCCTCGATGCGGCCTTGGCCGCGACCCCTAATGCGGCGGCCAGGGCCGCCTGACGGCAACCCTTCGAGCGCATCAACGGCATCAGCAGAACCCAGGGAGCAGCCCCTCATGGAAGAGACCACCCTCGCCAAGGACAGCCGGACCGTCCCTGGCGTGCCCAGCGACACCCCGGCCGCCACCCGCGCAGTGGCACCCGCCACCCAAGCCGTGCCCCCGCACAGCACTTCCATCAAGTTGCCCGAACTCGACGGCCCCGTGGAGGGTATCGAGATCACCCGGTTGCCCTGGGGGTATGCCGTGACCCGAACACCCCGCACGTCCTGAATCAGCTCCAGCATTTGATTTCATTTCTCGCTTAAGGAAGACGACATGAAAATCGCCATCGTTCACGACTGGTTGGTAACCTTCGCTGGCGCCGAGCGCGTGCTCGCTGAACTCCTGGACATCTGGCCGGAGGCCGACCTGTTCAGCGTCATCGACTTCCTCTCGGATGAAGATCGCGCCCAGCTCAAGGGCAAGCAGGCGACCACCACCTTCATCCAGCGGCTACCCCAGGCCAAGAAGCGCTACCAGACCTACCTGCCGCTCATGCCCCACGCGATCGAGCAACTCGACCTGTCGGGTTACGACCTGATCATCTCCAGCAGCCACGCCGTGGCCAAGGGCGTGCTCACCGGCCCCGACCAGCTGCACATCAGCTATGTCCACTCGCCGATCCGCTACGCCTGGGACCTGCAGCACCAGTACCTCAAGGAAGCCAATCTCGATCGCGGCCTCAAGGGCAAGCTGGCGCGCATCATCCTGCACTACGTACGCATCTGGGATCAGCGCACCGCCGCCGGCGTGGATGCCTTCGTCGCCAACTCCCACTTCATCGCCCGGCGTATCAGCAAGGCCTATCGCCGCGACGCCAAGGTCATCTATCCCCCGGTCGACATCGGTCGCTTCACCCCCAGCGGCAGCAAGGAAGACTTCTATCTCACCGCCTCGCGCATGGTGCCCTACAAGCGCATGCCGATGATCGTCGAGGCCTTCAGCGCCATGCCCGACAAGAAGCTGGTGGTGATCGGCGCCGGACCGGAATTCGAGAAGGCCCGGGAAGTCGCCGGCCCCAACGTCACGCTGCTCGGCTACCAGGATTTCGATGTCCTGCTCGACCACATGCGCCGGGCGCGGGCCTTCGTCTTCGCCGCCGAGGAAGACTTCGGCATCACCCCCATCGAAGCCCAGGCCTGCGGCACGCCGGTCATCGCCTTCGGCCGCGGCGGCGTGCTGGAAACCGTACGGGGACTGGATGCGCAACACCCCACCGGAGTGTTCTATGCCGAACAGACCCTGCACTCGCTTTGCGCGGCAGTGCACCAGTTCGAAGCATTGGAAACGCCCATCAGTCAGCAGGCTTGCCGACACAACGCCGAACGCTTCGCCGTCAAGCGCTTCCGCCAGGAGATGCGCTCCTTCGTCGAGGCCCGCGTGGCGGCCCTGCACCTGCCCACTGATATCGATCTCGATACTGTCGTCACGCCCTTTCCGAGCAAGGGCCTGCAGCCGAGTTCGTTGAATACCGCCTGAGCGTTATTCCTTCACGTCCATGAATTCCTGCGCCCAGACGCGATATTCCCGCAGGGTCGAGTACTTGGTGGACAGCTCGGAGGCGGACAGGTCCGACGCCGTGATGTGCCGTTGCTCGCGCAGGCAGTCGTAGGTCGCCTTGATCGCCGCGAAGTAGGCGGCATGCCCATTCACCACCACCCGCACCCCGGCCTTGGCCAGGCGCGCGTTGTCACGCAGCTGGGGATTGCCGTAGGTCACCAGCATCACCGGCACGCTCAGGTGCTGGGTAATCTCTTCCAGATGGTCGAAATCGCGGATGCCGACCATGCAGATGCCGTCCGCACCGGCCGCTTCGTAGGCCTTGGTCCGGGCAATCACCTCCTCGGTGCTCAGTTCGGTGGCGTTGGTCCGGGCGAAGATGCTCATGGCCTCGTCGATACGGGCTTCCAGGGCACCCTTGATCTTGCCGATGCCTTCCTCGACGCTCACCAGATCGGTGGACTTGCGCCCGTAACCGGCCGGCAGCACGGTGTCCTCGATGGTCAGGGCCGCGACCCCGGAGCGTTCCAGCTCGGTGATGGTACGCATCACATTGAGGGCGTTGCCGTAGCCATGGTCGGCATCGGCGATGATCGGCAGTCGCGCGACCCGCCCGATGCGAGTGGCCTGCTCGACGAACTCGCTCAGGGTGATCAGCGCGAAATCCGGCGCCGCCAGCACCTGCAGGGAAGCCACCGAGCCGCCCAGGATGCCCATCTCGAAACCGAGATCATTGGCGATCCGCGCCGACATGGGGTCGAACACCGAAGCCGTGTGGTAGCAGCTTTCCGATTTAAGCAAGGCTCTGAACGCTAAGCGCAGCTTATGCGGTGAGGTTGGCTTCATGACAATTTCCTTCAGGGATGACCGGACAGGCAATGTTAGCGCGACAGGTAGTCGCCACACGATCACCCGTCCGGCTTTCAGATAAATCGATTCATCCTTCAGACCCTCGGTCACGCAAAAGATCGGCACCGGGAGCTCGCCGCCGCCGACGGAAAATTCGATATCCGTGGTACGCCAGGGCAGAGACAATAGCGGACCGCCGCCTTAGCCGTCACCGCCTGACCCATCATGCACACCACCGCCTTCGCCAGCCGCTTCCACGCCCTGGATGCCTTTCTCACCGAGCACCAGCACCTCTGGCGCCCGCGCCCCTTCGTGGCGCTGCAACTGCCCTGGGAAGCGGATCACCCGGCGCTGGCCGCCTGGCTACGTGCCCGCAGCCTGGCGGAGGCCGAGGCCGTCCACAACGCCCCCCATACCCTCGAGGGACCGGAGCCCTTCGCTACCCTGGCGCGCCGTTCCGGCGAGCTGAGCCAGGTCGACGAATGCCTGGACGTCGCCCAGGACCACCCGCCCCGGCGCCAGGACGTCGATGTACCAGGGCGCAAGTGGCAGCAGATCGACGCCTTCGGGCGCAAGCTGGCCTTCACCCGCCCCGTGCAGCGCTGGGTCGACTGGTGCGCGGGCAAGGGCCACCTGGCCCGGCAGTTGGCCGGCCCGGAGCGGCCGGCCCTGTGCCTGGAATGGGATGCGGCGCTGGTGCAGGTGGGCGAGCAGCTCAGTCGTCGCGCCGGGCTGCCGGTGCAGCATCGCCAGGTCGACGTGCTCCAGCCACTGGCCGCCGCGACCCTCGACGCCCAGGACACCCCGGTCGCTCTGCATGCCTGTGGCGACCTGCACACCCGCCTGCTGCAGGTGACGGTGGCCAGCGGCTGCCAGCAACTGGCCCTGGCGCCCTGCTGCTACGACCGCATCGCCGAGCCGGTCTACCGTCCGCTGTCGCACGCCGCCGCGACTACCGCGCTGCGCCTGGCGCGGGAAGACCTGCGCCTGGCCCTGTGCGAGACCGTGACCGGCGGCCTGCGCGTGCGCCGCGACCGCGATCTGTCGATGGCCCGGCGGTTGGGCTTCGACCTGCTGCAGCGCGAACTCAGCGGACGCGATGCCTACCTCAATACCCCTCCGTTACCCAGCCACTGGCTGCGCCAGCCCTTCGCCACCTTCGGTGCGGAACTGGCCCGCCGCAAGGGCGTGACGCTCCCGGCGGGGATCGACTGGCCGCAGTGGGAGGACCGGGGCTTCCAACGCCTCGCGGAAGTTCGTAATCTCGAGCTGGTAAGGGGCCTGTTCCGCCGTCCGCTGGAACTCTGGCTGGTACTGGACCAGGCGCTGTTCCTGCAGGAGCGGGGTTACCGGGTGCAACTGGGCACCTTCTGCCCGTCCAGCCTGACGCCGCGAAATCTGCTGCTGACGGCGGAAAAGCGTGCCCCTTATTAGTGCCACAGCCGCTCTACCCTGCACGTTTGTCGGAATTTGGACGACGAAAGGAAAAAAATACCTTTTGGTGATGGACTTCTCACAAAGTCTGCACAATAGTTAGATTGCAATCTCGCAAAACAGCAGGAATAACAAAAATGCGCTACTACCTGCCCGTTTGGACCGGCGTCGCCGGTTGCCTCGCCTTCGCCCAAGCCCAGCTGCCCTGGCTTGCGGTCGCTTCCCTCCTCGTCAGCTGGTCTTTCTTGCTGTTCTCACCGGACAATTCGAGAAATTCGGCCTGGCACTCCAAGCTGTCTACCCTCCACGTCGATCCCCGTTTCAACTTCCAGTCCCACCATCGTCACTGAGTCGATGCCCAGGCCAGGGACTGGCCTACATCCCGCCTCGACGCGCTGGGCTGTCTCATTGTTTGGTGACGCACTCCACAAATCCTGCATCCTGTCTGCGGCGCCGACGGAACGTTTGCGCGCCCCAAGTCGTCCGGCGCTGCCACTCATCCGGTGCGGATGCCATGGAAGTGTGTCGTCCGCACATCCGGACTGTGACGCACTCCGCTCTTCTCAGCTCTAGCCTCCCCTCCGCCGTCCGCATGGCGTGCTAATTGCCCCGATTTGGGTCAACTCGACAGCGTCTGCGCGTCTTTCTACCGTGTGAACCTCTTAATCAGTGCCGAGTCCTAACGTCGCTACAGCCATCATGGCACTTAGCGATCGGCAGTCCGCCGCCGATCCCAGGGCGCCATAGTGAACATTCAGACGCTGGTAGCTGCTCGCCCAGTTGAAAGTTCGTGCATCGGTACACGCACAAGGATGGAACCATGAATTTGAAAGAACGCGGCATTTTGCATACGAACTCCTCGGCAATCTCGCTCGCGCACCGCCTGCTCGACCTCGCTGTGATCACCTTCAGTGCCTACGTGGCCGGCACCTGGGCGTCGGCGACCGGCATGCGTCCCGAGCATTGGGTCGTCATCTTCCTGTCCTTGCTGATCTTCCACTTCGTCACCGAGCTGAACCACGTCTACGGTTCCTGGCGCGGCGAGCGGATCACTGACGAACTGCTCAAGATCGCCACCTACTGGGTACTGACGTTTGCCACCGTGTTCATGGTCGACTACTTCTTCTTCGACCAGTCCTATCTCTCGCCCGGCGTGATGCAGATCTGGCTCGGTCTGACCCTGGGTACGCTGTGCGGCTACCGCATCCTGCTGCGCTCGGTCATGCATTCGCTGCGCAAGGCCGGCATCAATACCCGCAACGTCGCCATCGCCGGCAACGGCATGGTCGCCCAGCGCCTGGCGCATACCATCAGCACGGCGCCCTGGATGGGCCTGCGCATCGCCGGTTTCTACAGCGATAGCCAGGATACCGGCGAAGAAGGCGTGCCCAGTCCCACCCTGAACGGCGACCTCGAGCGCCTGATGCAGGACGTGCGCTCCGGCCAGGTGGACAAGGTCTACATCACCCTGGGCATGGCCGACCAGAGCAAGATCAACTGGCTGGTGCAGGAGCTGAGCGACACCACCGCGTCGGTCTACATCATTCCGGACATCTTCATGTTCCACCTGCTGCACGCCCGCAGCGAAAGCCTCGACGGCCTGCCCAGCATCAGCATCTTCGATACCCCGATGGATGGCGCCAGCCACATCGTCAAGCGCATCGAGGACATCGTGCTGTCCTCCATCATCCTGGCGATGATCTCCCTACCCATGCTGGCCATCGCCATCGGCATCAAGATCACCTCGCCCGGCCCGGTGTTCTTCAAGCAAAAGCGCTACGGCATGGACGGCAAGCCGATCGAGGTATGGAAATTCCGCAGCATGAAGGTGATGGAAAACGGGGCCAAGGTCACGCAGGCGACCAAGAACGACTCGCGCATCACCCCCTTCGGTGCATTTTTACGACGTACTTCTCTGGATGAATTGCCTCAATTCATTAATGTACTCCGCGGTGAAATGTCCATCGTCGGTCCCCGTCCCCACGCCGTCGCTCACAACGAGCAGTACCGCAAGCTGGTGCAGGGCTACATGCTCCGCCACAAGATGAAGCCCGGCATTACCGGTTGGGCTCAGGTCAATGGCTGGCGCGGCGAAACCGACACCCTGGACAAGATGCAGAAGCGGGTCGAGTTCGATCTGGACTATATCCACCACTGGTCCTTCTGGTGGGACGTCAAGATCATCTTCCTTACGCTGTTCAAAGGCTTCATCAATAAGAACGCATACTGAGATCGGTCGGGTTTAATCAACCCGCCCCTCAGGACGACGATCTGGAGCCTGGACTCCTGACTTTAATGACATCGGCAGGAAGCGATCCTGAGGACCAGGCATTGCTTGAATATCTGCCGCCACGACCTGTCGTCCGGACGACAGGAAAGGTTTCGAAGAATGATCAAGTCGATATTGGTTGTATGCGAAGGGAACATATGCCGCAGCCCGGTCGCAGAAGCGCTACTGGCCAAGGCCCTGGAAGGCCGTGACGTGGAAGTCGGCTCCGCCGGCATCAGAGCGTTGGTCGGCCACGGCATCGAGAAGACTGCACAGGAGGTACTGCGAGAGAACGGTATCGAATTCACGACCCACCAAGCCCGCCAGGCGGACGCAGAGATGCTGCGCAAGGCGGATTTGATTTTGACCATGGAAGAGTTTCACTCACGCTCCGTCGAAAGTATTGCTCCTGAAGTCAGGGGTAAGGTTTTTCTGATCGGGAAATGGTTGAGCAATCAAGAAGTACCAGACCCTTATCGCCTTTCTAAAGAGATGTTCCAGAATGTACACATACTTTTGACGCGCTGTGTAAACAGTTGGCTTCCATACATCAAATAGGGAAGAAGGAATTTCATGACCACGATGCCTCGCTTTACTCCCGAACTTAAGAACGAGTCGGACATCAACTTCTCCGCACTCTTCGGCATGCTCATCGATTACAAATGGCAACTACTGTCGGTAATCGGTATTTTCGCGGCCCTGGGTATCGGCTATGCCGTGCTGGCCACGCCGATGTACTCGTCGAATGCCATGATCCAGATCGAAATGGAAAAGAAGGGCGTTACCCGCCTGACTGACCAGACCTCCGGCATGCCACCGCCCATGCCCGAAGCCGTGACCGAGATCGAGCTGCTGAAGTCGCGCTCGGTGATCGGCAAGGCCATCGAGAACCTCAAGCTGGATATCGAGGTCAAGCCGCGCTATTTCCCCATCATCGGCAACTTCGTCGCTCGTCGCTTCGATCCGCAGAACGACACCGACGTCGCCTCCCCCTTGCTGGGCCTGAACAGCTTCGCCTGGGGTGGCGAGAAACTGGTCATCGACCAGTTGGAAGTGCCTGACAGCAACCTCGACAAGCCGATGAAGCTGAAGGTCGAGGACAACCAGAACTTCACCGTCTTCAATGCCGATGACGAAGTGGTGCTGCACGGTGGCCTCGGCCAGCCGGTGAGCAATGCCGGTTACCAGATCAAGGTGACCACGCTGCAGGCTCGCCCGGGCACCGAATTCACCATCATGAAGAAGCGCTTCTCCAAGACCATCCAGGAATACCAGGGCCGCATCGTCGCCGGTGAGCGCGGCAAGATGTCGGGCATCATCGGTGTCGGTCTGCAGGACCCCGATCCGCTGAAGGCCCAGGCCATCGTGCAGGAAGTGGCGGACATCTACGTTCAGCAGAACATCGACCGCAACGCCGCCGAGTCCACCCAGAGCCTGGAATTCCTGCGCGCCCAGATCCCTGTGGTCAAGAGTGACCTGGAGAAGGCCCAGTCCGCGCTGAACTACTACCAGACCAACAAGAAGTCGGTGGACATCGACAGCGAGACCAAGGGCGTCCTGGAACAGACCGTGGCCCTGGACAACCAGATCTCCGAGCTGAACCTCAAGCGTACCGAGATGGACCGCAAGTTCACCCGTCAGCATCCGGCCTACCAGGCGCTGATGAGCCAGCTGGGCCAGCTGCAGGCCGAGCGCGCCAAGCTGCAGAAGCGCGTCGAAGTGCTGCCGGAAACCCAACAGGAACTGCTGCGCCTGAACCGCGACATCGAAGTGACCGGCCAGACCTATGCGCTGATGCTGAACAAGGCCCAGGAACTGGAAGTCATTCGCGCCGGTACCGTGGGTAGCGTCCGCATCATCGACAACGCCAACGCCAACGTCGACGATCCGTCCGCCCCGAACAAGCCGCTGATCATCGCCGTCGCCATCATCCTGGGCGGCATCGTCGGCCTGGCCATCGTCTACACACGCCATACCCTGCGTCGCGGTGTCGAGACCCCGGAAGCCATCGAGCAGATCGGCCTGCCGGTCTACGCCTCGATCCCCTACAGCAAGAACCAGGCGGACACCACCAAGGTGCTGGGTACCAAGAAGCCGGGCGAATCCTCGCTGACTGCCATCACCCACCCCACCGACCTGAGCACCGAGGCGCTGCGCAGCCTGCGTACCAGCCTGCACTTCGCGATGATCGAGGCGAAGAACAACATCCTGATGATCTCCGGTCCGAGCCCGGGCGTCGGCAAGTCCTTCGTGTCCTCGAACCTCGCCGCGGTGATCGCCGAGTCCGGCCAGCGCGTGCTGCTGATCGACGGTGACATGCGCAAGGGCTATCTGCACAAGCTGATGAACACCAAGCAGCAGGACGGCCTGTCCGATCTGCTCAGCGGTCGCATCGCGCTGAACGACGCCATCAAGAAGACCGAAGTCGGCAGCCTGGATTTCGTCTCCTGCGGCCAGTTCCCGCCGAACCCGTCGGAACTGCTGATGAGCCTGAGATTCACCACGGTGCTGAAGAAGTTCAGCGAGCTGTACGACATCGTGATCATCGATACCCCGCCAATCCTGGCGGTGACCGAGGCCGGCATCATCGGCAGCCACGCCGGTACCAGCCTGATCGTCGCCCGCTTCGGCGTGAACAGCGTCAAGGAACTGGAAGCGACCAAGCGCCGCTTCGACCTCAACGGCATTCCGCTCAAGGGGGTGATCTTCAACGCCGTGGAACGCAAGGCCAGCAACTATGGCTCCTACGGCAACTATCACTACTCCTACGAGCAGGGTAAGAGCTGAGGAAACACCCCGGCTGGATGGCGCCTGCGCCGTCCAGCCCATCCCTTCAGGGATCGCGGCTGTATTCGTGCACGCGCATCGAACGACAAGAAACTACCTCACACAGCGACTTCGAAGGGTTCTACCTGGGACCCGGCCACGCTTGGCAGCCTTGCATCTCGACGCTGTACCGGATTGATGATTCTGAAGAATAGGAACACGCCAATGAACGTAGTCATGGTGCTCAACTACAAGGCACCCAACGAAACCATCAGTTGCGTGGAGAGCATCCTCAAGCAGTGTCCTTCCATCGACCACACGGTCGTGGTGGACAACGACTCCCAGGATGGCTCCATCGATGTCCTGCAGCGCTGGCAAGCCGACAATGGCCTGAGCCAGGTCACCGTTCTCGCCAGCCCGCGCAACGATGGCTATGCCGGTGGCAACAACTACGGAATGCGCTGGGCGCTGGACAACCTCCCGGTCAAGTATTTCTGGGTGGTGAACAACGACGCCTACGTCAAGGACGATGCCTTCGCCCCGCTGCTGGACGAACTGCAGCGTGCGCCCAGGAGCATCGTCGGCTCGGTGATCCTGAGCTCCCAGACCGGGCGGCTGGAATGCTATGGCGGCGGCATCCTCTATCCGCTGCTGGGCAAGTCCAAGCTGCTCGGCAAGGACATCGCCGTGACCGACATCGCCAAGCTGGAACGCGAGCCCGACTACATCATGGGCTGCAGCATGGCGTTCTGCGCGAGTCTGCTCACCGAGATCGGCTTCATGGACGAGGCGTACTTCATGTACTCCGAGGAAGTGGACTGGCAGCACCAGGCCAAGCGCAAGGGCGTGGTGCTCAAGGTCTGCAGCGAGAGCCACCTCTACCACTACGGTTCCATGAGTTCCGGCGGGCGCAGCGCCTTCTATCACTACTTCCGCAATCGTGCGGCGACGCGCTTCAACCGCAAGTTCCACGGTACCTCCTACGCGCTGGTATCCGCGGTACTGCTGTCGGGCATCACCGTGCTCAAGGAATTCAAGAATCCGAAACTGGCCTGGTCCGGTGTCAAGGGCGCCTTCAAGGGAGCGACGATGCATGTCTGACCTACGCACCCAAGCCTTCGGTATCGATTTCTTCACCGGTACCAAGGAAGAACTGCTCAGCGCCATCGACCAGGACATCCACCGGCCGTACAGCTACATCGTCACGCCGAACATCGACCACGTCGTACAGCTGCAGAGCAACGCGGACATGCGCGAGTCCTACCGGCGTGCCGGCAAGCGCATCTGCGACAGCCGCATCCTGCTGCCCATCCTCAGGTCGCTGGGCGTCGCGGTACCCGAGGTCATCACCGGTAGCGACCTGACCCTGAGTATCCTGCGCAAGGCCAACGACCAACGGCTGTCGGTGGTGCTGATCGGCGCCAGCGAAACCGACGTAGGCAAGCTGCGGCGGATGTACCCGCACATGCAGCTGGCGCACTACAACCCGCCGATGGGTTTCATCAACGATCCAGTGGAGACGCAGAAATGCGTCGACTTCGTGATGCAGAACCCTTCCGAGTTCATCCTCTACGCCGTGGGTGCACCGCGGCAGGAGAAGCTGGCGCGGCAGATCGACAGCAGCCAGCGCACCGGCGTGGGCCTGTGCATCGGGGCGTCCATCCTGTTCGCCGTGGGCACCGTGAAGCGGGCACCCCAATGGATGCAGAAGGCGAAGCTGGAGTGGCTGCACCGGATGTGCTCGGAGCCCAAGCGACTGGCCAAGCGCTATGTCCACGACGCCCTGAGCATCCTGCCTATCTATCTCAAGGAACGCAGCAGTCGACGTACCTGAGGTGCTGCCGCGCAGCACTCCAAGCAAGGAAGATGACCACCGGACGCCCTGTCCGGTGGTCCCGTCTGGATGGGTAGAGCCATGAGCATTCTTAGTAAAAGTACCGTTTCCTTCGTTCTCTTGATCCCGTTGCTGATCCTGCACCTGGACGTGTTCGGCGAAAGTCCGCACAACCCGGTCGGCATCCTCTATCTGAACGAGCTGTACCTGGCCATCTGCATGGCCTTCACCTTCTTCTACCTGCTGACCAGCATCGGTACCCAGCAGCGCGAGTTCAAGATCCTGATGACCTACGCCGTCTATTCGTCGGCGGTGTTCATCGGGCTGCCGGCGATCTTCTCCTTCCTGTTCTACGGGCAGCCGATCTTCTACGGCCTGATCGAAGAGCGCCGCATCCTGTTCGCCTTTGGCTTCGCCACCCTGATGTTCCTCGGGCGCAACATGAGCGCGTCCCAGTTCGAGAAGGCCCTGCTGATCACCGCCCTGGTGGCGGCGACCCTGGCCTGGATGTTCAAGTTCGGCGTCCTGCCGGATCTGCGCGACAAGCAGTCCTCCTTCGACCGCCCGGACCGTTCTTCCATCGGTGCGCCGGCGCTGTGCCTGGCCTATTTCTATTGCATCCAGACCTGGAACAAGGGCATCTCGCCCATCGACGGCTCGGCGCGCAGCAAGACCATCCACATCGTGTTGGCCATGGTGTTCCTGCTGACCCTGGTATTCGCCACCCAGACCCGACAGCTGATCGTGCTGGCGCTGGTGTTCACCGTGTTCTGCCTGAAGAGCAAGTCGATCGTCTGGATCTGCGTCTCCGCGCTGCTGCTGTCGCCCTTCTTCATCTTCCCGGACCTGATGAAGGTGTTGGGGCTGAACCTGGACTTCTATGCCCAGTCGGTGCAGGACGGTCCTACCGACGGCGTGCGCGAGCAGACCATCGGCTACATTTTCTCGCACCTGAGCCAGAACCACTGGCTGCCCAGCGGCTCGCTGTCGCTGATGTGGAACAACGGTTTCATCCCCTACTTCGGCGAGTACTTCTTCCTCTCCGACGTCGGCGTGTTCGGTACCCTGTTCCGCTTCGGCTTCCTGGCCTTCATCATCATCCCGGTGTCGCTGTTCCTCTACTATCGCTGGGCGAAGATGCTGCACCGCGATACCGGTTTCGTGGTGACCGCCACCCTGGCGCAACTGGTGATCTGGCCACTGGCCGGTTTCTTCGAGTACCTCCAGGCCACCATCTGCTACCTGCTGGTGATCCAGGCCATGCGCTCGCTGCACCACTACAGCTCTGCCCCGGTCCAGGAGACGTACGTCAGCAGCCCCTACCCGCGTCCGAGCAGCCCCTTGGCTCGCCCGGCCTGATCCCTCGCGCGACCCGCGCTCGCGTCAGCCGACACGCGCCGGGTTGCCCTCTGGAGTCTTCACCGCAACGATGTCGATGATCAAAAACAGCACCTGGAACATCCTGGGTGTCGTCATTCCCAGTGCCATCGCGCTGCCCACCATGGGCGTGCTGTCGCGGCTGCTCGGTGTCGAGCAGTTCGGCCTCTTCACCCTGGCCTTCGCCGTCGTCGGCTATGCGACGCTCTTCGATGCCGGCCTGTCGCGCGCGGTGATCCGCGCCGTGGCCATGCACCATGGCGACAAGGCGCTCAATCGCCTGGTGATGGGCACCGCCACCGGTGCGGTGATCGGCCTGAGCCTGCTGGCCACCCTGCTGCTCTGGTTCGGCGCGGGCAAGGTGGTGAGCCTGCTGCACGTCTCGCCCGAGCATTTCGACAACGCCGTGGCCGGCTTCCGCTGGCTGAGCCTGTGCGTGCCGCCCTTCCTGCTGGCGACGGTCTGGTTCGCCTACCTGGAAGGCAACGAGCGCTTCGGCGAATTCAACATCCTGCGTACCGTCTCCAACAGCCTGCTGGCCATCGCGCCGCTGATCGCCGTGCTGATCGAGCCGAGCTTTTCCGCCACCGTGATCGGCCTGGTGCTGGCGCGGGTCCTGTCCATGGCGCTAGCCTACTGGCCGCTGTACAAGGACTTCCCCGAGGGCATTCGTACCTTCAAGGTCGCGGTGTTCAAGGAGCTGCTCCGCTTCGGCAGCTGGATGACGGTGAGCAACATCATCAGCCCGCTGATGGTCTATTTCGACCGTTTCGTGCTGTCGCACATGGTCGGTGCCCAGCGCGTGTCCTTCTATACCGCGCCGGCCGAGGCGGTCTCGCGGATGTTGATCATCCCCAATGCCGTCGCCCGGGTGGTGTTCCCGCTGCTGAGCAAGAGTGGGGCGGACGCTGCGCGCCAGGCCAACAAGGCCTTCTGGGGCCTGTTGCTGATCAGCCTGGCGATGGTGCTGCCGATCCTGATCCTGGCCCCCTGGATCATGACGGTGTGGATGGGTCCGGAATACGGCGGCGATGCCGCGCAGATCCTGCGCATCCTGGTGGTGGGCTTCATCTTCAACGCCCTGGCGCAGATTCCCTTCGCCAAGATCCAGGCCCGCGGGCATTCGCGGACCACGGCGATGATCCACCTGGCCGAGCTGCTGCCCTACCTCGGCCTGCTGGTGATCTGCATCCAGCATTTCTCCATCATGGGCGCGGCCATCGCCTGGACGATCCGCGTCACGGTGGACTACCTGGCGCTGGAGTACTTCGCCCGCCGTACCGCGCCGCTGGCGCAGACCCCGGTTTATCAACAGAGCCCTTGAATGGTAGAGGTGCTGTCCGTGTCACGAGTGAAACGTCGTATCGGTTGTGGCCTGCTGGCCACCGCATTACTTTCCGCGGCGCTTTATGGAAAGGCTCAGGCAGAGCAGAAGCCCACCCGGGTGGATCTCGTCGGTATCAACATGTCGGCGGCCGGCTTCGCCGGCCAGGTGCTGCCAGGGGTGGAAGGGACCAACTACTTCTATCCCACCGAGGACTACTTCCGGCGCTACGCGGCCAAGGGCATCCGCTTCATCCGCTTCCCCTTCCTCTGGGAGCGGGTACAGCCGCAGCTCGGTGGCGAGCTGGACCAGGAGCAGATCGCCCTGCTCACCCGCACCCTGGACTTCGCCCAGAAGTACAAGATGCAGGTGATCCTGGACCTGCACAACTACGCCCGCTATCGCGGCCAGCTGATCGGCTCGCCGCAGGTGCCCTACGCCAGCTACGCCGATGTCTGGAAGCGTCTGGCGACTACCTTCCAGAAGCATCCGGCGCTGTACGGCTACGACATCATGAACGAGCCCCACGATACCCAGGGTCTCTGGCCCCAAGCCGCGCAGACGGCAGTGGACAGCATCCGCACCGTGGACAGGCAGACGCCGATCTTCGTCGAGGGTGACGGCTGGGCCGCAGCCCATCGCTGGCCCCAGGTGAACGGCAACCTGCTGATCAAGGATCCGGCGGACAACCTGATCTACGAAGCCCACATCTACTTCGACGAGGACTCCAGCGGCAACTACGCCACCGGCATGCGGGGCGCGCACCCCATGATCGGCGTGGAACGCGTGCGGCCCTTCGTCGAATGGCTGAAAGCGCACAATTTGCGCGGCTACCTTGGCGAATATGGGATACCTGCCCACCCGCAGTGGCTGGAAGCCATGGACAATCTGCTGACCTATCTGGGCGAGCAGTGCATTCCCAGCAGCTATTGGGCTGCAGGCCCCGGCTGGGGTGACTACCCGCTGGCCATCGAGCCGAAGAACGGCGCGGAGAAGCCGCAGGTGGCCCTGCTGGAAAAACACCTGCAGCAGCACGAATGCACCGCCATAGGCCCGCGTTAAGGAGATATGACAGTTTTCGAACGGCATCACCTTTTTCGGTGCGCGGCGCGCTGAACTCGATGGCTAAGGGCCAGTCTCAGACCAGCAGACTCAAGAGCTCGTACAACTACGCCAGAAGCCTCGAGTCATTTCGCGTCCAAGACATGCTCGCCGCATGGAACCCGGCCCGTCATCAGGGCCGCCCCGTCTTGCGAAGGAACCCCATGAACAACCGGCTCGTTGCATCTGCCTACCGTTTTATTCCTCTTGCTCACACTCAATCAGCAATCAAGGACGAATGACATGAAAACCAAATTTACCGCTCTGGCCTTGCTGTCCGGCATCGTCCTTCAGGGTTGCGCCTATTCCCCGGGCCAATACCTGGATCAGGATGATCTGAAGAGCGATCCCAGCATCCAGGGCACCAAGGTCCAGTTGATCCCGATCACCAGCTCGCTGCTGATGAGCCAGGATTCCGCGACCCTGTCCAAGGCTACCGACCTCAAGCCCCTGCTGGACTACAAGCCCCAGGCCTACCGCGTCGGTGCCAGCGACCTGCTCTACATCACCGTCTGGGATCACCCGGAACTGACCGCTCCGTCCGGGGCCCAGCAGCAGCTGGAAGCCAACGGCCGCCTGGTGCGTCCGGATGGCACCCTGTTCTATCCCTACGTCGGCACCGTGCGCGCCGCCGGCAAGACCCTGGAAGAGATCCGTACCGACATCTCCCGCCGCCTGGCCACCTTCATCGACAATCCCCAGGTCGACGTCAGCGTGCTGAAGTTCGGTAGCCAGAAGGTCACCATCTCCGGCGCCGTGAACAAGGGCGACGCCATCCCGCTGACCACCAAGCCCATCACCCTGGTGGAAGCCCTGGGCCAGGTCGGCGTGGCCAACACCGGCGGCGCCGACCTGACCGGCGTGACCCTGGTGCGCGACGGCAAGGAATACCGTCTGGACACCGACAGCCTGAACCGCAAGGATTCCAAGCTGTACGGCATCTACCTGAAGGACGGCGACAGCATCCACCTGCCCTACAACGATGCGCGCAAGGTCTATGTGGTCGGTGAAGTCCGCTCGCCCGCCGCGGTCAGCTACAAGATCACCAACCTGAACCTGATGGAGGCCCTGAGCCAGGCCGGTGGCATCCAGCAGGAAACCGCCAACGCCGATGCCGTCTACGTCATCCGCGGTCCGGAAGACCTGAAGGCACCGGGTGCCACCGCCCAGGTCTTCCACCTGGCGGCGAAGAACCCCACCGCCTACGTGCTGGCGCAGAACTTCCACCTGCAGCCGCAGGATGTGGTGTTCGTCGGCCCGGCCGGTATCACCCGCTGGAACCGCTTCGTCAGCCAACTGCTGGGCTCCACCAACATCCTCTCCACCAGCGCCAACCTGAACAGCAGCTTCAAGTAACAGCGCTCGCTCGCCGTCATGCCGGTCACGACCGTGCATGACGGCCATTCCTCCGACTTACCGCTTTACCTCCCTCTCTCCGCTCTTGCGTCTCCGTCCTGTCGTCCAGGCCCTGAAACTCCCCAGCCAGACGACTTCGCCGGTCGCCCAATACTTATTTCGATACCTATTGATCCTCCCATTGTTGCCGCTCGGCCTGGTGCCGACAGTTTTTCGTCACGTTTTTGCGTAATGTAGCTAACCTGATACCGAGACTAGGTTTACGGGTAAGGACAGGGTGTGGCGTCAGGCAAGGCAACAAGAACGAACGTCCGCCCCGGCTGGTGGCACAAGCTGACGGTCTGGCTATTTGGCTATCTGTCCTTCATGGGGACAGCCTTGGCCGCTCCGGCCAGCGTCGCCTTCTGGTACGCCGAAAAGCCGCCCATCGCCGAACTGGCCCAGTTCGACTGGGTGGTCCTCGAACCCGGACATGCCGATGCCGCCGCCGTGCGCAGCCTGCGCCAGGCCGGCGCCGAACCCTTCGCCTACCTGTCCATCGGCGAATTCGCCGGTGATGCGACCGCCTTGGCAAAGGCCGGTCTGAGCGACGGCGCCAGCCCGGTGGCCAACAAGGCCTGGGGCAGCCAGGTGATGGACCTGGCGTCGCCGGTGTGGCGCCGGCATCTGCTCGAGCGTGCCGCAGAGCTGGCCAAGGCCGGCTACACCGGCCTCTTCCTCGATACCCTCGACAGCTTCCAACTGGTGGCACAGGACCAGCGCGAAAGCCAGCGCCTGGCGCTCAAGAGCCTGCTCGCCGAGCTGCATCGCCGTCAGCCGTCGCTCAAGCTGTTCTTCAACCGCGGCTTCGAGGTACAGCCGGAGCTGCCGGGCGTGGCCGCGGCCATGGCAGTGGAATCCATCTATGCCGGCTGGGACGCCGGCAAGAAGAGCTACCGACCGGTCAGCGAGCAGGATCGCGAATGGCTGAAGCCGCGGATCGACGCCGCCCGTAGCGCCGGCATCCCGGTGATCGCCATCGAATACCTGCCGCCGGAGCGGCGGGAAGAGGCCGAGCGACTGGCCAAGCGATTGCGTGACGAGGGCTATGTGCCCTATATCACCACCCCGGACCTCAACACCCTGGGCATCAGTTCGGTGCACCTGCAGCCGCGACGGCTGGCCCTGCTCTACGACGGTCGCGAAGGTGCCCTGCGCCAGTCGGCGGTGCATCGTTTCCTGGGCAGCGTACTGGAGTACCAGGGCTATCGCCTGGACTACTTCGATGCGTCCAAACCCCTGCCCGACGCCTGGCCCAGCGCGCTCTACGCCGGCGTGGTGATGTGGATGACCAGTGGTGCACCACCCAATTCACGCGCCTTCGACGACTGGATCGGCCAGCGCCTGGACGAACGGACCCCCCTGCTGTTGCTCGGCGGCCTGCCGCTGGACAACGAAGCCCTGCTCAAACGCCTGGGGTTGAGCGTCAGCCGCCAGCCGCTGCCAGAAGGCCTGGCGCTCAAGGTGCACGACCAGGCGCTTGCCGGCAGCTTCGAGGCACCGGCCAAGCTGCGCACCCGTGGCATGCCCAGCGTACAGGTCCTGCCGGACGGTCCGGCGCCGGTGATTTCCCTGGAGGGTCAGGGTGCCCGCTACGTGCCCGTAGGCATGGCCAACTGGGGCGGCTTCGCCTTCAGTCCGCACCTGATGGAAGACGGCCCCGAGGCCAGTCGCTGGATCATCGATCCTTTCGCCTTCACCGCCCGGGCGCTGCACCTGCCGCCGCTGCCGGTGCCCGATCCGACCACCGAGAACGGTCGGCGCATCGCCACGGTGCACATCGATGGCGACGCCTTCGTCTCCAAGGCCGAGGTGCCTGGCGCACCCTATGCCGGCCAGATGGTGCTGGAGCATTTCATCCAGCCGCATCCCTTCCTGACCTCGGCCTCGATCATCGAAGGCGAGATCGGTCCCAAGGGCCGCTATCCCGAACTCACCGCCCAGCTCGAACCCATCGCCCGCCGCCTGTTCGCCGATCCCAAGGTGGAGGTGGCCACCCACACCTTCAGCCATCCGTTCTTCTGGCAGCCGGCGGTGTCCGCGCAGAGCGAGAACTTCGAAGCCCAGTACGGCTACATGATGCAGATTCCCGGCTACGACAAGGTGGACTACACCCGGGAGGTGGTCGGCTCGACACGCTACATCAACGAGCGGCTGACCACCCCGCAGAAGCCGGTGAAGCTGATCTTCTGGTCCGGTGACGCCCAGCCCGATGCCGCTACCCTCAAGCTCGCCTACGACAACGGCCTGCTCAACGTGAACGGCGGCAATTCCCACATCACCCGCTCGCAGCCCTCGGTGAGCGGACTCTACCCGTACATCCGGCCGACCCCGGGCGGCCTGCAGTACTACGCACCCATCATCAACGAGAACGTCTACACCAATCTCTGGCGTGGGCCCTACTACGGCTTCCGCGACCTGCTCTACACCTTCGAGCGCACCGAGCACCCGCGCCGGCTGCGCGGCCTGCACCTCTACTATCACTTCTATTCGGCCACCAAGCAGGCCTCGCTCAAGACCATGGACGAGATCTACCAGAGCATGGCCGCCGAACGGCCGCTGTCGCTGTGGATGAGCGACTACCTGGCGCGCCTGCACGGTTTCTATACCGCCAGCCTGGCGCAGCGGGCGGACGGCAGCTGGACGATCAAGGCCCTCGACGGCCTGCGCACCCTGCGCCTGGACCCACGCCTGGGCTGGCCGGACCTGCAGCGTTCGAAGGGTATCGCTGGCGTGCGCGACCTGCCCCAGGGGCGCTACGTCCACCTGGCCGGGGATCAGGCCCTGCTGGTGTTGCGCGACAGCCGCGACACCACGCCCGCCCTCGAAGAAGCCAATATCCCGCTGCTGCAGTGGGAGTACCTCTCGCCGACGCGCATCCGCTTCGCCTTCGCCGGTCAGTTTCCCCTGGAGATGACCGTCCGGGCAGCCTCGGCCTGCGAAGTGCGGGTCGGCCGTGAACGCTACAGGGGCCAGCCGGGAGCGGCAGGACTCTGGACGTTCAAACTTCCGCTGACACGGGTGAGTGACGGTGAGATCGTCTGCAGCTAAAAAAACCCGTCTGCTGAGTGGCTGGACCCTGCTGTGGATCACGCTCATCACCGCCCTGGTGCTGGTGCTGACCTTCCACGGCAAGGACGTCTTCATGCCCGGCGAAGAGCCGGCGGATCAGGTTTCCATCAGCTATGCCCAGGTGCTGCTCAAGGCGACGCCCGAGGACACGGCGCTGCGCATGAAGCTGATCGACCAATTGATCGCCCTGGGCCGGGTCGAGGAGGCACGGCACCAGCTGGAGCTGCTGCCGCGCGCCCTGGCGTCGACGCCCTTCTATGCCCTGGAACTGGACATCCTGCAGGCGGAGGCCCGCCCAGCGGGCCTGGCCGATGCCGATCGCGAACGCCTGGCGCAGCGCCTGAGTGCCCTGGACGTGGCGAGCCTGAGCACACCCCAGTTGCAGCGGGTGGCCGAGCGCGCCCTGCAGCTGGGCGACCCGGCCACCGCCGCACAGCGTTACGTCGAGCTGGCCCGGCGCGATCCGCCGCGCCGCCGGCAATGGCTGGAAGAGGCGGCGCGCTGGAGCCTGGCCGGGGGTCGGCAACAGGAGGCGGCGCGTCTCTATCTGCGCCTGGCCGACCTCAGCGGTTCGGCCGAGCAGCACCAGGGCTACCGGCACCAGGCCTTCGACGCCTGGCTGGCCGCCGGCAAGGGTGACGAGGCCGCGGCCCTGCTGGAGCAGGAACTGCCTCGCCTGCAACCCGACGCCGGTGGCCTGGCCTGGCTACAGGCCGGGGTCGCCGCGGCCCAGGGCAGTGGCCGCCTGGACCTGGCGCAACGGCTCATCGAGCAATGGCGGGCCTGGCAACCAGACGATCCGGCCGCCCTGGAAGCCGCCTATCGCCTGGCCCTGGCCCGGGGTGATACCCAGACCGCCTGGACCGAAGGCCAGCAACTGCTGGCCCTGCGCCCGGACGACGACGAGTTGCTGGCCCAAGTGGCGCAGCTCGGCGAATGGACCGAGCACGTCGACGAAGCCCTCGACCTCTGGCTGCGTCTGCTCGCCCGCCACGACGATCCCGCCCACCGCGACCATGCCTGGAAGCTGGCCGCCCGGGCGTTCCGTTTCGATGCCGTGGTGGAGCTGCTGGGCGGTGCCTCCCAGCAGCGCCAGCTGGACAAGATCGAACTGGATTCGCTCATCTTCGCCTACGAATCCCTGGGTGATCCCGCCGCCGAGGAGCGCTGGCTGCGCGGCTACCTCAAGCGTCAGCCAAAGCAGCGCCTGGCCTGGGAGCGGCTGCAGCAATTGCTGGCCCGCACCGAGCAGGGCGAGGCCACTGCCGAGGGCTGGGCCGCCTTCGGCAAGCGCTTCCCGCTGACCCTCGAAGAGTACCTGGCCTGGGCCAACGCCCTGTGGACGCTGTTCAAGCCGGAAGAAGCCTGGGCGGTGCTCGAACGGGTACCGGCCAAGCAGCGCCAGAGCGACGACTTCTGGCGCCTACGCGCGGAACTGGCCTGGGAGCTGGAGCGCGACAGCGATGCCCAGCTGGCCTTCGAGCGCCTGGCGAGCGGCAGCAAGGGGCTCAATGATGCGGACGAGGACCGGCTGCTGGAAATCTACCAGCGCACGGCGCCCCGCAAGGCCCTGGTACTGCTGGAAAAGAGCTGGGAAAAACGCAAGGACCAAGAGCGCCTGACCCAGGCCCTGCAGTGGGCCGAGCAACTCAAGGACGGTGCCGCCCTGGAGCGCCTGCTGGCCAGCGCCGCTCGCGAACCGGCCTCGGCCGACAATCCCGCGGTCTGGCTGGCCCGCGCCGGGCTCGACTTCCAACGCGGCCGCGTCAGTCAGGCGGAAGCCGGCTATCGCCAGGCCCTGGAGCGCTTCCCGGACGACGACAGATTCCGCGAGCGATTGCTGTGGCTGCTCATCGATCAGAATCGCCAGGTCGAGCTGGCCACCCTGCTGCGTGACTGGAAGGGTCGCGCCCGCGACAGCGACGTGCTCTGGCTACCCGTCGGCAGTGGTCTGGTGCTGCTGGGCCAAGCCGAGGAGGCACTCGCCTGGTATCGCCGCTACCTGGAGGCCCATCCCCAGGACTGGCTGGTGCAGGCCGCCTACGCCGATGCCCTGGACGCCGCCGGTCACCAGGACGCCGCGCTGCGCCTGCGCAAGGTGGTCACTCCGCATCTCGCGAGCGATGAGATGCCCGCCACGCCCGAGCGCTATGCCACCTACCTGCGCCTGCTGAGCAGTCTGCGCGGCCCACAGGCGGCACTGGCCCAGGCCCGTGCCTGGCAGGACGGTACCCCGAGCATGCTGCAGCTGTGGTTCGATCAGTGGCTCGATGCCCTCAGCCAGAACAACGACGATGGCCTCAAGGGCGAATGGCTGGCCTGGGCCAAGAGTCGTGGCCTGAAGATTCGCCAGTACGAGCAGTTGCAGGAGATCCTGCGCCGGCAGAATCGCGGCGAACTGGAAAAACTGCTGGCCGCGGGTGACCTGGACCCGGCGCAGCGGGTCGAGGTGCTGCAACGTCTCGGCCATGCCGGCGATGCCCAGGCGGCGGCGCTGGCGGCGGCCGGTGACGAGCCACCGGAGGTCATCCAGCGGCAGTTGCTGCGCCAGGCCACCGAGCAGGCCGAGCGCACCCCCAATGGCGTCCAGGCCGGTTGGGAGCGGCGCGACTATGGCGGCCTGGTCGAGCAGGGCACGGAAGTGCGCGCGGCGCGCCGCCTGAGCGACGATGTCTACGCCGATGTCCAGCTCAAGCAGAATCGTGTGGAGAGCAACGGCCTCAAGTCCGATGCCCTGGGCAACGAGCACCAGATGCTGCTCAAGGTGCTGAAGAACCTGGCCGACGGCGGTCTGGAAACCACCGTGGACGCCAGCCAGCGCAGCGACAGCAATCGCCTGGGCCTGGGCGTCGCCCGCACCTGGCGGATCGATGGCAACACCGAGATCGAGGCGGCCCTGGACTGGCACCGGCAACCGGACGAGAGCGGCTACCTGCGCGCCCTGGGGCGGCGTGACAGTGCGAGCCTGGCCGGGCGCCACAACCTCACACCGCGTGACCAACTGAGCTGGCGGGTCGCCCACAACCGCTATTCCAGCCGCGACGGCGACGACCTGGGCAGCGGTTTCGCCTTCAACCTGGAACTGAGCCACCTGATCTTCTTCGAAGGCCCGACCTGGCAGGTGCGCAGCGGCGTGACCTACCAGCAGAACCAGGCACGCAGCACCCTGCCCGACAGCGTCACCCGCTACCTGCAGCCACTGGTCGGCAGTGGCGAGAACGGCGAGATCACCGCCGCGGACCTGCAAGCCCTGGGTGGTACCCAGCTGCTGCAGGACCGCTACGGCCAGCTCTACGTCGGCAGCAGCTGGCGCCGCGGCATTCCCGGCTCGCTCAACCGTACCCGGCCCCAGTACACCTGGCTGGTGGATACCCTGGTCGGCTGGCAGTGGACCGAACGCGAATTCAACTACGGTTTGAATGTCGGCCTGGGCATGGCAGTGCTCGGCGACGACGAACTGGCGTTCACCGCCGGCTACCAGTCCGCCCCCCAGGGCAGCGGCGGTCAGGCCGGCAGCACCCTGGGCATTCAATACAGCAACAGAATCGGTCGCTAGGCCGCTTCAAGGGAGAGATTTCATGAACATCACGCGTCTGCTCGTCGCCAGTGTCGCCACCGTGCTCCTGGCCGGTTGCTCGAGCTTCACCCGCCCCAGCAGCGAGGCGCTGCCCAGGGATGCCCGCTGGGGCCTGGTGCCCTTGGCCAACTATGCCCAGGCGCCCATGGCCGGTGATCGCGCGGCACAGATCCTGGTCAGCGTGCTCGGCGAGCGTGGCCTGCACCCCCAGGTCTACGACGACAGCCAGGCCGGCAACCCCACCGACGACGAGAAGGCCCGCCAGCGTGCGGCCCTGGACTGGGCTCGCCAGCAGAATCTGCAATACGTGCTCACCGGTAGCGTCGACGAATGGCAGTACAAGAACGGTCTGGACGGCGAACCCGCGGTGGGCGTGACCCTGCAGGTACTGGATCCCGGCAGCGGCAAGGTGCTCTGGAGCAACAGCGGCGCCCGCTCCGGCTGGTCGCGGGAGAGCCTGGCCGCTACCGCGCAGAAGGTCTTGCGTGGCACCGCCCAAGAGCTGCAGCTGCGCTGATGGCCCTGCAATCCGTCCACAAGGACTTCACCCTGGCGCCCCGCGCCAGTGGCCGCCTGTCCTGGCTGGAGACCCTGCTGGTCACGGCGGCCGCCCTGGGCCTGGGCTTCTGGCTGGTGCCCAATGATCCCTTGATGGTGGAGCTGGCCTTTCCCTGGGTGGTGTTCGCGCCCATCCTCATGGGCGTGCGCTATGGCTTCATGCGCGGCCTGGTGAGCGCCGCGCTGCTGGTGGCGGCGCTGCTCTACCTGCATCGGCAGGGTTATCCGGCCTATGCGGAGATCCCGCCATCCTTCATCGTCGGCGTGCTGCTGTCGGCCATGCTGGTGGGTGAGTTCCGTGACATCTGGGATCGGCGCCTGGAACGCCTGGACCTGGCCAACGACTATCGCCAGCTGCGCCTGGACGAATTCACCCGCGCCCACCACCTGCTGCGCATCTCCCACGATCGCCTGGAACAGCGCGTCGCCGGCAACGACCTCAGCCTGCGCAGCTCCCTGCTGGACCTGCGCCGCCAGCTGCGCGAGGTGCCCCGCGAGCAGGATGCCCTGCAGGCTCTGGCCGAGCCCATCGTCGGCCTGCTGACCCAGTACGGCTCGCTGCGGGTGGCGGGATTGTACCGGGTCGGGGGCGCTGGCCAGGTGGATCGCCGCGCCTTGGCCAGCCAGGGCGAGATGCCCGGCCTCGACCCCGACGACCTGCTGGTGCGCCTGACCCTGGAGCGTGGCGAGACCCTCAGCATCCGCCAGGCGCTGCTCGAACGCGGTGAAACCCAGCACTCGGCGCTGCAAGCCTGCGTGCCCCTGCTGGATACCGAAGAGCGGCTACTGGCGATCCTCGCCATCGAGCAGATGCCCTTCTTCTCCTTCAACGAGCGGACCCTCAACCTGCTGACCATCCTGGCCGGCCACATCGCCGACCTGCTGGGGAGCGATCACCAGGCGCTGGCCCTGGCCGACGACGACGCCCAGCAATTCTCCCAGCATCTCAAGCGTTCGCTGCGCGATGCCCAGCAGCACGCCCTGCCCGCCTGCCTGTTCTGCTTCGAGATGACCGAGGCCGACGGTGGCGAGCGCGCCCTGGCCCTGCTGGAGGGCAGTCGCCGCGGTCTCGACCTGCAGCTGCGCCTGACCAACCAGGCCGGCCACGCCTGCCTGCTGGTCCTGCTGCCGCTGACCTCCTCCGATGGTCTGGAAGGCTATCGCCGGCGCCTGCGCCAGCTGCTGGCGGAGCGCTACGGCCAGGACAGCACCCTGGAAAGCCTCGGCGTACGCAGCCACGAACACGAGCTGCTGCCCAAGACCCGCGCCCAGGAGCTGCGCGTCTTCCTGTTCAACGAGTGTGGCCTGCATGAACAGCAAGTGGCTGTTTAGCGGCGCCTTCGCCTTCGAGGCCAGCAGCTGGGCGCTGCTGTTCGCCAATCTGCCGGTGGCAGCGGCAGCCCTGGCCTTCGCCACGGCCCACGCCGCGGGCAGTGCCCTGCTGGCCGGCGGTGCCTGGCTGCTGCTGCCCCGGCGCTACCAGCGGCCGCTGCCCTGGAGTCCGCTGTTCCTCTTCGCCCTGGCGTTCTTCATCCCGCTGGTGGGTGCGGCCGGCGTGATCGCCGCGGTCTTTCCGGCGCTCTACGTGCCGCGCAAGAAGCGCGAGATCGCCTGGGAGGCGCGTAGCGTGCCCAACCTGCCGTTCCGCCCCCTGGAGCGGCGGGAGGAGATGCTGTTCAGCGACGGCGGGCTACAGGACGTGCTGCGCCACGCACCGAGCCCGGACAAGCGCCTCACCGCCCTCTTCGCCACCCGCCGCATGCCGGGGCGTGATGCCATCCCCATTCTCAAGCTGGCCCTGCGCGATCCGGCCGACGACGTGCGGCTGCTCGCTTATTCGATGCTCGACCAGCAGGAAAGCCAGATCAACCAGCGCATCGAGACCCAGCTCGGCGAATTGGCGAGTACCCCGGCGGAACGCCAGCCCGCGCTGCACGGCACCCTGGCCCGCGGCTACTGGGAGCTGGCCTACCTAGGCCTGGCCCAGGGCAGCGTGCTGCGCCACGTGCTCGGCCAGGCCCGCGAGCACGTCGAACTGGCCCTGGCCGGCGAAGAGAACGAAGAACTGCGCATCCTGGCCGGTCGTATCGCCCTGGAACAGGGCGAGCCGGAACGGGCCCTGGAGTTCTTCCAGGCCGCCGAGGCGGCCGGGGTGCCGCCGGCCCAGCTGGCGCCCTTCCGCGCCGAGATCGCCTTTCTGCGCTGCGATTACGCGCTCATCCCGGCGCTGCTCGACAGCCTGCCGGCGGATCTGAAGAAGCGGCCACCGTTCGCCGCCCTGGTGAAGTACTGGTTATGAAAGACGTCCCCGCCGCCGCCGTCACCCCCGATGTCTGCCTGCTGCTGGAGGGCACCTGGCCCTATGTGCGCGGCGGGGTGTCGAGCTGGGTCAACCAGCTGATCCTCGGCCTGCCGGAGCTGACTTTCTCGGTATTCTTCATCGGCGGCCAGCGCGAGAACTACGAGAAGCGCCACTACGCCATTCCGCCCAACGTAGTGCACATCGAGGAACACTTCCTCGCCGGCTCCTGGGTGCCCAAGGCGGCCCCCCTGAGTCCGCGGCGGCAGGCGCCGGTGCAGTTGCTGCGTGACCTGCACGCCTTCCTGCACCACCCCGACGAGCCCAGCGCCGCCCAGGGCGACGCCCTGGTGGACGCCTTCGCCCAGGGCAGCGTGACCCTCGAAGACTTCATGTACAGCCGCGCCAGCTGGGAGGCCATCACCGACGGCTACGAGCGCTACTGCACCGATCCCTCCTTCGTCGACTATCTCTGGACCCTGCGCGCCATGCAGGCACCGCTGCTGATGCTGGCCGAAGCGGCCCGCCGCCTACCGCGGCCGCGGATGATCCATTCCATCTCCACCGGCTACGCCGGCATGCTCGGTGCCATCCTCCAGCGCCGCTGGGGCTGCAATTTCCTGCTCAGCGAGCACGGCATCTACACCAAGGAGCGCAAGATCGACCTGGCCCAGGCCAAGTGGATCGCCGAAGGCCCGGACGAGGCCCTGCGTACCGGGCTGGACGTGGACGTCAGCTACATCCGCCGGCTGTGGATCCGCTTCTTCGAGCGCATCGGCCTGCTCACCTACAAGGCCGCCGATCCGATCATCTCGCTCTACGACGGCAACCGCCGCCGGCAGATCCAGGACGGCGCCGATCCGGCACGCTGTCGGGTGATTCCCAACGGCATCAGCCTCACCCAGTGGCAGGACGCCCTGGAGCGCCGCCCCGAGGGCGTGCCGCCGGTGGTCGGGCTGCTGGGCCGGGTAGTGCCGATCAAGGACGTCAAGACCTTCATCCGCGCCATGCGCGGGGTGATCAGCGCCATGCCCGAGGCCGAGGCCTGGGTGGTCGGCCCGGAGGACGAAGACGAGGAATACGCCGCCGAATGCCACAGCCTGGTCACCAGCCTGGGCCTGGACGGCAAGGTGAAATTCCTCGGCTTCCAGAAGATCGGCGACATCCTGCCCAAACTCGGCCTCATGGTGCTGACCTCCATCAGCGAGGCCCAGCCGCTGGTGATCCTCGAAGGCTGGGCCGCCGGCGTGCCGGTGGTGAGCAGCGACGTCGGCTCCTGCCGCGAACTCATCGAAGGCTCGACGCCGGAGGACCGCGCCCTGGGCACCGGCGGCAGCGTGGTCGCCATCGCCGATCCCCAGGCCACCGCCCGCGCCATCCTCGCCCTGCTGCGCAACCCCGGCCGCTGGCAGTCCGCCCAGCGCACCGGGCTGGCCCGGGTCAATCGCTACTACACCGAGCCGCTGATGCTGGAACGCTATCGCGAGCTCTACCAGGACGCCATCGGGAGGGTCGTCTGACATGGCCGGCATCGGCTTCGAACTGCGCAAGATCCTCGCGCGCGACTCCTACACCGCCACCCTGCGCGCCTACGTCTACGCCGGCCTGATCAGCTCGGGCCCCTGGGTGCTGTCGATCATCAGCGTGATGCTGATCGGCGTGCTGGCCACCGGCATCGTCACCCCCAGCGTGCTGATCCGCCAGTTCCTGGTCACGGTGACCTATCTCATGGCCAGCTCGCTGATCCTCACCGGCGGCCTGCAGCTGTATTTCACCCGCTTCGTCTCGGACCGGCTGTTCGAGGAGAAGCAGACCAGCATCCTGCCCAACCTGGTGGGTATCCTGCTGCTGGTGACCCTGGTGGCCGGCGGCCTGGGCTTCGTGCTGCTGGCCACCCTGTTCGACCAAACCTTCGCCTACCGGCTGCTGGTGCTGGCCAACTTCGTCACCCTCTGCGACCTCTGGCTGGTGATCATCTTCCTGTCCGGGATGAAGGCCTACAACCGCATCCTGGTGGTAATGACGCTGGGCTACGCCATCATGATCGCCGCCGCCTTCGTGCTGCGCTTCCTCGGCATGAACGGCCTGCTGATGGCCCTGCTGCTGGGGCATGCCGCCCTGCTGTTCATGTTCCTCTACGACATCATTCGCGAGTACCCGGCCGACCGCCTGGTGGCATTCGACTTCCTCGACCGCAAGCAGATCTTCGTCAGCCTGCTGGTCACCGGGCTGTTCTACAACCTGGGTATCTGGGTCGACAAATTCATCTTCTGGTTCAATCCACCGACCTCCGACGCCGTCATCGGCCCCCTGCGCGCCTCCATCCTCTACGACCTGCCGATCTTCCTCGCCTACCTGGCCATCATCCCCGGCATGGCGGTGTTCCTGGTGCGTATCGAGACCGACTTCGCCGAATGGTACGAGCGGGTGTTCAACGCCGTGCGCGGTGGCGAGACGCTGCAGCACATCGGCCAGCTCAAGGAGCAGATGATCCTGGCCATCCGCCAGGGCCTGCTGGAGATCTGCAAGGTCCAGGGCCTGACCCTGGTGCTGGTGTTCCTGTTGGCGCCGCAGTTGCTGGAATGGCTGGGCATGTCCCACTACTACCTGCCGCTGTTCTACATCGATGTGGTGGGGGTGAGCATCCAGGTGGTGTTCATGGCGCTGCTCAACGTCTTCTTCTATCTCGACCGACGCGACACCGTGCTGATGCTCTGCACCCTGTTCCTCGGCCTCAACCTGGCGCTCACCCTGCTCAGCATCGAGCTGGGCCCGAGCTTCTTCGGCTACGGCTTCACCGTCTCCCTGGCCTGTTGCGTGCTGCTCGGCCTGCACCGGCTGGACCAGGTGCTGGACGACCTGGAGTACGACACCTTCATGCTCCGGCACTGACGGCCGGCGGCACCGGACGAACGGTGTGACCCGATACCCGCGGGGGCGTCCAACACAGCTCACCCCTGCAGGACCCTGCCATGAATACCGCCGCCTTGCGCCTCGTGATCCAGACTACCCAGGTGCGGGCCCGGGACAGTGGCGAGGCCAGCCGCACCTTCGCCGACCAGGCGGCGCGCAATACCCAGGACGGCGCCAGCCGCGGCCCAGCCCTGGAGCGCTTCGCCAGCGCCTATGTCGACAAGGTGCCCGACGCCCTCGAAGCGCTGCTGCTGCAGGCGCGGGCGGTGGCCTTCGAAGCGCCCCTGGCGCAGGTGCTCGAACGTGCCCTGGCGGGTTTCGCCCCGGCCGCCCTGGCCCAGGCGCCCTCCGCCAGCCTGGCGCTGCTGGCCGCCGCCTATCGGGTCCATCGCCTGCTCGAAGGCCTGCAGGACAGATTCGCTGCCTGGTGGGGCGCCACCTGCGCCCCGGCCGCGCCCAGTCTGGGCAATCTCATTGCCCATCAACTGCTCGGTCAGTTGACCGTCGCCGCCCTGGAAGACGCCGTGGATGGCTGGCTCGACGATCTGGATGCCAGCGTCGAACCCCGGCTGACGCGCCAGTGCTGCCAGCCACGCCTGAGCCGCACCCCGCTGGCCGCTCCGCACGCAGCTCTGACCCGCAGCCGCCAGCGGCAACGTAGCGTTCGATAAAACGCACGTTTCGGCGCCTTTGGCCGCCGAGTGTCAAATATATTGATAACCCTTCCGGGCCGGTTTAGGGTGGCTGCTCACCGCCACTAGCGAGGAGTCACCCATGAGCATGCCCAGCCGCACCGAGTGGGAGCAGCGCTTCCAAGGTCTCACCCTGGAAGGTCGCGCCTTCATCGACGGCGCCTATGTCGACGCCGCCTCCGGCGCCACCTTCGATTGCCTGAGCCCGGTGGATGGGCGCTTCCTTGCCAAGGTCGCCAGCTGTGACGCTGCCGACGCCGACCGTGCCGTCGCCGCCGCCCGCGCGGCCTTCCAGCAGGGTACCTGGGCGCACCTGGCACCGGCCCAGCGCAAGCGCGTGCTGATCCGCTTCGCCGACCTGCTGCTGGCCAATGCCGAAGAGCTGGCGCTGCTGGAAACCCTCGACATGGGCAAGCCCATCGCCGACTCCTTCACCATCGACGTGCCCGGCTCGGCCAACGCCATCCGCTGGAGCGCCGAGGCCATCGACAAGCTCTACGACGAGGTCGCGCCCACCCCGCACGACCAACTTGGCCTGGTCACCCGCGAACCGGTCGGCGTGGTCGCCGCCGTGGTGCCCTGGAACTTCCCGCTGATGATGGCCTGCTGGAAACTCGGCCCGGCCCTGGCCACCGGCAACTCCGTGGTCCTCAAGCCCTCGGAGAAATCGCCGCTGACCGCCATCCGCGTCGCCCAGCTGGCCCAGCAGGCCGGCATCCCGGCCGGGGTGTTCAACGTGCTGCCGGGCTACGGCCACCAGGTCGGCAAGGCCCTGGGCCTGCACCCGGACGTCGACACCATCGTCTTCACCGGCTCCACCCGGGTCGCCAAGCAATTGCTGGCCTACTCCGGCGAATCCAACATGAAGCGGGTGTGGCTGGAGGCCGGCGGCAAGAGCCCCAACATCGTCTTCGCCGACGCCCCCGACCTCGAGGACGCCGCCGCGGCCGCCGCCAGCGGCATCGCCTTCAACCAGGGCGAGGTCTGCACCGCCGGCTCGCGCCTGCTGGTGGAGCGCTCCATCAAGGACCAGTTTCTGCCGCTGGTGATCGAAGCCCTCAAGGGCTGGAAGCCCGGCCACGCCCTGGACCCGGAAACCAACGTCGGCGCCCTGGTGGACACCACCCAGCTGGAGACCGTGCTGCGCTACATCGAGGCCGGCCATGCCGAAGGCGCGACCCTGGTCGCCGGCGGCAAGCGCACCCTGGAAGAGACCGGCGGCGTCTACGTCGAGCCGACCATCTTCGACGGCGTGAACAACGCCATGAAGATCGCCCAGGAAGAGATCTTCGGTCCGGTGCTCTCGGTGATCACCTTCGACACCGCCGAGGAAGCCATCCGGATCGCCAACGACACTCCCTACGGCCTGGCCGCCGCGGTCTGGACCCGCGACATCTCCAAGGCCCACCAGACCGCCCGCGCCCTGCGCGCCGGCAGCGTCTGGGTCAACCAGTACGACGGTGGCGACATGACCGCACCCTTCGGCGGCTTCAAGCAGTCCGGCAACGGCCGCGACAAGTCCCTGCACGCCTTCGACAAGTACACCGAGCTCAAGGCGACCTGGATCAAGCTGTAAACCTCCGACGGGATGAGCCGGCGCCGGCTCGTCCCGCTACTCGCCACTGCCGGTGGCGACCCTGGCTCTTCCTACGAATGCATCGGCAGCCCAGCCAGGCTCAAGGGGCATGCTCGTCGATGGGGAGCGGACGCGGCGCCAGCCGGGTCGACAGCACCACCGCCGTCTCGGTCCGTCCATAGGGGTCGAACACCGCGAGGGTACGCTCCAGATCGGCCAACGAGGGCGCTACCACCTTGAGCACGAAGGCCGCCTCACCGGTGACGTGGAAGGCTTCGCGCACTTCGGGCATGTCGGCCAAGAGGGCTTCGATCCGCGGGTAGCGCTCGGCCGGCACGAACAGGCGGATCAGGGCGGTGACCGGATAGCCCACGGCATGGCTGTCGATTTCCGTCCGATAGCCGAGGACCACGCCGCGCTCCTCGAGCCGCCGGAGACGCTCCGCCAGGGCCGGACTGGACAGCCCCACCCGCCGACTCAACTCGGCGAGACTGAGCCTGGCATCCGTCTGCAATTCCCTGAGCAGGCGCCGATCGAGACGATCCAGCGGCTTGGTCATCGACGAACCTCCATTCCTTCGGTTTGCCCAGCAGCATACCTGCGAAAGGCCATGGAGCAGCCGACCTCCGAGCCGCCAGACTTTCCCCAAGTCATCCGGAGGAAACACCATGATCGTCTGGCAAGGAATGTTGTTGGGTGTCGCCATCGCCGCGCCGGTGGGTCCGATCAGCCTGCTGTGCATGCAGCGCGGCCTCGCCGGAGGCTTCAGCGCCGGCGCGAGGTTCGGTCTGGGCATCGCCCTGGCCGACGGCCTCTTCGCCATCGCCGGCGCCCTGGGCGCCACCGCCCTGGCAACGCTGTTCGGCACCCTGCAGCCCTGGCTGCAACGCCTGGCCGCGGTCTATCTGGGCTATCTGGCCTGGCGGACCTGGCATGCCGCGCAAACGACGGCGCCGGCCCAGGCAGCGACACCTGGGGGTTACCGGGAGATCGCCACGGGTTTCTCGCTGACCCTGGCCAATCCCCTGACCATCGTCAGCTTCGCCACCCTGTTCGTGGGTCTGCCACCGAGCGCATCCTCGCTGAGCGGTCAACTGACCCTGGCGGCTGGCCTGTTCCTCGGTTCCCTGCTCTGGTGGCTGGCGCTGGCCGGGTTCTGCGGCGGCCTGAGGCAAACGCTGAAACCCCGCTGGCGGCGCAACATCGACCTACTGGCCGCGCTGGGCCTGGCCGGCCTGGGGCTGTTCGTCCTGCTGCGCAGCCTGTGAGCGGAGCCTACCGGCTGCCGCGACCCCGTGTTTTCAGCCGTTCACGCGCGAAGTGGCGAGCGACCTCTTGGCCGGTTAGGCGCCGCGACGAATCAAAGCGAGGCAATGGCAAGGGGTGACAGTGCAGTCCAGACGGCCCGCCGCTACGCTTGAAAAAGCGCCACCCACCTTGTCGGGACGGCGTGTGAACAGCGTACCCGGGGCCGGGCGGCAACAAGGGCCGTGCTCCGGATCTTGCGCGCGGCGATCCGATCGAAGCGCGTCCAGGACCGGCCGGGCCCGCTACGACCCGGCCGGTAACCCTCACTGGTAGACGTGGTAGCTGGCGAACCTGCTGACCTCGAGGTTGCCAGTCCAGCTACTGGTCACCCGGTTGGCGTCCCACTCGTACCAGTGCGGCCCGACCGGATCGCCGATCCCGACCGAACAGTTGCCGCGACGCACCCAGGCCCCCCGGAACTGGCCGCTCTTCCAGCGCCGCTCGACGACCTGGATGGGCTGGGCATTCCAGCCCGGCTTGATGCGGATATCCCAGTTGTAGGACGTGGTCATGGATTTGTCCTGACTGTAGTTGCCATCGACGCCCAGGATGCTCAGGTACCTACCGATGAAAGGAATCTTCTCCGGATTGAGGTTGACCCCTACCGACCAGCCGTAGCTGGTGGTCTTGGACTCGCCCCAGCGGTAGGTACAGTCGATGGTGCCGCCGCTCGGGCAACGGAAGATGGTGCCCCGCCAGATCCAATCCTGCCAGGTATCGCGGGCCTGTTGCTGGGCGAAGGCCTTGGAACCATCGTCGAGCAGGGTCTCCTCGGTGTGGTTCTGGAAACACTCGCCCGCCTGGGCCAGGCCGGTCGCCAGCATGAGGCCAAGCGCCCCGCCCAGAGTGAATTTCGCAATAGCGGTCATGGCTTCCCTCCTCAAAGACCGAAGACGTTTTCGATGGTGTTTTCCAATGTGCCCGGTTTCGCCCCGGAGCCAGCGCTAGAGCCGGGGATGCGCAGCTTGCTCTCGGAGAGAGTGTCGAACACGCGAGGGCGATCAACGGGGGTCATCAGCAGGCCGTAGCCATTCTTGGGCTTGCTGACCACCAGGGCATCGGCGTCGAGGCTCATGCCAAGGGCGTGCTGGGCGTTCTCGCTGGCCAGTCCCAGACCGATCTGGTTGTCGAAGAGCACCTTCCCGCCTTGGCTCAGGGTCGTGTTGACGGCGCTGCGCACCTGGTCGTCGACGATGACGTTGGGACCTATGACCAGATAGTCGTAGTTGCCCGAGGTCACGACCTTGGTGTCCGCGCCCTTCAGCCGATTGAGCACGAAGCCGGTGTTGCCCAGGACCTTGAGACGCAGATAAGGGCCCTGATCGGTCGTTTCCGCGGCCTGGGCCGTGGCGGCCAGCCAGGACGACAACAAGAGTACGGCGATGAGTTTCGACGGCATGTCGTTGGTCTCCCTAAGTTCTCGAAAACAATAAGAAGTAGAGTTTCTACGAGTGAAGTCGACGCCAAGCGGAATCGCGGCCAATGCCGGAGCAAGAGGCCTTATCGAAACAAACGCAAAGCCGTGCGCAACGGGCAAGAATTGCGCAACTCTTGGAGTTTGTCTCGATAAGGCCGTGCTGGAAGGCGCTTGGCGTGGGCATCTACAGCAGCAAGGCGCCAGCGAAGTGCCTGACGGACTGCAACTTAGAAACCAAACCCAAGGCTAATAATTTCTTGTTAAAAACTAAAGGAAAGTCTTAGGCAGGGCGCAACGCCCAAATAATAATAAGATATTATCAAAGAAAAATTAGAGTGGCGTAACTTACCGACCAAAGTTGCCGATAACTATCGGCGCCATGGAGCCATGTCAAAAAGCCGTCAATGAAACGGCTAGACTTTTGCCCAATTCATGACGGAAAACCGACGCTCAAGATGAGGCAAGATCCCAAAAACAATGTAACAAAATATGTCAAAGAACTTCTCGAGGGATGCCTCCGCGGACGCGACAGCCTGGCGTCCCCAGATGCCCGGCCGGACTCGTCCGCGAGCCGGACCGGGCGAGGACGTTCAGCCGAGTAGATCCACCAGCAGGTCGTCGTGCCGGCGCAGCTGCCGGTCCAGGCGCAGCTGGCGGGTGCGGAAGATCGACTTGAGGTCTTCCAGGGCCTTGGCGAAGTCGTCGTTGATGATCAGGTAGTCGTACTCGACGTAGTGGCTCATCTCGCTCACCGCCTCGCGCATGCGCCGCTCGATGATCTCGGCGCTGTCCTGGCCACGGTTGTCCAGGCGCTGGCGCAGGGCGGCCTGGCTCGGCGGCAGGATGAAGATCGACTGGGCCTGGGGCAGCTTGCGGCGCACCTGCTGGGCACCCTGCCAGTCGATCTCCAGGATCAGGTCGTGGCCTTCGGCGAGCGTCCGCTCCAGGGCTGCCTGGGAGGTGCCGTAGTAGTTGCCGAAGACCTCGGCGTGCTCGAGGAAGTCACCATGTTCGAGCAGGCTGGTGAAGGTCGCGCAGTCGACGAAGTGATAGTTCACCCCGTCCACCTCGCCCGGGCGCATGGCACGGGTGGTGTGGGAGACCGATACGCGCACCTCGGGCAGGGCGTCCAGCAGGGCCTTGACCAGGCTGGTCTTGCCGGCGCCGGAGGGCGCGGAAACGATGTAGAGGGTGCCGGGAAGGGCTGTCATGGAAATCCGCCTATTCGATGTTCTGCACTTGCTCGCGCATCTGTTCGATGAGCACCTTGAGATTGATGGCCGCCTGGGAGGCCCGCGCATCGATGGCCTTGGAACCCAGGGTGTTGGCTTCGCGATTGAGTTCCTGCATGAGGAAGTCCAGGCGCCGACCCGCGGCGCCCTGGGCCGCCAGTACCCGGCGCACTTCGGCCACGTGGGTTTCCAGGCGATCCAGTTCCTCGGCCACGTCGCTCTTCTGCGCCAGCAGCACCAGTTCCTGCTCCAGCCGCGCCGACTCGAATTCGACGCCCGCCTCGGCGCAGCGCTCGAGGATACGCCGCCGCTGCAGCGCCAGCAGCTCCGGCAGCAGCGCCCGGAGCGTCGCCACTTCCGCCAGCACCAGTGCCAGGCGCTCTTCGATCAGGCGCCCCAGTTCCTGGCCCTCGCGTTGGCGACTTTCCAGCAACTGGTCCAGCGCCGTCTCGAACAGGGCCAGGGTCTGGGCCTTGCGTTCGGCGCCATCCATCTCGTCACCCACCAGCACCCCAGGCCACGCCAGCACGGCCAGCGGATCGAGCTTGGCCGGGCGAGCGATCAGCGCCGCCACGTCCTCGGCCGCGGCGACCAGTTGCGCCGCCCGGCGCGCATCGACCCGCAGCCCGGCGCCTTCGTCACGGACCTCGCGCAGCACGCACTCCACCTTGCCGCGCGACAGCCGCCGACGCAGCGCCTCGCGCACGCTGGCCTCGACGTCGCCAAGGGTTTCGGGCAGGCGCAGGTGCGGCTCCAGATAGCGATGGTTGACCGAGCGCAGCTCCCAACTCAGGGTGCCCTGGGGCCCCGGCCGCTCGACCCGGGCGAACGCCGTCATGCTGTGCACCATGGCAGGATCCTCGTCTGGCGGTGCGTGGAGGCCGAAAAGCGCCAGCCTTCCCCGCACGTAAAACGCACGATTCTAGCGCACCTGATCGGGGCACCCAACGCATCCGTGTGCACGAAGCGGGCGCTCCTATACTATGGACCCGATATCTACGCCTTACAGGAAGCCCGCAATGAAGCGTCCCAGTGGCCGCGCCGCCGATCAGCTGCGCCCCATCCGCATCACCCGCCAGTACACCAAGCACGCCGAGGGTTCGGTCCTGGTGGAGTTCGGTGACACCAAGGTGATCTGCACCGCCAGCGTCGAAGCCGGCGTACCGCGCTTTCTCAAGGGCAAGGGTCAGGGCTGGCTCACCGCCGAATACGGCATGCTGCCGCGTGCCACCGGCGAGCGGAACCAGCGTGAAGCCGCGAAGGGCAAGCAGGGCGGCCGGACGCTGGAGATCCAGCGCCTGATCGGTCGTTCGCTGCGCGCCGCGGTCGACCTGTCCAAGCTGGGCGAGAACACCATCTACATCGACTGCGACGTGATCCAGGCCGACGGCGGTACCCGTACCGCCTCGGTGACCGGCGCCTGCGTGGCCCTGGTCGACGCCCTGGGTGCACTCAAGCGTCGTGGCAACCTCAAGGGCAATCCGCTCAAGCAGATGGTGGCCGCCATCTCCGTGGGCATCTACCAGGGCACCCCGGTACTGGACCTGGACTACCTGGAAGACTCCGCCGCCGAGACCGATCTCAACGTGATCATGACCGATGCCGGTGGTTTCATCGAAGTTCAGGGCACTGCCGAAGGTACGCCCTTCCAACCGGCCGAACTCAACGCCATGCTCGAACTGGCCCAGGGCGGTCTGCGCGACCTGTTCGAGCTCCAGCAAGCCGCCTTGCGCGGCGAATGACGAGAGGCCCACGCCATGTACGACCTCGTTCCCGCTCCCAGCACCGATGCCCGGCGTTGGGCCATGCTCTGCCACTACGCGGCCTTCTTCGGCTTCCTGGTGCCCTTCATCGGTAACGTCATCGGGCCGCTGGTGGTCTGGCAGCTCAAGCGCGAGGACGACCCCTTCATCGACCGCCAGGGCAAGGAGGCGCTGAACTTCCAGCTCACCGTCACCCTGGTGCACATGGTCTGCTGGCTGCTGGTGTGGGTGCTGATCGGCTTCCCGCTGATGCTGCTGGTGGCCTGCGTGGCCTTCGTGCTGACGGTGATCGCCGGCATCAAGGCCAACCAGGGCCACGACTACCGCTATCCCCTGAGCTGGCGGATGGTCAAATAGGGCTTTCTGTGGCCTGCTTCCGATATCCGCGCTGAGGATGTCCACTGGCGCCGGCACCGTTTGACAGGCGCCGGAAGGCCTCCGCTATCATCCCTTCGGCTTACTTCTCGCACCTGCGCCCGCGCCCGTTCTCGACGGCCGTGGGCGGTAGCGTGCCCGCCTTCGCGCTCCCGCGCCTGCAGTCCCACGGTCACGCCAAGGTGGCGCGCCGTCGGCTGTCCTCCGTTGCTTACTTCAGGACTGGTGGCCTCCGCCACCGGCATCAAGACAGGGATGATCATCATGTCGGCTGCAACCGCCAGCTCCTCCGCCTTCCCACGCGCGCTCGAATGGCGCTATTCCACCCTGATGGTATGGACGGCCATCGGTCTGCTGTTCGTCGAAACCTTCTCCGGCTTCCTGCGCTACGCCCTGGACATGGTCGGTGCCTCGGCCCTGATCTACCTGCCCAAGATCGCCTGCTTGGCGCTGTTCGCCCTGCAGCTGGCCACGGTCAGGGTACCCAAGGTGATCTGGGTCGGACTGCTGGCCGGCCTGGCCTACGCCGCCCTCGCCCTGCTCCACGGCGGTACCTTCAACAACGTATTGTTCTCGCTGTTCGTCTACAGCCCGCTGCTGTTCGGCCTGCTCTGCGGCCGCGAGCTGCTCAAGCAGAGTCGCCTGCTGGCGCGGGCCATGTTCCCGCTGCTGATCGCCTGCCTGATCGGTATCGCCCTGGACAAGTACACCTCGGTGCCCTGGAAGGGCTACAGCTACAACCTGGGCGGCAACGACATCGCTGGCAACACCCAGTGGGTCGCCGGCGAAGCGGACCGTATCGCCGGCTTCGCCCGGGTCTCCAACGTGCTGGCGGCGCTGATCGCGGTCTACTGCCTGTTCCTCGCGCAATTCGCCCGCTCCAAGGCACTCTGGCTGGTGGTCGCCCTGGTCGGCTTCTTTGGCATCCTGCTCACCACTAGCAAGGCGCCTGCCGCGGCCTTCGCCTTCACCCTGCTGCTGATGATGACCCGCCGCTTCCAGTGGCCGACCTATGCCCTGATCCTGCTCGCCGTGGTGGGCGGCATGCTGCTGCCGGCGCTGAGCCTGATCCGCGACTTCGATCCCCTGGTGGTGATGAGCGACAGCGGCCTGGCTTCCTTCTACGACCGCCTGGTGAACACCTGGCCCAATGTGGTCGCGGAGATGAGCCGCCATGGCTGGACGCTGGAAGGCGCCGGCTTCGGTCTGTTCGGCAGCGCCATGGCCGCCTTTCCCGTGCCCGGCATCGAGTTGTTCGTCACCAGCGACAGCAGCCTGGTCTACCTCTGGTGCGTGTTCGGCGTGGTCGGCATCCTCGGCTATGCCTTGCAACTGCCGGTGTTCATCCGCCTGCACAGTGCGCCCGACCGCCTGAGCCACACCCTGTTGGCCATCGCCTTCTGCCTCTGCCTGATTGGCTGGACCACCGACCTCTTCGATATCGGCGTCGGCAACCTCTTCGTCGGTATCATCCTCGGCTATGTGCTGATGCGTGATCCGGAAGACGACGAACAACAGCGCCTGCGACCGATCAGCGGCAGCGCCCTGACCGATTGAACCTCGCAGCAAGGAAAAGGAAAAGGAAAAGGGCCGACCCCGCAAGGGATCGGCCCTTTTTCATTACCGCGTGGATCAGGTCACCGGGGCCGGATTGAACAGTGCCAGGTCATTGTGCAGCCGATGGCGCTCGGCCCAGGTCTGCCGCCGGCCGCTGGCCACGTCCAGGTAGCACTGGAAGATCTCCCAGCCCATCTCTTCCAGCGACAGCCGCCCACTCACCACCCGGCCGGCATCGATGTCGATCAGGTCGGGCCAGCGCTCGGCCAGCTGGGTACGGGTCGAGACCTTGATCACCGGCACCATGGACAGCCCATAGGGCGTGCCGCGACCGGTGGTGAAGATGTGCAGGTTCATGCCCGCGGCCAGTTGCAGGGTGCCGCAGATGAAATCGCTGGCCGGGGTGGCGGCGAAATAGAGGCCCTTGCCGCGGATCTTCTCGCCGGGCGCGATGACCCCGGCGATGGGGCTGGTACCCGACTTGGCGATCGACCCCATGGCTTTTTCGACGATGTTGTTCAGCCCACCCTTCTTGTTGCCAGGGGTGGTATTGGCACTGCGATCGGCCATGCCCCGCTCCAGGTAGCGGTCGTACCAGTCCATCTCGCGGATCAGGGCATCGGCCACCTCGGGGGTGGCGGCGCGCGGGGTCAGCAGGTGGATGCCATCACGCACCTCGGTGTTCTCGGAGAACATCACGGTGGCGCCGGCCCGCACCAGCAGATCGGCGGCCACGCCCAGGGCCGGGTTGGCGGTGATGCCGGAGAAGGCATCGCTGCCGCCGCACTGCATGCCCACCACCAACTCTGAAGCCGGCACCGTCTCGCGGCGGCGCTGATCGAGCACTTCCAGACGCGCCTCGATCAGCCCCAGGATCTGCTCGACCATGCCGGCGAAGCCGTTGGCCGAATCCTGCAGGCGGAACAGCCAGTCCTCTTCGTTCTGCCCGGCGGTGAGCTCATCGCCCGGCATCAGCTGGCTGGCTTGCAGCTTCTCGCAGCCCAGACCGATGACCAGGGCCTGGCCGCCGAAATTGGGGTTGCGGCTGATGTTGTGCAGGGTACGGATCGGGATCACCGCATCCGGCGCGTTGATGGCCACCCCGCAGCCGTAGCTGTGGGACAGCGGCACCACGTCGTCGACGTTGGGGTAGCGCGGCAGGATCTCCTTGCGTACCCGCTCGACGCAGTGGTCCAGCACCCCCACCACGCACTGCACGGTGGTGGTCACCGCCAGGATGTTGCGGGTGCCGACGCTGCCGTCCGGATTGCGAAAGCCCTCGAAGGTATAGCCTTCCAGGGGTTCGCCAACCTGGCCGGGCGCGGTGGCCTTGGGCAGGTTGTCCAGCGCCGGTGGCTCCGGCATGCGCAGCAGGGCCTCGGTGATCCAGCTGCCGGCGGGAACGTCCTGCAGGGCGTAGCCGATGACCTCGCCATAGCGCACCACCTCTGCGCCCTCCTCGAGATCCACCAGGGAGACCTTGTGGCTCTGGGGAATGGCCTCGACGGTGGTCAGGCCATCGGCAAAGGCGGTGCCGGCGGCCACGCCGGGTTCGTTGACCACCACCCCGACATTGTCCTGGGGGTGGAGCTTGATGTAGCGCGGCGAATCACGGTGATCGATCAGGTTCATGTTCTTATCCTCTGCCGGGCTCAGGCCCGGGCCGGGTCAGGCTGGGTCGCGCCCAGGATCTCGCCGTCGGCGGTACGCAGCTCGACGCGCTGGATGCGACCGACGATGAACAGGTAGCTGCACACGGCCACCAGGGCATTGGCCCCGACATAGACCAGCGCCCACTTGAAGGAACCGGTAGCGGCGATGAGGTAGCCGATGACGATGGGGGTGGTGATGGAAGCCAGGTTGCCGAAGGTGTTGAACAGGCCGCCGGAGAGGCCGGCGATCTGCTTGGGCGAGGTATCCGCCACCACCGCCCAGCCCAGGGCACCGATGCCCTTGCCGAAGAAGGCCAGGGTCATGAAGCCCACTACCATCCAGTCGGCGTCGACGTAGTTGCAGAAGATCATGCTGGTGGAGAGCAGCAGGCCGCAGACGATGGGCAGCTTGCGGGCGAAGGTCAGGGAATGGCCGCGACGCAGCAGGTAGTCGGAGATCACCCCGCCCAGCACCCCGCCGATGAAGCCGCAGATCGCCGGCAGCGAGGCGATGAAACCGGCCTTGAGGATGGTCATGCCGCGCTCCTGCACCAGGTACACCGGGAACCAGGTCAGGAAGAAATAGGTGATGGCGTTGATGCAGTACTGGCCGAGGTAGACGCCGAGCATCATGCGATTGGTCAGCAGCTGGGCGATGTAGTGCCACTTGGGCCCGCCATCCTGCTGACGAGTGCCGTTGTCCATGTCCACCAGGCCACCATTGTCACGGATGTGCGCCAGCTCCGCGGCGTTGATGCGCGGATGCTCCTTGGGGTTGTGGATGTATTTCATCCAGACCACGGAGAACAGGATGCCCAGGGCGCCCATGATGACGAAGACGTGCTCCCAGCCGAAGTGGAAGACGATGCCGCCCATGATCGGCGCGAACAGCGCGGTGGCGAAATACTGCGCCGAGTTGAAGATCGCCGAGGCGGTACCGCGTTCGGCGGTTGGGAACCAGGCGGCGACGATGCGCGCATTGCCCGGGAAGGACGGCGCCTCGGCCAGCCCGACCAGGAATCTCAGCATGAACAGGGTGGTGACCGCCCAGGCCACCGGCAGGCCGCCGACCAGCCCCTGCAGCAGGGTGAAGAACGACCAGAAGAAGATGCTGCCGGCATAGACCTTCTTCGAACCGAAGCGATCCAGCAGCCAGCCACCGGGAATCTGCCCGGCCACGTAGGCCCAGCCGAAGGCGGAGAAGATATAGCCAAGGGTGACGGCGCTGATGCCCAGGTCTTTCTGCAGGCTGGAGCCGGCGATGGCGATGGTGGCGCGGTCGGCGTAGTTGATGGTGGTCACGACGAACAGCATCAACAGGATCAGGTAGCGCACCCGGGTGGGTCTGGTGGCATCCATGGGAAGCCCTCTTGCGTGATTATTTTTATTGAAGGCGCGGACCACTGGATGATTGCGCAATCATATCTCGATGCGACAATCGGCCTCAGTCCTTGCGTTTGCCCAAGACTAAGCCATGATTGCGCAACCATACAAGTACGACGTCTAACGACATCAATACCGACGGTCAGGTCGTGGCGCGGTCGATGATGTGGAAGCCTGTATCGATGCGCACGGCTTCACGGGAAGCGCCGCGCTCGGTGAAACGCTGTAGCAGCGCCTCAGCCGCCAAGGTGCCCATGCGATCGCCCTCGACACTGACCGACGACAGCGCCGGATGCATCTGGGCAGCGCTGGAAAGATTGCCGAAGCCCAGCACCGCCAGGTCCTCGGGCAGGCGCAGACCGCGACTGGCGGCTTCCGCCATCACGCCCTGGGCGACGGTATCCGAGCTGCAGACCACCACGTCGAAGGCCTCGCTGCGAGCCAGCAGCTGGCGCAACCCGGCCCGGCCGGACTCGACCAAGGCGGGCGCCGGCAGGATTTCCATCGATGGCGCCGGCAGGCCCAGCTCGGCCAGGCGCGCCACCAGGCTGCGACAGCGGCGCAGGGCGCGCGGATCGTCCACCGAGACCACGGCGAAGCGCCGATAGCCGCGGGCGTACAGATGCTCGGCCTGGGCCCGACCCACGGCTTCGTGGGAGAAGCCCACCTGCATGTCCAGCGGGTCTTCGCCCAGGTCCCAGGATTCCACCACCGGGATGCCGGCCTGGGCCAGGCGCTGACGACTGGCGGCGGTGTGCAAGGTACCGGTCAGCACGATGCCATCGGGCTTGCGCCCCAGCACCGCGGCCAGCAGTTGCTCTTCCTGTTCGGCGCTGTAACCGGTCAGGCCGAGCAGGGTCTGGTAGCCGGCCTGGGACAGGCGCGCCATCAATGCCTGGACGGTCTCGGCGAAGATGGAGTGGACGATGGTCGGCACGAACAGCGCCACCAGGCGACTGCGATTGGAGGCCAGGCCTCCGGCCAGCAGGTTGGGCACGTAGCCGGTGGCCTGCACCGCCGCCAGCACCTTGTCGCGCGCCGCCTCGCTGACGATCTCCGGCCGGTTCAGCGCCCGGGACACGGTGATCGGCGACACCCCGGCGACCCGGGCCACGTCGATGAGCGTGGGGGCGGTGGGGTTTGCCATCGCAGTGGGGGTTTTGCTGGACTTCTTGGCCATGGATCGCCAGGGATGGTGGAGAGGTTGGCCATGGTAACGGTTGGTACGGACGGCGTCCCCGGTGGACACCGTAGCGTGGAAAACCGCGCAGCGTTTTCCACCCGGGAATAGGCACCGTTGGATGAAAGAGCATCGAATCCCGTAGGAGCGGCCCATGGCCGCGATCAGGTCTGGCACAAGGTGTATCGGGGGGATGGGTGGATCCTCCAAGGGGGG